>NZ_BAAAXC010000015.1:3855309-5532853 GCF_039535395.1 Nonomuraea roseola
CAGTGGCAGGCCGAGTAGCCCACCGAGATCAGCAGCGGCACGTCGCGCCGCCTGGCCTCCTCGAACGCCTCCTCGCCCCACTCGAACCAGTCGACCGGGTTGGCGGCGTGCTGCTGGAGGTAGGGGCTGGTGGCGTGCTGCAGCCTGTTCATGTCTCCAGCCTCTCACGCGCGAGACGGGGGCCGGAGGCCGCGCGAAGGGCTGCTTCTTCGACTCATGGGCACGTCGGGGCGTAGGTTACCGAACGTGGACCTTGACTTCGTGAGCGCTCACGCGGGGCGCCCCGCCACCGGACTGACCCGCAGGGACGTGGCGCGCGCGCTGCTGGCCGTACCCTCGGGCGTGGCCCTCGTGGCCATGCCCGACCTGCGCAGAGCCATGCTGGCCGTGGGCAACCCGCTGTCGGTCACCTTCTGGGAGACCGCGAGGAGCACGCTCAGCGCGATCGAGTCGGGCAAGGCCACCGTCGGCGAGGTGCAGCGCTGGCTGGAGGCGACGGGCAGCGAGCCGATCCTGCTCACGCCCAGCTACTTCGTCTGGCCGGAGGAGGACGAGCGAGGCCCCGTCGCCGAGGAGATGCACGCCAGGTTCGTCACCTACCTGGAGGAGCGCATCCAGGCGGGCGAGATCGACCCCGACCTCCTGGCCAGGGGCGACACGGCGGCCCGCACCGCCTACGAGGAGCTGCAGGAGCGCTGGCTCAACACGCCGCTGCCCGACGGCAGGGTGCCGAGCGCGGTGGTGGGCGACGAGCAGGACGAGGAGCTGTTCGCCGCATGGGACGAAGAGGAGGCCTACGCGCTCGCCGAGCTGCGGCGGATCCTCTCCGAGCTGCCCCAACGACCTGAACTGCCCGACGCCGACCTGCGACTGGCCGCCGCGAGGCTGCGCGAGATGCTCGCCTTCCCCGGCTACCCGGGCAACGTGCTGCGGGCCTGCGCGGGGTTCGAGGGCGGCCTCATCCCCGACGACGACCGTGAGCTGTGGCTGGCCGTCGTCGCGGGCATCGCGGGCCCCATCTCCGACCTCGACGACGACGGCGGCGAGGAGGACGACGAGCTCGACGAGGAGCTCAGCCACGAGGAGGCGGTCCTCGCCGCCCTGTGCGCCATCCACCACGCCGACTGGCTGGCAGCGGTGGCGGCGCTGGCCAGGCTGGGCCCCGGCGTGCTCGCCTCGCCCGAGCGCATCGCCAGGCTCATCGCCGAGTCCGAGGACATCACGGTCGACATGGACGACCCCGACGACCTCGACACCACCGAGACCCTCTTCACGCACGTGGCCGCGCTGTGGGCCTACCTCGGCATCGTCGACGAGGACGACGTGCTCACCCCGCTGGGCTGGTGGGGCCTGCCGCAGGCGCTGGAGCGAGCCTGGTCGCCCGGCGACTGAACAACTACCGCGGCGTCCGCTCTGAGGGCTCTCCGAGAACGGTCACGCAGACCGGGACGCGTGACGTCACCGGCGTGGAGGCCTGACGGACGGTCACTCTTCCTCGAGCAGGTCCTTGTACTCGGGGTGACGGCTGATGTACCTGGCCACGTAGGGACACAGCGGGCGCACCTTCAGCCCGGTGTCCCTGCTGGCGCCGAGGGCGTGGGCCACCAGCTGTCCGGCCAGCCCCTGCCCCTCGAACTCGGGCTTCACCTCGGTGTGGGTGAAGACGATCGTGGAGGGCAGGAGCTTGTACTCGGCGAACCCGGCGAGCTGTCCATCGACATGGATCTCGAACCGGCTTTCCGCCGAGTTATCCAGAATTTTCACTTCTTGTCCAGGTCGGCCTCGTGGGGAACCTCGATCTTGGAGATCTGCTTGTTCATCGACTTGATGAGAAGGAACAGCGCGAATCCCATGAGGGCCACGACGGTGAAGCCCAGGATTCCAGGGCTCACGTCACCTATGGCGAAGTACGTCACGGCTCCAGCTTACTTGCAGGCGGCCGCGGTCTCCTCGGCGTGTATGCCCGCGAACAGGTCGTCCTCGGGAAGCTCGGTGTCGACGAGCGACCTGGCCAGGTGGTAGTCCTCGGTCGGCCAGATCTCCTGCTGCAGATCCCTCGGGCACACGAACCAGAACCCGTCGGGGTCGACCTGCGTGGCGTGCGCCATCAGCGCCTCGTCGCGGGTGGCGAAGTAGTCGCCGCACGGCACCTTGGTGGTGACGGGCCACTTCTGCGGCCTGTCCTCCCATCTGGCGATCCAGTCGGCGTAGGGCGAGCCCATGCCGCGCTCGTTCATCGCCTCGTGCAGCGCCTCGAACCGCTCCTTGGTGAAGCCCATCTGGTAGTAGAGCTTCAGCGGCTGCCAGGGGTCGCCTGTGCCCGGGTAGCGGTCGGGGTCGCCCGCGGCGTCGAAGGCCTCGACCGAGACCCTGTTGGTCATGATGTGGTCGGGGTGCGGGTAGCCGCCGTCGTCGTCGTAGGTGAGGATGACGTGCGGCCTGAACTCACGCACGGCCGCCACGAGCGGCGCCGAGGCGATCTCGAGCGGCTGCAGGGCGAAGCAGCCCTCGGGCAGCTCCTCCTCCTCGCTCTCCGGCAGCCCCGAGTCGACGAAGCCGAGGAAGCGCTGCTGGACACCCAGGATCTCGCGCGCGCGATCCATTTCCTTGCGCCGCACCTCGCCGATGTTCTCGACGATCTCGGGCCGGTCCATCTTCGGGTTGAGCACGGAGCCCCGTTCACCGCCCGTGAGGGTGCAGACCAGGACCTCGACGCCCTCCGCGACGTAACGGGCCATCGTCGCGGCGCCCTTGCTCGACTCGTCATCCGGGTGTGCATGGACGGCCATCAGCCTCAGCGGTGCGCTCACTGGCTCGCTGTCTCCTCAGTTCGGACCGGTTCACTCGCCACAAGAGGTTTACTTCTCTTGGGCGGTCGCGGGGGCGGACCCCCGACAGGCGACAATTGTCTCGGACAACACCGGGGAGTGCAGGGAGATTCCGTCATGGCCACCAGAGATGTCGAGAACGGGCCCGTTCTCGGCACACCGGACGACTTCAGCGACCGTCCCGAACGGCAGGGCAGGTTCGTCGTCCACGTCGTGATCGCGATCCTGGTGGCGATCGTGGCGGGCGGCTGGGGCTACGTGATGTGGACCGCCACAGGACAGGCCACGGTTCCGCAGCAGGTCGTCGCCTTCGACGCGAGCAGACCCGACTCCGCGGGTATCACCTTCGAGATCTCCAGGCCCGCCGGCAAGGGCGTGGTGTGCAGGCTGAGGGCCACCGACGCCAACCATGTAGAAGTCGGCAGCAAGGAAGTAAAGATTCCCGCTGGTGAGGGGTATATCCGACTGAAGGAGCGCCTGGACACCAGTGCCCAGGCCTCGTCAGTCCACATCCAGGCCTGCTATCTCGTATAGTGAGACATTTGGGGAAGCGCTCAAGCGGTAAGGTTGTTAGTCTTTCGCAATTCGCCAACCCAAGTGAACTCAGGGCCCCCTAAGGAAGCAAGGAGAACCCGTGGCCGACTCTCGCGATGAGAACGTCACCTGGCTGACTCAGGAGGCGTATGACCGCCTCAAGGAGGAGTACGACTACCTCTCTGGCCCGGGTCGCGTTGACATCGCCAAGAAGATCGAGGCCGCTCGCGAGGAGGGCGACCTGAAGGAGAACGGCGGCTACCACGCGGCCAAGGATGAGCAGGGCAAGATGGAAGCCCGCATCTTCCACCTCCGTCAGCTCCTTGACAGCGCCAAGGTCGGCGAAGCCCCCAAGACCGAGGGCGTGGTCGGCCCCGGCATGACCGTCACGATCCGCTTCGAGGGTGACGACGACGAGGTCACCTTCCTGCTGGCCTCCCGCGAGGAGACCGGCGCGCCGATCGACGTCTACTCGCCCAAGTCCCCTCTCGGTGCCGCCATCAACGGCAAGAAGATCGGGGAGAAGGCGACCTACGCCATGCCCAACGGCCGTCAGAACACGGTCGAGATCCTCGAGGCCGTGCCGTACATCGGCAACTGACTCCCGAAGAGATGATCCGCCGGGCCCCTGGCCCGGCGGATTTTCCGCATGCGCCAGGCGGCATCAGGCAGGACCTCTCCTTCCTCGTGAACGGCGGCCGCAAGCGCGGGCGCAGGAGGGCGCTGCGCAGCAGGCTCATCCCCTACATCTCCGTGACGCTGGCCCTGGTGATCGCCGCGGACCTGGCGTTACTCGGGGAGTTCTCGTCCGACGACCCGGGCGCCGACACGAACACCGTGACGGCCAGGAAGCTCGCGCCGCAGGAGAACCTCGCGGCCAGGAGCGAGATCGCGCCGCCGGTGCGGCCGCTCGACAAGCTCCACGAGCCGAGCGTGTTCGTGGTGACGCGCAAGCCGCTGCGGCGCGCCACGATGGAGAAGGTCGTCAAGATCAAGGGCATCAGGGCGGTCGAACTCGCCGACGCCGCCTCGGTCACGATCGACGGCAAGCGCGTGCAGACGCTCGGCGTCGATCCCTCCAGCTTCAGGTCCTACACCCCCAAGGTGACCGCCTCGTCCGACGGCCTGTGGGCCAACGTGGCCGGCGGCGACGTCGCGGTCTCGTTCGTGCTCGGCAACGACGGAGGGCTCACGCTCGGCCGTAGCGTTCCAGGACCCGGCGGTCAGCTCAGGATCGGCGCCTACGCGACCATGGGCATGGGCGCGGTCGACGCGGTGCTCTCCAGGGACAAGGCCCGCTCGCTCGGCTTCCCGCAGAACAACGCGATCGTGGTGAGCGCCCCCAAGGTCGACACCGCCGCCCTGCGGAGGGCGCTGCTGCGGGTGCTGCCGAAGGGCACGCAGGTCGCGGCGATCAATCCGGTGCTGGCCGCGCCGAAGAAGGTCGCGCAGTGGAGCTCGGGCTCGTTCATGACGGTCCCCCAGCTGACCACGGCGCTGCAGGCCGCGGCCGGCAAGCTGGGCAGGCCGTACGTGTGGGGCGCCGAGGGGCCCGACACCTTCGACTGCTCGGGGCTGGTGCAGTGGGCCTTCGCCCGGGCGGGGGTGCGCATGCCGCGCGTCACCCACCAGCAGTGGGTGACGGGGCCGCAGGTGCCGCTGTCGCAGGTGCAGCCGGGCGACCTGGTCTTCTGGCGGAGCGATCCCACCAACCCTGGCTACATCTCCCATGTGGCGATCTACTGGGGCAACGGCAAGGTGCTCCAGGCGCCCCGCACGGGTGACGTGGTGAAGATCTCCCCGCTCAGCACGCGCAATCTGGCGGGCATCGTGCGGGTCAGCCCGGCCGTGGCCGCGCGCGTCCGCTAGACGGATCTCCAGCAGGACGATCGGGGCTGGCTCTTGTCTCGTTGATGTGTAATTCTCATTACATGGATACTGACGAAGCAGTCACCCAGCTCCGCGGATGGTTCACAGGGCGCCTCCCCGAGAGCTGGTTCGAGGGCCCGCTCACCGTCGTCCTCGACCGCGAGGAGATCGCGGTCGTAGGGGTGCTCCCCGAGCCGGCCGGGCGCAGGGGCTCGGGAGAAGAGGGCGAGGGGCGCGACCATGAACGCGCCGAGTCGGACGTCGAACGCGCCGCCATGATCGAAGGCATGATCGGGCGCTTCCGTGAGGAGACCAGGGAGCAGCGCATCGAGATCGCCTCCGAGGCCGAGCGGAAGTTCCGCAGGAAGGTCTCGTGGGGCGTCACGTGCGGCGGCGAGACGGTGATGTTCACCACACTGTCGGTCCCCGTCATGACCCGCCTGCGGCAGCCCGAGCGACAGGTCCTCGACACTTTGGTGGCCGCGGGTGTGGCCCGTAGCCGCAGCGACGCTCTCGCCTGGTGCGTACGGCTGGTCGGCAAGCACACCGACACCTGGCTGGCCGAGTTGCGCGACGCTTTGCAGCACGTCGACAGGGTGCGGGCAGCGGGTCCCAGGGGAATGGACTGAACCAATCGCCGAATTGGTGTAGACCTTTCATTCTGGTCTGGACCAATTGCATTCTTTAAATCGCTTCTCGGTGGGTAGGGACCCCCTCCATCAAGGCCACAGCCTGCGCAAAGGTCTACTCCAATTCGCCTTTGTCGGCATTAGTCGTTAATGATGACGTGGCCCAGAAAAGAGTGGAGGAGCCACCGCCGTGTCCCTTTCCGTGGAAGTACCCACCCCGACGACCAACCAGAAATTGGTCGACTGGGTGAACGAGATCGCCGCCCTGACGCAACCCGCGCGGATCGAGTGGTGCGACGGCTCAGAGGCCGAATGGACGCGCCTGACGAACCTGCTCGTCGACCAGGGCACCTTCACCCGCCTGGCGAAGCGGCCCAACAGCTTCTACGCCAAGTCCGACCCGAGCGACGTCGCGAGGGTCGAGGACCGCACGTTCATCTGCTCCGAGCGCGAGGAGGACGCGGGCCCGACGAACAACTGGATCGCGCCCGCCGAGATGCGCCAGACCTTCGGCGAGCTGTTCAAGGGCTGCATGCGCGGACGCACGATGTACGTCGTGCCGTTCTGCATGGGTCCGCTGGGCGGGGAGATCTCCCAGCTCGGCGTCGAGATCACCGACTCGCCGTACGTCGCCGTGTCCATGCGGATCATGACGCGTATGGGGGAGGAGGCGCTGCGCCTCATCGAGCGACGCGGTGACTTCGTCAAGGCGGTCCACTCCGTCGGCGCGCCCCTGGCCGAGGGCCGGCAGGACGTGCCGTGGCCGTGCAGCTCCACCAAGTACATCAGCCACTTCCCCGAGACCCGTGAGATCTGGTCGTACGGCTCGGGCTACGGCGGCAACGCGCTGCTGGGCAAGAAGTGCTACGCGCTGCGCATCGCCAGCGTGATGGCGCGCGACGAGGGCTGGCTGGCCGAGCACATGCTCATCCTGAAGCTGACGCCGCCCGAGGGCGAGACGCGCTACGTCGCCGCCGCCTTCCCGAGCGCCTGCGGCAAGACCAACCTCGCCATGCTGCAGCCGACCATTCCCGGCTGGAAGGTCGAGACGATCGGCGACGACATCGCCTGGATGCGCTACGGCGCGGACGGCAGGCTCTACGCCATCAACCCGGAGGCCGGCTTCTTCGGTGTCGCGCCGGGCACCGGCGAGACCACCAACGCCAACGCGGTCAAGACGCTCTGGGGCAACAGCATCTTCACCAACGTCGCCCTCACCGACGACGGCGACGTGTGGTGGGAGGGTCTCACCGACGAGCCGCCCGCGCACCTCACCGACTGGAAGGGCCGTTCGTGGACGCCAGGCTCCGACGAGCCCGCCGCGCACCCGAACGCCCGCTTCACCACCCCCGCCTCCCAGGCGCCGACCATCGCGCCGGAATGGCAGGACCCCAAGGGCGTGCCCATCTCGGCCATCCTGTTCGGCGGGCGCCGCGCCACCGCGGTTCCGCTGGTCACGGAGTCGCTGAGCTGGCAGCACGGCGTCTTCCTCGGAGCCAACGTCGCCTCCGAGAAGACCGCCGCCGCCGAGGGCAAGGTCGGCGAGCTGCGCTACGACCCGTTCGCCATGCTGCCCTTCTGCGGCTACAACATGGGCGACTACTTCGGACACTGGCTGGCGATGGGCAGGCGCGAAGGCGCCAAGCCGCCGCGCATCTACTACGTCAACTGGTTCCGCAAGGACGACGCGGGCCGCTTCATCTGGCCGGGCTTCGGCGAGAACAGCCGCGTGCTCAAGTGGATCGTCGAGCGCCTGAACGGCGAGGCCGAGGCCGTGCCCACGCCGATCGGGCTGCTGCCGAGGACGCTCGACACCGACGGCCTCGACCTGCCGGAGGAGGACCTGCGCACGCTGCTCACCGTCGACCGCGAGGTCTGGCGTGAGGAGGCGGCGTTGATCCCCGCCCACTTCGAGAAGTTCGGCGACCACCTGCCCAAGGAGCTGTGGAGCGAGTACAACGCGCTGCTCGACCGGCTGTGACCTGACGGCCATGCCGGGTGCGCGTCTCCGGCATGGCCGGTCTTCCTGAGAAGGCGGGCTTCCCGAGAAGGTGAACTTCCTGAGAAGGTCCCCTGTGGGGGAAACTTCCCCCTGGCGCCGAGCGTCTACTTGGTACACGGGGCATCGTCCTCCTTCCCCTCAGGGAGGCAGTACATGGATCTCCTCCTCATCGTCGTCTCGCTGGTCCTGATCGCCGCCGTCAGCGGCGCTTCCTCGGCCCTCAAGCGTGAGCACCGCAGGGTCCGCTCGGTCGCGGCCAACGCGTCCCCCGGCGAACTCGGCCACTACGAGCTGGCCTACCTCGCGGGAGGCCCCCGGCGGGTGGTGAACACCGCCATCGCGATCATGGCCAAGGCGGGCGCGCTGCGGGTGTCGCGCGGCGGCACGCTCCACCACGTCGCGTCGGCCTCCTCGCCCGATCCCGTCGAGCGGGCCGTCCTCGACGTGGTCAGGGCCAGGCCGGGCGGCGTCTCGGCCGGTGTGGTCCGCCACGACGTCGGGACCGGGCCCGTGATGGAGGACCTGCGCCATCACCTCACGAGCGTCGGCCTGCTCGTGCCGGACGGTTCGCTGGTGCCGGTCAGGTCGCGCCTGAACCGGCTCTCGGCGCTCGCCTACCTGTCGGGCGCCCTTGTGCCGGTCGCGGCGGTCCTGATGTTCACGGGCGCGATGCCCGCGTGGCCGCTGGGAGTCGGCACGGTGATCATCTCCACCATCCTCGCGATCAGCGGGCTGGCGGCGGCCCGCAAGCACCGCCGCGCCCTCGCCAACGTCCTCAGCACCGCGGGCCAGGCCGAGCTGCTCAGGGCGCAGCAGACGCACGTGCGGGGTGCCGCGATGCCGTACGCGCCCCAGATGGCCTTCGCGATGGCCGTGCCCGTCGCCCTGTACGGCCTGGGTGAGCTCGGCGACCCCACCATGCAGCAGGAACTGCAGAGCGACGAGGACGAGACCCACGCGACCTCCTCAGGCGCCTGCGCGGGAGGTTCCTGCGGCGGCGGCTCGGGATCGGACAGCAGTTACGGCGGCGCCGACTTCGGCTCGTCCTCCTCCTGCTCGTCGGGCGGCGGAGGAGGCGGTTCTGGCTGCGGCGGCGGCGGTGGGTGCGGCGGCGGCTGCGGCGGCGGGTGACCGGGTGCAGCGGCCTTCGCCCGAGAGCGGGAAGCTGGGGGTGGGCCTCGGCTGGCGTCCCGAGATCGACCTGACCGTCGAACGCCTTCCCGACGTCGACTTCGTCGAGGTCGTCGCCGAGAACATCAGGCCAGGACGGCTGCCCGAGTCGCTGCGGGTGCTACGGGGCAGGGGCGTGCCGGTGATCCCGCACGGTGTCGGCCTCGGTCTCGGCGACGCGGCCCCTCCCGATCCCGCGCGCCTGGCGCACCTGGCCTCCTGCGCGCAGGAGCTGGACTCGCCGCTGGTCAGCGAGCACCTGGCGTTCGTCAGGGCGGGCGGGATGGAGGCGGGCCACCTGCTGCCCGTGCCGCGCACCAGGGAGATGCTCGAGGTGGTCGCGGACAACATCAGACGCGCCCAGGACGCCCTTCCCGTCCCCCTGGCGCTGGAGAACGTGGCGGCGATCTTCGGCTGGCCCGAGGACGAGCTGACCGAGGCCCAGTTCCTCGCCGAACTCGTCGACAGGACCGGAGTCCAGCTGCTCGTGGACGTCGCCAACCTCTACACCAACCAGGTGAACCTCGGCCTGTCGGCGGTCGGGGCGCTGGACGCGCTCCCGCTCGCCTCGCTGGCCTACGTGCACGTCGCGGGCGGTCACCTGCACGACGGCATCTGGCACGACACGCATCAGGAGAGCGTGCCGGAGGCGGTTCTCGAGCTGCTGTCGGAGCTGTGCGCCCGCGTCGAACCCCCGGGCGTCCTGCTGGAGTGGGACGACGCCTACCCGAGCGACGCGGCCCTGGCGGGGGAGCTCGGCAGGATCCGCGCCGCCATGACCACCGCCGACCGCCCATGAGCCCTCCAGGAAGCCGGGCGCCAGGAAGCCGGGCGCCAGGGAGCCGGGCGCCAGGGAGCCGGGCGCCAGGGAGCCGGGCGCCAGGGAGCGGAGCGCCAGAGAGCCAGGGGCGAGAGAGCCAATCGAGGGAGGGCCAGGCGGGAGAGGGCCAGGGCGGCGACGGGCAGATCAGGGAACGGCTCGAGCAGGCACAGGCGCGGGTCGTCGCCGCGCTGGTGAACGGCGCCGAGCCGCCCCCTGGCTTCGACCCGGCACGGCTGGCCGCCCAGGCCCGCAGCCTGCTCGCCAAGCGGCGCGCGATCGTGGCCAGACTCCGCCCCGACGCGGCAGCCGCGGCGGGTAAGGATCTGGCCACCGAGTTCGCCGCCTACGCCGGGGCCCGCTCGGCCCCTCCACCCGGCTACCGGGCCGACGCCGACGACTTCGCCGCCTGGCTGCGGGCCAGGGGCCGCCTGGCCGAGCCGTCCCCGCAGTCCTCCACCGAGCCTCCGTCGCGCGCGTGGCGGCGGCTGCTCCCTCGCCGGCTGCGCTCACGCTGAGGTGGGGTGCGAGGGGGCGAGGGGGCGAGGGGGCGAGGTGAGATAAAGGTGACCATGCACGAGAACGGGCAGCGCATCGGCGAGATGCTGGCAGAGGTCGTCCAGGCGCTCGGCCGGACGGCGGAGCCGCGCGAGGACATCGCCCTCCGGGGCGACGGCGAGGCGGCGGACGGCCAGGTGCGCGTGGTGGCAGGGCAGGACGGGCGGCTGCGTGAGCTGCGCCTCGACCCACGCGTCATGCGGATGGCGTCGGAGGACCTCGCACGCGAGATCCTCGTGGCGGTCAACGCGGCGCTGGACGACCTGCGGGCGGGCATGCCGGGGCTGGAGGCGTCCGGGCCGTCCGATCCGCGGGCGCTCGCCGAGACGCTGGGCGGCGTGCACGCCGACGTGATGCGGCAGCTGGACGAGTTCGCCGACGGGGTCGAGCTGGTCGTGCGGCGGCTGGAGGAGCGGTGAGCGAAAATCTCGGCGAGGGGATGGACATCTCCCGTGCTGACCTGCGCGGCACCGGCGCGGGGCTGGGCGAGACCGGCACGACCTGGCTGGAGGCGGTGGGGGCGTTGCGCGCCCATCTCGAGGGTGAGGGCGATCCCTGGGGCGAGGATGTCGAGAGCATGGTCAAGGCCGGCTACCTCGCGGTCACCAGGAAGGCGCTGGAGGTGTTCGAGGCGCTGGGGGAGCGGCAGGTGACCTCGGGGGACGACGTGCGTGTCATGGAGGCGAACTACCGGCACGCGGAGCAGCGCAGCGGTGAGGACGCCGTACGGCTCAGGCGGGCCATCGAGCGGCTGTGACGACCGGCTCCCGGTGGGAAGCCCGTCAGGAGCCGGTCGGCAGGGCAAGCCCGCCGGTGCGGGTCGGCCAGGGGGAAACCGGCCCTGGTGCCGGTCAGCGGCGAAGCTCGTCGGCAGCCAGGAGGACGCCCGCGGGTCCCTCGAGGTTGACGGCGACGCCGGTGTCCTGCGGCAGGAGCGCCACGAGGTCACGACCGCGCAGGCGCTGCCAGTCCGTGGCGCCGTCCGGCAGGGCGTCCGGCAGGTGGGCCATGGCCGTGTAGGCGAACGCCGCCCTGCCCTCGCCCGTGTCGAACACCGGCACCCCGCCGCCGGGGCCCGCGGCCACGATCACCTCCGCCTCCAGCAGCAGCGGGACGAGGTCGCGGCCGTCGGCGTAGCCGGTCGAGGCCAGTTGCGCGGCGCGGTCGAACGGGTCGGTCGGCTCGGGATGGTCCAGCGCCACCGGCGAGGGACGGTAGCCGGGGTTGTGGCGGAACTCGCCGCTGATCTCGCCGCGCTCGTCGACCTGCCAGGCGCCGACGACTCCGTAGGGCGGGACCTCGCCGTTGGGGTCGAAGAACGGATCGACCGCGTACAGCCAGGTGCCAGGGCTCTGCCGCGCCTGCCGCCGCAGATCGTCGGTGACCGGTGGCGGGCGCGGCGGGGTGGCGTTCACGACGATCCTCCTGACGACAACCCCGGATGGCCGGGGTAGGGGTCGTAGTGCGGGTTGGGGATGAAGTGCTCAGGCGTCCTGGGTGCTCCCCGCGGCCAGGCGCCGGAGATGTACCTTCGGTGCACGCCTCCGGGGAAGGCGATCTCGCGCTCGTGGGACAGGTGGGTGGCGCCCCGTAAGGTCTCCTGGACGTCGATCCCGCCGGGGGCGTCGACCTCGTAGACGTGGCCGCGAGGGAACGCGTTGTCGATGTCCGTGCGGGTGCTGGTTCCGACGAAGGCGGAAGGCCTGCTTTTGAGCACGTAGTCGGACAGGTTGGTCATCGACGGGTCGCGCGGATGGAGGCCCTGCTCGAAGATCGTGTCAGGAGACCGGTCCGAGGCCCGGTAGAGCGGCTCGCGATCACGGCGCCAGATGGGATACGGCGTGATGCTCTTGACGTCCACGCTCTTGTCGGCCGCGGCCTCGAGATAGTTGTCGGGGTCGCGCACGGGGGTCGGCGGGCGCTTGCCTGGCGGGATCGCGGCGGCCCCCACCTTGTCGGGCGGTTTGCGCAGCAGCCCTGAGGCGCGCTGGAACAGACGCAGGGCGCTGCGTTCCATCAGGTCGACCTGCTTACGGACGATCTCCCGCGAGGCGGTCCTGCCGCCGCCCACGACCGCGGGGACGGCGGCGAGCGAGGCGCCCGCCGTGGGTCCCGAGGCCGCGGCCAGCCGCGCCAGGTTCAGGGCGACCCGCAAAAGGACGAGGAGCAGCGCCACCTTCATGGCGAGCACGATCATGGCTGAGAGCTGCAGCGCGCCGCCGATGAGCAGCGCGGCGGAGATCGCGTCGCCGGAACGGTCCGAGGTGTCCTGCCAGTCCCCGCCGAACGCCCTGACCCCCTCGCCGTCGTTGCGGGTGACGGTCCTGGCGGCGTGCGTGGTGGCGGTCGCGGAGACGCGCGCCGCCGTCACCGCGAAGGAGATCCACCGGGACCCGGCCTCGTGCAGCAGGACCTCGTCGACCAGCGGCCACGAGAAGACGATGTTGGCCAGCATGGCGAGCTCGGGCGGCGGCTGCAGCCCCATGACGTCCTCCTCGCTGCGGGTGTCCACACGTGATCACACATCCGAGGCGATCACTGTAGGGGGATTCGCGCAGGAACGGGGTGAGGGGGCGATCCTTTCCGCCGGGCGTCCCGCGGGGGCGGACGCCGGGACGGCTTGCCCCGTCCCGGGTAGAGATCCTAGGTTTGCGGCGTGATTGTCGACGCGCACCAACACTTCTGGAACCTCGAGACCGGCGACTACACCTGGCCCACGCCCGACCTTCCTGCGCTCTACAGGACGTTCGGCCCCGAGGACCTGGCTCCCGAGCTGGCCGCCGCGGGCGTCGACAGGACCGTGGTGGTCCAGGCGGACGACTCCTTCTGGGAGACCGACGCGATGCTGGCCCACGCCGAGGCCCACGACTTCATCGCCGGTGTCGTCGGCTGGGTGCCGCTCGACCGGCCGGACGAAGCCGCGCACGCCCTCGACCGCTACCGGAGACATCCGAAGTTTGTGGGGGTGCGTCACCTCATCCACACCGAGCCTGACCCTGACTGGCTGGTCAGGGACTCCGTGCTGGAAGGGCTGGGACTGCTCGCGGAGGCGGGCGTGCCGTTCGACGTGGTGTCGCTCCTGCCCAGGCATCTGGAGCACGTGGTGACCATCGCCGAGCGCCATCCCTCGCTCCAGGTGGTCGTCGACCACCTGTCCAAGCCCAGGATCGCCGCCGGTGAGCTGGAGCCGTGGGCCGCGGGGCTGCGGGCCGCGGCCGAGCTGCCCAACGTCCACGCCAAGGTGTCGGGACTGGTCACCGAGGCGGACCATGAGCACTGGACGGTGGAGGACCTGCGTCCCTACGTCGAGCACGCGGTCGAGGTGTTCGGCGCCGACCGGCTGATGTTCGGCAGCGACTGGCCGGTTCTGCTGCTGGCGGCCGACTACCAGACCGTCTTCACGGTTTACAGCGCACTTCTTGGTGCCACGGATCGCAGCAAGGTGCTCGGTGGCAATGCTGCCCGTTTTTATGGGTTTAGCAAGATTTAGGGCGGAAACGCTCTGGGCATGGGGGGACTACGTTGCGTCGACGGCTCGTATCTGACCGTCACGCCCATCGCCTGCACGGACAGTGCCGGCATGCCGTACGAGGTCACCCTGGCGCTCCATCGCGACGGCACGCCGTACGGCGTCGTGGGTGAGCGGTGCGGGTGGTTCCTGGCGCGCCTGGCCCGCGGGGTCGGGGCGGCCAGGTCGGGGCGGGGGCAGGCCCGGCTGTGGCCGGACCCCGACGACAGGTTCCCCGCGAACGAGCCCGACGGCGAGCTGTTCGCCTTCCGCTACCGCACCAGGTCCGATGTCGTCGGAGGGGGCGAGCTCCGCTGCCAGCTGAGGACCATCCCTGTCTGGGTGCCCGCCCAGGACGGCAGGGGCGAGTGGCGGGTGACCAGAAGGGCGTATCATGGAGGCATGGGGACCCTCCGGCATCGGGATGCGCGCGGTCCTCACCTCCGGTGAGTTGGCCGCCTTCGTGGAGTCCCTGGTAGAGGAGGCGGAAGGGGCTCTGAAGCCCGTGGAGCTCGGCCGTAATCCGATTGAGGGGGCGGGCAGCCTCCAAAGGCGGTGATAATTGCCTGTTAGGTCGTGAGACGACCACAAAGGCACAGCACCGCTGGGGAGGGACTCCGTGGGCCTGCGCGATCTGGTCTACCGGCTCTACGAGCGCCGCTTGGAGGCCAAGCTGTCAGCCGACAGCGACAACTTCCCCCGGCACGTCGGGGTCATCATCGACGGCAACCGCCGTTGGGCGCGCGCGATGGGCATGCGCGACGTCAGCAAGGGGCACCGCAAAGGCGCCGACAAGATTTCCGAGCTGCTCACGTGGTGCCGCGAGGCGGGCGTGGAGGTCGTCACCGTCTGGATGCTCTCCAGCGACAACCTCAACAGGCCGAAGGAGGAGCTCGAGCAGCTTCTGAAGATCATCGAGGACGTCACACAGGAACTCGTGGCCGAGGGCTGGCGCATCAGCCCGGTCGGCGCGCTCGACCTTCTGCCGGACAGGACGGCGAATGTCCTGAAAAACGCAAAAGAAGTCACATCACACCGTCCAGGGCTGATTGTGAACGTTGCGGTTGGGTATGGAGGAAGACGTGAGATTGCCGATGCGGTGCGCTCACTCCTTCAGGAGCACGCCAGCAAGGGGGCGAGCATCGAGGACCTGGTCGAGGTTCTCGATGTGGAGCACATCGCGGAGCATCTCTACACTCGCGGCCAGCCCGATCCCGACCTGCTCATCAGGACCTCCGGTGAGCAACGGCTGTCAGGATTCATGCTCTGGCAGAGCGCCCACTCCGAGTTCTACTTCTGCGAGGCCTACTGGCCTGACTTCCGCAGAGTCGACTTCCTGCGGGCGCTGCGCGACTACGCCGCGAGACACCGGCGTTACGGTTCCTGAGACGAGTTCACGAACAGCGCGTGAACACACGCTTGGCCTCTTCGGGGGCGGGTATTCAGGACCTAACGTTGGAAGTGGCCGGCCACGGGCCGGTCGCTCCGGAGAGGGCCCGCCTTTGCGCATAGATCTGCCGAGGGGGGCCGGACCCCGGCGCCCTTCGGGGGTGCGGGTCCGGTCCGAATTCCCGCCTCGTCTGCAGGGTGCCCGCTCCACCGGGCGCCCGGGGGAGAACGTGTGGCAGTGTCCTCGAGCAACAAGCCCAACACCAAGCGCATCTACGTGCTGGACACCTCGGTCCTGCTCGCCGACCCGGCGGCGATGACCCGCTTCGCCGAGCATGAGATCGTCCTTCCGATCGTCGTGATCACGGAGTTGGAGGCCAAGCGGCACCATCCCGAGCTCGGCTACTTCGCACGCAAGGCGCTGCGCTACCTCGACGACCTGCGCGTCAAGTACGGCAGGCTCGACGAGCCGATGCCCACGGGCGAGGGCACGATCAGGGTCGAGCTGAACCACAGCGACCCCTCGATCCTGCCGGTCGGGTTCAGGCTGGGCGACAACGACACCCGCATCCTCACCGTGGCGCGCACACTGGCCGCCGAGGGCAAGGACGTGGTGCTGGTATCCAAGGATCTGCCCATGCGGGTCAAGGCGGCCTCGATCGGCCTGTCGGCGGAGGAGTACCGCGCCGAACTGGTCGTGGAGTCGGGCTGGACCGGCATGGCGGAGATCCAGGTCACCACCGAGGACGTCGAGACGCTCTTCGACAAGGGGACCGCCGACCTGGAGGAGGCGCGAGAGCTGCCCACCCACACCGGCCTGCGGCTGCTGTCGAGCAGGGGCTCGGCGCTCGGCAGGGTGCTGCCGGACAAGTCCGTACGGCTGGTCAGAGGCGACAGGGAGGCGTTCGGCCTGCACGGCCGCTCCGCCGAACAGCGCATCGCCCTCGACCTCCTCATGGACCCCGAGGTGGGCATCGTCTCCCTCGGCGGCAGGGCGGGCACCGGCAAGTCCGCGCTGGCGCTCTGCGCGGGCCTGGAGGCCGTCCTGGAGCGCCGCCAGCACCGCAAGGTGGTGGTCTTCCGCCCGCTCTACGCGGTCGGCGGCCAGGAGCTCGGCTACCTGCCCGGCAGTGAGGGCGAGAAGATGGGCCCGTGGGCGCAGGCCGTCTACGACACCCTGGGCGCGGTCACCACGCCCGAGGTGATCGAGGAGGTCCTCGACAGGGGCATGCTGGAGGTCCTGCCGCTCACCCACATCCGCGGCCGCTCGCTGCACGACGCCTTCGTGATCGTGGACGAGGCGCAGTCGCTGGAGCGCGGGGTGCTGCTGACGGTGCTGAGCCGCATCGGGGCCAACTCCAGGGTCGTGCTCACCCACGACATCGCCCAGCGCGACAACCTCAGGGCTCGGCAGGCACGACGGCGTGGTCGCGGTGGTGGAGAAGCTCAAGGGGCACCCGCTGTTCGCCCACGTCACGCTGACCAGGTCCGAGCGCTCGCCGATCGCCGCGCTGGTGACCGAGATGCTGGAGGACATCACGATGTAGCGGCCGCTAGGAGGGCGCGCCTGCGGGAGCCAGATCGTGGAACTCCTTGCAGGTGCGCCTGCCGCTCGTCGTCGAGGGTGCGACGGTCCTGGCGATGTTGACCTGCACCTTGGAGATGTCGGTGCGCAGCCGCGCGGTGCAGACGATCTGGGCCAGCGCCACGCGGCTGAGCTCCCGCTCGCCCTGCAGGGTGACGTAGAGGACGAGGCTCCTGGTCTCGGAGGGGTCCAGGCGCTGCTGCCTGCCGACGGGCTCGGCCTCGGCGTCCTGGTAGCGCATGCCGTACAGGTCGGTGTCCTGGCCCGACTCCACAGGGTGGCTGGCCAGGTCCATGAGCGTGCGCATGAGGTCTTCGGCGGTCTTGCCAGGGACCCTGACGCGCTGCTGCACCAGCCGTCCCTTCTTGATCAGGTAGACCTGGGAGAAGATGGGCTCGGTGCTGATCACGGGCGGCGAGCCGAGCGAGGAGACGGCTGTCGGGCTGATGCCGCAGCCGGTGAGCAACGCCAGGCAGGTCAGTAGAGGGAGCGCCCGTCTCATGTGTGCGGCAGCCAGACCGTGAACAGGGTGCCAGGCTGCTGGGGGCGGACCGAGATCGTGCCGCCGTGCAGTTGGGCGTTGGCCCGCGCGATCGAGAGCCCGAGGCCGCTGCCCTGGCTCCTGACCCGCCCCGTGCCCACCTTGAAGAAGCGGTCGAAGACGTGCGGCAGCGCCTCGGGCGGGATGCCCTCGCCGTGGTCTCGCACCTTCACCTCCAGTCCGTTGGGCGTACTCCGGGCGGTGATCAGGACCGGCTGGCCGCCGTGCTTGAGCGCGTTGCCGACCAGGTTGGCCACGATGACGTCGAACCTGCGCGGATCAAGGTTGGCGACCACGCCCGCGGGCGTCTGGACCCTGACGTCGTCGCTCCAGCCGCGCACCTCGAGGCTGTCGCAGATGGCGTCGGCCACGTCGACGGACTCCAGCGCCAGCGTCGCGGTGCCCGCGTCGAACCTGCTCACCTCGATCAGGTGCTCGACCAGCTCCCTGAGCCTGCCCACCTCCGACAGCACCAGCCGTACGGCCTTGGCGGGTTGCTCAGGCAGCCGCTCGGCCTCCTCGGAGAGCATGTCGGCCACGGCGGTCATCGCGGTCAGCGGCGTGCGCAGCTCGTGCGAGACGTCGGCGACGAACCTGCGCGACATCGCCTCCAGCGCGCGCAGCTCCGACACGCTGAGCTCCAGGGCGGCCGCGGCGTCGTTGAAGTGGGCGGTCAGCTCGGCCAGCTCGTCCTTGCCGCGCACGGGCAGGCGCGTGTCGAGCCTGCCTCTTCCGAGCGCCTGCGCCGCGGCGCTGAGCCTGCCCACAGGGAGCAGCACGTGCCTGGCCGACACCAGGGCGACCGTCAGCGCGATCAGCAGCGTGATGCCGCCCGCCTGGGCGAAGGCCTCCCTGAGGTTGGCCAGCGTGCGCTCCTCCTCGCTGAGCGAGACGAACTCGAAGACCAGCAGCCCGGTCGGCTGGGCGACGTCGTCGGTGCCCGCGCGGTAGACCTGCGTGCCGAGGACGAGCCACAGCTCGCCGTCGATCATCCTGCGCTGGCTCGCCAGCCTGCTGCGGGCCTGTCCCCGCAGCTCACCCGTGACGTCGCCGCCGCCGAAGAGTCCCTCGTCGTCGCGGTAGTACTGGTCCTGGTACTCCAGCAGGGTGTGCCGGTCGGGCCCCGCGAGCGCGTTGGCGAGGTTGGTGAGCTCCTCGCTGCTCGGCGGCACCTCGCCTGGGCGCAGCTCGCCGACGGCGAAGTCGATGCGCTCGAGGTCCTTGGTGAGGTCGTCGACCGCGGTCTTCGTCGTCCTCTCGATCAGCGCGCCCTTGGCCAGCTCGAAGCCGATGCCCGCGACCAGCGCGGAGGCCGTCACGGCGACGACGGTGAAGGTGATGACCAGCCGGCCGCGCAGGCCGGTGAGGAAAGCGATCACGGTGGGCTGAACCGGTAGCCGAAGCCGCGCACGGTGTGGATGAACACCGGTTCGGCCGGCAGGGGTTCGATCTTGGCCCGCACCCGCTGCACACAGGCGTCGACGAGGCGGGAGTCGGCCACGTGGGTGTGGTCCCAGACCACACGCAGCAGGTAGCGCCGGTTGAGCACCTGCCCGGGGTGGCGGACCAGCTCCAGCAGCAGCCGCAGCTCGGTGGGGGTGAGGTGGATCTCCTTGCCCGCCAGGCTCACCTTGAGCGCGCCCCTGTCGATGACCAGGTCGCCGAAGGAGATGCGGTCGGAGGTGGCCGACTCCGCCCTGCGCAGGATCGCCCTGATGCGCGCGTCGAGCACCCTGGGCTCGACCGGCTTGACGACGTAGTCGTCGGCGCCCGCCTCGAGTCCGACGACCACGTCGAGGTCGTCGCCCCTGGCGGTGAGCAGGATGACGGGCAGCTGGTCGAGCCTGCGGATGCGCCTGCACACCTCGACCCCGTCGATGCCCGGCAGCATGACGTCGAGGATGGCGATCTCGGGCCGTCGCGACCTCACGTGGTCGAGAGCCTCCTCGCCGGTCGCGTAGGAGGTGACGGAGTGCCCCTGGCGGGTCAGTGCCAGCTCGAGTGCCGTCCGCACGGAGGGGTCGTCTTCGACCAGGAGGATTCCTGCCACGGGCACATTATTCTTCCAACCTGGGAAAATCCGTTCCGTGTCATGAAACTGTGACATCTCGCGCACAAGACCACAAAGAACCTTCGACAGCCTGGGGAAGGTCCACCCTTCGGGACGGGGGCACGAGGGGCGGACCCCTATCGCGTGTGACCAAAATCACACAATTTGAAAACGCCTGGTTGGTCAAGGGAACGCCAACTTAATGCCACGTTTCGGTTGCCAACCACCCCCTAAGACAGGGCAAGCTCATAGGTCGTGAGCCCAGGTCCGCAGTTGAGTGAGCGCCCCGCGCCCGAGGTGCCCCATGGTCGGCGCCGGTCGGCCCGTTCCTCCGTGCTGACCCCGAAGCGCGTCCTGATCGCCGGCCTCGCCATCGTGGTCGTCTTCGGCGGCGGCGGCTTCGTGGCCTACACCGCGTACCAGAACGCGACGGCCCCGCCCAAGCCCGGCCTCACGATGGAGGAGATGAGCGGCCTGTTCGGCGGCGATCCCTTCGCCGAGGACCCGGGTGCCGACGTCCTCAAGGCCGCGGCCGTCGACGCCATGCGCAAGGACCAGCTGGCCGACAGCCGCAAGAACAAGCCGAAGCTCAACCCCATCAAGGTCGTCGCCCAGGGCCCCGGCGGCGACGGCATTCCGGCCGCCAACTTCCCCCCTGGCAGCACCCCCTCGCCGGGCAGCAACAAGGCGCTGGCCAAGGGCATGCTCGGCGGGTTCGGCTTCGGCGACGACCAGTGGGGCTGCCTGGAGAAGCTCTGGCACAAGGAGAGCGGCTGGAACGAGCGGGCCATGAACCGCTACTCAGGCGCCTACGGCATCCCGCAGTCGCTGCCGGGCAGCAAGATGGCCAGCGCCGGCGCCGACTGGCAGACCAACGCGGCCACCCAGATCAAGTGGGGATTGGGTTACATCAAGGGCCGTTATGGCACGCCCTGTGGTGCGTGGAGCCATTCCATGGCAAGGGGCTGGTACTGACACCCTCTGCGATGGGCAAGTCCACTCGCGGTCGAGGGGATGGCGGCTCACGCTTGGCCGTGTGAAGGTCAGTGTGATCGTGAATGTTCACAATCCCGGCAACACCGCCGACGCCTGCATCCGTTCCGTCCTGGAACAGACGCTGCCACCGGACGACTATGAAGTGATCTTCGTGGACGACGGCTCCACGGACGGGATCGCGGAACGGCTCGACACGGTCGCCTCGGCCAGGCCCAATGTCCGGGTCCTGCACCTGCCCCATACCGGCTCGGTGATGCGCGGTCGCAACGTGGGCGTCGCCAGCGCCACGGGCGACTACGTCTACCTGCTCGACCAGCGCGACAGGCTCGAGCGCGGGGCCCTGAAGCTCATGTACGAGCGGGCCGTGGAATGCGACTCCGACGTGCTGATCGGCAGGCTCGTGCGCGACGGTGGCCGGCCGATCGCGGCCTTCGAGGTCAACAGGGCGCGCGCCGACGTGTTGCGCGACAAGCTGCTCACGCTGCTCACCCCGCACAAGCTCTGCAGGAAGGCCTTTCTCGAGGAGCACATGATCGGCTTCGCCGTCCCCGGCGGGAAGGTGGCCGAGCAGACCTTCTCGGTACGCGCCTACCTGGCCGCCAAGGTGGTCACGGTGCTGGCCGACGAGGTCTGCTGCCACATGGGGGAGCCGGAGGAGAGGCCTGACGACGATCCCTTGGTGGTGGCCGCCGAACTGCGCGCGCTGCTCGACGTCATCGACGCGGGCACGGAGGCCGGCCGCCAGCGCGACAAGATGTACGCCCATTGGTTCCGCTCGACCGTGCTACGCCTGTTCAGGAGCACCAGGTTCGCCAGGTCCTCGGTGGACAGAGGGCTGTTCTTCACCACCTTCAGGACACTGACGCAGGAGCGCTTCCCCGAGCGGCTCGACCGCTACCTGCCCGTCCATCTGCGCGCGATGGCCGTCCTGCTCAGGGCGGGCCGGCTGGACCAGCTCATCAGCTTCGGCGCCGACTCGCGCCGCAGCGTCCTCAGGACCGACCTGAGCGAGGTGAGCTGGGTGGGCGGTGTGCTGGAGCTCGGCCTGGCGGTGGAGATCTACACGCACGCGGGCGAGCCCGCCCGCTTCCGCGAGGACGGCGACAGGCTCCACTGGCGGCCTCCTGGCTCGGTCGACCACACCCTGCTGCCCGACGAGGTCACCGACGTCACGGACGCGGTCGCGCGCGCCCGCATCGACGTCTACCTCAGGCACCAGGACACAGGAGACGTCTACTTCGTCCCCGTGACCAGCGAGGCCGTGCGCATCCACGAGCGAGGCAGGGTGCGCGTCCAGGTCCACGGCAGGGCGCGCGTCGACGTCGCCACCGGGGCCGTCGGCGAGCCGCTGCCCTCCGGACAGTGGGAGATCCACGTCAGGATGTACGGCGGAGCGCATCGGGCCTCCTCCAGGATCAGCAGGTCCGACGGCCCCCTCACCTGTCTGGGTGTGCTGGCCGAGCGCCCGAGAAGGCGTCTGGTCGTGCCGTGCTGGAGCGACTCGGGCGAGCTGGGGCTGTGCATCGAGCCCAGGAGCTTCTCGGAGTCGATCGCCCTCGTCTCGTCCGCCGCGACCGTCACCAAGCGCGAAGGACACGTCTTCGTGGTGGTGCCGGTGCCGTACGTGCCGCCGAGCGGAGGTCCCGCCATGGAGCTGGTGCTGCGCGACACCTCACGCAAGGCGCGCGAGGTCAGCGTGCCCGCCCTGGTCGAGCCGGGACTGCCGGGCAAGGCGGCAGGGCAGCTGGTCGCCAAGGTGCCCGTCAAGCGGTTCATGCCAGGCCCGGAGCACGTGGGGCCGGGCGCCTGGCTGACCTCGCTGCGCGAGGAGGACAGGGAGACCGGCCTGCGCTTCGCCCTGGAGATGCGCCGAGGCAGGGTCGAGGTCAGGCCCGCCACCGCGGTCGACCCCGAGTACAACCCGCTGGGCCGCGACACGGCGCTGCGCAGGCTGGCCCGGCGCGTGCCAGGAGCCCGGTACGCCGTCCGGCTGGTACGTGCGGGCACGCACCGCTACCTGCGCGACTGAAGGTGCTCGACCAGCAGCCTGCGGAACTCCTCGGGGTGTTCGAGATGCGGGCTGTGCCCGCACACGGCGAGCACGACCTCGCGGTAGTCGCCGTAGCGCTCCAGCGCCGCCCTGGTCTGAGTGACCATGGGCTGGGCGGGGGTGCCGGGCGAGCCAGGCACGACGCCGAGCAGTCCGAGCTGGGCCAGGTCGAACGGCGAGGCGTCGGAGACGATCACGTCGTCGGCGCCCCTGATCCACAGGATCGGCGGGCGGGGCTCGACGCTGTGCAGGTCGTCCAGGCGGAAGTGGGTCGGGGCGAGGGCGTTGAGCACGCCCCTGGCGCCTGGTCTGACGCCGGGCCACGCCTCGGAGGTGACGGCGTCGCCGGGGTAGTTGTCCTCGCCGACCCTGGTGGTCAGCATCGAGGCGACGTAGAAGTCCTCGTCGGCGACGGGCCCCGCGACGTACGAGGTGCGGAAGACGGTGCGCGGCGAGGTGGGCGCCTCGTCCGACATGTCGCCCTTCGCCAGCCTGGCCACGAAGTCGGGGTTGGCGGCGCCCGCGCCCGCTCCGGTGCCGTCGGCGTGGGTGAGGAGGCCGTCGGGGCCCTCTGTGCCGCTGTAGCCGTACGGGGAGACAGGGTTGACCAGCGTGAGCGAGCGGACCAGGGCGGGACGGTCGCGCAGGAGCTGCATCACGACGCCGCCGCCCATGCTCCAGCCGACCAGGTGGACGGGGCCGAGCTCCATGGCCTCGACGAGCTCGGTCAGGTCGTCGGAGAAGTCACGAAGGCCGCGGGTGGCGTCCACGGGGGCGGGGTCGCTGTCGCCGAAGCCGCGCAGGTCGGCCGCGAGCGCGCGGTAGCCCTCGGGCATGGCGGCGAGCGTGTCGCGCCAGAACGCGGCGGAGGAGACGTTGCCGTGGACGAACAGCACGGGCTCGCCCTCGGCGCTCGGCCCCTCCAGCACGTTCTGCGTCAGTCGCGAGGTGGCGACCTTCATACCTTGATCTTCTCCGCGAGGTCGCGGCCCTGGGTCTCGCGGGCGGCATAGACCGCCACCAGGGTCAGCACGGCGGCGACCGCCAGGTAGACGGCGATCGGGACCCAGCTGCCGAACTGCTGCAGGAGCCTGACGGCGATGACGGGCGCGAGCGCTCCGGCCACGATCGCCGACAGCTGGGCGCCGATCGACACGCCCGTGTAGCGCATCCGCGTGCCGAACAGCTCGGAGAAGAAGGCGGCCTGCGGGCCGTACATCATGCCGTGGAAGAGCAGGCCGACGGTGATGGCCAGGGTGATGGCCAGGAAGCCGCCGGTGTTGATCAGCGGGAAGAAGGCGAAGATCCACACTCCGATGCCCGCTGCGCCCGCCAGGTAGACGGGGCGACGGCCGACCCGGTCGGACAGCGCGCCCCACAGCGGGATCGTGATGAAGTGGATCGCCGAGGCGATAAGGACGGCGTTCAGGATGGTCGCCTTGTCCAGCTTCACGACGGTCGTGCCGTAGGTGATGACGAAGACGGTGATCAGGTAGAAGGAGATGTTCTCGGCCATGCGGGCGCCGATCGCGACCAGCACGTCGCGCCAGTGGTGCCTGATCACGCCCGCGATCGGCGTCTTGTCCTCCAGCGGGGGAGCCTGCTGGAAGACCGGCGACTCGCTGATGGAGAGCCTGATCCACAGGCCGACCATCACGAGCACGCCCGACAGCAGGAACGGCACGCGCCAGCCCCACGACAGGAACGCCTCGTCGGACTGGAAGGCGGCCAGCAGCGCGAGCACGCCGGTGGCCAGCAGGTTGCCGCCGGGGGCGCCGGCCTGCGGCCATGAGGCCCAGAAGCCGCGCCTGCCCGCGTCGCCGTGCTCGGAGACGATGAGCACCGCGCCGCCCCACTCGCCGCCCAGCGCGAAGCCCTGCACCAGGCGGAGCGCGGTCAGCAGCAGCGGAGCCGCGCCGCCGATGGCCGCGTGCGTGGGCAGGCAGCCGATGAGGAAGGTCGCCACGCCCATCATGAGCAGGCTGATGACCAGCAGCGTCTTGCGGCCGAGGCGGTCGCCGAAGTGGCCGAAGACCAGGCCGCCGAGCGGGCGGGCCACGAAGCCGACGGCGTAGGTGAGGAACGCGAGGAGCGTGCCGGTCAGCGGGTCGGAGTCGGGGAAGAACAGGACGTTGAAGACGAGCGCCGCCGCCGAGCCGTACAGGAAGAAGTCGTACCACTCGATGGTGGTGCCGATCAGGCTCGCGGCCACGATCTTTTTGATGCTCATAGCTTCGCCTTTTCTGGGGGGTTTCGCCCACGGTAAAGAGTGACCGGCGTCACTTATATGGGCGTCGGCCCCACAGTCCCTGCCGTGGATATGTGGCGAAGACGGAGGGCGAGCTGGATCTCCAGCGCGCGCTCGGGCTCCTGCCAGCCGTCGCCGAGCAACCTTCCGACCCTGTCGAGGCGCTGCGTGACGGTGTTGACGTGGATGTGCATGACCTCGGCGGTGCGCGAGGGCGAGCCGCCCTGGGCGAAGTAGGCGGCGAGCGTGCTCAGCAGCGCGGTGCCCCTGCGCTCGTCGTAGTCGATGACCGGGCCGAGCGCGGCCGAGACGAAGGCGCCGACGTCGCGGCCCTCGCCGATCAGCAGGCCGACGAAGCCCAGCTCGGCCGCGCTGGCGCCGTCGCCCGCCCTGCCGAGGGCCATGAGCGACTCGGCGCAGCGCAGCGCCTCCCTGTGAGCTCTCGGGACGTGCGTGGGCTCGGTGATGGGTCCTGAGGCTCCGGCGGTCGCGGCCGAGCCCAGGGATGCGCTCAGCTCGCTGGCGACCCGCTGGGCGGCGGCGCCGGGGTCGCCGCCCGGCACCAGGAGCACCACCTCCTGGCCGCGCGCGGCCGCCAGGCCCCTGGAGATCGCCGCGTGGGAGGAGGCCCAGAACGCGGCCCGCTCGCGCTGGCCCTCGTGTCTGGCCACGACCAGCACGTGCGGCGCCGACAGGTCGACGCCGAGCCTGCGGGCGCGGTCGGTGAGACCGCGCGGGTCCTCTGCGGCGCGGGAGATGAGGTCGTCGAGCAGCTCGCCGCGCACCCTGCCCTCCGCCTCCGCGACGCTTCTGCGGAACAGCAGCAACAGCGCGCAGACCAGCGCCGCCCGCTCCAGGATGCGCTCGTCGGCGTCGTCGCTCCTCAGGACCAGCGTGCACAGCGGCGCGCTGGCGCTGATCATGAGGTTGCCCCTCCTGACCGTACGGCCGGGCACCGCCTGCTCGAGGACGCCGTCCTCCACCTCGCCGACCAGCGGCCGTCCCGTCTCGTCGAGGACGGCGAGCGTGCCGCCGAGCACCTCGGTGACCACCGCCGCCACGTCCTCGATGCCGCCGCCGCGCAGCACCAGCCCCGTCATCCTGTCGTGGGCCAGCGCGGCCCGCTCCACGGCGTCGCTGTGCTCCCTGGCGATCCTGTGCGCGTGGGAGAGCTCGTCGAGGGCGTTGCGCGTCTCCTGCAGCAGCCTCGCGTTGTCGATCGCGACCGCCGCGTGGGCGGCGAGGCTGGCCAGCAGCGAGACCTCCTCCTGCGCGAACGGCCTGGCGCTGCGGTTGGCGGCCATGAGCACGCCGATCACCCTGCGGCCCAGGCGCAGCGGCACGCCGAGGATGGCGACCAGGCCCTCCTCCTTGACCGCGTGGTCGATCTCGGCGGTGTGCCTGAAGCGGGCGTCGGCGAAGTAGTCGGCGGTGGAGTACGGCGTCGCCGTCTGCGCCACCAGGCCGCCGAGGCCCGCGCCCATCGCCAGTCTGAGCACGCGGAAGGCGGCCGAGATCGAGCCGTCGGTGACCCGCATGTAGGTGTCGCCCCTGTCGGGGTCGTGAAGCGTCATGTAGGCCGTGTCGGTGCCCAGCAGCTGCCTCGCCCTGTGGACGATGGCCTCGAGCACGGCGTCGAGGTCGCGCAGCCCCGCCAGGTCGCCCGCGGTGTCGTAGAGCGCGCTCAGCTCGGCCTCGCGCCTGGCCCTGCGCCGCAGCAGCGCGCGGACCTTGAGCGCCCTCAGCTTGGCCTCTTCGAGCTCCTCGAGCACCTGAGGACTGGCGCCCTCGGCCCTGGCCTTGAGTATCGGGCCCTCGAACTCGACCGCCGAGGCCTCTCTGGCCAGCAGGTCGAGGAAGGCTAGCGAGCCGTCCATCCACCGTCCACGGGAAGGGAGACGCCGGTGATGAAGGAGCCGTTGGGCCCGCACAGGTAGGCGACCAGCTCGGCCACCTCCTCTGGCTCGATCAGCCGCTTGAGCGCCGCAGGCTGGAGCATGACCTGCTCGACGACCTCGCTCTCGGGGATGCCGTGCGAGACGGCCTGGGCGGCGATCTGCCTCTCGACCAGCTCGGTGCGCACGTAGCCGGGGTTCACGCACGTGGAGGTCACGCCCTTGGCGGCGCCTTCGAGCGCGATCACCTTCGACAGCCCCTCCAGGCCGTGCTTGGCCGTGACATAGGCCGACTTGTACGGCGAGGCCCTGAGCCCGTGGACGGAGGAGATGTTGACCACGCGGCCCCAGCCCCTGGCGTACATCCCCGGCAGCAGGTGCCTGGCCAGCAGGAAGGGCGCCTCCAGCATGACCTTGAGCATCGTGGCGAAGACCTCGGGAGGGAACTCCTCGATCGGCGCGACGTGCTGGAAGCCCGCGTTGTTCACCAGGATGTCGACAGGCTCGTGGGGCAGCTCGCCGAGGAAGCCTTCGCGCGAGAGGTCGGCGGTGACCGCGACCCCTCCCGTCTCCTTCGCCACGCGCTCGGCGGCCTCACCCGACCTGTCGACGACCAGCACCCTGGCGCCCGCCGAGGCCAGCCTGACGGCGCACGCCCTGCCGATCCCGCTTCCCGCCCCCGTCACCAGGGCGGTCCGCCCGGCCAGCTCCTCCGTCATGTCTCGGACCCTAGCCGCTTCTCCTCGCACGGCACATGGAGCCCGGCCACATACCTCTCCGGGCTCATGTGTGTCTCAGGACATCTTGATGAGGCCGCCCGCGAAGGCCTTCTGGCTCAGCGCGCCCAGCTTGACCACCGAGCTCGGGTACACGCTGCCGCAGCTGGTGTCCTGGGCGACCAGATCGGGCCTGATCACCGCGGAGTCGATGACGCCCTGGCCGTACCCCATGAGGAAGGAGCGCAGCTCGACGGGGGTGGGATCGACGCCCTCCTCCTCGATCGACCTGTCGATCTCCGCGACCTCCTTGGCGATCGCGTCGGACAGCGCGCGGTCCTGGGCAGCCTGGGCCAGGATGTCGCGGCCGAAACGGGCGTAGATGTGTTCAAGGGGCGTGGCTGCCAGGTGCCGGGTCAGGTCCTTGGTCCTGGCATTGCGCATGGCTTGGAACAGGCGAAGCATCAGGATCCTCATCTGGTACGTGACGCCCTGCCCGCCTCGGGGTGGCGGGGCGGCGTCACACCTCCTCTCGAAACTCCATGGGGATGTCTTCGACTCGCGAAACCTCATGGAGCCGGAGGCGGGCCGCGCTGCGCCGTCCTGTGCCGTCCTGTGCCGTCCGGGATGTCCACACCGTCTCCTTCGGGACCCCGCCTGAGCGTGGCCTGCCACACCGGCGCGCCGGTCGATCCACGGCCGATGAATACCCCGCCCGCCGACGGTGCCGACGCGTTCCGCGCAAACGCAATGCTGTTGTTGCCGGCCGAGGGAACCATTCGCACGCTATCGGTCACCCTTTCGTCAGACGGGATCGGCGGTTGCCGACGCCTTCCTCTGACGACCACTTTGCGCAATCGGATGACTACGTTGGCGAATCGTTATCGAACTTGGGGTAACCGATCCCGGCGAGACGGCGGGCGGGGATCGGTCACCCCAGGGAACGGCTACTGCGAGCGGCTACTGGGAGGGGCGCGTCATGGACAGGACGTCGAGAGCCGCGTCCAGCTCGCTCTCGGTGAGGGTGCCGTTGGCGACGTGACCGCGCTCGATCACCACCTGGCGGATCGTCTTGCGCTCGGCCAGCGCCTGCTTGGCGATCTTGGCGGCCTCCTCGTAGCCGACGTGACGGTTGAGCGGCGTGACGATCGACGGGGAGGACTCGGCGTACTCCCTCAGCCGCTCGGTGTTGGCGGTGATCCCCGAGACGCAGCGGTCGGCGAGCAGCCGGGAGACGTTGGCCAGCAGGCGGATCGACTCCAGGATGTTCCTGGCGATGACGGGGAGCATGACGTTCAGCTCGAAGGTGCCGGAGGCGCCCGCGAAGGTGATCGCGGCGTCGTTGCCGATGACCTGGGCCGCGACCATGGCCGTTGCCTCGGGGATCACCGGGTTGACCTTGCCCGGCATGATCGATGAACCCGGCTGCAGGTCGGGCAGGTTGATCTCGCCGAGTCCGGCCCTGGGGCCCGAGCCCATCCACCGCAGGTCGTTGGCGATCTTGTTGAGGGAGACCGCGACGACCTTGAGCTGACCCGACAGCTCGACGATCGCGTCCTGCGCGCTCTGGGCCTCGAAGTGGTCCTCGGCCTCGACGAACCTGATGCCCGTCGCCTCGCTGAGCTTCTCGATGGCCTTCGCGGCGAAGCCGGGAGGGGTGTTGATGCCGGTGCCCACGGCGGTGCCGCCCAGCGGGAGCTCGACGACGTGGCGAAGGGCCGAGTTGACGCGGTTGACGCCGTGCTCGACCTGCGAGGCGTAGCCGCCGAACTCCTGGCCGAGCGTCACGGGGGTGGCGTCCATGAGGTGGGTCCTGCCGGACTTCACCGTCTGCGCGAACTCCGTCGCCTTGACCCTCAGCGCGATGGCCAGGTGCTGGAGCGAGGGCACCAGGTGGAAGACGACCTCGGTGGCGGCCGCGACGTGGATGGAGGTGGGGAAGACGTCGTTGGACGACTGCGAGGCGTTGACGTGGTCGTTCGGGTGCACGGGACGGCCGAGCCGCTCCTGCGCGAGCGTGGCGACGACCTCGTTGGCGTTCATGTTCGAGGAGGTGCCCGAGCCGGTCTGGAACACGTCGATGGGGAAGTGCTCGTCGTACTCGTTCTCCGCCACGTCGGCCGCCGCCTGGGCGATGGCCTCCGCCACGTCCTTGTCGAGCACGCCGAGCTCGGCGTTCACCTCGGCCGCGACCGCCTTGATCAGGCCGAGCGCGGCGATGTGGGCGGGCTCCAGGCGCCGTCCCGAGATGGGGAAGTTCTCCACGGCCCGCTGGGTCTGCGCGCGCCACCTGGCGTCCGAGGGGACGCGCACCTCGCCCATGGAGTCGTGCTCGATCCGAAACTCACTCATGTCCCAAGTCTGTGCGATCCGGATCGAGCGCGAGGCGTCGGGGTCAGCCCGAGACGGCGGAGATGACCAGAATCGCGATCACGGCAAGGGCGACGATGGCGACGCCGATGAGGATGAGGACTCCCGCGCGGTTGCCCTCCTTCTCCTGGGCGGACTGTCCCGCGATCGCGAACAGGTCGGTGCCGAGGCCTGGCTGCCTGTCGGGATGGTCGCTCCCGTAGCCGCGCGGCGGAGCGGCGGGCACGGGGGTGCCGGGTCCGCCGGGCGCGCGGTGCGCCACGGTGTCGCCCGGCGCTCCAGGACCGCCGTTGTACGGGGGCGCTCCCTGAGGGCCCGCGTACCCGGAACGCCCGGCTCCCGCCTGACCCCCCGGTCCGCCGTGCCCGGGTCCGCCGTGCCCGGAGCCGCCCTGCCCGGGACCGCCGGGCCCGCCGGGGCCCGGGTGGCCGGAGGGCCCGCCATGGCCTGCCTGGAGGCCCGGCTGGGGGGCCCGACGGCGTGGGGGGCCCGGACTGCCCGTGGGGGCCGCCGGGTCCGCCGGGACCAGGACGCTGGTGGGGGCCGCTCGGCCGCTGGTCGGGGCCGCTCGGGCGGGTGTCGGCGTTGGCGGGCCCCGCGAAGGCGCCTGGCCCGCCGGGGCCCGCGGGCGCTCCGAACGCGCCCGCGCCGCCCTGGGCGGGAGGGCCTGAGAAGGCTCCGGCGCCCGAAGGAGGGCCTCCGAAGGCGCCTGACCCCTGGGGGTGCCCCGGCCGGCCAGGCGCTCCGGGACCGTCTGGCCGGCCCGCGCCGGCCGTACCGGGGCCGCTCGCGGCGGCGGGCGGCGGGTAGACGGGCTTGCCGGGCAGGCCCGTGGAGGGGATCGACAGTCGCGAGGTGACGATGGCGCTCTGGTCGTCCTGCTCGGAGGGCTTGGGGCGCTGCACAGTCATCGTCCTGTCGGGGTCGAAGTCCTCCATGACCTTGGGGATGTCGCTGGTGGGCGTGTCGGCCACCATCCGCAACATGGTCTCGGTCGTGGCCGCGGTGAGCCGCTGGCGGTGGTCCTTGTGGAGCATGCCCTCCAGCACCGGACGGAGCGGCCCGGCCTGCGTGGGAGCGTCGGCGTTCTCGGTCATGAGGGCGGCCAGCGTCTCGGCCACCGTCGCGCGCTCGTAGGCGGGCCTGCCCTCCACCGCGAAGTACAGCGTCGCGCCGAGCGACCAGATGTCGGACTCGGGGCCGGTGTACTCGCCGCGGGCCCGCTCGGGCGCGGTGTAGCCGGGGGAGCCGATCACCATGCCGGTCTTGGTGAGCCTGGTGTCGCCCTCCGACTTGGCGATGCCGAAGTCGGTCAGGACGACCCGGCCGTTCTCGGTGATCAGCACGTTGCCCGGCTTGACGTCGCGGTGCGTGACGCCCTGCGCGTGGGCGGCACGCAGCGCGCCCAGCAGGTCGACGCCGATCTCGGCCACGAGACGGGGCGGCAGCGGGCCCTCCTCCTCGATCACCTGCTCCATGGAGCGGGCCTCGACGAGCTCCATGATGATCCACGGACTGTTGTCCTGGATGAGCACGTCGTGGATCGAGGCCACGGAGGGATGGCTGATCCGCGCGGCGGTGCGGCCCTCACGGACCATGCGCTCGCGCAGTTCGGCACGCTGCTCCTCGGTGAGCCCGGGATCCTGGCGGATCTCCTTGATCGCGACCTCGCGACCGAGGGCGCGGTCGTGGGCCCGCCAAACGGTCCCCATGGTCCCCCGGCCGATCGGTGTGATCAGCTCATAGCGCTCCGCGAGCAGGCGCTTCTGCTGTTCCGGCATGAGAAGAAGATATCTATTCTCGCTTGGATAACGCTTTACCCGCGCTTGCGAAGTTCGCGGGGCCAAAAGCGCCTAGGGAGGAACAACTTTATCACTTTGGCTACAAACCGGGCGTAACCGGACGGCGCAGGGCGCTGCTCCATGACCTTCCGATGCACTCCCTCACCCGGCTTGCGGTGGGTGCGCGGCATGGGAACGACGGGGGTCGGCGCGGTGGTCTCCGCCCGGTGCAGACCGCGATGCGTGGGCCGGCGCGCGGGACCTGGGCGCGCGATCCTGCCCCTGGTCGTCAGCGGCTCCTCGGCCGAACCGCCGGCCGCGACCCTGGCCAGCATCAGCGAGGCGCGCACCGAGTCGAGGCGGGTGGCGGGGTCGATCCGCAGCAGCGCGTCGAGCACGGGGGCCAGCGGTCCCGCCTTGACCATGGGGATCGGCTCGCCGCTGGTGAGCGCGGCCAGCGCGGCCGCCGCCGTGCGCCTGCCGTGCAGGCCCCTGCCCTCGACGGCGGTGTAGAGGGTCGCGCCGAGCGACCACAGGTCGCCCGCGGGGCTGGCCTTCGAGCCGAGCACCCGCTCGGGCGCGATGTAGCCGGCCGAGCCGAGCACGATGCCCGCCTGCGTGATGGAGGCGTCGCCCTCCATGGCGGCCAGGCCGAAGTCGGTGAGGACGGCGCGGTCCTCGGTGACGAGCACGTTGCTGGGCTTGACGTCGCGATGCAGGATGCCCTTGGCGTGGACGGCGCGCAGCGCGCCCAGCACCTGCCTGCCGATCTCGGCGACCCTGCGCGGCGGCAGCGGGCCCTCGTCCTGGATGAGCTGCTCCAGCGACCTGGCCTGGAGCAGCTCCATCACGATCCAGGGCCGCTCGTCCTCGGTGACGACGTCGAAGACGGTGATCACCGAGGGGTGGGCGACCATCGCCGTGGCCCTGCCCTCGCGCTCGGTGCGGGCGCACAACTCGGCCCTGAGCTCCTCGTCGAGGACGGTCGGCAGCCGCACTTCCTTCACCGCAACGTGACGGTCCAGCAACTCGTCGTGCGCTCGCCAAACCGTGCCCATGCCGCCGCGGCCGACCGGCTCCATGAGCCGATAGCGCGCGGCAAGGAGGTAACCGGACGGCGCACGCATGGCAGGCAGCTTACCTATTTGCTGAAACCGACCAGTAGAGGCCGGGCCGATAAAAAGTTGCGAACTTCGGTCAACCAGCCTGACTCGTCACGTCAGCAAATCGCTTGGCGACATCGTCCCAGTTCACAAGGGTCCAAAGCCTTTCCACGCCGTTCCGGGCGGACGTCGCGGTACCGCAGGTGCTAAGTATGTTCCCAGGCGTCGAACACCAGAAGCGGCGTGGCGGTCGTGCACCCGCTCCGCCATCGCGCGCCCGCCCGGCGCCTCGCAGGCCGGCACGCCCCAGCCGAGGCAGGACTACGGCTGATCTCCGCTACGCGCCGCGTCAGCCGTTTGCAAGCCGTTCGTCAGGACCTCAAGGCATGCTGAAAACGTGAACCCCAGTGCCACAAAATGCATCGAAACTGTCGGCGCCGGTCGTCATGATGAAGGTAGAAGGTTCACAGGAACCAAGAGCGTCGCCAGTCTCGTTGGGATGGGAAAGAGATCCGCCGGCACGATCAGGCGGGGCCCAGCAGGCCGGCGCAGAGCACGAGCCGGACCTCCGGACACCGTCAGGGCGAACGCAGCCCTACCAACAGAACAAACCAGGAGCAGCATCTGAGAGGTGCAAGATGTGCAGTCATCGACCCGCTTGTCCCACCGCGAACGCCGCGGACCGTGAGGCCTCGCATGTGATCGCGTCCCACCCCGACCAGGGCTGGAGCCTGCTGTGCAACGGCGTGGTCCTGTTCGAGGACACCGGCCTGCTGCTGCCCGACGGCTCCGTCGTGGCCCCGCACAGAGGTCTGGTCGCGGCCTGAGGCGCCCGCGAACCCCGAGCCGCCGCTGGATCCACACGCTCCGGATACCCACCGGGGCGACGAGGCCCCAGCGGAGCACAGACCCCACGCACCGACGCGACCCGCGTCGCCGGCAGTCCCGCAGGACCACGGCGGAGAGTCCGATCCACCCCCACGTACGGGCGCCTGACGCAGGAGTCGCCGACAGACCGGCAGGGTCCCACCCCCCTCGCAGTACAGAGGCAGGGCCCGGGTCGTCAGCAGACCGGCAAGGCCCAGAGTCACCGTAGAAGGTGCGGTCGCCCGAGACCGACCACACCTCGGTGATCGGCCCTCCCGACACCCCTGAACACCATCCACCCGCGTACACGGCTGCCTTCACGCGGCCCGCTGCCGCCCCCAGCCCGGCGAGCCTGACCCTCGGCTCCCTCTGTGCGGCCGGGCGACTCCCGCGGCTGCCACGCGGAGATCGCGTCTCAGAGCGCCCTTCGCGGCGCGGGAGCCCCTGTTCCGCGCCGCTCCCCACGGGTGGGAGACGCCCGTCGCCCTTCTGGGCGCGCTCGCCCCTCCCGGCCGTTCGCACGGCCGGGGCGTGACGGCGAGGACGTCAGCGGCGGCCGATGGACAGGACGGGGCCCGTCGTGTCGGTGAAGAAGTCTTCGCCCTTGTCATCGACCACGATGAACGCGGGGAAGTCCTCCACCTCGATCTTCCACACCGCCTCCATCCCCAACTCGGGATACTCCAGGACCTCCACCTTCTTGATGCAGTCCTGGGCGAGGCGCGCCGCGGGCCCGCCGATCGAGCCGAGGTAGAACCCGCCGTACTGCCTGCAGGCCTCCGTGACCTGCTTGGACCTGTTGCCCTTGGCGAGCATCACCATGGACCCGCCCTCGGCCTGGAAGCGCTCGACATAGGAGTCCATGCGCCCCGCCGTCGTCGGCCCGAACGAGCCCGACGCGTACCCCGTGGGCGTCTTCGCCGGTCCGGCGTAGTAGACCGCGTGGTCCTTCAGGTAGGCGGGCATCTCGCCGCCGTTGTCGAGCAGCTCGGCGATCTTCGCGTGGGCGATGTCGCGGGCGACGACGAGCGGGCCGGTGAGCGAGAGGCGCGTCTTGACCGGGTACTTCGTCAACTCGGCGAGGATGTCGGCCATCGGGCGGTTGAGGTCGATCTGCACCACGTCGTCGGACAGGTGCTCGTCCGTGGTCTCCGGCAGGAAGCGCGCGGGGTCGGTCTCCAGCTTCTCCAGGAACACGCCCTCAGGCGTGATCTTGGCCAGCGCCTGCCTGTCGGCCGAGCAGGAGACCGCGATGGCCACGGGGCAGGAGGCGCCGTGCCTGGGCAGGCGGATGACGCGCACGTCGTGGCAGAAGTACTTGCCGCCGAACTGCGCCCCGATGCCGAGCTTCTGGGTCAGCTCGAAGACCTTCTGCTCCAGCTCCAGGTCGCGGAAGCCGTGCCCGGACGGCGAGCCCTCGGTCGGGATCGAGTCGAGGTAGCGGGCCGAGGCGTACTTGGCGGTCTTCAGCGCGTACTCGGCGCTGGTGCCGCCGATCACCACCGCCAGGTGGTACGGCGGGCACGCCGCGGTGCCCAGCGAGCGGATCTTCTCCTCGAGGAAGGCCAGCATGCGCTTCTCGTTGAGCACCGCCTTGGTCTCCTGGTAGAGGAACGACTTGTTGGCCGACCCTCCGCCTTTGGCCATGAACAGCAGCTTGTACTCGTCGGGGTGGCCGTGGGGGTCCTCGGCGTACAGCTCGATCTGGGCGGGCAGGTTGTTGCCCGTGTTCTTCTCCTCCCACATGGTGAGCGGAGCCATCTGCGAGTAGCGCAGGTTGAGCCTGGTGTAGGCGTCGTAGACGCCGCGCGAGATGTGCTCGGCGTCGGCGCCGTCGGTCAGCACGTGGCGTCCGCGCTTGCCCATGACGATGGCCGTGCCGGTGTCCTGGCACATGGGCAGCACGCCGCCCGCCGAGATCGAGGCGTTCTTGAGCAGGTCGAGCGCCACGAACCTGTCGTTGCCGCTCGACTCGGGGTCATCGACGATCTTCCTGAGCTGCGCCAGGTGGGAGGCGCGAAGGAAGTGCGAGATGTCGTGGACGGCGGTCTCGGTGAGCAGCCGCAACGCCTCCGGGTCGACCTCCAGGAAGCTGCGTCCCGCAGCTTCGACCTTCCGCACCCCCTCGCTGGTGATCAGCCGATACTCGGTGTCGTCGGCGCCAAGCGGAAGCAGGTCGGTGTAGTCGAACTCGGGCATGTCCCTCGATCCTTTCGGTCCCCTAGAGGGTACGGCGTGCCGCGCCTCCGCAGGACCGCACCGTCAGGAGCGGCCGGCCGCGGGTTCGGGAACGGCGATCGCGGCGCCACGGTCGGCGGTGAGGCCGACGACGATGCCGAGGATGACCAGTCCAGCTCCGAGCAGGTCGGGCGCGGACGGCACCGCGATGCCCAGGGCCAGCCCAGTGACGATGGCGCCGACCGGGATCAGCCCCGCGAACAGGCCCGCCGTGCCGGGGCCGAGCTTGGGCAGCGAGGAGTACCAGAGGAAGAAGGCGATGACCGTCACGACCACGGTCAGGTAGACGAAGCCGAGGCCCTCGGCGACGGTGGGCACGCGCAGCATGGCCGTGCCCTCCATGAAGAATCCGACGACGGCCAGCATGGGCACGGCCAGAGCCGTCGAGTAGGCCGACACGCGCAGCGCGCCAAGCTTGGGCAGCAACGGGATCGCCAGCAGGGAGAAGCTGACCTCTCCGACGAGCGCGCCCAGCGACCACAGCAGCCCTGGAAGGTTGCCGCTGCCGAGCCCTGTGGCCAGCACCGCGCCCGCGACCACGATGCCGGCGCCGATCACCAGCCGGGGCGCGGGCCGTCCGCTGACCATGGCCAGCACGAGGGGGACCGTCCCGAGGATGGTGCCTGGCAGCGCGGGCCCCGACTCGCGGGTCGCCTCGATCACGCACACGTTGAAGATGACCAGGCCCAGGAGCGCGAGCGCGAGCAGCAGCAGCGTCTCGCGGGCCGTCAACCTGACGAAGCGCAGGCCCATCACTCGCGTGGCCGCCAGCAGGATGGCCGCCGCCGCGAGGTAGCGGACGGCCTGCCCGCCGTACACCGGATAGTTCTGGATCACTCCCGACACCCCCGCGAGGGTGCCGACGAGGAACATGGCGGAGGCAGCTCCGATGACACCGTTTCTCATGTAAGGCATGCTAGGAATGGAATGGTTCGCCCATACAGTCCAATGACGCGGCAAAAGTGAGGACCAATTGGCCGATCTCCATATCCCCATCGACAGGGGCAAGGGGGCGATCGCGGGGCAGGTGGCGACCGAGCTCAGGGAGGCCATCAGGCAGGGCAGGCTGGAGGCAGGGACGCGCCTGCCGGCCAGCCGCGAGCTGGCCAGGGATCTCAGCGTGTCCAGGGGTGTGGTCGTCGAAGCCTACGAGCAGCTGGTCGCCGAGGGCTTCCTCCTGGCGAGGGTCGGGGCGGGCACCGTGGTCGCCGCGACCGCCCGCAGGGAGCCCGCGCGGGTGCGGGAGCGGGCGCCCTACTACGGTCACCGTCCCACCTCGCCCGACCTCGGCGGCTTCCCCCGCGAGCGCTGGATGGCCGCGGTCAGGCACGTGCTGACCACGGTGCCGAGCGACGCCTTCGACTACGGCGACCCCGGGGGCGTGCCCGAGCTGCGCGAGGAGCTGGCGAGCTATCTCAAGCGCGTGCGCGCCGCCGACGTCAGCGCCGACAACCTGGTGATCGTCGGCGGTGTGGCCCAGGGGCTCAGCCTGATCCTGCACGTCCTGAGGAGCCCGAAGCTCGCGGTCGAGGACCCCACCAGTCACCGCCAGGTCCCGCTGCTCAGGCGCACGGGCGCCGAGCTGGTGCCGATCCCGGTGGACGAGGAGGGGCTGAGGGTCGAGCGCCTGCGCGGGGTCGGCGCGGTGCTCCTCACCCCCGCCCATCAGTACCCGACGGGCGTCGTGCTGTCGCCCGCGCGCAGGGCCGCGCTGATGGAGTGGGGCGGCGTGGTGCTGGAGGACGACTACGACGCCGAGTTCAGGTTCGACCGCGACCCCGTCGGCTGCCTGCAGGGCCTCGCGCCCGACAGGGTGATCCTGTCCGGCAGCGTCAGCAAGTCGCTGGCCCCCGGCCTCAGGCTCGGCTGGATCGCCGCCCCTCCCGACCTGGCCGAGGCCGTACGGCGGGCGCGCGGCGAGCTCGACCTCGGCTCGCCCGTCATCGAGCAGTACGCCCTGGCCCACCTCCTGCGCACCGGCGGGTACGACCGCAACCTGCGCAGGATGCGCAGGGAGTACAAGAAGCGCCGCGACGCCCTGGTGAGGGCGCTGGCCGAGCACCTGCCCGAGCTGGTCGTGCGCGGGATCGAGGCGGGCCTGCACATCTACCTCGACCTGCCGGAGGACTGGGACGAGAAAGAGGTGGCCGCCGCCGCTCAGGCGGCGGGGCTGTCGGCCGAGGAAGTGGGCCAGATGCGCTTCACCGAGGGGCCGCCCGCGATCGTCATGGGATTCGCCCGGGTGCCCGCCCACCACGCCGATGACGTGATCGCACGCATGAAGGTCAGTATGTCTGGACAAAGAAAGGGATAGAAGGTTAGAAAGGGATCCCCGACCCCCTTGGAGGCGTCATGCGTGTCGGTCTGCTCGGTCTGGGAAGGATCGGAGCGTTTCATGCCGAAACCCTCGCCGCGCACCCGCTGGTGGACGATCTGATCGTGTGGGACCCCGTACGCAGCTCACCGCATGGCAGGCAGGGCGATCCCTTCGAGGCTGACGCCCTGGTCATCGCCACCCCCACCAGCACGCACGCCGACCTGTTGATCAAGGCCTGCCGCCGCGGGATCCCGGTCTTCTGCGAGAAGCCGGTCGCGCCGACGGTCGAAGAGACGATCAAGGTGCTGAAGGCGAGCGAGGGCAACCGCGTCCAGATCGGCTTCCAGCGCCGCTTCGACCCCGGCTACGGGGCCGCCGCGAAGGCCCTGCGCGCCGGCGAGCTGGGCGAGCTGCACCGCGTGCACCTGCTCAGTGCCGATCCGGCGCCGCCGCCGGCCGGGTACATCCCCATGTCGGGCGGCATCTACCGCGACTGCCACATCCACGATTTCGACATCCTGCGCTGGGTAACCGGACGAGAGGTGGCGACCGTCTACGCCACGGGTGCCAACAGAGGCGCCGACTTCTTCAGGGAGGCGGGCGACGTGGACACCAGCGCGGCACTTCTGACCCTCGACGACGGCACGCTCGTGACCCTCCAGGGCTCCAGGTACAACGGCGCGGGCTACGACGTCAGGATGGAGCTGGCCGGCACCCGCCGCACCCAGGTCGTTGGTCTCGACCCGCGCACCCCGCTGACCAGCGCGGAGGGCCTGCAGCCGCCAGGAGAACCGTGGCCGGACTTCGTCTCCAGATTCAGGGCCGCCTACGTGGCCGAGATCGACGGCTTCCTGCGCAGCGACACCAGCCCGTGCACGATCGAGGACGCGCTCGCCGCCCTCTACGTCGCCGAGGCCGCGGAGCGGTCGCGCCGCGAGGGCAGGCCCGTCGCCGTCGAGGAGGTCAGCCGATGAGGATCGCGGGCGCGCCGATCTCCTGGGGGGTGTGCGAGGTGCCCGGCTGGGGCCACCAGCTGGATCGCGAGCGGGTGCTGTCGGAGATGCGCTCGGTGGGCCTGACCGCCACCGAGCTCGGCCCCGACGGCTTCCTGCCGCACTCGCCGACGCGCAGGAAGGCCCTGCTCGAGGAGTACGGCCTGCGGGCCGTCGGCGGCTTCGTCCCCGTCGTGCTGCACGAACCCCGGCACGACCCGCTGCCCGGGGTGCGGGCCCGCATGCGCGACTTCGCGGAGGGCGACGTCGACGTGCTGGTGCTGGCCGCCGACAGCGGCGCCGACGGCTACGACAGGAGGCCGCAGCTCGACGCCACGGGCTGGAAGACGCTGCTGGACAACCTGAGGAGGATCCTCGCCGCCGCCAAGGGCCGCGGCCCGGCGATCACCCTGCACCCGCACGTCGGGACCATGGTCGAGACGCGGGAGGAGGTCGAGCGCGTGATGGAGGGCTCGGCCGTCCCTCTCTGCCTGGACACGGGGCACCTGCTGATCGGCGGCACCGACCCGCTGGAGCTGGTGCGCAGGGATCCCGGCAGGGTCGCGCACGTGCACCTGAAGGACGTCGACCAGGGGCTGGCGGCGAAGGTCAGGGACGGCGGCCTCACCTACACCGAGGCGGTCCGCCAGGGCATCTACCGCCCGCTGGGCCAGGGAGACGTGGACGTCGCCGGGATCGTGACGACACTCGGCCAGAGCGGCTACTCCGGCTGGTACGTCATGGAGCAGGACACGGTGCTCACCTCCGCCGAGGACGACGCCGTGGACGATGTCAGGCAGAGCGTCGCCTTCCTGGAAGGACTCGCATGATCGACGTCCTGACGATGGGGCGGGTCGGGGTGGACGTCTATCCCCTCCAGGTCGGGGTGTCGCTGCGCGAGGTCGAGACGTTCGGCAAGTACCTGGGCGGCAGCCCGACCAACGTCGCCGTGGCGGCGGCGAGGCTCGGCGAGCGCTCGGCGGTGATCACCAGGACGGGGGCCGACCCGTTCGGTGCGTTCGTCCACGACGCGCTGCGCTCCTACGGGGTGGACGACTCCTTCGTCACCTCTGTCGAGGGGCTGCCGACCCCTGTGACGTTCTGCGAGATCAGGCCGCCTGACGACTTCCCGCTGTACTTCTACCGCTTCCCCAAGGCGCCCGACCTGGTGATCCGTCCCGACGAGCTGCCGGTCTCCGAGATCAGGCGGGCCAGGCTGTTCTGGGCGACCGTCACGGGGCTGTCGGAGGAGCCGTCGCGCACCGCCCACTTCGCCGCGTGGCGGGCCAGGGAGCGAAGGCCCCACACGGTGCTCGACCTCGACTACCGGCCGGTGTTCTGGGGCTCGGCGCAGGACGCCATGCACCAGGTCCGCAAGGCGCTCGGGCACGTCACCGTCGCCGTGGGCAACCTCGACGAGGTCGAGGTGGCCACCGGCACCCGCGAGCCGTACGCGGCGGGGAAGGCGCTGCTGGAGGCGGGGGTCGAGCTGGCGGTGGTGAAGCAGGGCGGCGAGGGGGTGCTGGGCATGACCGCGACGGAGACGATCGCGGTACCGCCCGTCGAGGTCGAGGTGGTCAACGGGCTCGGGGCGGGCGACGCCTTCGGCGGCGCGCTCTGTCACGGGCTGCTGGCCGGATGGCCGCTGGAGCGGACGCTGCGCTTCGCCAACACGGCGGGCGCGATCGTGGCGGGACGGCTGGCCTGCGCGCCCGCGATGCCCACAGTCGAGGAGGTGCTCGCTCGTGGGTGACTACCGGCAGGTCCAGGAGATCAGGGCCAGGCACCCCGAGCGGATCGCCGAGGCGGCGGCCGCGCGCAGGCGCAGGCCGCTGCTGGCCGAGCGCGACCAGCTCATGATCATCGCGGCCGACCACCCCGCGCGCGGCGCGCTGGGCGTCGGCGGGCGCCCGCTGGCGATGGGCAGCAGGATCGAGCTGCTCGACCGGCTGACGACCGCGCTCGCCAGACCAGGCGTGGACGGCCTGCTCGCCACCCCCGACGTCGTCGAGGACCTGCTGCTTCTCGGCGCCCTCGACGACAAGGTGGTCATCGGCTCGATGAACCGCGGCGGCATCCAGGGCGCGGTCTTCGAGTTCGACGACAGATTCACCGCCTACGACACGGCCTCCATCGTGCGGATGCGGCTCGACGGGGGCAAGATGCTGTGCAGGATCGCCCTGGACGAGCCGGGCACCGCGGCCACGCTGTCCGCCTGCGCTCGGGCGGTCAGCGAGCTGGCAGGGGAGGGACTGGTCGCCATGGTCGAGCCGTTCTGGTCGCGGCGCTCCGGCCACGACCTGACGCCCGACGGCGTGATCAGGGCGATCAGCGTCGGTCAGGGGCTCGGCACCACCTCGGCCCATACCTGGCTGAAGATCCCCGTCGTCGAGGACATGGAGCGCGTCATGCAGGCGACCACGCTGCCCGCGCTGCTGCTCGGCGGAGACCCGGGCGACGCCCCCGACCTGGCCTACGCCGCGTGGCGCAAGGCGCTCAGGCTGCCGGGGGTGCGCGGGCTCGTGGTCGGCCGCGCGCTGCTCTACCCGCCCGACGACGACGTGGCCGCGGCCGTCGACACCGCAGTAGCGATGCTGGAGGTCTCATGACGTTCGTCCCGGCAGGCACCACCGCCCGTTCGCCGTGGGCACTGGAGATCACCCCGGAGGCCGCGGGGTGGACCTACTGCGGGCTGCGGACCCTGAACCTCTCGGGGGAGACCGTCACCTTCCACACCGGCTCGTCGGAGATGCTGGTGCTCCCGCTGTCCGGCTCGTGCCTCGTCGAGGCCGACGGTGAACGGCTGTCGCTGCGCGGCCGTTCGTCGGTCTTCTCGGACGTCACCGACTTCTGCTACCTGCCGATCGACACCGAGGTGACGGTGACGGGTGAGGGCCGTTTCGCTCTGCCGTCCGCGCTGGCCACCCGCCGCTTCCCCGTCAGGTACGGACCCGCGGAGAAGGTCCCCGTCGAGATCCGAGGGGCGGGCCAGGCCTCCAGGCAGGTCAACAACTTCTGCGCGCCCGACGCCTTCGACTGCGACAAGCTCGTCTCGGTCGAGGTGCTCACCCCCGGAGGGAACTGGTCGTCCTACCCTCCGCACAAGCACGACACCGCCTCCGCCCACGAGGCGGTGCTCGAGGAGATCTACTACTTCGAGGGCGGCCCCGGCTACCAGCGGGTCTACGGAGGGCACGAGGTGATGGCCGAGGTGTCGTCAGGTGACGTGGTGCTGGTGCCGCGCGGCTACCACGGACCCTCCATGGCGCCTCCCGGCTACGACCTCTACTACCTGAACGTGCTGGCGGGCCCTGCGCAGGAGCGGTCGATGGCCTTCTGCGACGATCCCAGGCACGCGTGGATCCGCGGGACGTGGGAGCAGCAACAGATCGACGACAGGCTGCCCTTCGGGAGGGTCTGATGAGGCTCACGGTCGCCCAGGCGCTGGTGCGCTTCCTGTCCCGGCAGTACTCCTCGCGCGACGGTGCCGAACACCGGCTCGTCGAGGGCTGCTTCGGGATCTTCGGGCACGGGAACGTCGCGGGAATCGGGCAGGCGCTGGCCGCGCAGGGAGCGGGCACCTCGTCGGCGCTGCCGTACTATCTGGCCCGCAACGAGCAGGCCATGGTGCACACGGCGGTGGGGTTCGCCAGGATGCGCAACCGCCTGTCGACCTTCGCGTGCACGAGCTCGATCGGGCCGGGGGCGACGAACATGGTCACCGGCGCCGCCCTCGCCACGATCAACCGCATCCCCGTGCTGCTGCTGCCCGGAGACATCTTCGCCACGCGCGTGGCCAACCCCGTGCTGCAGGAGCTGGAGGATCCCCGCTCGCTCGACGTCAGCGTGAACGACGCCTTCAGGCCCGTCTCGCGCTACTTCGACAGGATCAACAGGCCCGAGCAGCTGCCGTCCGCGCTCATGCAGGCGATGCGGGTGCTCACCGACCCGGCCGAGACCGGCGCGGTGACGCTGGCGCTGCCCCAGGACGTGCAGGCGGAGTCCTTCGACTGGCCCTCCGAGCTCTTCGACCGCAGGGTGTGGCACGTCGCCAGGCCCGTCCCCGAGCCCGCCGCGCTCCAACGCGCGCTCGACCTGATCCGCGCCTCCGAGCGTCCGCTCATCGTGGCGGGCGGCGGAGTGATCTACAGCGAGGCGTGGGAGGCGCTGCGCGCCTTCGCCACCGAGTACGGCGTCCCCGTGGCCGAGACCCAGGCGGGCAAGGGCGCGCTGCCGTGGGACTCGCCGCTGTCCGTGGGCGCCGTCGGCCACACCGGTACGGCCGCCGCCAACGAGCTGGCCCGCTCGGCCGACCTGGTGATCGGCATCGGCACCAGGTACAGCGACTTCACCACGGCCTCAAGGACGCTGTTCGGCCAGGCGCGCTTCCTGAACATCAACGTGACCGCCTTCGACGCGGCCAAGAACGGCGCCGTCATGCTCGTCGCCGACGCCCGCGCCGCTCTGGAGGCGCTGCGCCCCGAGGGCTGGCGGGCGCCGTCCTCATGGACCTCCCGTGCCGCCTCGCTGGCGCAGTCGTGGTGGTCGTTCCGCGCCGGGCCCTCGCTCACCCAGGAGGCGGTGCTGGAGGACCTGCGGGAGGTCATGCACCCGGCCGACGTGGTGGTGAACGCGGCGGGCTCCATGCCGGGAGATCTCCACAGGCTGTGGAGGGTCACCGACGCGAAGGGCTACCACGTCGAGTACGGCTACTCGTGCATGGGCTACGAGATCGCGGGTGGCCTCGGCGTCAAGCTGGCGGCTCCGGCGCGCGAGGTCTTCGTCCTGGTCGGCGACGGCTCATACCTGATGCTGGCCCAGGAGATCGCCACCTCCGTCCAGGAGGGGGTGAAGCTGGTGATCGTCCTGGTGGACAACCACGGTTTCGCCTCCATCGGCAACCTGTCGGAGTCTGTGGGCGCGCAGCGGCTCGGCACCGCCTACCGGCTGAGGGGGGCCTCGGGGGAGCTGGACGGGGTCTACGTGCCGGTCGACCTGGCGGCGAACGCGGCGTCGCTGGGGGCCGACGTGCTCACCGCCGATGACAGGGAGTCGCTTCGCGCGGCGCTGGCGAAGGCGCGCGAGGCGGTCAGGACGACGGTGGTCTACGTGGAGACGGTGCCCGGCGGTTCGGCGCCTTCGTCGGGAGCCTGGTGGGACGTGCCCGTCGCCCAGGAACCCGGCGAGATCCACGACCGCTACCAGGAGGCCAAACGCGACCAGCGCCCCTATCTGTGACCTCCTCGGCCCGCGTCCTGCCGTACGGCCATGGGCCCGCGGCGAGGCGCTGGCTACGCTGAAGATCCACGCGGCCGGTGAGAAGAGGGTGCGATGACGTTCGACACGATGGTGGCAGTGGGGTTCGCGGCCGTGTTCATGATCTTCGTCATCGGGGCCGTCCTGGCGCTGGTCGGCGGAGCTTCGTCCTCGGGGAGCGGAGCGCGTCACCGGGGCTCCATGTTCTCCGGCGAGGCGTCGTCCTCGGACGACAGCCACGACGGGGGCTCCTCCGACAGTGGCTCCTCCGACAGCGGTGGTGGCGGCGGCAGCAGCAGCAGCGACTGACCGGCGGGCTCAGACCTTGGGCTGGGGTGCGCTCCGCGGTTCGAAGCCCCGGGCGAGCACGACGATCGCCGCCGAGAGCACCAGCGGCGCCGCGAACGCCACCCGCATGTCGGTCGCCTCGGCCAGCCCGCCCACCAGCGCCGCCCCCACGATGAAGCCGACGTAGTTGAACAGGTTGACCCGCGCGATGGCCACCCCCGTTCCCGCGGGGTCCAGCCGCCCAGCCGCCGAGAACGACTGCGGAGCGACCACCGCGAGCCCCATCCCCGTCAGCCCGAACGCCACGATCGCCAGCGGCTGCGAAGGAGCCAGCACGACGCCCGCGAATCCGAGTGTCGCGATCGCCCCTCCCGCGCGCACGATCGAGGCGGCTCCGTAGCGCCTGACCGCGAGGTCGCCGCCGAGCCGTACGACGAGGGTGGCCGCCTGGTAGGCGCCGTAGGCCAGCGGCGCGACGCTCCCGCCCGCGAAGAGGATGTTCTCCATGAAGACGCCGTGGAAGTTGGACACCGCCGCGTCTCCGACGTACAGGAAGCCCATCGCCAGGCAGAGCGGGATGATCGGCCCCCACGGGAGGTGCCCGGAGGCCGCCGCGACCGTGGTCTCGGCCTTCTCCTCCTCGACCGTGCAGAGGTACGGCGCGGCCGCCAGCGAACCGGCGACGGCGAGCGCCATCGGGATCGCCATCATGACCGGCAGGGAGAGGCCGAGCCCGTAGGCCAGCGACACCCACAGCGCCCCTGCCAGGCTCGTCGCGCTCCACGCCGCGTGGAAGCCGTTGAGCACGGCCCTGCCGTACCTGCGCTCGACGGCGACGCCCTGCATGTTCATGCCCGCGTCGACGGCGCCCACCGCCAGCCCGAAGACGACCAGCGCGGCCACCAGTTGCGGCACGTCGGCGGCGAGACCCGCGGCCACCACCGCGACCGCGACGGCGGGCTGGGCGATGCGCAGCAGCCACCTGCTGCCCCTGCGCGCGGCGAGCGCGCCCGCTCCCACGCTGCCGGCTCCGGCCAGCACCGGCACCACCAGCAGCAGGAGGGTGAGGTCGCCTTCGGTGAGGCCGTGCTTGTTCTGCAGGGCTGCGACCTGGGTGAGGAGAGTCGCGAAACTCAGGCCCTGCACGGCGAAGACCGCGAAGGTGGCCGTTCTGGCCTGGCGGTTACGCACGTCGACCTCCCTGCTCGGGGGGAAACATGAGGCTGCGTCAGGTTAGTACCAGGTCGTCGTTCTCCGCTAGAGGCGGTTGTTAGGGTGTTCAGGTGCGACGAAGGGGATATGCGTCGGGAGAAGCGAGACGCGAGCGGATCCTTGCCATCGCCCTTCAGGAGTTCGCCGAGCACGGCTACAGGGGCGCCTCCCTCGCCAGGATCGCCGAGAGGGCCGAGCTGACCCAGCCCGGGCTGCTCCACCACTTCACCAGCAAGGAGCGCCTGCTCGTCGCCGTCCTCGAGTATCGCGACGAGGTCGACGCGCGCAGGTTCGACTTCGAGTCGATGACCGGCGTGGCCGCGCTGCGCACGCTGGCCGACGTGGTCGACTACAACGCACGCGTGCCTGGGCTGGTGCAGCTGTTCTCGGTGATCAGCGGCGAGGCGGTCACCGCCGATCATCCGGGTCACGCGTGGGCGCGCGCCCGCTACCGGCGGCTACGGCACGCGGTGGCCGGGGCGCTGCGGCGCGGCGCCGACGCGGGGGAGTTCCGCGCCGACCTCGACGCCGAGGCGCACGCCGACCGGCTGATCGCGATGATGGACGGCCTGCAGACGCAGTGGCTGATCGACCAGGACCACGTCGACATGGCCACCATCTTCAGGGCCTACGTCGAGGACCTGATCGCTTCCCTCCGCCCGTAGCCCCTCACCGCTCGGCGGAGGCCTTCAGCGTGGCTGGACGGCCGGCGGTCAGCGGCTCGGGGGCGTCGGCGGTGATCCGGGAGGCTCCCCAGAGGCCGAGCGCCATCAGCGCGCCCACCTCGGTGATCGCCAGTCCCCGCTCGACGAGCCCGAGCGGCATGACCTGCCACCACGCCAGCCCCGAGCTCTCGCCGATCCACACCATCGTGGCGATGCCCGCCACCCACAGCAGCGAGGCCACCCCCAGGAGGAACGCGGCCAGCGCCGAACGCGGGTGCCGTCTCCACGTCCTGGCGATCAGCAGCGCGGCCAGCGGCAGGCACAGGAACGCGACGAAGCTGCCGACCCTGTGGATGCTGCCGCTCAGGCTGGGCCCCACCGACCAGTCGTGCTTGGGGAACCACGCCACCACCAGCAGGCCGAGGCTCCATCCCGCCAGCGCGATCGCGCCCACGATCCCGGCCAGCCGCCTGCGCAGCAGCGACACCCCGATCGACAGTGATCCCACCGCGAGGAGCGCGACGCCCAGCGCGAAGATCCAGCCCTGGTCGCCGAGCCCGTGCTCGCTGATCGTACGGCGCAGTGGGTTGATCTCGCCCAGGTAGGCGAGATCCAGCGCGGCGATGACGCCTGCGCCCACCGCCACGGCGGCCAGTCCTGCTCGCGCGGGTCCGTGCATCGGGGCTCCCTTCCGTCTGTCGGGTCAACGGCCGATCAACGCCCGGGATTCCTTGTTCTTGAACTCTCATGAATCTCTGCTAGCTTTCCATGAGAGTTCAAGGACTTCTGAGGAGACAGCATGAACATCGGCGGAGACCTTCCCGTACGGCGCATCGGCTTCGGAGCCATGCGACTGGCCGACTCCGACATCTGGCACGGCCCTGCCGACCGCGAGGGCGCCCTCGCGGTGCTTCGCCGCGCCGTCGAAGTGGGCGTGAACTTCGTGGACACCTCCGACGCCTACTCCCTTGGCGCCAACGAGGAGCTGATCGCCGAGGCGTTGCACCCCTATGCCGACGATCTGGTGATCGCCACCAAGGCGGGCGTGACCAGGCCGAGCCCTGCGGAGTGGGTGCCCCTTGGCCGTCCCGAGTACCTCAAGCAGCAGGCCGAGCTGAGCCTGCGCCGGTTGCGGCTGGACCGGATCGACCTGTTCTTCCTGCACAGGGTGGACCCTCAGGTGCCCCTCGCCGACCAGATCGGGGCGCTCGAGGAGCTGCGGAAGGAGGGCAAGATCCGGCACATCGGGCTGTCGGAGGTGACCGTCGGCCAGCTGGAGGAGGCGTCCCGTCTCGCCCCCATCGCCGCGGTGCAGAACCTGTACAACCTGGCCACTCGCGAGCACGAGGACGTCGTGGACCACGCGGAGAAGGAGGGCATCGCCTTCGTGCCGTTCTTCCCGATCGCCACGGGCGACCACGCGAGGGCCGAAGGGCCGCTGGCCGAGGTGGCCTCGGAGGTGGGCGCCACGCCCGCGCAGGTGGCGCTGGCGTGGCTGTTGCGCAGGTCGCCGACGATGGTGCCGATCCCAGGGACGACCTCGGTGGCGCACCTGGAGGAGAACGTCGGCGCACTGACGGTCACGTTGACCGACGCCCAGTACGACCGCCTGTCCACCCTCACCTGACCAGCACCCCCGACCCCTCCTAAGGGCGCGGAGATCTCGGGAACTTCCGGCTCCCCACGCCCCCTCGGGCCTCCCACGCCGTCCGGTTCGTGTCTTGGGGTTGTCGGCGTTCGGGTTCCCGGTCGCCAGCTCCCTCGTCCCTCCGACTCGGGGTGTCAGTCGATCAGCCTGGCGCGCATCTTCCAGACCGCCAGCGCCCACATGAGCACGGCGTAGGCGGCCAGCACGCCCAGATGCCCCAGGTCGTCGAGGCCCAACCGGCCGAACACCGCCCCTCGCACCAGCTCGACGCAGTGGTAGAGCGGGTTGACCTGAGCGGCGGCCGCCACCCACGCGGGCAGCTGCGTCACGGGGAAGAACGTGCCCGCCACCATGAACATCGGGGTCAGCGCCCCCGTGATGACGTAGTCGAAGGTGTTGATGGACGGCACGATCGCCGACACCCACACCCCGAACAGCGCGAACACCAGCCCGGTCAGGAAGCCGATGAACGGCACGAGCAGCATGCCCCAGCTCGGCTCCAGCCCGAAGGCGACGCCGACCAGCATCGGCGCGCAGCCGTAGACCCCGGCCTTGACCGCCAGCCAGGAGGCCTCCGCGGTCACCAGCTCGCGGACGTCGACGGGCGCGGCCAGCATCGCGTCGTAGGTGTGCTGGAAGGTGCGGCGGATGAAGGTGTTGAACATGCCGCCGAACGCCCCGATGAACAGCACCGCCGTGGCGACGACACCGGTGGCGACGAAGTCCTTGTAGTCGTAGCCGTAGAGCGCGCCGACCACGGAGCCGAAGCCGTAGCCGAAGGCCAGCAGGTAGATGGTCGGCTCCGTCATGGCGGCGAAGGAGGTGGAGGCCCAGTAGCGGCGGTAGAGGGCCAGCTCGCGTCGCCAGACGGCCCGCACGGGGGCGAACTCCATCACTCGACCGCCTCTCCGGTGAGCACGACGAAGACGTCCTCGAGAGTGGCGGGACGCCGTACGGTGGGTGGGCCCAGCGCCTCCTCCAGCGACCTGGGCAGCTGCTCGGACCTCAGCAGCGAGATCGACGGGCCGGTCCTGCGGGTGGGCACCCCCGCCGCGGCCGCCAGCGCGGCGATCTCGGCCTGGCGCTCCTGCGAGGCGTAGTGCTCGGCGACCTCGGCGCCCGCGTGCTCCTTGACCAGCTCTTCGGGCGAGCCCCTGGCCACGATGCGGCCGTGGGACATCAGCGCGCAGTCGTCGGCCAGCCGCTCGGCCTCCTCGATGTAGTGGGTGGACATCAGCGTCGTGACGCCCTCTTCGCGCAGCCGTACGATCAGCGACCACAGCTCCTGGCGCACCTGCGGATCGAGACCCACGGTCGGCTCGTCGAGCAGCACCAGGCGGGGCTGGTGGACCAGGCCCCTGGCGATGAGCAGCCGCCTGCGCATGCCGCCCGACAGGTTGACCGTGCGGGTGGCGGCCCTGTCGGTGAGCTGGGCCAGCGCCAGCGCCCTGTCGACGGCGGCCCTGCGCTCCTGGCGGGGGACGCGGTAGAGGTGGGCGAACACCTCGAGGTTCTCCCTGGCGGTGAGCTCCTCGTCGAGGTTGTCGAGCTGGGGGACCACCCCCATCAGCGCCCTCGCCTGCTTGGACTCCTGGGGCAGGCGCAACCCCATGACTCTGATCTCGCCCTCGTCGGCCAGCGACTGGGCGGTGAGCAGGCGCATCGTCGTGGACTTGCCGGCTCCGTTGGGACCGAGCAGGCCGAGGCAGATGCCCTCGGGCACCTCGAGGTCGAGCCCGTCGACCGCTGTGACGTCGGGATAACGCTTGGTCACGCCGTGCAACACGATCGCGTGCATAGAGGCCACGATAGGCATCGCCACCGACAGAATCTCAAGCGGTTATCGTCAAGGTGTGAACGAGCGTTGGCTTCCCCGCATCCAGGAGGTCGGTGAGCGGCTGGCCGAGGAGTTCGCCTTGGCGCGGCGGCCTGCGACCGACGGTCCCCAGCCACACGAACTGCGTGCCTCCGATGCCGACAGGGATCGGGTGGCCGAGGTGCTCAACGAGGCGGCCGCCGACGGGCGGCTCGCCATGGACGAGTTCGAGGAGCGGCTCACGGCGCTCTACAGCGCCCGCACGCTGGGGGAGCTGGCCCGGCTGACCGCCGACCTGCTGCCCGCCGACGAGCAGCCGTTCAGGCTGGACGGCAGACCCGTGTCGGCGATCTTCAAGAAGGAGCAGCGCGAGGGGCGCTGGGTGGTGCCCGCCGAGCTGCCCGTGACGGCGATGTTCGGCACGACCAAGCTCGACCTGCGTGACGCGATCATGCAGAACCGGCGCGTGGTGATCAACGCGACGCTCATGTTCGGCGGGCTGGAGATCCACGTCCCGGAGGGGGTGGAGGTGATCCGGGTGTCGAAGGACAAGACCGTGCGGCTGACCAGGCCTCAGGACGATCCCGACTGCCCGGTGATCGAGGTGCGGACCTCCAACTTCCTCGGCGAGGTCAAGGTCAAGGAGCCCCCGAAGCGCAAGCGCCGCCGCTGAACCCAGCCCGGAGGGGCCGATGGCTGGGGTTCAGGAGAGACCCCAGCCAGGCGGTCGGGGGCGGCTCAGCCCGCGGTGTCGAAGTTGATCGCGCTGTACGCGCGCAGCTTGCCCAGCTGGTGCTCGCTCTCCACCTTGCGGATCGTTCCCGAACGGCCGCGCATCACCAGCGAGTGCGTCACCGCCACCCCGCCGCGGAAGCGCACGCCGCTCATCAGCTCGCCCTGCGTGATGCCCGTGGCGGCGAAGAACACGTCGTCGGAGGTCACCAGGTCGTTGGTGGTCAGCACCCTGTCGAGGTCGTGGCCGGCGTCGAGCGCCCTGCGCCGCTCGGCGTCGTCCTGCGGCCAGAGCTTGCCCTGGATGATGCCGCCGAGGCACTTGATCGCGCAGGCCGCGATGACGCCCTCGGGGGTGCCGCCGATGCCGAGCATGAGGTCGACGCCGGTGCCCGCGCGGGCGGCCATGATCGCTCCGGCCACGTCGCCGTCGGGGATGAACTTGATCCGCGCCCCCGTCTCCCTGACCTCCTTGACGATCTGGTCGTGCCTGGGCCTGTCGAGGATGACCACGGTGACGTCGGAGGGAGAGGCGCCCTTCGCCCGCGCCACCGCCTGGATGTTCGTGGCGACGGGCGCGTTGATGTCCACGACGCCCGCGGCCTCGGGGCCCGTGACCAGCTTCTCCATGTAGAAGACCGCCGAGGGGTCGTACATCGACCCCCTGGAGCTCACCGCGATCACCGAGATGGCGTCGGGCATGCCGAGCGCGGTCAGCCTGGTGCCGTCGATCGGGTCGACGGCCACGTCGCAGTCGGCGCCGCTGCCGTCGCCGACGCGCTCGCCGTTGAAGAGCATCGGCGCGTGGTCCTTCTCGCCCTCGCCGATCACCACCACGCCGTTCATCGACACCGTGCTGATGAGCTGGCGCATCGCGTTGACGGCGGCTCCGTCGGCGCCGTTCTTGTCGCCACGGCCGACCCAGCGGGCCGCCGCCATCGCGGCCGCCTCTGTGACCCTGACCAGCTCCAACGCCAAGTTACGATCGGGTGCGTGCTCGCCGGTGGCGAGGGCAGGAGGAACGGACGTCTCGGACATGGTGATGGGCCTCCTCGTGGGACAACTGACTCGATCGTAGTTGCCCCTCCATGCCCGGTCAGCGGAGGATAATGTGCCTGCCATGAGCAGCGATGTGGAACGCCTGGCGACAGGGCGGGGCGCCGCCACCCGCGCGGCCCTGCTCGACGCGGCTCGCGAGGTGTTCGTGGAGAAGGGCTTCGCCGAGTCGGGCGTCACCGACGTCGTCGCGAAGGCGAGGGCCAGCGTCGGCAGCCTCTACCACCACTTCTCCGGCAAGGCCGACCTCTACCTGGCGCTGTTCGAGGAGTTCCAGACCCGGCAGTCGCAGCGAACCAAGCAGGCGGCGCGCGAGCTGCGCGCCTCGGGCGAGAACGACCCGATGCGCGTGTTCGTCGCCGCGGCCCGCGCCTACCTCGAGGGGTCGCTGGAGGAGCGCGAACTGGCCGCGCTGTTCCTGCGCGGCGACGGCCCTCCCGGGTTCGAGGTCATCATGCGCGACAGGCTGCGCACCTGGGCCAAGCTCAACGCGACCCTGTTCGAGGGCGACGACGCCCTGGTCGTGGTCATCACGGGCGCGCTGGCCGCCGCCGTCTCCGAGGTCGTGCTGTCGGAGGACGAGAGCGCCGCGCGCCGTCTCGCCGACGACGTGCTGGCCATCATCGGCCGGATTCAGCCGGTCACTTCGGCGGGCGGCGCCCCCACCGGGTAACCTCGGCGTTCGTGCGACGGTTCACTCAAGGTTTCTACGGCTACGCGTTCGCCCTGCTGGTCTGCATGGGCCTCGCCGTGATCATTGTGGTGTCCGCGCCCACGGGCAGGGAGGGGCAGCACGTCCCGCGCCTCGACTACACGATCACCGTGGCCAACTACAACAGGTCGGTGCCGCACGAGGTGCGGGCGCCCGCCAAGGATCCCGCCGACTGGATCCCCAACAGCAACAGGATCGCCAAGGGCGCCGACGGCTCGTCGGTCCTGTCGGTCGGCTACGCCACGGCTCCCGACGCCGAGGGCGAGCGCCACCACGCGATGATCGTCCAGGGGTCGGAGAAGCCCGCCCCCGCCTTCGCCAGCCGCATCGCCAACACCGACAAGGCCATCGGAACCGTGCAGATCGCGGGAGAGAGCTGGGAGAAGCGCTTCCGCGAGGACAAGAACCAGCGCACGCTGGTCCGCTTCCTTCCCGACGCCACGCTGATGGTCACGGGCACGGCCGACTGGCCCGAGCTCACCGCGCTGGCCACCGCCCTGAAGCCGCAGCCCAAGCCCACGAGCTGAGATCCGGCCGCCGGCGCGTCCTCCTGCTGGTCGAGCAGGGCGGCGGCGCGCATCACGCCACGTCCATCTCCCGCTCTCGGGCCGCTCCTGACCGATCGTCCTTCCGCGCCGCCACGATGATGAGCGCCCCGGAGATGACCCCGGCGAAGTACGGGCTCGGCACGAGGAGGACGCCGCCCAGCAGACACCACGCCGCGAGGCCCCAGCCGATCCCGGCGGGCACGGTCACCCCGCGTCCCGCGAGGTGCCATGTCAGGCAACCCAGGAGAATCAGGGGCACGGCGAAGCTCCCAGGACCGGCCCAGAAGGTGACGCTGTTTCGGAAGGACTCCACCGTCTCGTCCCCGTCCGCGAGCATGAGCGGGACTGCTGCCCACACCCCCCGATCCACCCAGCCGGTGACGCTCTCCCAGGCGGTGAGCGCCAGCAAGGACAGGTGCCCCACTCCCAGCACGAGCATGATCCCGCTCGCCCCGCGGAGCAGCCGCTTTCTGGACTTCATCGTGACTTCCCTTCTTCGTACTCCGCCTCCGCATGGTTGCGGTGGCGTCAGGCTCGTTCCCAGCGCCGGGTCGGGGCCGGGTGGACGATGAGGTATCGGAAAGGCCGCTTCGCGGTGCTCCGGCGATCGGCGTCGCTGCGAGTGTCGTCGGGACGTCGTCAGGCGCGGCTCCCGGAGTGCGGAACGGCCACGCATCCCCGACCGCGAAGTCACTCGTGGGTTCGTGGATGCGCCACGGCCGCTCGGTGTGGGTGGCTCTGCGAGTCCCGGCACGGTTCGGCCTCTCCGATTTATACGGTGTCGTACATTTCATGTGTACGGTAACGTACAAATGAATCGCCCAGCAATGGAGGTGGCCCGATTCCTGCTGTGGCCCGCACGACACGAGCTCGCTGGATCGAGGAGGGCCTCGAAGCCCTCGCCCAGGGAGGACCCGACGCCGTCCGCATCGAGACGCTCGCCGCCAAGCTCGGCGTGACGAAGGGCGGGTTCTACGGATACTTCAACGGCCGTCCCGCGTTGCTCGCCGAGATGCTCGACGAGTGGGAACGCCGCTGCACCAGGGAGATCATCGCCCAGGTCGACGCTGAGGGCGGCGACGCCGTCGAGAGGATCAGGCGCGTCGGTCAGCTGAGCTTCTCAGAGGACTTCCACCGGATCGATCTCGCGGTCCGGGCCTGGGCCCGCCACGACCAGTCCGTGGCGGAGCGCCTGCGGCGTATCGACAACGAGCGCATGGAGTTCCTGCGCAGGATGTTCGGCACCTTCATCACCGACCCCGACGAGATCGAGGCGCGTAGCACTCTGGCGTTCGCGCTGGCGATCGGCCGCCACTTCATCGTCGTGGACCACCCTGGGTACACCAGGCGCGAGGCCGTCCACCTGGCCGGAGAGCACCTCTTGCGCCCGCCGCGCTGAACGCCCGATTCGCGCCCTATCGCTAAAAGCCAGGCGGACCCTCGTGGTCGCCCGCCCGGACCGGCTCGGCGGCTCCGTCGTGCGCCCCCGGCGAGCGTCGTTCCCGGGCTCGAAGCCGCGCGCGGCCGGCCACGTGAGGATCACAGCAGGCGCAGCAGGTCGTCCAGGCCCGATTTGATCTGATCGGCGCTCATGCCGCGCTCGGCCTGCTGGTGCCCGATCAGGCAGGCGCTCAGCGGCGCGAGCAGGGCGTCGGCGAGGAAGCGGGCGTCGGCCCCCGGCCTGGCCTCGGCCAGCAGCGTGGCCAGGTGCGTGTGGTGGACCATGTAGGGGCCGCTGAACCTCGCCCTGGGCGAGCCCATCTCCAGCAGCATGAACAGTTCCTGCTGGGCCACCTTCCTGTCGACCAGCGCGTGGAGGAAGGCGCGGATCCGCTCGGCGGGCGGCGCGCCGGGGCCGATCGGTGGCGGCCCCGTCATGAACGCCTCCTGGAGCGCCCGCTCGCCCGCGTCGATGAGCGCGTAGATCAGCCCCGATCTGTCGCCGAAGCGCCGGTAGACGGTGCCGACGCCGACGTTCGCCTCACGGGCCACCTCGTCGAGGGAGAGGTTCGAGGCGCCGTTGGCCTCGACCATCCTGGTCGCGACCTCGATGATCTTCTGGCGGTTGCGCGCGGCGTCCGCCCGCTCGGCAGGAGGCTGGCCCGCGATCGGCAGTTCACGCGTCATCGCTGCATCATAGTGCTTGTAAGCGGAGGCATCTCCGGTTATCCTCCGATCCGGAGATATTTCCACTTAGAGGAGAGACTTGCCATGCCGTCCGAGTTCAATGAGAAGGTCATCGAGGAGTTCCGCGCCAACGGCGGCAGGGTGGGCGGTTACTTCGAGGGCTCCAAGCTGCTCCTGCTGACGACGACCGGCGCCAAGAGCGGCAACCGCGTCACGACGCCGGTGATGTACCTGCCTGACGGCGACCGCATGGTGATCATCGCGTCGAACGCGGGCGCCGACAACCACCCCGCCTGGTATCACAACCTGCTGGCCAACCCCGATGCGACGGTGGAGGTCGGCACCGAGTCCTTCGAGGCCAAGCCCGAGCACATCGAGGGCGAGGAGCGCGACCGCCTCTACGCGGCCATGGTCGCCGTCGCCCCCGGCTTCGCCGAGTACGAGGCCAAGACCAGCCGCCGCATCCCCGTGGTGGCGCTCCACAGGGCGGCCTAGAAGGGCGCGTCGTCGTCCTGCTGGCCGGGCTCGGCCCTGCGGGCCATGGCGGCGGCCAGCTTCACCCTGGCGCCCTGCAGCCACTCCTCGCAGATCGCCGCGAGCTTCTCGCCCCGCTCCCACAGCTCGATGGACTGCTCCAGGGTGAGCCCGCCGGTCTCCAGCCTGCGCACCACCTCGGTCAGCTCCTCGCGGGCCTGCTCGTACGACGGCGTCTCGTTCTTAGCCACCGCACCACCCTAGGGCGCGCACCCGACAGATTCATCCGCACACCGCCGCTCACCGTCGTGCGCTCCACCCGCTGCGCGCCCACCCCGCCATCTTGTGCGCTCCACCGTCTGGTGGGCTCCACCTCGTTGTGTGCCCCCGCGCCCGCCATCTCGTACCGTCCACCGTCTCGTGCGGCGACGCCCACCATCTCGTACGGCAAGCCGCCCACGCGCCTCCGCGGTCACGGGGGTGCCGTCCGCCGAAGGCGCGCCGCCCAGCAGGACTCCGGTGACCCGCCGTCACGGCGCCCACCAACCCTCGAACACCTCGACGGGCTCTCGACAGGCTCCAACCGCCACCTCGGACCCTGGCTCCCCTCGGACCCTGGCTCCCCTCGGACCCTGGCTCCCCTCGGACCCCGACCTCGCGCACCCTGGCACCCCGGACCCTGGCACCCCGGATCGGTTGCGTCAGTCCTTGACGGTTCCGGCTCGCATGCTCGGTCTGCGTGTCGACGGCGTTGGACGGGTGGGTCAGGGCTCGGCGGGTTGGTCCGGGTCGACCGTCACGGGGAGTCTGCCGTCGGGGAGTCTGATCGTGAGCTGGTCGCCTGGCGAGACGTCCCGCGCCAGCCGTACGACATCGCCCGACGGATGTTGCACGATCGCGTAGCCGCGCTCCAGCGTCGCCGCGGGAGACAGGGCGACCAGCCGGGCCCGCAGGTGGACGAGATCGTCCTCCGCGCGGTCGAGGGAGCCGCCCATGACCCTCCTGGTGCGCTCCCTCAAGGCGTCGACCTGCTCGGCCCGCCGTTCGAGCTCCCTGACGGGATCGGCCAGCGACGGACGGGAGCGGACCGAGGTGAGCCAGGCCAGCTCCCTGTCGAGCCACCCGCCCATCACCCGCCGCCCCCTGTCGCGCAGCTGCTTGACGAGCGTGAGCTGCTCGCCGACGTCGGGGACGACCTTCTTGGCCGCGTCGGTCGGCGTGGAGGCGCGGACGTCGGCCACCAGGTCGAGCAGCGGGCTGTCCTGCTCGTGCCCGATGGCGCTGACGACCGGGGTGCGGCAGGCCGAGACCGCGCGGACCAGCGACTCGTCGGAGAAGGGCAGCAGATCCTCGAGCGAGCCGCCGCCGCGCGCGATGACGATGACGTCGACCTCGGTGTCGGCGTCGAGCTTGCGCAGCGACTCGGTGACCTCGCCGACCGCGTAGGGGCCCTGGACGGCCACCTGCTCCACCTTGAACCGGACGGCCGGCCACCGGCGACGGGAGTTCTCCAGGACGTCGCGCTCGGCGGCGGAGTCGCGCCCGCAGATCAGGCCGATCGTGCCGGGCAGGAAGGGCAGGCGGCGCTTGCGGTCGGCGCTGAACACACCCTCCGCCGCGAGCACCTGCCGCAGCCGTTCGAGACGGGCCAGCAGCTCGCCCACCCCGACGGGGCGGATCTCCAGCGCGGTGAAGGCGAACGAGCCCCTGTTGACCCAGAAGTCGGGCTTGACGTTGACCACGACACGCGCCCCGTCGGCGGGACGGGGCACGGCGGCCTCGTAGACCCCGCGCGGGCAGGTGACTCTGGCCGAGACGTTGGCGACAGGGTCGCGCAGGGTCATGAAGACCGTGCCGCCACGCGCCGTCAGCTCGGTGATCTGGCCTTCCACCCACACCGTGCCGAGCTTGCCGATCCAGCCCGCGACCATCTGCAGGACGGTGCGGACCGGTAGGGGCTGTTCCGGTGTGGTCTTCGCGCTCATGGAAGGAAGGCTAGAGGGCGCGACCGACTATTCGGCGGCGTCGAGCTTGGTGAGGCGGTTCTCGTACATCCGCACGACCTCCGCGCGGGCGCTGGTGGCCCTCTCGAAGGCGAGCATGTCCTGGATCTGCGCCGCGGACTTGCCGCGCATCCTGGCGCGCAGCGAGGCCACGGTGAGGTCGGCGTATCCGGGCAGCGGCTCGATCAGCTCGCGCTCCTTGGCCGCCGCGGCGGACTCGGCCTCCTCGGCGACCGCCGTGGTGGCCTTGGCCGCCTTGGCCAACCCCGCCTCCGCCTCGACCTTGGGCGCGGTCGTGGGCTCGGCCTCGAGCTTCGCCTTGGAACCGGCCTTGGTCTCGGTCGTGGCCTCGGGCTCGGCGGTGGCGGGGGCCTGCTTGGCGGCCTTCGCGCTCTTCGCGGGCTTCGCGGCCTTGGTTGTCGCGGTGGCCTTGGCGGGCTTGGCAGCCTTGGCAGGGGCCTCGGCGACGGCTTCGGCCACCGCGTCGGCCACAGCCTCGGCGGGCGGCGCGGCGACGGTCTCCACGGCGACGGCGGGCTTGGCCTCACTCTCGGCGGGGGCGGCGGACGCGGGCTCGGCCGTGACGGCGGACGCGAGCTTGGCCTTGGAGTCGGTGGAAGCGGCAGTGGCCGGCTTCGTCTTGGGCTCGGCCGAAGCGGCGGAGGGCTTGGCCTTGGGCTCGGCCGGAGCCGCGGGCGCGGGGCTGGTCCTGGACTCCGTCGAAGTCGAAGCCGAAGCCGCGGGCTTGGCCTTGCTCTCGGTCTGAGCGACGGGCGAGGGCTCCGTCTCGGCCGGGGTCGAGGTCGAGGTCGAGGTCGACGTCGGGGTCGAGGCGGGGGCCGCGGGGGTGGGCGCAGAAGTTTCGGGGGCGGCGGTGCTGTCAGCCGGGGTGACGGGCTCGGGCTTGGCGGCCGAGCCGTTCGCGCTGCCGTCCCTGGAGGGCGTGAAGATGACAGGCTCGGGCTTCGCGGGCTGCTCGGCGGCCGGCTTGTCCTGGCGGGGCGCGAAGATGACAGGCTCCCTGCGGGCCGGCTTCTTCTCCTCCTCCACCTCGGCCGTGGCCGCCGTCTTCTCGGTGGCGGAGGAGCGCTCGCTCTCCTCTTCCTCCTCGTTCCTGCCCGCCAGCCCCTTGACGGCGTTCTTCACCCGGTCGGCGAACAGAAGGGCCTGACCTGCGGCGCTGAGCGTCGTCTGGATGACGAACAGCGGCACCTCCTTCGCCTTCTCCTTGAGCTCTTCACGATTGGTGACGGTTTTAGCGATGTTGCGGACAACGTCACTGAGAGACATGCCGGGCTCCCTGGGAGGTCAGTATTGGACAGCCAGTCTGGCAAACGCCCGTATCGGCGGGCACGGGCGGGCCGGGTGGCCTCTCCACGTAGCATAGGAACATGGAGCCAAAGACCCCCGCCCGACGTGTACTCGTAGCCAAACCGCGAGGCTACTGTGCTGGAGTGGATCGTGCAGTCGAGGCGGTCGAGAAGGCCCTCGAGCAGTACGGCGCGCCGATCTACGTGCGCAAGCAGATCGTGCACAACACCCACGTCGTCAGGACGCTGGAGGAGCGTGGCGCCATCTTCGTCGAGGAGACCGCCGAGGTTCCCGAGGGCGAGATCGTGGTGTTCTCCGCTCACGGCGTCTCCCCGATGGTCCACGCGGAGGCCGGTCAGCGGCAGCTGCGCACGATCGACGCCACCTGCCCGCTCGTCACCAAGGTGCACAACGAGGCCAAGCGCTTCGCCAACCAGGACTACGACATCCTGCTCATCGGTCACGAAGGGCACGAGGAGGTCGAGGGCACCGCGGGTGAGGCTCCCGACCACATCCAGCTCGTCGACGGTCTCGACTCGGTCGACAGGATCCAGGTGAAGGACCCGAGCAAGCTGGTGTGGCTCTCCCAGACGACGCTCTCGGTCGACGAGACCATCGAGACCGTCACCAAGCTCAAGGAGCGCTTCCCCACGCTGCTCGACCCGCCGAGCGACGACATCTGCTACGCCACCCAGAACCGCCAGGTCGCGGTGAAGGAGATCGCGGCGCAGTCGCAGCTGGTCATCGTGGTCGGCTCGGAGAACTCCTCCAACTCCAAGCGTCTGGTCGAGGTCGCCAAGGGCTTCGGCGCCGCCTCCTACCTCGTCGACAACGCCTCCTTCGTCAAGGACGAGTGGCTCGAAGGCGTCACCACGGTCGGCGTCACCAGCGGCGCCTCGGTGCCCGAGGAGCTGGTCGACGGCGTGCTGGCCTATCTGGCGGGCCACGGTTTCGCCGACGTCGAGGAGGTCGAGTCGGTCAAGGAGAGCATGCGCTTCGCCCTGCCGCACGAGCTGCGCAAGGACCTTCGCGCGGGCTAGCCTCCACCACCTCGAAAGCCCTCGAGCCCGAACCGGCCGGGGGCTTTCCTGCTCCTCGAGGTGGTCGGAGGAGCGGCTATTCGTCCGTGACGCGCGGCGTGCCGTACACCTTGGGCTCGAAGTAGCCCTCGGGCTCGGGGGCGAAGGCCTTCTCCTTGCTGGCGCGGGGGCGCGGCACGTCCACGCCTGCCCGCAGCTCCTCACGCAGCTCGCGGACGTTGGCGGGCAGCCCGCGCTTCCACGCGACGGCCAGCACCAGCGCCGAGCCGGCGAACAGCCAGGGCGCGCCGGCCGACAGCGAGGTGAACAGGCCGAGCGCGAGCGCCTGCGCGAGCGAGGCGTTGCCGAGCGCGCGGCCCAGCTCGACGATCAGCGTGGCCACGAAGAAGATCATCGGTGGTGTGACCACCAGCGACAGCAGTTCGCGCGGGTTGACCAGTGTGACGCCGACCAGGCACGAGCCGATGAAGGCGAGCCCCACGAGGATCGGCATGTCGAGCAGCGCGGCCAGCACGTAGCCGGCCAAGGTGCCGATGAGGACGAGCGCGATGGCTCCGCGGGCTGTCAGCCTGACGGCCGAACGCCTGCCTTTGTCACTCATGAGCCCGCCCCCCTTACCAGCGACCTGCCGCCATCGTGCGTCAGGACAGGTCGCCAGCCAACTTACCGTTCGCGTGAGATATCAGAGACGAGGTTTCCAGCAGTTCGGGGGAGGCGAGGGGTCGCGGCAGGTGCTCGAGCATGTCGGGGGAGTCGAGCTCACCGTCCACGACGCCCAGATCGTGTAGTTTGCGCGCCGTGACCAGCACCCTGCTCTCCAGGGAGCCGACGGTCTTGTTGTAGGACTCCACGGCCCTGGTGAGCGCCTTGCCGAGCGACTCGACGTTGCGCCCGAGCGACGACAGCCGCTCGTAGAGCTCCTTGCCCAGCTCGAAGACGGCGCGGGCGTTCTCGCTGAGCGCCGCCTGCTGCCAGGCGTAGTGCGCGGTGCGCAACATGGTGATCAGCGTGGTGGGAGTCGCGATGTGCACGCGCTTGTGCAGCGCGTACTCCAGGAGCGAGGGGTCGCGCTCCAGCGCCGGCGCGAGGAAGGCCTCGCCGGGGATGAACAGCACCACGAACTCGGGCGAGGGGTTGAAGGACTGCCAGTAGGCCTTCGCGGCTAGGCGGTCGACGTGCTCGCGGACGTGCCTGGCGTGGGCGTCGAGCCGTACCGAGGCCAGTGACTCGTCGCCGGTCTCCGCGGCCTCCAGGTAGGCGGCGAGGGAGACCTTGGAGTCGACGACGATGTTCTTCCCGCCGGTCAGCCGTACGACCATGTCGGGACGGTGGGCGCCCTCGACGACCTGCTCGTCGAAGTCGCAGAAGCGCTGCATGCCGGCGATCTCGGCCACCCTGCGCAGCTGGAGCTCACCCCACCGGCCCCTGGCCTCCGGCCGCTGCAGCGCCCGCACCAGCGCCGTGGTCTGGGAGCGCAGCTGGTCGTTGCTCTGCCTGACGTACTCCATCTGCTGCGTCAGCTCGGCACGGGCGGCCCTGTGCCCCGACTCGGTGTCGCGCAGCTGGCTCTCGACCCGGGCCAGCAGGTCCTTCAGCGGGTCGACCAGGTGCTCGACGGCCTGCCTGCGCTGGTCGAGGTCGCCGGTCGCCTCCGCCCTGCTGGCGGACATGCGGGTCTCGGCCAGCTCGAGGAAGCGGATGTTGTTGACGTCGAGGGCGCGCGTCGACAGCGACTGGAAGCGCTCGGCCAGCTGCTCCTCGACGTAGACGAGCTTGTCGGCGGCGGCCTTGGCGCGGGCGTCGGCCTCGGCCACGCGTACGGCGGCGCGGGTCCTGGCCAGGAGGAAGCCGACCGCGATTCCGAGTGCGAGGCCGATGAGGAGCGAGACGACATCCATTGTCCGCATCATTCCAGGGGGTCGTGGTCAAGGTCGTCCCGACACGCCTGCCGCATTCCGCTTGTGCGCGACGTCCACGTCACTCAGAGTACCCGTATGGTCACCGGTCGGAAGATGATGGTCGCGCTAGCCGCCACGGTCGTCGTCGCGGCGCTCGTCGTCGCCGCAGCGGGAGCGGTCATCGCCGCCCGCGGGCGCGACACGGGACAGAGCGCCATCACCGGCTCGCCCACGCAGCGCACGCTGGTCTGGGCGCCGGGCGCGTGCGTGAGCAGGAACGGGTCGAGGTTCGACCTGACCGCGTGCAACGGCGGCCACGCCGAGGTGCTGGCCCTCGCCGCCGACCCGCCAGGCCTCGACGGCTGCCCCGCCGACACCGACGAGATCGTCCGCGTGGGCAAGGGCAGGACCGCCTGCCTGCAGTACTTCCTCGATCCGCACCCCGGCCGCCCTGGCGGTGGCGGCGGCGTCCCGCGCGCGGGCGACTGTCTCGGCCGCGACGGCCGCGAGGTGCCCTGCTCCACCAAGGGTTGGTACGGCAGAGCGGTGGCCATCGTCTCCCGCATGGACGCCTGCCCCTCGGGAACGCTCGACGCGCTGACGATGGACGACAGCGTCGCCTGCCTGGGATCGGAGGGTCAGGTGCCGGTCGAGGGCGCCTGCGTGAGCTCGAAGGTGGCGCGGGTGTCGTGCGACTCCAGCCTGGCCTGGGCGAGGGTGACGGCCTTCGGGAAGTCGGGCGCCGACTGCCCCGAGGGCTCCGACCGTTACGTCACGGCACGAGGCGCATATCGGCCCGTGACCTGCCTGCACCTTCTGAGCAAGTAAACTCGGGCCACGTGAGCCTCAGTATCGGCATCGTCGGCCTGCCCAACGTCGGCAAGTCCACCCTCTTCAACGCGCTTACCAAGAGCGCCAACGCTCTCGCGGCCAACTACCCGTTCGCCACGATCGAGCCGAACGTGGGCATCGTGGGCGTGCCCGACGACCGTCTGGCGGTGCTGGCCAAGATCTTCGGCTCGGCCAAGATCCTGCCCGCGAAGGTCGAGTTCGTCGACATCGCGGGCCTGGTGAAGGGCGCCTCCGAAGGTCAGGGCAGGGGCAACCAGTTCCTGGCCAACATCCGCGACACCGACGCGATCTGCCAGGTGATCAGGGTCTTCAGCGACCCCGACGTCACGCACGTCGACGGCGAGATCTCGCCCAGGCGCGACATCGAGACGATCAACACCGAGCTGATCATGGCCGACCTGCAGACGGTCGAGAAGGCCATCCCTCGCCTGCAGAAGGAGGCGCGGACCAACAAGGACAAGAAGGCCGCGCTCGACGCCGCCGAGGGGGCGCTGAGGGTGCTGGAGACGGGCAAGACCATCTTCGAGAGCGGCCTTGACCGGGCCGAGCTGCGCGAGCTGCACCTGCTGACGGCCAAGCCGTTCCTCTACGTCTTCAACCTCGACGCGGACGAGCTGGTCGACACCGCGCTCAGGCAGCAGCTGTCGGAGCTGGTGGCGCCGGCGGAGGCGGTCTTCCTCGACGCCAAGATCGAGTCCGAGCTGGTGGAGCTGTCCGACGAGGAGGCGCTGGAGCTGCTGCAGTCCGTCGGGCAGGAGGAGTCGGGTCTCTCGCAGCTGGCGCGGGTCGGGTTCGAGACGCTCGGGCTGCAGACCTACCTGACGGCGGGTCCCAAGGAGACGCGCGCCTGGACGATCAGCAAGGGCGCGACGGCCCCCGAGGCGGCGGGCGTCATCCACACCGACTTCCAGCGCGGGTTCATCAAGGCGGAGGTCGTCTCCTTCGACGACCTGGTGGAGGTGGGCTCCATCGCCGGCGCCCGCTCGGCGGGCAAGGCCCGCATCGAGGGCAAGGACTACGTCATGCGCGACGGCGACGTCGTGGAGTTCCGCTTCAACGTGTGACCGGGTGGGCCCCGCTGAAAACCCCAGCCCGGCATGACCGGAACGGGTCCGGTACAACCGGGACAGTATGGGGCGTCAACCCCTTCCGGCTCTGGTGCGTCGAATCGTCACGGCGATTGCGCTGACTCGGGAGGACAGGTCATGATCCGTCGCATGCTCAGGAATCGGCGTCCCACCACGCCCTCGCTGGCGAGCATCAGTCTGGAAGAGGAGCTGACCCTGCTCAGGGTGGAGCTGATGTACGGCCTCCGCGTCAACAGGGAGGCCTATCTCCGCAGGAAGATGGAGGAGCGCGAGGAGGTGGTGCGCAGGATGCACCACCGCGACGCCCAGGCCATGCTCGCCGACCTGCGCCGCCGCCTCGACAAGGTGAAGCCGCAGGGCGACGCGCCGAGGGTGATCGATCTGCGAACTCGGCGGCACCTGCGCTCGGTCGACGGGCCTGGCACGGCCTGAGCACCCCCGCTGACCAGGCCAGCTGTCTCCAGGAGGCGCGGCTTATACCAAATGCGCCGGTCGCGACAGTGCCTATGCTCTTTGGACAGCAATCTCTGGCCGTCGGGTAATGCGGCCATGCCGTCTGGCCTGGTCAAATGCCAATTCCACAGGAATGGGGCAGGAGTCAGCACTTCGCCCTGTCATGCACACTCGGTTTGCCCCCACGCGGCGATGCCTGCAGCATGGGCGTGGCTTTCCTGGAACAATTGGCGGGACTCGATAGGGTGACTGCTTCACCACGGATGATGCGACACCGCGCCAGCCGGGGGGATCGGCGCGAGCGGAGGCGTGATGGCTCGTAGGTCAACCGTCCAGCACGATCCTCGGATCGCTGGCGACCCCGAGCTTTCGGCATACCCAGAGTTCGACCAGGCGCCCCCCGGCGCCAGACGCGGCGCCAAGCGCGGCGGGTGGTCGGGCGGCGGCGGACGCTGGCTCGTCTGGACCGGCCGCGCCATTCTCTGGGCGCTTATCGTAGTTATCGTGGTCAATGGGGTTCGTGCACCATTTGAGCGATTTACCGAGTCGGGCGCACCCGCGGCGAATGTGCCCACGGCGACAGGTCAGGCATTTCCCTCCGAGCGCGCCTCCGCGTTCGCGACCCAGTTCGCCAGCATCTACCTCAACATGAAGTCCGAGGAGCTCGACACGCGCAGCAGGCAGCTGGCGCCGTACCTGCAGTCGGACGAGGACCCGCAGTTCGGCTGGGACGGCTACGGGCGCATGTTCGCCGCCAACCTCCAGCCGTTCGGCGTGGAGGTCGTCGACTCCAACAACGGGGTCGTCACGCTGGCCTTCCAGTCGGGCGCCCGCAGGTTCCTGCTGTCGGTGCCGGTCTACTACTCGGGCGGCAGGTTCGTGGTCTCGGGGCGTCCTGCGCTCCTGCCCGCGCCCGCCCCCGCCGACCTGCCGCAGGTGGCCCAGCCCGAGGGCGACGAGGCCGCCGAGGCCGAGCTCCGCCCGCAGCTGCAGGGTTTCTTCAAGGCCTACGCCGACGGCAGCTCCGACCTGTCGCGCTACCTCGTGGCGGGCAAGAGCCTGCCCAGCTTCGGTGGAGCCTTCACCTTCGTCGAGCTCAAGAGCGTCGTGGTGCCTGTGGGGGGTGCCACCAGAGAGATCCAGGCAGTCGTGGTGTGGGGCGTGCCGACCGGCGCGACCCCCTCGGCCACGCCCGGCGCCACCGACCCGAGCGCGGTCGGCGGCCGCCTCGAGCAGGCCTACCGCCTCACTGTCGAGAAGCAGGGCGACAAATGGTACGTCGAAGACATCCGCGGCGCCGGTCGGGCCGTTGGATAGACGCACGACCGCGCTGCTGATCGGTACCCCCCGGGAGGACCAGAGTGAAAACAATCATCCTGAACATGATCGAACTTGCGACGCCGTCGCCCGCCCCGACCGGCGTCAACACCGAGGGGCTCGCCGACTTCCTGCGCGCCTTCTTCGCCCCTCTCTTCCTCGTCGTCGTCTCCGTGGTCGCGCTGTTCTTCCTCTTCACGCGTGAGATCACGAGATTCGTACAGTTCCTGATTCTGGCCGTGGCGATCGGCGTGATCTTCTACGTTCCCAACATCATCGAGGTGACGGCCAAGGCGATCGCGGGGGCGCTCGGCATCAAGTGAGCACCTCTCCCTGTCGGTAACGGGAGGGTTGAGACCGCTCTGGGGCGGTCATTGAACGAGAGGCAGCGGCGGCTGCGAGCGAGGGCGGAGAGGAGGACCGCGTGGACCTGCCTACCTATACGAACATCTGGCGCATCGAGAAACGGCTGTACAAGCTGTACGACCTGCGGCTGCCCATGCCGCTCCCGATCGTCTGGATCGGCGTCTTCGTCGGCGTGCTCGCTCCTTGGTCGCTGTTGCTCTGGCTGGTGGGCATCTCCTTCGAGGCGCCGTGGCACGTGCTCTACCTGGTCCCGCCCGGCATCGTGACGTGGCTGTCGACCCGCCCCGTCATCGAGAGCAAGCGGCTCACCGAGCTTCTGCAGTCGCAGCTGCGCTACATGGGCGAGCCGCGCTCCTGGTGCCGCCTCACGCCCTCGGGCGAGCCCGAGACCGTCGTCTTCTCCGGCAGGGTATGGCGCGCCGCGCCCGCTCCGGTCCGGGTCAAGGCGCGCGCTGGGGCCCGCAGGCGCCAGGCCGTCCCTGTCGCCGACAAGGCCCGTGAGGTACGGCCCGCCGTCGCCGCCGCTGCCGCCGCCGCGGGGCGCGCTCCGGTCGCCGAGCCCGCCACCCTGCGCAAGGGCCTCGGCGGCGCGACAGGTCGCCGTCGCCGCGCCCTCGCGCCCGCTCTGACCCCCGAAACGGCTCAAGGGGCCGCACTGCCGCAGACAGCCGCCTCCGAGCCCCAGGCGCGACAGGACACGGCCTCCGAGCCCGCGGCGCAGCGCGGCGCGCCCTCCACACCGGTGGTACGGCAGGACACGGCTTCCGAGCCCGTGGTACGGCAGGGCGCGCCCTCGGGGACCGCTGCGCGGCGGGCGGAGCAGGATGTCGAGGCGCGTGAATCCTCACGCGTGGCCGAGGCTCCTCCCGCCGAGGCTCTTCCCGGGGCCGCCTCGGAGGTCGCTCTTCCCAGAGCCGCTTCCAGGGCCGAAGGGGCTCCTCGCGTGGGCGACGGGCCTCGTCCCGCGACCGCCTCCCGGTGGGGGTCGCGATCCGAGCCTTCGGAGCCGCCCGCCCCTACGCCCGCCAAGCCCATCGGCACGGAGGCGCTCCGGCGGCTGCGCAGGCTGGCCGCGACCGCGGACGCCCCCGCCCCCTCCGACCCCACCCCCGCCCTCCCCGCCGACCGCACACCCGCCCTCCCCGCCGACCGCAGGCCAGTCACCCCAAGACGCACCCCCGAGACCACCCCCGGCTCCGTCACCCCTGGCTCCGTCACCCCCGACCCGGTCGGCCCTGAGCTCGTCACGCCTGAGCTCGCCACCCCGAGCGCTCTCGGCCCCGATCCGGTCCCCGCCGAGCCCGCCGGCTCCCGGCCCGTGCGCGCCGAGGCTGTCGACCCCGACCCCGTGCGCGCCGAGGCCGCAGAACCTCGGCCCGTTGACGGGAAGAGCGCGGCGCCCGAAGACGCCCGTCCCAGGGACGCCCGTTCCGGGGCGGCCGCTCCCGAGGCGGTGGGTTCCGAGTACATCCGTTCCGAGGTGGCCGCTCCCGAGGCGGCGGGTTCCGAGAACATCCGTTCCGAGGCGGCCGCTTTCGAGACGACAGGTTTCGGGGACGCCCGTTCCGAGGCAGCCGATCTCGAGGCGGCGGGTTCCGGAACGACTGATCTCGAGGCGGTGGGTTCCGAGGAGGCCCGTTCCGAGGCGGCCGGTTCCGAGGTCGGGGCGTCCAAGGCGGTCGAGCCGGTGGCGGGCAAGGCCGGGGACATCGTGGACGTCGTCCAGGCCGAGGACCAGGCGCGCGATCAGCACCGCAAGGGACAGCCACCGAGGACCGGCGCCGTCGTCCTGCCCGCCTCGCCGCGGGTATGGCCGCCCACGCCTTCCGCCAAGCCGGCCTCGTCCGCCAAGCCCGTCACGCCCGTCTCCAAGCCCGTCACGCCGGTCTCGAAGCCGCGCGTCCTGCCCTCGATCGCCCAGGGCCTGCCGACGCCCGCCGAGACTCAGGACGGCCCCGCCCAGCCGGGGTCCCCGGCCACGCCGAGGCCCATCACCTCGACGCCCAAGCCGCCCCCCATGACACCCCCTCGAGGCGCCCCGCTCAGGAGCGCGCCGCCGACGGACACGCCCCCCAGGGCCACGCCGTCCACGAGCACGCCGCCCAAGGCGACTCCGCCCAAGAGCGCGCCGCCCGCCGGCACGCCGTCCAGGACCGCGGCGGAGCTGTCCAAGGCGCAGCCGCCTCCGCTCTCCATCAGGGCCGTCCCCACCGCGGGCGCCCCGACCGCTCCTGCCAACCCCGGCGCGGCCGTCCCCGGACCCCGCAACGAGGCCAGGGTGCGCAGGGTCGAGTCCGTGGTCGGACGCGACTCCTCAGGCGGCTGGCGCAGGCTCGCCCAGGTGGTCGTCGGCGGTGGCGGCAGCCGTACGGACGGGTCGGAGATCGACGAGGCGCGCACGCGCGCGGTCTTCGGCGGCAGCAGACGGGTCGTGGTGCTCGGGTGCACGGGCGGCGCGGGGCAGAGCACGACCGCGCTGATGCTCGGCCACACCTTCGCCCACCACCGTGACGACCGGGTGCTGGCGGTCGACGCCAGCACCGGCGGCACCACACTGACCAGCCGGATCAGGGTCGACTCGCCCGAGACGCTGACCAGCCTGCTGTCGGGGCTCGACCAGATCAGCGGTTATCTGAGCATGCGGGCCTTCACCACCCGCACGGGCAGCGGGCTCGAGGTCGTCGCGGCCGACACCGACATCGGCGCCGAGCAGCGTCTGGCCGACCGCACGCTCTACTCCGACCACCGGCTCGGGCAGGCGATGCGGCTGCTCGACCACCACTACAAGCTGGCCGTCATCGACCCCGCTCCTGCTCTGGCCGCGCGGGTACTGCCGTACGCCGACCAGTTGGTGCTGGTGGTGCCGGCGAGTGAGGACGCGGCCGAGGCGGTGGCGATGACATACGAGTGGCTCGACGGGCACGGCTGCGCGGACCTGCGCAGGCGGGCGGTCATGGTGGTCAACGGAGTGAGCAGGCGCAGCATGAACGACGTCGAGCAGGCCGAGGCGGTGGCCAGGGGCAGGTGCAGGGCCATCGTCAGGGTGCCGTGGGAGGACGACCTGGCGCAGGGCGGCACCGAGCCCGTGGAGCCAGGACGGCTGCGACCGGCGGGACGGCGGGCCTACCTCGCCATGGCCGGGGTCGTGGTCGCGGGATTCGCATCAGCACAGAGCACCCGTCCCAGCGAGGAGGAAGTGGCCCAGTGACCCCCCGGGCACCCAGTGAGAAGCGCGCAAGGCCGACCGCCATCGCAGCGGGCAACGGGCATGACGGAGGTATGGCGGTCTGATGAGCACGCTTCTCGCTGGCCAGCGAAGCTCATGCGCAGAGGGGGCGGCATGAGCAGGTCGACTCGGGCGCACCAGCGCCTGGCGGTCCGCTATTTCGACGATCGCATCCTGCTGACCGAGAGCTCCGCGTGGGCGTACTTCAGGCTGCCGACGGTCAGCTACGAGTTCGTCACGCCCGAGGAGCGCGAGGCGCTCGCCACCAACATCACGATCGCGCTGGCGGCCATCCGCATGCCGGACGCCGAGGTGCACCTGCGGGTCGCGCACCGCACCTATCCCGCGGCCGAGTGGGCGATGGCGCTCAACTCGACCTCGGACGAGGGTCCCGGCTGGCGCGACTACCTGGAGGAGATGTACCGGCACGTCTGGGCCAAGGACTTCTGGTCGAAGGAGGTCTACCTCGGCGTACGGCTGGGCCCCCGCGGCAGGCAGCTCGGCGCGGGCGTGCTGTCGCAGCTGTTCGGGTTCTACCAACGCAGCGAGAAGGCCCTCGGCCTCGACGACGACCACGTGCCCGACAGCGAGATCTCCAAGTGGACCGATCAGGCCGAGCGTCTGGGCAGGGCGCTGGCCTCCAGCGCCCTCTACGCCCGCCACGCCACGTCGGGTGAGGTCGCCTGGCTGTTCAGACACGCGGCGACGGCCTCGCTCGGCGATCCGCCCGCCAGCGCGAGCCCGAAGCGCCGCTGGGGGCAAGGCGAGATCGAGTCGCTGGTCGAGGGACAGATCCACAACGGCAGGTCGTTCCTGCGCATCGTGCAGCCGCAGGGCGACTCCTACGTGGCGCACCTGTCCTTCGCCCGCTTCCCCGACCTGATGCCCTTCCCCGACGGCGAGCCGTGGATGCACTTCGCCGACCAGCTCCCCTTCCCCGTGGAGGTCTCGAGCAGGATGCGGCTGATCCCGCCGGTGAAGGCGTCGAAGGACGTCGCGCGCAAGCTCGCGCACGCCCGCGACATGGACATCCACATCCGCGAGGCGGGCGCTGAGGCGCCGATCGCGCTGGCCGAGCAGATCGACGCGGCCCGAATGCTGGAGCACGGCATCACGAAGGAGCGGCTTCCCTTCGTGTACGGCTGGCACCGCCTCATCGTCAGCGCCCCGACCGAGGAGATCTGCCTCCAGCGCGTCGAGGCGGTCGTCGAGCACTACCGCGACATGGGCATCGACATCGTCAACTCCACGGGCGACCAGTTCTCGCTGTTCTGCGAGGCGCTGCCAGGTGAGAAGGTGACCGTCAACGCCTACGCCCAGCGCCAGCCGCTGCGCACGATCGCGGGTGGCATGGCGACCGCGACCGTCGACCTCGGCGACAGGATCGAGACCGAGGCGGGCTGGCACGGGCCGTACATCGGAGAGACCGTCGGCCGCGCCCGCAGCATCGTGCACTTCGACCCGCTGGTGGCCGCCTCGCGCAACAGGCCGACGGCCATCGCGATCACAGGGGAGCCCGGCGGCGGCAAGACCACGCTGGCGCTGCTGATGATCTACCAGATGGCTCTGCGGGGGGTGACGGTCGCGGTGATCGACCCCAAGGGCGACGCCGAGTCGCTGGTGCAGTTGCTGCAGAAGCGTGAGCGCAAGGCCAGGATCATCCCGCTGGGCTCGGCCTCGCCAGGGCTGCTCGACCCGTTCTCCTTCGGCGACGACATCGCGGCAAAGAAGACGATGGCGACCGAGACGCTGCGGCTGCTGCTGCCGCGCATGTCGGAGGAGCGCGAGTCGGCGATGATCCAGGCGGTCGCCGCGGTCTCCAACGCGCCCGATCCCTCTCTCGGCAAGGTCGTCGACTTCCTCGAGCACGCCGACGACGCGGCCTCCAAGAACCTCGGGGCCGTGCTGCGCTCGATGTCGGAGATGCACCTGGCCAGGCTCTGCTTCGACCCGTCCGGCGGCGAGCAGATCGACTCCGAGGGATGGACGACCGTCTTCACCCTCGGCGGCCTCACCCTGCCCGACGCGGCGACGGGCCGCGACGACTACTCCTACGAGCAGCGGCTGTCGGTGGCGCTGCTCTACCTCGTCTCACAGTTCGCCCGCAGGCTGATGAACGGCCTCGACCGGCGGGCGCCCAAGGCGATCTTCCTCGACGAGGCGTGGGCGATCACCTCCACGCCCGAGGGCGCCAAGCTGGTGCCCGAGGTCAGCCGTATGGGCCGCTCGCGCAACACCGCGCTCGTCCTGGTCTCGCAGAACGCAGGAGACCTCCTCAACGAGCAGGTGACCAACTGTCTCTCCTCGGTCTTCGCCTTCCGCTCCACCGAACGGGTGGAGGTCGACCACGTCATGGCGTTGCTGGGCGTGGAGGCCTCGGAGGAGCACAAGGCGGTTCTGCGATCTCTGGGCAACGGCGAATGCATTTTCCGTGATCTCGATGGCAGAGCGGGCCGCATAGGCGTAGACCTGATCTCCGACGAGCTGCTGCGGTGGCTCGACACGAACCCGACGCACGACAAACCCGGGGAGAACGTGCATGATCATATTCGCGGGGGAGTGACAGGAGCGCAGGAGGTACGTTCATGAAGGGCCGACTACGCCGGCGGCTGACGCTGGCGCTGGTGCTGCTCATCGGCGCACTGGCGCTCCCGCTCGCCCTGCCCTCGGGCACGGCGGCCGCCGCCGCTCCGTTCTGTGACCTTTCACCCGACCTCGCCCCGCAGCTCGTCGGCAGCGGTGTCGACGGCCTGCTGCAACCGCCGCCCCCCGAAGGGGCGGCGGCACCGCAGGCGACCACCAACTACGCCAGGTACGGCATGAGCGGCCAGTTCTGGCACACCGACGGGCTCGGGTGCAGCGACGTGGCCGCCGTGCTCGGCAACTCCTGGGCCAATATGATCTTCGACTGGGCGAAGGCCGTCGACCGGTTGACGATCACGACGTACCAGGCGGCGGCGACAGAGGGGCCGCTGCAGTCCATCAAGGACGTCGTCGACGACATCGTCGAGAACCTCGCCGACGCCATGTACTGGCCGTTCCTGCAGCCGATCATCATCCTGGCCGCCATCTGGCTGGCCTGGTACGGCCTGTTCAGGCGCAGGGCGTCGGTCACCACCGAGGCCGTCGTGTGGATGGTCCTCGCGGTCACCGTCGCGGTCTGGTTCTTCAGCCGTCCCGGGGACTTCACCGGGCTCGGCAAGATCGTCACGGACAAGACCACCGAGGTCGTCAACCAGGCCTTCTCCGGTCTGCCTGGCGCGGGCGGCACTTCCTGCCTGCCCAGCAAGGGCTCGGCGGACGAGAAGGCCGTGGAGGGCGGTTACGGCAGGACCGGCGTCCCCGGCGTCGACCAGAACGCCGACGCGCTGTGGTCCACCCTGGTCTGCAAGCCGTGGCTGGTCGGGCAGTTCGGCACCTCCGACCCCAACGCGCCGGTGATCCGCGACTTCGGCGCCAAGCTCCTCGACATCCAGGCGATCGACAAACAGGAACAGACGGGCCAGACGCCCAACAGCAACGCGCACCAGGCCGCCTACGAGGAGATCGCGACCCCGCTGCGCACCACCTCCATCTACTTCCTGTTCCAGGGCAAGGACTGGAGCGGCAGGCTCGGCATCGCCATCGGCGCGCTGCTGGCCGCGCTCATCGCGGGGCTGCTCATCTTCCTGGTGGCGGTCTCGCTGCTGGTGCTGAAGGTGGGCTTCCTGCTGTTGCTCATCATGGGGCCGGTGTTCCTGCTCATCGGCGTCCATCCGGGCAGCGGGCGGATCATCGCGATGCGCTGGGTGGAGATGCTGGTGGGCACCCTGCTCAGGCAGGCCGTCCTGGCGCTGGTGCTGGGCGTGCTCGTGTACGGCTACGCCCTGATCATCTCCACCGCGCTGCCATGGGGCATGCAGATCCTGTTCATGGCGCTGCTGACGATCGCGGTCTTCTTCTACCGGCGACCGTTCCAGCACCTGTTCGCCTCGATGAGCGGCCACACGCTCACCACCAGGATGCTCGGTGAGGCGGCGTCCTCGCCGATCCTGGAGCGGGCGGCCAACACGCTGCCGCCCGTCGCCGTGACCAAGGCGGGCCGCTGGGGCCTGCGCAAGGCCGAGCCGGTTCTGCAGGCGGCCGCCGCGGGCAGCACCGCGGGCGCCTCTGCCGCCGTGGGCGCCGCGGTCGCTCAGGGCAGGGTGAGGGGCGAGGAGGGGGCCGCCGCCGGCGGCGCCGCAGGCACCCGTGTGCCCGCGCCACTGGCCACCGACCCCGAGGGCAAGGGCGGCGCCAGGCCGGCGCCCGCCCAACGCGCGGGCGCGGCCCCACCGCTCAACCTCAGCACCGGCCGTACGGCGAGGCCGCCGCGTTCCGGTGCGGGCGCGGGCGGGCCGGGCGGGGGCGGTCCCGTCCGCTCAGGCGGCTCGGGCGGCTCAGGCGGCTCGGCGGTGTCCGGCGGTTCGGGAGGCTCCGGTGGTTCGGGAGGCTCCGGCTCCGGCGGCTCACGCGGCTCCGGCTGGTTCGGCGGCAGGTCCGGTGGCGGCTGGGCCTCGAGAAGCGGCTCGGGCGGCTCGTCCGGCGGATCCACCCGCTCGGGCGGATCGTCCGGCGGCTCGACGCGCTCGGGTCGTGGGTCTCGGTCGTCGGGTGGGCTGTTCGGCGGCGGGTCGGGCTCCTCTTCAGGCTCGTCGTCTCGCGGCTCGTCCCCCTCACGTGGTTCTTCGGGCGGATCCTCCGGCGGGGGACGCCCTGCTGACGTGCCCCAGGCCCGCTCCTCGGAGCCGCCGCCGCTGTGGCTGCCCAGCCGCAAGAGCGAGGGCAGGAGTGAGGAGCCTCCCGTGCCGTTCTGGCTCAGGCCCAACGGCCCTGACAAGGACTGACGATGGCACAGCCTGCTGACAAGAGAGGTCTCGCCTTCGCCGCGCTTGTCCTGGTGCTGGCGGCGGTGGGCATCTTCGTGACGATGTGGCCCGACGCGGAGCCCTCCCCGCCCGCCGTCGAGCAGGAGACGTCGGCGGGCCGTACGGGATCGGGGTCCTCCGCGGCGCCGGCGGCGGCCACGCCGCTGGCCACCGCCAGCAACGCGCCCTTCGACATCTACTCCTTCCTTCCGATGACCAAGCAGGAACTGGCGGCGGCGGCCGACCTGGCCGTGCGCTTCACCGCCGCCTACGGCACCTTCCGCTACGACGAGGACCCCGCCGCCTACGCCGACAGGCTGAAGGTGTTCACCACGGCCGGACTGGCCACCGTGCTGACCCGCACGATCAGCTCGCCCGTCACGGTCGAGACGAACAGGGCCGACGAGGTGGTCTCGCAGGCGACCGCGAAGGTCAAGGAGATCAGGCAGGTCGACAAGACCTCGATCGTCTTCGTCGTCATCGGCACCAGGGAGGTCTCCGCCAAGAGCGGGCCGACCAGGCGGGATGAGGAGTACGCGGTCACGATGCAGCAGATGGGTTCCGACTGGCGGGTCTTCGACCTGCAGCCCGCCGACGAGGGCCAGGATGGAGACAGCTCCGGGTGAACCTCTCCCCCCGCACGAAGATCGTCGGGGTGATCGGCCTCGCAGGGCTGGTGCTGGTGACGCTGATCATGTCCCCGATGTTGATGACCTCCTTCCCCTCCTTCATCAGCGGCGGAGGCCTGCCCGACTGCGAGGAGGTCACGCAGGAGAACGAGGCCGCCTCCGACGGCGCGACCTCTGACATCCCTCCCGACTACCTGGAGCTCTACCGGAAGTTCGGCAAGCAGATCGGTGTCCAGTGGACCATCCTGGCCGCCGTGGGCAAGCGCGAGACCGACCACGGACGCTCCACGCTGCCCGGCGTCCAGAGCGGCACCAACTACGCGGGTGCCGCCGGGCCCATGCAGTTCCTGGTCAGCACCTGGGGCGGGGCCAAGCGGATCAAGATCCCGTCGGAGTTCAACGGGTACGCCTCCGACGGTGACGGCGACGGATGGGGCGACATCTACAACCCCGCCGACGCGATCCTCGGCGCGGCCCGCATGCTCAAGCGCAACGGCGCGCCCGAGAACGTCAGGCGGTCGCTGTTCGTGTACAACCGGGCCTGGTGGTACGTCGACCAGGTCGAGGAGATCGCCCGCAAGTACGCCAAGGACGGGACCGTCAAGGTGCCGCCCCAGGCCGACGCCACCTGTGACGAGCCGCTCGTCGAGGCGGCGCCCAGCGACGTGGTGGCGAGGATCCTCGCCTACGCCCTGGACCAGCGCGGCAAGCCGTACCTGTGGGGCGGCACGGGACCCGACGCCTTCGACTGCTCGGGGATCATCTACATGGCCTACAGGAGCGTGGGGCTGTCGATCCCGCGCACCACGTTCGGGCAGTGGCCGTTCGGGGTGAAGGTCCCCGACGGCGAGGAGCAGCCGGGCGACCTGGTGTTCTTCAACGCCGGGCCCGGCACCAGGCCCGACAGCCCAGGACACGTCGGGATGGTCGTCTCCAAGGGCAAGATGATCGAGGCCAGGTGCCGGCTGTGCGGGCCGATCAAGGTGACCAGCTACCGAGGGCGTGACGCCATCGTGGGCTTCACCAGACCGCTGCAGAACCCCGACGTCATGAACCAGCTCAAGAAACTCGACTCCGCACTCTAGGGTTGGGGGCTTCGAAGGCGAGGAGACGCGATGACGATTGTGGTGGTGGGGGCGGCGATCGTCGCCGACGGAAGGCTGTTGGCCGCCCAGCGGGCCGAGCCGCCGGAGCTGGCGGGCGGGTGGGAGTTCCCCGGCGGCAAGGTCGACGAGGGCGAGAGCGACGAGGCGGCGCTGGTCAGGGAGTGCCAGGAGGAGCTCGGCGTGCTCGTCGAGATCGGCGAGCGGGTGGGCGGCGAGTGGCCGCTCGGCGACGACTACGTCATGCGGGTGTGGCTCGCCTCGCTGGTCTCGGGCGTACCTGAGGCCAAGGAGCACCTGGAGCTGCGCTGGCTCGCGCTCGACGAGCTCTACGACGTGCCCTGGCTGGCGGCCGACCTGCCGGTGGTGCGGGCCGTGGAGTTTATGCTTCGAGAGGGTTAAGCCGTTGCGGAGAGTGACATAACCCTTACTGGGCGTGTTGTAGGTTCGCGCCTGTAACGGGGAATCGGGGAAGCGCAGTGAGTTGGTGGCATCGCGCCCGAATCATGTCGGCGGTGGGGTCGGGGGCGCTGATCCTGGCGACCGCGTCGACCTCGGCGGCCGCGGGTTTCGACCCCTCTTCCGCCGGGCGTGTCGGGGACACCGCCGGGCGTCTCGGGGACATCGTCGGAAGGGCGAGCGGGTTCTCGCCGCCTGAGGGCTCGAGGAAGGCGCCGAAGGTGGGGCTCCGCGTGGAGCGCCTCGGCGACCCTGACCTGGGTCACTGGCTGCGCACGGGCGACGTGCTGCGCTTCAGGATCGCTGTCGAGGGGGAGGCCCGCGACGCCATGCTCGCGGTGGCGGCCAAGCCGTCCAAGGCGCTGTCCACGGTCGAGTGCGCCCCCCAGCCCGCCGCCGTGCCGTCCCCACAGACTCCGCAGCCTTCGCACGTTCAGCAGCCTCTGCAGGCTCCACAAGCCCCTCAGCTCTTGCATGCTCCGCAGGGCAGGGGGGCTGCGGTCTGTGCCCTCGGGGACGTCGCGGGGGAGCGCACGGTCGACGTCAGGCTCGTCGTGCCGAGCGGGGCGCAGGAGGTCGTGCTGGCCGCCGTCGCCCAGGTGCGCGATGAAGCCGGCGCGGACACCGAGATGGTCAGCAAGACCACCAGGGCGCGGGTCGCCATTCAGGCGCGGCCACTGACGTCCGACCCGATGACCGACATCGGAGGGTACGGCGGAGCGGGCATCGTCCCGCCTGTCCCACCGGCCCCGACCGGCACCCGCATGGTCACGCCCGCCTCGACCGGCGCCCGCATGGCGGGCTCGCTCGACGACCTCGCAGTGGCCGACGACACGGCCACGGACGAAGAGATCATGACGACGAGCCCCGACGGGGAGCTCGCGGTGGCCGCGCCGAGCTCGAGGGTGGTCGGCGCGGCGCAGAGCCTGCAGACTTCGGGCGGCGAGGTGGGCGAGGCCTGGTCGGGCGGCGAGGTGGGCGAGGCCTGGCTCGAGACGGTCGAGGCTCCCGCTTCCGGCGGCCCGTCCACGGGGGGTGCTCACGTGGATGAACCACATGCCGGTCTACGCGGCCCTCACCTCGAGATGCACGTGTTCTCGATGTTGACGTCGCAGGGCGGTCTGGTTGCGGGCTCGCTGCTGGGATCGCCTCCTGGACTGCTGCCGAGCGCGCTCGGCGAGGGACCGTCAGCCATGAACGGGGATTCGAGCGCTGTGGGCATCGACTCGCACATGACTCATCCCGGCTCACCCACCACCGTCGCCGACGCGCTCGCCACTGGCCGAAACCCGCTTCAGGGCGCGCCCGCCACAGGCGAGCACGGTCCAGGTGCGCCCGCCACAAGTGGGCATGTGAGTCCGGGTTCGCCTGCCACGAGCGGGCTTGTGGGTGCGGGTGCGCTCGCCACCAGCGGGCACGGTCCAGGTGCGCCCGCAACAAGTGGCGATGTGGGTCCGGGTTCGCCTGTCGCGGGCGGGCATGCGGATCCGAACTCACTCGCCGCCGGCGGGGACCCGCGTCCGGGTCTGCTCGCCACCGGCGCGCAGACGCAGTCGAACGCGCTTGTCCCCGGCGGCAACCCACGTCCCGGTTTGCCGACGGGAGGCGGAAATTCGCTGTCGAACTCGCTCGTTCCCGGCGTGGCCCCGAACGTTGTCGACGGCTTGGTCACCCAGGGCGCGGCCGTGTGGGATGTTGAGGGCGGGCCACGTTCCGCGGCTGCCGCCGCCGCCATCGCCACCGGACCTGGGGCTGTCGCCACAAGCCACGCGGGCACCGCCCCCGGACCTGGGGCAACCGCCACGGGCCTTCAGGGCACTGCTGCTGTACCTGGGGCAACTGCCACCGGACCACGAGCCACTGCCACCGCACCCGAAGCCGCCGCCATGGGACTTGAAGGGCGCCCCACCGCCACAGGGTCCAGGGCGACCGCCAGGGGCCGCAAGGGCACCGCCACCCGATCCCGGGCCGCCGCCAACGGATCCAAGGCCGCCGCAACGGGGCCCAAAGCCGCCGCGACCGGATCTAATGCCGCCGCGACCAGGCCCAATGCCCCCGCGACTGGTTCCAATGCCCCCGCGACCGGGTCCAATGCCCCCGCGACCGGGTCTAATACCGCCGGCCAAGGCTCGCGTGGTGATGGTGTGAAGGCGCTGGGGGAGGTGGGGACTCGTCAGGGCACTGCCACGTCGCAGCTCGCTGATTCCGGTGCTCCCCAGCTCGGCACCGCGCCGGTCGCGCCCAAGAGCACTACCCCCGATTCTGGTGCGAACGGGGGATTGTGGAACGATCCGCAATTGCGATTGCCGCAGGTGGCGCCGCATCAGCAGCCCAGCCCCAGCTCGTCGGCTGTCGCCGTGCCATTGCCTCGTGTGATCACGGCCCCTCCTGCGAAAGTCCAAGCTGAAGACCGGTGGGACCTCACCTCCGGTGCCAATGGGCTCCCCGTCGTGGGAGGCTGCCTCGTGCTGCTGCTCGGCGGACTCTGGGTGGTGGCGAAAGCAGAGAGAACCCGTATGCAGCGGAAAACTCAGCCGATGTTGTAAATCGGACTTTGCTGTTACATTTACCGCCCTAGTATTCTCTTTGACCAGGGTTCGGGAATGCGCGGAGGGCAGCGGTGGCACCGAGGCGACTGACAGCCGTGTCCGCCCTTCTGCTCTCCTTGGGCATCAGCGGCGGCGTGGTTCTCGCGGCAGTTCCGCTCATCGGTCAGGTCGCCAGCGCGTCGGTCGTGGTCAGGGATCCGGACCCCGGCGATGTGGTCCCTCCGTGTGACGCGGGCGAGACCTGCGAACCCACCGAGGTCGTCACCACGGTCACGATCACCACCACGCTCCCCACTCCGACGCCGACCCCGACCGACCCGGTGACCACCGTGACGACCACGGTGACCCCGACGCAGACGAAGAAGACGAGCAAGGCGCCCGAGCCGGAGAAGACCACGCCGGCGCCGACGACCCCGCCGGTGACGCAGGAACAGCCGGTGCAGCCGCCGCCCGTGGCTCCGACCACCGCCTCTGTCGTGCCGCCCACCACCGCCGAGCTCGAGCCGACGTTCTCCTTCCCCGCGGCGCAGGATCCCAGCACCGCGCAGGACACGGGAACGGGCACGCCCAGCACGGAGCCCACCGACTCCGAGCAACTGGTGGTGCGCAACGCGGCGCCCGAGTACAACCAGGTCGACCTCAGCCGCAAGCTCGGCATCCCCGCGCTCGTGCTGGTGCTGCTGGCGCTGTTCGCGGTGCTCATCTTCGAGGGCAGGCTGCGCAGGCTGGCCCACGCCGCCGCCGTCCGCAGGGCGGGACCGCAGGCGCCCGGCAGGCACCGCGGCGACGGCGCCCCCGAGCCGTACGGTTACCCGGCGGGCCCCGGCTTCGCGGGCGCGGTTCCGGCCTACGCGCCGATCATCAGCTTCGTGCCGGTGCAGACCTACCCCGGAGGGCCCGCGCAGTACGCGCCGGTCTACCAGCAGCCCTTCCCGCACGACCCGGCGATGTACGGCCAGCAGGGCCAGACGGCCGAGTACCCCGGCTACCCGCAGCACCCCGGACAGCCGCAGACCGCATACGGACAACCCGCATACACCGAACCCGCCTACACGCAGCCTGACTACTCGCAGCCGGGATACGAGCAGCCCGACCACACGCACTCGGGACACCAGCAGGCGGGCCCGCAGGACGACTACGCGCAGCGGGATCACGTCCAGCACGAGGAGCCCCTGGTCGAGCGGTTCGACGCCTTCCAGCCGCGCGAGTTCCACGTGGCGGGCGACGACCCTCTTCCCGCGGACCTGATGACGGGGCACGTGGGACGCGAAGACGACGCTCAGGCCTACCGCGACGGTTCGGCGGAGGACGACCCGGCGGGCCACCGTGACGGGCCGGCCGAAGGCGACGCGGGTTCCTCTGGGCATCTGGCGGAGGGCCGGGAGTACCGGGACCTGTTCGAGCCGCTGGTCGCACCGGACCAGGCGCCGCTGGGCGACATCCCGCCCGGAGGCGACGCTCCATTCGACGAGCCGCACCCGGGGCATCCGGTGGCATCCGCCCCGTTGGGCGTGGAGCCGAGCGACGCCGAGCCATGGCAGTACGGCGCCCCTCAGTACGACGCCCCGCGCTACGGCGATGCCTCGCAGTACGGCGACGCCCCGCGCTACGGCGATGCGCACGAGCAGGGCGACGTGCCCCAGTCCGGCCAGGCATCCCAGTACGGCGACGCCACGCCATACGGAGATCCCTCGCTCTACGGCGATGCGCGCAGGGACGACGAGGTCTCCCAGGATGACCAGACGTCGATCGTGCCGATGAGGGAGGATCGCGACCACCGCGAGTTCTGATCGCGGTGAGCGTCCGACGGCTCGTCACGGTGGGCGATCTGACGGCTCGCCGTTGCGGCGGGCAGCGAAGTCCTGCTGGGGAAGCGCACGGAGAGGGACGCAAGCCGGCGACGGCGGGCGGCGCCCGGGGCGCGACAGCCGTACGAACCGGGGCACGGGCAGCGGCGCGAGGGCGGGTCTCCGAACTTGAGCGCAAGCGCGGCGCGAAGGTGGGGCCATAGAAGCGTGGGCGAACCGGGCTCAGAAGCGTGGGCGGCGCTGCGGAGCCGGGCAGACGTGCGGGAGGCGGGACGAGCCCGGCTCGTGCAAGCGGCGGCCGGACAACATCTTCCCCGGGGCCGTGGGGGCGGGCGCGGCCCCGGGGGAGGGCGTCAGCTGCTCGGGCGGCGGAAGATCTTGCTGCCGAGCCAGACCAGCGGGTCGTACTTGCGGTCCACCACGCGCTCCTTCATCGGGATCAGCGCGTTGTCGGTGATCTTGATGTGCTCAGGGCAGACCTCGGTGCAGCACTTGGTGATGTTGCAGTACCCGAGCCCGTGATCCTTCTGCGCCGACTCCTTGCGGTCGGCCACGTCGTACGGGTGCATGTCCAGCTCCGCGATCCGCATGAGGAACCTGGGCCCCGAGAAGGCCGGCTTGTTCTCCTCGTGGTCGCGGATGACGTGGCAGACGTTGTTGCACATGAAGCACTCGATGCACTTGCGGAACTCCTGCGAGCGCTCCACGTCGATCTGCTTCATCCGGTACTCGCCCGGCCTGACGTCCGCCGGCGGCGTGAACGAGGGGACCTCACGGGCCTTCTGGTAGTTGAAGGACACGTCGCACACCAGGTCCTTGATGACGGGGAAGGTGCGCATCGGGGTGACCGTGATGGTCTCGTCCTCGGTGAAGGTGGACATCCGGGTCATGCAGCCAAGACGCGGCTTGCCGTTGATCTCCATGGAGCACGAGCCGCACTTGCCCGCCTTGCAGTTCCACCGTACGGCCAGGTCGGGCGCCTGGGTGGCCTGGAGGCGGTGGATGATGTCGAGGACGACCTCGCCCTCGTTGACCTCGACGGTGAAGTCCTCGAGCTTGCCCTCGCCGCCCTCACCGCGCCAGACCTTGAACTTCGCCTTGTAACTCATGAGAGCTCCTCGTCGGTGAGGTACTTCTTCAGCTCGCTCACCTCGAACAGGGCGAGCAGGTCTTCGCGCATCCCCGGCTGGATCTTCTCCTCGACCGTGACGGCGGAGCCGTCCCCGGTCGCGGCGCAGACGAGCAGTTTGCGGCGCCACTCGGGGTTCATGCCGGGGAAGTCGTCGCGGGTGTGCCCGCCTCGGCTCTCCTCGCGCAGCAGCGCGGCCTTGGCCACGCACTCGGAGACGAGCAGCATGTTGCGCAGGTCGAGCGCCAGGTGCCAGCCGGGGTTGTAGATGCGTCCTCCGGCCGCGCCGACGAGGTGGACGCGCTCCTTCAGCTTCTCCACGACCTCGAGCGCCTCGGAGATCTCCGAGGCCTTGCGGATGATGCCGACCAGGTCGTTCATGGTCCGCTGGAGCTCGGCGTGGACCTCGTAGGGGTTCTCGCCCGAGCGCTCGAGCGGGGCGAGCGCCTCGGCCCTCGCGCTGTCGACGCTCTCCTGGGAGACGGCGGGCCTCGAGGGGAGGGAGTCGACGTAGGCGGAGGCGCCGGCGCCCGCTCGCCGTCCGAACACCAGCAGGTCGGAGAGCGAGTTGCCGCCGAGCCTGTTGGAGCCGTGCATGCCGCCTGAGACCTCGCCCGCCGCGAACAGGCCGGGGACGGCCGCCGCGCCGGTGTCGGCGTCGACCTCGACGCCGCCCATGATGTAGTGGCAGGTCGGGCCCACCTGCATGGGCTCGGTGGTGATGTCGACGTCGGCCAGCTCCTTGAACTGGTGGTGCATCGACGGCAGCCGCTTGATGATCTCGGCGGCGGGGAGCCTGGTGGACACGTCGAGGAAGACGCCGCCCTGGGGCGAGCCGCGTCCGGCCTTCACCTCGGAGTTGATCGCTCTGGCGACCTCGTCACGCGGCAGCAGCTCCGGAGGGCGGCGGTTGTTGGCCTGGTCGGTGTACCAGCGGTCGCCCTCATCCTCGGTGGTGGCGTACTTGTCCTTGAACACCTCGGGGATGTAGTTGAACATGAAGCGCTCGCCGAGTGAGTTGCGCAGCACGCCGCCGTCGCCGCGGACCGACTCGGTGACCAGGATGCCGCGCACCGACGGCGGCCACACCATGCCGGTCGGGTGGAACTGGATGAACTCCATGTTGATGAGCTTCGCCCCCGCCAGCAGGGCCAGGGCGTGCCCGTCTCCCGTGTACTCCCAGGAGTTGGAGGTCACCACGTACGACTTGCCGATGCCGCCGGTGGCCAGCACGATCGCGGGCGCGTCGAAGAGCACGAGGTTGCCGGTCTCGCGCCAGTAGCCGAAGGCGCCGGAGATGGCGTCGCCGTCCTTGAGCAGGCGGGTGACCGTGCACTCGGCGAAGACCTTGATGTAGGCCTCGTAGTCGCCGTGGGTCTCGTAGTCCTCCTGCTGGAGGGCGACCACCCGCTGCTGGAGGGTGCGGATCAGCTCCAGTCCCGTACGGTCGCCGACGTGCGCCAGGCGGGGGTACTCGTGCCCGCCGAAGTTGCGCTGGCTGATCTTGCCGTCCTTGGTGCGGTCGAACAGCGCGCCCCACGCCTCGAGCTCCCACACCCGGTCGGGAGCCTCCTTGGCGTGCAGTTCGGCCATGCGCCAGTTGTTGAGGAACTTGCCGCCGCGCATGGTGTCGCGGAAGTGCACCATCCAGTTGTCGTCGGAGTTGACGTTGCCCATGGCCGCGGCCGCGCCGCCCTCGGCCATGACCGTGTGGGCCTTGCCGAACAGCGACTTGCACACGATGGCGGTGCGCTTGCCTTGCTGACGAGCCTCGATGGCGGCCCGAAGACCCGCGCCGCCTGCGCCGATGACGACGACGTCGTATTCGTGACGCTCGATTTCCACTTGTTGGGATCCTTACGCGTACGGGAAGTTGATGATGCCCTTGGCCACGAGACGGACGTAGAAGTCCGCGCCCATCACCGAGAACATCGACGCCCAGGCGAGCGGCTGGTGCTTGGCGTTGAGCTTGGAGATGAACGTCCAGGCCCTGTAGCGCACCGGATGCCGGGAGAAGTGGTTGAGCCGCCCGGCGGTGATGTGCCTGCAGGAGTGGCACGAGAGCGTGTAGGCCACGATCAGGGCCGCGTTGATCAGCAGGATCCAGGTGCCGACTCCGAGTGGCTTGTGGATCAGCGCGAGGATCGCGTCGTAGGTGAGGACGGCGCCGATGACGATCGCGCCGTAGAAGAAGTACCGGTGGATGTTCTGGATGATCAGCGGGAAGCGGGTCTCGCCCGTGTACTTGCCGTGCGGTTCCTGGACGGCGCAGGCGGGCGGGGACAGCCAGAACGAGCGGTAGTAGGACTTGCGGTAGTAGTAGCACGTCAACCGGAAGCCACCGGGCAGGCCGAGGATCAGCAGGCCGGCGGGCAAGGTGTACCAGTCCCCGATCGGGGCCCACCCGAACAGGCGCGCACCTTCGGGACACGTCGCCTCGGCCAGGCACGGCGAGGAGAACGGAGCGATGTAAGGCTCGATGTAGATGCTCGGGTCGAATACGGCCCACACGCCGTAGACGAGGAACGAGGCCAGCCCCAAAAAGGTCAGTAGCGGGGCGAGCCACCATCGGTCCGTGCGGAACGTGCGCACCTTCACCTGTGCGCGTTGTCTTCTGACCTGGGGTTCAGGGGTCGTCTGGGTCATCGCGGATCTCTCCACCTCCCGCGGAATGGCTGCTGCGAGGGTGGTGGAATCACTCGCCTCTCGCGCATTGGTGGGGGATACGTTACGACGGCGGCATCGGGTTTTGTGAGAAGGGTCACTCACTTTTTCGATGGCCGCATGTGATTCCTGTCACCCCACTGTCAGAAGCGCTGCCCCAAAGACGGGAGCTTAACCACGCCGACAAAGAAATCATCGATTTGCCGGACAACCCGGATGAACTGATGAAAATCCACCGGTTTCGCCACATATGCATTGGCGTGCAGGCTGTAGCTGCGGACGATGTCCTCCTCGGCCTCCGAGGTGGTCAGCACCACGATCGGGATGCTGCGCAGATCGGGGTCACCCTTGACATCGGCCAGCACCTCCCTGCCGTCCTTGCGCGGCAGGTTGAGGTCGAGCAGCATCATGTCCGGTCTGGGGGCCGAGGCGTAGCCGCCCTGCCTGCGCAGGAAGGCCATGGCCTCCTCGCCGTCGCTGACCACGTGCAGGCGGGTGCGGACGTGGTTGAGCTCGAAGGCCTCTCGGGTCAGGAGCACGTCGCCCGGGTCGTCCTCGACGAGCAGCACGTCGAGGGGGCTCGAGTGGTTCATCCATGGCTCCTGCCTGGCAGAGTCCACCGCACGGTGGTGCCGTGACCCTCCCGCTCCTGACTGTCCAACCAGATCCTGCCCCCGTGATACTCCACGATCTTCCTGCACAGGGCCAACCCGATGCCCGTGCCGGGATAGCGGTCACGGGTGTGCAGGCGCTGGAAGATGAGGAAGACCTTGTCAGCGTACTTCTCCTCGATGCCGATGCCGTTGTCCGCGCAGGAGAACTCCCACATGTCGTCCCCGCTCTCGCGCGCCTCGATGCGGACGGTCGGCGGCTCGTCGGCCCTGAACTTGATCGCGTTGCTGATGAGGTTCTGGAAGAGCTGGGTGAGCTGGGTCCTGTTGCCGACGACCTCGGGCAACGGGCCGTGGGAGACGTCCGCGCCCGACTCCTCCACCCGCACGGCGAGGTTGTGCAGCGCGTCGGCCAGCGGGAGCGCGCTGTCGAGCGGCACCTTCTCCGCGCCGACCCTGCCGACCCTGGAGAAGTCGAGCAGGTCGTTGATGAGCAGCTGCATCCGCTTGGCGCCGTCGACCGCGAAGGCGATGTACTGCTTGGCCTTGTCGTCGAGCTGGTCGCCGTAGCGCTGCTCCAGCATCTGGGTGAAGCTGGCGACCTTGCGCAGCGGCTCCTGCAGGTCGTGGCTGGCCACGTAGGCGAACTGCTCCAGCTCGCCGTTCGAGCGCCGGAGCTCCTGCGCCTGCTCCTCCGAGGCGCGCCACTGGGCCAGGATCCTGCGGCGCATCGCGTCGATGTGGCCCGACAGCTCCGACAGCTCAGCGGGACGGTCGACCTTGAGCGAGCGGTCGAAGTCGCCTTGGGCGACCGCGCGGACCTGCGAGGTCAGCTCGGCCACGGGGCGCAGCACCACGTGCCTGACGATCACGCCGAGCAGGATGAGCACCCCCACCAGGACGGCCGCCAGCAGGCCGAGAGCGAAGGTGAAGCTGCCGGCCCGCTGCTCCAGCTGCTGGGATCTGGAGGCGTGCAGCGACTCGAGATGGGTGCGCTGGATGTTGAGCGCCGCCCTGACCTCGCCGAACCTGATGCTGTTGACCTTCGCGTTCTCCCTCGTCAGGGCCGCGCCCCCGAGGACGGGCTCGGCGTACTGCGCGCGCCACTCGGCGCTCGCCCGCCTGATGGCCTCGAGCCTGTGGCCGGGCACGAGCCCGGCGACGCGGTCGACGGCGCGGTCCTCGTCGGCCCGCGCCTGCCGGTAGGCGGACAGGTACTGGCGGTCCGAGGTCAGGCCGAAGCTCCTGATCGCGCCCTCCTGCGCCGCCAGGGCCACCGACAGGTCGAGCGTGGCCAGCGCGGCGGGGTCCACGACGTCGATCACCTCGTGCCTGGCCTCGGAGAGCCGCGCGAGCGTGCCGGTGGTGAGCGTCGCCCCTGCCACCAGGACGAGCAGGCCGACGATCCCGGCGAACATGAACCAGCGGCCGATGGGCAGCTTGCCGTACCCGGTGGGCGGGTTGGGCGGAGGCAGCGGTCGAGGGCGGGCCATCGCTCACCCCTTCCTGGAGATCAGCACGGCGGCGAGGTCGTCGGAGAGGGCCTCCCTGTTGATCTCGGTCACCCTGTCGATGATCCGGTCGAGGTCGATGCCGCCGTGTTCGTCGATGATCCGCAGCAGCCCGTCGGTGCCCAGCAGGTCGGGCCCGCCGCCGACGGTCGCCTCGGTCAGCCCGTCGGTGTAGAGGAGCATCGACCACTCCTCGCCGAGCGGCACGTCGATGGCGCGCCAGGCAACTTCGGGGAAGATGCCGAGAGGCGGACCCGAAGGCCCGCCTCGCACCACGTCGAGCCGGCCCTCTCTGATCAGGACGGGTGGCGGGTGGCCGACCAGGTGCATGGTCGCGTGACGCAGCGAGGGGTCGATGGTGGCGGTGCAGAGCGTGGTGAAGATCTCCGGTGACCTGCGCTCGTGCTTGAGCACGGTGTCGAGCGTCTGGAGCGCCTCGTTGCCGTGGATGCCCGCCAGCGTCAGCGTCCGCCAGGCGATGCGCAGCGCCACGCCGAGCGCCGCCTCGTCGGGGCCGTGCCCGCACACGTCGCCGATGACGGTGTGGATCGCGCCGTCGGAGCCCTGCACGGTGTCGTAGAAGTCGCCTGCCAGCAGGGAGCGCTGCCGTCCTGGGAGGTAGCGGCACTGATGGGCGACGGGGCCCTGCGGCAGCAGCGGCACGGGCAGCAGGCCGTACTCCAGGCGGGTGTTCTCCCTGCTGGTCAGCTCCGACTGGATGAGCCGCTGGTGGGCGAGGTCGGCGCGCTTGCGCTCGATGGCGTAGCGGATGGCCCTGGCCAGCAGGCGGGCGTCGACGTCCTGCTTGACGAGGAAGTCCTCGGCGCCCTCGGCCACCGCCGCGATGCCCACGTGCGCGTCGTTGAGCCCGGTCAGCACGAGCACGGCGACGTCGGGCGCCATGGCCAGCACCTCGCGCAGCGCCTCCATGCCGTCGGCGTCGGGCAGCGACAGGTCGACGAGCACGCACTGGATGTCGCGGTTGAAGCGCTGTCTGGCCTCGGCGATGCTGCGCGCCCAGGTGATCGTGGGCGGCTTCTCCACTTCCTGGAGCAGCTCCTCGACCAGGAAGGCATCGCCCGCGTCATCCTCGATCAGCAGCAGGGGCGGCATCTCTGGCAGGCCGTGTGCTGTCACGTACACCTCTGATGAGCTCGACACCTTGGGGTAGTTCGCCCCCATGTTCCGCTTCCGCGAGGAAGAAGAGCAAGGTAGCGCGAAAGGCCTGCGCGGCCCTGGTCGGTTCGACGTCCTTCCGGTGGGCGAGGGCGATCGTACGGCGCAGCCCGGGCGGCGCCAGCGGGATGCCCGTCAGCCCGGGACGCCCGTCCAGCACCATCGAGGGCACCACCGCCACGCCAAGGCCGGCCTCGACGAAGCGAAGCACGGCGTCCATCTCGCCGCCCTCGACCGCGAACCTGGGCTCGAACCCCGCCTGCCTGCAGGCGGCCAGCGTGGCCTCCCGCAGGTCATAGCCCCGCCTGAACATCACCATCGGCCGCCCGCGCAGGTCTTCGATCCGAAGGTACTGCCTGCGGACCCTTGCGTGTGAAGGCGAGGCGACCACGAGGTTCTCCCGCAGGATCTCCTCCGTCACCAGCGCGGGGTCGTCGCTCTGCAGCGGCATGATGATGACAGAGAGGTCGAGCTGCCCTCTGGCGAGCGCTCTGACCAGGTCGCGGGAGCCGCCCTCCTCGACGAGCAGCTCGATCCCCGGGTACTCACGATGAAAGCGGGCCAGCGCGTCGGCCAGCAGGCCCGCGCAGAGCGAGGGGGTGGCGCCGAGCCGTACCCTGCCTCTTCGGAGCCCCGCCAGCTCGGCGACCTCCTGGCGGGCGGTGTCGGCGTCGGCCAGCATCCTGCGCGCCAGCGGTAGCAGGGACTCGCCCGCGGGCGTCAGCGTGACGTTTCCCCTCGCGCGGGAGAACAGCGGCGCGCCCAGCTCGGTCTCCAGCGCCTTGATCTGCTTGCTCAGCGACGGCTGCGCGACACGCATCCGCTCGGCGGCCTGGGTGAAGTGCCTCGTCTCCGCCACCGCGACGAAGTAGGCGAGCTGCTGGAGCTGCACTTTCCACAGCGTACGGGGTGTGAGATTGATCGCACCGACGCGGGGCCAAGCCGTGTCCTGCCGGACAAATAGCCGTTGGCTATCGAAACCAGAACCATGATGACTTGGACGGATAACCGCAGCGTAATTAGCGTCGGAAGACGTGACAGCCACGATTGAGCGCGGGTCCGCCACCGCGCCGGTTACCTCCCCCGCGAAGGCTTCCCAGCCTTCAACGCCCAAGAAGACCGGCGGGTTCCTGGGCTCCTCCAACGGCAAGAAGGTCGTGATGGCCGTCACGGGCGCCATCATGGTCGGCTTCCTCGCGTTGCACATGCTGGGCAACCTCAAGATCTTCCTCGGCAACGACTCCTTCAACGAGTACGCGCACGCGCTCCGCACGCTGGGCGAGCCGCTGGTGCCGTACCGGACGGTGCTGACCGTCCTTGAGGCGATCCTGCTGATCAGCGTCGTGCTGCACATGTGGGCCGCGATCTCCCTGGCCCGCCGCGCGGGCAGGGCGCGGCCGGTGAAGTACGTCGCCAAGAAGTCGCAGGCGCAGGGCTACACCACGCACATCATGCGCTGGGGCGGCGTGACGATCGCGCTCTACCTCGTCTGGCACCTGCTCGACCTGACCTTCGGTGTGGTCAACCCCAAGGGCTTCGACTCCTCGCCGGCCGACCGGATGATCGCCGGGTTCCAGCCTGAGCGCTGGTGGGTCACCCTCATCTACGTCATCGCGCTGGTCATGGTCGGCCTGCACCTGCGTCACGGTCTGTGGAGCGGCTTCCAGACCCTCGGCTGGGCCAAGGACCGCCAGCGGACGCTCAAGCTCGCCGCCGGCGCCGTCTCCGCCGTGATCGTCCTGGGCTTCCTGGCCCCGCCCATCGCCATCATGATCGGATTCGGCAAGTGAAGTACACAGAGGGCGCGGAGATCCGCGACACCAAGGCTCCCGCCGGTCCCATCGAGGAGCGCTGGGAGAAGCGGAAGTTCAGCGCCAAGCTGGTCAACCCGGCCAACAAGCGCAAGCTCCAGGTGATCGTGGTGGGCACCGGTCTGGCGGGCGGCTCGGCCGCCGCGACCCTGGGCGAGCTGGGCTACAACGTGAAGTCCTTCTGTTACCAGGACTCCCCGCGCCGCGCGCACTCCATCGCCGCGCAGGGCGGGATCAACGCCGCGAAGAACTACAGGGGCGACGGCGACTCGATCTACCGGCTGTTCTACGACACGGTGAAGGGCGGCGACTTCCGCGCCCGCGAGTCGAACGTCTACCGCCTGGCCCAGGTGTCGGTGAACATCATCGACCAGGCCGTCGCGCAGGGTGTCCCGTTCGCCCGTGAGTACGGCGGGCTGCTCGACACCCGCTCCTTCGGCGGCGCGCAGGTCTCCCGCACCTTCTACGCCAGGGGCCAGACGGGCCAGCAGCTGCTGCTGGGCGCCTACCAGGCGCTGGAGCGGCAGGTCGCGGCGGGCACCGTGGAGATGTTCACCAGGCACGAGATGCTCGAGCTGATCGTCTCCGACGGCAGGGCGCGCGGCATCATCGTGCGCGACATGGTCACCGGCGAGATCGAGCGGCACATGGCCGACGCGGTCGTGCTGGCCACCGGCGGCTACGGCAACGTCTTCTACCTGTCCACGAACGCCAAGGGCTGCAACACCACGGCGATCTGGCGGGCGCACGAGCAGGGCGCCTACTTCGCCAACCCCTGCTACACGCAGATCCACCCGACCTGCATCCCGGTGTCCGGCGAGTACCAGTCGAAGCTGACGCTGATGTCGGAGTCGTTGCGCAACGACGGCAGGGTCTGGGTCCCGGTGGCGGCAGGCGACACGCGCGCCCCCGGCGACATCCCCGAGGCCGAGCGCGACTACTACCTGGAGCGGATCTACCCCGCCTTCGGCAACCTGGTCCCTCGCGACATCGCCTCCCGCGCCGCCAAGAACGTCTGCGACGAGGGACGCGGTGTCGGCCCCGGCGGGCTGGGCGTCTACCTCGACTTCCGCGACGCGATCAACCGGCTCGGCCGCGACGCGGTGGAGAAGAAGTACGGCAACCTCTTCGAGATGTACGAGCGCATCACCGGCGAGGACCCCTACACCCAGCCGATGCGCATCTACCCCGCCGTGCACTACACGATGGGCGGCCTGTGGGTGGACTACGACCTGCAGTCCACGGTCCCGGGGCTGTTCGTGATCGGCGAGGCGAACTTCTCCGACCACGGCGCCAACCGCCTGGGCGCCTCCGCCCTGATGCAGGGGCTGGCCGACGGCTACTTCGTCCTGCCGACCACCATCGGCGACTACCTGGCCAACGGCCCGTACGGCGAGGTCGACGAGGAGGTCGTCGCCGAGGCCGAGATCAAGGTCCGCACGAAGATCGACAAGCTGCTGTCGATCAACGGCACCCGCACCCCCGACTCCTTCCACAGGGAGCTCGGCAGGATCATGTGGGAGTACTGCGGCATGGAGCGCACCGAGGAGTCGCTGCGCAAGGCCCTGGAGCTGATCCCCTCGCTGCGCGAGGAGTTCTGGCGCGACGTCAAGGTCTCCGGCACCGCGGAGGAGCTGAACCAGGTGCTGGAGAAGGCGGGGCGCGTCGCCGACTTCTTCGACCTGGCCGAGCTCATGTGCCTGGACGCGCTGGTGCGCACCGAGTCGTGCGGCGGCCACTTCCGCGCAGAGTCGCAGGACGCCGACGGTGAGGCCCTGCGCGACGACGAGCACTTCGCCCATGTGTCGGCGTGGGAGCACACCCCCGAGGGGCCCGTGCTGCACAAGGAACCGCTCGAGTACGAGTACGTCAAGATGAGCCAGCGGAGCTACAAGTGAACCTCACCCTTAAGGTCTGGCGTCAGAGCGGTCCCAAGGACTCCGGCCGGATGGTGACCTACCAGGCCAAGGACGTCTCTCCCGACATGTCCTTCCTGGAGATGCTCGACGTCGTCAACGAGCAGCTGATCCTGGCGGGCGACGACCCGATCGCCTTCGACCACGACTGCCGCGAGGGCATCTGTGGCATGTGCGGCATGGTCATCAACGGTGTCGCGCACGGCGAGCAGCGCGCCACCACGACGTGCCAGCTGCACATGCGTCACTTCGAGGACGGCGCCACCGTCACCATCGAGCCGTGGAGGGCCGCGCCCTTCCCGGTGGTGAAGGACCTGGTCGTGGACAGGTCGGTCTTCGACCGCATCATCCAGGCTGGCGGGTTCGTCTCGGTCCCCGCCGGTTCGGCGCCCGACGCCCACAGCCTGCCCGTGCGCAAGGAGGACGCCGACGACGCCTTCGACGCGGCCACCTGCATCGGCTGCGGCGCCTGCGTCGCGGCCTGCCCGAACGGCTCGGCCTCGCTGTTCACCGCGGCGAAGATCACCCACCTCTCCCTGCTGCCGCAGGGCCAGCCCGAGCGGATCGCCAGGGCCAAGTCGATGGTGGACCAGATGGACGCCGAGGGCTTCGGCGGATGCACCAACACCGGCGAGTGCACGGCCGTCTGCCCGAAGGGCATCCCGCTGGACACGATCGCCAAGATGAACAGCGACTACCTCAAGGCCAACGCCAAGTAGGTCCTCGCGCGACTGCGGGCCGTACCTCCCTTCCGGAGGTACGGCCCGCTTCGCTGTCGTCACCTGCGCTTCAGGAAGGCGGCGGCGAGGACGGCGCCCACCAGCACCAGGGCGGAGTTGACGAGGATCGCGACCGAGACCCCCGAGAGCACCCCCTCGGCGCCGGTGTCGCCGAGCGCGGTCATCCTGGCGGTGGCGACGGCGCTCATGATCGGGATGCCCATCGTGATGCCGACCTGCTGGGTCATGGTCGCCAGGCCGGTGGCCAGGCCCTGCTCCTCGTCGGGCAGCCCCGAGGTGGCGGTGACCATGAAGCCGACGATCACCAGCATGTTGCCGACGCCGCCGACGAAGGTCGCGGCCAGCAGCAGCCAGATCGAGGAGCCCGAGGTCCCGAGGCCGATCAGGGCGAGGGTGGCGACCGCCTGGACGAGGCCGCCGCCGATGATGGTGGCCCTGGTGCCGAGGCGGCCGACCGCGCGTCCGCCGAGGGTGCCGCCGAGGACGGTGCCGAGGCCGAGGACGCCGAAGGCGAGCCCGGTGGCCAGCGGCGAGTAGCCGAGGACCTCCTGCAGGTAGAGGGTGAGCAGGAAGACCAGCGAGGTCTCGGTCACGAAGGCGATGAGCCCTGCCGTGTTGCCCCAGATGACGCTGCGCCGCTTCATGATGCGCACAGGGACGAGGGGGGCGTCGGCCCGCTGCTCGACGAACCAGAAGCCGACGAGGAGCGCCAGGCCGGCGATGAGGGCCGCGAGCGTGGTGGGCGCGGTCCAGCCCGTCTCGCCGGCCTGGGTGAGGCCGTAGACGAGCGCGAGGAGCCCGCCGGTGACGGTGATCGCGCCGGGAACGTCCAGCTTCGGCCGTACGGCAGGTCGCGAGTCGGTGATCGCCGAGGGGGCCAGCGCCAGGACGAGCGCGGCGACGGGCACGTTGACGAAGAAGGCCCAGCGCCAGGAGAGCAGGTCGGTGAGCAGTCCGCCGAGGATGGCGCCCGCGGTGAATCCGGCCGACATCAGCGCGCCGTTGAGGCCGAGCGCCCGCTCCCTCAGCGGCCCCTCCTTGAAGGCGGTGGTGAGCAACGCCAGGCCCGCAGGGGTGACGGCGGCGGTCGCCAGCCCCTGCAGCACCCTGGCGATCAGCAGGATCTCGGGCGAGGTGGCGAGGCCGCCCATGAGGGAGGAGAGTCCGAGTACGGCCATGCCGCCCAGGAAGAGCCGCTTGCGTCCGACCAGGTCGGCGACCCGGCCGAACAGCAGGGTGAACCCGGCCGCCGCCAGCGCGAAGGAGGTGGCGATCCACTGCAGGTGCGTGAGGGAGAAACCGAGTCCCTCCCCGACGACGGGCAGCGCGACGTTCAGGATCGAGAAGTCCACGGCGATCATGAACTGGGCGCCGAGGAGGAGGGTGAGCACGAGCTTCTGCCGCCCGGTCATGGCGGTCTGCGGCTCGGCGTGGGTGAGCGTGGACATGGGGAGCCCTTCTTTTAACGGGTCTCTAGTACCGTTAAGCTGAGAGCAACTTAGCACGAGAGGGCTGGTAATGGAACTGGAGTCCCGTTATGGCACTGTCAGGCCGGGTGGACGCACCGCTCGCGTGCGCGCCGCCGTCCTCCAGGCGGCCGGCGACGCGCTGGTCGAGCACGGCCTCGACGGCCTCGACCTCGCCGACGTCGCCCGCAGGGCGGAGGTCGGCAAGACCACCGTCTACCGGCGCTGGTCCACGACCACCGGGTTGATCGCCGACCTCCTCGTCGACATGGCCGAGCAGTCCACGCCCCGCACGGACTCGGGTTCACTGGACGAGGACCTCAGGGCGAACGCCAGGCTCGTGGTCAAGACCCTGACCGATCCCCGGCAGGGCGCGCTGTTCAAGGCGATGATCGCCGCCGCGACCTGTGACGAGCGCACCGCCGCCGCCCTGCACCGCTTCTACGCGACCAGGATCGAGGAGTGGGCGGGATGCGTGGAGGCCGCCGTGGAGCGTGGTGAGGTGCCTGAGGGCACCGACCCTCATGAGGTCATCCGCGCGGTCTCAGCCCCGCTGTACTACCGCCTGCTGGCCAGCGGCGACCCTCTCGACGAGAGCGTGGCCGACCGCGCCGCCACGGCCGCCGCGACGGCGGCCAGAGCAGGGGTCTACAGGGCCTGATCGGCCCTCAGGTGAGGGACGGCACGGCGGGCAGCCCCCACGCCCGCCTGATCTGCTCCAGGCTCGACCTGGCCAGCACGTCCGCGACGCCGGTCTCGCGCTGCGCGCGGGCCAGGGCGGCGAAGGAGCCGGGGAAGCACGATTCGGCGTGGGCCTTCCTCCAGGGGCAGGCCCGCGCGGGGGCGTCTGGGGCGTGTCAGCGCCCAGAGGCCGGGTGCTACGGGAGGTTCAGCTCGTAGACCTTGACGGCCATCGGGCCCGCGGGGTCGTAGACGACCCTGACGGCCAGGCGGCCCTTGCCCAGCAGCGACCACAGGTCGCCGGGGGTGCACCTGACCGCGCCGAAGCCCTTCTTCGTGTACTTGTCGTGCGGGTAGCCCGCCGCCCGCCTGCCGCACCTCTTGTTGATCTGGCGGAAGTCGAGGCCCTCGGTGTAGTCGATCCTGACAGGCTTGCCGGTCCGCTTGCCCAGGTGCCAGCCGGGCAGACCGCTCTCGCCGATCTCGCCCAGCGTCGCCTTGGAGGGGGTGAGGATCATGGCGGAGTCGCCCGACTTCTTGGCCCAGCCGTACACGGTCCTGAGGGCGGTGTCGGCGTGGGCGGCGGGGGCTAAGGCGGCGGTCGCCAGGACGCCGGCGGCCGCGACTCCGATGAGTTTCGTGGTCATGAATCGGGATCGTCCCACGGGATGACCCGTGATGGCGGCGGCTCTGGGCGCGGAAAATGGTTTGCCTGGTCAGCACGGACTTTGTCAATCTTGACGAGCTATGCGCTCCCTACCCCAGGCCGATCCTGGCACCCCTGACATTCGCACGCCCACGCGCTACCTCCTCTGGACGGCGCGCCGCCAGGCGGGCGCCCTTGCCGTCGGCATCAGCTTCGCCATCCTGTGGTGGTTCGCGCAGGCGCTCATGCCGTTCGTGCTGGGCAAGGGCATCGACGCGGTCACCGGCAAGCACACCGACGATCTGATGACCTGGTCGGCGGTGCTGTTCGGGCTGGGCCTCGTGCAGGCCTACGCCGGCATCATGCGGCACAGGATGGCGGTCTACAACTGGCTGGCCGCCGCCTACAGGACGGTCCAGGTGACCACCAGGCAGGCCACCAGGCTGGGCGCGACGCTGCCGAAGCGGCTGTCCACCGGTGAGGTGGTGAGCGTCGGCAACTCCGACATCGCCCACATCGGCAACTCGATGGACATCCTGCTGCGCGGCGTCGGCTCCGTCGTGGCGATCGTCACGGTGACCGTGATCCTGATCTCCACCTCGCTGGAGCTGGGGCTGATGGTGCTGGTCGGCGTGCCGCTGATGGCGATCGCCGTCGGCCCGCTGCTCAAGCCGCTGCACAAGCGTCAGCAGGCCCACCGCGAGCTGCAGGGCGAGCTGTCCACCAGGGCGGCCGACATCGTCGCGGGCCTGCGGGTGCTGCGCGGCATCGGCGGCGAGGAGGTCTTCGCCGACCGCTACCGCGAGGAGTCCCAGCGGGTACGGCACGCGGGCGTGCGCGTCGCGGGCGTCGAGTCGATGCTGGAGGGCGCGCAGATCCTGCTGCCCGGCGTGCTCATCGCGATCGTCACGGGCATCGGCGCCTCCTTCGCCGTCGGCGGCCAGATCACCACAGGTCAGCTCGTCGCCTTCTACGGCTACGCCGTCTTCCTGATCGGCCCGATGCGCACACTCACCGAGGCTGCCGACAAGCTGACCAAGGGCCACGTCGCCGCCAGGCGCGTAATCAGGATCCTCTCGATCGAGCCCGAGGTCTCGGGCGGCGAGGAGAGCTCGCACGGCGGCCTCCTGCACGACGCCGAGAGCGGGGTGACGGTCAGGCCCGGCACGCTGACCGCGCTCGCGGGCGGCACTCCAGAGGACGCGATCGCGATCGCCGACCGCCTGGGCCGCTACAGCGAGGGCGAGGTCTCCTTCGGCGGCACCGACCTGTCCACGCTGCCGCTGGCCGAGGTCCGCTCCAGGGTCCTGGTCGCCGACAACAACGCCAGACTGTTCGCCGGAAGGCTGCGCGACGAGCTCGACGTCAGGGGCGAGGCCTCGGCCGAGGCCGTACGGCAGGCGCTGCACGCCGCCTGCGCCGAGGACATCGTCGAGGCGCTGCCCGACGGCCTCGACGCCCACGTGGCCGAGGCGGGCAGGGAGTTCTCCGGCGGGCAGCAGCAGCGGCTGCGCCTGGCCAGGGCGCTGGTCGCCGACCCCGAGGTGCTCATCCTGGTCGAGCCGACCAGCGCGGTCGACGCGCACAGCGAGGCGCGCATCGCCGAGCGGCTCGCCAAGGCGCGCGCGGGCAGGACGACGCTGGTCTGCACGACCAGCCCGCTGGTGCTCGACCGCACCGACCATGTGATCTACGTGGAGGACGGCAGGGTGCGCGCCGAAGGCGCCCACCGCGACCTGCTGGCCACCGAACCCGCCTACGCGGCGACCGTGACGAGAGGGGAGGACTGAGATGGCTCGGGAGATTCTCCCCGTCGCCGACCAGACGCAGGTTCGCGCCTACGCCAGGCGGCTGACGTTGAAGTACCCGCGTGAGCTGACCGTCGCCCTCGCTCTGCACGGCCTCGCCGCCGTGGCGGGGCTCGCGGTGCCGTGGCAGCTCGGCGGCCTGGTCCAGCGTGTGCAGGACGGCACCGACATCAATGTCACGCTGGTGGCCGTCGGCATCGGAACGTTCCTTGTCCTGCAGTCGGTGCTCATCCGCTTCGCGGTGCTGGCCTCCTCCAGGCTGGGCGAGAAGGTGCTCGCCGAGCTGCGCGAGGAGTTCGTCGACAGGGTGCTCGCGCTGCCGCTGTCCACGGTGGAGCGGGCGGGCTCGGGCGACCTGATCACGCGGACCTCGCGCGACGTCGACTCGTTGTCGAGGACCGTGCGGCACGCGGTTCCGGAGACGCTGATCGCGCTGGTCACAGGTGTGATCACGGTGGGCGCGCTGCTGCTGGTCAGCCCGCTGCTGATGCTGCCCATGCTGCTGGCCGTCCCGATCATCTGGATTTCCACCCGGTGGTACCTCAACCGGGCGCGCGACGGCTACCTGCGGGAGAACGCCGCCTACGCGGACATGACCGAAGGGCTGGCCGAGACGGTCGAGGGCGCCCGCACGATCGAGGCGCTCGGCCTGCAGGATCGCAGGCACGCCCGCACCGACGGCGACATCTCCAGGTCGTGGGCGGCCGAGCGGTACACGCTCGGCCTGCGCACGGTGTGGTTCCCCATGGTCGAGCTCGGCTACGTGATCCCCGTGGTCTCCGCGCTGCTGGTCGGCGGGCTGTTCTACACCAACGACTGGGTGACGCTCGCCCAGGTCACCTCCGCCGTCCTCTACGCCCAGCAGCTCATCGACCCGCTCGACAGGTTCCTCATGTGGATCGACGAGCTGCAGGTCGGCGGGGCCGCGATGGCGCGCCTGCTGGGCGTGGCCAACGTCCCCGACGACCGTACGGCGGGCACGTCGGTGCCGGCGGGCGAGAACCTGGCCGCCTCCGACGTGCGCTACGCCTACCGCGAGGGCCACGACGTCCTGCACGGGGTGTCGCTGTCGCTGCGCCCCGGCGAGCGGCTGGCGATGGTCGGGCCGTCGGGCGCGGGCAAGTCGACGCTCGGCAGGCTGCTGGCGGGCATCCACGGTCCACGCACCGGAGCCGTCACTGTCGGCGGGGTGTCGCTGGTCGACCTGCCCCTGGACGACCTGCGCGGCCACGTCGCGCTGGTCACCCAGGAGCACCACGTCTTCCGCGGCACGCTGCGCGACAACCTGCTGATCGCGCGGCCCTCCGCCACTTCCGAGCAGGTCCTCGACGCGCTCAGGGCGGTGGACGCGCTGGACTGGGTGGAGTCGCTGCCCGACGGGCTCGACACCACGGTCGGCTCGGGCGGCACGGCGATCTCGCCCGCGCACGCCCAGCAGGTCGCGCTGGCCAGGCTCGTCCTGGCCGACCCGCACACGCTGGTGCTCGACGAGGCCACCTCGCTGATCGACCCCAGGGCCGCGCGCAACCTCGAACGGTCGCTCGCGGCCGTCCTCGACGGGCGCACGGTGATCGCGATCGCGCACCGCCTCTACACGGCGCACGACGCCGACAGGGTGGCGGTCGTGGAGGACGGGCGGATCAGCGAGCTGGGCTCGCACGACGAGCTGGTGGCCGAGGGCGGCTCCTACGCTGCCCTGTGGGCCAGCTGGCACGGCAGCCCCGCGCCGACCGCCCGCTGATCACTTCCAGAACCGCACCTCGGGGTAGGCCTTGGACTGGCCGTCCAGCAGCGGCTCGTCCCTGCCCCGCAGGTGCGTGTCGAGGAAGGCGGCCAGGTACGCGCGGGTGATCTGCAGCGCCCTCGCCCCGTCGAGCTCGGGCGCGGGCAGGCCCAGCTGCGGCCTCAGTACGGCGTAGTCGACGAACGAGGAGTGGTCGGCGCCGGCCACGGTGATCCAGCGCTTCCACCCCGTCATGTTCGCCCACGACTTCGGCCACGTGCTGTCGCTCCCGTCGGGGACGTGCTTGGCGTTGCCGACCATGAGGAACGGCTTGTCCAGCTTCGGCACGACGGGGGCGAACGTGCCGTCCAGGTTCGCGGCCGCCTTGACGCGCGGGTCGGCCAGCATGGCGTGCGCGGCGCTGTTGCCGCCCATCGAGTGGCCGACCACCGCGATCCTGGAGCGGTCGACCAGCTCCCGTCTCAGCAGCTCGTCGAGGACGAACCGCAGGTCGGCGACCCTTCCCTGGGCGACCTTCGCGCCGTCCTGGCCTCGGACGCAGGCCAGGCAGGTGGTGGTCCTGCCGTCGGGGAAGGTGGTGGCGACCGACTCGTAGGTGTGCTCCACCGCCGCCACCAGATAGCCCCTGCTGGCCAGGTCCTCGGCCAGCGAGGTCAGCGTGGCCTTGGGGAAGCTGAACCCCGGCGACATCAGCACCAGAGGCAGCCGCGCCCGCGAGGGCGGGGCGGTCACCCTGGCGTGCACGCGGGTCGCGGTGAGCGTCTCGGGCGGCACGTCGAAGTCCTTGAGGACGGCGGCTGACTCCTCCTTCGTCAGGTAGGCCGCGCGCTTTCCTCCTGACCTGGCCGCCGGGTACCAGAGGGAGACCATGAGCTCCCTGGCGGCCGCCTCCTGGTTCCAGGGGTCGCGCCGCTCGGTGTCGACCAGGTGGAGCGAGGTCGTGCCGACCTTCTTCGTCCCCGTCGGTTCGGGAAGAGAGGGCTTGGCGGTCCCGGCGTGGGCGGGGGAGGCGAGCAGGCTGAGCGACAGGGCCGCCGCGACGACATAGGGGGTCTTCATGCGGATCACTCTGGTCTGGCCGCGGCAGGGCGGCCCAGCGCCGAACGTCGGTCGGAGATTACGACTTTCGTCGTACTTCGTCCGGTTCGCCGGGCCGTACGCTCGGGGCCATGGTGCTTGGTGTCCTGGTGTTCGGGCTCTCCCTGGCCACGCTCAGCGGCCAGATGGGGGTGGCGACGAACCTGCCGTTCCCGCTGCTCGTGCTGATCGCGGCGGTGGCGGGGGTGGCCGCGTGGTTCGCGCCGCGCGCCTGGTGGCCGCTGGCCGCCGTGGGCGCGCTCGTCTACGTCGGATTCGGGATGTGGCCGCCGCTGCTCGTCGCCTCCTACTACGCGGGCACCACGCTGCGCGAGCGGCGCGACATCGCGGCGTACGCGGGCATGGGCGCGGTGACCGTCGCCCTCTCGGCCGGGGTCGGAGCGCTGATCGGCGGTCAGAGAGAGCATCTGACCGGCACGCTCGGCAACGCCACGCTCATAGGGGCGGCGGGGATCGGGCTGCCGCTGGTGTTCGGGCTGTGGGTGCGGGCCAGACGCGACGTGCTGGCCGCCGCGAAGGAGCGCGCCGAGCGCCTCGAACGCGAGCAGGTCATGCGCGCCGACCAGGCACGCGCCCAGGAGCGCGCCCGCATCGCCCGCGAGATGCACGACGTCGTGGCCCACCGGGTGTCGCTCATGGTCATGCACGCGGGCGCGCTGGAGGTCGGCACCTCCGACTCCCGTACGGCGCAGGCCGCGGCGCTGATCGGCGACATCGGCAGGGAGGCCCTCACCAACCTGCGCGACGTGCTGGGCGTCCTGCGCTCGCCCGCGCTGCCCGCCCCCCGCGCTCCTCAGCCCACGCTGGCCGACCTCGACGGGCTCCTGGACCAGTCGCGCACCCTGGGCATCGCGCTCACCAGGCACGACGAGGGCGAGGCCCGCTCCCTTGGCCCGACCGTCGAGCGCACCGCCTACCGGGTGGTGCAGGAGGCGCTCACCAACGTCCACAAGCACGCGGGCGAGACCAGCGCCGACGTCTCCATCCGCTTCCTGCCCTCCTCGCTGGAGGTGGTGGTCGCCAACGACCCTCCCGTACGGCAGGCCGCCCCCCTGCCCGAGTCGGGCTGGGGACTCGTGGGGCTGCGCGAACGCGTCGAACTGGTAGGAGGCACCCTGCACACCGGCCGTCGTGAGGACGGCGGCTTCGAGCTGCGTGCCAGGATTCCCGCGTGATCCGCGTACTGATCGTCGACGACGAGGCGCTCGTCCGTTCCGGCCTGCGGCTGATCCTCGAGGCGGCGGGGGACATCGTGGTCGTCGGCGAGGCCCGCGACGGCGCCGAGGCGATCTCGGCGGCGGGCAGGCTCCGCCCCCAGGTCGTGCTCATGGACGTCCGCATGCCGGGCGTCGACGGGCTGGCCGCGGCCGCCCGGATCCTCACCGCTCCCGACGCGCCGAAGCTGATCATGCTGACCACCTTCGACCTGGACGAGTACGTGCACGAGGCGCTGCGCCTCGGGGCCGTCGGGTTCCTGCTGAAGGACACGCCGCCGCGCGAGCTGGCCGCGGCCGTCAGGACGGTCGCGGGCGGGCAGGCCATGCTGTCGCCCACGGTCACCAAACGGTTGATCTCGGCCTTCGTGGACAGAGCGCCTTCACGGGCGGAGGCGGCGCGCAGGCAACTGGCCTCGCTCACGGGGCGGGAGGAGGAGGTGATCAGGGCGCTGGCCAGGGGACTGTCGAACGCGGAGGTCGGCAGGGAGCTCCGTCTGACGGAGGCGACGGTGAAGGCGCATGTCAGCCGCGTGCTGGCCAAACTCGGCCTGACCAACAGGGTCCAGGCCGCCATCGTGGTCCACGACGCCGATCTCCGCTGAACGCGCGAGCGCGCGAAGACGTCCAGGTGGTGGATCTGGAGCGCCTCTACGGCGGATCCCGGAGACTGAGCGCCTGGAGTATCTCTGTCAGAGGGCGAAGTGCATGCGCAGAGCCTGGTCCAGGCGGTGCAGGGCCTTGGGCGATACCCGGCCTGCCCGTCCTTGGACGCGCTCGATGGCGACTGATCTCACCTGCTCGGCCTGGGCCTTCGAGTCGGCGTCGAGCCCGCACTCCGCAGCGGGAAGAAGGACCTGGAAGGGGAGGACCCGCTGGATGTTCGTGGTGACGGGCACCACCGTGATCACGCCTCTCGCGCTCTGCTCAGCAGCCCTGTTGGCAGCATTGCTGCTGACGATGACGGCCGGTCTGGTCTTGTTGGCTTCGGATCCCTTGATCGGTTCGAGATCGACCCAGTAGATGTCACCGCGACGCACTGCCGACTCCATCTCCGACGGTGGAGTCCCAAAGCTCTGAGTCCTCGCTCTGGTCCCACTCGCTGAACGCGATGGCGTAGGACTCTTCAAGCTTGGCGGCTCTCAGGAGGGCGATCGCCGCGTGAAGCGCTGCCGAGCGGGACTTCTCGCCAGTCTCTTCGGCATATTCGTCGAGAAACGCAACGTCCTCTTCGGGGAGGCTCACACTCAACTTCATACTTTTGAGTGTACCCATGTTGCTACCACCGGTGTGGAGTAGTGGTAGGAGAGTCTTCTCTTCGGCGTCGACTGAAGGGTGAGAGGCGATCGTCAGAGCGATTCACGTGGGTATGACGGTCGGACGCGCGGAGCGCCCCGAGCGGAGCGAGGCTGGGTGAGGTACAGGTGTCTCGCTGCCCGGGTGGGTCCGAGAAGGCGTCCGGGCGAAGCGAGGGCCTCAAGGGGTCGGGCCGGCTGCCCGGGTGGGAGCACGCCCGAACCCCGCGCGCGAAGCGCGCCATGGTGAGGCCCTTGCTTCTGCGCGGACTACAGGCCGAGGGACTTCTTGAGGAAGTCGACCTGGAGGAGCAGCAGGTTCTCGGCGACGACCTCCTGCGGCGTCATGTGGGTCACCCCCGACAGCGGCAGGACGGTGTGCGGGCGCCCGGCCGACAGCAGGGCCGACGACAGGCGGAGCGTGTGCGCGGCGACCACGTTGTCGTCGGCGAGGCCGTGGATCAGCAGGAGCGGGCGCTCCAGCTTGGCCGCGTCGGCGAACAGCGAGGACTGGTCGTAGACCTCCGGCTGGGTGTGCGGGTCGCCGAGGTAGCGCTCGGTGTAGCAGGTGTCGTACAGGCGCCAGTCGGTCACCGGCGCGCCCGCGATCGCCGCGTGGAAGACGTCGGGCCTGCGCAGGACGGCGAGCGCGGCCAGGTAGCCGCCGAACGACCAGCCGCGGATGGCGACCTTGGACAGGTCGAGGTCGTCGGGGTACTGCTGGGCGACACCCTGCAGGGCGTCCACCTGGTCGTCGAGAACAGGGGTGGCCAGGTCGTTCAGCACCGCCCGCTCGAAGGCGGGGCCGCGTCCAGGGGTGCCGCGGCCGTCGGCGACGACGACGGCGAAGCCCTGCTCGGCGAACCACTGGCTGGTGAGGTACATGCCCTGGCTGGCCAGGACGCGCTGGGCGTGCGGCCCGCCGTACGGGTCGAGAAGGACGGGCAGCCTGCGCGAGCCGGGCTCGTGCCACGAGGGGAAGACGACGGCGGTCGACAGGTCGCGGGTGCCCGAGCGGCCGAGGTGGACGCGCAGGTCGAGGCCGGGCCGCTCGGCCAGCGAGGGGATCGGGATCGTCATGCCGCTGGGCAGGACCACGGTGGCGGAGACGCCCTCGCGCTCGAGCGACTGCTCGGTCAGCACCCCGACGCCCCCTGCCAGGCGCCCCGAATAGACGCCCGACGCGGTGGAGACGGGCATGAGGGAGTGGCCGTCCCACGTCCAGAGCTGGATCTCGGTGGGGTCGCCGCTGGCCCTGAACAGCACGGTGTCGCGGTCGATGTCGAGCACGTCGCGAACCTGGAGGGTGGGCGGGGTGACGACGCGGTCGCCGACGAACAGGCGGCGTCCGCCCTCGTCGTCGGCGACCCAGACCAGCGAGCCGTCGTCGAGGTGGCCGGGCACGCCGGTCACGACCTCGACCCAGGCCTCGTCGGTGTCCTCGCGGACGAGCGTGGAGCGGCCGGTCGCGGGGTCGACGGTGAACAGGCGGCGCGTCCTCTGGTCGCGCGACATGGTCACGATCGACAGCGCGTGGGAGTCCCACGAGGCGGTGGTGAGGTACTCGTGCTCGAACGGCACCGCGACGCGCGAGCCGTCCAGGCCCAGGACGAACAGCTCGGTGCCGGCGTTGGGCGTGCCCGCGGCCGGATACCTCTGAGGGACGGCGGGGCGGTCCGGGTTGGCGGGGTCGGCGATGTACCAGGTCTGGACGGGCGCCTCGTCGGCCCGCTCGACCAGGAGGGCGTCGCCGGCGGGCGACCACCAGTAGCCGCGGTGGCGGTCCATCTCCTCGGCGGCGATGAACTCGGCCAGGCCGTAGGTGACGGTGTCGCTCTCGGGGGTGGCCAGGGCGCGGTCGTCGCCGGTGGCGAGGTCCTGGACCCGGAGCGAGCCGCTCGTGACATAGGCGACATGCCGCCCGTCAGGCGACAGGCGCGGGTCGATGACCGCGCCCGGCGTCTCCAGCCTGCGGGTCGTGCCCTTGGCCGGCTCGGTGACGTAGAGGCCGCCGGACAGGGCGAAGGCCGCCAGGGTGGCCGCGGAGTCGGTGGTGTAGGCGACGACGCCGCCCGCCTGCTCGCGGCTGCGCTCACGGCGGGCGCGCTCCTCCGGCGGCAGGTTCTCCTCGTCGGTGTCGAGGGCGCGGGGGTCGACGACCAGGCGTTCGACATGGGTGGCGGTGTCGAGCTCCCACAGGCAGGTGACCGGGTCGGTGCCTGACCTGGTGCGCAGGAACAGGACGCGGGCGCCGTCGGGGGAGATCGTGAAGCCCCTGGGCACACCCAGGGTGAACCGGCGGGTCCTTGCGTGCAGGCGCGGGAAGCTCTCACTCATAACCCCCCATCTTGCCAGGTGAGACACCTCCGTCGTGCGCCCCGAAACTCCTCGGAGGACGGCAGGGTCGGGGTCGTGGCGGGGCGTGGCATACGCTCGGGGCATGAGTGATCGACGCCTTCTGCTCGTGCACGCCCACCCCGACGACGAGACGATCGGGACCGGCGCGACGATGGCCAAGTACGCCGCGGAAGGCGCCCACGTCACGCTCGTGACCTGCACGCTCGGCGAGGAGGGCGAGGTCATCCCGCCCGAGCTGGCGCACCTGGCCGCCGACAGGGACGACAGCCTCGGCGAGCACCGCGTCGGGGAGCTGGACGCGGCCTGCAAGGCCATGGGCGTCGAGGACCACCGCTTTCTCGGCGGCCCGGGCAGGTGGCGCGACAGCGGGATGATGGGCGTCGCCTCCAACCACAGGCTGAACGCCTTCTGGCAGGCCGACGTGGACGAGGCCGCCGCCCTCCTGGTGAAGGTCGTCAGGGAGGTGCGCCCCCAGGTCATGGTCACCTACGACGACAACGGTTTCTACGGCCATCCCGACCACATCCAGGCGCACAGGGTGGCGTGGAGGGCCTTCGAGCTGGCCGCCGACCCTCGGCACGGCGAGGGCGAGCCGTGGCGGGTGGCCAAGTTCTACTACACCGCCATCCCCAAGTCCGTCATGCGCAGGACGGCGGAGGAGCTCGCCGAGTCGGAGGTCGCCTTCGTCCCCGAGAACGTCGAGGACGTGCCGTTCGGTGCCGCGGACGACGAGATCACGACCGAGGTGGACGCCAGGCCGTACCTGGGCAACAAGCTCGACGCGATGCGGGCGCACGCCACGCAGATCATGGTCGACGCGCCGTGGTTCGCGCTGTCCAACAACATCGGGCAGGAGGCGTTCGGGGTGGAGCACTTCATTCTGCGCAGCGGGTCGCGCGGCGAGACCGGGCCGAGTGTCCCGCGTGAGGCCGGGGGTCTCGGCGAGCCTTACACCCTTGAGAAGGACCTGTTCGCGGGCATCCACTAACCTCCTCCGTTATGGAGCAAAGGAGCCACGCCGAGTCCGCTCTGGCCGGGGCCGCGTACGGCATGCTGGTCGTGCTGGGGGTCGTCCTCGGCGTGGTGGGCGGGTTCACCCACGCCTGGTACATCGGCGCCTCCTTCCCCGCGGCGGCCATCGGCTGGGTCCCGGTGCTGTTCGGCCTCTGCCTCCTCGCGGGCAGGATGATGCGCTCCAAGCTCGGCGCCTCGGCGGTGGCGATCGGCTGGCTGCTGGTCTCGATGGTGTTCTCGCTGAAGCGGGCGGCGGGCGATCTGGTGATCGCCGGCGACATCGCCGGATTCGTCTACCTGTACGGCGGGCTGGTGGCGGTGGTGATCGCCGTTCTGCTGTCGCCCTCCTCGGGCGGCTCGTGGCTGATGAGGGGCTCGTACGGCCCGCCGCCCCCGACGCCTGACGGCTCGTAGGGCCCGCCCACGAACGCCTGACGGCGCCGCCCGAAGGCGACGCCGTCGTCGTTCACGTCATCCCCTGTTCACGGGGTCGGCGGGGGCGGTGAGGTGGGGCTGGGCACCTGGCCGGCGTCCAGGCCGTTCGGATCCTGATCGGGATCCGGGTCGGGGTCGGGGTCGGGGTCGGGCGCCGTCGGGCACGGCTGGAAGGTGGGAGCCAGCTCGGCGGGCGGGGTGGTGACCGGGTCGGTCGTGCCGGGCGTCGTCGAGACGGCGGCGGGGGTGGTCACCGGCGGCGCCGGAGACGTCGGGGTGTCCGAGGACGGCGTGGGAGTGCCGGGGTCGCTCGGCGCGAGGTCGGCCGGCGGTGAGGGGGCATCGGCAGGGGCCGGGGTGCACGTGACCGTGACCGTGACGGGAGGCGGCGCGGGGGCCGTGATCGTCGAGACCGACACCGAAGGCGCGGGGGTCTGGGTGATCGTGACCGTCGCGCTGACCGTGGTGGTGGTCGCGACCGTGACCGTCGCCGAGGGAGCGGCAGGCGCCGTGACCGTGGGGCCCGTCGTCACCGTCGTGGTGGCCGAGGGGGTGGCCGTGGCGGTGATCGTGCGGGTGGGCCAGGGGAGGACCTTCAGCGAGACGCTCGGCTTGCCGCTCGCCTTGTACGAGCCCTTGCCCAGCTTCGTCGACGTCTTGCCCGCTCCCGTCGTGACAGGCAGCGAGGCGGAGGCCGTCCTGCAGGACTTGCCCTTGCACACCTTCTGCTTCACAGTGAAGCGAGCCGCCCCGCCGTACGTGACTGCGACGTCCAGGTACGAGACGCCCTTCTTCTTCACCACCTTGGCCGTCGCCTTGTACTTGGCGGTGCTCGAGGTGGGTGTGGGCGTGGGGGAGGGGCTGGTGGAGACGGGTAACTCGAGCCTGTCGGCCGTGGGGGTGTCGGTCGCGGACGAGGTCTGCGTGACGGCGAAGCCGCCTACGGTGGCGAGCGCCATGGTGCAGAGGAGCGCGGCCAGAATGATGAATCTCATGATCCTGCTCTGGTGGGAGATTTCAGGACGGGGATCATTATTCCGATTTGTCAAGTTCGGTCAAGGGTGAGACGCATGGAGAGGCGCCATCGGATCCGTAGGATCGCGAACTTCGTCAACCTGTCCACTCCGCTCGGCCTGCTGATCTCCGTCGTGGGCGGGGCGCGCAGAACGAACGGCCCTGACGGCCTCATTCTGGCCTACGGTTACCGCTACGCCTTCCCCGTGGCGGGAGCCTTCACCATCGGGAACGTCGTCGTGACCAAGCATCCCGACGGCTACCTCACCGGCAGGCTCCTCGACCACGAGGGCCGCCACGCGACTCAGTGGGCCTGGTGCGTCGGCCTGCCGATGCTGCCGCTGTACCTGGTCGCGCTCGCCGTGTCGATCCTCATCTGCGGCAACCAGGCGGCATACAACCCCTTCGAACGGCTCGCCGGGCTCGAAGACGGCGGATATCCACGCAAGTCGCCATGGTGGCGGAGGAATAGAACGCTCCCTGAGGGGATCATCAAGGGTGAGTGATCCGTTACGTAGGGGAGCGTGCCTATGTCTCAGACCATCCAGCGGAGCGCCCCCGCCAGGCCGGCGTCCTTCAGGGACCGGCTGACTGCGCCGCTTCCCGCCTTCCGTGAGCTGGTGAGCGTCGCCTGGCATGGCGGGCTGCGCACCAACATCGGCGACATCGACCAGATACCGGTGCTCAGGGGCGGCCTGCCCCAGCTCACGGGCACGGTGGTCACCTGGGTGGGCCACGCCACCTACGTGCTCCAGGTCGAGGGGCTGACCATCCTCACCGACCCCGTGTGGTCCCGCAAGATCCCCGGTGTACGGCAGCGCCTCACCCCACCCGGCGTGGCCTGGAGCGACCTGCCGAGGATCGACGCGGTGGTGATCAGCCACAACCACTACGACCACCTCGACGCCCCCACGATCAGGCGGCTGCCCAGGACCACGCCCATCTTCGCGCCCGCCAACCTCGGTCGCTGGTTCACCAGGCGGGGCTTTCGCCATGTCACCGAGCTGGACTGGTGGGAGGGCGCGACGCTGGGCGGGGTGAGTTTCGACTTCGTGCCGGCGCACCACTGGAGCCGCCGCACGATCTGGGACACGTGCAGGTCCCTGTGGGGCGGGTGGGTGATCAACAAGTCGATCTACTTCGCCGGCGACACCGCCTACGGACCGCGCCTGGCCGAGATCGGCGATCGCTTCCCCGGCCTCGACCTGGCCCTGATGCCGGTCGGCGCCTACGAGCCCCGCTGGTTCACCAAGGGCAACCACGTCAACCCCGCGGAAGCCGTACAGGCGTGCCTGGACGTGGGCGCGCGGCGGATGGCGACCATGCACTGGGGTACGTTCGTGCTGTCGGGCGAACCGCTGCTCGAGCCGGTGCTGCTGGCGCGCGCGGAGTGGGAGGCGCGCGGCCTGCCGCGCGCCGACCTGTGGGACCTCGCGGTGGGCGAGTCGCGCCCGCTCACGGCATGAGGGTCACGGCGTGAGGGTCAGGGTGTTCACCGCCGCCTTCCTGATGGAGTCGGGCTTGGAGTTCATCGGCGTCGTCTCCCCGTTCACCCAGAGCGGCGCCTGGTCCCAGTAGTTGTCGTGGAAGGCGTGGCCCGAGGCGCCGGTGAGGTTGATCCAGCGGGACCTGTCGAGGTCGGCGAGGTCGATGACCATGCGCATGGAGGGGACGGCGGTGATGGCGTAGTCGTCCTGGATGTTCCAGCCCGTGGCGTTGACCGCGTCCTTGTTGCCGGGCGAGCCGAAGGGCCCGCGGTTGAACAGCGCCTCGATCGGGCCGATGCCCGAGGTGCCGAACGTCTGGTTGGTCAGCGTGAGCTGGTGCAGGTCGCCCCATCGCCAGGCCTTGACGTCCTCGCCCAGCAGCCCCGCCAGCTCGAGGTGGGCGTCGGCCATGGCGGTGCGCAGGATGTCGTCGCGGGTCTCGGTGAGGCCCTTGGTGGTGACGTCGTCCCAGAAGGGGTCGGCGGGGGCCGCGAGCAGGCTCCGCACGACCTCGTACCAGCGGTCGCCGCCCGTGGGCCTGGCGCCCTCGGGCAGGTCGTCGTTGAAGGCGGCGATGAGCAGGTGCCGCCAGACCGCGTTGAAGTAGGCGGCGGGGGCCGAGCCGAGGCCCTGGGAGCCGTCCCAGCCGCGCAGCAGCCCCTGCGCCTGGGCGCTGGGCCCGGCGAGCTCGACCTGGAGCAGGGCGGGGACCAGGAGCTCGGCCAGGCCGTTGTGGGAGTCCTGCTGGATGCGGCTCATGGCCTCGGCGTCGATCTTGCCGGACTTGATGGCCTGCTGGACGCGTTCGAGGATGCGCTTGGCGCGGTAGCCGTACGACCAGTCCTTGGTGAGCAGCGGCCGGTAGCGGCCCGGGTCGATGACCGCGTTGTTGGCCGTCACCACGAAGCCGTCGGCGGGGTCGGCGACGCTGGGCAGCTGGTCGTAGGGGATGGGCGCGGTCTTCCACTCGTACTCGCCCGTCCAGCCGGGCACCGGCCAGGTGCCGTCGCCCTTGGCGCGCACCGGGATGCGCCCCGGCGCCTGGTAGCCGATGTGGCCCTGGGTGTCGGCGAACACCAGGTTCTGGGCGGGCACGTCGAACAGCGAGGCGGCGGCGCGGAACTCGTGCCAGTCGCCCGCCGCGTTGAGCTCGAAGATGGCCTCGGCCGCGGTGCCTGGGGAGAGCGCGGTCCACTGCAGGGCGACGGCGTTCGCCTCTCCCGAGGGCTTGACGCTCCCCATCACCTCGTTGATCAGCGGTCCGTGCCTGGTCTTGCGCACCGTGAGGGTGACAGGCGCGCCGCCCGCGACCTTGATCTGGACGTTCCTGGTCTCGAGCCTGGCCCACTGACCCCTGTAGAGGTAGGTGTCGCCCTTGACCTGCTCGAGGAAGAGGTCCGCGACGTCGGGGCCGAGGTTGGTGAATCCCCACGCGATCTTGTCGTTGTGTCCGATGATCACGCCGGGGACTCCGGAGAAGGTGAACCCTGTCACGTCATAGCCGCACTTCTCGGACTTGGTGCGGCAGTGCAGTCCCGCCTGGTACCAGACCGACGGCATCTGCGCCGACAGGTGCGGGTCGTTGGCGAGCAGGGGTTTGCCCGTCGTGGTGTGCTCTCCCGAGACCACCCACGAGTTCGACCCGATGCCGTCGTGCTCCTCGGTGCCCATGAGGTCGGGGACCCTGCTCAGCGCCTCGGCCGCCTTGGTCAGGGTGGCGGCGGCGTCCTCGCCCAGCCTCGGCTCCGCCTTCTGGTCGAAGCGCTGGTCGCTGACCGTGCCCTGGGTCACGATCGAGGGGTTCCTGTCGAACGGGTAGCCGGGATAGAGCTGATCCACGCGCTCCCTCGGCAGCCTGGTGGCCGCCAGCGCCCTGGAGATCTCGTCGGAGAGGTTGGAGCGCAGGTCCCACGCCATGGCCTTGAGCCAGGTCACCGAGTCGAGCGGGGTCCACGGCTCGGGCACGTAGCCGGAGTTCTGCAGCTTGAGCACCGAGTACTCCAGGCTCCTGGCCGAGGCGTTCGGGTGCTCGGCGAGCCAGGCGTTGACGCCCTTGGCGTAGGCGTCGAGATAGCGCCTGGTGCGGTCGGTGAGCGTCGCCAGCTCCTGCTGGGCCACCTCGCGCCAGCCCATCGTGCGGATGACCTTGTCCTCGGTCAGCGTCGCCTTGCCGAACAGCTCCGACAGCCGGCCCGAGGTGACGTGGCGGCGGAAGTCCATCTCCCAGAAGCGGTCCTGGGCGTGGACGTAGCCCTGCGCCATGAACAGGTCTTCCGAGGTGTCGGCGTAGATCTGCGGAATGCCCCACGTGTCGCGGTAGACCTCCACCTTCGAGGACAGCCCCGCGAGCTTGATCACTCCGTCCAGCTGGGGAAAGGACTGCCGCGCGATCCACACGCCGACGGCCGCGAGGACCAGTGCCAGGGCCAGGAGCACGGTCACTACCCGTGCCAGCCAACGCAGCGGCCACGGCAACCACGCATAGGGCCTGATCCTCACGAAAACCTCCCTCTGACCTGCTTCGCACCAAGTGTCGCAGCCCTGCATCGCTGTCTCGACAGCCATTACTCGTGGTAACCGTCAGGACACGATCATGGAAAGCCGAGGGAGGTCGCGCGTCAGGTCCAGGTCTGGCCGTCGGGGGTGTCGGCGACCTTCACGCCGAGCGCCGCCAGGTCGTCGCGAAGCCGGTCGGCCACGGCCCAGTCGCACTCCTGCCTGGCGCGGGCGCGCTGCTCCAGGAGCTCGGCGGCGCCCGCCGGCAGGACGCGCACCCTGCCGATCTCCGAGGAGAGGTCGAGACCCAGCACGTGGTCGAGGTGGAGGAAGGACTCGAACTTCGACCCCGGCGCCACCGACTCGTCGCGTTCGAGCTCCCTCAGCACCCTGAGGGCCGCCGGGGTGTCGATGTCGTCGTCGAAGGCGGCCTCGGCCTGCCGTACCGCCGTCTGGTCGAGAGGCGCGGACGGCGACTCCGCCCACTCGGCGACCCTGGCCCGCCACCGGCGCAGCGTGCGGTCGGCCGCCCGCAGGGTGTCCCAGGTCAGGTTCATCTGATGGCGGTAGCGGTGCTCCATGAAGGCCAGCCGTACGGCCAGCGGATCGAGCCCCTCGTCCGCCACGTCGGCGAGGAGCACGACGTTGCCCGTCGACTTGGCCATCTTGCGCCCGTCGAACAGCAGGTGCTCCCCGTGCACCCAGCGCCGCACGACCTCGTGTCCCGCGGCGCTGTCGGACTGGGCGCGCTCGTCCTCGTGGTGGGGGAAGCGCAGGTCGATGCCGCCGGTGTGGATGTCGATGTGCTCGCCGAGGTAGCGCAGCGACATGGCCGAGCACTCGACGTGCCAGCCGGGGAAGCCGCGCCCTCCCCACGGGGTGACCCATGCCAGCTCGCGGTGCGAGTGCTTCCACAGCGCCCAGTCGGCGTGGAAGCGCTTGCGCGGGTCGACGCCCTCGACCCTGTGCCCGGGCTTGAGCGCGTCGAGCCTGTTGCCTGAGATCTCCCCGTAGGAGGGGAAGGTCTCGGCGGCGAAGAAGACCGAGCCGTCGGGGACGGTGTAGGCGTGGCCCTTCTCGATCAGCTTGGCGATCAGCTCGATCATGAGGTCGATCGCCTCGGTGGCGCGGGGGGTGTGCTCGGGCGGGCGCAGGTTCAGCGCGGCGGTGTCGCGGCGGAAGGCGTCCTCGTAGAACCTGGCGATGTCGAGGGTGGACCTGCCCTCCTCGCGCGCCTGGGCGACGATCTTGTCCTCGCCGACCTCGGCGTCGTCGACCAGGTGGCCGACGTCGGTGATGTTCTGGCAGACGACCATGCGGACGCGCTGACGTTCGAGGATCCTCCTGATGAGGTCGGACAGCAGGTACGAGCGCAGGTTCCCGACGTGCGCATACCGGTAGACGGTCGGACCGCAGGTGTACATCCGCAGGGCTCGCGCCTGGGGGATGTCCTCGACCTGCCTGGTGCGCGTGTCGTAGATCCTCAACATGAACCGAGCCTAATCCGGCGCCGTGCCGCCGGAAAGCGACTACTCGCCCAGGAAGGCCAGGATGTCGCGGTCACCGCGCTCCCGCAGGCGGGTCAGCACCTCCTCGCGCGTGGCGGTCTCGGGCAGCCCCACCCTGGCCCCGATCAGGCGCAGGCCCTCGGCCTCGGAGTCGACGGGAGCCGTGTACCCGATCAGGTGCAGCGCCCTGTTGAGGGGCCGCAGCGCGGGCTGGGCCGCGGGCAGGAAGCGCGTCAGCAGTTCGCCCCCGTCGGACACCGTGAGGAACACGTGGTCGCCCTCGGAGGCGTTGAACTCCGCCAGCACGTTCCTGATCGAGCCCATGGTCGGCTGGTTGTGCCAGGAGATCACCACGTCGCCCGAAGGCGCGGAGGCGGTCAGCGAGCCGCCAGGCGCCATCCCGAGATGCGCGGCGAAGCCCGTCGGGAGCGGGGAGCCCGAGCCGCGCAGGTGCTCGGCGTTGACGTCCACCCTGTGCCACCAGCGCCCGTCACGTGACTTGAAGGAGCGCCGCGTCTCCGAGACGTCCTTGCGCGGCTGGTAGCCGGGCTGGTCGGGAGCCGCCACCCTGATCCAGCCACGCTGCGACCGCTCGAACCCCGGGCCGCCCGAGTAGGCCCGCACCGAGCTCTCGCTCACGTCGTAGCGGGAGGTCAGGTTGGTGACGATGGTGTTGACCGAGGCCTCGCCGCCGGCTCGCTCGATCTCCCTGGCGATCATCTCCCTGATGCCCAGGTACTCCTCGCCGCCCCAGCGCGCCAGGCCGTACTTGTTCCTGTCGACCCTGCGGAAGCGCGCGTCGGCCGTGAGCTGGTTGCGGATGCCGACCAGGCTGTAGTCCTCGCCGATCCGCTCCTGGATCTCCTCGGGGGTGAGCGGCGCTCCCGCGACGGACAGCACCGCCTCGGCCTTCTCGTTGACGCTGCGCGGCCAGAGCATGACATGCCCGTCGAAGACCCGCAGCTGCGGCACCGCGGTCAGCCACCGCTCGGCCACGTCCTCGCGGACGCCGAGCTGCGCGGTCATGGAGACGGCCTCGGCGACGGGCCTCGGCCCCTCGGTGAACAGCTGCCTGGTCTTCTCCCTCAGCTCGTCGGCGCCGCCGGCGATCAGCCATCCGTCCGCCTGCTCGTAGCCGGTCAGCAGGGTCCGCACGAACCGCCACACGGGGATGCCGAGCGACACCAGCTCCGTACGGTGCCACGGCACCGCCTCGGCCAGCTCCTCGGCGGGTACGGCGGCGCCGAGCCGCCCGCGCAGCCACGTCACGTGCGCCAGCAGCGGCCCCGCGGACACCGAGGCGAGCCAGGCCTCCACGTGGTCGCGCAGGTCGCGCTCGATCTGCCTGATCCGCTCCCTCGTCACGGAGAAGCGCTGCGCGAGCTCGTCGAGCGTGGCCCGCTGCTCGGCGTAGACACGGTCACGCGCGATCGTCCGCTGACGCTCGTCGAGCGCGACGAACACCTCGTCGACCAGCTGGGGCAGCGGGACGGCCCTGACCTCGGCGACAGGCTCGAGCAGCCGCTCGAAGACGCCGCTGAACAGCTTGTGGACCACGTCGCGGCCGAGCCCCTCGGGCGTCCGCTCGCTCTCCGCGGGGTCGGAGAACCTCAGCAAGGGCAGGATGTCGCCGAGCTGCAGATGTCCCCAGGAGGCGACGGCGAGGTCGGCGAGGCGTCCTGCGACGGCCTGGGCACCGATGACGGCGCATGCGCGGTCCAGCGGGATCGACTGCCACCAGGCTTCGGGCAGCTGAGGATCGTCCGCGAGCGGTGCGATCTGGACGGGAGACGTCCAGCGCAGGGGTGGCGCGAGGTCGCTCAGGCTGAGATTCATTGGGGTCCAACCGGCAAAGGGAAAGATATCCGCAGTTCAGAGACTATGTGATTAGGACGACAGAAAAGGGCTACCTCTTCCGGAATGGGAAACGTAGAGCACGGACCTGGCCCGCGTACAGGCAACGTAGAGCAGCCCGCGCTCACGTTGTAGCACCCGCGCCCTGTCACCGGGGTCAGAGGGTAGCGGCTCGGGCACCACGCCCTCGGCGATCCCGACGAGCGCGACGTTCTCGAACTCCAGGCCCTTCAGGCCGTGCAGGGTGGTCACCCGCACCTCCTGCCTGGCGCGGCGCAACGCCTCCTTGGCCGCCTTGACCAGGCGTGTCGTACGCGCGGCCACGGCGATCTCCGTGGTGGGCACGCCCTCCTCCCGCCACGACTCGATGGTGTTCACCAGTCCGGCCAGCTCGGCCTCCGGCGTGTCGTAGGCCCTGACCGTCGGCCGCTCGCCGTGGCGCGTGCTGCGGAAGCCGCGCAGCTCCTGCACCCCCTTGACCAGGCCGAGCGTCGGGCCGCCGCCGCGCAGCCGCACCCCGAAGGAGAGCAGCTCGTGCGGCAGCCTGTAGGAGATGCTCAGGCCGTGCTGGACGGCATGGATGCCGACCGCGCCCAGGGCGATGCGGTGGTCGGTGATGCGCTGGTGCGGGTCGCCGACCACGAACAGGTCGTCGGGCGCGCGAGGCACCGCCGCGCGCAGCAGCCGCCACTGCGCGGGGCTGACGTCCTGGGCCTCGTCCACCACGATGTGCCTGTACGGCTTGCGCCCGGGCTCACCGAAGCTCAGCACGTCGTCGAGCAGGTCACCTGTGGCCCTGGTGAGCAGCCGCAGCGCCTCGTCGGTCAGCTCGGTCAGCGAGCGGGCCCCTGCGCCGACCAGGGTGGGCTGCCGCCCCTCCACGTCGGCCACGATCCTGATCGCCAGCCTGTCGACGTTGCAGACGTCGATGCGCTTGCGGACGGCCTGGTTCTCGATGAGGAGGTCGAGCTTCGCCGACAGCTCGGTGGCCAGGCTCTGCGAGAAGGTCACCAGCAGGACGGGCCCGTTGCCGTGCTCGGCCAGGTGGGCGGCCCTGTGCAGGGCGATGAGGGTCTTGCCGGTGCCGGCGCCGCCCGTGACGAGCACCGGGTGCTCGTAGTGGTCGGCGCGTGCCAGCCTGTGCTGCGGAGGGTGCAGGAAGACGCACCAGTCCGGCGCGGTGACGATGCGGTCCAGCTCGTCGTCCGTGGCGGCGAACACCGCCCTGTCGGGGCTTCGGAGCAGCGCCGCGTACAGGTCGGAGGTGTCGATCGGCTCGGGAGGGTCCCACGAGGTGCGGCGGGAGTCGAGCTCCTTCCACGCCTCGGGCAGCGAGCCGCCCCTGGCCATCACCGAGAGCGGGAGGTACTGCGTGGGCGGCAGCAGCGCCTCGAGCGCCTCGACGTCAGCCTCGTTGCCGATCAGCCTGATCAGTGGCAGCAGCGCGAGGTCGATGCCGAGGCTCAGCAGGTCGGTGTCGCTGACCGGCTCGAACAGCCTCGCCTGGCCCGCCGAACGGCGCAGGGCGTGCTCGACCCTGCCCAGCGCCTCGGCGTCCCACTGCTCGACCACCCCGATGACCGGGTTGACGCTGAAGGCGTGCCGCCTGGCGTAGGCCTCGGCCTCGGCGTCGGGCAGCAGGGTGAGCAGCCACGAGACCTCGCCCTGCCGTACGACGACGGCCAGGTGGCCCTCGGCCATCCGCAGCGTCCCCACCCCCTCGGGGGCGGGGACGTGCGACAGAAGGGCGGGCAGCGCGGCCATGACCTCCCCGCGCGCAGGCGGGGCCAGAGCGCTGAGTTCCCTGGGGAAGTCAGGGGCGATCGCGAGCCGCGGCACGGGCTCAGTCCAACAGTTCGAACAGGTCGCGGTCCCCGCGTTCACGGAGCCTGGTCTTCAAGTCCTCGAGACTGACGTTGCCCGACATGCCAATCCTTATGGCGATGATTCTGGCGGCGTGTTCGATGGCGCTGCTCAGGCCGGTGTAGTCGGCCAGTCGCAGCGCCTTGGAGATCTTACTGGCGCCTGGCGTGGCGACCGGCAGGTGTTTGGCCCGCAGCACGCCTTCCTTGGACAGCGTGATGAACAGGTGACCGCCCTCCCTCGCGCCGACGTCGGCGAGCAGCCTGCCCATCTGGCTGATGGAGGGCCTGCCGTGCCAGCTCATCATCAGCTCTCCTGCCGCGCTCCTGACCGTCCAGCTCGAGCCGGGGGTCAGGCCGAGGTAGGCGGCGAACCCGCTGGGCAACGCGCACTCCCCGGTGGCCAGCTGCTCGGCGGTCATGTCGATCCGCAGCCACCAGCGGCCGTCGGGCTGGCGGAAGCAGCGCTTGGTGAGCGAGACGTCCTTGAAGCCCTGGTACGGCTTGCCGTTGGCGTCGGCGGGCTCCGGCGCGGGCGGCTGCAGCGGAGCATGGAAGGGCGGCTGGTTCGGAGGCGCCTGGAAAGGCGGCTCCTGACCCGGAGGGGGCGCCTGGAAAAGCGGCTCGTGGCTAGGAGAGGGTGCCTGGAAGGGCGGCTCCTGCGCCGGCGGCGCCGCCTGGAAGAGCGGCTGCGGCGGGGGCGGTGGAGCCGAAGGAGGCGGTCCCGACGGGGTCGGCGCCGATGGGGGTGGCGCGAGGTCGGGGACGCGGACCAGCGCCGCCATCGTGGCGTGCACGAACTGCCAGGCGGGCACGTCGAGGGCGCGGATCTCCTTGCCGTGCCATGCGGCGGCGCCGATCAGCAGCTCCTTCGGCGGATCCCCGCCCAGCCGCGCGCGCAGCTCCTCCAGGTGGGCCCGGTAGGGCGCCGTCTCCTCCGCCGCCAGCCAGCGTTGCAACCGCTGGCGCAGCGCGGCCTCGACGGAGACGATCTCCTCCTTGGACACGGCGAACAGCTTGGCCAGCTGCTCGACGGCCGAGGGGGTGTCGGTGAAGACGCGGTTCTGCGCCACGGCCCAGGTCTTGTCGTCGAGCCCCGCGAAGGAGGACTCGATGAGCGCGTGCAGGTCAGGCTCGTCCGACGCGGCCTGCGCCGCCACCGGCTCCTGGGCGACGTCCGCCGCGAAGGACGGCGCGGGGGTCTCGAGTTCGTTCTCGCGCTCGTCCTCGTAGGCTGCCGCCTCCGCGTGGCGTGCCTCGTCCGCGTGGCCTGCCGCCACCGCGTACTCATGCTCCTGCTGGTGCTCGTCCGCGTGCAGGTGCTCGTCCGCCTGCTCGTGGTGGTGCTCGTCCGCCCGCTCGGGTTCGTCCGCGTGCTCGTGCTCGGCCTCGGCCGTGTGCGCGGGTTCGGCCGCGTGCGCTGCCGCTTCCTCGCGCTCCTCCGCGTCGGGTCCTGTGTGGAGATCGCCCTGCGGTTCGAAGGCGCCCGGCTCCTCGTGCTCCTCGGCCTCCCGGTGCGCGGGCGGGAGGGACTGGAAGGCGTCCCACCCCTGCGACACCGGGGCCCGCTCCTCGACGACCGGCTCCCGCTCGACAACGGGCTCGTGCTCGATGGGCGCGCTCTCGGCAGGCGTCTCGAAAAGGCCGCGGTAGGGGGCCTCGTGCTCGACGGGGTGGGCCCCCGCCACCGGCTCGTGGCTGACGACCGGTTCGGGCTCCGCCACCGGTTCGGGCTCGGCGACCGGTTCCGGCTCCTCGATCGGCGCGGGCTCCGCCACCGGCGCGGGCTCCGCCACCGGCGCGGGCTCCGCGACCGGTTCGGGCTCCGCGACCGGTTCGGGCTCCTCGATCGGCTCCGGCTCCTCGATCGGTGCGGGCTCAGGGGCGTCGGCCGCGTGCGGCTGGACGACGGGCTCCGCCACGAGGACGTCCGCCTGCTCGGCCACCGCGTCGGCCGCGGGCGGCGTCTCGGCGCGACGCTCCTCGATGGGAGCGCCGGGCGCCAACCGTACGAAAACGGCCCCGAAGAGGGTGTTGAGCACCGGACGGGCCCTCACGAACGGCTGGTCCATCAGCTCGCGGCTGCTCAGCGCCAGCAGCCCCGGCCACGACCCCGCCCTGTCGAGGGCGATCGCGACGTGCGGCTCGTCCGCCTCGTCGGGGTCCAGCACGTGCAACGCGGGCAGCACGTCGCCCACGGCAGCCGCCGGCCAGTGCTCCAGCGCGATCTCGGTCAGCAGCTCGCCCAGGGACTCAGGCCCGATGGCGGCCAGCACCCGTGGCACGGGCAGGCTCCGCCACCAGGCCTCCGGCAGATGCGGCTGACCATGGAGCAGTGTGATCGCGGCCGCGTCGCTCCACCTCAAGGGTGGTACGAGGTCGCTCAGGCAGAAGTTCATCCTGTTCCGTTCACCAGCCCCTCACGCCGCGGTCGCGGCGCAGCCATACTCTTGCCGCCACGGAACAGACCATAGCCGCGCAAAACAGCCCTGTGCATCATGGAGTACGCATCAGCGCCGGACGGCGGCGAAGCGTAGCCGCACGTAGTCAGCCATCCACCCGGTCTCCCTGCGGAGCGCGGGGGCGGCGAGCTCGTTGACCCGTCGCAGAAGGGCGTCCGCCAGGTCGGCGGGCAGCCCTTCGAGCAGGGATCCCGCGTACATGCGCACCCAGTCGGCCGCCCCTCCTGGGCACTCGTCGAGGGGCGTGGGCCTGTCGAAGTTCTCCAGCAGCCTGACGACGAAGCCCTCCTCCTCCAGCAGCCTGGAGTGCTCGGCCGGCGTCGGGAAGTACCAGGGCAGTTCGGGCTCGCGCAGGCCGTACTCGCGCCATGCGGTGGAGAGCGCGGCGGTCAGCTCCGCGCAGTTGCCCGCCCCGCCCATCTCGGCCACGAAGCGGCCGCCGGGCCGCAGGGCCTCGCGGACGTTGGCGATGACGGTGCGGGGGTCGCGGCTCATCCAGTGGAGCGCGGCGTTGGAGAAGACGGCGTCATAGGCCTGGACGACGCTGAAGTCGTGGCCGTCGCCGACGATGAAGTCGATGCCTGGGTACTGGGCGAGCGCCTTCTCGATCATCGCGGTCGAGCCGTCGATGCCGAGGACGCGCGCCCCCCTGGCGGCGATCTCGGCGGTCAGCACGCCGGTGCCGCAGCCGAGGTCGAGCACGTGCTCGCCCGGCTGCGGATCCAGCAGGTCGACAAGGGGAGCGCCCTGCGGCGAGACATAGCCGAAGCTGCTGTCATAGGCGCGAGCGTTCCACCGCGTCATGCTCGGTGTGTCGTATCGCAAGACCGATCAGCTCCCCCCGTAGTGGGACAACAACTCTAGGGGCTGAATGTCTCTACGACATATCAGTCACACCGGGCACACTTGTCTCACCCGGCCCAGTGCTTGTTGACGTACGTCTTCGCCGCGTCCGTCTGCGGGATCGTGAGCAGCACCGGAGGCCCGGGAGGCGCAGGCAGGCGAGCCGCGGTCTCGGTGTCGAACGTGCCCTTCATGAGCATCGCCTCGCCGCGCGCGGGCCTGGCGTAGCCCTTGAGGTAGAGGTTCTGGCCCTCGTCGGAGAAGAGGAACTCCTGCCACAGCCTGGCCGCCGCAGGGTGCGGGGCGTCCTTGTTGATCGCCTGCACGTAGTACGCGCCCAGCGGCGAGTCCTTGGGGATCGTCACCTTCCACGACGTGTCGGGCTCGGCGGCGCGCTCGGCGTTGAGGTAGTCCCAGTCGACGACGACGTTGGCCGCGGGGGGCTCGGCGAGCTTGCCCTCCTTCTTGAGCTTGGTGAACAGCTCCACGCCTCGCTGCACCCTGGGCACGCCGTTCTGCAGGGAGGCGGCCATGATGCCGTTGAACGCGGCGGCGGTCTGGCGCGGGTCTCCTGGCAGGGCCACGGTGTAGCCGGGCTTCAGCAGGTCGGCGAAGGAGGCAGGGGCCTTGACCTTGGCCGAGTCGTAGCCGAGCGACATGTAGCCGCCGTAGCCCGCGTACCAGGCGCCGCTCCTGTCCTTCACGTGGTCCGGCAGGTCGTGCCAGCCCTGGACCTTGTAGGGCGCGAAGCGCGGCGCGTTGGCCACGGCCACCTCGAGGCTGAGGTCGAAGACGTCAGGCTTGAGCTGCGCGGCGGCCTCCATCTGACGGCGGCTGCTGGCACCGGGTTCGAGCTGGTGGACCTTGATGTCGTACTTGTCGGCGAAGGTGTCGATGATCTCGCCGTAGTTGACCCAGTCGCGGGGCAGGGCGATGACGTTGAGCTCGCCCTCCTTCTTCGCGGCCTCCGCGAGCCTGTCCATGCTCGTGAAACCGGCTTGCATGGAGGCGGCCTTCGCGTTGACGGGAGCGAGCGGCTTTTCCTCCGTGGTCGAAGCGGCGCATCCCGCGCTGACAAGAACGGCGGCGATGGCGGCACAGGTGCGTACGGTCACGCTACAGATACTCGCGGTTACGTTCGCCCAGGTCGAGGAGGCACGACTTTCGCGGCCACCAAATGCTCCTCGGAGATCTCCACGAGACTGCCGTCGCGTTTGCGCACCGTGAGGGTGCCGCCGTCCCACGATTCGAGCACGCCTACCGCGTCACTGAAGCCGCCTGGCACCCTTCTACGGGTGGTGACGCGTGCCCCTATGTCCGAGGTTGTGATGGCGATCTCAAGGCGAGCGGCCACGAGTTTGCCACCCTCCGTTTCCGACACTTGGCTGACCCGGCAATACTAGGGCGTAGAAAACCGCGGTCTATGAAGGAGCTCGACGTGACGTACGTCATCGCGCAGCCTTGCGTGGACGTCCTTGACAAGGCGTGCATCGAGGAGTGCCCCGTCGATTGCATCTACGAGGGCGAGCGCATGCTTTACATCCACCCCGACGAGTGCGTGGACTGCGGCGCGTGCGAGCCCGTATGCCCTGTAGAGGCGATCTTCTACGAAGACGACCTTCCCGAGCAGTGGAAGGACTTCTACAAGGCCAACGTGGACTTCTTCGAGGACCTGGGCTCGCCCGGTGGCGCCTCGAAGGTCGGCAAGATCGAGAAGGACCACCCGGTCGTCGCCGCTCTGCCGCCGCAGGCCGAGGAGCACTGACAGGTGCACAATCTGCCGGACTTTCCATGGGACCGGCTGGTGCCGTACAAGGAGCGCGCCCAGGCGCATCCTGACGGCATCGTCGACCTGTCGGTCGGCACCCCCGTCGATCCCGTGCCGCGGATCGTGCAGGAGGCGCTGGCCGGGGCTGCCGACAGCCCCGGCTATCCGCTGACGTACGGCACCGCCGAACTGCGCGCCTCGGCGGCTGGATGGCTGCGCCGCAGGCACGGCGTCACCGTCGACGAGCGGGCGGTGCTGCCGCTGATCGGGTCGAAGGAGTTCGTGGCCTGGCTGCCGACGCTGCTCGGCGCCAAGCAGGTGGTCTTCCCCGAGCTCGCCTATCCCACCTACGACGTCGGCGCGCGCATGGCCGGAGCCGAGACGGTGGCCGCTGACGGGCTGCTCACGCTCGGCCCCGCGCGGGTCGACCTCGTCTGGGTCAACTCGCCCTCCAATCCCACGGGCAAGGTGCTGCCCGCCGACCACCTGCGCAAGGTCGTCTCCTGGGCGCGCGAGCGCGGCGCGATCGTGGCCTCCGACGAGTGCTACATCGAGCTCGGCTGGGAGGAAGAGCCGATCTCGATCCTGCACCCCGACGTCTGCGGCGGCTCCCACGAGGGGCTGCTCGCGGTGCACTCGCTGTCCAAGCGCTCGAACCTGGCCGGATACAGGGCGGGGTTCGTCGCGGGTGACCTCGCGCTGGTCGCGAGGCTGCTCGAGATCCGCAAGCACGCCGGAATGATCATGCCTCAGCCGGTGCAGGCGGCGATGACCGTCGCCCTCGGCGACGACGCCCACGCCGACGCGCAGCGCGAGCTCTACGCGGCGCGGCGCGAGGTGCTGCGTCCCGCGCTGGAGAAGGCGGGCTGGCGCATCGACCACTCGACGGCGGGCCTGTACCTGTGGGCCTCCGACGGCGGCGACTGCTGGGATCAGGTACGACGCCTTTCCGAAATCGGGATTTTGGTCGCACCGGGCGAGTTCTACGGATTCGCAGGTCGTAGCCATATTCGGATCGCTGTGACGGCCACCGACGAACGCATCGGTGCGGCGGTGCGCCGCCTCCAGTAGGATCCCGCGGCATGACCTCCATGGTCGTCATCGGACTCAGCATCGCCACGGTCGTGCTCCTGCTGGGCGGCATCTACGCGACCATGCGCAAGGGCCGTCCGCCCGCGGCCTCGGTCTCCACGCTTCCCTCGCACGGCGGCGCGATCGGCTCCGACTACGACGACCCCCGCACCATCCAGGTGGGGGACAACATCGAGACCCACGGCAGGCGCGCCGGTGTCACCGGCGCGCTGCACATGTCGTGGCAGGGTCGCCAGTGGATCGAGTACATGCTCGACGACGGCTCGCGCCGTCCCGTGTGGCTCTCGGTGGAGGTACGGCAGGGCCTGGTCTCCACCGACCCTCCGCACCTCGAGGTCCTGCTCTGGACCATCGTCCCGACCCAGGGCATGATCCCGGCCAAGAGCATGCTGATCATGGAGGGCGTGGAGTTCTTCCCGATCGAGCGCGGCACGGCCGCGTTCAGGTCGGAGGGCGAGACGGGACGGCCCGAGCGCGGGCTGCTCGACTTCGCCGACTACCGGGCCGCCGACGGCAGGCTGCTCTCCTTCGAGCGGGTCCAGGGCGAGCGCTGGACAGCCAGCTACGCCCAGCCGCTGCCGCCTGGCTCGATCACCATCGTCAGCCGCGCCGCCTGACCCTCGCCCTCTCCGTCGTGCCGTGACAGTTCGTCGCGGGGGTCGCCCTGCGACAGCTCGACGCGCGTCTCGCCCTCTCCGTCGTCCTGTGACGGTTCGCGGCGGGCGTCTCGTTATGACAGCTCGACGCGTGTGGAGCCGGCCTTGCCGCCGTTCTTCCAGCCCTCCGCCGACCAGGTGATGCCGTCGAACGCCACGCGGCGCAGGCCGTACTGCTGGGCGTGTGCGACCGACCACGTCGCGATCAGCCACCCCCGCCTGGTGCTCGGCACGCTGACGGCGCCGAGCGCGCGGGTCAGGTCGCGCTGCGCCTCCTCCGCGCGCGCCGCAGCGGGCGTCTCCTTCAGCGGAAAGGTGCAGTGGACGGCGCGCGGCACCCTGCCCGTGAACGCCGCCGCGAGGATGCGCGCGTTGTTCTCGTGCGGGCCGTACGCGTATCCGGCGGCCGACCGCTGGACGGCCTGCGCCGCCTCGGCGACCGGCAGCTTCTGGTAGTTCTTCACCTTCACCAGCGCGGCGAAGAACCGGTTGGCCGAGTAGACCGGATCCATGATCTGCTTCTTCTTGCCCCAGCCCTGCGAAGGCCGCTGCTGGAACACCCCGAGCGAGTCGCGGTCGCCGTAGGAGACGTTGTACATCTTCGACTCCTGGATGGCGGTGGCGTAGGCGATCACGATGGCCTGTTCGGGCAACCTTCTGCGCTCTCCCACCGCGGCGATCGTGGCGGCGATCCTCGCCTGCTCGATATCGAGATCGAGCTCGCCCTTCGGCGTCTTCACCACGCAGCCCTCGGCGTCCACGAGTGGGTCGGCTTTGTTGAGCAACACATAGACGCCCACGGCGATGGCGACCGCGAGCGTGAGAACGATGATCCCGATAGTCAGGACCGCTCGGGAGAAGCTTCGCCGCACCCTGAAAAACCTACCCGGACAGATAGGCTCCGTGGCCATGAGCCAGAGCTATTTGAGCCCGCTCCCCGCGGCGGTCGACGAGTTGTGGTCCAACCGTGCGCAATTGTCCCCCTCCGACTCCGAGGCCAGGGGAATCGTGGTGGCGGCGATCGACCAGCTCGACACCGGCAAGGCGCGGGTGGCCACCGTCGCGGAGAGCGGCGAGGTCGTGGTCGACGAGCGGGCCAAACGGGCCATCCTGCTCAGTTTCAAAGTGCTCGGCATGGCCAGGTCGCAGGTGGGTGACTTCCAGCACCACGACAGGCTGCCGCTGAAGACGACGTTCGACGGGGTCAGGGTGGTGCCGGGCGCCATCGCCAGGTGGGGTTCCTACCTGGCGCCGGGGGTGGTGCTCATGCCGTCCTTCACCAACATCGGCGCCTTCGTCGACGGCGGGACGATGGTGGACACCTGGGCGACCGTCGGCTCGTGCGCGCAGATCGGCAGGAACGTCCACCTGTCGGGTGGGGTGGGCATCGGCGGCGTCCTCGAGCCGCCGAACGCGGTGCCCGTCGTGGTGGAGGACGACGCGCTGATCGGCAGCAGGGCGATGCTGGTCGAGGGCGCGAGGGTCGGACGCGGCGCGGTAGTGGGCGCGGGGACGATCCTGTCGGCGTCCATGCCGGTGATCGACGTGCAGACGGGGGAGGAGCTCGGCCGCGGCCGCATCCCCGACTGGTGCGTCGCGGTCGGCGGCACCCGCCCCAAGGAGTTTCCCGGCGGGACGTTCGGGCTGCCGTGCGTGCTGGTGCTGAAGCGGCTGGAACCTGGTCAACGGCATGACAAGGCGGCACTGAACGAGGTGCTACGCGAGCACGGCCTCCACGCCTGACCGTCCGAGGGGGTGTCGAGCGCCGCGGCCACTCCACGCCTGACCCCCGAGGGTGTCGAGCGCCGCGGCCACGGTCGTTCCGCCTGTCCTCTTCGCGGAGCGGCCGTTCCGGCGGAGCCGTGGACCCGGCATCGCCTGCCCACCTCCGTCTCCAGGTCACGGCTCGTCCGTATGCCTTCGACTCCCGCCCTGAAGGCTTGCCGTAGCGGCCGGTTAGGGTTGGCTCTCATGCTGGACTTGACGCAGGACGTGGGCGCGCTGACCGCCGCCATCGTGGACATCGAATCGGTCAGCGGTGACGAGAAGTTCCTGGCCGACACGGTGGAGCAGGCGCTCAGGGCGCTTCCGCACCTCACCGTCGACCGGTCGGGTGAGACCGTCGTCGCGCGGACCTTCCTCGGCCGACCCGAGCGGGTGGTGATCGCCGGTCACCTCGACACCGTCCCCGTGGCGGGCAACCTGCCCAGCAGGATCGAGGGCGACCTCCTCTACGGCTGCGGCACGTCCGACATGAAGGCCGGCGTCGCCGTCGCGCTCAAGCTGGCGGCGCTCGTCCCCGAACCCAACCGCGACGTCACCTACGTCTTCTACGACTGCGAGGAGATCGAGGCCGAGCGCAACGGCCTGACCAGGGTGAGCCGCGACCACTCGGACTGGCTGGCCGCCGACTTCGCCGTACTCTTGGAGCCCACGGACGGCGTGATCGAGGGAGGCTGCCAGGGCACGCTGCGCGCGGACATCATCACCAGGGGCAAGCGCGCCCACAGCGCCAGGTCATGGCTCGGCGTCAACGCCATCCACGCCGTCGGGGAGGTGCTGGCCAGGCTCAACGCCTACGAGGCCAGGCGGCCCGTGGTCGACGGCCTGGAGTATCACGAGGGGCTCAACGCGGTGGCGGTGCGCGGCGGGGTCGCGGGGAACGTGATCCCGGACGAGGCCGGAGTCATGGTCAACTACCGCTTCGCTCCTGACCTGTCGCTCGAACAGGCCGAGCAGCACGTCCGAGAGGTCTTCGACGGGTTCGAGGTCGTCATCACCGACGGCGCGCCCGCCGCGCGGCCGGGCCTGACGCATCCGGTGGCCGCGGCCTTCGTCGCCGCTGTGGGCGGCATCCCCCGCGCCAAGCTCGGCTGGACCGACGTGGCCCGCTTCTCGGCGCTGGGGATTCCTGCGGTGAACTACGGCCCAGGCGACCCGAACCTGGCGCACCAGCAGGGTGAGTACGCGTCGCTGACGAAGATCGCGGAAAGCGAGCTCGGCATGCTGAACTGGCTCACCACACCCACGCTCTGACCAGGGCAACCGGACGGCAGGACCTGCCCTGTCCCGGTCTTCGGGCTCCGCCTCGGCCTCCAGTCACATGATCCGACCGGGGCGGCCGGACGGCAGGACCTGCCCTGTCCCGGTCTTCGGGCTCCGCCTCGGCCTCCAGCCACATGATCCGACCGGGGCGGCCGGACGGCAGGATCGGTCACAAGACCGGCGGTGACCCCGTCTCCAACCCTTTCCAACGCCGTGAGCCGCACAGTTCGCGGGCTGGGGTTTCGAGTCGAGGTCGGGGTGTGGGCGGCCGAGCCGACCTGGGCGGCGGTGGAGGCCCGACGCGCGAACTTCGATTCAAGTGGTGCTCGACTCGACCGCTCCGCTGAGCGGCAACGTCCAGGTCGCCCTGGCCCGCCGCGGCGATGCCCGCTGAGACCTTGCCGGGCGGTTCGGGACGATGCCTCCGCTGATTTCGGCCTCATGAGCTCTGAGTAAACTGCCGCGCATGATCGTCGAACCGCTGGCCGCGCCCGCCGACGGCGTGCTACCGGAGCCGCTGCTCACCGAGCTCACCGCGCTCTACGCCGCCAACTGGGAGTTCTTCACGCTCAGCGGAGACTTCCCCGACCCGCACGGCATCCGGCCGGAGCAGGTGGCGGCTCCGATCGTCGAGGAACTTGCGAACCCGAACACCGAGGTGCTGCTCGGCCGGACGGAGGCGGATGGGCGGCTCGCGGGCATCGCGATCACGCTGGCACACCATCCCGATCCGGCGGACCCGGACCCATGGATCGGGCTGTTGCTGATCGACGCGCGGGTGCACCGCTCCGGGTACGGGCGGGCGCTGGCGGGGGCCGTCGAGGAGCGGTTCCTGGCGGCCGGCAGGACGGCGATCCGCCTTGCCGTACTCGACAACAATCCGCAGGGTCTCGCCTTCTGGACCACCCTCGGGTACGAGGTGCTCGGCCATCGCGAGGACCGGCAGCACGGGCGGCCCTGCACGGTCATGCGGAAGAAGCTGTGAACCCGAGCGGGCTGTCGGGCCGATAGAGACCCCCGTTCGTGGGTTGCGCCGATTGGCGAGCGCCACCCGCTTCTCCGGGGCCATCGGGTGAGAAGTGGTGTGGACGTGCCGAGCTGTCCACACCAGGGAATCGGCGGCGCTTCGCCTCCCGGTGCGCCAGAAGAGGGGCTCGGCAGGATGTCAGGTCTGTGGTTCTCTGGTGGGGTGGTCGCGGGGCCCCGCGCTCATCGGCGAAGTGAGCTCGCCGGGCGTCTGGCGACCGCGCACGAAGGGCCTCCAACATGAAAGTGGCTTTCCTCGCCGGCCATTTGGCGGGGAAAGCCACTTTCAGTCCCGAGCAGCACCCTCGGCAGTTAGACGCAGGACCTTCGAAATCTGGTTCCCTCCTTTTTTCAAGATTTTTTAGCGATGCGCGCTAGCGTGATCCGTATGAAACGGACACGTCCCGAACGTCGTCAGGGTCAAGCGGTCGTTCGCGGCCGCCTGGTTCCCGAATCCACCCACGACCAGCGCCTTCTCGACCGGCAGGGCCCCGCCGACTGGGTCCACATGGACCCGTGGCGGGTGCTGCGCATCCAGGCCGAGTTCGTCGAGGGATTCGGCCAGCTGGCCGAGCTGCCTCCCGCCGTCACCGTGTTCGGCTCCGCCCGTACGCCCGACGACTCGCCGGACTACCAGATGGGCGTCGCGTTGGGACGCCACCTGGCCGAGGCCGGATACGCCGTGATCACCGGCGGCGGCCCCGGCGCGATGGAGGCCGGCAACAAGGGGGCGGCCGAGGCAGGCGGCATCTCCGTCGGGCTCGGCATCGAGCTGCCCTTCGAGCAGCGCATGAACGACTACGTGGATCTCGGCATCGAGTTCCGCTACTTCTTCGTCCGCAAGACGATGTTCGTGAAGTACTCCTGCGGGTTCATCACCCTGCCCGGCGGTTTCGGCACGCTGGACGAGCTGTTCGAGGCGCTGACCCTGGTCCAGACGCAGAAGGTCACCTCCTTCCCTGTCGTCCTGATGGGCACCGAGTACTGGGGCGGCCTCATCGACTGGATCAAGAACACGCTGCTGGCCTCGGGGAAGATCTCGGCGCAGGACCTGGATCTGATCCACCTCACCGACGACGTCGAGGAGGCGGTCAGCATCATCATCGAGTCCGAGCGGCTGCGCTCCGGCATCAGCAAGGAGGAGAAGGAGGTGGTGGAGAGCCACCGGGTAGAGCCTCAATAGACTCCTGTTCCGTGAACATCTGCGTTTTCTGTGCATCCAGTCAGAAGATCGACCCCAAGTACGTGCACCTCGCCGCCGAGGTCGGTACCGAGATCGCGCGCAGGGGTCACACCCTGGTGACCGGAGGGGCGACGGTCTCCTGCATGGGCGCGGTGACCAGGGCGGCCAGAGCCGCCGGCGGCCGCACCGTCGGCGTCATCCCCCAGGTGCTCGTCGACATCGAGGTCGCCGACACCGAGTCGGACGAGCTGGTCGTCACCGCCGACATGCGCGAACGCAAGGGCGTCATGGACGCCCGCTCCGACGCGTTCCTGGTGCTCCCCGGGGGCATCGGGACGCTCGAGGAGCTCTTCGAGATCTGGACCGCCAGAGTCCTCGCCATCCACACGAAGCCGCTGGTGATCCTCGACCCGTGGGGTCTGTACGCGCCGCTGCGGTCGCTGGTCGAGCACATGTACGACGAGGGGTTCACGCGGGCGAACGTCTTCGACGCCATCGCCTGGACGAGTTCGGTGGAGGAGGCGCTCGGGGTGCTGGAGTCCCCGGCACAGCCCATGGAGCCGAGTGTGGAGGAACTAGGCGAGTCGACCCCCTGAGCCGCTCCGCGAGCGCCGTCCGCTGCGGCGGGACCCTGTGCCGCTGAAGCCGCGCACGGAGACACACATCAGCTGGGGACGGCGGGCGACGCTATGGCGTCAGGCGGAGGGTGTGCGCGGCCGGGGTCCTGGGATCAGGCGGAGGGTGTGCGCGGTCGGGGTCCCGGGGTCAGGCGGAGGGTGTGCGCGGTCGGGGTCCCGGGGTCAGGCGGAGGGTGTGCGCGGTCGGGGTCCCGGGGTCAGGGGGAGGGTGCACGCTCCCGGGGTCCTGGGGTCAGGGGGTGTGCGTGGCCGGGGTCCTCGGGGCAGGAGGAGAGCGCGCGGCCGGGGTCCCGGGGTCTGGGGGAGGGTGTGCGCCCCCGGGGTCATAGAGGTCACAAGGAGGGTGCTCAGCCAGGGTGTCGGGGACAGGCGAGGATGCGGAGGCGGCGCAGTTCCATCAGGGCGGTGAGGGGGAGCCTCGCCAGCGGCTGGGCGTTGGGGAATCAGGCCAGGCCGCGGCGGGTGAGGGCTGGGGGACGGGTACCGGACAGGCAATCTGTCATCTCCAGGGCGAGTCTGACCTGATCGGCATGTTCCGTCACGAACACGCCCGCCCCCGCACGCCGGTACACGGCGGCTGCGGCGAGTGCGGCATCGAGCGGCGCAGGCAGCCTGACCAGCACCGTGGCCCCTTCCGCGGCTCGCTCCCGCACCTCGCGGAGGGTGTCGGCGGGGATCCACGCGGGTTGTTCACGCTCGCCTGGCGTGAGCACTACAGGCCTCATGTCTCGATCGTACGAGTACGATTCCAGTGTGCTGGTCGTACTCGCCATCGCCGCGCTGGCGATCCTCGCCTGCGTGGTCGTGGTCTCCCTTGGCAGGGGCGGTGAGCTGACCGAGTTCCCGCCTGACGTTCCGCCCCTCGACCTGCCCGAGGCCGGGCAGCTGACGGCGGTTGACTTCATGGCGCTGCAGCTGCCGGTGAACCTCGTGGGCTACCACACGCAGAGCGTCGACGAGACGCTGCGCCGTGCCGCCAACGCGATCAGCGCCCGCGACACCCGTATCGCGGTCCTGGAGCAGCGGGTGTCGGAGCTGCTGGCCAGCAGGTTGCAGGCGCGGCAGGAGGCGTACGCGGGTTCGAGCGTCACTCCCCGCACCGAGCACCGTCCCGACGCGCCGACCATGGCTCTTCCCGAGGACGGCTCGCCCGCGTCGCAACCTTATGCGCGCGTGGTTCACCAGCCCGCAGGAGACGACACCGAGGCCGGCCAACAGCAGAGCGCGCCCGAGGATTTCGACGGCCCCGCCGACGAAACCGTCGATCCTGGCCAGAACGGTCAGGCTCGAACCGACACCTTTTCTGCCGCGACTTCTGACGAGTCATCGGTCTCTTCCGTGACGCTGGACGAGTCGTCGATGGACGCTGATCGTGAGGCTTCGGCCGAGGTAGAGGCCGTCCGATCTCGAGAGGGAACGGCTGACTCCGGGACGGTTGCTCCGACTTGGGGGAGAACCGCCCCTTCTGCGGAGGACGGTCACACCGACTCCAACGGCGTCGTCGATCCTCATGTCCCAGCCGAGCACCCGGAAACTCGTGCCCACGGTGCCGGAGCGGATGCCGAAGCTCCCGCCCACGACGCTGGTGACGACGGCGACGAGGCTTGGGACCGCGACGCGGCTCATACCCACGACGCGAGCGTCGACAGCGAGACTCATGCCGACGGCTGGGCTCCCGCCCACGACGCTGGTGACGACGGCGACGAGGCCAGGGTCCGCGACGCGGCTCAGGCCCACGGCACGGGCGTCGACGGTGAGGATCGTGTCCACGATGCTGGTCACGAGGGCGGCGAGGTCAGGGCCCGTGAGGTCGGGGCCGAGGGTTCCAACGGTGCGGGTGAGCTGCCCGCCTCCATCGGCCGCAGCAGGGACGGCCGCGCGTGAACGAGGTGATCCGTTGCGAGTGGACGGGTATGAGCGCTCCGCTCTACATCGCCTACCACGACGACGAGTGGGGCCGTCCTGTTCACGGGGATGACAAGGTGTTCGAGCGCGTGAGCCTGGAGGCGTTCCAGTCCGGGCTGTCCTGGCTGACGATCCTGCGCAAGCGCGAGAATTTCCGCAAGGCGTTCGACGGCTTCTCCATCGCGAAGGTCGCGGCCTACACCGAGCAGGATGTCGACAGACTCCTCGCCGATCAGGGCATCGTCCGTAACCGAGCCAAGATCGACGCGACGATCGCCAACGCTCGCGCCGCCCTGGAGGTGCCAGGAGGGCTCTCCGATCTGGTCTGGCGGCATGCGGATCCCGACTCTCCCGTACCGAAGTCGATGGCGGACGTTCCGGCGATCACACCTGGTTCCAAGGCGCTCGCCAAGGAGCTGAAGGGGTACGGCTTCCGCTTCGTCGGGCCGACGACGGCCTATGCGCTCATGCAGGCCATCGGCCTGGTGAACGACCACGTCGCGGACTGCGTCACCCGCAACCTCGCCATCCACTGACTTCGCACCTTCGGCCACAGCCACGCAACTTCGGCCACAGCCACGCACCTTCGGCCACAGCCACGCGCCTTCGGGCTCTGCCTGCCCGCCTTAATGTGCGGCCTCTGCCTTTGTCTTGGTCCGCAGACCGCCCGCCCTGGCCTATGGACGTTGCTCCTGGCTTGGTTCGTGGGTTGTCTGGCTTGGCCTGTAGGCGTTTGTCCCCTATTCCAGCGGGGCCCCGCCGGTCGCGGGCTACGTGGGGAGTGGCTGGGTGTGGTGGTCGCCGTCGGGGAAGGTGATCGTGACGGACTCCCCGGAGACCTCGACTGTGATGGCGTCGCGAAGGGCTGATGGGTGGACGGCGTCGCCCGACAGGACGACGAGCGTGACGTGGACACCGGGGGTGTCGGCGTGGAGGCAGGGCACCGCCGAGTGGGGTCCGAAGGCGTTCGACTCCACGTCTCGGGAGACGCTCGCTCGTCGCCAGCCGTACAGGCCGATGATGGCCGAGGTCAGGCCGTCCGTGCGGCGGGCCAGCGCCCAGCCAGGTCCGGTGACCGCGGAGGGTGGGGTGATGTCGGAGACGGCGTAGCCGCCCTCTCGCACTGTCACGCCGAGGACCTCGTTGGCCGTCTCGCCTGATGGCGGCGCCGTCAGGGGGAGGGCGGAGGAGGAGGTGCCTTGGGAGCCCGGCTCGTGCGGTGAGTGGGGACCCGCCGAAGGGGAGGAGCCGGCAGCTTCGTCAGAGGGCGGGCTCGTTCGGGTCGAAGGTGAGGAGCCGCGGAACTCCGGCGACGGCGAGGAAGCGTGCGGTTCGGCGTCCGACGGTTGCGGGGAGGGGTGTGGTTCGGCGTCCGTTGGCTCCGAAAGGACGTGGGGCCCGGTGGCCGATGGCTGGGGCACGGCGGGGGGCTCGGCGTCCGGTGGTTGCGTGGTCGTGACTGGCTGGGGGGGCCGAGTGTGGTGCGGGAGCGGGGGTGATCTGGTGGATGCGGAGCTCCCATGGGCCGCGGACGAGTGAGGTCGTCGTGATGCGGGTGCCTTCGGGAGTCTCCGTGTATGAGGAGGCGGTTCTGCCCGCGCACTCCAGTGGGTGGATCATGCCTCGGGAGGAAGGGACGCCGTCGGGGGAGACGAGGGCGAGGTGGTTGTCGACGTTCCTGGTCCAGGCGTGTTCGGCGGACTCGGGGGCCGTACGGGTGGAGTAGGCGAGCTTGGCGTAGTGCGGATCGTCGGGTGGAGCGCCGTGGTCGCTGCCGTGGTTGACCAGGCGGACGATGCCGTCGTGGCGAGTGCCGTGAAGGAGCAGCCCGGTGGTGGGAAGGGCGACGGTGAGGTCGTTCTCGTCGATGGGGAGCATCTGCTCGCCGGCCGTCCACACCGGGTGCTCGGGTGGGAGCAGCAGGCCGAGCAGGCCCTTCGACGCCCAGTACGGCGAGGCGGGCCCCGAATACGCCTGCGTGGTCGGCAGGAAGGTGTCGTACCAGCCGAGGGAGAGCAGCCCGCGCCGGTCGGGGACGCCGCGCTCGGCGAAATGGCGGGCGACGGACGAGGCGAGCTTCCTCGTCTGCCCGGGGGCGAGCGGGGTGGCGTCGGCGAGCGCGCCCATCCAGACGGGAGAGAGCGAGGCGAAGCGGTAGCAGAGCGAGCGGCCCTGGTGGACGGGAGCGCCGTCGGAGCCGAAGAAGTGCTGGTAGGTCGTGAGGAACTCGGTCAGGCGGCCACGGTAGAGCGTGGCGCGCTCCTCGTCGCCCGACATGCGGGTCCACAGCAGGGGATACAGGTGGAGGGCCCAGCCGCCGTAGTAGTCGAAGTTGCGGGTGCCGCCGTCGGTGTACCAGCCGTCGCCGACGTACCACTGCTCGATGCGCTCCAGACCCCTGTCGATCTCGTGCTGTTCGTACGGCCCGCCGACCGACTTCACGAACTCCTCGCTCACGGTCTGGAACAGCATCCAGTTGTTGTCCCACGTGCGCTTGCCGACGAAGCCGCTCAGCCACGCGACCACCCGCTCCCTCACCTCGGAGGGAAGCTGATCCCACAGCCACGGCCTCGACTCGTGCAGGCCGACCGCGATCGAGGCCGCCTCGACCATCTGCTGCGAGCAGTCGGTCAGCTCGGGCCAGGCCTCGCCGCTGGACGGATCGGTGCCGTTGGCCAGGCCGGTGGCGTAACGCTCGATCAGCTCGGGGCGCACCTGGCCGCGCGCGCCCGCGATGCGGAACGCGGCGGCGAGGAACGTGCGGGCGAACCCCTCCAGACCGTCGAGCGCCACGCCTGACCAGCTCGCTCGCCCCGGCAGCCGATACTGGGCGAACCCGGGCGACGCGTACGGCACGACGGAGTCGAGCAGATGGTCGGTCAGCGTCTCCCAGTGGGCGCGTGTCCAGCCGGTGCGCGGCGAGAGCAGCCGATCGGTGGGCGGCAGGGACAGGTAAGGAGGGGTCATGCCTAGCCTTCTCGGTGGCGGCCGATGGTGAGCTCGGCCGTGTGGGTGTGGCCGCGCGATCCGGCCAGTTTGACGGTGATCGCGGGGTTCTTGCCAGGTCGCACGATGACGGTGTCGTCGGTGCTCACCACGCCGTGAGCGGGATGGTCGAGGGTGAGGGTGACGCTGTCGACCGTGCGGCTCGGATCGGAGACGGCCACGGAGACGCGGTCGCCCGCCCGCCGTACGAGGACGGCGCAGGGGGCGCTCGCGCTGACCCCGCCGACGCTGCCCGCCGCCCAGAAGGTGGCGGCGAACAGCCGGTGCCCCTGGCCGCCCCGCCCCGCGTGGACGGCCTGAACCTCGGCGGTGTTGGCGAGCACCTCGACACCCGAGTAGGCCGAGGTCTGCTCGGCGGTGGCGTTGGGAAGCAGAAGGTAGGCGTAGGTGGCGCCTGAGGGGTTGGCGCCGTGGTCGAACCAGAGCGTGACGTACTCCCGCGAAACCGGCTCGCCCGAGCCGCTGGTGCTGGCGCCGTCGTTGATCGCCTTCCAGCTGTCGGTGCGCACCTCACGCAGCGTGCGCAGGGGCGCGCCACCGGGGAAGACGTAGCCGCCGACGCCTTCCAGGTGAGCCCACGAGGAGGTGGACGAGCTCTCGGCGCTCTGCTGGAGGACGCCGTCGACGGTCAGAGCGCCGGTGGTGCCGCGATTCTCGACGATGGTCTCGATCGTGCGGGCGTCGGTGCTGGTGATGCCCGCGCCCAGGCAGACGACGGCGTCGTCGAGGCAGATCCAGCTCTTCCTGGCCGTGAGCGTGCTGCCCATGGCCATGAGTTCGAGCCCCGCCACGCCGTACCCGCCGAGAACGGCCCCGCCCGCCCACGCGTTCTTCGGGCGGAAGGTGCCGGTGCCACTCACGGAGACCGCGGGATCGCGGTGCCGCGTGTCGACCGTGGTGCCGGGCAGCCGGTAGGAGTCGACGGTCGGCCAGTAGTCGGCGCTGTAGTGGTCGAGGTCGGTGTAGAGGTAGGTGACGCCGTCGCCCTGGTACCAGGCGCGGTAGTTCTCCCCGTTGCCGCACTCGTATCCCGCGATGCGCTTGGAGTCGAGGCTCAGGGCGAAGGACCAGTGCGTACGGCGGTGCACGACGCGATCCATGTCGGCGAACACGTGATGGCCCACCGGCCTCGCCGCGGCTGCGAGGCGGGAGTCGTCGAGCACGGCCCTCGCCCTGGCGGTCGCCGCGATGCCCGCCCCTTCGAAGAACCTGCCCCTGCTCACCCAACCCTTGGCCAGCTCCTTGAACCGGGTCGCGTAGGGCTCGGGCGCGCCGGTGGCGAGTTGGAGCACCGCGTCGACGGTCTCACGCCCCGCGTCGTGGTCGCGGGAGCCGCCGCGCGACACCGCCCTGCCTCTGACGCTGTCCATCATGAGGCCGTCGTGGATCCACGGCGCGAAGGTGCGCTCCACCGCGTCGAGGATCACCGACCTCTTGGGGTCGGTGACCTCCCAGCTCGACCCGCCGAGCAGGCCCAGCATGGCGCTGACCGACTGGAGCAGGACGACGCCGTAGGAGCCGGTGTAGGCGACGGTGTCGTGCTGGATGAAGGAGCCGTCGGCGTAGAAGCCGTCGCGGGAGGTGACGTAGCCGAAGAGGGTGTTGCGCCCGCCGTCGCGCAGGTCGGACAGCCCGTCGCGGGCCAGCGCCACCTTGGCCGCGTCGTCGCCGACGATGCCGCGCAGGGCGACGATCAGCGCCTTGTCGGCCCTGTTGGCTCCGGTCTCGGCGAAGTTCGTGAGGTTGGTCCTGCGGTCGGGGTTGGGGCAGAACCTGTCGACCGCTCTGATCCACGCGGTGCGCTGCTCGGTGCTGATGAGGTCGTACATCAGCAGGCAGGTGTCCATGAGGGCCCTCGGAGCGCCGATCTCCCAGTGCCACCAGTTGCCCACTTCGCGTTTGGTCTCGTTGTAGGCGCGGGCGTAGAGGAAGTCGAGGGCGGCGAGGAGCTCGCCCGCGAGGCCGTCGTCGCCGTGGAGGGCCGAGCCCGGGGTGGCCCATGCGGTGGCGAGCGTGCGCAGCCGCTGGTGGCTGCTCGCGATGTCGCCCGAGACGCCCTTGAGAGGGAGGTCAGGCCAGAGGAAGGCGCGGTTGGGCGCCAGGTCGAGGGTCTCGCGCAGGCTTGACGCGGCCGCGTCGAGCTTGGCGAGGGGAGCGGCGAACGTGGGGTCGGTGGGGTCGAAGGAGCCGCCGGAGAGGAGGGCGGTGGCCTTGGCTCGGAGGGTGGCGAACTCGGTCACGCCCGCAGTCTGGCCGATCGGGGCGAGGGCGGGTGACGGGCCGGCCGCGCCTGTGGAAAACCCGGCACCGGTCGCGGAGCCTGTGGATGACGCGGCCGCCTCCTGAGGGAGAAGGAACGCCGCCAGACCACCCGCGATCCCGAGGAACCCCCGCCGGCTGGTGGCGGAGGCGAGGACGCGAGGCTCAGCAGTCTGGGAGAAGGACGGGGAGGGGATCCCGGGCGGTTGCGGGAGGTGCGCAGGGGGTCGCGGAGTCGGTGTGGTCATGGGGACGGCTCCTACTCGGCCAGCGTGCTCGGGTCGACGTCGGGCGTGGGCAGGCCGAGGGCGGCCACCTTGGCCAGGTACTCCGCCGTCACCGGTGCGCCCCATCGCGTCCAGAACCCGCTCAGATCCCGCCCAGCCGTACGTGAGGTGTAGAGGGCCAGGTACCCCCACCTCTTGTCCGTCTCCGTCCAGTCGGAGGCGGGCCGTTCCGCGCGGACCAGCCGGTGCAGGCGGGGCCAGAAGTCATCGCCGAACGCCAGCTCCAGCTGCCTGAACGGCACCAGCTTCTCGAAGGCGCCGAACCCCTTCACGTACCCCGCGCTGGGCAGCTTCGGGAGCGCGCTCTGGTACGGCGTCAGTCCTGTCTTGGCGTCGGGCTTGGTCAGGTTCGAGGGCTGACCGAGGGTCCGCTGCGCCGCCAGCGAGTAGATGTTGACCGTGACCTCCGTGAGGTCGGTGGGCTTGTAGGCCATCTGCTGGTGCTGGTGTCCGAGCTCGTGGTAGACGCCCCAGCCCCTGGTCCGCAGCCCCTCCACGGTGATGAGCCGATCGAGGTAGGTGCGCGGGTAGGCGGTCCAGCCGTGCGTGGCGTACGCGCCCGCGCCCGTGGGCATGCGCGGAGCCTCCACCAGGTGGAACGGCAGCGGGCTCCGCTCGCTCTCGGTGAGCCCGGAGATCGCCGCGTGCGAGGAGATGATCGTCTCGAGCACGGTGAGCAGCCCGCCGTGATCCTGCTCGCGCCAGGCGAGCATGCCGTCCCTGGTCACTGTGACGATCCCGTACGGCGACAGCAGCTCGACCTGCGGCGCGGAGGTCAGGGTGTCGAGCTGGGACTGGAAGTCGGACTCGGTGGTCTCGCCCATCACGAAGGTCGGCACGGGCACCGCGCCGCCGAGGAACTTGACCTTGGCCTTCTGGCCGTCGCCGATGAGCGACAGGTAGACCATGCCGCCGCCGGGGTCGGTGACGGTGTTGACGCCTGAGGTCAGGGGGTAGGCGCGCGGGTTCTTGTAGATGACGTCGGCGTGGGTGTCGGGGGCGCCGACGTGAAGGGTGGGCAGCAGGCCGTCCTGCGCGTCGACCTGGACGGTCAGCGAGGTCGCGGCGGGCAGGTGGAGCCCCGTGGGGTGGAAGTTGGTGGTCCCCAGCGCCTGCTGGAGCCGCAGCCGCTCGCTCTCGGCGCTCGGCCTGGCCCTGAGGACGAAGGTCCGCCTGGCGCTGGGGGTGGAGGTGCCCGCGAGGGCGGGGCCCGCCCCGAGGAGGACGGCACCGGCGGTGGCCGCGCCGAGGAAGCCGCGGCGCGAAAGGGGGGTGTGAGTCATGACGGCAGCATGAAAGCGCTTTCTATAGCGCGTCAAGGGCCTGGGAATCTTTCTATGTCTTTCTATGCTGCTCAGCGCGCGTGCTTTAGTAAGCGTTTGCTATCGTGGAGGCGCGACAGACCCGCGCACGACGATGCTCGTGCCGACCCGCGTGGTGGTCTGCACGGGGGCGAGGTAGTCGCTCTCGCCCGCCACACCCAGCGCCAGCCGTACGGCCTGCCGTCCCATCTCCTCCAGCGGGATGCGCACGGTGGTCAGCTGGGGGCGCAGCTCCTGCGCCACCGGCACGTCGTCGTAGCCGACGACGGAGATCTCCTCGGGCACCGAGACGCCCGCCAGCTCCAGCGCCTGCATGACACCGGCGGCGACGGTGTCGTTGGCCGCGAAGATCGCGGTGAAGTCGAGCCCTTCGGTCAGCAGCGCCCTGACCTTGTCGTAGCCGAACCTGCGGTTGAAGGAGCCGGTGTGCACCAGCTCCTTGGCCTGCGCGAGCCCTCGCATCTCCAGCGCCCGCCGGTGCCCCGCCAGGCGGGCGATGGTCGTGGACAGCGAGGGGGGACCGCCGAGGAACAGGATCCTGCGATGCCCCTGCGTGATCAGGTAGTCGGTGATCGCGAAGGCGCCGCCCTCGTTGTCGTACTCGACGACCTTGGTCGGCACGTCGTCGCCCAGCGACGGACGCCCGCACAGCACCAGCGTGGACCCGGCCGTGTGCAGCGCGCGGGCCCTGCGTCCCACCTCGGCGGCGTAGGCGCGGTCCTCGTGCGCCCCGCCGACCAGGATCACGGCGTCGGCGCGCTGCTCGTGCAGCAGGTCGATGAGAGCCAGCTCCTTCTCGTGGCTGCCCTGCGTGCAGCACACCATGCACAGCCTGCCGTGCACGGTCGCCTCGCGCTCCACACCCCTCGCGATGTAGGCGTAGAACGGGTCGACCACGTCGTTGATGATGATGCCGACGGTCCTGTTGGTGGAGCCCGCCAGCGCCCTGGCGTGGGCGTTGGCGACGTAGCCCAGCTCGGTGATGGCCGCCTCGACGCGCTCTCTCGTGGACGTCGCGACAGGGTAGTTGCGGTTGATCACCCTCGAGACTGTGGCGCTGGAGACGCCGGCCCGTTTGGCGACGTCGGCGATGGTCGCCGAGCTCATCTCGGTCACCGGCTCCTCCTTACCCGTGTGAAGATCATGCCATCCGATCGAGCGCGTCGAGCTGGATCTCGTGCAGCAGCGGCAGCCCCGCGCAGTACCTGGCCACCTCCTCGACCGTCGAGTCGGCCAGCCTGCCCAGCTCGTTGCCCTGCGCCCCCGCCAGGTGCGGGGTGAGGAAGACGTTGGGCAGCCCGAACAGCGGATGCCCCGACGGCAGCGGCTCGGGGTCGCTGACATCAAGTATCGCGTCCAGCCGCCCGCTCGTGACCTCTTCCAGCAGGGCCTCGGTGTCGATGAGCGTGCCCCTGGCGGTGTTGATCACCACCGCGCCGTCCATGAGCTTGGCCAGCCGGGACCGGTCCAGCAGCCGGTAGGTCTCGGGAGTGCTGGGCGCGTGGAGGCTCACCACGTGCGAGCGGCGCACCAGCGTGTCGAGATCCACCAGCACCCCGCCGAGCCTGGCGACCAGCGCAGGATCGGCATAGGGGTCGTAGACCAGGACCTCGGCCTCGAGCCCGCGCAGCAGCTCGACCACCCTGCGGCCGATCCGCGAGAATCCGACCACGCCGACCGTGATGCGGCGCGCTCCCAGCCACGGGATGCCGCTGAAGTCGCGTTTGGTGCCGTGCTCCCTGTACCTGTGCGCCATCGTGAAGGCGCGCTTGGCGCCGAAGACGATGGCCGCGTAGGTGAACTCGGCCACCGGTACGGCGTTGGCGTCGGCCGCGCTCGAGACACGGACCCCGCCCTCCAGCACCACGGGGTCGAGGAAGGTCTTGACGGTGCCGGCCGCGTGGGCGATGAAGCGCAGCTTGGGCGCCCGTTCCAGCAGCTCGGCGCCGAGCGGCGGACATCCCCACCCGGTGACCAGCACCTCCGCCTCGGCGAGCACCGGAAGGGCAGAGCCTGACGACAGGTCGTGCAGGACGTCGTCGTGAAGGTCGGCCAGCTCGGCGAGCCGGTCGAGGGCGCCCTTGGCGAAGACCTCCTCACGCACGCCCGGCGCCATCGCCAGGACGGTGCGCGGTCTGAGCCGCACCTCCATGACCGTCACATCACTCTCCCCGAGTCCTAACCGAACCAACCGGACCACCCCCAACCGCTCGACCCTGAGGATCGAGCCCTCACCACACCCCGAACCCCGGCGAACCCGAGACCCGCCGGACCCCCGCGAACCCGAGGACCCCGGAACCCGAGACCCCTCGGCCCCGAGCTCCCACGACCACCCGCGAGCCGGAACCCCCGAGACCCGCGAACCCGAGACCCGCAGGGTCCGAGCTCGCCGGACCCGAGGACCCGCGACCGCTGGGGGCCGAGACTCGCGAACTCCAGGACCCGCGAGGCCCGAAACCCCTGGGGGGTCGAGACTCGCGAACCCGAGGACCCGCGAGGCCCGAGACCCCTGGGGTCGAGATTCGCGAACCCGAGAACCCGCAGGGTCCGAGTTCGCCAGTCCCGAGGACCCGCGAGGCCCCGAAACCCTGGGGGCCGAGACTCGCGGACTCGAGATCCGCAAGACCCGATCTCGCCGGTCCCGGGGACCCGCGAGACCCGAGACCCCTGGAGGCCAAGAACCCGCGGACTCGAGATCCGCAAGACCCGATCTCGCCGGACCCGGGGACCCGCGAGACCCGAGACTCCTCAGGGCCGACAACCCGCGGTGCCCGCAGGCCCGAAGACCCCGGGCCCGCAGGCCCCAGGCCCGCAGGCCCCAGGTCCGAGAACCCGCAGGTTCGAGAACCGGCAGGCCTGAGGAGTCCGAGGACCCTGGGCCTGAGGACCCGAAGAACCCCCGAGACCCGCACGCCTGAGCACCCGAGAGGCCGAGGTTCGCGGGGAGTACCCGGAACCCAAGAGACCCGAGCCCGAGCAGGTCCGAGATCCCGAGCGACCCGCAGCCGCGAGGCGCCTCGACATCCGCAAACCCACACACTCCAGGCCCGCGACCCGCAGCCTGCGAATCCGCAGCCCAAGCCGCGAGATCTGCAGCTCCGAGATCCGCAGCTCCGAGATCTGCGGCCCCAGACCCGCAGCCGCGAGATCCGTGGCTCCGAGACCCAGAGCTCCCAGACCTCGAAGAACCGAGACCCCTGAGCCCCGAACCTCACAGGTAACCCGACCACCTAGATAGTAAGCGCGTTCTACAGAGATCGTGCGCCGCACGCTAGGCCCTCACCTGAACAAACGTCAAGCGCCGAAAACCCACCCCACCCAACCCCTTGACGAGATGAGAAAGCGCTTACTACGGTCACGCCAACTGGAAGGACCAAGCATGACGACACCCCTACAAGCCGTCGGGACGGGTACGGCCAGCCGTACCAAGCCCGAAACCCCCTCGGCCGCCAGGCGGCTCCCGCTGTGGAAACGGCTCTGGCGGGACCGGGTGATGCTCATGCTCACCCTGCCCGGCCTGGTGTACTTCCTGGTCTTCCACTACGTCCCGCTCTTCGGCTACGTGGCCGCCTTCCAGGACTACCAGCCCTACATCGGCTTCCTGGACAGCCAGTGGGTCGGCCTGCAGAACTTCGCGACCATGCTGGGCGACCCCCGGTTCTGGGACGCGGTGGGCAACACGCTGCGCATCACGCTCACCCAGCTGGTGCTCTTCTTCCCCGCCCCGATCGCGCTGGCCCTGCTGCTCAACAGCGTGATCAGCGAGAAGGTCCGCAGGTTCGTGCAGAGCGTGGTCTACCTGCCGCACTTCATCGGCTGGGTGATCATCGTCTCGGTCTTCCAGCAGGTCATCGGGGGCGCGGGCGTACTGCCCGGCTTCCTGGAGAGCATCGGGCTGCCGCGCTACGACATGATGACCGATCCCGACGCCTTCCCCCTGCTGGTCACCCTTCAGGTCATCTGGAAGGACTGCGGCTGGGGGACGATCATCTTCCTCGCCGCACTGCTGTCGATCAGCCCCGAGCTCTACGAGGCCGCGGCGATGGACGGCGCGGGTCGCTGGCGCAGGCTCTGGCACGTCACGCTGCCCGGCATCACGCCGATCATCATCCTGCTGCTCATCCTCAACCTCGGCAGCATCCTGTCGGTCGGGTTCGAGCAGATCCTGCTCCAGCGCGACGCGGTGGGGCCCGAGTCGGGCGAGGTGCTCGACACCTTCGTCTACTTCAACGGCGTCCAGGACGGCCAGTGGGGCCCCGCTGCGGCGGTGGGCCTGGTGAAGGCGGTCGTCGGCGCCGTCCTCGTGCTGGGCGCGAACAAGGTGGCGCACCTGCTGGGCCACGAGGGGGTGTACCGCAATGCGAGCAAGTGACCGTCCCGCCTGGATGGAACGGCCCTCCAAGCTCGGGGTCGGTCTCAAGGCGGTGATCATCACCGCGATCACGCTGCTGGTGATCTATCCGTTCGTGGGCGTCATCGGCACCAGCTTCTCCTCGGAGTCCGAGATCGCCAGGAGCGGCGGTTTCGTCCTGCTGCCCACCGCGCCCCAGCTCGACGCCTACCGGGCCGTCTTCGACGGTGGCACGGTCACCCGCGCCCTGCTCATCAGCGTGCTGGTCACCGGCGTCGGCACGCTGGCGAGCGTCACCGTCACGATCTGCATGGCGTACGGCCTGAGCCGCCGCGAGGTCACGGGCTCGAAGTGGATCCTGATGATCGCGCTGTTCACCATGCTCTTCAACCCCGGCATCATCGCCAACTTCCTGCTGGTCAACCAGCTGGGCCTGCTCAACAGCTTCGGCGCGCTCGTCCTGCCCAGCCTGGTCAGCGCGTTCAACCTGGTCGTGCTGCGCTCGTTCTTCATGAACCTGCCCGGTGAGCTGCTGGAGAGCGCCCGCATGGACGGCGCGGGCGACCTGCGCATCCTGGTGCGCATCGTGCTCCCGCTGTCCAAGGCGGTGATCGCGGTGGTGTCGCTGTTCTACGCGGTCGCGTACTGGAACAACTTCTTCAACGCCCTGCTCTACATCGACGACTCGGACCGGCACCCGCTGCCCAACATCCTGCGCACCTTCATCCTGCAGGGCCGGACGTTGGAGAGCGTCGTGGGCACCGAGGCCCCCGCTCCCGTGCAGGCGATCCAGATGGCCGTGCTCGTCGTCGCGATCGTCCCGATCCTTCTCGTCTATCCCTTCCTGCAGCGCTACTTCACCAAGGGCGTGCTCACCGGCGCCATCAAGGGCTAGCCGGGCCCGCCCGCCCCACGACTCCCCGAAGGAAGACCATGAACCTGTCCAGGCGCGGACTCCTCCGCCTCGGCGCGACCGCCACGGCGGGCGCGGCGCTCTCCCCGCTGCTGGCCGCCTGCGGCGGCGGTTCGGGCGGCGCCCCCGCCACCAAGGCGCAGGGGCTGACCGTCAAGCTGCCGACCTACGTGCCGCTGTCGGCAGCGGCCAAGCCCGACCTGCCCGGAACGGCGGCGGGCGTGCCCGAGGGCTACTTCACCTATCCGAAGGAGCTGTTCAAGTCGGTGGCCAAGCCGCCGATGTCGGGCGGCAAGGTGACCATGGCGTCCAAGACCTTCCTGCCGCCGCCCCCACCGCGCGAGCAGAACGCCGCGTGGCAGGAGATCGAGAAGCGACTCGGCGGCACGGCCGACCTGCTGATCGTGCCCGAGGCCGACTGGCCGACCAAGTTCAACACCATGGTCGCAGGCGGCAACCTGCCCGACGTGTTCCCCTACGTGCAGACACAGGGCGTCAACAACCTGCCCGCCTTCGTGGCCAGCCAGTGCGCCGACCTCACGCCGTTCCTGAGCGGCGACGCGGTCAAGGAGTACCCGAACCTGGCGGCCGTTCCCGAGGTCTTCTGGAAGCAGGGCATCGTCGCGGGCAAGCTCTACGGCATCCCGATCCCGCGCAACATGGCAGGCGGACTCGGCTTCTACCGGGCCGACCTGTTCGCCGCCGCGGGCGTCAGCGACCTGGCCGAGATCGGCGACACCGACAGGCTCGCCGAGGCGCTCAAGGCGGTCACCAACCCCAAGGAGAAGCGCTGGGGCCTGGTCACCGCGAGCGGCGGCCTGTTCGGCATGTCCATCTTCGCGCAGCTCTTCGGCGTGCCCCTGGAATGGCGGCTGGAGCCGGGAGGCAAGCTGGTGGCCGCCATCGAGACCGAGGAGTACAGGGCCGCGGTCGAGTACACCCGCAGGCTGCGCGAGGCGGGCGTCATCTACCCGGGCTCGGAGGGCTTCGACTCGCTCAAGCGCAAGAACGAGTTCAACGCCGGACGCGCCGCGATGACCTACGACGGCATGCCGGCCTTCCTCGGCGCGGCGGGCTACCTGCAGACCCAGAAGAAGATCGACCCGAAGGCCGACCCCCGCCCGATGCTGCCCGTCGGAGGCAAGACGGCGGCCTACCTCAACAACATCGCCTTCGCCACCAACTTCGTGAGGAAGGCCGACGAGGCGAAGGTCAAGGAGGTGCTGAGGGTCGTCGACTTCTTCGCCGCGCCGTTCGGCAGCGAGGAGTACACCCTCATCCAGTACGGCGTCGCCGACACCGACTACACGCGCGACGACAAGGGCAACCCCATCCTCACCGAGCAGGGCGCCAAGGACACCACCGTCCCGTGGAAGTACGTCGGGGCGCCCACCCAGCCGGTCTTCGACGCCACCTCGAGCGAAGCGGTCAAGCTCGTCCACGACGCGTTCACCAAGCTGATCGCCGTCGGCGTCCAGGACCCCACCACCGGACTGTTCTCGCCGACCGACGAGAACAAGTACGAGTCGCTCTACACGATGCGCACCGACAGGGTCACCTCGATCATCGCGGGACGCGCGCCGGTGTCCGACCTCGACCAGCTCGTCAAGGACTGGAGGGCACAGGGCGGAGACAAGATCCGCGCCGAGTTCGAGAGCGTGATCCAGAAGAACGGCGGCGTCGGCTGAGCCGGCTGTCCCTTCCCCCTCAGCGCTACCACGGAGACCCCCCATGAAGCGAACCATCGCGACACTGGCCGCCGCCACGCTGGCGGCCGGAGCCCTCACCCTTCCCGCGCACGCCGACCGCTTCGATCCCACCCCCGGCGCTCCAGGCCTGAACGACCCGCTCTTCCCTGACCTCGGCAACGGCGGCTACGACGTCCGCCACTACGACGTCTCCTTCGACTTCACCCCCGTCACCTACGACTTCGCCGCCAAGGTGACGATCACGGCCACGGCCGTCCAGGACCTGTCGTCCTTCAATCTCGACACCGACGGCCACGTCATCGACGAGGTCACCGTCGACGGCCGCCCCGCCGCCTGGGCGCTCAGCCCCGGGCGCACGGGGCAGGAGCTGACCGTCACTCCTACCGAGCCGTTGAGGAACCACCGGCCCTTCACCGCCGAGGTGAGGCTGCACGGCAACGGCAAGGCTCCGCGCGGCGGCCTCACCGGCTGGCGGTTCGGTCCCGACGGCGGGTTCGCCGCCGCCGTCCAGGCCAGCAGGGCCGACACCTTCTTCCCCGTCAACGACCATCCCTCCGACAAGGCCACCTGGACCTTCGACGTGAAGGTCCCCGAGGGCTACGTCGCCACCGCCAACGGCGAGCTGACCGCCAAGGACGGAGACGTGTGGCGCTTCGAGGAGCGCGAGCCCATGGCGTCGGAGCTGCTCGGCCTGGCCGTGGTCAAGGGCACCTACCTGTACGGCACAGGCCCTCACGCCCTGCCCCTGCGCCACGTCGTCCCGCAGGGTCAGGAGGAGAAGTACGGCCCGATCGCCGCCGAGACCGCCGGCCAGATCGAGTGGGCGGAGGCCAGGTTCGGCCGCTTCCCCTTCTCCACCTACGGCGTGCACATCTACCCCGGGTACACCGACGCGCTGGAGAACCAGACCCTCTCCCTGTTCGGCACCGGCTGGTTCACCAGGCCCACCTACTCCAACACGATGATCCACGAGCTGGTCCACCAGTGGTTCGGCGACTCCGTCACCCCCGCCACCTGGCAGGACGCCTGGCTAAACGAGGGCCCCGCGGTCTACTACGCGGCCGAGTGGGCCGAGGAGAAGGGCGGGGAGAAGCTCGCCGACAAGATGAGGACGGTCTACGGCAAGCTCGACGCCGTCCGCGCGAAGGACGGCCCGCCCGGCAGGCCCAAGGGCCTCGGCGGCTACAACATCTACGACGGCGGCGCCCTCGTCCTCTACGCCCTCCAGAAGGAGATCGGCGAGCGCGACTTCGACCGCGTCATGCGCCGCTGGGTCCAGCGCAACAAGGACGGCAACGCCTCCACCGAGGACTTCATCGCCCACGCCGTGAAGACCACCCACCGCCCTGACCTGGACGCGTTCCTTCGCGGCTGGCTCTACGGCGAGACGAACCCCCCACTGGAGATCTCATGAAGCGCCTGCTCGTCCTGACCGCCCTGCTCTCGCTTCCCTTAACCGGCACCGCTCAGGCGGCCGCTCCCGCCCCGAAGATCTACCACGCGGCCCCCGACGCCACCGGCCACGCCTGCAACGAGAACAACCCCTGCTCCCTCGAAACGGCCAGGGACAAGGTACGCGAGGCCATCGCGGGCGGCATGAACCGCGACATCGAGGTCCGCCTGGCCGGGGGCGTCTACCGGATGGCCGAGCCGCTCGTCCTCGACCGGCGCGACTCCGGTTCTGGCGGGCACACCGTCACCTGGACCGCCGCCCCCGGCGCCGCACCTGTGCTGTCGGGCGGCGTGCCGATCACCGGATGGCGGCAGGAGGGCGGCCTCTGGGTGGCCCAGGCTCCTGAGGGCGTCGTCCCCAGGCAGCTGTTCGTCGGCGGGGTGCGGGCGGTCCGCGCCCGCGGCGAGGCCTGCCCCTCCAGCGTCTGCGACGCGACCAAAACCGGCATGACGGGGGCCGTGAAGAGCGGGATCGCCGCGTGGAAGGCGCCCTCCGACGCCGAGGCGGTGATCAGGATCCGCTGGCGCAACTACCACTGCGCCATCGACAGGGTCGAGGGCGACCTGATCACCTTCGCCCAGCCGTGCTGGGCCAACTCCGCCAGCGGAACCAACCGCACGGGCCCCGCGTGGGACACCACGACCGTCGACTCCGGCCGCTACACCAAGGTCTCCTACTTCGAGAACGCCCGGGAACTGCTCGACCAGCCGGGCGAGTTCGTCTACGACCGCGGCAGCCGTACGGTCACGTACCTGCCCAGGCAGGGCGAGGACCTCAGCGACGTGATCACCCCCGCCCGCGAGACGCTGCTGCGGATCGAGGACGCGAGCGGCGTGAAGATCTCGGGCCTGGGCTTCGAGCACGCCGCCTACCTCCAGCCGAACACCGCCGAGGGCTACGCGGGCATGCAGGCGGGCCTCACGCTCACCGGCGCCACCGGGCCCGTCGACCACGCGGGCCGCTACTACACCAAGCCCGCCGCCGCGGTCGTGGTGCGGGGCGGGCGGCGGGTCACGGTGGAGAACAGCTCCTTCGCCCGCCTCGGCGGCGCGGGGATCATCATGGAGAAGGGCACCAAGGACTCCGCGGTCACCGGCTCCACCTTCACCGACCTGTCCTCCGGCGCGGTCTACGTGGGCGACACCGAGCCGAACCCGCCCGCCGAGCTGCAGGGCGAGCGCAACACGGTGGCGCGCAACACCATCACCCACATCGGCGTGGAGTACACCGACGCGGTGGGCGTGTGGGCGGGCTACGAGAGCGAGCTGTCCATCGACCACAACACCCTCGAGAAGCTGCCCTACTCCGGCATCTCGGTCGGCTGGGGATGGAACCAGCCGGAGGCGCAGCGGCCCGCGATGCGCGACAACAGGATCACCGGCAACCGGATCGTCGAGGCGATGATGGTCGCCTTCGACATGCACGACGGTGGCGCCATCTACACCCAGGGGCCGCAGCCGGGCACGGTGATCTCGGGCAACTACGTCAACCGCTCCGCCTACGGCAACACCGAGCGCGACGGCAACGGCGTCTACCTCGACGAGCAGAGCAGCCACATCCGCGTCGAGGGCAACGTGCTGACCCGCATGGGCTACAAGTGGGTCTCCAACTGGGCCGGATACGGCATCGAGAACCTCGCCACGGGCAACTGGACGGACACCACCGCCCCCGCCCTGTCGGGGCGCGGCTCGCAGATGACGGGCAACTTCACCGCCCTGGAACTGCTGCCCGAGGCCGCGCTCCAGGTGGCGGCCGCCGCGGGCGCGGCCCCCGGCGGCACGGTCGAGCAGCTCCTGCCCGACCTGGCCAGGGGCAGGGCCGCCACCCAGTCCTCCACCGACGGTACGGCCGGCGCCGCCAACGCGGTCGACGGCTCCACCTCGACCGACACCAGGACCCTCAGCCAGCCGGGCTCCTGGTGGCAGGTCGATCTCGGCGAGGTCAGGCGGATCGGCTCGGTCGAGATCTGGAACGACGCCTCGATGACCACCGCGGACGTCGAGGTGATCGTCGCCACCAGGGCCGACCTGTCCGACGCGAAGCGCGTGCCCCTCACGGGCAGGGCGCTTCGGCCCACTCTGGTGGAGATCGCCGCCGATGCCAGGTACGTGCGCGTCCAGCGCACGGGCACTGGCAGGATCGGGCTCGCCGGAGTCTCGGTCCACCCTTAGACACGCACCTCGAGGGGGTACGGCCAGGCCGTGCCCCCTCCCGCTTGGAGAGCAGATGAGCTGGTTCACCGACGCGCGGTTCGGCCTCTTCGTCCACTGGGGCATCTACGCCGCCGCCGCCCGCCACGAGTGGGTGAAGTCCTACGAGAGGCTGGACGACGAGCACTACCAGCGCTACTTCGACCACTTCGACCCCGACCTGTACGACCCGGAGGTCTGGGCGGACGACGCGTGGAACGCGGGCATGCGCTACCTGGTCGTCACGACCAAGCACCACGACGGGTTCTGCCTGTGGGACTCCGCGCTCACCGGCTACAAGGCCACCGCGACGCCGTACGGCAAGGACCTGTTGCGGCCGATGCTCGACGCCTTCAGGGCCAGGGGCATGCGCATCGGGCTCTACCACTCGCTCATCGACTGGCACCACCCCGACTTCCCGATCGACCTCTACCACCCGCAGAGAGACCTCGGGGAGGACGGCGCCCGAGACATCGGGAAGTACGCCGACTACCTGCACGGACAGGTCCGTGAGCTGCTGACCGGCTACGGACCCGTCGACATGATGTGGTTCGACTTCTCCTACCCCGGCCGCGGCATGGGGGCGAAGGGCCGCGACGAGTGGCGTTCGGAGGAGCTGGAGGCGATGGTCCGCGAGCTCCAGCCCGGCATCATGATCAACAACAGGCTCGATCTGGGCAGCGGCGACTTCATGACGCCCGAGCAGGTCATGCCGCCGGGCGGGGTGCCCGGCCACGTGCCGTGGGAGGCGTGCCAGACGCTCAACGGCAGCTGGGGCTACGACCGCGACAACCTCGACTGGAAGTCGCCGCAACTGCTGCTGAGCATGCTGGTCGACACCGTCTCCAAGGGCGGCAACATGCTGCTGAACGTCGGTCCCAACGCACGCGGCGAGTTCGAGCCGCGCGCGGTCGAGCGGCTGCGCGAGATCGGCAGGTGGACCAGGCTGCACGGCAGGGCGATCTACGGCGCGGGCGCATCGGAGTTCACCCCTCCCCAGGACTGCCGCTACACCCAGCGCGGCGACCGGCTCTACCTGCACCTGCTGAACTGGCCGATGAAGCACGTCCACCTGGCGGGGCTGGCGGGCAGGGTGAAGTACGCCCAGTTCCTGCACGACGCCTCGGAGGTGCGCTTCCTGGAGGTCGACCCGCACGAGCCCGGTCACGCCTACCTCAGGGGCGTGCCCGAGGACACGCTCATCCTGCAGTTGCCCGTGACCAGGCCCGATGTCGCGGTCCCCGTGGTCGAGCTGTTCCTCTAGCGGCCGGTGAAGGTGGGACGCTGCTTGGCCAGGAAAGCCCGGGTGGCGCCGAGGTGGTCGTCCGTGGCGGCCAGCGCGTCCTGCAGGTCGGCCTCCAGCTCCAGCGACTCCTCCAGGGAGTGGGAGGCGGCGTAGTGCAGCGCCTTCCTGGTGGCCGCGTAGGCCTTCGTGGGGCCCGCCGCCAGCCGTACGGCCAGCTCGTGGGCGGACTTCAGCAGCTCGTCCTCTGGCACCACCCTGGAGACCACGCCGAGCTCCAGCGCGCGGGCCGCGTCCAGCGGCTCGCCCAGCAGGAGGAGCTCGGCCGCGCGGCCCTGGCCGACCAGGCGCTGCAGGGTCCAGGAGGCGCCGGAGTCCGGCGCCAGCCCGATGGAGGAGAAGGCCATCGCGAACTTCGCCCGCTCGGAGGCGACACGCAGGTCGCAGGCGTAGGCGAGGGAGGCGCCCGCGCCGGCGGCCACGCCGTTCACCGCCGCCACGACGGGTTTCTCCATGCCGGTGATCAGCGCGATCAGCGGGTTGTAGTGCTCGCGCACCGTTCCCGCCAGGCCGCGGCCCTGCTCCAGGTTCTCCGCGTGCTCGCGCAGGTCCTGGCCCGCGCAGAAGGCGCGGCCCGAGCCGGTGATCAGCACGGCCCTGACGGTGTCGGAGTGGGCCGCCTCGCGCAGGGCGCCGATCAGGGCGGTCTTCAGCTCCACGGTCAGGGAGTTCATCGCCTCAGGCCGGTCCAGCGTGACGGTGGCGACGGCCTCGGTGACGTCGTAACGGATCACAACAGCTCCTTGTCGACGAAGGCGGCGGCGGACGGCATCAGGCGGGCGGCCTCCTGCTCGAAGAAGGCCCGCGCCTTCTCTCCGGGCCACCCTGGAGGCAGCAGCTCGGAGGGCAGGCCCGGATCGCGGAACAGGAAGTTGCGCCAGCCGTGCAGCAGTCTGCTCCTGATGGCGAAGACCTGGGCGTCAGGCGCGCCGTCCGGCAGCCCGCCGACCAGCTCCTGCGCGTCGGTCAGCCACTGCTCGTAGGCCCGGCCTATCGCCTCGAGGTCCCATGCCCTCGCCACCAGCTCGCGTGGGTCGCCGTCGAGGACGGCTTCGAACCTGTCGGCGCGGATGCCCTCGTGGGCCAGCAGTGGATCGAGCTCGGGGGAGGGGCGCGGGCCCACCCAGGTGGTCTCGGACAGCTGCGCGTAGCCGAGGAAGGCCAGATCGGCGCGGAGCCGCTCCCTCCTGGCCCGCTCCCTGACCGGCTCCAGAACGATCAGATGCCAGCGCCCGTGCCACTTGATCGTTCCAGCTCGGTAAATTCTCAGCGCGGCCTCGTCCAAGCGTCTGACGCACTTGGGCGTGACGACGTAGCCGGGCCCCTGGGGCAGTCGGGCCCGGTCCAGCCAGCCTTGCCTGACCATCCGCGAAACCGCTGTGCGCACGGCCGGAGCCGCAATTTCCAGGGGCGCGAGCAGTCTCACCAGGGCGGCGACAGACGCCTTTCCCCCGCGGGAGCGCAGATGGTCCCCGTAGAGGTCGAACAGCGCCGCGCGTGCGTTCACGAGCACCAGTTTGGCCGTCTTCGCGACCCTGGACAACGGATGCTGGGAGGAGATCGTTACCCATTTGGCACTCCGATGCGGGAGAATAGGACATCACAGAAGACGTGAATGCGTCGGCCACCCACCGGGGCGGTCGTTGATCGCAACCGCGGAGTCCATGGCAGGAAGGGATACACGCATGGCGGCGATGAAGCCGCGGACCGGTGATGGTCCGCTGGAGGTCACCAAGGAAGGGCGCGGCATTGTCATGCGGGTCCCGCTCGAGGGTGGCGGCCGGCTCGTCGTGGAGATTTCGGCCGACGAGGCGAAGGCGCTCGGCGAAGCGCTGAAGAACGTTGTCGGCTGACGCCGGCTCAACTACCTGATCGAACGGCCCTGGCGTCCTCCCCGCCGGGGCCGATCACGTTTGGAGATTCTCCCGTGCCCATCCAGACGACAGCGTCTGTGCTCCCCGAGGCACCCTCGGACTCCGCACTGCTCGCGGTGCCGTACGACTCGGGTCTGAACCCGCGGGTCGAGCTGCCGGTACCGGCGGCGGCCCTGATGGCGCACCACGCGGCCAAGGGGGAGGCAGGCGAGATCGTCGAGGTGCCCGTCTCTCGCGGCGACTCGGTGGGCGGGCTGCTGCTCTACGGCGTGGGCGACGGCTCCCCCCGCGCTCTGCGCAGGGCGGCCTCCGCGCTCACCCGCAGGGCCAAGGGCAGGCCCGAGCTGACGGTCGTGGTGCCCGACGGCGACATCGCCGTCTTCGCCGAGGCCGCGCTCCTCGCGGCCTACACCTTCAAGATCGGCGCACCCCAGGGCAAGCCGCCCGTCGCCGCCCTCACCTTCGTCGGCGCCGACGAGTCGGCCGTACGGCGCGGCGAGAGCGTCGCGCAGGCCGTCGCCGTGGCCCGTGACCTGGCCAACACCCCCGCCTCGACCAAGACCCCCTCATGGCTGGCCGACCAGGCCGCGGCCGACGGGCTCGAGGTGAAGGTGTGGGACGAGGAGGCGCTCAGGTCCGAAGGGTTCGGCGGCATCCTCGCCGTCGGCCAGGGCTCGGTCCACCCGCCCCGCCTCATCCAGCTCTCCTACACCCCCGACTCCTACGACGAGCACGTGGTGCTGGTCGGCAAGGGCATCACGTTCGACTCCGGCGGCCTGTCGCTCAAGCCGACCGACAACATGAAGACCCAGAAGACCGACATGGCGGGCGGCGCCGTCGTGATCGCGGTCATGGGCGCGCTGGTCGCGCTCGGCTCTCCCGTGCGCGTGACGGGGCTGGTGGCCGCGGCCGAGAACATGCCCTCGGGCACGGCCCAGCGGCCCGGTGACGTCATCACCCACTACGGCGGCACCACGGTCGAGGTGACCAACACCGACGCCGAGGGGCGGCTGGTCCTCGCCGACGCCCTGGCCTACGCCGACGCCGTGCTCGAGCCCGACGCGATGATCGACATCGCCACCCTCACCGGGGCGATCAGCGTCGCGCTGGGCCGCAACATCGGCGCCGTCTACGCCACCGACGACGAGCTGGCGCGGACGCTGGTCTCGTCGGGGGAGGTCACCGACGACAGGCTGTGGCGGATGCCGCTGATCGACGACTACCGTCCCGCGCTCGACTCGCCGATCGCCGACATGCAGAACGCCGATCTCGGCGGGCGCTTCGGAGCGGGGTCGATCACGGCGGCGTTGTTCCTGAGGGAGTTCACCGGCAAGCGGCCCTGGGCCCACCTCGACATCGCGGGGGTCGGCAGGAGCACCGTGGACGAGGGCACCCTGTCCAAGGGCGCCACGGGCTTCGGCGTTCGCGTGCTGCTCGACTGGCTCGCCCGCCGCTGAGCCGGCCGCCTGGGGCCCTACGGGGCCTCAGGCGGAGATCTTGACGGCGGCCAGCAGTCCGTCGCCCAGCGGCATCATGAGCGGCCGCAGGCGGTCGTCGGCCTGCACGAGCTTGCCCAGCTCCCGCACGGCGACCGTGTCGGGGTCACGCTGGGAGGGGTCGGCCACCCTGTTGTGCCACAGCGCGTTGTCGAAGGCCACGATCCCGCCCACCCGCAGCAGCCGCACCGACTCGGCCAGGTAGTCGGCGTACTCCTGCTTGGCCGCGTCGGCGAAGACCAGGTCGTAGCCGCCGTCGGACAGCCTGGGGAGCACGTCGAGCGCGCGCCCGGTGATCAGGCGGATCCGCCCGCCGGAGAAACCCGCGTCGGCGAACGTCTGTCGCGCCAGGCGCTGGTGCTCGGGCTCGACGTCGACGCTGGTCAGCGTGCCGTCGGCGCGCATGCCGCGCAGCAGCCACAGCCCCGAGACGCCGCACCCCGTGCCGATCTCCACGACGGCGCGCGCGTTGAGCGCGGTGGCGAGGAAGCACAGCGCGGCACCGCCTCCGGGAAGGATGGGCGGCGCGCCCATCTCCTGGCCGCGCTGCCGCGCCGCGTGCAGAATCTCATCCTCGTGATGGAACTGCTCCGCATAGGCCAGAGTGGCCTCTACCGGGCTGGTCATCGGCCTCTCCTCCCCACTTTCGTGCAATTGGTCACCGATCGCAGCCTAGGGGAGACACGCCGGGACGGGAACTCTGGTCGCGCCCAACGCGTTGCAGGTTTAAACGGGCTTTGCCGGTCCTGAAGGCAGGCAGTGCGCACGAAGGGACGAAACCAGGCACTATGGCGGTAGCGACGGTGGTCCCAAGGAGAGGAGTGCTGGTGGAAGGTAGCGACCACCAGGCTGATCCTCGCGTGTCAGATGTGTCTGAATGGACCCCTCCCACCTGGGAGGAAGTGGTGCGGACACACTCCGCACGCGTGTATCGGCTGGCCTACAGGCTCACCGGCAACGTTCACGACGCGGAGGACCTCACTCAGGAGGTCTTCGTCCGGGTCTTCCGGTCCCTGTCGAGCTACACACCCGGCACCTTCGAGGGCTGGCTGCACAGGATCACGACGAACCTGTTCCTCGACACGGCGCGCAGGAAGCAGCGCATCCGCTTCGAGGGCCTGGCCGACGACGCCGCCGAGCGGCTGAGCGGCAGGGAGCCCTCTCCGGCCCAGGCGTGGGACGACGCGCACCTCGAGCCTGACATCCAGGCCGCGCTCGACGCCCTCGCGCCCGAGTTCAGGGCCGCGGTGGTGCTGTGTGACATCGAGGGCCTGTCGTATGAGGAGATCGCGGCCACACTCGGCGTGAAGCTGGGCACAGTCCGCAGCCGGATTCATCGTGGCCGGGCACAGTTGCGAGAGGCGCTCGACCATCGCGCGCCGCGCAGCCCTGAACTCCCCCCGACCGTGTCCCGTGGGGAGGAAGTCTGATATGTCCCATCTTGGAGAGCGCCTTTCGGCGCTGGTCGACGGTGAGCTGCGCCACGCCGAGCGTGAGCGCGCCCTTGCCCATCTGGCCTTCTGCGCCGAGTGCAGGCGGGAGGTGGAGGCGACGCGGGCGCTGAAGTCGCGCCTGCGCTCGCTCGACGGGCCCTCGATGCCCGCCGACCTCACCATGTCGCTGCTGCGGATGGGTGAGCCAGGTGACCCCGTGCCGCCTCGGGAGCGGCCCTTTCCGACCTTCGGCGGCGTCCCGCTTCCAGGTCCGCGCAGCATCGCCCCGCCGGACAACCGGCCTCGGGGTTTCCTGGGCGGCTCGGCGGGGCCCGGACGGTCCCGCAGGCGTCCGGCCTATGTGGCCGTAGGCGTCGTGTCGGCCGCGGTCGCGCTCGGCTCGCTGTTCGTCGTCGCGGGCCAGGACCCTGGTCCGTCGGTCGCGCCTCCCGTCGAGGTGTTCAAGCAGGTCCACAAGACCACGGTGCCCTACAGCAACCCGCCCTCCGCCACTCCGTGAGCCGGCTGCTGGCCGTCCTCGCGCTGGCGCTTGCGATGGCGCTGGGCCTGCAGGGCACGGCGGTCGCCGTGCCCGACGACTCGGAGAACGAGGACACAGGCCTGCCGCTGTTGAGGCAGTCGGCGACGGCGGCGAGGGCCCAGCCGTACTCAGGCACGATGTTCACCACCTCGGGCGCGGTGCTGGCCGTGCGCAACGCGCCAGGCGCGGGCATGACCATCGACTCCCGTGCGGCCGACCCCGGCGCGCCCGCAGGGGGCATGCTCGCCCCCTCTGACGGCATGCTGCGCGCCCTCGGCGCCAACTACCGGGTGGTCGAGTCGGGCGCCGGCAGCGTGTGCGGCAGGGCGGCCCGCCTGGTCGAGGCGCTGCGGCACGACGGGAAGGTGGCCGCCCGCTACTGGATCGACGCCGCGAGCGGGATCCCGCTGCGCAGGGAGGTCCTCGACAGCCAGGGCAGGATCGCCAGGGGCGAGGCCTTCGTCGAGGTGACGATCGCCACCTCACGCCCGCTCGCGCACGTCTCCTCCGGCGGCAGGCTCAGCTCCGACGCCGTCGCCGCGCTCAGGTCACGCGGGTGGACGTTCCCCGCCATCCTGCCGGGCGGTCTCGAGCTGGCCAACGCCGCCGAGAGCGGTGGCTACCTGAAGCTGGGATACTCGGACGGTGTGTCCGTTGTGTCGGTGTTCGTTCAGCGCGGCAACCTGGACGAGGAGCGACTGGCGGGCTGGCGTAGCCAGCGTCGCGACGGGCATACGATCTGGATCCGGGATCCTGCCGGGCTGGAAATGATCTGGGCAAGTGGGGGTCATGTCTACACCGTCTTCGCCGACGCGCCCGCGGACGTGGCAGCGGCCGCGGTCCTCGGGCTGCCGCACGAGGCGGATCCGGGCTTCTGGGATCGGTTCGCCCGGGGCGCCGACCGTGTGCTTTCCTGGGTCAACCCGTTCGCTTGACGCTCGCTTTACGTCTCTCGTACATCGCGCGGGTGAAGATTGCGGTGTCCGATCTAGGAGTGGTGAGAGCAGATGACCGACGAGACGCGCCCGACGGACGGACGCACGCCGTCGGACCTCTCCGAGCCCCAGGGGAGGCCGGACTTCCTGCCTGCCAACGACGGGTGGGAGAGCGCGCGGACCGAGCAGCTCGGATGGAACGCCTCCGAGCAGCGGCCCCAGCCGTACGGCTCGGGCTGGGGTGACCCCTCGGGACGGCCCTCCGGTGACACCGCGGTCCACAGCAGCCCCGACTACGGGCCTCCCTCCGCGCCTCCGCCTCCGCCTCCGCCTCCCGGCGCGGCGGTCGGCATGGGACCGGGCTGGGGGCCTCCCCCTCCGCCCGCCGAAGGGTCGCCGGGCCACGGCCGCAGGGGACCGAACACGGGCGTGCTCGTCGCGCTGGGCGTGGTGATCGCGCTGCTGGCCTCCGTGATGGGCAGCGTGGGCACCTATCTGCTGACAAAGCCGAGCGCCTCGTCCACCGACCCCTCCTACTCTCTCGGCCCCGCGCCCACGGGCGACACCAGCAGGCCGCCCGAGTCGGTCGCGGGAGTGGCCTCGCGGGTGCTGCCAAGTGTGGTCTCCCTCGAGGTCGAGGGCGCGAGCGACGCGGGCACGGGCTCGGGTTTCCTGATCAAGGGCGGCTACGTGGTCACCAACAACCACGTGGTCGCGCTGGCCGCCCAGGGTGGCGACATCAAGATCGTGTTCAACAACCGCAAGTCCACCACCGCCCGCATCGTCGGCCGCGATCCCGGCTCCGACCTGGCCGTGGTCAAGCCCGAGGAGACCTTCGGCACGCCGGAGATCACGCTCGGCAACTCCGACCAGGTCGTGGTCGGCGACCCGGTGATCGCGATCGGCTCTCCGCTCGGCCTGACGGGCACCGTCACGACCGGCATCGTCAGCTCGCTCAACAGGCCGGTCGTCGCGGGCGAGGACAACGATCCCGATCCCGCCTACATCAGCGCCATCCAGACCGACGCGGCCATCAACCCTGGCAACTCGGGTGGCCCGCTGGTCAACGCCAAGGGTGAGGTCGTCGGCGTCAACTCCGCGATCGCCACGCTCAGCAGGGCGATCTCCAGCCAGAGCGGAAGCATCGGTCTCGGCTTCGCGATCCCGATCAACCAGGCCAGGCGGGTCGCCGAGGAGATCATCACCACCGGCGCGGCCAAGCGGGTCAAGATCGGCATCGTCCTCGACTCGCGCTACCGGGGCGAGGGCGTGCGCATCGCCACGGAGCCCACGCAGGGCCGCCAGCCCGTCGACTCCGACGGCCCCGCGGGCAAGGCGGGCCTCAAGCCTGGCGACATCATCCTGGAGCTCAACGGCCTGCGCATCCAGGACAGCACCGAGCTCATCTCGCTCATCAGGAGCAAGTCGCCCGGGACGAAGATAGCGATCAAGTACAAGCGGGGAACCGAGGAGCGGATGGCCTCGCTGACGGTCACCGCCGAGGCGGAGCCCACTCCCAAGCCTTCGTGATTCGACGGGCTCGTCCGGGCTGGGTGTCTCATCGCCCGGGCGAGCCCTTAGTCTGGAACTGGCCGGGGTTGTCCCCGGAACCGGTTGCACAGTGGTAGGAGCTTGCGGTGTTCGGACTCGGTTGGATGGAGGTCGGGGCGCTCGTCGTCATCGCGCTGCTGGTCTTCGGGCCGGACAGGCTGCCGCAGGCGGCCGCCCAGGCGGGTAGGACGCTGCGCAACCTCCGTCGCATGGCCACCAACGCCAGGGACGATCTGCGCTCGGGGCTCGGCCCCGAGTTCTCGGACTTCGACCCCGCGGACCTCAACCCGAAGAACTTCGTCCGCAAGCACCTGCTCGACGACGTCGAGGACTCCTGGAACTCCACGCCCACGTCGGCCACCCTGGAGCCGGTCGCCTCGGTTCCCGAGCCGGTCTCCGAGCTGGGTTTCGGCGAGATCCCTCCGTACGACCCCGAAGCGACCTGACCCTGACATGACAGTGGTCACCGTCGCCGCCGGGCGGCGAACGGTGACCACGGTGGCTCAGCCCGTCACTTGGGAGTGGGCGACAGTCCGAGCGAACGGCCCTTCAGGCTCGACGAGCGCTTGGACAGCGACCCGGCGATGCGGCGCAGCTCGGCGGCGGCGGGGGCGTCGGGGTCGGTGAGCACGAGGGGCTTGCCCTCGTCGCCGCCCTCGCGCAGGCGCGTGTCGAGCGGCACCTGGCCCAGCAGCGGAACCCTCGTGCCGAGGGTGCGGGTGAGCGCGTCGGCGACCGTCTGACCGCCGCCCTCGCCGAAGACGTTGATCTTCTCGTCGCAGTGCGGGCAGGGCAGCCACGCCATGTTCTCGATGACGCCGGCGATCTGCTGGTGGGTCTGCGCGGCGATGGAGCCCGCGCGCTCGGCCACCTCGGCCGCGGCCATCTGCGGGGTGGTGACGACCAGCAGCTCGGCGGAGGGCAGGCGCTGCGCCACCGAGATGGCGATGTCGCCGGTGCCCGGCGGCAGGTCGAGCAGGAGGACGTCGAGGTCGCCCCAGTACACGTCGGCGAGGAACTGGTGCAGGGCGCGGTCGAGCATCGGCCCCCGCCACACCACGGCCGAGTTGCCCTCGGGCTTGAACATGCCGACCGAGATGACCTTGATGTCATGCGCCACCGGCGGCATGATCATGTCCTCGACCTTGGTGGGACGCTCGGCGGCGCCCAGCATGCGCGGGATGCTGTGCCCGTAGATGTCGGCGTCGACGATGCCGACCTTCAGGCCCTGCGAGGCCATGGAGGCGGCCAGGTTGACGGTGACCGACGACTTGCCGACGCCGCCCTTGCCGCTGGCCACCGCGAAGACGCGGGTCAGCGACCCCGGCAGGTTGAAGGGGATCTCCTTCTCTGGGGCGCGGTTGCCGCGCAGCTTCGTCTGCAGGGTCTTGCGCTGCTCCTGGCTCATCACGTCGAGGTCGACGCGCACACCAGTGACGCCGTCGAGCGCGGAGACGGCGGCGGTGACGTCACGGGTGATCGTGTCTTTCAACGGACACCCCGCCACCGTCAGGTAGATGCCGACGACGATCTCGCCCGAGGGAGAGATGTCGATGCTCTTGACCATGTCAAGGTCGGTGATCGGCCGGCGGATCTCGGGGTCGTTGACCGTTGCGAGTGCGGCTGTCACCTGTTCCGGGGAAGGTGCCATGGGTCCATGGTATGAACCCAGACCGCCTATGCCGAACGCCGGGGCCTCTAGGATTCTTCGCATGGTGGGGATCTCGCCTGAGGAGTCGGCGGTATGGCGCATGATGCAGCGGGCTCAGGTGCGCATCACCCGCCGTCTGGAGGCCGAACTGCTGGCCGCCCACGACCTCGCACTGGCCTCGTACGACGTCCTGCAGCAGCTGAGCGAGGCGCACGGGCGGTTGCGGATGAACGACCTCGCCGACCGGGTGCTGCTCTCGCGCAGCGGCCTGACCAGGCTCATCGATCGTCTGCAGCGCGACGGCCTGGTGCAGCGCGAGGCCTGCGCCGACGACGCTCGCGGCCTGTACGCGGTGCTGACCGGCGCCGGCGAGGCCAGGCTGGCCGAGGCCACCCCGACCTATCTGCGCGGCATCCGCGCGCAGTTCCTCGACGTGCTGGAGCCCGAGGAGCTCGAGCAGTGCACGGCGATGCTCACGAAGCTTCTGGTCGCTCCTCGTTGAACCGCTGCAGCTCCGAGCGGAGGAAGTCGCGGGTGGCCAGCTCTCCCATGGACAGGCGCAGGCCCGCGATCTCGCGGGTGAGGTACTCGATGTCGGCCTGGTTGCGCTCGCTGGTGAGCCTGTCCTGCTCGTACGTCACGCGGTCGCGGTCGTCCTGGCGGTTCTGCGCCAGCAGGATCAGTGGCGCGGCGTAGGAGGCCTGCAGCGAGAGCATGAGCGTGAGGAAGATGAACGGATAGGGGTCGAAGCGCAGGTGGGCGGGCGAGAGCACGTTCCAGCTGATCCAGATCGCCACGAAGCACGTCATGTAGACCAGGAAGCGCGCGGTGCCGAGGAAGCGGGCGATCTCCTCCGAAAGCCGCCCGAACGCCTCGGGGTCGTAGTGGGGACGGAAGCTGCGCCTCAGCTCGCGCGGCTGGTCGAGCCGGTCAACCGCCATCGCGCCACCCCTCGGGAAGCAGGTGGTCCAGGACGTCGTCGACGGTGACCGCCCCGACCAGCTGGCCGAGCTCGTCGACCACGGGCGCCGCCACGAGGTTGTAGGTCGCCAGGTAGGCGGTGACCTCGGGCAGCGGCAGGTCGGGCCTGATCGGGTCGAGCGAGGCGTCGATCACGGCTCCCAGCAGCGTGGAGGGCGGATCGCGCAGCAGCCGCTGGAAGTGGGTCACGCCGAGGTAGGTGCCGGTGGGCGTCTCGTTGGGCGCGCGGGTGACGTAGACCTGGGCGGCCACGGCGGGCGGCAGGTCCTTCTGCCTGATCTGCGCGAGCGCCTCGGCGATCGTGGCGCTGGGCGGCAGGACCACGGGCTCGGTGGTCATCATGCCGCCCGCGGTCTTCTCGTCGTAGGTCAGCAGGCGCCTGACGGGCGCGGCCTCTCTCGGCTCCATCAGCGCCAGCAGCCGAGCCGACTGCTCGTCGGGAAGGTCCTGGAGCAGGTCGGCGGCGTCGTCGGGGCCCATCTCCTCCAGTACGTCGGCGGCCCGCTCGGGGGCGAGTGTGCCCAGGATGCCCATCTGGTCGCTCAGCGGCAGCTCCTCGAGCACGTCGGCGAGGCGGACGTCGTCGAGGGCCGCGGCGACCTCGATCTTGCGCTTGTCGGGCAGCGCGTGCAGGGCGCTGGCCAGGTCGGCCGCGCGCATCGACTCGAAGGCGGCGATGAGGCCGGCCGCCCCCTGGTCCTGCTGGAGGGTGTCGAGGCCCGACACCTCACGCCAGTCGACGATCCTCGGGTCGCGTCGCCTCTTCCTGACGACGGCCACCTTGGTGATCTGCCAGATCGAGGGCCGCACCTCCTCGATGGCCAGGTCGTAGACGATCATGGGCTCGCCGCCGACCTCGACGGTCAGGTCGAGCATCTGTCCGAGGACGAGGGTCTCCGTGGCGCGCTGCTCGAACCTGCGCATGTTCAGCCGCCCGGTGAAGACGACCGCGCCCGCCTCGATGCCCCGCACCCGGGTGATGGGCAGGAAGACCCTGCGGCGGGGCTGGATCTCCACGACCATGCCGTGGACGCGCGGCGGATGGCCCGGACGCACCCCCGCCACGATGTCCCTGATGCGGCCGATCTGGTCGCCCGCGGGATCGAAGACCGCGGTCCCCGCCAGACGGGCAACGAAGATCCTCACATTGGCAGCGTAACCGGGCACCGGGCGTTGCCTCCGCTACGACTGGCATGTAAGTATCAAACCCCTATAATGGTGGTGACATATGAGGTACGCAGGATTGGCGATCGCCTTCGTCTCAGCGTGGTGTTTCGCGTTCTCGGGGCCGATGGCGAAGTTTCTCGGCGAGGCCGGACTGGCCCCGCTGGAGTCGGTGTGGGCCCGAATGGCGGGCGCGGGGTTGCTGCTGCTGGCCGTACTGGTGGTGGTGAAGCCGCGCGCGTTGCGCATCCCGCGCTCACGTCTGCCGTTCTTCGGGGCCTACGCGGTGATGGCGGTGGCGGGCGTGCAGGCGCTCTACTTCGTGGCCATCACCAGGTTGCCGGTGGGCATCGCCCTGCTGCTCGAGTTCATGGCGCCGGTGATGGTGGTGCTGTGGGTCCGTTTCGTCCGCAAGGTACGGCTGCCGCGGGCCGCGTTCGTCGGGGCGGTGGTCGCCGTCGCGGGGCTCGCCATCGTCGTGGAGGCCTGGCAGGGCCTGCGGATCGACCTGCTCGGACTGCTCCTCGGCCTGGCGGCGGGCGCCTGCTGCGCCGGATACTTCCTGATGAGCGACAGCTTCGGCGACGACGTCGACCCGCTCGGCCTGATCGCGTGGGGCATGATCGGCGCGGCCGTCGTGCTGCTGCCGTTCTCGCGGCCGTGGGACATCCCGTGGGAGGCGTTCACGACCGAGGCCACGCTGGGCGGGCACACGCTGCCGGTGCTCGGCGCGTACCTGTGGATGGTCGTCGTGGCGACCGTCATCGCCTACATCCTGGGCGTCAACGCGGTGCGCAGGCTGTCGGCCGCGGTGGGCGCCACGGTGGCCTCGCTGGAGGTCATCGGCGGCGCCGTGGTGGCATGGGCCCTGCTCGGTGAGGCGCTCGGCCTCTTCCAGATCATCGGCGGGCTGATCGTGATCAGCGGGGCGCTGCTCGCGCAGACCGCGACCGCCAAACCCGTGGCCGAGCCCGCGCGTGAGCTCAGCAGGATCTGAGCGGCTCAGCCGCCCTTGAGCTCCGTCGGCTCGGGGTCGGGCTCGGGCGAGGCGGTGTCCTCGGTGGCCGTGTCCGTCGGCGTGGCCGTGGGCATCGGCTCCTCGGTGGGCTCGGCGCTCGGGTCGTCAGGGCCGGGGGTGGGCTCTTCGGAGGGGGTGGGGGTGGGCTCCTCCTCCTGCGGGCCTGAGGAGACGTAGAGCGTCACCACACTTCCCTTGGCGAGCCTGCCCGGGCCTGGGGAGGTGGCGATCACGTAGTCGGCCTCGAACGACTCATCGGCGCGGCGCTTCACCTTGGCCTGCAGCCCGACTCTCTTCAGCTGGGCGATCGCCTCGTCGACGTGCTGACCCTCCAGCGCGGGCAGGTTCACGCCCGTCTTCGGCCTGGCCCTGACGGACTCACCGGTGACGGGCGGATCGGACTCTCCCACGTAGGCGGGGATGTTCCCGACGTTCTGCCCCTGGTCGGAGGGGGCCCCTGCGAGCTGCGGGAGCATGACGGCGGCCGTCACCGAGGCGGCGAGCGCCATCGCGGCCACGAGCAGCAGCGCGGGGCGCAGCCGTCCGCGCCTCGCCGGCTTGGCCGGCAGAGCGGGGCGCAACCGCCCGCCCCTCGCCGGCTTGGCCGGCCGCTGGTCGGGCAGGATCGTGTCCGAGGGCAGATCCGTGTCCGAGGGCAGATCCGTGTCCGCGGGCAGGAGCGGGTCCATGGGCAGGATGCTGGTGGGCCTCATGGGAGCCGCCGGCGGGATGGCCGGATCGGTGGGGGCGACGTCCTGCTCGGCGGTGTCGCTGTCACGCCGTTCGAGGTCGTCGATGTGATCGGCGGGGAAGGTCTGCGGCTCAGGCTGTGTTCCGGGCACGTGCGCCACGGGGGTGTGCCCCACCAGGCGCAGCAGGGCCTCGGCGGCGGTCGGGCGCGCGGAGGGGTCCTTGGCCAGGCAGGCCGCCACCAGCGAGCCGAGCGGCTCGCTGAGCTCGGGCAGGTCGGGCTCCTTGGTCAGGATCCTGTGGAAGATCGCGGGGACGCTGTCGCCGCCGAACGCGGGACGGCCCGTCGCCGCGAACACCATGGTCACCGCCCAGGCGAACAGGTCGGACGGCGGCCCCACCGTCTCGCCCGAGATCTGCTCGGGCGACATGTAGGCGGGCGTGCCGATCAGCCCGCTCGCGCTGGCCGTCGTGGCGTCGAGCGCCTTGGCGATGCCGAAGTCGATGACCCTCGCCCCGTCGAGGCCCAGCAGCACGTTGCTCGGCTTGAAGTCGCGGTGCACGACCCCCGCGCGGTGGATGGCGGCCAGCGCCGCCATGGTGCCCACCCCCAGCCGCTCCAGCGCTCCCGAGAGGCGCGGGCCGCTCTCCCTGACGAGCTGGTCGAGGGAGACGCCCTCGACGTACTCACTGACGATGTACGGCCTGTCCCCGTCGGTAGAGGCGTCCAGCACGCGCGCGGTCGAGAACTCGGCCACCCTCCTGGCCGCCGCCACCTCCTTCAGGAAGCGGTCACGCGCGGCGGGGTCGCCGGAGAACCTGGCATGCAGCATCTTGACCGCCACGAGCTCGCCCGAGGCGGACCTACCGAGGTAGACGACCCCTTGACCGCCTTCTCCCAGGCGGCCGAGCAGCTCGTAGTCGCCCATACGGGCGGCCTCGTGAGCAAGGAGCGGCTGAACATTCTGCACCCGATGCACCCTACGGGGTAAGGCGCACCACAGCGGACTTATCGGACCAACGGTCGGTCAGACGCGCGGCGTCCCTGGCGTTCAGCCGCTCCTTCGCCAGGGCGGCCACCGCGTCGGCGGCGGCGGACTGGTCGACGACCTCCACCCGCGCGTCGAAGGACACCAGCTCGGCCCCGTTGTCCTTGCTCCTCAACGTCACCCGCACGCTGTCGCGCCCGACCAGACCAGGAAGGTCCTGCTCCTCGCCGCCGGTCACGAGATAGATCGCCCCTTCGTGCCAGACGTGCCACGCGAGCCTGGGGCGGTCCAGATGCAGCCACAGGATGCCCGACTTCTTCGCGCCCTCCTCGATCACGCTCACCCTCGTCTCCTCCCTGCTCGCCCGCGCCGGCTTCCAGCATGCCGCACCGCACCGCCGGATCCCGACTATCGTGCGGGTGTGCTCTACGCCCTGTACACCAGGCATCTGCGCTCCCGTCTACGCAGGGGACCGCTGCCTCGCCACGTCGCGCTGGTGATGGACGGCAACAGGCGCTGGGCCAGGCAGATGGGGCTGGAGAACCCGAGCGAGGGCCACCGGCACGGCGTCGAGCACATCGAGACCGTCCTCGGCTGGTGCGCCGACCTTGACATCAGGCACGTCACGATCTACGTCGCCTCCGTCGACAACGTCCGCAAGCGCGAGTCGAAGCAGGTCGCCTCGTACATGCGCCTCATGGAGGAGATCATCGCGGGGCGCCTGGTGGAGTCGGCCTCCCGCTGGCGGCTCCACGTCGCGGGACGGCTGGACGAACTGCCCGTCACCACCGCCCACGCGCTCAAGCTCGCCGTCGACCGCACCAGGGACCGCCCGGACTTCCACCTGACCGCCGCCATCGGCTACGACGGCAGGCAGGAGGTCGTCGACGCCCTGCGCTCCCTCCTCGACGACCGCGCCCGCGCGGGCGTCCCCATCGAGGAGCTGGCTCGCACGATCACCACCGGCGACATCGCCGCCCACCTCTACACCGCAGGCAGGCCCGACCCCGACCTCATCATCCGCACCAGCGGCGAGCAGCGGCTGTCGGGGTTCCTCATCTGGCAGGCCGCCAGCGCCGAGTTCCACTTCTGCGAGGTGTACTGGCCGGGGTTCAGGCACGTCGACTTCCTGCGCGCCCTCCGCTCCTTCGCCGTCCGGCGCCGGCGGCAGCACCCCTGACCGCCGAGGGCATGGCGGCGATAGAAGAGAGCGCGCTGTCGCGGCGCGGGGCCCGCACGCTAGCTTTTGGACATGCGCTCACGCCGTTCGTGCCTCGCGGTCCCCGGATCCAACCCGCGCTTCCTGGAGAAGGCCCAGACCCTGCCCGCCGACGAGGTCTTCCTCGACCTCGAGGACTCCGTCGCGCCGCTGGCCAAGGAGGAGGCGCGCAAGAACATCGTCTCCGCCCTGCGCGAGGGCGACTGGAGCGGCAAGGTGCGCGTCGTCAGGGTCAACGACCTGACCACGCAGTGGACCTACCGCGACGTGATCGAGGTCGTCGAGGGCGCGGGGGAGTTCCTCGACTGCGTGATGCTGCCGAAGGTGCAGGATCCCACCCAGGTGATCTGGCTCGACACGCTGCTCACCCAGATCGAGCGGACCATGGGCTTCGAGGCGGGGCGCATCGGCATCGAGGCGCAGATCGAGAACGCGCGGGGGCTGGTGAACGCCGACGCCATCGCGGGGTCGTCGCCGCGCCTAGAGACGCTGGTGTTCGGCCCCGCCGACTTCATGGCCTCGATCAACATGCGCACGCTCGTGGTGGGGGAGCAGCCCCCCGGCTACACCGAGGGCGACGCCTACCACTACATCCTCATGCGGCTGCTCATGGCGGCGCGCACCCACGACCTCCAGGTGATCGACGGGCCCTACCTGCAGATCAAGGACGTCGAGGGATACAGGAGGGTGGCCCGCAGGGCGGCGGCGCTGGGCTTCGACGGGAAATGGGTGCTGCATCCCTCCCAGGTCGAGGCGGCCAACGAGGTGTTCTCGCCGTCCCAGGAGGACTTCGACCACGCCGAGCTGATCCTCGAGGCGTACGAGTACTACACGACCGTCGAACGGCGGGGCGCGGTGATGCTGGGCGACGAGATGATCGACGAGGCGTCGCGGAAGATGGCGCTGGTGGTGTCGGCCAAGGGGCGCGCCGCCGGGATGACGCGCACCACGACCTTCACCCCCGGCGCCTGAGCCCGCAGGGGACAGCGGTCCCGAGCCGGCTCAGAACCGCACGCCTATCGTGGTGAAGAACCACAGCGACGAGGTCAGCCAGAGCCCGACCAGCGCGGCGAAGAGGCTGCCGCCCAGGAGGGGAAGCGTCCAGCCCGGCAGTCCCTTGCGGGGCAGCGCGAGCATCTTCGCCGTGAACACACCGTAGAAGAAGCAGCCGAGCAGCGAGTGCACCAGCACTCGTGGCACGTCGTACTGCAGTCCCAGCGCGTAGAGGCAGTGGAAGGCGACCGGGATGGTGAGCACGAACGCCACCCTGCCCGACCACCTGTGCACCCACGCGGGGATGCGTACGCCGATCTTGCCCCACATCGACAGCGCCGAGACGACCTGGACGAAGGCCAGCACGAAGGCGCCGGTCGTCAGCCAGGACTTCATCGGCAGCGCCCCGCTGAACCCTCCTGGGCCCACCGCGAACCCGGTGGGTGTGTGCAGCCTGCCGTACACGCCGAGCGCGACCATGACGAGGGCGCCTGCCAGCAGCGGCGTCAGCAGGCCGGTGGCGGAGCGCCTGTCGGTGGCGATGGTCATGACATCTCCTCGATGAATGCGTCGACGTCCTTGGGCGCGACGGTGTCGCCGTCGATGGTGACCGGCGAGCCAGGGGTGATCGTCGGAACCGGCACCGGCTCGCCGTCCTTCACCATGGCGCCGACCTGGACGAAGCCGTTGCCGTCCGGGCGGGGCAGGACGATCCAGCCGGCCCGGTAGCGGGCGCCGCGCACGAGCGCGGTGGCGCGGTAGAGGCCTGAGGGCTTCTTGACGGTCGGCGCGGTGAAGTCCCAGCGCTTCCCGCCGAGCGCCAGCTCGCCTGTGGCCTTGCCGCCGCCCAGGGAGGCCGTGAGCGTGGCGCCGCCGAAGCCCTTCAGCGTCACCTCGCCGTCGCCCGCCTTGCCGGCGAACCAGGCCTCGGTCCTTCCGTCGCAGAAGTACCCGACGGCCTTGCCGTCCCTGATGGAGACGGCGACGAGGCCGCCGTTGCCGCGCACCCTGCCTGCGTAGTCGGCCTTCGCGGCCGCTCTCGCGGTCTTGGCGGGGGCGGGCGTCACGGAGGTGGTGGCCTCGGCGACCGGCGGCGAGGTGGCCTCCGCGGACGCGGTGGCCGTGTCGGCGGAGGAGGTGGCGGTGACGGTCTGGGGCGCCGACGTGACGCTGGCCACGCCCAGTCCCGCGGCCAGCGCGGCGCCCGCCGCAAGGGTGAAGAACGGCCCGAGCCTTGACATGACTGCTCCCGGAGTTCGGATGGTCTCAGCCCGAGCATCCGCTCTTTCCGCGCGGCTGTCTGTGAACTAATGCGCATCCGGGCGGACAGAATAAGGGGATGCAAGACAACGAGCCGCCCACCCCGAACGGCCCGCCGCCCCTGGGCCGGCAACCGGCGTACGGCGCGCCGCCTCAGGCCCGGCCGCCGTACGGCGCGCCGCCGCCGGGTCAGCAGCCGCCGTACCAGCCGGGGCCCTACACGCAGGGCCCTTACGGCGCGCCGGCTCCCCCTCCCTCGTGGTTCGTGCGCGCGCCGCAGGGCACCCGCTACGACCACCTGGCGAGGAACCCGCTCAACGCCTGGTGGCGGCAGGTCGTCGGCACGCTCATCGTGGCGCTGGCCTTCTTCGGCATGGCGGTGTTCGTCGTGGTGGCGGGCTGGATCGTCGCGGCGATCGCGGACATTCCCGCGCCGATGACGCAGGAGCAGCTGTTCGGCGATCCGGTGTTCAACCTGACGGTGACGCTGCTGTCGATCGCGGCCGTTCTCCCGCTGGTCTACGGCACGGTCGCGGTGATCCAGCGCAGGAGGCCTGGCACGCTCTCCTCGGTCATGGGCAGGCTGCGGTGGCGGTGGCTGATGGAGTGCGCCGGCATCGGCGTCGTGGCGCTGGTGCTCGGCCAGGCGGCGCTGTGGGCGGCCTACGTCGCGACCGGCGAGAACACCTCCGAACTGCTCGGCTGGAAGGGGTGGAGCGGTTTCCTGCCCGCGCTGGTGGTGATCGTGCTGCTGGTGCCCTTCCAGGCGGCGGCCGAGGAGTACATCTTCCGCGGCTGGCTCCTTCAGGCCTTCGGCGCCTACATCCGCTCGCCGTGGCCGGGCATCGTGCTGGGCTCGGCCGGCTTCGCCGCGCTGCACGCCTACACCGACTGGGGCATCCTCGACGTCTTCAGCTTCGGGGTGCTGATGGGGTGGCTGGCGGTGCGCACGGGCGGGCTGGAGGCGCCGATCGCCATGCACGTGGTGAACAACACGCTGGCCTTCACCATCAGCGCGGCCGCGGGCGACCTGGACGACGCGCTGCGGCAGGGCGCGGTGCCGTGGCAGTCGCTGGCGGGGACCGTGGTGCAGCTGTCGGTGTTCGCCTTCGGAGTGCTGTGGCTGGCGAGAAAGCGGGCGATCGCCACCGTTTCCGGATAAACCACACAGCGGTTCCACGAATCTCGCTAGAGAGGTCTCGCCATCGCGGCTGGAGCGTGCTGGGCTGGATTCTGTGGAGGTGTGGGCAGGTGATCATTTCAGTGGGACGGGGTAGGAGTACCCGCGTGCGTTTCCTGAAATAGGCGTACAAAACTGGAACGGTCCGGACATTTCCGACTAGGAGGTGCGACGCGTGGCCTCGGGCCCCAGCGAACCGCGCTCACCACGGCGACCGCCGGACGACGATCCGCGCACTCCCGATGCCGGCACGCCCGACGAGGCGGGCAGGCGGGAGGGACACTCCGCCGGTGAGGCGCGGCCCTCCGGAGGATCGGGCACGCCTGAGGAGCCCAGGATCAGGCACGCCCCTCCTGGCCCGAGGGACGACCACGCGCGCGGGCTGCCCGTGGCCTCCCCGTGGGGGATGCCGCCGTTCGCCTCGCCCACCCCGGAGGACGAGCCGGGCGAGGGCGACGCGGCGGCCTGGCCCAAGGGGCGCAGGCCGTACAGCTCGCCGACCGCGTCGCCTGAGACGGCGCAGGAGGCGGGGCAGGAGCGCGAGCAGCGTCGGCGGCCGCGCAGGACCGTCGACAGGCCCGACAAGCTGGTCGCGACCGGCCCGCCCCGCCCCCAGCCGCCCCGGCCCCAACCGCCCCGCGTCGAACCCACCGGCGACCGACCCCAGCCACCTCGCGTCGAACCCGTGGGAGAAGGGCCTCACCCGCCTGGCGTCGAACCCGTGGGAGAGCGGCCTCACCCGCCTGGCGTCGAACCCGTGGGAGAGCGGTCACCGTCGCCTGGCGCCGAACCCGTGGGGAGCCGGTTACCGCCGGCTCGGATCGAACCCGTGGGTGAGCGGGCCGCCGACGTCGAGGGCGCGCCCAGGAGCGGCGAGCCGGTGGCCGAGGGGCAGGAGCCGGTCGCCGAGCGGGACAGACCGACCGCGCCGCACCCGCGTCCGCCCGGCATCAGGACCGGTGCGCCGCCGAGCCGCGCCCAGCCGTACCGCAGGCCGGAACCGGCTCCCGAGCCGCGGGTGGAACGGCCCGAGCCGGTCGGCGACGTGCCGGAGGAAGAGGTGCGCGAGCGGGTGGGGGGTCCGCCGATCCCCGTGCGCCCTGAGATCGAGGCCGAGCCCGAGCGCGTTCACGACGAGCGGCACGACCCCGACGAGCAGGAGGGGGAGGAGCCCGTCCGCAGGGTGGGCAGGCCGCCCGGCGGCCGTCCCACGCGACCCGACCTGCTCGTGGCCTCGGGCCCGCCAGGACCTGCCGGCTCGGCCGGCAGGCACCACCGAGGCCCCGCTCCCTCGGCGATCCGCAGGTCCAGCCCGGTCAGGCGGCGCAGCCGCCTCGGCCCCGTGGTCATCGTCCTCACCCTGGCGCTCACCGTCACGGCGGGCGTGGTCGCCTACCAGTGGTGGAACTCCACCAGCACGGGCCTGCGTCTGGCCGCGGGCGACGGGCGCTCGGGCGACGAACTGTTCGTCGTGCCCGCCGCGGGCGACGGCTCCAACCAGAAGCTCAACGACCTGGCCGCCGTCGGCGCGAGCGTCGTGGCGGTCGGCAGCGACACCACCAGCCCGCTGCCGCGCCCGCTGTTCCTCTTCTCGCCCGACAGCGGCGCGACCTGGCAGCTGGCCAACGTCACGGGCTCCACGACCACCACCGTCCAGCGGGTCGTCGGCGCCAACGGCAGGTGGCTCGCCTTCGGCCAGGACGGCGTGGGCGACGAGCGCGGCCTGTGGACCAGCACGGACGGTTTCACCTGGGCCGCGGTCGAGCCGAGCGGGCTCCAGGTGTTCAGGAAGGGCGACCTGATCCACGACATCGCCAGGACCACCTCGGGCTTCGTCGCGGTCGGTCGTACCGTCCTGCAGGACGGCACGCCTGGCCCCGTCGCCTGGCACTCGCCCGACGGCCGCGCGTGGACCAGGGTCGACAGCAAGGACATCGGCACCCCCGACAAGGTGCGCGAGTTCAGGACCGTGGTGGCGAGGGAGGACCAGGTCGTGGTCCTCGCCCAGCCCGCCCAGGGCGGCGGCTCCGTCGTCATGCGCTCGACCGACGGCGGACGCACCTGGGTCCGCACCGCCACACAGCTTCCCGACATCGCTCCCAGGCAGGGCACGCTGGCCGTCCTGCCGACGAGGTTCGTCCTCATCCCCACCAAGCAGCGCGACCCCGCCGGCGACGTGCACGTCTACTGCTCGCCCACCGGCGCCGAATGGGCCAAGTGCGGCACCATCGGCGGCCTCGGCGCGCAGAGCACCGGCGTCAACGCGGTCGTCACCCACACCGCTGGTCTCGCAGCGGTCAGTCAGTCGGGCCTCGACCGCTACACCGTCTACACCAGCACGGACGCCCGCACCTGGAGCAAGCGCGCCGACCTCGGCAGCATGCCAGGCGCGACCGTGCGGGGGCTGACCATGTCCGACTCCGGCACCCTGGTCGCCGGCGGCGACCAGGCGGCGGCCGACGTCGACAACCAGCTCGTCCTGATGACGGCGAAGGACGGTCAGCCGCCCGCTCAGGTCCGCCTCGCCGACATCAAGGGGCTGACCAGGGTCGCCCGCGAGACGGCCAGGGTCGCCGCCGCCGACGGCCGCTTCGTCGCCGCGGGCTCGGCCTCGGGCGACGCGGGTCTCTGGACCAGCACGGACGCCGTCACCTGGAAGTCGATCACCCTGGCCGCGCCGCGCCAGCAGGAGCTCGCCGACCTCGCCCACGGGCGCAAGGGGTGGCTGGCCGTGGGCACCACCATGCCCGACGCCTCCTCCACCGAGCCGCTGCTCGTCGGCTCCTCCGACGGGCGCGACTGGAAGAAGATCGAGGGGCCCGCGCGGGCGGAGGGCCAGCCGTACCTCGCCATGCAGGCGGTGGCCGCGGGCGAGAAGGGGTACCTGATCGCGGGCGAGGACAGAGCCGCCTCCGGTACGGCCACCGCCGCGCTCTGGTACACCACCGACCTGCGCAGGTTCACCCGCGTGGAGAAGCTGCCGCGCGGCGGCGCGGGCGTGCGCATCCACGACGTGGCCGCGGGCCGGCGCGCCTACGTCGCGGTCGGCGGCTCGGGCGGCGCCGAGCGGGAGAGCGGCGTCGTCTGGACCTCCGCCGACGGCCTCACCTGGAAGGCGGGAGAGCGCCTCATGCCGCCCTCCGCCACCTCGGCGGGCCTGCGCCAGGTCGCCTGGTACGGCGAGCGCATCGTCGCGATCGGCACCGCCCAGGTGCCGGGGGCGCGGCGGGCCTTCGCCGCGGTGTCCGACGACGAAGGGGCCTCGTGGCAGTACTCGTGGCTGCCGGCCGAGCAGGCCGCGGCGGTGCACGACCTGGCCTCGGCCGCGCAGGGACTTGTGGCGGTGGGCTGGCACGGGAGCCCGGGAACCGGCGACAGCGCCGCATGGACCTCCGAGGACGGCCTGAGCTGGAACCGCCAGGACCTGACCAAGGACAGGCTCGGGGGAGAGGGCCTGCAATGGCTGGGGGCGGTGACCGTGACGGGCGCCGACGTGGTGGCGCTGGGGCGTTCCACGACCTACAACTCCGACCACCTCATCCTGTGGACCTCCACGCTGTCGTCCGACCGTTGACGCGGCGGTTCACAGGACGTTCCACGAGGTGAGGGCGTCGAGCAGGCCGTCGGTCAGCGGGAGGACGGCCAGGTCCGCGGGGGCGCACCAGCGCGCGGCGGCGGCGTCGTCGCCGGGCGTGAGCGTTCCCGCGTCCACGGTGGCCAGGTAGTCGCGGATGACGTAGACGGCTCCTGCGGGCCCCGGCCGCTCGACCGCGCCCACCAGCGGGCCGACGGTCACCACCAGACCCGTCTCCTCCATCACCTCCCGCCTCAGCGCGGCGGCGTCGCTCTCACCCGCCTCCACCCTGCCGCCCGGAACCGACCAGAGCCCCTCGCCGGGCGGATGCCCCCGCCTGATGAGCAACAGCCGCCCCGCGCCGTCCAGGATGATCGCGCCCACACAATTTACGTGCACATGGCCAAGATTACGGCCGGATAACGGCCAGTGCCCTTGACGGATGGGGCCCTCGCGACGCACCGTGAGTAGCTGTGAGAGCGGCTCCAACCTGTCCACGGTGTTTCGGCCCGCTTCATGCACCGAGTGCGTGGTCCAGCGCGTGGCGCTGTGGCGCGCATGGCGATGTCCTGCCCTTCCAGTCGCTGCCGCCGTCCTCCGCGGGTTACACCTCGGTACGGCAGAGCACGGTCGTCCCCGTCTGGCTGCCGTGGCCGCTGCCATCCGGCTGGCTCGTGACGGGCTTCGGCGAGGCGGGAGACGATCGCACCGGCGCACGAGCGAGCCTGGTCGCGCTGGCCGGCCCTTCGGTCACGCTCGGACCCACCGACCTGTTGATCATCGCAGAGGAACCAGGCGTCGGCCTGGGCGCGTCCTTCGCGGGCCTCGACGGCCCCGACCCCGGCGGGGGCTTCGACGAGGGTCCCCCGAACGCCAAGATCGACGTCCTCGGCCACCCGACCGCCCTGTGGTGCGTCGCCGGTCCCGCCGATCGCGCGATCTACGCGGGCGAGGCGCTCGGCAACTGGATCTGGGCGATCTGCTGGCCCGCGGAGGCGGGCTGCCTGATCGCCCTGACCGAGCTCAGCCTGCGCGACCTGCGCGACAACGACCAGGATCTCGACCTGCCCTACGGCGCGTTCTCTCCCAGACTCACGGGTTAACATCGTGGTCGGTCCCCCCACCCGAAGCTGGGGGGACAGGTGTTCGACGTCAGGTTCTTCGTCGAGGCTTTCGTCACGATGTTCGTCATCGTGGACCCGCCTGGCGTCATCCCGCTGTTCCTGGCCTACACCGGCGGACGCACCCCGGCCGAACGCAGGCGCATCGCCTGGCAGGCGGCGGTCACGGCGTTCTGCCTGATCGTGGTCTTCGCCGTCTTCGGCCAGGCGATCCTGCGCTACCTGCACGTCGAGGTGGCCGCCATGCAGATCGCCGGCGGCCTCCTGCTGCTCCTCGTCGCGCTCGAACTCCTGCGCGGCACCACCGAGCCCCAGGCGGGCAGCGTCAAGTCGAACGTGAACGTGGCACTGGTGCCCCTCGGCACCCCGCTGCTGGCAGGACCGGGCGCCATCGTCGCCACCATCGTCTTCGCCCAGCAGGCCGAGACGGTGAACGGCGGCATCCTCGCGCTGGGCCTGGCCATCGCCTCGGTGCACGTGGTCCTGTGGCTGTTCATGCGCTTCTCGGTGAGCATCATCAGGGTCATCAAGGAGAACGGCGTCGAGCTCGTCACCCGCATCGCGGGCCTCCTGCTGGCGGCTCTCGCCGTCCAGCTCATCATCACCGCCATCCGCGCCCTGGTCGCCGAGGGCTGACCCCGCGCCCCAGAAACCTCAGCCCCCGTCAGACGGACGTGCCGGCCCACCCGTGCGGCCTCGGCTGCCGTCAGACGGGCTCCGCCGCGCGTCCTCGGATCCCCCCGAAAGAGGCCCGGCCGCCGGTGGACGGGAGGGGCGCCGGTGACGTTCTGGAGAAAGAGGCGTGGAAGCAGAGGGAATACGCCCCCCTGTTGGCGATAGGGTGGCGACGTGGTAGCGCGTATCGAGCGAGTCGTGACCGAGGGCACCGTCGACATCGACGGCACCGAGCACAAGGTCGAGAACAACACCTGGATCGTGGGAGACGACGACGAGGTCATCGTCATCGACCCGGCGCGTGACGCCGAGAAGATCCTTGAGCAGGTCGGCGAGCGGGAGGTGCTCGCCGTCATCTGCACGCACGGCCTGCCCGACCACGTCGGCGCGGCCATCGAGGTGGCCAGCAGGGACGAGTCGGTGGTCGCCCTGCACCCCAAGGACAAGCCGATCTGGCGCGAGACGTGGTCGGAGACCTGGCCCGACATCGAGATGGAGGACGAGGGCGTCTTCGGCGTCGCCGACGTCCGCCTCGAGGTCCTCGAGACTCCCGGCATCACGATGGGCGGCGTCAGCCTCTACTCCGAGGAGCTGGAGGCGGTCTTCACCGGCAAGTCGCTGCAGGCCGACGGTCCCGGCAAGCTCGGCGGTGAGTACCCCGCCCTCGCCGACCAGCTGACCTCCATCGGCGGCAGGCTGTTCACGCTGCCAGGCGCCACGAGGGTGCTGCCCAACCAGGGCGAGGAGACCACGGTCGGCGACCTCGAGCCGCACTTCGACGACTGGGTGTCGGGCTCGCTGACCCGCGAGGCGCCTCCCGAGTCGCCGCTGACCGACGGCACGGGCGCGGCCGGCATCCGGCTGAACCTGGGCGACCAGTAGGTGCTGGAGCAGCTCCCGCTCGAGGGCATGCCGCGACGGCTCTATTCGTGCACGCCGTCGCGGCTCAACTCATGGCTCGACTGCCGAAGGCGCTACCGCTTCTCCTACCTCGACAGGCCGCAGCCGCAGAAGGGGCCCGCCTGGGCCCACAACAGCATGGGCGCGAGCGTGCACAACGCGCTGGCGGCCTGGTGGCGCGAGCCGTACAACCGCAGGACCCCCGCGATGGCGAGCATCCTGCTCACCAACGGGTGGATCTCCGAGGGGTTCAGGGACGCCGAGCAGTCCACGCGCTGGCGTGACCACGCCCGCGGGCTGGTGTCCGGCTACGTCGAGACCCTCGACCCCGCCGACGAGCCCGTCGGCGTCGAGCGCACGGTGGCCACGCGCACCAAGACCATCGCGGTGTCGGGGCGCATCGACCGTCTCGACCGGCGTGGGGACGAGCTGGTCGTGGTCGACTACAAGACGGGCCGCCGCCCGCTGACCCAGGACGACGCCCGCGGCTCCCTGGCGCTGGCCATCTACGCGATCGCCGCCTCGCGGGTGCTGCGCACGCCCTGCCACACCGTCGAGCTGCACCACCTGCCGACCGGCGAGGTCGTCGAGTGGGAGCACACCGACGAGTCGCTCGGCCGCCATCTGGGCAGGGCCGAGGAGGTCGCGCTCGAGGCCGGCGAGGCCGACGAGCGTTACAGGGCGGGCGACACCGAGACGCCCTTCCCGCCGAGCCCCGGCCCGCTCTGCTCGTGGTGCGACTTCAGGCGGCACTGCCCCGAGGGCCGTACGGCCGCGCCCGACAAGCTCCCTTGGGACGCCCTCTCCGACCCGAGCTGACCCGTGGACGGCTCCAGGACGGGCCGTACGCTCCACGCGTCAGGCGGCGCGGCGCCCCTCGACGGTCGACGGCCACCGCCTCGGGTCGGTCAGCCCCTTGAGCCCCTTGCTCAGGTCGTAGCCCGCCGCCGTCAGACGCCTCCTGGAAGCGGCCAGCATGTCCCTGGTGGGCTGGGCGAAGGCCAGGTCGTGCACGGGCTCGGGCAGCGCGTTGCAACCCAGCCTGAAGGCTCTCAGGGCCGCGGTGACCGTCGAGCGCGGCACCTCGGGCAGCGTGCCGTACAGGTCTCTGGCCCAGTCGGGAAGCGAGTAGTAGCACAGCGCGCCGAAGGGGAAGTAGGCGGGTTTGCCGGGGGAGAGCCTGCGCAGCTCGGGTGGGAGCCTCGGCCACAGCAGGAAGCGCACGGTGGCCGCAGACTCGTCGATGACCCTGAGCCTGGGCCGCATGTGCTCGAAGTAGGCGTCCATCTCGGCCCGCGAGCCAGGCACGTCCTCGAGGTGCAGACCGACGTAGGTCGCGCTCCTGCGCTGCTCGCGCAGGTACCGGTCGGCCTGCCTGTCGCTCAGGCCGAGCCCGCCGCGCCTGGCCACCTCCAGGTAGGACGACACCTCGGCGCAGTGCACCCAGAGCAGCAGTTCGGGATCGTCCACGCGGTGCGTCCTGCCGCCGTCGGTGATGCGCAGGCTGCGGTGGATGCCGCGGACCCTGCGTCCGATCTCGTCGGCCTCCTGCGGGCTGCCGAACGTGACCCTGCCCACGAAGTCCGCGGTACGGCGCAGCCGCCCGAACGGGTCGTCCTGGAAGGTGGAGTTCTGCCAGACGCCCAGCATCGCCAGCGGGTGCAGCGCCTGCAGCATGAGACCCCGCACGCCGCCCACCCACATGGCGCGGTCGAGGTGGACCAGCCAGGTGACGGTCTGGGGCGGCTGGACGACGATCTCTTCGATGCTCGCCATGATGATCTCCCACTCGAGCCGCTCGAGCTACTCCGGTCTGGGGGTCCGGGGGCCGGCAGTAAGTGAATCATTACATGGCATTGGACCAGTTGTCTAAAAGGTGGGCTTCCTGGTCTCCGCGGCGTTCCAGAACCTGGTCAGCGCGGCGGCCGTCGTCTCGGGCGCCTCGACGGCCGGCGAGTGGACCGCGCCGGGGACCACCACGGCCTCGGCGCCCAGGCGCTCGGCCATCTCCGCCTGCACCTCGGGGGGCCAGCCGTCGTCGTGCTCGCCGTACAGCACCAGGGTGGGCACCTCGATCTGCCTGAGCTCGTCGGTGCGGTCGGGCTGGTCGAGCACCTGCTCGGCCATCGTCGCCAGGCCCGTGGGGTTGTTGGCGAACAGCCGCTTGCGCAGGAAGGACACGATCTCGTCGGGCACGCCGCCCGACAGCGCCTCGGGCTCGTAGCGGGTGATCCACACGTGTTCGAGGCCGAGCTCGGGCAGTTCGAGCATGATGGCTCTGCCCGCCTGCTCGCGGCGGCCCACGATGCCCGAGGGGCCCGAGCTCATCAGCGTGAAGGAGGCGAACTTGGTGCGGCCGTCGATGACCGCCTCGCGCGTGACGAGCCCGCCGAAGGAGTGCCCGACCAGGTGGACGGGGCCACCCTCGCCGATGGCCATCGCGATCGCGTCGACGTCGTTGCCCAGCGCGGGGCAGGTGTAGGCGGTCGGGTCGTCAGGTCCCTGCGTCTCGTACTGGCCGCGCATGTCGATGGCGGTGACCTTGCGGTTGGCCGCGGCCAGGGTCTGCATGATGGCGAGGAAGTCTTCCTTGCTGCCGGTGAGGCCAGGGACCAGCAGGGCGGGCAGTCGCTCGATGACACCGCTGAGCGGACTGGCCTCGAGGGCCGCGAAAGAGCCCTGGTGCGTCTCGATCTGAACCTCGACGACGCCAGGTGGCAGGGACAGGAATCGCGGCGTACTCACGTAAGGCAACAATACCCAGAGGTCAGGGTGGGAACACCCGCATGCGGAACGAGCAAGGCGCGGGCCCCGAGAACGGGACCCGCGCCTCACCTGCGGAGACTCAGCGGCGGCGGTTGCCGCCGCCGTTGCCGCCGCCGTAGCCGTTGCTCTGGCCACCGCCGTGTCCGCCGTTGCCGCCGCCGGTGCGCGGACGGCGGCGCTGCTGCTGCCGCTCGGTCGCGGCCGAAGGGGCGATCTCGTCGTCGTCGGTCGCGAGGTCGGGCGACTGGAAGATCACCGTGAACGCGTTCGGCGGGACGATCCGCTCAGGCTCCCTGCGGACAGGGGGCGGGGGGCTGGCCAGGAAACCAGGCTCCTCGGCGGGCGCCTCGGCGCGGTGGTTGTTCCTGGTGATGGTCTGCTCGTCGCTCACGGAGGAGAGCGCCCCTTCCAGTGCCTCGGAGGACGCGCCCCTACGGGTGCGGGTCCGCCTGGACGGCTGCTCGGCGGCCGCCTCGATCTCCTCGGGGGAGATGATGGCGGGTGTGTCGTCGGTCCTGCGGGAGCGCCTGCGCATGGGCTCCTCCTCCGGCGCGATGGTCGATGTGGTGTCCTCTGCGGGCTCGGTCGCCACGTCCTGCCTCGCGACCACCCGGCGCGTGGTGGTCCTGCGCGAGGTGGAACGGTCGGAGGCGGGCTTCCGCGAGGTGGCCTCGTCCGAAACCGGCGGCGTGGAGGCGGGCTCCGTCGCAAGGGGCTCGGACGAGATGGGCTCCGTCGAGACGGGCCCCGTCGTCACAGCCTCTACCGCGAGGGGAGCGTCCGAAACCGGCTCCACCGAAACCGGCTCCACCGAAACCGGGTCGTTCGCGACGGGCTCCGCCACGAGCTCGTCCTCGGCGCGGCCGCCGCGGGTGCGACGGCGCTGGCGCGGGGCGCGGGCGGGACGCGGCTCGCGCTCGCGCTCCTCCTTGTCCTTGCGGCCACGCGAACGCGACCTGCCGGTCTCTCCGAGGTCCTCGATCTCCTCGGCGTCCAGGCCCGCCCTGGAACGGGCCGCGCGCGGCAGCACGCCCTTGGTGCCCGCGGGGATGCTCAGCTCGGCGTAGACGTGCGGCGAGGTGGAGTAGGTCTCCTCCGGCTCCGCGAAGTCGAGCCCGAGCATGTTGTTGATCATCTTCCAGCGGGTCAGCTCCTCCCACTCGACGAAGGTGACCGAGATGCCCGTCTTGCCTGCCCGGCCCGTACGGCCGACGCGGTGGACATAGGTCTTGTCGTCGGTGGGAGCGTCGTAGTTGACCACGTGGGTGACGTCGTCGATGTCGATGCCGCGAGCCGCGACGTCGGTGGCGACGAGCACGTCGATCTTGCCGTTGCGGAAGGCGCGCAGTGCCTGCTCACGCTGGCCCTGGCCCAGGTCGCCGTGGACGGCCGCGACCGCGAAGCCGCGGGTGTCGAGCTGCTCGGCGACCATGTCGCAGGCCCGCTTGGTCTCGCAGAAGACCATCGTGAGCCCGCGGCCGTCGGCCTGCAGCAGGCGACCGAGAATCTCGATCTTGTCCATCCTGTGCACGCGCCAGACGAGCTGACGCACCTGCGGGGTGGTCTCGCCCTCGCCGTTGTCCATCTCGGCGCGCACGTGGGTGGGGCGGTTGAGGTACTTGCGCGACAGCGAGACGATCTCGCCTGGCATGGTCGCGGAGAACAGCATCGTCTGCCGCTCATCGGGGATGAGCTTGAAGATGCGCTCGATGTCGGGCAGGAAGCCGAGGTCCATCATGCGGTCGGCCTCGTCGAGGACGAGCATGGTGACCTGCGAGAGGTCGAGGTGCTTCTGCTTGACCAGGTCGAGCAGGCGCCCTGGCGTGCCGACGATGACGTCGACGCCCGCCTTGAGAGCCTGGACCTGCGGCTCGTAGGCGCGACCGCCGTAGACGGTCAGGACCCTCGAGCCGAGCTTGCCCGCGGCGGTGACGAGGTCCTCGGAGACCTGTACTGCCAGCTCGCGGGTGGGCACGACGACGAGGCCGCGTGGCTTCTTGCGGTTCTTGCGTGGCTTGCCGATGCTCTGCAGCATCGCGATGCCGAACGCGTAGGTCTTGCCCGTTCCTGTGCGGGCCTGACCGATGAGGTCCTGGCCCGAGAGGGCGAGCGGGAGCGCCATCTCCTGAATCGGGAACGGCGTGGTGATGCCCTCGGTCTCGAGGGCATCGGCGATCTCTGGTGTGACTCCGAGGTCTCGGAAAGTCGTCAGCGTGGCCTGCCTCAGTCTCAAATGAAGGCGGGCCTGCCGGGACCATCGGGCGGAATCATCCCGTGCCTGGGTCCTCGCGGTAGAGCCAGCCCTCGCGCGTCATCAGCGACCGCAGGCCCGGAGTGGGGGTTAGCGGGAGCGAATCTCCCGGATTAACACTGTGCGGTCGCACTTTCACAGAGCAGTGTACTCGATACCACAACGCGGACCGAGTTTCATTATGTTCCCGAAGTACGCTGCCACCATGACAGAATCCCCTGGCGTCGTCGACCTCCTCGGCGTTCTGGCCTATGCCGAGCTCAGCGCGTTCCTCAGGCTGGCGGAGGACGCCGCGCATCTGGCCCCCACGCTGACCGACAGAGCCGTGCTCGGCGAGCTGGCGGTGGCGGAGTACGCGCACTTCGAACTCCTGCGTGACAGGCTGCTCTCGCTCGGCGCCGACCCCGACAAGGCGATGTCGCCGTTCGTCGAGGCGCTCGACGAGTGGCATCTGAAGACTACGCCAGGCGACTGGCTGGAGGCTCTGGTCAAGGCGTACGTCGGCACGGGGATCGCGCTCGACTTCTACAGGGAGGCCGCCAGGCACCTCGACCCCGCCATCGCCGACCTGGTCGACGAGGTGCTGATGGACGAGGGGCGCTCCGCCTTCGCCGTGGAGCGGGTGCGCGCGGCTGTCGAGGCCGACCCCACGCTCACGGGCCGGCTGGCGCTGTGGGCCAGGCGGCTGGTGGGTGAGGCGCTCAGCCAGGGTCAGCGGGTGGCCGCCGTCCGCCCCGAGCTGGCCCAGTTGCTCGTGGAGGCGGTGCCCGACGACCAGGCCGAGATCTCCCGCCTGTTCGCGAGACTGACGGAGGAGCACGGCAAACGCATGGCCGCCTTGGGCATCTGACGGCGCGAGAGGCGAATCGGTTGTAGCGTGCCAGGCATGAGGGCCTCGCGCCGCAACGGCAGTTCCTTGAGCAGATGTGGGCCGAACCGCTGGACACCGCGTGCCGCGCTGCGAAGGGGCAGCGCGGGTTGTCCGACCATCGAAGCGAGCAGAGCCGAGAGCCCCGGCGAGCGCCGCCCTCTCGGCTGCTCGCTCGGCCGGCGACGCGCCTGCGGCTGATCCGCGCTCCAAGGGGGTACGGCAGGCGGCCGCACCCCCCGGCGAGCGAGAGCTACATGGTGCCGCCGAAACCGACGGGCCTCGACTCGTCCTCACCCATCTCGATGAAGCCCAGCGAGGCGACCGGCACGATGACGCGCCTGCCCTTGACGTCGGTGATGGCGAAGACACCCCGGTCGGCGGCCAGCGCGTTTCTGATCTCCTCCTCGACCTGATCGGCCGAGAGGTCGGTCTCCACAACGAGCTCGCGGTGCACGGAGCGCACACCGATCTTGATTTCCATCGTGCTCCCTTTCGACGGGCCAGCTCTCCCCATCGTCGCCGCTCATGGGCAGAAGGAGGACATTGATCGCGCCCAGCGAACGCGGTTATGCCGTACGCGGAAAACCGCTGATGCCGCGCCAGGCCAGCCTGGCCATGAGCTGCTCGGCGGCGTCCTTCGGGATGGAGCCGTGCTGGGTGATCCAGTAGCGGGCGCTGACCTCGGCCATGCCGACCAGCCCGACACCCAGCAGGTGCGCCTCCTCGCTGGAGCAGCCGGTGTCCTCCTGGATGACCTGGCTGACCATCTCGGCGCACTCGCGCAGCGACCGCTCGACGCGCTGCCGCACAGGGGCGACGTTGCGCAGGTCGGACTCGAAGACGAGCCTGAACGCCTCACCCTGGCTGGAGACGAAGTCGAAGAAGGCGCGGAAGGTGGCCTGCACCCTGAGCTTGTTCTCGTGGGTGGAGGCCAGCGCGTCGCGCACCCTGCTGACCATGTCGTCGACGTGCAGGTCGAGCAGCGCCAGGTAGAGCTCGAGCTTGCCGGGGAAGTGCTGGTAGAGCACCGGCTTGCTGACGCCCGCACGGTCGGCGATCTCGTCCATGGCGGCGGCGTGGTAGCCGTTCTCGACGAACACTTCCTGCGCGGCGCTGAGGAGCTGACGCCTGCGGGCGAGCCTGGGCAGCCGGGTGCCCCGGGGCTTGGCGTCCGGGGTCGCGGTCATGATCGCTCCTTCACAGCGCCGAAGACAGGTCACGCTGCCTGGTCAACAGCAGCTCTTGCGGGCCCATCCTACGCGTGGGTAACCAGGTCAGCGGTAGTCATCGTCATCATCGTCGCCCACGGTGCGGTCCTGCTCGAAAGCGTCGGCCGGATCGACGTCGATAGGGAGCTCGCGCCGCACGCCGCCCTCTTCACGCAGCAGGCGCTGCTGCTCGGCCGCGTCGGCCTCGGGCGCCTCGATCGAGAGCTCCTCTGGCTCGAACACGATGTCCTCCATCTCCGACATTCCTGTCCCCTCCCTTAGCCGAACGTGCTCCCACCTTACGCCTGAGCGAACAGGTCTCCATGGTCATCCACCCTGGCCAGCACGTCGGCCGCGGTGAACACCAGCTCGTCGGGGCTCTCGCACGCCTCGACCTCCTCCCAGAGCAGCGGAGTCGAGACCGTGGGGCGGGACCTGGCGCGCAGGGAGTAGGGGGCGACGGTGGTCTTGGCCGGGTTGTTCTGGCTCCAGTCGATGAACACCTTGCCGGGTCTGAGCTTCTTGGTCATCACGCTGATGATCTGGCGCGGATGCTCCTTCTCCAGCCGCTGGGCGAGCGAGCGGGCGTAGTCGGAGGGCTCGACCCTGTTGTCCCACGGCGCGTAGAGCTGCATGCCCTTGTTGCCGCTGGTCTTCGGCGTGACGGTCAGGCCGTCCTCGGCCAGCACCTCGCGGATGTGCACGGCCACCCTGCAGCAGTCGACGATCGTGGCGGGCGCGCCCGGGTCGAGGTCGAGCACGAGCAGATCGGGCGGCAGCGCCTCGCCGTCCTTGGAGACCCGCCACTGCGGCACGTGGAGCTCCAGCGCGGCGAGGTTGGCGTAGTAGGCCAGGGTGGCCAGGTCCTCGACGATCGCGAACTCGATGGTCTCGCGGTTCTTGGTGCTGCCCGGCACGGGAAGCGTCACGCGGCGCACCCACGAGGGCGTGTGCTGAGGGGCGTTCTTCTCGAAGAAGAACGCGCCGTCTACGCCGTTGGGGTAGCGCTTGACGGTCAGCGGCCTGCCCTGGAGGTGAGGGAGCAGCACGGGGGGCGACGCGGCTGTAGTAGTCGATGACCTCCGCCTTGGTGAACCCGTACTCCGGATAGAGGACCTTGTCCAGGTTGCTGAGCGTCAGCTCGCGTCCGTCCACCTTGACGGGAACCTTCACAGCGTCACCTCTGCCGGTACCTTGTCCGCCCTGAGGCCGCGCCATACCGGGTGCCGCAGCCTGCGGTCGTGTGTCCACATGGTGTAGGCCACCTCCCCGACCAGCTCGGGTCTAACCCACCTGTTGCGGCCTCCCACCTCGTTGGTGAAGGGGCTGCGCGGGATCGTCAACGGCTCGAGCACGCCGAGCAGGTGAGCGAGCGCCGCGTCGGTGAACCCGGTGCCGATGTGCCCGACGTGGACGAACCCCTCCTCGGTGAACACCCCCGCCAGCAGGGAGCCGATCCCTCCCTCGCGGCGTCCCTTGCCCGGCTTCCACCCGCCGATCACCACCTCGCGGGTGTCGTGGTGCTTCACCTTGATCCACCAGGGCGTGCGCACCCCCGGCCGGTACGGCGAGTCGAGCCGCTTGGCGATCACCCCCTCCAGCCCCTGGTCGAGCGTGGCGGCCAGCAGGTCGGTGTCGCAGGGGAAGACCGGGGGCGCGCCGATGTCGAGGTCGTCGAGCAGCGCCCTCCTGTCCCTGTACGGCAGGTCGAACAGGGCGATCCCACCGAGGTGCAGCAGGTCGAACGGTAAGAAGGTGATCGGGAAGCGGCGCATCATGGCGGGGGAGGGGTCGGGCAGGTGCATCCGCCGCTGCAGCCCCTGGAAGCTGGGCCGTCCGCCGGGCCCGAGCACCACGAGCTCGCCGTCGACGATCGCGCGGTCGAGGCCGAAGCCCGCAGCGCTCTCGCAGACCTCGGGATAGCGCCTGGTGTAGTCGGCGCCGTGCCTGCCGTTGACCCTGCAGGCGCCGCCTTCGAGGTGGACGAGCGCTCTGATGCCGTCCCACTTCACCTCCAGCCCGTACTCCTCGCGATCTGCCGGTAACTCCCCAGGTACGGCCAGCATCGGTTCGACCGGATATGGCATCGGATCGCCCATGCCGGGTATGTGCCCATGAGGTGAGCCGCTATTTCTCTTTGGAGTGCCCATGCGCAGCATCTGGAAGGGTGCGATCTCCTTCGGGCTGGTAACGATCCCGGTGAAGCTCTATTCGGCCACCGAGCAGAAGGACGTCACTTTCCACCAGGTGCACCGCGAGGACGGCGGGCGGATCCGCTACAAGCGGGTGTGCACGATCGACGGCGAGGAAGTGCCGTACTCCGACATCGCCAAGGGATACGAGCTGGCCACGGGTGAGATCGTGGTGCTCACCGACGAGGACTTCGAGGACCTGCCGCTGACCACCTCGCGCAGGATCGACGTGCTGCAGTTCACGCCGGCCGACCAGATCGACCCCATCTACTTCAACAAGACCTACTACCTGGAGCCCGACGCGCAGGGCGCCAAGCCGTACGTGCTGCTGCGCGACGCGCTGGAGAGCTCGGGTCAGGTCGCGGTGGTCAAGGTCGCGCTGAGGCAGCGCGAGTCGCTGGCCACGCTGCGCGTCCGCGAAGGAATCTTCGTCCTGGAGACGATGCTCTGGCCCGACGAGATCCGCGCCCCCGAGTTCGGCTTCCTCGAAGAGGACATCGAGGTGAGGACGCAGGAGCTGAAGATGGCCGAGTCGCTGATCACCACGATGGTCGCCGACTTCGATCCCGCCGAGTACCACGACGCCTACCGCGAGGCCCTGCAGCAGGTGATCGAGGCGAAGGTGGCCGGCAAGGAGGTCATCGCCGCCCCCGCCGGTGAGGAGGAGGCGGGTCCCGCCGTCGACCTCATGGCCGCCCTTCGGGCGAGCGTCGAGGCCGCCAAGAAGGAGCGCGGCACCTCGGCCAAGAAGGAGCCGAAGAAGAAGGCGCGCAAAACGGCCTGAGGAAAAGCCGGGGACAGGGAAAAGCGGGGGCCGGCTCGGCTTCTTCGCCGGTCCGGCCCCCGCCCTCGGGTAATCGCGGGTACTTCTCGTCGCCCGTCAATTACCCGGTCGATCGCTCACTGTCGGCGGCTCACCAGTTGCCGTGGTGTCCGCCGTGCAGGAAGCTCTCCGCGTGGCGGATCTTGGCACAGCCATTCACCCTGCGGTACCTCACGTGCCCGGTGTGGTTGTTGATCCGGATCTTGGTGCGATTCAGGCGGTGCTCCCACGGCGCGCAGCGGCGGTGGCCCCACCCCCAGTGCCCCCCGCCGTTCGCGAAGGTGCTGGTGCCGGCAGCGACGGTGGTGCCGGCGGCGGCGGCCGAGGTCATGGCGCCGACGCCGACGACGCCACCGGTGAGTGCGGTGCTGAGTGCGATCGCAGCCGCGAGCTTCTTGATGTTAGGCATTGTCTTTTCCCCCTGAGGCATTTGGTGTGCCTTCTTTGATACTCGCCGTTTCGGGCGAAATATCTCGGTTGGCCGCAAAGCCATCCTGGTTGTGATGGTTTCCTGGCCATTGATGACACAAACGACGAATGCCCGGTTTTACCGGATGCCTATGCCTTCATTGCATTGATTAAATAGTTATTCGCGAAGTATGTGATAGTTGGCGGCATATGTCCGAAATAGGAGAAGGGGGTGTTAGGGGGCGGATCCATGCCGAGCAGCGCGTTATCGTCAAGGAAACGGAAGGGGGACGAACGGTGACCGAACCCATCGAGCACTGGCCAGGACGCATGCTCGGCGATGTGCACGTGCGCTCGACGCCTGAAGGAACGGCGGCCGAGCAGGCGGTCTTCGTGCACGGCCTGGCGGGCTCGGCGACCAACTGGACCGACCTCATGGGCGAGCTGCGCGACCTGGTCACGGGCCATGCCATCGACCTGCCCGGCGCGGGCTACTCCCCGGCTCCGGAGGACGGCGACTACTCCCTGTCCGCGCACGCCCGCGCGGTCATCGCGCTGATGGAGCACACGGGCTCCGCCCACCTGTTCGGCAACTCGCTGGGCGGCGCGGTCGCCGTCTCCGTCGCGGCCACCCGGCCCGACCTGGTGCGCTCGCTCACGCTCATCTCGCCCGCGCTGCCCGACCTCCTCCCCAGGTACGGCCCCGCCCGCGTGGCCGCCGCCGCCACGCCCAGGCTGGGGGAGTGGGTGGCCGACCGGCTGCGCTTCCTGCCCCCCGAGCAGCGCATCAACGCCTCGTTCGCCATGTGCTACGCCGACGCCTCCCTCGTCCACCCCTCAAGGCTCCGCGAAGCGGTCGAGGAACTGCGCAGGCGGGACGGCCTGCCGTACGCGGGGAGGGCGCTGATCGGCTCGGCGCGGGGGATCGTGGCGGAGTACCTCAGGCTGGGCGAGCAGAACCTGTGGCGTCAGGCCGCCAGGGTCACCGTGCCCACGCTGGTCATCCACGGCCGCAGGGACCGCCTCGTCAGACCCGCCACCGCGCGCCGCGCCCTGCGGACCTTCCCGCAGGTCAGGCTGGTTCTGCTGCGAAATGCCGGACATGTCGCCCAGATGGAGGTGCCAGCCGCCGTGGCCGCCGAGGCCCGCCGTCTGATCCTTGAGACGCGATTGGGGAATGCCTCACTGCCCGGCTAGGTTTCAAGGGAGATAGGACCCCTAATCGGGAGCGTAGAACTGTGTCGTTGCCACCTCTGGTCGAGCCGGCCGCCGAGCTGACCGTCGATGAAGTGCGCCGCTACTCGCGTCACCTGATCATTCCCGACGTGGGCATGGCCGGGCAGAAGCGGCTGAAGAACGCCAAGGTGCTGTGTGTCGGCGCGGGCGGCCTGGGTTCGCCCGCGCTGATGTACCTCGCGGCGGCGGGCGTGGGCACGCTGGGCATCATCGACTTCGACGTCGTTGACGAGTCCAACCTCCAGCGCCAGATCATCCACGGCCAGTCGGACGTGGGCAGGCCCAAGGCCGAGAGCGCCGCGGCGACAGTCAGGGAGATCAACCCGCTGGTCGACGTCGTCATCCACAACACGGCGCTGACGACAGAGAACGTGATGGAGATCTTCTCCGGCTACGACCTCATCGTCGACGGCACCGACAACTTCGCCACGCGGTACATGGTCAACGACGCGGCCGTGCTGCTCGGCAAGCCGTACGTCTGGGGCTCCATCTACCGCTTCGACGGCCAGGCGAGCGTCTTCTGGGCCGAGCACGGCCCCTGCTACCGCTGCCTCTACCCCGAGCCCCCGCCTCCCGGCATGGTGCCCTCGTGCGCCGAGGGCGGCGTCCTGGGCGTCCTGTGCGCCTCGATCGGCTCCATCCAGGTCAACGAGGCCATCAAGCTGCTCACCGGCATCGGTGACCCGCTCGTCGGCCGTCTGATGATCTACGACGCCCTCGAGATGAAGTACCGCGACGTCAAGGTCCGCAAGGACCCCGAGTGCGTGCTCTGCGGCAAGAACCCGACGGTCACCGAGCTGCTCGAGGACTACGAGGCGTTCTGCGGCACGATCTCCGACGAGGCCGCCGAGGCCGCCTCCGGCTCGACGATCACGGCCCAGGAGCTCAAGGCGATGCAGGACAGCGGCGAGGACATCTTCCTCATCGACGTCCGCGAGCAGAACGAGTACGAGATCGTCTCGATCCCGGGCGCGACGCTGATCCCCAAGGGCGAGTTCCTGAACGGCTCGGCCCTGGAGAAGCTGCCCCAGGACAGGCGCATCGTGCTCCACTGCAAGTCGGGCGCCCGCTCGGCCGAGGCGCTGGCGATCGTGAAGAACGCCGGCTTCTCCGACGCCGTCCACGTGGGCGGAGGCGTGCTCAGCTGGGTCAAGACCGTCGACCCCAGCCTGCCCAGCTACTGACGACATCGAAGGCCACACACGACAGGGCACCGCGGCGCGGTGCCCTGTCGTGTCGCCTCGACAAGTCGCGCGGCGACGGCCGGGAACCCTTCCTCGTCAGGGGCCGTGGCCACCGGGCGACCAGTGTGTACTTCAGGAAGCGCGACCTCACCAGGCAAAGCTTCACACCCCACTCCTGTCGGATAGGGGGCTGCCACCCGGCCTTCCGCATTAGGGTCGAGTGGTGAGCAAAAGACGCGCATGGCCCGCCGTGGTCGTGACGTCCGCGTTGGCGCTGATCTGCGCGATCACCGCGGGCATCGCGGCCAGTGCGGCGGGCGCCGAGCTCACTCGGGGCCCGACGCAGGCGGAGCTGGAGCGGGCGGCGAAACGGGAGGTCGCCGACCGCTGGCGCAGCTGGCCCGCCGGACGGATCTTCCCCGCCACCCTGGCCTACTACGCGGAGCAGGGTGGCGAGGAGCGGGCGCGCCGGGTGGGCATCTCCACGACGACCGACTGCGCGGGCGCGGTGGACAAGAAGGCCGGGACCGCACTGCGCAGGGCGGGGTGCAGGGCCGTGCTCAGGGCCACCTACCTCGACGCGCTGCAGGGCGTGGTCGTGACCGTTGGCGTGGTCGCGCTGCCTGACGAGCTGCGGGCCGTACGGGCCAAGAAGGTCTTCTCCGCCTCGGGCAAGCCCGTGCCCGGCATTCGCCCGATGGCCTTCGCCGGCACGGTCACCGACCGGTTCACCGCGGCGGGCCGCCAGGCGGGGTCGGTACGGCAGGCGGGGCCCTACCTCGTGCTGACGACCGCGGGACAGGTGGACGGACGCCCCGCGCGAGCGGTCGGCGAGCAGCGGCCCGCGGTGTTCTCCTTCGCCGCCGACCTCGGCGAGCACGTTCTGACCGAGCTGAGCACCCCGCGCATGCCCGAATGCGGCGTCAAGGGGTGGCAGTGCTGAGGCGGGCGGCTCTCGCGACGGCGGTGGTGCTGCTGGTGACGCCGCCCGCGCACGCCGACGAGGTGCGCGCCAGCCAGCAGCAGGTGATCAAGACCCTGCGACTGCCGCAGGCGTGGAAGACGACCATGGGCGAGGGCGTGACGGTCGCCGTCCTCGACTCGGGGGTCGACCCAGGCCACCGTGACCTGGTGGGCTCGGTGAGCGTCGGCACCGACTACACCCAGGGCGCCAACCCCGCGGGCGTGGCGCCGCTGCGGCTGCACGGCACCTACATGGCCTCCCTCATCGCCGGCCACGGCCACGGACCGGGGAACGACGACGGCGTCATCGGGGTCGCGCCCCGCGCCAGGATCCTGTCCGTCAGGGTGATCCTCGAGGAGGAGGAGCCCGGGTTCGGCCAGTTCAACACCGCCAAGCGCTATGAGGACGTGGTGGCCAAGGGCCTCAGGTACGCCGTCGACCAGGGCGCACAGGTGGTCAACATGTCGATCTCCAAGGAGCTGGCCACCCAGGAGGAGCGCGAGGCCGTCCGTTACGCGATCTCCAAGGGGGTCGTGCTGGTGGCCGCCGCGGGGAACGACGGCGCCCGCAAACCCGCGGCCAGCGGCTTCGCGCCCTATTCCTATCCCGCCGCCTTCCCAGGGGTGGTCTCGGTGGCCGCCACCGACAGCGGGCTGCGCCGTGCCTCCTTCTCCAACTGGAATCCGTCGGTGCTGCTGGCCGCGCCGGGCGTCGACATCCTGGGAGCGGGCCCCGGCGACGAGTACTGGGTCGGCAGGGGCACCTCGCAGGCCAGCGCGCTGGTGTCGGGGGTCGCCGCGCTCATCAAGGCCAAGTACCCCCGCATGTCGCCCGCGATGGTGTCCCAGGCCCTCACCAGGGGCGCCTCACAACGGCCCTCGGGCGGGTACGACACGGGCACCGGGTTCGGCGTCGTCAACGCGGAGGGAGCGCTCGCCGAGGCGGCGAAACTGTCCAGGCACACGCTCACCGCCAAGGGGGACGACAGCCACGACCCCGCCCGTTCGCTCGGCGTGGCGGCGGGACCCGTGCAGGTCATCCACCGCGACCACCGGCGCGTGGCGGTCTACGGCTCCATCGCCGCCGCCGCGGCCGTCGCCGCGCTCACCGCCGTGCTGGTTCTGGCCGCCCTGGTCAGGCGGGCACGCAGGGCGGACAATCCCCAGGACGCATGATCCGCGCCCTTAGGGGGACGAATTACGTAGGAGAAACGCGCGAAACGGGACATCAGTGTCCCGGAACGCGTCGCCGACCGAGTGAGTGAGGAGCGGTGGGGGACACGTCAGGGCGGGCTCGCAGGCGGCCGGTGTCCGGGCTGCCCCGAACCGGGCAGGTGGCGAAGGGCGGATCCCCGCTCGGCGCCCCTGTGACCCGGCGCTCCCGCGTGCGCTCCTGGCCGGCGGCCTCGGGACGCACGAACCTCCAGGCGGCAAGGGAGCGCGCCGAGCGGGCGGCACTCGAGCAGGGCGTCCGGTTTCGCACCGTCTTCCTCACCATTCTCGGCGCGATCGTGACGCTGTCCGCGGTCGTGGTGCTCCTCGGCACGGTCGGTCTCATCGCCGAGACCAGGTCCAGGCCCCTCACGGTCGCCGAGCAGACCCGCTACAAGCAGGAGGAGATCGCCAGGCGGTGGCAGGCGTGGCCGACCACGGGAGTCTTCCCCGAGGAGGTCGCCTACCAGGGGCTCGACGAGGCCCAGCAGTACGCCAGGAGGGTCGGCATCGCCCCTGAGAGCACGTGCGCGGCGGCGGTCGACAACGCGGTGGGGCAGGTCCTCGAGGAGCACGGCTGCCTGACGATGCTGCGCGCCACCTACATCGACCAGAGCGCGATGTTCATGTTCACCGTGGGTGTGGCGGTGCTCAAGGACGAGGAGTCCAGGGTGGCGGCCACCGAGGCCCTGTCGGTCGACGACAGGGTGGGGGTGCTGCCCGTCGCCTTCCCCGGCACCGTGACCGAGCGCTTCGGCCTCGACCAGCGCCAGCGCAACGGCTGGGTGGGCGCGGGGCCCTACATCGTCTTCTCCGCCGCGGGCTACACCGACGGCCGCACCCGCGCCGCCGTGCCGGCCGAGGAGATCCTGCACAGCGAGCTGTGGCCGGCCGCCAGGTCCGTCGGCGGCCAGATCGCCTTCTTCCTCGCGGAGCCGCCCAAGGCGCCGCGTTGCACCCAGGGGAACGCGTGCTGACCGCCGTCAGGTCGATGCTGGCGGCCGCCGTGCTGCTGTACGGCACAGCCGCGCCGCCCGACCGCGAGCAGCAGGAGTGGGTGCTGACCGCGATAAACGCCGAGCAGGCCTGGACGGTCAGCAAGGGCGAGGGCGTCACGGTCGCGGTGGTCGACAGCGCCGTGGCGCCGCAGGCCCCTGGGCTCAAGGGCAAGGTGACGGTCGCCCCTGACATGACCACCTCGAGCATCGACAGGGAGAGCGTCGCCCCCGGCGACCACGGCACCGCGATGGCCGGGCTCATCGCCGCCTCGGGGGAGAAGGGCGGCTTCGTCGGCGTCGCCCCGCGCTCCCGCATCCTGTCGGTGCCGATCACTGTGGACGAGCCGCTCGGCGGCGGCGCCGTCCCGCCTGAGCAGGACGCGGAGTCGATGAGGGAGAGCCCGCTGGCCAGGGCGATCCGCTACGCCACCGACCGCGGCGCCAAGGTCATCAGCATGTCGATCGGCACGTACGGCGTGCGCAAATCCGAACGCGAGGCCGTCACCTACGCCCTCGGCAGGGGTGTGGTGCTCGTCGCCGCCGTCGGCAACGACGGCCAGGGGCGCTACGCCACCTCCAACGGCACCTCCTACTGGAGCTTCCCCGCCGGCTACCCGGGCGTGATCGGTGTGTCGGCGATCGACAGGCAGGGCAAGCGGGCCGCCTTCAGCAGCGACAACCTCTCTGTCATGATCGCCGCGCCCGGCGTCGACGTGCCCGTCGTGAACGCGGACGGCGAGCTCGGCACCAGCAAGGGCACCAGCGCCGCGGCCGCGCTGGTCTCAGGGGTCGCCGCCCTGATCAAGTCGCGCCATCCGAACCTGCCTCCCGAGCAGGTGGCCCAGGCCATCTCGGGCAGCGCCCGCGCCCGTCCCTCCACCGGCTACGACGAGAAGGTCGGGTTCGGAGTGGTGGACGCGGCCGCCGCTCTCGCCAGGGCGGGCGAGCTGGTCGGTCAGCAGCGCGGCGTCGCCGTCCCCGACGGCCAGCACTTCGGCGAGGGGGAGAAGGCGCCGCTGCCCTCGCCCCCTGGGCCGAGCCCGTGGCGGATGTGGCTGTTCGGCGGTGGCGTGCTGCTGGCGTTGGTAGCGTTCGGCGGCGCCGTCACGCTGCTGAGCCAGCGAACCCGCCGAAACTGATCACGATCGTGGCTTTTTCGGCTATGGTCCCGCCTCATGAGTTACGAGCTGCACGTGGAGCGTGAGTCTCCGCTCGCCTTCGCCGAGCTCGCGAAAGCGATGGCGCCCGCCGGGTTCTCGCTGCGCGGCCAGGGAGAGATCCTCGTCGGCGACGAGCCCCGTCCCGTCGCGCAGTGGCGCGAGCGCGTGGTCGGCCGCCCCTCATCCGACTGGGACGTGGCCCAGCTCGTCCGGCTCGCCGCGGTGCTCGGCGGCCGTCTGCTCGGCGAGGACGGCGAGCACTACTACCTGCGCGACGGCGTCATCGAGGTCGACGGGGACCCGATCGGCAAGATCGACCAGATCCTCGGGGAGGGCCCCGCCGCATGGTGAGCCCCTACGGCGAGCGGGTGCTCGACGTCGTCGAGCGGATCCCGCCCGGCCAGGTCATGGCCTACGGCGACATCGCCGAATACCTCGGGGAGGGCGGGCCCAGGCAGGTGGGCACGGTCATGTCCACCTGGGGCGGAGGCGTGCCGTGGTGGCGCGTCGTGCACGCCGACGGAACGGCGGCGGCGGGGCTTCTCGACAGGGCGCTGGCGCACTGGCGTGAGGAGGACACACCGCTGCGTGGCGAGAAAGTCGACATGCGGCGCGCCCGATGGTTGCCTTCAGGGGACTTTCAGGAACCAACTGACCTGGCATGACACGCTTTTTGCGGATTTGTGGCATGTGACGCGCATTACCATAGCGAAGGACCGTGCCCACCTGTTCCCGGGTCCGAAAGGCGGTGCCCCTTCATGGCCACCCCGACCGGCGACGTCGTCGCCGAGCGCCTGAGGGTTGTCCAGGACCTCTGTGACCGGGGGGAGCCGCTGGATGTGATCATGCGGACCGTCCGGTCAGCGGGGCTGCCCCCCGACGAGCGGCGCGCGTTCGACGCCGAAGTGCTGAGCGGCTCGCTCGGCCAGCGTTTCGACCAGGCCGCCAAGCGCGGCGCCGCCCGCAGGCGCGAACTGGTCACCCTGTTCAGGCCCTACCTGGCAGAGGTCGACCAGGGCGTCAAGCGTGACCTGCCCGTCGCGCGCAGGCTCGCCTACCACCTGGTCGAGCACCGCTCCGACGACGAGTTGATCGACGGCGACGCGCTCACCAAGGTCATCGCGGCCGCGGCCGAGCCGTCCAAGCGCATCCGCAAGGGCCTGCGCTGGTATGCCGACCTGCCCTTCGCCGACGAACTTCCGCACGACCTCTACCGGCTGCGCCGCTCCGACCTGGTGCCCGTCACGCAGATCGACGACATCGTCTGGGAGAACGGCAGGCTCCGGGTCGACGGCTACGCCTACCTGGCGGGCCTGTCGGTGCGCAGCCGCCGCTTCAACAGGGCGACCGTCGTGCTGCGCGGCCCCCGCTGGCTGCCGCCGGTGCGGATGCGCACCCGCCGCACGCTCGCGCCCGAGGCCACCCACGCCGCGCGTGAGCCGGGCTGCAACTACGACTGGTCGGGCTTCACCGCCACCCTGAGCCCGTGGCCGCTGCGCTGGCGCTCGTCGCTGCGCGCCGCGGTCTCGGCGGTGCGGCGCAAGATGCGCCACAGGCCCGCCGTCCAGGACACCACCACCTGGCGCGCGGAGATCGTCTTCTGGTCCCGCGGTGCCAGGGCCACCGGCCTGCTGCGCGGGGCCTCCCTCGGCAGGACCGAGCGGCCCGCGGGGCTGCGGGTCAAGCCGCGCTGGTGGGTGCGTCCCGTCTGGACCTCCGACCGGGCGCTCCAGGTCGTGCTCCAGCCGAACAGGGCCGAGCTGACAGGGGTGAAGCTCGACGGCGAGCGGCTCGAGCTGACCGTCTTCCTGCCCGGCCGCACCTGCACCAAGGGCCATGCCAGGCTCGGCGGCCACCGCATGCACGCCGACTTCCAGCCCGTCGAGGGCGGCACCAACGTGCTCGTGACGCTGGCCGTACCCGCTCTGCTTCAGGAGAAGGACGGGCGGCGGCTGTGGGTCGAGCCCAAGGGCGACCCCGCGGCCTCCGTCATGCTCGGCGACGCGCTGGAGGAGACCAGGGCGCAGGTCGGCGACCGCGAGATCACGGTGCTCGGCGACAGGCGTGACCGCGTCGTCGTCTCCGCGCACAGGATCAGGCCGGTGATCACCTCCGTCTCGTGGGACGGACCCGTGCTCGAACTGCGCGGCGAGTACCCCGACGCCGAGGGCGCGCGACGGATGTCGCTCAGGCACCGCTCGGGGCTGATGTACCACGCGGACATGGCACGCTCCGGCGACGCCTTCACCGTACGGCTGAAGCCGTCCGAGATGGAGCGGTTCGGGGAGCTCGTCCCCATGCCGTCGGGCACCTGGAACCTGTCGGTGCGTCACCCCACGGGCGAGATCGTGCCCGTGCGCGTCTCGCACGCGGCGCTGCCCGCGCTCGACGAGACCCGCCACTCCTTCGCGGGACGTGGCTACCGGTTCGTGTCCACCCGCTTCGACGTGCCCGTCCTCATGGCGGAGGAGTCGCGTCCCGCCGACGAGAAGGGCGTCGCGGGCACCCACGTGCTGCGCCGCGTCTTCTACCCGGCCCAGCGCGGCGAGCCGCTGAACGACTCGACCGTCTATGTGGTCAACGACGGCCGCCACTACGCCGACAGCGTCCGCGCGATCTACGAGGAGCGGCTGCGGCGCGGAGACGACCGCGAGCACATCTGGATCGTCAAGGACGGCGCGTTCGTGCCGCCGGGGCCCGCCACCGTGGTCCGCGCGGGCAGCCGCGAGCACCACGCGGCGCTGGCACGTTCCCGGCACATCGTGACCAACTCCTTCCTGCCCGCCTGGTTCAGGGCGCGCGAGGACCAGGTCGTCGTCCAGGCCTGGCACGGCACGCCCGCCAAGCGCATCGGCAACGACCTGCCGCACATGTCCCGAGACCCCCGCCCGCCTGTCTGGTACCGGCAGGCGGCGGAGGTGCGGGGCTGGGACGTGCTGCTGTCCCAGTCCCCGTGGGCGACCCCCGTGCTGCGCGAGGCGTTCGGGTACAAGGGCGAGGTGCTGGAGAGCGGGCTGCCGCGCAACGACGTGCTCAGCTCACCCGACAGGGAGGAACTGGCGGCTGCCGTACGGCGGCGGCTGGGGCTGATCGAGGGCAAGAAGGTCGTGCTCTACGCGCCGACGTGGCGCGACTACGACAGGAAGAACAGCACGATCAAGCTGGACCTGTCGCTGGCCAGGGCCGAGCTCGGCGCCGACCACGAACTGCTGGTGCGGGCGCACCCGATGCAGGCGATGCCGCTCGTGCCGGGGGAGGTGGCGCACGACGTCACCACCTATCCCGACATGTCCGACCTCCTGCTGGTGGCGGACGTGCTGGTCACGGACTACTCGTCGTCGATGTTCGACTTCATGGCGACGGGACGGCCGATCGTCTTCTTCACCTACGACCTGGAGAAGTACTCGTCGAGGCGGGGGCTGTACCTGGACCTGGCCTCGCAGGCTCCCGGGCCGCTGCTGTCGAAGTCGGCGGAGGTCGTGGAGGCCCTGCGGTCGATCGACACGGTGGCGGCCGCGCACGCGGACCGCTACGAGGCGTTCAGAGCCACGTACGCGCCTCGCGACGACGGCAAGGCGACGGCCAGGGTCGTCGACCACATCTTCTCGTAGGGCTCGCCCAAGGGCCTGACGGGCCTGACCGCGCAACCCCACCCCGCTGTCGTATGGAGGACTCGGGGTGGGAGGCGGTCTCCCCGCCGGCGAGCGGGCTTAACGCACCTGCTGCCCGCCGAGCAATCACGCGCCCGGCTCACCGATCTTGATCCAGTAACGCCGCACGTCGCCGTTCCCGGTGTCCCGGGTGTCCTCGAGGGTGCCGCCGTGGCGCTCGATCGTCTTCGCCGAGGCCACGTTGTCGACCTCGCAGACAATCAGCACCCGGTCCAGGCCGAGCGCCCACGCCTCGTCGAGCATCCGGCCCAGCGCCCAGGTGGCCAGCCCGCGCCGGCGCGCGGACGGCCGGACGCCGTAGCCGATGTGGCCCGCCCGCAGCACGAAGTCGTTGAACCCGTGGCGCAGCGCGATCCCGCCGAGCACCAGGTCGCCCTCGACGATCCACCGGTACGTGCACCGCACCTGGCCTGCCCCCACCGCCTTCGCCGGATCCGACTCGTCAGCCAGCCGCGCCACCCAGGCCGCGAACCCGTCCGGCGAGTCGACCTCGTCGGACGGCAGCAGCCCGAAACCGTCCTCGTGGACGCCGGGGCCCCAGTCGTCACGCGCCTCGAGCCAGGCGGCGTGCAGGCGGGCGGTGGGCGCGACCAGTTCGGGCATACCGCGACACTACCGATCCAAGCCCAGTACTGGCACGGCAGCAGATGCCGCCACCTGCCTGCCAGGAAGGACGAGGTCGTGGGTCAGTGACCCGTCGACAGATCTCCGACAGCATCGGCGTAGTAGACCGATCCGGCCAGATGGAACGCGATCTGCCGGAAGGTCCAGCCCTCGCCGGATGAGCGGTCCAGTTCGTCGGAGGTGAGAGCGTTCAGCCGGGCGGACCAGATCCGGGCGAGACGGAGGAGCCTGCTCGACGCCTCCTCCAGGTCCTGCTCGGTGAAGGGCGCCAGATCCGCAGGGGTGGTGATCGCCGACGCGTGCCAACGATCAGGGACGGTCTCGTGTCCCGCCAGCCGTGCCTCCAGCTCGGCGAGGTGGTCGACGAGGTGGTCGGCCACCCTGCGGATCGCCTTGTGCGGGGTGTAGATCCGCTGATCGGTCTGGAACGGCCGACCGTCCCACGCCGTCCATGTGGCCGCCAGGCCCAGGACGTGATCGACCATCGCCGTCACGACCAGCGCGGGGGAGCGGTCGTCGGTGATCGGAATCTCGTCGGTCATTGTCCGTCTCCATCTCGGTGCGCTCTGCGGGAAGGTCGCGTCCGGGCCTCACGGTCCACCTGGCCGACCCGCGGCTCAACCTAGATGCCGGACGTGTCGGCGATCGCCGAAGCATGGCGACAGGAGCCGTCCCTGTCGAGACGGCCAGAGCTCGGCCGCCTCGACAGGCCGTCGCACCGACCAGACGGCGTGTGGCGGCGCCGTTCCACGCGAGCGCACCCCGAAGGGCGGTGGAACGTGCGATCACGCGGACCTGATCAGCCTCACGCCATCAGAATGCGCCGGCCCGTGACCCGGTAGCCGATCCGTTCGAACGTCGCCGCCATCGGATGGTTGCCGACGTCGGTGTTGTCGATGATCAGGGGCTCGCCCTCCGCCGCGAAGATGTGCACCGCCTCCGCCAGCAGGTCGTACGCGTATCCGTGGCCCCTGTGCCGGTGGTCGACGCCGATGTAGCCGGTCGTCGCGGAACGGTCGTTGCGGGTGGGCATCACCATGCCGACCAGCTCGCCCGCCGCGTTGTAGGCCAGCCGCCACCTGTCGCGTCCGCCGGGCATGTCGCCGACCATGGCCATGAGGTGAGCCGCGACCTCCTTGGGCGACATGCTGCGCAGGTCCGCCTGGTCCCCCGCGTCCAGGCTGCCGGTGACGATGTGGACCATCAGATCCAGCAGGACCTGTTCGTCCGTGACAGGGGTGAAGGCGAGCCTGGTCGAGCGGGGCGGCAGGCCGTACTCGGGGATCCAGCGCAGGTTGAGCCGCTCGACGTGGAAGGTCAGTCCCGCCTTCTCCGCGGCCTGGATACGGGCGTCGGCCTCGGCGAAGGCGTCGGGACGCTCGCGCCAGTCCGGGGGCAGCAGGAGGTTGTACTCCGGCCGCGGGCCGATCGGTGAGTGGTAGTCGGGAGTGACGAGTGCGGCGTAGGCGGCCTTGAGCAGGGCGGCGCCGTTCTCGACGGTGTCGAAGTCGAAGTAGTCGAGGCCCCACGGGTGCTCCGCGCGGTGTGGGGCGCTGAAGGCGGCCCTGGCGACGACCCGCTCGTCTCGCTGGGCGATCCAGACCCACTCCGGCCGGTACTCGCCTTCGGCGGCCAGTTCCCGGAAGGGGCGCATACGCTGTCCGACACCGGACGTGGGCAGGGTGGTGATGCTGTCGAAAAGGGCGAACTCGCTCTCGTCGGCGAGTGCGCGGAAGACCAGTTCGGTCAAGGGATCTCCTGTGGAAGGAGCGCTCCCGTCAGGCGGACACCTGGGTCCTGTGGGAGCGCGAAAGCGTAACGGGGAACATGCGGCTCCTCACCTCCTTCGTGCGTGATCAACGGACGTACGGTATCGGGCGGTGCGAGGCGGGGCAAGGGACGCCCGCCAGGGAATGCCGGGCGAGACGGGATGGTTGTGGGCATCTAGTTAAATATTCAACTAAAGGGACTCGTCATGGATCTGGGACACATCCTCATGCTGGTCATGGGCGTGCTGGTGGTCGGTGGGATGGGGATCGCGCTGGTGGCGCTGGTGCACTCAGGCGTCAGGACCGGTGAGTGGCCCGTGCAGAACAGGCGGCGCGTCGTCTGGCGGGGGTTCGTGGTCAGGTAAGGCTCGAGGCCCGCGACGTCGTAATGGAAATGACCTGGAAGAGGTCGCTCTGTACCTTTGCCGGAATGACACCGATTTTCCGGCTGTGCGATGAGCACATCACCAGGTCCGCCGAGCTCGACCCCGTGGACGCCGTCTACATGGGCATCTCGGGAGACTTCGGTGTTTCCACCGACTACAGCCCCGACGGCCACGCGGCCAGGCACGAACTGCTGAAGTCCACGCTCGCCGCACTCGACACCCTTGAGCCCGAGAACGACAACGACCGCAGGGCCGCGAGCCACCTGCGCGAGCGCCTCGAGGCCGACGCCGCCTGGTACGAGACGGGCGAGCAGTACGCCGACCTGAGCAGCCCGTTCGGGCTGCTGTCCACGGTCAGGGACAGCATCGACCTGCTGCCCACCGACGGAGAAGAGCACTGGCGCAAGGTGGCCGCGCACCTCGCCGCGGTGCCCGGGATGCTGGCGAGCTGGCGGAGCTCGCTGGACGAGGGCATCAGGCGTGGCCTTCTGGCCGCCCGGCGGCAGGCGGTGGAGGGCGCGGGCGCGGCGGACAAGTACGCCGGCACCCACGACGCCCTCGTCGCCTCCTACGGTGACGGGCCCCTCGCAGGCGAGCTCGCCAAGGCCGCCGCCCTCGCCCACCAGGGCTACGCGGACGCGGCTCGCTACCTACGTGAGGAGTACGCGCCCAGGGCCGCCGAGCGCGATGGCGTGGGCGCCGAGCGCTACGCGGTGGCCGCCAGGCGGAACCTCGGCGCGGACCTCGACCTGGTCGACGCCTACGAGTGGGGCTGGGCCGAGCTGGCGCGGATCGAGGAGGAGATGCGGCAGGAGGCTCACGCGATCCTGCCCGGCGCGAGCGTCGACGAGGTGATCGCCCACCTCAACGCGACCCAGTACGTGGTCGGCGCCGACGCCTTCCTCGCCTGGCTCAAGGACAAGCACGACGGGGCCATCGCCGCGCTGCACGGCACCCACTTCGACATCGCCGAGCCGCTGCGCACGATCGACGTGACGCTGGCGCCGGGCTCGACGTCCGGCGCGGCCTACTACACCGCGCCGAGCGAGGACCTGTCGCGTCCTGGACGCACCTGGTGGCCCGTCGGCGGCAGGGAGAAGTTCGCCACGTGGAGCGAGCTGTCCACCGTCTTCCACGAGGGCGTGCCCGGCCACCACCTGCAGCTCGGCGCGGTCACCGTGGCGGGCGACAGCCTGTCGAGGTACGCGAAGTTCTCCTGGGTGAGCGGGCACGGCGAGGGCTGGGCGCTGTACGCCGAGCGGCTGGCCGACGAGCTGGGCTGGCACACCGAGCCTGGCACCCGTCTCGGCATGCTGACCGACTCCGCGCTGCGCGCCGCCCGCGTGGTGATCGACATCGGTGTCCACCTGGACCTGCCGCTGCCCGACGGCTCCCGCTGGAACTTCGAGAAGGCGTGCGAGGTGCTGAGGGAGCGCGGGCGCGCGGTGGAGCACACCGTGCACCCCGAGATCGTCAGGTACTTCGGCTGGCCGGCGCAGGCGATCTCCTACAAGCTCGGCGAGCGCGCATGGCTGGAGGCCCGCGCCGAGGCCGCGAGCAAGCCCGGCTTCGACCTCAAGCAGTGGCACACCGCCGCGCTCGACCTCGGCCCGATCGGCCTGTCCGGCCTCCGCTCGGCGCTCTCCTCCCTCTAGATCCGCTACGGCAAGGCGGACTCAGCCCCACCGTGGTCACCGGCTGAGCCCCGTCCGAGCACGCCACTCCAGCAGGACTCCGGTTCCCGCAGTCACGCCGTCCCGCCGTCACGTGAAGCGGGCGACGTGACGGCGGCGGCCGAAGTCCTGCGGGAGCACGCGTGATGGACGGACGGCCACCGGTGACCACGGTGGCCGTGACCAGCGCTTGCCGTAACGGATGTGCATGAAATGCCCCGCGTGTCGCGGGACGGATCGGGAGATTTCCGCCGGTACCGTGGGCGGATCGCGTGAGGAGACCGGTCAACTCGGCACGATCTACCCCTGTGGTCTGGTGGAATCTAGAGCTGTGAGTGGTCAGACCTGGCGGTTGGTGCGACGTGGGGGCGGGGGAGCCGCTGCGGCCCCTGTGCTCGACCGTGACCAGCGTGCCGTGCTCGAACACCAGGGCGGTCCGCTCCTCGTCCTCGCCGGCCCCGGCGCCGGTAAGACCACCACGATCGTCGAGGCCGTCGTCGATCGCATCGAGCGGCGCGGCGTCGACCCCGAGCGGGTCCTCATCCTCACCTTCAGCCGCAAGGCCGCCGAAGACCTCCGCCAGCGGGTGACGGCCAGGATGCGCCGCACCACCCGCACGCCGCTCGCGCTCACCTTCCACAGCTACGCCTACGCGCTGCTGCGCCGCGAGGCCGTCATGGAGGGCAGGCAGCCGCCGCGCCTGCTCACCGGACCCGAGCAGCTCCTCGAGATCCGCCGCCTCCTGCACGGCGAGCTGGAGGAGGGCGCCCCGTTCTGGCCCGAGTCGCTGCGCGAGGCGCTCAAGACGCGCGGCTTCGCCGAGGAGCTGCGCGACTTCCTGGCCCGCGCGGGCGAGCGAGGGCTGGAGGCCGAGCGGCTGGTCGAGCTCGGCAGGCAGTACGGCAGGGCCGACTGGGTCGCCGCCGGACGCTTCTCCCAGCGCTACCAGGAACGCTTCGACCTCGACCCCGAGCTGTCGCTCGACTACGCCGAGCTGATCAGGGCGGCCGCCGCCCTGCTGGCCGACCCCTCGGTACGGCACCGCGAGCGCTCGGCGTACGACGTGGTGTTCGTCGACGAGTACCAGGACACCGACCCGGCCCAGGAGCACCTGCTCAGGCATCTGGCGGGCGACGGCCGCGACCTCATCGCGGTCGGCGACCCCGACCAGTCGATCTACGGCTTCCGCGGGGCCGACGTCCACGGCATCCTCCGCTTCCCGGAGCGCTTCCGCGACCGCGCGGGCCGTCCGGCGCCCGTCGTGGCGCTGCGCGTCTCCCGCCGCAGCGGCGAGGACCTCCTCGCGGCCTCCCGCCGCGTGGCCGCCCGCCTCCCCGCCGCCCCCGCCCCCCAGCCACCCGCGGCCTCTCCAGACCCCTGGACCGTCCCCACCGGACCCACCCCACCCCCGAACCCCCCGACCGCCTCCCCCGGGTCATCCCCTTCGGACACTCCGGCGGCCTCTCCCGGGTCCTCTGCTTCGGGGACTCCGGCGGCTCAGCGGACGTGGGAGCGTCCCGACAGGCTGAAGGCGCGCGGGCACAGGGACCTCGTGCCCGCTCCCGGCATCGACCAGGGAGAGGTGCGGGTCCTGCTGGCCGACAGCGTCAGCCAGGAGGCGGCCGTGGTGGCCGACACCCTGCGGAGGGCGCACCTCATCGAGGGCCTGCCGTGGCACCGGATGGCGGTCCTGGTGCGGTCGGCCGAGCGGCAGGTACCGCTGCTGCGGCGGGCTCTGGTGAGCGCGGGCGTCCCGACGATGGTGGCCGGTGACGAGGTGCCGCTGGCGCAGGAGCCCGGCGTCCGTCCCCTGCTCACCACCCTGCGCGTCGCCCTGACCCCGGCGGCGCTCGACGAGGCGGTGGCGGAGGAACTGCTGACCGGCCCGTTCGGCGGCACCGACATGCTCGGGGTCCGCCGTCTCAGGCGCGCCCTCAAGATCGCGGAAAACGAGGCCACCCAGAACCCCGGCCCCCACCCAGCGGATGTCGAGGGCGATGGGAGTCTCTCGGAACTGCAGGGCGAGGAGATTCTCTCGGGTCCTGAGGGCGCGGAGAGTCTCTCGGAACTGCAGGGCGAGGAGACTGTCTCGGGTAGCGAGAAGGCTCCCTCGGGTCCTGAGGGCGCGGACACTCTTGCGGATCTCGCGGGCGAGGAGACTTCCAGAACCGACGAGACGTCCAGAACCGAGGCGTCCCCCTTCGGAGAGGCACGGGACGAGACGACACCCTCCGCGGGCGGCGTGGCGACGGCCTCCGCGGGTGAGGCGATCTCCCCTGGCGGCGAGACGAACGGTGAGGCGGTTCGGCACGAGGAGGAGGGCGGTCACGGGTATCGGGCGGAGTTGCCGCGTTCCTCGGGAGAGTTGCTGATCGCCGCGCTCAGGGACGCCAGGGAACTGGTCAGGATCGAGCCGCACATCGCCGTCCCTGCCGAACGCGTGGCCAAGCTCATCGCCACCGCCCGCGAAGCCGTCCGGGCCGGTGGCACCGCCGAGGACGTCATCTGGGCGGTGTGGCAGGCCAGCGGCCTGGCCGAGCGCTGGACCGACCTCAGCCTCGCGGGCGGCGCCAGGGGAGCGCAGGCCGACAGGGATCTCGACGCGGTCGTGGCGCTGTTCGACTACGCGGCCAGGTTCGTGGACAGGATGCCGAAGGCGGGTCCCGAGGTGTTCCTGGAGGATCTGTCCTCGCAGGAGATCCCCGGCGACACGCTGGCCGAGCGGGCCCCCGACGGCGACGCCGTGCGGGTGCTCACCGCCCACCGCGCCAAGGGCCTGGAGTGGGATCTGGTGATCGTCGCAGGGGTGCAGGAAGGCGTGTGGCCTGACATCAGGCTGAAGGGCTCCCTGCTGGGCATCGACGAGCTGGTCGAGCTGGCCGAGGGCGCGCCGCTCGACTTCACCGACGCGACCGCCGCCGCGCTGGCCGCCAAGCAGCTGGCCGAGGAGCGCCGCCTGTTCTACGTGGCCGCCACCAGGGCGAGGAAGCGGCTGGTCGTCACCGCCGTGGGAGGGGAGGACGCCGACGAGCGTCCTTCGCGGTTCCTCTCGGAGCTGATGCCGGGCGCGGTGGAGGAGGCGACGGTCGACGACCACGCCAGGTGGCTGAACCTGTCGGCGCTGGTCGCCGATCTGCGCAGCGTGGTCACCGACGCCTCGCAGCCCGAGACCATGCGGAAGAAGGCGGCCGAGCACCTGGCCCGCCTGGCGCGGCAGGGCGTGAGGGGCGCGCACCCGAGCGAGTGGTACGCCCTCACGGAGCTGTCCGACGACCGTCCGCTGAGCTGGCCCGACGGCATCGTCCGCATCTCGCCCTCGTCGGTGGAGAGCTTCACCAAGTGCGGCCTGCGCTGGCTGCTGGAGACCGCGGTCGGCGCGGCGGGCACGAGCTCGGCGCAGGGGCTCGGCACGGTCGTCCACGCCCTCGCCGTCCTGGCCACCGAGGACCTGGCCAGCGAGGAGCTGCTCGGCAAGCGCCTCGACGACATCTGGACCGAGCTCGACTTCGGCGGCGTGTGGTTCAACCGCAAGCAGCGCAGGGTCGCCGAGCAGATGATCGCCAGGTTCATGAGGTGGCAGGAGGACAACGGCCGCACCCTGGTCGCCACCGAGGAGTCGTTCGTCGCGACGGTCTCGGAGGGGGTGCAGATCAAGGGCCGCGTCGACAGGGTGGAACGCGACGAGGACGGCAGGGCGTTCATCATCGACCTCAAGACCGGCACCTCCAAGCCCAGGCCCGACGAGCTCGACCGCCATCCGCAGCTGGGCGTCTACCAGCTCGCCGTGCTGCTCGACGCCTTCAAGCGGCACGGCCTCAGCGAGCCGGGAGGCGCCGCGCTGGTCCAGGTCGGCAAGGCGGCGGGCAAGGACGCCAAGGAGCAGGCCCAGCCGCCGCTCGACCAGGCCGACAACTGGGCCAGGGACATGGTCGACACCGTCGCCGTCGGCATGTCGGGGCCGTTCTTCCAGGCGAAGGTCAACGACGGCTGCCGCACCTGCGCGGCCAGGGCGAGCTGCCCTGTCAACGACAACGGGGGTCAGGTGTGCTGACCCCCGTCGAGCTGGCCGGCAAGCTCGGCATCAGGCCGCCCACCCCCGAGCAGGCCGTGGTCATCGAGGCCCCGCTGGAGCCCATGGTCGTCATGGCGGGCGCGGGCTCGGGCAAGAGCGAGACGATGGCGGGCAGGGTCGTGTGGCTGGTGGCCAACGGCCTGGCCAAGCCCGAACGCATCCTCGGCCTCACCTTCACCCGCAAGGCCGCCGCCGAGCTGTCCCACCGAGTGAGAGAGCGGCTGAACGGCCTGGCGGAGGCGGGGCTGGTCCCCTCTCAGCTCCTCGACAACGAGCCGACGGTCTCCACCTACCACGCCTACGCCGCCCGCCTGGTCACCGACCACGCCGTCCGCGAGGCGCTCGAGCCGACCATGCGCCTGGTCACCCCTGCCGTGGCCTGGCAGCTGGCGAGCAGGGTGGTGGCGATGTACGACGGGCCGATGGACAGGATCGAGCTGGGCCCTCCCTCGGTCACGGCCGCCGTCCTCGAGCTGGCGGGCGAGCTGTCGGAGCACCTGCGCTCGGCGCAGGACGTCAGGAGGCTGGGCGAGTGGCTGCGCGGCAAGGCGGCCGAGGCGGCCACGGTGCGGCAGCGCAAGCCGCTGGCCGTCCAGGACGCCCGCGAGCAGCTGCTTCCGCTGGTGGAGGCCTATGAGCGGCTCAAGCGCGCCCGCGAGGTCATCGACTACGGCGACCAGATGTCGCTGGCCGCCCGCATCGCGGCCAACCACCCTGACGTGGGCCGCGTCGAGCGCTCCCGTTTCTCGGTGGTGCTGCTCGACGAGTACCAGGACACCAGCCACGCCCAGTTGGTGCTGCTGCGCAGCCTGTACGGCAACGGCCACCCCGTCACCGCCGTCGGCGACCCCTGCCAGTCGATCTACGGCTGGCGCGGCGCCTCCTCGGGCAACCTGCGGCGCTTCGTCACCGACTTCCGCACCGCGAAGGGCGACCAGGCCCCCGTCAGGCAGCTCAGCGTCAGCTTCCGCAACGGCGACCGCGTCCTCGATGTGGCCGCGCGCATCCAGCTCCCGCTGCGCATGGAGGCCCGCGAGGTGCCCGTCCTCGTGCCTGGGGCCAACCGCGTCGACAGGGGCCGCATCACCTGCGCCTTCCACGAGACCGCCGAGGACGAGGCCAGGTGGGTCGCCGACCAGGTCAAGCGGGCCCTCGGACAAGAGCTGGCTCCTGACGGCATGCCGTGGGGCGAAGGTGAGCGCAAGAAGACGCTCGCCGTCCAGCCGCAGGATGTCGCGGTGCTCGCGCGCAAGCGGTCGCAGTTCCCCGCGCTGCGCAGAGCGCTCGAAGAGCGCGACATCCCGGTCGAGGTGGTGGGTCTGGGCGGCCTGCTGACCGTGCCGGAGGTCAGCGACCTCGTGGCCACGCTCAGGGTGCTCTACGACGCCGGCGCGGGCGACGCCCTCGCCAGGCTGCTGGCCGGGCCGCGCTGGCGGATCGGCCCCGCCGACCTGCGGCAGCTGGGGGAGTTCGCCAGGGAGCTCAACCGCGAGCTGCGCGAGGGCGCGGAGCGTTCCTCCGACCCGCTGGACCAGGCCGTCTCCGACCTGGCGGAGGAGCGCGGCAGCCTCGTGGACGCCCTGGACGAGCTGCCGGACAGGGAGGAGTGGCTCGACGCCTTCTCCCCGCTGGCCAGGACCAGGATGGTCGCGCTCGCCCAGGAGCTGCGCCACCTGCGCGCCCACACGCACCAGCCGCTGCCCGACCTGATCAGCGAGGCCGAGCGTCGTATGGGCCTCGACATCGAGGTGGCGGCCAGATCGGGTACGGCGGGCGCGGTGGCGGCCCGCGCCGACCTCGACGCCTTCCTCGACGCCGCCTCCCGCTTCGCCGGCGACTCGGAGGACCCGACGCTCGGCGCCTTCCTGGCCTACCTGGAGGCGGCCGAGAGCGAGGAGTTCGGCCTCGAGGCGGGCAGGGTCGGCGAGAGCAACAGCGTGAAACTGATGACCGTGCACGCCTCCAAGGGCCTGGAGTGGCCGATCGTCGTCGTGCCGGGGCTGTCGCAGCTGCTGAGCAGGAACGGCATCACCAAGGGCAGCATCTTCCCCGCCACGCCCGTGACCAACAGCCGATGGACCGACAACCCGCGCAAGCTGCCCTACGCGCTGCGCGGCGACGCCGCCGACCTGCCCCGCCTGACCGGGCTCACCAAGGACGAGCTGGCCGACTTCGACGAGCGCTGCCGCGAGCGCGACCTGACGGAGGAGCGCCGCCTGGCCTACGTCGCCGTCACCCGCGCCCACTACCACCTCATCGCCTCCGGCTACCGCTGGGGCACCGCCTCCAAGCCGCTCGACCCCTCCGACTTCCTGCTGGAGATCCGCGACACGTGCGGCACGGCCGCGGTGTGGGCCGCCGAACCTGACGAGGGCGCCACCAACCCGCTGCTCGCCGAGCCGGCCGAGGCGCGGTGGCCCCTCACCCCTGGAGGCGTCCGCCAGCAGGGGATCGAGGACGGCGCCCGCCTGGTGGAGGCGGCCCTGACGGGGGCGGAGAGCGCGGGAGAGGACGAGCCGCTCAGCGAGAGCGACGAGGAGCGGCTGCGCGCATGGGAGCGCGACACCGACCTGCTGCTGCGCGAGCGCGCCACCGGCCGCGGCAGGTCGAGGACCACGGTCGAGCTGCCCACCAAGCTGACCGTCTCGTCCCTGGTCACGCTGGCGACCGACCCGGGCGCGCTGGCCCGCAGGATCCGCAGGCCCGTCCCCACCCAGCCCGCGCCGCTCGCCCGGCGCGGCACCTCCTTCCACAAGTGGCTGGAGTCGCGGTGGGGCCAGCAGCGGCTCATCGACGACTTCGAGCTGCCAGGCGCCTTCGACGAGCCCGAGGAGCTCGACGCCCGCCTCGCCGAGCTCCAGGAGCGCTTCGACGAGAGCGAGTGGTCGGGGCGCGAGCCGCTCGACCTCGAGGTCCCGTTCGAGACGATGATCGCCGACCGGCTCGTGCGGGGCAGGATGGACGCCGTCTTCGAGCGTGAGGACGGCTCCTACGAGGTGGTCGACTGGAAGACGGGGCGTCCGCCCACCGGCAAGGCCGCCAGAGGCGCGGCCGTCCAGCTGGCCGCCTACCGGCTGGCCTGGTCGCACCTGGCGGGGGTGCCGCTGGAGCGGGTCGGCGCCGCCTTCCACTACGTGCGGTTCAACCAGACCGTCAGGCCCGTCGACCTGCTCGACGAGGAGGGGCTGGTCGCGTTGATCGAGTCGATTCCTAGGTCAGGTAGTGGAAACCGGGCTTCGGGTGCATGAGGAAGTCGTGGTGGGAGATGTTCCACGCGTAGGCGCCCGCCATGGCGAACACGATGGTGTCGCCCACCCTGATCGAGGTCCTGACCTCGCCGGCCAGCACGTCCTTGGGCGTGCAGAGCTGGCCCACGATCGTCACGGGGGTGTCCTCGACGCCGGGGCCCGACCCCGTCGGCAGCACGGTGAACGGTTGCGAGTGACCCTTGGTGGCGGGCGTGCGCAGGTGGTGGGTGCCGCCGTGGACGATCGCGAAGGCCGCGCCGTGCACCCGCCGTACGTCGATCACCCTGGTCACGTAGAAGCCGCAGTAGACGGTCAGCGCGCGGCCCGGCTCGATGCGGACCACCTGGCCAGGACGGCGTAGCGCGGTCAGCCCCCTGCCGTAGGCGCTCCAGTCGAAGCGGCGCTCAGGAGAGGCGTAGGAGACGGCCATGCCGCCGCCGACGTTGACCTCCTCGTCGTGCTGGGCGAGGAGCACGGAGGCGAGGTCGAGCAGCGCGGGCGCCTCCAGTCCGCTGGCCAGGTGGGCGTGCACGCCGCGCAGCCGTACCCGCTCGGTGAACAGTGGCAGGCACTCGGCCAGGCCATGGGCGTCCATGCCGAAGGGGCCGCTCATGGTCAGGGCGGCGCCCGCGGTCTCCAGCGGGAGGTTCAGCCGCAGGAGCACGTCGGCCCGCGACCGCAGAGCGAGCAGGCGCCGCAGTTCGTGGGGGGACTCGACGTGCAGACGGTGCGCGGGCAGGCACAGCTCGGCGTCCGTCTTGCCCGGCCCTCCCACGGCCAGTCGCGCCCCCGGCAGGACCGCGCGGACGTGCGCGTGCTCGCCCGCCGACGACACCTCGAAGCCGTCCACGTGGGCCGCGAGCACCCGCAGGAGCTCGGGGTCGGGGTTGGCCTTCACCGCGTAGTAGAGCTCGACGCCAGGCAGCGCCGCGCGTACGGCGGCGGCGTGCGCGTCCAGCGCCGCCAGGTCGTAGACGAAGGCGGGAGCCTCCAGGCGGGGGGCGATCTCGGCGATCATGCGAACGGGTTGGCGATCGGCACGTAGCCCGCGCTCCTGTCGGCGCCGCGGGCCCATCGGACGCTCAGGTTGGCCTTGGCCGGCAGCGGAGCTCCCGCCAGCAGGTCCGACAGCGGCAGCGGCCGGCCGGTCGCCGCGCCGTACTCCTCGAAGATCTCCCTGGCCACCGTCCAGAGCTCGCGCAGCGCGGCGTCCGACAGCGCGAGCGTGGCGGCGATCTCGGTGAGGTGGTTGACCATCAGGCAGTAGACCACCCTGGCCCAGCCGCGCGAGGCGTCGTAGGTGAGCGCCTCGGCGACCCTGGGGTGCAGCTCCGACAGGTCGTGGCCGACCAGCTTGGTGCCCTCGAGGTCGCGGAAGATCGCCTCGACGGGCCGCCCGGCCGAGTCGAGGCAGATGAGCACGTTCTGCAGGTGGGGTTCCAGGACGACGCCGTGGGTGAGGTAGGCGTCGAGCACCGGCAGCGCGACGGCCCGCACGTACGCGGCCCACCACGAGACGGGGTCGGCGGGGGTGGCCGCGCAGGCCAGCGCCCCCGCCAGCACGGGCGTGAGACCAGGCGAGCACACCGACCACGGGCTCGCCCGCACGATGACGCCCAGCCCCTCGAGGAGCCTGGTGTCGAGCGCCGCCGAGCGGTAGCCGGGCTCGGGCAGCCACCGGGTGCCGGGGAACCTCGCCGAGACCGCCTCGAAGACCGGCGCCAGCCGCTCGGTCAGCGCGACCGCGCCTGCCAGCTCGTACCACGCGTTCTTGCGGACGCAGTTGGTGATGCGCACGTCCAGGCTGAACTTCAGGCAGCTGCCGCTCGAGGGGTCGTAGACCGTCCTGACCGACGAGGTCGGCCAGACGACGGGCCCCTCACCCAGGTCGATCAGCCGGTCGTCGAGGTGGGGGCGCAGCAGGTCGAGCTGCCACGGGTGGGCGGGCAGCAGCGCGTACCCCTGCGGCGCGACGCCCGCCAGGTCGAGCGCCGAGGCGTCCCCCTCCTGAGCCAGCACGTCCCGCCGCACGCCGAGCAGCCGCAGGGGGAAGGTGGCGTGCGCCTCGGGCGCGTAACGCAGCCACTGCTCGCCGCCGCGCGCCTTGGGCGAGGGGTGGAAGGGATGGCCGAGGACGAGCGCCTGCTCCGAGGCCAGCCACGGGTCGTTGGGCGGCGTGGCCGAGGCCCGCGCCCGCAGGATGGCCGCCAGCGCCTGCCTGCTGGCCGCCACCTGACCGGCGAACTCCGGGTTGTCCCCGTCGAGCTCGGCCTCTGCCAGCCGTACCAGCTCGTCGGCGGTCAGCGGCACCCACGCGCCGAACTCCAGGCGCTCGACCTGCCCCTCGAACCTCAGCGCCGCACCGCCGCCCGTGCGCGCCCTGATGAGCGTGTCCGCCACCGTCAGCAGCAGGTACGGCGAGGCGGGCCACACGTGCCCCCGAGGCCCCGCCACCTCCCGCACGCAGCAGCGCAGCAGGGCGGAAAGGGTGGCCTCCTCGGCGATCGCGGCGGGCGGATCGAGGACAAGGCTTCGCATCAAGCGCTCCTCAGCAGGGACTAATGGGAAAGGTGCCAAGTGGACTGCCACTACGGTCCTGACCCGGCACGACAGTGGGGTGGCAGGCCAACGAGCAGGTTTCCCGTTAGGTAAGGGACCCTCAGGTAGTTGGGGCCGCTGGTGCCGTAGAACTTGTTGATGTCACGCGCGCCCGACCGCTCCTTGGCCACGAGCGTCCCCGCGGTGATCATCGACTTGCCGGTCAGCCTGGCGGCCTCCAGCGTGCGGGCGCGCAGCAGTCTGGCCATCGGGTCGTCACCGTGCTCGTCCAGCGCCGCCTCCAGGCAGGAGCGCACCAGCGCGGCGGCGCGCTCGGCGGGCAGCGCGCCGAAGGCGATCGAGGCGGCGGCCAGGTGGAGGGTGATCGTGACGAACACGTCGGCCAGGGCGTGCGGGTCGTCGGTCAGCATCCGCTCGTCGGCGAAGGCGGGCGGCTCGATCCCCGCGGCGGCCAGCCTGGCGGGCGAGGCCAGCAGGCCGTCGTTGTCCTTGACCAGGAGCTTCAGCTGGTCGCGTCCGGTCAGGACGAGCGCGAGGTTCTGCTGGTGGGCCTCCAGCGCCACGCCGTACCTGACGAACAGCCGCACGTTCCAGCGCAGCAGCGTCCGCAGGTAGCGGGTGACCAGGCCCTCCACGTCGCCCAGCTCGGCCCGCACCTCGGGGACGCTCAGCGCCGCGACGGGGATGATCCGTCCCTCGGGCAGGCGGCGCAGCATCCAGCCGAGGTACTCGTCCCCGGCGTGCGCGTAGGTCTGCTCGTCGGCGAGCAGGATGTCGGGGTCGGCCAGCCTGCGCAGCAGCAGCTCGGCGGCGGCGCCGTCGGCGAGCGTGGCGGGTTTGATCGAGCGGCGGTTGCGGCGCCCGAGCGTGCTGGTGGGCAGCGGCAGCTTCAGCTGGGTGCGCGCGTCGAGCTGCACCGTGCGCATCGAGAGCGTCGGCCTGACCGTCAGCCGCGGCCCCTGCTCGACCTGGACCCCTTCGAGCTGCGGCAGCGTCAGCGGATGCACGGGGAAGAGACCCTCGGGCCCCCAGTGCGTGGCCGCCCCCCGCACCCGCTCGGCGGGGACACGGACCCACCGCAGGTCGAAGGAGGGCGCGAACTCGGGCGCGTAGGCGAGCAGCTCCTCGTCCGACAGCCCGGCGCGGGCCCTGGCCGTGGGATAGATCGGATGGTCGACGAGGGCGGCCAGCGACTCGTAGTCGGCCAGCTCGCGGCCCCTGATCAGCGGCCTGTGCTCGTCGAGCAGTTCGAGGGCGTGCAGCGCCTCGACGCACTCGTCGAAGAAGGCGGCCACGCCGTCGGAGTCCTCGGGGTCGGCGATCTCCTGCAGGGTGTTGAGCGCCTGCTCCAGGCCGAGCAGCTCGCCCTCGGCCACCACGAAGTCCTGGAAGAGCTGGCCCGGTGCCAGCCGTACCCGCCTGCCGTCGGCCAGCAGCAGGGCCACGCCCTCCTTGCTCCTGGTCACCCGCTTGGACAGGTCTCCGTAGTCCTCCCTCAGCAGCGCGTCGAGGACCCTCTTGGCGAGGTACGGCTCGCGCGGCCTCATGCGATCACCCACGGATGCCGCGCCTGGAAGGCGGTCACGGCCCGCCGGACGCCCTCGGCTGAGGGCCCGACGGCTCTGATCACGCCGAGATAGTCGCGGTTGGTGTGAGTCAGCTCCACCCTGTCACCCACCTTCCTGAGCGGCCTGTGCCACAACCCGTCGCCCTCGACCTGGGGCGGCGCCTCGGTGATCACGCCTGAGCGGTCGGCGACGACGCTCACCGCGCACCCGTGCCCCGACGTGGCGGGTGGCTCGGGCACGGGCTCGCCCATGTGGACCCTGAGGATCCACTCGAACAGCGGCACTCCCAGGATGTCGGCGAGCAGGAAGTCGCAGTGATCGCCGATCGCCCGGTAGTTCACCTCGATGATCCTCGGCCCCTTGTCCGTGACCACGTACTCGGTGTGGCAGGCGCCGAACCCCACACCCAGCGCCTCCAGTGCGCGCAGGACGTGCTCGTCCGCGCTCGGCGCCCAGTCGAGGCGCTCCTCCACGAAGTGCGGCAGCGGCCCGAGCGTGGTCGCGAAACCGCCGAGCACGCGTGTCGTCTCGCCGTCGCCAAGCGTCTCCATGGTGCGCAGCGGGCCCTCCAGGTACTCCTCCACGACGAGCGGCAGGTCGCGCATCCCCGCGACCGCCCGCTCCAGGTCGCGCTCGACCAGCGTCACGTTCTCGCTGGCCACCCCTTCGCGCGGCTTGACCACCACCGGGTACGGCACGTCGGCGGGCACGGGGTCGCCGGGGGCCAGCCGTACCGACCAGACCCGCTCGACGCCCGCCTCCGCCAGCCTCCTGCGGGTCAGGGACTTGTTCTTGGCCGCGAGGCAGGCCCGCCAGTCCTTGCCGGGCAGCCCGAAGTACTCCGCCGCCAGCGCGGTCTCGACCTGCAGGTGGTCGGAGTTGGAGAAGATCGCGTCGGGCCTCTGGTGGTGGGCGATCGTGTCGATGACCGCGCGCGGATCCCACACGTCGCACCCGATGGCGTCGGGGTGCTGCTCGGGCCGGTCGCTCAGGATGGTGACCTCACAGCCCAGCGCCCGGGCAGCGGGCAGGAAACCGTCGGTCACCGAGTCGGTCGGCTTGGCAGCGGTCAGGTAGAGCCGCAACGCGTGACACCCCCGGATCAGGTAAGGCTAACCTAACTCGGCAGATCCTAGCGTGGTAGAGATCATCATGCGGCACGGACAGCGTAATCACCCTGAATGAGAGTCTTCTCATCTTCCCCTCATCGTGGGCTCCCTGCCGACCGTCAGGCTGGCGGCCATGAGCCGTAAGACCTCGCTCGCCCTGGCCCTCGTCGCGCTCGCCCTCGCCGTGCTGGCCGCCCTCGTGGTCGGCGCCGTCAGCAACGCCGAGCCCGACCTGGGCGACGCGATCGTGGTCACCCCGCGCTCCACACCGACACCCTCGGCCAGTCCGACACCCTCGCCCGCCTCGTCCCCGGTGATGACGCGGACAGAGCGCGCGGAACCCGTCAAACCACCTCCTCCGAGCAGAGGCGGGGACGACGACAATGAAGACGATGACGACGACTGAGCAGGTGGAATGAGCGCACGAGCCCGCATCGTGGGCTGGATGCTGGTGGTGGTCGGCCTGGCCCTGGGGGTCTCCCTCTTCTCGGTCTGGACGGTGCTCCAGGCCAGGGTGGACGACAGGGTCCACGCCGAGCTCGACAACGAGGCCGACAAGCTGCGCCAGTACGTCAAGGGCCGCCCCGAGCGCGACGTCGCCGCCCTGCTCACCAGGTACCTGGAGGTCAGCGTCCCCGACAGGTGGGAGACGTTCTTCACCATCGTCGACGGCCGCGCCGACCTGCGCACCGGCCTGGTCCGCCCGATCATCGACACCGACGACAAGCTGGTCGGACGGCTCGCCGCGGCCACCGAACCGACCGTCGACTGGGCGGAGACCTCGGCGGGCACCGTCCGCTACGCCGTCATCCCCGTCCGCGTCGAAGGCGACCGTTCGCGCGGACACTTCGTCGCCGCCATCTTCTACGACCGCCACCGCGAGGAGGTGGCCGACGCCGTCGGCGTGCTCGGCGCGGCCTCGCTGGCCGCCCTCGCGATCGCGGGCGCCGCCGGCTGGGTGGTCGCAGGCCGGGTGCTCGCCCCCGTCAGGCTGGTACGGCAGGCCGCCGAGCGCATCGGCGACTCCTCCGACCTCACGAGGCGGCTCGACGTGACGGGCAACGACGACGTGGCCGCCCTCGCCCGGACCTTCAACCACATGCTCGACCGCCTCGAACGGGCCTTCGCCGTCCAGCGGGAGTTCGTCGACGACGCGGGGCACGAGCTGCGCACCCCGATCACCGTCATCCGCGGCCACCTCGACCTCATGGGCGACGACCCCGACGACAGGGCGGAGACCCTCGCCCTGGTCACCGACGAGCTGGCCCGCATGAACAGGATCGTCGACGACCTGCTCACCCTGGCCAAGGCGGAGCAGCCCGGATTCCTCGCCCTCGGGGAGGTCGAGATAGCCGACCTGACCGTCAGCGTGATCGCCAAGGCCAGGGCGCTCGGCGAGCGCGCGTGGCGGGTGGAGGAGGTCGCCGACGCGCGCGTCGTCGCCGACCGCCAGCGGCTGACGCAGGCGCTCATGCAGCTGGCCGCCAACGCCGTACGGCACACAGGGGAAGGCGACCTGGTCGCCTCGGGCTCGGCGGTCGTGGACGGCGCGATCAGGCTCTGGGTGCGCGACGGAGGACCGGGCGTGCGGCCTGAGGACAGGGAGCGGATCTTCCAGCGGTTCGTCCGCGCGGGCAGCCGCTCCCACGAGGGGGCCGGGCTCGGCCTCGCGATCGTCCGCTCCATCGCCGAGGCACACGGCGGCCGCGCATGGGCCGAGGACGGCTCCCGTTTCCTGATCGAACTCCCCTTCCGGGAGGCGCCCGCATGAACCGCATCCTGATCGCCGAGGACGAGCACCGCATCGCCGCGTTCCTGGAGAAGGGCCTGCGGGTCCACGGGTTCGTCACGACGGTGGTGGCCGACGGCGAGAGCGCCTACGACCACGCCCGCAGCGGCTCCTTCGACCTGATGGTGCTCGACATCGGGCTGCCGCTCAGCGACGGGTTCACCGTGCTGCGACGCCTTCGCGAGGCCAGGGTCTCGCTGCCCGTCATCATCCTGACCGCCCGCGACAGCGTCGCCGACACCGTGGCGGGGCTGGAGGGCGGCGCCGACGACTACATCCGCAAGCCCTTCGCTTTCGAGGAACTGCTGGCCAGGGTGCGGCTGCGGCTGCGCGCCGACAGGGTGCCCGAGGTGACCGTGCTGAGGGCGGGACAGCTCTCCCTCGACCTGCGCAGCCGCAGGGCCTACGTCGCGGGGGAGCCCGTGGAGCTGTCGGCCAAGGAGTTCGCCCTCGCGGAGGTCTTCTTCCGCCACCCCGACCAGGTGCTGACCCGGCAGCAGCTGCTCAGCCACGTGTGGGGGTTCGACTTCGACCCCGGTTCCAACGTCGTCGACGTCTACGTCCGCTACCTCCGTCGCAAGATCGGCGCCGAGCACATCGAGACGCTGCGCGGTGCGGGGTACCGCCTGCGGGCGGGATGAGAGCGCTCTAACGGCCGGCTCATGGAGGGGCCACCGGGGGTTCGGAAGCTGGAGTCAGCCGCGCAGGAGACGCGGAACAGGACACCAGGAGTTGGACATGGACCTCAGGCGGATCCTCCTCGCCATCACTGTGACGTGCGGGCTCGGCGCCGGGGGAGCGGCACTGAACGCCGCTCCCGCCCAGGCCGTTCCCGGCGCCGCCCCCACCGCCGTCACGGCCGCCGACGACGACGGGGACGACGACGGGGACGACGACTGGGACGACGACGACCGGGACGACAGGGACGACGACCGCGACGACAGGGGTGACCGCGGCTCTCGCGGTGACGACGACCGCGTCCCTCGGGGCGGCGTCGAGACCGGCGAGGGCGCCCTTCAGGACGACGACGATGACGACCACCCCAGCGGCGGGGTCGACACCGGAGCCGGTGGCACGTCGGCACAGCGGAACACCACGCAGGCCGCGGACCCTGTCAGGCTGCGCATCCCCTCGATCGGCCTGACCACCAAGATCATCGGTCTCGAGCTGGACCGCTCGGGCAAGCTCATCGCCCCCAAGCGCTACGACCTCACCGGATGGAACGTCGCGGGACCCGAGCCAGGCGAGCGCGGCGCGGCCGTGATCGCCGGTCACGTCGACTCCCGCACCGGCCCCGCCGTCTTCCACGGCCTGCGCGGCCTGAAGCCCGGCGCGAGGATCCACGTGGACAGGAAGGACGGCAGCACGGTCACCTTCCAGGTGCGCAGGCTCGCCGGCTACCCCAAGTCCCGCATCCCCCACAAGCAGGTGTACGGCTCGACCGGCCGCCCCGAGCTCCGGCTCATCACCTGCGCGGGCACCTACGACCAGAAGCGGCGAAGCTATCGCGACAACCTCGTGATCTTCGCCTCCTGACCGCAGGGGCCCCTGGTGATCACTCACCAGGGGCCCCTGTGTCTCGTTAGGGGTAAGGGAGCGTCATAGGATGACATCCTGTTTCGGGGAGGAAAGTGCGCGTGGAGACGACGGCGGAAGAGCAACTCCTGGGGCCCCTGCTCCTCGCGCGAGGAACGATCGACAGATCGGCCCTGCTGCGAGGCGACTCCGGATGGCTGGCCCGCGCATGGGCGAACCCCTCCAGCAGAGTCCTGCTCGTCCACCAGGGGCGCACGCTGGTCAGGCGCACAGGCGAACAGGTCGACGCGGTCCTCTCCACCACGGCCGACGCCCCCGAGGGCGAGCGCTTCCTGCTCGGCGTCGAGGACGACGTCGCCTACTTCGCGGTCGCCGCGCCCCTTCCCGGCTTCGCCGACGCCGACGTCAACGGCAGGGTCGTCGCGCCGCTCGGCCTGCGCGACACCCCCGAGGGCGAGCCGTTCCCCGCAGGACTGCGCGAAGTTGGAGCGCTCCTGGGAGACCGCGACGCGGGCCTGCTGGTCTACGCCGTCGCACTGGAGGCCTGGCACACCACGCACGAATACTGCCCGCGCTGCGGCAGCCGTACGAAGGTCGAGGCCGGTGGCCACATTCGCGTCTGCCCCGAGGACAACAGCCAGCACTTCCCGAGGGTGGACCCCGCGGTCATCATGCTGGTGCGCGACGAGCGCGACCGCTGCCTGCTCGCCAGAGGCCCTCAGTGGCCCGAGGGGCGGCTGTCGATCCTGGCCGGGTTCGTGGAGCCGGGGGAGTCGCTGGAGCACGCCGTGATCCGCGAGGTGGCCGAGGAGGTGGGCGTGAACGTCATCAACCCCCGCTACCTCGGCAGCCAGCCGTGGCCCTTTCCGCGCAGCCTCATGCTCGGCTTCTTCGCCGAGGCCACCTCGACCGAGATCACCCGTGATCCCGAGGAGATCGCCGAGGCCCGCTGGTTCACCCGCGCCGAGCTGCTGGCCGCTCTCCGCAGCGGCGAGGTACGGCTGCCGCCGCCCGTCTCCATCGCCCGCCGCCTGATCGAGACCTGGTACGGCGACCACCTCACCGGCGACTGGTAGACCCGCCGAACGGTTTTCCCATCGACCGCGCGTCGCCGCAACCGCAGGCGGCCCGGGTCGCGAATATGCAGGTGATGGACACCGTCATCGTGCTCTTCACCAGGGACCTTCGCGTCCACGACCACCCGGCCCTCGCGGCCGCCTGCGCGCGGGCCCGCCAGGTGCTGCCGCTGTTCGTGCTCGACCCCGCGGTGCCCGCGGGGCGGCGCGGGCCCTTCCTGCTCGACTGCCTGGAGGACCTGCGCGCCTCTCTCCGGGCCCGCGGCGGCGACCTGCTGGTCCGGCGGGGCGACGTGGTCGAGGAGACCATGCGCCTGGCCTCCGAGACCTCCGCGACGGCCGTCTACGCCAGCGCCGACGTCAGCTCGCTGGCCAGGAGGCGCCAGGAGCGCTTCGGAGCCGAGCGGATCGAGTTCCGCCGCTTCCCCGGCCTGACGGTCATCCCGCCCGACCTGCTGCGTCCCGCCGGAGGCGGCGACCACTACCGCGTGTTCACGCCCTACTGGCGAGCGTGGTCCTTCGCGCCCCGCCGCCAGATGGAGGAGCCCCCACCCGTCGTCCCCACCCCGCGCGGCCTGGACCCGGGCGTCATCCCGCCGCACGAGCCGTACGGCACGCGGGGTGGAGAGAGCGCGGCGAGGGAGCGGATGAGCGGCTGGATGCGGCTCTGCCTGGACGGCTACGCCGAAGGCCACGACGACCTGGCGGGCGACCGTACCTCCAGGCTCAGCCCCTACCTGCGGTTCGGCTGCCTGTCGCCGCTGGAGCTGGCGGGCTGCGGCAACGACGACTACGTCAGGCAGCTGTGCTGGCGCGACTTCCACTACCAGGTCGCCTTCGCCTTCCCCGCACTCAACCGGCGCGACTACCGGCCGAGGGAGATCACCTGGCGCGAGGACGAGGACGCCGCGCAGGCGTGGCGCGAGGGCATGACGGGGGTGCCGATCGTCGACGCGGGCATGCGCCAGCTCCTGGCCGAGGGCTGGATGCACAACAGGGCCCGGATGATCACGGCGTCCTACCTGGTCAGGCAGCTGCGCGTGGACTGGCGCGTGGGCGCCGCCCACTTCTTCGAGCTGCTGCTCGACGGCGACGTGGCCAACAACAGCGGCAACTGGCAGTGGATCGCAGGCACGGGCAACGACACCAGGCCCAACAGGTCGTTCAACCCGCTGCGGCAGGCCAGACGCTTCGACCCGGACGGCGAGTACGTCCGCCGGTACGTTCCCGAGCTGGCGGGGCTACCCGGCGGGCTCGTGCACGAGCCCTGGCGGCTGCCCACCCCGGTGCGGGGCTATCCCACGCCGCTCACCCGGCAGTGAGAAAGGACCCCTCCGGAGGGAGGGGTCCCGACGCCGTCGGCTCACACGCCCGTCGGCTCACACGCCGGCGGCGAGGCGGGCCTTGACCTCACGCACAGAAGGGTTGGTCACCGCGGTGCCGTCGGGGAAGAGCACCGTGGGCACGGTCTGGTTGCCGTTGTTGACGCTCATCACGAACTCCGCGGCCGCGGGGTTCCGCTCGATGTCGACCTCGTCGTAGGAGATGCCCTCGCGAGTGAGCTGGCTCTTGAGCCGCTTGCAGGGGCCGCACCAGGTGGTGGAGTAGACAGTGAGCGCCATAGGGGAATCCTTCCGGGTTCAGAGGAGGGCCGGTTGGTGCAACAACCGGCCCCGCTCCGGTAATCCCGTCGTCAGGAGAGCTGCTCCTGGATCCAGCTCTGCACCCGATCGGCCACCCCGAGCTGGCGATACAGCGGCGCGCTGTGCGAGATGCCGGGCTCGGTGAAGACCGTCATCTTCACCCCGACCTGACCCAGCATGTCCTTCAGCAGCAGGCTCTGCGTGACGGGTACGAACTCGTCGTCGGAGTGCACCGTCAGCATCGGCGCGTCCCTCTTGCTGGCGTGCCACGGCACCTCCATGCTCGCCCACACGCGCGAGCACTTGCCCTTGGGCTCGCACCCGCCCGCCAGCTTGATCGCGGCGTCGCGCAGCTTGACGCGGTTGGGGTCGGTGGAGGCCGCCCCGTCGGTGTAGGCGCGCAGCGGTGAGATCACGGGCGAGACGCCCACGACGCCCTTGAGCCCCGGCAGCGCGCCGTCGCCGTACGTGCCGACGGCGGCGGCGATGTGGCCGCCCGCCGAGAAGCCGACGACGACGTAGTTGGTGGGGTCGAAGTTCCAGCGGTCGGCGTGCCTGCGGGCGGTGGCGATGGCGTCGAAGGCGTCGGTGCGCTGCGCGGGCCAGGCCGCCTCGCCTGACAGGCGGTAGTTGAGGTTGAAGACCGTGTAGCCGAGCTCGACGTAGCTTTTGGTGACCTCGGTCATGTACTTCTTGTCGCCGCTGGACCACCAGCCGCCGTGGATGAGGAAGACGGCGGGGTGCTTGCTGTAGTCGGGCGTCCACCAGACGTCCATGGCCTGGCTGCGACTGGGGCCGTAGGAGATGGTCTCCATCGCGGTGTTGCCCAGCGCGTCGCCGTAGGAGGGTGCCGGGTCCTTGGACGCGAGCGCCGTACCCGGAACTAACGAGACGGCAGCGAGAACACCCGCAATTACCGCAGCTCGCACGGGCCTTCCTTTCCCCCCATGTTTCGGTCGGGCCCCATTGTGGGGGAATGACCTACTTTTCGCATCTCGGCGATGATGAAACAGGTGTCGGCGGCATGTTGCCAGAATGGACCTGCCCCCCGCCACCTGCTGCGAGGATGTTGATGTGATGACAGGCGATGACGTTCTGGACGGGCTCGACCCGGAGCAGCGCGCGGTGGCCGAGGCCGTGCGCGGCCCGGTCTGCGTGCTGGCGGGCGCGGGCACGGGCAAGACCAGAGCGATCACCCATCGCATCGCCCACGCCGTCCGCACGGGCGTGGTCGACGCCCAGGGCGTGCTCGCCGTGACCTTCACCACACGCGCGGCGGGAGAGCTGCGGCAGCGGCTGCGTCAGCTCGGCACACCCGGCGTGCAGGCGCGTACCTTCCACGCCGCCGCCCTGCGCCAGCTGACCTACTTCTGGCCCAAGGTGATCGGCGGATCGGCGCCCTCGGTGATCGAGTCGAAGCTGCCGCTGCTGATCGAGGCGTGCCGCCTGATCAGGAAGAACCCCGACAGGTCCGAGCTGCGCGACATCGCCGCCGAGATCGAGTGGGCCAAGGTCACCCAGATCGGTCACGAGGACTACATCGCCGCCGCCGCCAAGGCCCACCGCGCGCCGCCCGTGCCCGCCGAGGAGGTCGCCCGCCTCTACGAGGCCTACGAGCAGCTGCGCCGCGAGCGTCACCTGGTCGACTTCGAGACGATCCTCGAGCTGACCGCCGCCGTGATGACCGAGCACCCCGACGTGGCCACGCAGATCCGCCAGCAGTACCGCTACTTCGTCGTGGACGAGTACCAGGACGTCAACCCGCTGCAGAAGCTGCTGCTCGACACCTGGCTCGGGGGGCGCGACGACCTGTGCGTGGTCGGCGACCCCAACCAGACGATCTACTCCTTCACCGGTGCCACTCCCCGCTACCTCACCGGCTTCTCCGTCGAGTACCCGAACGCCTCGGTGATCAAGCTGGTCCGCGACTACCGCTCCACCCCCGAGGTCGTCAGCCTGGCCAACCTCGTCATCGCCAAGGGCAGGAGCCCGCACCGCCTCGAACTCCTCGCCCAGCGCCCCGAGGGCCCCGCGCCCGTCTTCGCTGAGTACGACGACGAGCCGGCCGAGGCCGCGGGGGTCGCCCGCGCGATCAGGAAGCTGATGGACAAGGGCGTCGCCCCTCGCGAGATCGCCGTCCTGTTCAGGGTCAACGCCCAGTCCGAGGCCTACGAGGAGGCCCTCGCCAAGGCCGAGATCCCCTACCTGGTGCGCGGCGCCGACCGCTTCTTCGAGCGCCCGGAGGTGCGGCGCGCGGTCGTCCTGCTGCGCGGCGCGGCCCGCTCCGCCTCGGGCGAACCGCTGGCGCAGGAGGTTCACAACGTCCTCGGCGGTATCGGCCTCACCCCCGTCCCTCCGGGCGGCGGCAAGGCCCGCGAGACGTGGGAGTCGCTCAAGGCGCTGGGCGACCTCGCCGAGGACATGGCGATCGAGGGCGCCGACCTGCCCGCGTTCGTGGCGGAGCTGGAGCGCCGCGCCAGTGAGCAGCACGCCCCTCCTGTCGAGGGCGTCACGCTCGCCTCGCTCCACGCCGCCAAGGGCCTGGAGTGGGACGCCGTCTTCCTCGTCGGACTCACCGACGGCATGATGCCGATCATCTACGCCGAGACGCCCGAGCAGGTCGAGGAGGAGCGTCGCCTGCTCTACGTCGGCATCACCCGCGCGAGGGAGCACCTCGGCCTCTCGTGGGCGCTGGCGCGCGCGCCCGGCGGACGCAAGGGCCGCCGCCCCTCCCGCTTCCTCGACGGCCTCACGGGACGCCCGGCCAGGTCGATCGCCTCGCCCTCGGCGCAGAGCGCGTCCTCCCGCAGGCCCGTCGCGACCCCCGTCCACTGCAGGGTGTGCGGTAAGACGCTGGCCGCGGCGGCGGAGCAGAAGCTGGGCCGCTGCTCGACCTGCCCTGCCGACTACGACGAGGCGCTGCTGGAGGCGCTGAAGGTCTGGAGGGCCGCCACGGCGAAGGAGGCGAAGGTGCCGCCTTACGTGGTGTTCACGGACGTCACGCTGCAGGCGATCGCGGAGCGCGCGCCGCAGAGCGAGCAGGAGCTGCTGTCGATCGCGGGCATCGGCAAGGTCAAACTCGACCGCTACGGCTCCGCCGTCCTCGCCCTCTGCCGCGCCACCTGACACCCTCCTCCCGTCTCCTTGCCGGCGCGCGGTCTTCTCCCTTGTCCGGCAAGCCTCCTCCCGTCCGGCCAACCTTCTCTCTCCCGTCCGGCAGGCGTTCTCTCTCCCGTCCGGCGGGCCTCCTCTCTCTCCTGTACGGCAAGCCGGTCTGGCGCCTCCGCAGTCACCGGTTCCCGCCCACCGAAGGCGCCCGCCCAGCGGGACTCCGGTCCCCGCCGTCACGCCACCGCACCACCGACAACCCATTCCCTCCGCCCCGATCACCCCACTCACCGGCCCGCCACCCACGCGAGCGCCAGCCACTGAGCCAAGGGCCCACCACCCGGGTCCACCCGCCCCCGTGTTCGCGCTCGCCCTCGATATCTCGCGTCTCGGCCGTGCCGGCAACGCCCGTCACCACAATCCGCACGCCAGAAGGCGGAAGCGCCGCCCCGGTGATGGTTCGGGCACGGGGCCCGTCACACTAGGTTTGGATGGCTTTCGCCGTAGAAGGGGACCCCGCCGTGAACGAAGCGCTCAAGGAGCTGCTCGACCTGCTCGACCTGGAGCAGATCGAGCTCGACATCTTCCGCGGGCGCAGCCCCGAAGAGCGCATCCAACGGGTCTTCGGCGGCCAGGTCGCCGCCCAGGCGCTCGTCGCCGCGGGCCGTACCGTCCCAGAGGGACGTGACGTGCACTCCCTGCACGCCTACTTCATCCGCCCAGGAGACCCGACCATCCCGATCGTCTACAACGTCGAGCGGCTCAGGGACGGACGCTCCTTCACCACCCGCAGGGTGGTCGCCGTGCAGCACGGCAAGGCGATATTCACGATGTCGGCCTCCTTCCACATCTTCGAGGAGGGCGTCCACCACCAGGCCGCGGTCATGCCGCAGGTGGCGGCCCCCGAGACGCTGCCGACCTTCCAGTCACGGATGCTCGAGCTGGTGGGCGACGACTCCGACTGGAAGGACTGGCTCTCGCGCCCCCGTCCGGTCGACGCCCGTTACGTCTCCCCTCTGACGTGGGAGGCCTACAAGGACCCGTCGCTGCGCACGGCCGAGAACAACGTCTGGTTCCGCTACGACGCCGAGCTGCCCGACGACCGTCTCCTCCACGTCGTGCTGGCCGCCTACGCCTCTGACTACACCCTCGTCGACACCGTGCTGCTCGCCCACGGACTCGCATGGGGCGCCTCGAACGTCACCGGAGCCTCGCTCGACCACGCCATGTGGTTCCACCGCCCCTTCAGGGCCGACGACTGGTTGCTCTATGCTCAGGAGTCGCCCTGGTCGGGGGGCGCGCGCGGTCTGGCCCGCGGGCAGATGTTCACCCCGTCGGGTGAGCTGGCGGTGTCCGTGGTTCAGGAGTGCATGATCCGCGTGGCGAAGTCGTAAAACTGCAGGTAGAAAATATGTTGCCCCTTCCCGGCTTCCCGGTTTAGGGTCATGGTCAAGCAAGTCGGACGGTCCTGTCCGACGATCTCAGGATGGAGGTGAGCCCAGTGAGGAACCTGACGGAAATGTCGGCCACGCAGTGGCTCGCTTCCGCATGCCGTAACTCGGTCAGGCTCGTCGATGGGCCGGCCAAGCTTCGGCAGGAGAAGTCTGCCCGCAGCCTGCTCGCCTCGCGCACTCGCGTCGGCTTGCACGCAGGCTTCGGCGCAGCCGCTGCCCAGGGCGCCCCCGTCTATGGCGCGGGCGTCGACGTGCCGACCCAGCAGATCACCAAGGGTGGACTGCGCGGTCCGCAACCCTGGAGGGATGAACCGGTCATAACCTGACCGGCACAATCAGCCTCCAGGCCGCGGATCCGCAGACAGGATCCGCGGCCTTCTTGTTTGTCCGTGATCCCCCAGACACCCACGAGGTATCAAGAACAAGATCAACCAGAAGGAGAAGCAGATGGGGGCCAAGACGATCATGGACCTGATCGACGAAGCCGAAATCCCCTGTCGTACCGATCCCGACCTGTGGTTCGCCGAGTCGCCCGAGGACGTCGAGTTCGCCAAGACGCTCTGTGGTGGCTGCCCGATCCAGAAGGCCTGCCTGGCCCGCGCGCTCGAGCGCGAGGAGCCGTGGGGCGTCTGGGGCGGCGAACTGATCCTCAGGGGGACCGTCGTTCCCCGTAAGAGGCCTCGCGGGCGTCCCCGCAAGCACCCGGTCGCTGCCTGACTCTCACACCCACCGCACGGACAGAAAGACGAGCAAGCACATGAACTTCAGCACTGGTAGGAGCTTCGAGATGCCGTTTATGCACCAAGAACTGGTTAACGACCGAATACAAACCTTCCATCGGGAGGCGGAGGAGTATCGCATGGTGTCCCGCCTGAGGCGCGTACAGCGCGCTCGGCGCGACGTCCAGCGAGCCAACGACCGGCTCCGCCGGGCGCTCCTCTCCCAGGGATAGGTCCTGAGATCCTGCCGCCGGCGGAGGATCTCACGGTCTGACCTTCGATAGAACGGCCGGGTGCACCAGCACCCGGCCGTTTCTCATGCCCTGGATGCGCGCTCAAGATCATTTCTCTTGACCTGGGAGAAGAGGTCGGCTACCCAAGATCACCCGCGAGGTGATCGTCGGCCGTGGTTCACCTGCTGCTTCGGGGGAGGGTGCTGGCGGGGACCGGCACGGTGGACAGGCCCTGGGTGGGCCGGAAGGCGCGGGCCTGGGCGGAGGCGCGGCGGGCGGCGGCGCGGGAATCGGCGAGGCCCGCGGAGCGCCAGACCTCCCATGGGCTGTAGGAGGGCCCGCCGATGGCGTCGGAGGCTATCAGGCCACTGATACGGCTGATGTCCGAGGAGGCGACGAGGTCGAGGCCGACGCGCTGGAGGATGGCCAGGGACATGCGGGCGCCGAGCACGCCCGCGCCGTCGGGGGTGCGGGTGGGCAAGGGGCAGTGGAAGACGTCGGTGGTGCCGTGGTCCGGGCGGCCGACGTTCTCGGCGGCGATCCAGCTGAGCTCCTGGGAGATCGCGGTGGCCTCGGCGCGCAGCCACCCCAGTTCCTCCAGATCGGCGGGCGAGATCCACACGCGACCGTAGATATCGGCGAAGTGCGGGCTGCGGGCCAGGCTGGCGAAGCCGGGATCGGACCAGATGGACAGGCAGTCGTTCCAGCCCAGGTCGACCGCGGCTCGGAAGTGCTCTATCCCGCCCGGCACGTCGCCGAGCCTGCCGTGGAGGTCGGCGAGCATCGCGTGGATCATCGCGAGCCCCCAGCGCGGCCCCCGCCGCCACGCCTCCGGCAGCAGCGCCGTCAACGCCTGCCGTCCCCGCGCCATGTCCCCGTAGACGATCGGCTGGCAGGCCGCGTACAACTCGTTGAACCCGACTTCCATCGCCACCTCAAAACCACCTGAGCACCACGATGACGGATCTTGAATAGCACATGCACCGCCCGCCACGACAGCCGAGAAGCCGGAGGCAAGGAGTGGGCTCAGGCAGCCGGAGGTTTCGGGGGTTTCGGAACCCACCTACACGCGCGGTCGGGGGCGAGAGTGGTTTTGCGAGCCTGGACAGCGGCCTGAGCGGGTCCGGGAGGAACTGCTCGAGCACCTGCGCGAGGAGAGGATCGAACGGGAGGCGCTGGCCGATGATCGACGGTTGCCTCGCCGAGACCGGCCCCGCGATCACTGGCCACACCCCGACCGCACGCCGAAAAGCCTCAGGAAGCGCTGCGGTACAGGTCCCGTCTCTCGGGCAACTGCTCGAGGCCGGCCGACTGGTAGGTGGCGACGGCGCCGACGTTGGAGCTCGGCGTGACCACGTCCACGCTGGACGAACCCAGCTCCTGGAGCGCGCGCGCCGCGGCGACTGTGATCGCTTTGCCGTAACCGTGACGGCGGTGTGCCCGGTGCACGCCCATCGGCTCGATCAGCCCGGGCTTGCCTTCACCCGCCGACCACACCGTCACGGCCGCCACCGCCTCGCCCTGCTCGTTGCGAGCGAGCAGGCACCGTGCGTCGACGTACGGCACACCTGCCGCCATCGCGTGCCAGAGCTCGTCGGTGAACGTGGACCCGTCGAACGACGCCCGCAGGACCGCCGCCCACTCGTGCGCCTGTTCCGGCCCGATCACCTCGACGCGTACGCCGGGATCCGGCACGGGCGCGCCGAGGTCGCGCCGAAGTGGTGTCCACGGCTCGTCGCTCTCCCAGCCGTCCTTGAACAGCAGGTCCTGGACGAGCGCACCCATCGGCGACTCGACGTACGCCTTGCCCTCGAGCAGCACGCCACGCTCAGGTGTCGACACGTCCTCGACCACCTGTTGCGCCAACTCCTCGTCCCGCAACGCCTCCGGCGCGAACGCCAACCGCAGCAACTCCGCACCATCCAGCAGCCCGACCGCCAGAACCTCCCCCGCCCGACTCCAGGTCCGGGTAGCCTCCGCCGTCCGCTCCGCACCGAACCGCCAGAACCACCCCACATCCCCCGGATGCAACTGCACGGGCGCTCCGTCGTACTGCCACTCGCCCAACGCCCGCACCACGTCGCCGAGCCCGTCGACTCCCGGCCTACCCATCTCGATCGCCATTCCCCGATCACACACCACCCCACCGACCCTCCGCACCCGATTTTCGCGCGGGAGTCAGTGATCGGCATCGCGGTGATCATGTAGGCACCCCGCCACTGACCTGCCCGAACGCGTTCGTCTGCGGCTGGTGACACGTGCCTTAACGGCACCCCTACTTGTGGTGCACGATCTGGATCAGGTTGCCGCAGGTGTCGTCCAGGACCGCGGTGGTGACCGGGCCCATCTCCAGCGGCTCCTGGGTGAAGAGGACCCCGAGCTCGCGCAGCCGGTCGAACTCCGCGACCACGTCGTCCACGGCGAAGGAGGTGGCCGGGATGCCGTCCTCGACCAGCGCCTCCTTGTACGGCTTCACGGCGGGATGGCCGGAGGGCTCCAGGAGCAGTTCGGTTCCGTCGGGGTCTTCCGGTGAGACCACGGTGAGCCAACGGTCCTCGCCCACCGGGACGTCGGTCTTCTTCACGAAGCCGAGCACGTCGGTGTAGAAGCGCAGGGCCTTGTCCTGGTCATCGACGAAGACGCTCGACAGGTGGATCTTCATGGGGTGCCTCCTGTGTCGTGCTTGAGCCATCGGGTGATGATGCGCTCAAGGGGTTCGGTGTTCAGATCGTGGAACTTGTAGCGGCCCTGGCGCCGCGAACGGACCAGATCTGCGGATTCCAGCACGGCCAGATGCTGACTGATCGCCTGGCGGGACAGTCCAAGACCGTGCTTGGTCACCAGCCGCGTGCAGATCTCGAAGAGGGTCTGGCCGTCCCGTTCCACCAGCTCATCGAGGATGCGCCGACGGGTGGGGTCGGCCAGGGCCTTGAAGACATCCTCCGCCATGACCCTCACTATAGGCAAGTCACCACTTGCCTAACAAGAGGCAAGTGGTGACTTGCCTGTCGCGTCGAGCATCCTCGCGCTGTCCGAACCAGCCTGCTTGGAGGCGCTCCAAGCGCGGAGTACGGGTGGAGGTGGCTCATCGGAACGGTGAGGGTGACCCATGGGGACCAACGAACGCTCGTTGGCCGTAGGGCGCCGGACCGTCTCGCCGCGCGGAGGCTTTCGTTGACATCAAGCTGACTTGACGTTGCACAGTACGGCCATGAAGAGCTTCGAGATCGGCGTCATCCTGCCCGGAATCGCCGTCCAGCGCAGGGACGGCATCGACCTGCGAGCCGCAGCCCTGCACGCGGAGAACGCCGGGCTGGACGGGGTCTGGCACGGCGACCACCTGGCCGTCGGCGGGCCGACGCTGGACGCGCCGATCGCGCTGGCCATCGCCGCCGCGGCCACCACCCGCATCAGGATCGGCACCAGTGTGTTCGTCCCCGCGATCCGTCCCGTCGTCTGGGCGGCCAAGCAGATCGCGACCCTGCAGTACGTGTCCGGCGGCCGCCTCGTGCTCGGTGTGGGCTCGGGCGGCGGGCCCGCGCAGTGGGCCGCAGCGGGGGTGCCCTACGGCGAGCGGGGCCGCCGCACCGACACGGCCCTGGAGTTGCTTCCCCACCTGCTCACGGGCGAGGTGACGCGGCTGCGAGACGAAGAGGGGGAGCCGGCCGTCGAGCTGGCGCCTGCCGTGGCGATACCGCCGGTGTGGGTCGGCAACGCCTCCGGCGCGGCGATCCGGCGGGCCGCGCGGCTGGGCGACGGCTGGTTCCCTTCCCTGATCTCGCCCAGCGAGGTCGCCGAGGGCGGAAAGCATCTCGCCGAACTGGCCGCCCAACACGGACGGCCCGCTCCGGTCATCGCGATCGGAGGCGCCGCCGCTCTGGGGAGCGGGCCTGGGGTCCCGTCCAGGGCGGAGATCGCGGAGGGGATCAGCGGCGCGTACGGTCGCCCGCTGGAGGATGTCATCGAGATCCCTCTCACCGGCCAGCCAAAGGAGGTCGCCGAGAGGCTGGCCGTCTATCGCGAGGCCGGAGCCGAACACGCGATCATCGGAATCTCGGGCGGCGACTGGCGGGCCCAGGTCGACCTACTGGCGGAGGCCCGAAACCTGCTGCGTTGACTGTTGGGCCCGGTTGCGGCGTGCTCACCCATGGGACTCGTACGCCTGTCGCGTTGGCTGTTGGGCCCGACCACGACGTGCTCGTTGACGGGGCTCCCAGGTCTGTTGCGCTGACCGTCGAGCCCGCCACGACGCGCTCACCGAGGACTCGCACGGCTACGGGGGCGATCCGGTGTTCAGGCCGGCAGAGTCGCGGCGACCGCCGTGAGAGCGGCGTGGGCGTCGAAAAGGGGTTCGCCGTGACCGACGCAGGCGAGCTGCGCGTCCACCTCGGCGAGTCGGCGGAAGGAGCGGAGCATCTCCGCGCGGTCGAGGTTGAAGACGCCGGGCATGACCTGTCCGTCGACGTGCGCGACCGTGTCCCCGGTGAACAGCACGTCGAATCGCGGCAGGTGAAGGGCGATGCTGCCGTCGGTGTGGCCGGGCGTGTGGATCACCCGCGCGCCGCCGCCGAAGTCGATCACATCCCCGTCCTCCAACTCCCGGTCCACCCGGCATGGGGGCGCGGCGGGCAGGAGGTGGGCGCCGAGGTCACGGTGCAGAGCCCGCTCCTCGTCGGTGAAGTTCGGTGGAGGAGCCGGCTTGTCACCGCGGATCACCGGTGTCTCCAGCCGGTGGGCCAGTACGGTGACCTCTCCCCACCGGCTGATCTCGGCGGCCCCGCCGCTGTGGTCCTCATGGAAATGAGTGAGCACGACGTGCCTGACGTCGCTCTTGCTGAAGCCCAGCTCCTCTATCGCAGCCGCGATGTCCTTGCCGGAGGTGGCGATGCCGGTGTCGACGAGGGTGAGCCTGCCTGCGTCGTTCCAGAGGTACGCCTGGCCGAACTCCAGCAGTAGCAGGTGCAGCTCCGGACGAATTGCCGCGATCTTCATTCGGTCTCCCCTTCGGTGAGAGGCCAGCAAACCCGCAGTCGGCCGGTGGCGTCCAACAACGATCCGCAGCAGATTGACAACCAACGGTTTCCAATCAAGGCTCGGAGCGTGGAGGCGGACATCGAGGGCCTGCGCGCGTTCTTCGTCACTGCGGAGGAACTGCACTTCGGGCGGGCCGGCGCGAGGCTGTTCATCAGCCAGCAGGCGCTGTCGAAGCGGATTCGCCGGCTGGAGGAGGCGTTGGGGGTGCCGCTGTTCGAGCGGACCACCCGCGCCGTGGAGTTGACGGAGGCGGGGCGGCGGTTGCTGCCTCACGCGCATGAGGCGGTGTCCGCGTTCGACCGGGCGGTGCAGGCGGTGCGCTCTGCGGACGAGCCGTTGCGGGTGGACGTGTACGACGAGCGGTTCACACCGCTGCGGATGGTGCGCCAGGTGAGCGAGCGCGACTCTCGCGTCCAGATCGAGCTGAGCATGCGACAGGGACTGTCCGTGGCGTTGCCTGCCCTGCGCCGGCAGGAGATCGACGCCGCGTTCGGGCGGGTACACGACACGCCGGCCCCATGGCCCGCCGAGCTGGTGCACAGACTCGTGCATCTGGAGCAGCTGCACGCGTTCGTACCCGAAGATCATCGCCTGGCGGACAGGAGCGTGCTGCGGCCGGCCGACCTGCGCGAGGCAGGCATCGCGATGCCCGACCCGGCGGGCGCGACGGAATGGCGAGGCTACCTGACGCGGCTGGCCGAGCGGTTCGGCGTGCCGTTGCGATTCAACGCTCCGGCCATCGGCCAGCGGCATCTCGTGGAGCAGTTCCTGGCGGAGAAGGCGGCGGTGGGGCTGGGCGAGATGAGCATCGACGCGACCGGGAGCGGCCTTGTCCGCATCCCGATCGTCGAGCCGACGCCGCTGCTGCCGTGGTCGATCGTCTGGCACCGGCGCAATCCCCGGCCACTGCTGCGGGTGCTGCTGCGGCACCTGCGGTCACGCGCGCTTCCGGACCGGTCCGACCCTGCGGTATGGGTGCCTGAGATCGACCGGACTCCTCTGGTGCCCTGACAACCGCGGCGTGGGGAGACTGGTTCACTTCCACAGCCGGTCCGCGGTGTCAGGCGACCGCGGCGTGGGCCCCAGCGCGAGCAGCGGGCCAAGGCGCTGAACGAGACGGCACGGTGGCGGGGGGGAGACGCGTCAGCCGACGGGGGCCGGCTCGTCGTCGGAGAAACCGGGGACCCAGCGGATCACCTCGTCGCGAAAGCGGGCCGTCGTGCCGAGCTGGCACAGCACCCCCACCCCCGCCGCATGCACCCGGTGGATCAGCACGTAGGACACCGGCAGGTTGAGCTGGCGCACCACGTTCGTCGGGCGCAAATCGGTGGCGCTCGCCGCCTGCGCCTGCAGCCACTCGCGGCTGAATGTGAACTCCTCGACCGCCGTCGGCTCCACATACGGTGCCAGGAAGCCCCGCAGCGCCTCGCCGTCGATCTCGATGTGCTCCTGGATGAAGCCCTCGTCGCGCAGGCCGTCCACCACGGCGTCCATGTCGCCCTGGTTGAAGATGCGGGTGAGCTGCCCGAACACCTTCGGGTAGCCCTCGGGCATCCGGTTGACCGCGCCGAAGTCGAGGATGCCGAGCCGTCCGTCGGGCAGCATGCGGAAGTTGCCCGGGTGGGGGTCGGCGTGGAGCATAGCCACGCGGGCGGGCGAGCAGAACAGGAAGCGCACGAACAGCAGCCCCGCGCTGTCGCGCTCCTCCTTGGTGCCCTCGGTGATGATGCGGGAGAGGGGCGTGCCGTCCATCCACTCGGTGACCAGCACCTGCTCGTTGGCGGCGATGACGTCGGGGACGAAGAAGTCGGGGTCGTCCTTGAACTCCATGGCGAAGGCGTGCTGCGCCTCGGCCTCGCGCAGGTAGTCGAGCTCCTCGGCGATGCGCTCGCGCAGCTCGGCCAGGACGGCCTTGATGTCGAGCCCGGGCAGCAGCGCGCCGAAGAGCTTGCCGAGGCGGGCCAGCTGGGCGAAGTCGCCGAGCAGCGCCTTGCCCGCGCCCGGATACTGGATCTTGACGGCGACGGCCCTGCCGTCGTGCCAGACAGCCTTGTGGACCTGTCCGATGGAGGCGGCGGCGGTCGGCTGGTCGTCGAAGGAGTCGAAGTGGTCGCGCCAGTCGTCGCCCAGCTGCTCGGCCAGCACCCGGTGGACGGTGGCGACGGGCAGCGGGGGAGCGGAGTCCTGCAGTTTGGTGAGCGTCGCCCGGTAGGGGCCCACGATCTCGGAAGGTAGCGCGGCCTCGAAGATGGACAGCGCCTGGCCGAGCTTCATCGCCCCGCCCTTGAGCTCGCCGAGCACCTTGAAGATCTGCTCGGCGGTGCGCTGCTGGACCTCCTGGGCGACCAGCTCGGCCGACTTGCCGCCGATGCGCTTGCCGATGCCCATGACAGTGCGGCCGGCGAACCCGAGTGGAAGGGTCGCCAGCTTGGCGGAGCGCGTGACGGCGCGGCGCGGAAGATCACTCACCATGACGCGCGGCGTCTCTGCTGAGACGCCGCTTCCCCCCTTCGTGGTCCGGACCTTACGGGGCCCTTCGGGCTTTGCGTTGGCCCGTCAACTGCAAGAACCCGGCCTGACCATTGTTAGCGCACTGAACTCTTTGCGCCAGCAACGACATTGCGGATGCATGGTCCAGGATCGACGTTTCCAGTGCCAATCAGGCATAACGTCCATTGTGCCGTTGGTCACAGCGCTCTGCTGGCCGTCGATATGAGCAAGCGCATGGCCGGTCGCCGCGGCCGCGACGAGCGTCGACAGCGCCGAGCCGCAGGCGATCTCACCCACGGGAAATCCGCCGAGGTGGGCGGTGACGATCGGCCAGGCGGGGTCGCGATCTCGCCTGGCCAGGTCGAGGCAGTGCAGGCAGGCTGTCTCGCCGGGACGCACCAGGGGGCCGACGGAGCCGTGCCCCTCGAAGGCGGCGACCAGGAGGTGTGGGATCCGCATGGTGACCAGCTCGGAGACCAGGATCGCGTCGAGCGGGCCGACGGGGGCGAGGATGACGAGGTCGGGCCGCTGTGAGCCGTCACACAGGTGTGGCGCGCCGGCCACCGCCTCGACCGAAGGCCCGCCGTCGACGGCCGGCCACGCCTCCCGCCGCCGCCTGGCGGAAGCCGCACCGGAGGCGCGCCCGGAGGCACGTTCGGAAGCGCGTCCGGAAGCACGCTCGGAGGCGCGCCCAGAAGCGCGGTCGGAGGCGCGGTCGGAGGCCGCGCCCGAATCACGACCGGACGGGCGGCCTGCCGGGCGTGGAGCAGGCTCGCCGGAGACCTCGTAACAACCGCCAGAACGGTCACCTGAAGCGGAGAGACCGGAGCCGCCCGCCGTGATCCTGCGGGCCACCGCCACCGCGCCCTCCTCCCGAGGCGCCCCCAGCTCCGCCCACCCCAGCCCTCCGGGAACCAGATCCTCCGCCCTCGCCGGAGCCGGGTCGACCACCCGCACCTGGCCCACCCCGGAGGCCGCCAGCAGCGCCACCACCTGCGCGCCCACCCGCCCGGCCCCGTAGACGCGCACCCGAGCCTCCCGCCTGCGGCGCATCGTCTCGAGGCCGCCCCCAGCGGTCGTGGACGCCAGGTCGAGCGCGTCGAGCTCGGGCCGCAGCCGGTCGCGTTCGGCGAGCGACAGCCTGGCCAGCGTCGCGGGACGGACCGCCGCGTCGTCGAGCACCCCCCGCGCCGTGAGCGTGTCGAGCAACGACCTGGCGCCCTCCTCGGACAGCCCCGCCCCTGACGCCTCCTTCATGACCTGGGCGATCTCCCTGGTGCCGTCGAGGCGGTCGATCCACTGCCGCACGGACGGTGCGAGCTCGCTCACCAGGACCGCCCTGCGAGGGTGGACGCCGAACTGGAGCGTGCGCTCGTCACGGAGGATCCTGCGCAGCGCGGGTTTCACACGTGGCCTCATGGCGCGCCAGGTTTCCACGCGCGCGGCGGTCGGGAGGGCTTTCGCCCGGGGCTGTGGATAACTCGGACGCGGTGGCGGGCGCGGCTGTGGATACTCTCTCGACCATGAACGAGCTCATGGTCGACAGGCAGGACGACGGCGTCGTCCTGCTCACCCTCAACCGCCCCGACCGCCGCAACTCCATGACCGACGGCATGACCGCCCAGTGGGCCGAAACGATCAGGGAGCTGGCGTCGGACCGGCAGGCGCGCTGCCTGGTCGTCACGGGCGCGGGCACGGCATTCTCCTCGGGCGGCGACCTGTCCTGGCTGGCCGACAGGGGGGAGGAGGAGGTCCCCGCCCTGCGCGACCGCATGCTCGCCTTCTACCGCACCTGGCTGTCGATCACCGAGCTGGAGATCCCCACCATCGCCGCCGTCAACGGCCCCGCCGTCGGCGCGGGCCTGTGCGTGGCGCTCGCCTGCGACCTCGTCTACGCCGCCGACGACGCGAAACTCCTGGCGCCCTTCACCTCGCTCGGACTCCACCCCGGGATGGCCGCCACCTATCTGCTGCCGAGCAGAGGCGGGATCAACCTCGCCAGGGAGTTGCTCCTCACCGGTAGAACGATCAGGGGAGAGGAGGCCGCGAGAGAAGGGCTCATCAACCGCTCCTACGCGAGAGAGGAGCTCCTGGAGAAAACTCTGGAGATCGCCGGAAGCGTCGCGGCGAACGCGCCCATCGCGACGCGGCTGACCAAAATCGCGCTCAAGAGTGCACACAATGACCTTGAAGAAGCGCTCAAATGGGAGTCGCTGGCCCAGCCGGTGACGATGACCTCGAAGGACATGCTTGAGGGCCTCACCGCGCATCGGGAAAGGCGAGTGCCCAAATTCACCGGCTCTTAATCATGCTGACCAGCGAAAACAGGGGCTCACCCCCTGTGGAATTTCGTCAGTGTCGGCTAACGTGCATATGTGCCCCCCGAGAGAGTCGAGGTTCGTCGAAGTTCTCGTCGCCGGCGTACGGTCTCCGCGTACCGCGACGGCGACAAGACGATCGTGCTCCTGCCCGCCTGGCTGAGCGGCGAGGACGCGGATGAATGGGTCAGCCGGATGCTCGACCGGCTGGCCGCCAAGGAGCAACGCAGGCGCCCCACCGACGAAGGCCTGCTGGAACGGGCCAACGAACTGTCGGCGAAATACCTGTACGGCAAGGCTCAGCCGATCAGTGTCCGCTGGGTCGACAACCAGCAGCACAGATGGGGATCATGCACCCCCGACAGCGGCACGATCAGAATCTCGACCCGCCTCAAGGGGCTCCCCGAGTGGGTCATCAACTACGTCATCATTCACGAGCTCGTGCACCTGCTGGTGCCCAGCCACGGCCCTGAATTCTGGGCCCTGGTCGAACAGTATCCCAAGGCGGAGCGGGCGCGCGGCTACCTTGAAGGATTCTCTGCCGCGGCCAGCAACCCTCCGGAGGAGTGTTGACCCGGGTTGTCGCGGTTCTGGTAAGGCAAAGTATGGCGAATGCCGCGCCAGGAGATCCACGCGAGTTCCTCGAAGCCATAGTCGAGGACACCTATGAGATGGTCGCGGGCCTCGAACTCGTCACGCCCGTCCTCGCCACCAGCGTTCCCGATTTGGATCATCTCTTGTGGCCGGGCACGGACATTATCGCGATTAAAGAGCACGCGCCGCTGAAGGACATCTTCGCCGCCATTAATGCCGACCAGGCCGCGATAGTGAGCGGTGACGCGCCCGACCTGCCGCCCCTGCTGATCGGAAAGCTCTTCCGCGAACTCGGCAGGGCCGAGCTGACGGTCTGTCCCTCGGAGGACGGCGGCGCCGTCGCCATGGCGGCGAAGCTGCCCTTCCCCGGCTGGGCCGACCCCGATCTCGACGCCCAGGACCCGGTGAAGGAGTTGCGGGCGCAGGCCCCTGGCCGCCGCATGGTGGCCACCACGCCGGGCTGGCACAGGGTGCGCACCTCCGCCGACCTCGACCGCCTCGACCCCGGCCTCGAGGGCTGGGAGAACACCAGGGCGGTGCTGGGCGCTACGGCACGGTGAGGCTGGCGAAGACCGCGCGGTGATCGGTGCCCTGCACGGTGTGCACGCTGACCTCGCGCACCCCCACCCGCGAGTCGACCAGCACGTGGTCGATCGTGATGATCGGCGGAATCCTCTTGTTGGCCGGCCACGTCGGGACCAGTCCCTGGCCGACCTCGTCCGCCGCGTCCTTGTAGCCGCGCCCGAGCAGCTCGCGCATCGCCGCGTGGTCGAGGCTGGCGTTGAAGTCGCCCGCCAGCACGCGCACGGGATCGGCCGAGGCCGAGGGCAGCGCGCTCAGCGCGGCGTTCCAGTCGTGGACAAGGGGGCCGAGCGGCGGATAGGGATGCACGTTCACTACCTGCACGGGTCTGCCGCCCGGCAGCGCCAGGAGCCCCACCGGCATGTGATGGCCGCGCTGCGGCACCACGTTGTCCAGCCGGGTCAGCGGATACCTGGCGTACAGGCCGCTGCCGCCCGCGCTGTACTCGTCCTCCAGCACCCTGTGGGGCATCAGGTCCTTCAGCCCCGCCGCGTCGAGGCGCCCGACGGCGTCGGGGGTGAGCTCCTGCGTCGACAGCACGTCAGGGTCGAACCGCCTGACCAGCTCCATGATCGCGCCGGTGTCCGCCCTGCCGAACAGCATGTTGACGGTGAGCACCTTGAGCGGCCTGCCCGTGGCCGTGTCCGCCGTACCGAAGGCTCGGGGGAGCACGCTGAATCCCAGGGCGGCGCTCGTGACCAGGGCCACCGCGGCGGCCGGGCGGTTGCGCGCCGCCATGGCGACCACGAGAGAGACCAGGGAGCCCGCGGCGGCGTACGGCGTGGCCGTCATGAGCTGCGTGGTGAGCGACCCGCGCTCGAGCCCGCCGATCCTGGCCGCCGCCCACACGGCGAACGGGGAGACCGCCATCCAGGCGAGCGCCTTCACCGGGAACCTGCGGCGAGCGGGCGTCACGATGGTGCCACCGACAGTCTCCACATATCCCTCCTGCGAAGGGACTCTAGCCAAGCGAGCGTGAGCCCGAGGTGAGAACCTCGCGGCCCCTGCGGGCCAGCAGCCTGGTGGCCTCGTCCGACAGCTCAGGGATCTCCTCGACGGGGAACCATCGCAGGTCGAGCGACTCGTCGCTCATGACGGCCTCCGCGCCGGCGGGCGCGACGGCCGCGTACTCCACGTCGAGATGCCAGCTGTGCGGGGGATGGCACCAGACCTTGTGCCTGTCGAGCGCGAGCGGCCCCGGCAGCAGCCTGAGGCCGGAGATCCCCGACTCCTCGGTGGCCTCGCGCAGCGCGACGTCGGCCAGCGAACCGTCGAACCGCTCGCAGTGGCCGCCCATCGGCAGCCACATGCCCGCCTTCGGGTGCAGCGTCAGCAGCACCTGGGCGCCGTCGTGCGAGAGCACGGCGGTGGTGGCCGTGAGGTGACCGGGCGCGCACGAGCGCAGCATGGCGTCGGGATAGGTGCGCAGATGCTGAAGGAACTCTTCACGCAGCGCCTCCTCCTCCGCGGTTGGCGCCGTCCATCCGGCCAGGACGGCGACCGCGTCGCGGTGAAGGGTCAATCCTCGCCGTCCTCGAGCTTGGAGATGTCCCACGCCGTGTCGCCCTTGACGAAGGTGTCGGGGGCGTCGAGGTCGTCGGCCGTCGGCATGAGGTCGGGGTGGCCCCAGACCGCGTCGCGCCCGTCGATGCCGCGATCGGCCTCGAGCGCCTGCCACAGCGCCGCGGCCTCGCGCAGCCGCCTGGGCCTCAGCTCCAGGCCGACCAGCGTGCCGAAGGTCGTCTCCGCGGGACCGCCGGTCGCCCGGCGCCGCCGTACGGTCTCGGCCAGAGCGCCCGCCGACGGCAGCTTGCCCTCGGCAGCGGCGTCGACCACGGTGCCGACCCAGCCCTCGACCAGCGCGAGCATGGTCTCGAGGCGGGCCAGGGCGGACTTCTGCCGCTCGGTCTCCTCGGGCTTGAGCAGGCCGCCGCCGCTCAGCGCCTCCTGGAGCGCCTCGGGATTGCTGATGTCGAGGCCACGGATCTGCTCCTCCAGGGCGGAGGTGTCGACCGTGATGCCCTTGGCGTACTCCTCGACCGCGCCGAGCAGGTGCCCGCGCAGCCATGGGACGTGCTGGAACAGCCGGTGGTGGGCCGCCTCACGCAGCGCCAGGTAGAGCCTGATCTCCTCGGCGGGCAGCTCGAGGCCCTCGCTGAAGGAGGCCACGCCGCCGGGCAGCAGCGCCGCGGTGTCGGACAGCGGCAGGCCGATGTCGGTGGTGCCGACCACCTCGCGGGCGAGCGAGCCGAGGGCCTGGCCGATCTGCTGGCCGACCATCATCCCGCCCATCTGCTTCATCATGCCCATGAGCGGGCCGAGCTGGGCGGCCATCTGCTGCGCCTCGGGCGGCAGATTGCCACCGCCGAGGGCGCCGCCCATGGTCTCGACCATGCGCTCGGCGATCGGCTCGCACAGTTTGCGCCAGACGGGGACCGTGTTCTCGATCCACTCGGAACGGCTCCACGCCTGCGGGTTCGACACCCCACTGGGCAGCGCGGTCGCCTCGTTGAGCCAGAGGTCGGCGAGCTGGAGCGCGTCGACGATCTGGCGGCGTTCGCCCTCCATCACGCTGGGATCGCCCTCGGCGACCACCGCGTGGCGGGCGATGTTCTTGGCCATGTCCCAGTTGACAGGGCCTGAGCCCTGCGGCGCCGACAGCATGTCGGCGAACTGCCGCATCGCCTGAGCCATCTGCTCAGGATTGCCGAACATGGCGAACGGGTTGTCGTTGGGGTCGTTTTCGCGACCTGGCAGGTCAGTCACCGCTCTACCTCGTGCAGGATGGAGGAGTCCACATCCGCCACGTTAGTCGTCCTACGGCGGATCAGTGCAAAGTGAGGACCTGGTGCCTACCTCGAAACGCCCGCGCCAACCAGTCGTCGCCGTCACCGGCGCGTCCTCAGGCATCGGCCGCGAGCTCGTCGCGAAGCTCGCCACCAACGCGGATTTCCGCAGGGTGGTGGCCATCGACGAGCAGCGCGGCGACGTCCAGGACGTCACCTGGCGAGTGATCGACGTACGGGATCCGCTCTTGGCGAACCGCATCTCCGACATCGACGTCCTGGTCCATCTCGCCGGTGACTACGCGCTCGACTCCGACCCCGGCGAGCGGCGCGCCTACAACCTGCGCGCCGCGCAGACGGTCCTGACCGCCAGCGCCGCCGCGCGCGTGCGGCGTGTCGTCCTGGTCACCAGCGCCATGGTGTACGGCGCCGCGCCCGAGAACGACGTCCCGCTCCCCGAGGACTCCGCGGTCGCCGCCGAGCCCGACACCGGCGTGGTGGGCGACTACCTGGAGATCGAGGCGCTGGTCCGCAGGGCCGCCCGCAGCCACCCCGGGCTCGAGGTCACCGTCGTACGGCCCGCCGCGATCGTCGGCCCGGGCATCGACACGGTCATCACCAGGCACTTCGAGTCGCCGAGGCTGCTGACGGTGAAGGGCTGCACGCCGCGGTGGCAGTTCTGCCATGTCGACGACCTGCTCTCGGCGCTGGAGCTGGCGGCCAGGGGAGTGGTCACCGGCGTGGTGGCGGTCGGCTCCGAGGGCTGGCTCGAGCAGGAGCAGGTGGAGGAGCTGTCCGGGATACGCGGTTTCGAGCTGCCCGCCGGCCTCACGTTCGGCACGGCGCAGCGACTCCACAGGCTCGGCATCACCCCCGCCCCCGCGACGGACCTCCACTACGTCGTCTACCCGTGGGTGGTCGACTGCGCGAACCTGCGCGAGGCGGGATGGAAGCCCGCGTGGAGCAACGAGGCCGCCCTCGAGCAGCTGCTCGAGCTGCGCGAGAACAGGACGACCGTGGTCGGCAGGCGCCTGCCTGTCAAGGAGGCCACGCTCACCGCGGCCGGCGCGACGGTCGCCGTCATCGGCACCGCCGCGATCGTGAGGCAGGTACGCAAGAAGCGTAGGCTTTGACCGTGATTCGGTTGCTGGACATTCGCGACACGCCGCTCTCCGTCGACGAGGTGTTCGCCGCGGTGGGCTCCCACGCGGCGGGCGGCACCACCCTGTTCGTCGGCACGGTCCGCGAGCAGGACCACGGCAAGGCCGTGACGAAGCTGTCCTACTCCGCCCACCCGAGCGCGATCGACGAGCTGCGGCGCGTGGCGGAGAAGGTCGCGGCAGACTTCCCCGTGACGGCGCTCGCGGCCGTCCACAGGGTCGGTGACCTGGAGCTCGGCGACATCGCGGTGATCGTCGCGGTCGCCTGCCCGCACAGGGGAGAGGCCTTCGAGGCCTCCCGCAAGCTGATCGACGATCTCAAGTCTCAGGTTCCCATCTGGAAACACCAGGTGTTCGCCGACGGGTCGACCGAGTGGGTCGGCGCCTGCGAATAAGCTCAGCACATGTCACGACGTGCACTCACCCTGTTGGTGGCGGGCTTCCTGGTGCTCGCGCTGGGCATCACCGGAGCGGTGATCAACGTGCCGTACGTCGTGCTGCGGCCCGGCCCCACCGAGAACACGATCGGCGAGGTCGACAAGAAGCCGGTCATCTCGATCGACGGGCGGAAGACCTACCCCACGAGCGGCATGCTCAGCCTGGTCACCGTCTCGTACCAGGGCGGCCCCGCCGCCAGGCCCGACCTGCTGACCGCCCTGCGCGGCTGGGTCGACCCGACCTCGGCGGTCGTGCCCGAAGACTCGATCTTCCCTCGCACCCAGACCGCCGAAGAGGTCGAGCAGGAGAACACCGCGGAGATGACCAACTCCCAGGACAACGCGACGGCCGCGGCCCTGACGGAGATGAAGATCCACTACACGATGGTGCCCACGGTCCTGTCGGTGGAGAAGTCCGCCCCCGCGTCGGGCAAGCTCAAGCCCGCTGACGAGATCCGCGCCGTCGACGGCAGCGCGGTCAGCACCGTCGAGGAGGTCTCGGCCGCCGTCAAGGCGCGCAAGCCGGGCGACGAGATCGCCTTCTCCGTCTCGAGGAACGGTCAGGAGGAGTCGGTCACCGTCAAGGCGGCCGCCTCCAAGCAGGGCACCGCGATGGTCGGCATCGTCATGCAGGCCAAGTACAAGTTCCCCTTCAAGGTCACCATCAACGTGGGCGACGTCGGCGGCCCGAGCGCGGGCATGATGTTCGCCCTCGGCATCATCGACAAGCTCACGCCCGGCCAGATCACCGGCGGCAAGGCGATCGCGGGCACCGGCACCATCACCCCCGAGGGCAAGGTCGGGGCGATCGGCGGCATCGCGCAGAAGATGGTCGGGGCCAGGGACGCCGGCGCCACCGTCTTCCTCACCCCCGCCGACAACTGCGCCGAGGCGATGAAGGCGGCCCCCGACGGTCTCCGTCTGGTGAAGGCCGACACGCTCCACGGAGCGGTCCAGGCGCTCGACGCGATCAGGACAGGCAAGGGAGAGGTGCCTGCCTGCACGGCCGGGTGAACTTTCCCCGCTCCCCATTCGTTAGCCGTACCGGCATCCTTCGTCAGCCGAGCCGGGCCGGTGTAGGTTGCCAACCACGGACCGTTTGCACATCACGACGAGGGGTTGGCCTTGGCATTCCGGACCCCAGGACCCGGTCGGGGGATGCGCCTGCCCCGCCGACCGCGACTGCTTCTTCCTGTCGCGATCGCCCTGGTGGCGATCGTCGCATTCTTCTTCTTGTTCTCGGGCATCTACACCGACTACCTCTGGTTCGACTCCGTCAGGGCCACCTCCGTCTTCTCCGGGGTGCTGCTCACTGAGATCGGGCTGTTCGTGGTCGGCGCGCTGCTCATGGCCGGCATCGTCGGCGGCAACATGCTGCTGGCCTTCAGGACGCGGCCGATGTTCGGGCCCGCGATGTTCGGCGGCGGCAGTGGCGCCGACCGCTACAGGCTGGCGCTCGATCCCCACCGCAAGCTGATCTTCATCATCGGCATGGCCGTGCTCGCGCTCTTCGCGGGCTCGTCGTTCGCCGGGCAGTGGAAGACCTGGCTGGCGTTCGTCAACGGCACGCCGTTCAACAAGACGGACGAGCTGTTCAAGTGGGACATCTCGTTCTTCATGTTCGACTACCCGTTCATCAGGATGGTGCTGAACTTCCTGTTCACCGCGGTGATCCTCGCGATCATCATGGCGGCGATCACGCACTACCTGTACGGCGGGTTCAGGCTGCAGTCGCCCGGCGTCCACGCCTCGCGCGCGGCGCGCGTGCACCTGTCGGTCCTGCTGGGCGTCTTCGTCCTGCTGAAGGCCGTCGCCTACTGGATCGACCGCTACGGCCTGGTCTTCTCCGACCGCGGCTTCGTCCACGGCGCCTCCTACACCGACGTCAGCGCCGTCCTGCCGGCCAAGACCATCCTCGCGATCATCGCGCTGATCTGCGCCGCGCTCTTCTTCGCCGGCGTCATCCGGCCGGGCGGCATGCTGCCGGGCGTCTCGTTCGGCCTGCTGGTCCTGTCGGCAATCCTGATCGGCGGCGTCTACCCCGCCCTGGTCGAGCAGTTCCAGGTCAAGCCGAACCAGCAGCAGCGTGAGGCCGCCTACATCGGGCGCAACATCGCCGCGACCAGAGACGCGTACGGCGTGGCCGGCAGCGAGGTCATCGACTACACCGCGCAGTCCGACCCCAGCAAGGTCACCGCCGACGGCGACGTCTCGGTCTCGGGCGTGCGGCTGCTCGACCCCAACCTGGTCGCCAAGACCTACCAGCAGAAGCAGCGCATCCGAGGCTTCTATGACTTCCCCACCCAGCTCGACGTCGACCGCTACAAGGACAACGGGGCTCCGCTGCCTCGCGACCACGTCGTGGCCGTCCGCGAGCTGACGGGCCCGCCCTCGCAGCAGAACAACTGGATCAACAAGCACCTCGTCTACACGCACGGCTACGGCTTCGTGGCGGCGCCGGGCAACGAGGTCGACTCCGAGGGCCTGCCCAACTTCGACGCCAAGGACATGCCGGTCACCGGCGCCCTGGGCGAGAGGATCAAGGAGCCGCGCGTCTACTTCGGCGAGCAGATGGCCACCGAGTACGTCATCGCGGGAGCGCCGAACGTCAAGCCCGGCCAGGGCCAGGAGCTCGACTTCCCCGAGAGCGGCGGCACCGGCCAGGCCAACACCACCTACGCGGGACAGGGCGGCGTGCGCGTCGGCTCGTTCTTCAACAGGCTGGTGTACGCGGCCAAGTACGGCGAGATCAACATGCTGCTGTCGGGCGACATCAACGACAGCTCGAAGATCCTCTACGAGCGCGACCCGCGTGACCGCGTCGCCAAGGTGGCGCCGTTCCTGCAGCTCGACGCCAACCCGTACCCGGCAATCGTCGACGGGCGCATCACCTGGATCGTCGACGGCTACACGATGTCCAACGACTACCCGTACTCACAGAGCAAGTCGCTGCTGTCGATGACCGAGGACACCGCGACGGTTCGCGGCGTCGCCCCGCAGCAGCCGCGCGACCAGATCAACTACATCCGCAACGCGGTCAAGGCCACGGTCGACGCCTACGACGGCACGGTCACGCTCTACGCCTGGGACCCCAACGACCCGCTGCTGCAGACCTGGCAGAAGGCCTTCCCCGGCGTCATCCAGCCGAAGTCCAAGATGAGCCAGGACCTCAAGGACCACATCCGCTACCCCGAGGACCTGTTCAAGGTGCAGCGCGACATCCTGTCGCAGTACCACATCGAGAACCCCAACGCCTTCTACAGCGGCCAGGACTTCTGGAACGTCCCCTTCGACCCCTCCCAGGGCGACAAGGACGTCAAGCAGCCGCCGTACTACCTGACCACCACGATGCCGAAGCAGCAGCCGTCGTTCTCGCTGACGACGACGTTCGTGCCGCGCCAGGGCCCCAACCTGGCGGCGTTCATGGCGGTCGACGCGACCGACGGCCCGGGGTACGGCAAGCTGCGCATCCTGCGCATGCCGTCCAACACCTCGATCCCCGGTCCAGGACAGGCGCAGAACAACTTCCAGAACAAGTTCTCGGGCGAGCTCAACCTGCTCGGCCTGGGCAACGCCACGGTGCGCTACGGCAACCTGCTGACGCTGCCCTTCGCCGACGGTCTGGTCTACATCGAGCCCGTCTACGTCCAGACCGCCGCGGCCGCGGGTCAGGAGCCCTTCCCGATCCTGAGGAGGGTCCTGGTCGCCTACGGCAGCACGGTCGGCTCGGGCGACACGCTGAAGGACGCGCTGTCCAAGGTGTTCAGCGGCAAGGCCGCCGAGCAGCCGACGACAGGCCAGCCGCAGACGGGCGAACAGCCCGCCGCCACCGGCGCCACGGCCAAGCTGATCAGCGACGCCCAGAAGGCCTACGACGACGCCAACAAGGCGCTGTCGACCTCGCCGCCCGACTGGGTGAAGTACGGCGAGGCGCAGAAGCGCCTGCAGGACGCGCTCAACGCCCTGGGCCGCACCTCTACGGTTCAGCCCTCGGCGACCCCGACGGCTCCGGCCACCACGCCGCCCGCCACCCCGTCACCGACGCCTTCGGGCACCGTTTCACCCTCGCCATCCGCTACGCCGTCTTCTTGATTTGCACGACTCCCGCGTCACCTATAGTCTTTAGACACACACCGACGCGGGGTGGAGCAGTTCGGTAGCTCGCTGGGCTCATAACCCAGAGGTCGCAGGTTCAAATCCTGCCCCCGCTACCAATGAGAAGACCCTCAGGGATTATCCCTGGGGGTCTTTTCCTTTTGCGTTGGGCCTATCGCCCCTGGTCCGCTGGCCGGCCCGTGGACCAGGGGCCGCAGGGCGGCCCGTGGGGCTAGGCCGTACGGCGGGCCAGGAGGTGTGCCTGGGGGAAGCCTCGCAGGCGGTCCTCGCCCGGAGCGCAGATCAGCCTGGCCACCTCGGTGAGACCGGCCTTGAGCAGCAGCTCGGCCACGCGATCGGGCGAGTACCGGTAGGCGAGGGACACCTTGTGATCGAACGCCTCCGCCAGTTCGGCGGGATGGTCGTAGCCCTGGAAAGCGACCAGCAGGTGGCCGCCGGGTGCCAGCACACGGTGGAACTCGGCGAACGTGACGGGGAGCCGCTCCGGCGGGGTGTGGATGATGGAGTAGTTGGCGAGAACCCCCGACAGGGAGGCGTCCTCCACATCCAGGGCCTCCATCCGTCCCACCTCGAAGCGGAGGCCGGGATGGGCGTCGCGGGCGATCGCGATCATCTCGGGCGACAGGTCGACGCCGAAGGCCGTGACGCCGAGCGAGCGCAGGTGAGCGGTCACGTGGCCGGGGCCGCATCCCACGTCCGCCACCAGCCCGTCACCCGCGCCCCTGACCAGCTCGGCGAAGACGGAAATCATCGCGTGGTCGAGCGGGCTGGAGAGGAAGGTCTCGCCGACGAGCTCGGCGTAAAGGACGGCGGAGGCGTCGTAGGCGGCGCGCGTGGCGACGAGGAAGTCCGGCTCTGTCATGGCTGGACATCGTAGGGCCTGTCCGCCAGACCCGCGTCAGGCCGCCATGGCGCAAAGGAGGACGAACCAGCAGAGGAACCCAGCCGCGGCGGGGACGGCCAGGATGAGGCCGGCGACCGCCAGTCTATCCTTCCATCGTTGCGATCTCACCGGCTCCGATGATCCCCAGCCTGGCGATCACCGGGGCCGGTCGCGGCCTCGCCCGCGCGTGCGCGGCATCCGCTACCGGCGGTCCTGAGGAACGAACGTCACGTTGCGCGCGTAGTGCCTGAACCCGATCGACTCGTAGGTCGCCCGCGCCGACGGATAGTCGTCGTCCCCTCTGGCGCAGACCCGTGCGGACCGCGCGCCGAGCTGCCTGGCCGCGTGGAGCGCACCGAGGACGGCCGCTGTGGCCAGCCCCCGCCGGCGATGCCCGGGATCGGTGCCGACGGGCTCCAGTACCGCGACCTGGTTGACCTCGTCGAGCCACACGAGACAGAAGGCCACAGGCTCGCCCTCCTCGCTCTCCACCAGCCAGTCGAGTTCAGGCCTGTACGGCCAGGCCGCCATCACCTGCAGGTAGCTCTCGGCCGTGACGCGGGAAGGGGAGAAGGCGGCCGCGTGGACGGCGGCGCGCGCACCCGCGTCACGCTCGTCGCGGACCGCCCGCAGCGTGTAGCCGGCAGGCAGCGAGGGAGAGGGCAGGTCGGCAAGGTCACGGGCGAGATGGACGAAGAAAGGGCCGCCGGTGCGTTCCTCGTGACCCCGCCGCAGCAGGACGTCGGCCAGCTCCTTCTCCGCGTCGAGCAGCGTGACAGTGCTCGCGCCCGACCAGCTCAGGATCTCTTCGGCCAGCGTGAGGTGGGCGGGGTCGAGCTGCAGGTCGAGCCTGCCTGACTCGTCCACCCACGCCCAGGCCACAGACTGGCCGTCGAGCTCCCACAGCGCGGTGCGCCATTCCGGTTCGCGGCCGACGTGCTGGAAGCGCCGCCAGGCCAGTTCACCGAGGTGCCAGCGGCTGACCTGCGACCAGAGCCGCTGGGCCAGCGTCTGCATCACGCGCAGGTCGGCCGGTCCCTGGTAGTCCTTCCTGAGATATTGAGGCATCCGGCGAAACTATCCCGAACGCCACAAGAGCAGGTGTCTGACGCGAGCTCTTGGCGCTCTCAGCGGCAGCCCATGGATCAGGCGCGGCCGTCCCTGTCGTGCTTCAGTGCCAGCCGTACCGCGAGATAGACGATCAGGAACTGGAGCAGGGCGCTGATGAGCCACGAAAGGAGTGGATCCACAGCCCGAGTGTGACGGCTTATGTGCTGATATTCCATGGTTGCCGAAAAGCTGGTCTAATGATTACATCATTACATGATCGTGGAGTACATCCGCTACCGCGTCCCCGACGCGGACGGCTTCGAGGACGCCTACAGGCGGGCGGTGGTGCCCCTGGGCAACTCGCCCGAGTGCCTGACCTACGAGCTGTCCCGCTGCGTGGACGAGCCCGAGTACTACATCCTGCGCATCGAATGGACCTCGGCAGAGGGTCATCTGGAGGGTTTCAGGAAGAGCGCACACTTCCAGGAGTTCTTCGCCGAGATCAAGCCCTTCGTCTCCCACATCGAGGAGATGCGCCACTACGAGCAGGTCATCACCAAGACCGAGCCGACGCTGTTCGAGTGGGCGGGCGGCGCCGAGGCGCTCGAGCGGCTGACCGCGACCTTCTACGACCTGGTGAAGAAGGACGACCTCGTCGGGCCGCTGTTCGCGGGCATGGACCCGGGCCATCCCCGCTATGTGGCGATGTGGCTCGGCGAGGTCTTCGGCGGCCCCGCCGCCTACACGCGCGAGCGCGGCGGCCACACGCACATGGTCTCCAAGCACCTCGGCAAGGGCATCACCGAGCAGCAGCGCCGCCGATGGGTGAATCTGCTCATGGACGCCGCCGACGAGGTCGGCCTGCCCTCCGACGCGGAGTTCAGGGCGGCGTTCACCGGCTACGTCGAGTGGGGCACCAGGCTGGCCCTGTACTTCTCAGGCCCGAACGCCAGGGCGCCGAAGGAGGAGCCCGTGCCCAGGTGGGGCTGGGGGGTGGCGCCGCCGTACAAGCCATAGTCTTGGTGGCATGGGCAGGGGGAGGTTGCGGGTCTATCTGGGCGCGGCCCCCGGAGTAGGAAAGACCTACGCCATGCTGGGCGAAGGCCGCAGGGCGCTGGAGCGGGGCAGGGACGTCGTGGTGGGGTTCGTGGAGACCCACGGCCGTCCGCGCACCGCCGAGCAGCTCGAAGGGCTGGAAGTCCTCCCCCGCCGCAGGCTGCTCCACAGGGGCGCCGCCTTCACCGAGCTGGACGTCGAGGCGGTCATCGCCAGGAAGCCGAAGATCGCGCTGATCGACGAGCTGGCCCACACCAACGTCCCCGGCTCGGCGAACGACAAGCGCTGGCAGGACGTCGAGGAGATCCTCGACGCGGGCATCGACGTGATCTCCACCGTGAACGTCCAGCACCTCGAGTCGCTCAACGACGTCGTCGAACGGATCACGGGCGTGCCCCAGCGCGAGACCGTCCCCGACGACGTCGTACGGCGGGCCGACCAGATCGAGCTGGTCGACATGTCGCCAGAGGCGCTGCGCCGCCGCCTGGCCCACGGCAACGTCTACGCCCCCGAGACCGTCGACGCCGCGCTGTCCAACTACTTCCGCGTCGGCAACCTGACCGCCCTGCGCGAGCTGGCCCTGCTGTGGCTGGCGGGCAAGGTCGACGAACAGCTCGACCGCTACCGGTCAGACCACGGCATCGCCGGCACCTGGGAGGCGCGCGAGCGGGTGGTCGTGGCGCTGACCGGCGGCCCCGAGGGCGACACGCTCGTACGGCGAGCCGCCCGCATCGCCGGCAGGACCAAGGGCGCCGACCTGCTGGCCGTCCATGTGACCAGGGCGGACGGCCTGGCGAGCAGCGCCGATCCGGCCAGCCTCGCCAGGCAGCGCACGCTCGTGGAGAGCCTCGGCGGCACCTACCACCAGGTCGTCGGCGAGGACATCCCGCGCGCCCTGCTCGACTTCGCCCGCGGCGTCAACGCCACCCAGCTCGTCCTCGGCGCCTCACGCAGGGGCAGGCTCGCGCAGATCTTCGCTCGCGGCGTGGGCGTCACCACCATGGCGCAGTCCGACTCGATCGACGTGCACATGGTCACCCACGAGGCGATCCGCAAGGGGCTCAGCAGGCCCGCGTCACCCAGCGCCGCCCTCACCCGAAAGCGCAGGATCGCCGGCTGGGCGATGGCGCTGGTGGCGATGCCCCTGCTGGCCCTGGCGCTGCTGCCGTTCAGGCGAGACCTGACCCTACCCAGCGAGATCCTGCTGTTCCTGCTGCTGGTCGTCGCGGTGGCGCTGGTCGGCGGGATGTGGCCGGCGCTCACCGCGGCCGTCCTCGGGTTCGCGCTGCTCAACTGGTTCTTCACCGCGCCCGTGCACACGCTGACGATCTCCGCGCCGGAGAACCTGCTCGCCCTGGTCATCTTCGTGCTGGTCGCGGCCATGGTGAGCACCGTCGTCGACCTGGCGGCGCGCCGTACGAGGGAGGCGTCCAGATCGAGCGCCGACGCGGAGGTGCTCTCCACGCTGGCGGGCCAGGTGCTGAGAGGCGAGCCGCTGCTCGAGAGGTTGCGCGAGATCTACGGCCTGACCTCGGTCACGCTGCTGGAGCGCGCGGGGGAGGAGTGGCGGATCGTCGCCATGGCGGGCGGGCCGCCGTGCACCGAGCCTGGCACCGGCGACACCGACGTGACGATCGACGAGGACCTCGTGCTGGCCGTACGGGGAAGGCTGCTGGACGCCGCCGACCGGCGGGTGCTCGAGGCGTTCGCCGCCGAGGCCGCGGTGGCGCTGCGCCAGCAGCGGTTGCGCGAGGAGGCCGCGCTGGCGCGGCCCCTGGCGGAGGCGGACAGGATGCGTACGGCGCTGCTCGCGGCGGTCAGCCACGACCTGCGCACGCCGCTGGCCTCGGCGATGGCGGCGGTCGAGAGCCTGCGCGGCAGCGAGATCGACTGGAGCCCCTCCGACAGGGAGGAACTGCTCGCCACGGCGGGGGAGTCCCTGGTCAAGCTGCACAGGCTGGTGGAGAACCTGCTCGACATGAGCAGGCTGCAGGCGGGCGTCCTCGGGCTCGCGCTGCAGCCCGTGGCACTGGAGGAGGTCATTCCCCGGGTGCTCGACGACGCGGGATCCCACGCGAGGGCGGACTTCTCCGTCGAGCTGCCCGAGGTGATGGCCGACCCGGTCCTGCTCGAACGGGTGCTGGCCAACCTGGTGGGCAACGGCGTGAGATACAGCCCCGTGCTGGTCACGGCCAGCGAGCACGCCGACCGCGTCGAGATCCGCGTCATCGACAAGGGGCCGGGGATCCCGCCCGAGGACCATCAGCGGGTCTTCCAGCCGTTCCAGCGGCTGGGCGACCGCGACAACCACGCGGGCGTCGGTCTGGGGCTGGCGCTGTCGCGCGGGCTTACCGAGGCGATGGGCGGCACCCTGGTGCCGGAGGAGACGCCAGGAGGAGGGCTCACCATGATCGTGTCCCTGAGGACCGCCGCATGACCCGCGTGCTGGTGGTCGACGACGAGCCGCAGATCCTGCGCGCGCTGCGGATCAACCTGGCCGCCAGGGAGTACGAGGTCGCGGTGGCGGAGGACGGCAACGCTGCCCTGCGCCAGGCCGCCGGCTGGCACCCCGACCTGGTCATCCTCGACCTCGGCCTGCCCGACCTCGACGGTGTCGAGGTCATCCACGGCCTGCGCGGCTGGACCAGCGTGCCCATCATCGTCCTGTCGGGCAGGGCGGGCAGCGCGGACAAGGTGGACGCCCTGGACGCCGGCGCCGACGACTACGTCACCAAGCCCTTCGGCATCGACGAACTCCTGGCGCGCATCCGCGCGGTCACCCGCAGGACCAACCAGCACGAAACCGAACCCGCGACCGTACGCATCGGCGACCACGTGGTGGACCTGGCGACCAAGACCATCTCCGGTGGGGTACGGCTGACGCCCACCGAGTGGCACTTCCTGGAGCTCCTGCTACGCAACCCCGGCAAGCTCATCAGCCAGCGGCAGGTGCTGACCGAGGTGTGGGGCAGCGCTTACCTGAAGGAGACGAACTACCTGCGGCAGTACATGGCCCAGCTCAGGCGCAAACTCGAGCGCGACCCCGCGCGCCCGGATCACCTGCTCACCGAGCCAGGCATGGGCTACAGGTTCCAGCCCTAGGGCTCCTCGGTGCAGGAGGTCGGCTCCGCCAGAGGATCGGGGTGAGCGTCGGTCTCCCGCTTGTCCTCTTCGTTCATCCAGTGAAAGATCCCCCGGGTGGCCTCGTCATCGATCTCGTCGATGTGGTGCCGCTCGGGATATCTGTCCCTGTACATGGCGATCCAGGATTCCTGCACGTCATCGCCCATATCCAGGGAAACTTCGTACGGTTGATCACTCATGGGACCCACAATACCCGCATGGGCGTTTCTAGGCTCAGTGCCCGATTCTCGGCATCACGCGGTACGGCGGAGCATCGAGGTGGCCTTGTGGGCGGCCCACCCGGCGAGCAGGACGCCGAAGGCCACCTGGGCCGCGCGCACCCAGTCGGGGGTGGGCTCGACGGCGAAGAGCACCACGCCCGTCCAGAGGAGGCCGAACCCTCCAACGAGGGCGACTGCCGCCCAGTTTCCTACCTTCTGCCACATCTGAGCAGTGTCGCAGGCGTCGATCCAAGGACGGGTATGCGCTCGGTCGTCATCTCGGCAGCGTGCGGCTGCTCCCGACGCACCTGCGCAGGCGCAGGCCCGTCCGCTTGGGAACCGTCGGCTGGTCGAGCGCCGCGAGCAGCGCGGCGGCGGTCCGCGCATCGGACAGGATGCGCTGGACGCTCTCGTCGTCTGCGGGCAGCTGACCGTGCTCGGCCAGCTCGTGCCGCAGGAAGACCAGAGGCTCAGGCGCCCCCGCCGCCTCGGCCGCGGCCGTCGCGCGGGCCGCGGTGAGCAGTCGCAGGTAGTAGGTGCGCAACGCGGCCTCGCGCATGCGGACCTGCTCCAGGTCGTCGAGCAGGTCGCTGGCGATCCGCAGCAGCTCGCCGGCGTGGTTGGTCTCGTCGGCGATGGCGGCGCGGATGTCGTCGAACTCCGAGCGGGGCATGACAGGCACCTCCACGGGCGCAGTGAGCTCGTGCCTACTTCGTACAGGGCGGCGATTGCGGATGACTTGCCAACTGGTTGCGAGAGGGGAAGGTTTGAAGCATCGGAGGGGAGGGAATGACCAACTGATCGCCTGAGTGGCCCCATGTGGTCCAGGAGTCCTGCTAGAGTTTCTGTCGCCGGCCCGCCCGCAGGGGCATGGTCCGGCGAAACCCACTTCCTGATCCACTGTCCGGTTGGTTCGCACCTGTCCGGATCGCTGGTAAGTTTGAGGGGTTGCCCCGGAAACGGGGCGTCGGAATTCCCGATGATTTCTCGGAAAGAGTCAATTTGACTCCGACCGGGGGAGCTGAAAGAATAAAGACATAACGAAGCGAGTGCCACCGGGTAGGTGACGGTGAATGCGTCCGTTTCTTGAGAACTCAACAGTGTGTTAAAAGCCAGTGCATGATGCACAACCCCGTCCATTGGACGGATTCCTTTGGTTGGAACATTCATGTTTCAGCCGGGAGAAATTCTCAAACATTGTTTGGAGAGTTTGATCCTGGCTCAGGACGAACGCTGGCGGCGTGCTTAACACATGCAAGTCGAGCGGAAAGGCCCTTCGGGGTACTCGAGCGGCGAACGGGTGAGTAACACGTGAGCAACCTGCCCCTGACTCTGGGATAAGCCCGGGAAACTGGGTCTAATACCGGATACGACCGCCCCCGGCATCGGGTGGTGGTGGAAAGTTTTTTCGGTTGGGGATGGGCTCGCGGCCTATCAGCTTGTTGGTGGGGTAGTGGCCTACCAAGGCGACGACGGGTAGCCGGCCTGAGAGGGCGACCGGCCACACTGGGACTGAGACACGGCCCAGACTCCTACGGGAGGCAGCAGTGGGGAATATTGCGCAATGGGCGAAAGCCTGACGCAGCGACGCCGCGTGGGGGATGACGGCCTTCGGGTTGTAAACCTCTTTCAGCAGGGACGAAGTTGACGTGTACCTGCAGAAGAAGCGCCGGCTAACTACGTGCCAGCAGCCGCGGTAATACGTAGGGCGCAAGCGTTGTCCGGAATTATTGGGCGTAAAGAGCTCGTAGGTGGCTTGTCGCGTCTGCCGTGAAAGCTCGCAGCTTAACTGCGGGTCTGCGGTGGATACGGGCTGGCTAGAGGTAGGTAGGGGAGAACGGAATTCCTGGTGTAGCGGTGAAATGCGCAGATATCAGGAGGAACACCGGTGGCGAAGGCGGTTCTCTGGGCCTTACCTGACGCTGAGGAGCGAAAGCGTGGGGAGCGAACAGGATTAGATACCCTGGTAGTCCACGCTGTAAACGTTGGGCGCTAGGTGTGGGGATCTTCCACGATCTCCGTGCCGGAGCTAACGCATTAAGCGCCCCGCCTGGGGAGTACGGCCGCAAGGCTAAAACTCAAAGGAATTGACGGGGGCCCGCACAAGCGGCGGAGCATGTTGCTTAATTCGACGCAACGCGAAGAACCTTACCAAGGCTTGACATCGCCCGGAAAGCTGCAGAGATGTGGCCCTCTTCGGACTGGGTGACAGGTGGTGCATGGCTGTCGTCAGCTCGTGTCGTGAGATGTTGGGTTAAGTCCCGCAACGAGCGCAACCCTTGCTCCATGTTGCCAGCAGGCGCTTCGGCGTGCTGGGGACTCATGGGGGACTGCCGGGGTCAACTCGGAGGAAGGTGGGGATGACGTCAAGTCATCATGCCCCTTATGTCTTGGGCTGCAAACATGCTACAATGGCCGGTACAGAGGGTTGCGATACCGTGAGGTGGAGCGAATCCCTAAAAGCCGGTCTCAGTTCGGATTGGGGTCTGCAACTCGACCCCATGAAGTCGGAGTCGCTAGTAATCGCAGATCAGCAACGCTGCGGTGAATACGTTCCCGGGCCTTGTACACACCGCCCGTCACGTCACGAAAGTCGGCAACACCCGAAGCCCGTGGCCCAACCAGCTTGCTGGGGGGAGCGGTCGAAGGTGGGGCTGGCGATTGGGACGAAGTCGTAACAAGGTAGCCGTACCGGAAGGTGCGGCTGGATCACCTCCTTTCTAAGGAGCAGCTGGTCGAAGGCGCGAGCCTCCGGCCTACGTCGAGGTCATCAGCGAACGTCTGATGCTCGGCAGCTCATTAGTGGAGCACTGGCTAGTCAGCTGGACCGGGTTGCCGGGCCGCTAGTACCGCCTTCTTCGGAGGGAGTGGGAACGCTGGTTTCGGGGGCTTGGACCGGGTCTGAAACACACTGTTGGGTCCTGAGGAAACGGACCGGATCGTAGGGGCCACCCGCTGCGGGTTTCGCATGGTGGCCTGATCCGTCTGTTCCGCCTCATACAGGGCCAGCGAAGAACCATCATTGTGTGGTTTGGAGTTGGTTGCTGTTTGTTGTTTGAGATTTGCATAGTGGACGCGAGCATCTTTGTGGCCAAGTTTTTTAGGGCACACGGTGGATGCCTTGGCATCAGGAGCCGATGAAGGACGTGGGAGGCTGCGTTAAGCCTCGGGGAGTCGCCAACCAGACGTTGATCCGGGGATGTCCGAATGGGGAAACCTAGCACCAGTCATGTGGTGTTGCCTCCGCCTGAATGTATAGGGCGGTTGGTGGTAACGCGGGGAAGTGAAACATCTCAGTACCCGTAGGAAGAGAAAACAACAGTGATTCCGTGAGTAGTGGTGAGCGAAAGCGGATGAGGCTAAACCGGGCATGTGTGATAGCCGGCAGGCGTTGCATGTTCGGGGTCGTGGGACCCTCTTGACTGATCTGCCGATTGGTCGAACAGTGAGAAATCGATGGGGTAGTTGAAAGCTCTGGGAAGGGCTGCCGTAGACCGTGAGAGCCGGGTAGGCGAAACCTTGTCGACTGTTTGAGGGGATCCCAAGTAGCACGGGGCCCGAGAAATCCTGTGTGAATCTGCCAGGACCACCTGGTAAGCCTAAATACTCCCTGATGACCGATAGTGCACTAGTACCGTGAGGGAAAGGTGAAAAGTGCCCCGGTGAGGGGTCGTGAAATAGTACCTGAAACCGTGTGCCTACAAGCCGTAGGAGCTTACATCAGCTTGCTGGTGTGTGATGTGACTGCGTGCCTTTTGAAGAATGAGCCTGCGAGTTATGGTGTGTGGCGAGGTTAACCCGTGTGGGGGAGCCGTAGCGAAAGCGAGTCTGAATAGGGCGTTTGAGTCGCATGCTGTAGACCCGAAGCGGAGTGATCTACGCATGGGCAGGTTGAAGCGAGGGTAAGACCTCGTGGAGGACCGAACCCACCAGGGTTGAAAACCTGGGGGATGACCTGTGTGTAGGGGTGAAAGGCCAATCAAACTCCGTGATAGCTGGTTCTCCCCGAAATGCATTTAGGTGCAGCGTCACGTGTTTCTTGCCGGAGGTAGAGCACTGGATGGCCGATGGGCCCGACAAGGTTACTGACGTCAGCCAAACTCCGAATGCCGGTAAGTGAGAGCGTGGCAGTGAGACTGCGGGGGATAAGCTCCGTAGTCGAGAGGGAAACAGCCCAGATCACCGACTAAGGCCCCTAAGCGTGTGCTAAGTGGGAAAGGATGTGGAGTCGCAGAGACAACCAGGAGGTTGGCTTAGAAGCAGCCACCCTTGAAAGAGTGCGTAATAGCTCACTGGTCAAGTGATTCCGCGCCGACAATGTAGCGGGGCTCAAGTACACCGCCGAAGTCGTGGCATTGACCCCCATGCGGGGTTGATGGGTAGGGGAGCGTCGTGCAGCCGGCGAAGCAGCAGAGTGATCTAGTTGTGGAGGCTGTGCGAGTGAGAATGCAGGCATGAGTAGCGAATGCAGGGTGAGAAACCCTGCCGCCGAATGACCAAGGGTTCCTGGGCCAGGCTAATCCGCCCAGGGTAAGTCGGGACCTAAGGCGAGGCCGACAGGCGTAGTCGATGGACAACGGGTTGATATTCCCGTACCCGCTTTAACACGCCCATATCGAACCTCGTGATGCTAAGAGTCCTTAAGCCCCGCAGCGTCCTTCGGGACAAGTGGTGAGGCTGAACGCTCGATCCGATCGGGTAGTAGGTAAGCGATGGGGTGACGCAGGAAGGTAGTCCAACCCAGGCGATGGTTGTTCCTGGGGTAAGCATGTAGGGAGTGTCGTAGGCAAATCCGCGACGCATTGATCCTGAGATGTGATGCCGAGCCGATTGTGGCGAAGTGGATGATCCTATGCTGCCGAGAAAAGCCTCTAGCGAGTGTTGTGGCGGCCCGTACCCTAAACCGACTCAGGTGGTCAGGTAGAGAATACCAAGGCGATCGGGTGAACTGTGGTTAAGGAACTCGGCAAATTGCCCCCGTAACTTCGGGAGAAGGGGGACCTCTGCTGGTGACGAAACTAGCTTTCTGAGCTGGTGGGGGTCGCAGTGGCCAGGGGGAAGCGACTGTTTACTAAAAACACAGGTCCGTGCGAAGTCGTAAGACGATGTATACGGACTGACGCCTGCCCGGTGCCGGAACGTTAAGGGGACCGCTTAGCCACGCAAGTGGCGAAGGTGAGAACTTAAGCGCCGGTAAACGGCGGTGGTAACTATAACCATCCTAAGGTAGCGAAATTCCTTGTCGGGTAAGTTCCGACCTGCACGAATGGCGTAACGACTTCCCCGCTGTCTCAACCGCAGACCCGGCGAAATTGCACTACGAGTAAAGATGCTCGTTACGCGCAGCAGGACGGAAAGACCCCGGGACCTTCACTACAGCTTGACATTGGCGTTTGGAACGTCTTGTGTAGGATAGGTGGGAGACTGTGAAGCTCGGACGCTAGTTCGGGTGGAGTCATTGGTGAAATACCACTCTGGTCGTTTTGAACGTCTAACTCTGGTCCGTGATCCGGATCGGGGACAGTGTCTGGTGGGTAGTTTAACTGGGGCGGTTGCCTCCTAAAGAGTAACGGAGGCGCCCAAAGGTTCCCTCAGCCTGGTTGGCAATCAGGTGTTGAGTGTAAGTGCACAAGGGAGCTTGACTGTGAGACTGACGGGTCGAGCAGGAGCGAAAGCTGGGACTAGTGATCCGGCGGTGGCATGTGGAAGCGCCGTCGCTCAACGGCTAAAAGGTACCCCGGGGATAACAGGCTGATCTTCCCCAAGAGTCCATATCGACGGGATGGTTTGGCACCTCGATGTCGGCTCGTCGCATCCTGGGGCTGGAGTAGGTCCCAAGGGTTGGGCTGTTCGCCCATTAAAGCGGTACGCGAGCTGGGTTTAGAACGTCGCGAGACAGTTCGGTCCCTATCCGCTGCGCGCGCAGGAGACTTGAAAGGGGCTGTCCCTAGTACGAGAGGACCGGGACGGACGAACCTCTGGTGTGCCAGTTGTACCGCCAGGTGCACGGCTGGTTGGCTACGTTCGGAAGGGATAACCGCTGAAAGCATCTAAGCGGGAAGCTCGCCTTGAGATGAGGTCTCCCACCACGTTGTGTGGGTAAGGCTCCCGGTAGACGACCGGGTTGATAGGCCGGAGGTGGAAGCACGGTAACGTGTGGAGCTGACCGGTACTAATAGGCCGAGGACTTGACCACAAAGCTTTTTGCTCGCGTCCACTAGGCAATTCTGAGACAGCAAATGGTCTCGTAGGGTTGCGGCGGTTATAGCGTAGAGGAAACACCCGGTTACATTCCGAACCCGGAAGTTAAGCTCTGCAGCGCCGATGGTACTGCACTCGGGAGGGTGTGGGAGAGTAGGTCGCCGCCGCGCAATCTTTGTATGGAAGGGCTTCACCCGTTGGGTGGGGCCCTTTCTGCATTTCCGGAGTCCCTTCTTTTGTGCAAGTTGGTACATTGATACCATGGTAACAGTCGATCGTACGCAGACCGGGCTTCGTGTGGAGCGCAACGTGCTCAAGGTCCTCAAGGGGCTGGCCGAGTACCTGGACATCTCACTCGGTGATCTCGTCGAGGGCATCGCGCTGCACGCCTTCGAGGGCAAGGTCCCGTTCTCACCGGAGACACTCGTGAAGATCGAGCAGCTCAAGGCGGTCTACGGCCTGACCCTCACCGCCGCCGACGCCCACCGGCTGATCGAGCGATGAACAGCCCCGAGAAGCACCATGGCGGTAAGGATCTCCACCTGGAGGCGGGTGGACAACACCCTCAGCGCGTTTTCGGCGAACAGGCGGATGAACGGCGCCCTCCTGCGGCGACGGGTGGCCTGAGTCTCCACGCGGACTCAGGCGGGGAAGAACTTCGCTCAGACCCGGGTGTGCCGAACCTCCACGCGGTATCGCGCGTCTGCGGACCTCGCCCAGAGTCAGACGGGCCGGGTCTCCACGCGGTAGCGGGCGAGCATGTCCCCTGTCCAGAGCCGGATGGGCTGAGCCGTCACCCGGAATCGGCTGAGCGCGGACCTTGCCCAGAGTCAGACGGGCTGGGCCGTCAGTCGGTATCGGGTGAGTACGGACCTCGTCCGGAGTCGGATGAGCTGAGCCTCCACCCGGTGGCGGGAGAACTCGAACCCCGTCCAGAGTCGGGTGGGCCGGGCCTCCAAGCGACAGCGGGCGACACGGCCCTCGTCCAGGGTCCGGATGGGCTGAGCCTCCACGTGGTGGTGGGCGACCTCGAACCCCCTCCAGAGTCGGGTGGGGCGGGCCGTCGCGCGGTTTCGGGTGAGTACGGACCTCGTCCGGAGTCGGGTGGGCGGTGTCGGCTGACAGGGTCCTTTGTGGTGCCGCTTCCGCCCGAGGAGGCGTTCGTGCTGTTCACCCCGCGTGGGGAGGAGCGCTGGGCGGAAGGGTGGGAGCCGGTCTTCCTGCATCCGGTGGACGACGACTCGGCGCCGGGCACGGTGTTCGAGACCGCCGCCCACGAAGAGAACACCATCTGGGTGGTGGTCGATCGCCGGCCGGGCCGCCTCATCTCGTATGCGCGCATCACCCCCGGCAGCAGGGCCGGCACCGTCACCGTCACCCTCGAGCCAGTGGAGGCGAGCGTGGGGGCATCAGAGGCGAGAGGGGAGAGTCTCGTACGGGTGACCTACGACCTGACCGCGCTCAGCGACGAGGGCGAGCGCGAGTTGCGCCGCTTCGCGGGCGGGTACCAGGTCTACCTCTCCTCGTGGGAGGAGGCGATCAGGGGCTCGATCCGATAGGGGATCTGCGTCGACAGCGCGATCGTGGTGTCGGTGCGCTGGACCGCAGGAGAGGCGAGAATGCGCGCGATGACCTCCTGCAGGTGGTCGGTGCTCCTGGCCACCACCCTGCACAGCAGGTCGTGCTGTCCGCTCGTGCCGTGCACCTCGAGGATCTGCGGCACGTCGTGCAGCGCCTGGACGGCCTCGGCCAGCCGTCCCTGGGCGATCTGGAGCCAGACGAAGGCCAGGATCGGGTGGCCGGTGCCCGCGGCGGAGACCGTCGGGCCGAAGTCGACGATGACCCCGCGAGCCGTCAGCTTCTCCACCCTGGCCTGGACCGTCCCCCTGGCCACACCCAGCAGCCTGGCCAGCTCGGTCAGCCCGATGCGAGGGTGGGCGCGCATGGTCACCAGGAGCCTGGCGTCGAGCTCGTCCATGGCCGCCTCCACAAGGTATGGGCGATTCGCGCAGTCAAAGCCCGATTCGATCAAGCGATATTGCGCGAATCGCCCAGTGAAACTGGTCACTCTTGCCAACGAAAGCTGTAATTGCTGTCATTCTTGCATGTTCGAGGAAGCGCAGTACTTCGCGCCGGTCTCCGCCCAGGACGACGGGTCCGTGGTGGTTGAGCTGGCGACGTCACATCCCGGCTTCGCCGACCAGGTCTACCGGGCCAGGCGAAACGCGATCGCGGCTCTGGCCGTCAACCATCGGCAGGGCGAGCCGATCCCGGCGGCCGAGTACACCGAGCAGGAACACCGCATCTGGTCGCTGATCTCGCACGAGCTGGCCATCAAGCACAGGAAGTACGCCACGGCGGAGTACCTGGAGGGCGCGTCCAGGCTGGGCCTGCCCACGGACAGGATCCCGCAGCTGCAGGAGGTGAGCGAGCTGCTGGAGCCGCTCACCGGGTTCAGATACCTTCCCGCGGCCGGGCTCGTCCCGCTGCGTGACTTCTACGGCGTGCTGGCCGACGGCTACTTCCACTCCACCCAGTACATCCGCCACCACTCGGTGCCCTTCTACACGCCCGAGCCCGATGTCGTCCACGAGGTGATCGGGCACGCCAACGCGCTGGCCAACGACCGGTTCGCGGCGCTGTACCGGCTGGCGGGAGCGGCGGCGCGGCGGGTGGAGAGCGACGAGGCGCTGGAGTTCGTCTCGAAGGTCTTCTGGTTCACGCTGGAGTTCGGCGTGATGGCCGAGAGCGGTGAGCTGCGCGCGTACGGGGCGGGCATCCTGTCGTCCTACGGCGAGATCGAGGAGTTCAGGGGCATGGACATCAGGCCCCTCGACCTGCGGGTCATGGGCGCCACGCAGTACGACATCACGAAGTACCAGGACGTGCTGTTCCGTGCCGAGTCGATGCGGCACCTGGAGGACGTCGTGGGCGCCTTCTGGGAGACCTGCGACGACGACAGCATCGCCGAGCTTCAGGCAGGCGTGATCAGCCGGTAGCCGACACCGCGCACGGTCTGGATCAGCTGGTCGTCCTCGTCGCCCAGGCGCGCCCGGAGCCGTTTGACGTGCACCGCGATCGTGTTGGTCGAGGTGCCGTCGGCGGAGTGCCAGACGTTCCTCATGATCTGCTCGCGGGTCACCGTACGGTCGGCGTTGCGCATCAGGTAGTGCAGCAGCTCGAACTCGCGCAACGGCAGGTGGACGGCATGGCCCGCGACGCGCACCTGGTAGGCGTGGACGTCGAGCTCCACGCTTCCCACGCTCAGCACCTTGCGTGTCTCGCCGCCGTGGGAGGCCGCCTGGATGAAGGGCAGCAGCTCCAGCACCCGGTACGGCCTGGCCACGCACGCCGAAGCGCCCGCGGCCAGCGCCTGGACGGCCTGCTCGGCGTGCCCCTCACCGACGCCGAGAAGGACGGGCACCGAGCGCGCGAGCCGTACGGCGCGGACGAACTCGACCGCGCCGATGGTCGGCAGCGTGGCGCCCACGAGCACCACGTCAGGGTGCAGGGCGCCGGCCTGCAGGAGCGCCTGGGCGCCGTCGGTCACACCGGTGACCTCGACGCCCTCTCGTTCGAGCGCCGCCGCCAGCTCCTGGATGACGTCCTCGTCCGGGTCGGCCACCAGCAGCGTGGGGGCTGTAGGGGCGTCCCCGTTCGCCGCGACGACCATCAGCCGAAACGCCCCGTGATGTAGTCCTCGGTGGCCTTCTGCGAGGGGTTGGTGAACATTCGTGAGGTGTCGTCCATCTCGACCACCTTGCCGGGCTGACCCTGGGCCGCGAGGTTGAAGAAGGCGGTGCGGTCGCTCACCCGGGCGGCCTGCTGCATGTTGTGGGTGACGATGACGATCGTGTACTCGTCCTTGAGCTTGGTCATCAGGTCCTCGATGGCCAGCGTGGAGATCGGGTCGAGCGCCGAGCAGGGCTCGTCCATGAGCAGCACCTGTGGCTTGACCGCGATCGCGCGGGCGATGCACAGACGCTGCTGCTGACCGCCGGACAGGCCCGCGCCCGGCTTGTTGAGGCGGTCCTTGACCTCGTTCCAGAGGTTGGCGCCCTTCAGCGACTCCTCGACGATGCCGTCGGTCTCCGACTTGGAGACGCGGCCGTTGAGCTTGAGCCCCGCGGCCACGTTCTCGTAGATGGACATGGTCGGGAACGGGTTGGGCCGCTGGAAGACCATGCCGATCGCGCGGCGCACCGAGACGGGCTCGATGTCGGAGCCGTAGAGGTCCTCGCCGTCGAGGAGCACCTTGCCCTCGACCCGCGCGCCGGGGATGACCTCGTGCATGCGGTTGAGCGTGCGGAGGAAGGTGGACTTGCCGCAGCCGGAGGGGCCGATGAACGCGGTGACCGAGCGGGGTTCGATGGTCATCGAGACGTCCTCGATGGCCTTGTGCGATCCGTAGTAAGCGTCGAGGCCCGAGACCTGGATCTGCTTGGACATGGTGGCGGATACCTCCTATCGGGCCCTGGCAGGCGAGCGCCACCAGGCGATGAGGCGCGCGACCAGGTTCAGCAGCATGACGATCAGGATGAGCGTGAGAGCTCCCGCCCACGCGCGGTCGATGGCGGTGTCGTTGGGACGGGCCGCCTGGTCGAACACGTAGAGGGGGAGTCCCATCTGCGGCCCGTTGAACGGATCGTTGTTGATGGAGTCGGTGAAGAAGACGGTCAGCAGCAGTGGCGCGGTCTCACCGGCGACGCGGGCGATGGCCAGCATGACGCCGGTGATGATGCCGGTGAGCGCGGTCGGCAGCACGACCTTGAGGATCGTGCGCCACTTGGGCACGCCCAGGGCGTAGGAGGCCTCACGCAGGTCGTTGGGGACCAGCCTGAGCATCTCCTCGGCCGAGCGCACCACCGTCGGCATCATCAGGATCGACAGCGCCAGCGCCCCCGCGAACCCGGAGAACGGGATGCCGAGGAAGAGGATCCAGAAGGCGAAGATGAACAGGCCCGCCACGATCGAAGGGACGCCGGTCATGACGTCCACGAAGAAGCTGATCATACGGCTGAGCCGCCCGCCGGTGCCGTACTCCACCAGGTAGATGGCGGTGAGCACGCCGATGGGCACCGCGACGACCGAGGCCAGCAGGACCTGCTCCAGGGTGCCGATGATGGCGTGGTAGGCGCCGCCGCCCGCGTCCCTGGCCCCGATGCCGCGCATCGAGTGGGTCAGGAACTCCAGGTCGAAGCGGGCCAGGCCGTTCTGGATGACCAGCCACAGGACGGAGATGAGCGGGACCACGGCCAGCGCGAAGGCCAGGTAGACCAGGCCCTGGACGACCCTGTCCTTGATCCGTCGCCCGGTCGAGATGCGCTGAATCGCGCTCATGCGGCGGCCCTCGCGTACTCCTTGCGGCGGGCGATCACCATGCGGGCGCCCATGTTGACGAGCAGGGTGATGACGAACAGCACCAGACCTGAGGCGATCAGCGCCCCGCGCCCGATGGGGGTCGCTTCGCCGAAGCCGTTGGCGATGTTGGCCGCGATGCTGTTGGCGTGCGGGGTGAGGATCTGGAAGCTGAGGTCGAAGGTCGCGGGGAAGATGAGCGCGACCGCGATGGTCTCGCCCATCGCCCGGCCGAGGCCGAGCATCGCCGCGCTGATGACGCCGGGGCGGCCGAACGGCAGCACCGCCATCCTGATCATCTCCCAGCGGGTCGCGCCGAGCGCGAGAGCCGCCTCCTCATTGATCTTCGGCGCCTGCAGGAAGACCTCTCGTGAGATCGCCGCGATGATCGGCAGGATCATGATCGCGAGCACGATGGCGCCGGCGAGCATGGTCTTGCCGCCGATGACGCCTTCACCGCCGAACAGCGGGAACCAGCCGAGGTGCTCGTTGAGCCATACCGAAGGCGTCTTCAGGAAGGGGACCAGGAAGACCAGGCCCCACAGGCCGTAGATGACGCTGGGCACGGCGGCGAGCAGGTCGACCAGATACCCGAGTGGCCCCGCAAGGCGGCGGGGCGCGTAGTGGGAGATGAACAGCGCCACGCCCACCGCGATCGGGGTCGCGATGACGAGGGCGAGGGCCGAGCTGAGCACGGTCCCGAAGGCCAGGGCGGCGATGCCGAAGACCTGGCTGCCGTTGGGCTCCCAGATGAGTTCGGTGAAGAAGTTGCCCTTGTTCGCCTGCAACGCCGGGATCGCCTCGCTGATCAGGAAGACGGCGATGGCCGCCATGATTCCCAGCAGGACGACGCCGGCACCGGTGGAGGCGAAGCGGAAGGGACCCTCACCTGAGCTGCGCCGGGAGGCGGCCCGGCGCGTGGCCGGCCCGCCTCCTCGGGTGCGAACGGGGGTTGTCATGAGTTAGGAGATCGCCTCGACGGCCGAGCGGACCTTGGTGAGCAGCGCCGCGGGGAGCGGGGCGTAGCCGAGGTCCTTCAGCGAAGCCTGGCCCTCCTCGCTGGCGGTGTAGCCCAGGAAGGACTTCACCAGCGGGACCTGGTCGGCCGGCAGGCCCTTCTCGCAGGTGATCTCGTAGGTCACCAGGACGATCGGGTAGGCGCCCGCGGCCTTGGTGGCGTAGTCGATGCTCAGCTTGAGGTCGTTGCCGGTGCCCTTGATCTCGGCGGCCTCGACGGTCTTGGCGGCGCTGTCGGAGGTGAGCTCGACGAACTCGCCCGAACCGTTGGCGACCTTGGCCTTCTGCAGCTGGGAGTTCTCGGCGTAGGAGAGCTCCACGTAGCCGATGGCGCCCTCGGCGCCCTTCACCGAGGCGGCGACCTGGTCGGAGCCCTTGGCGCCCTGACCCTTGGCCTCAGCGGGCCACGCCTTGGCGGGCTCGTACGGCCACTCGGCCGTGGCCTTGAGGAACTTGGTGAAGTTGTCGCTGGTGCCGGACTCGTCCGAGCGGTGGAAGGCCTGGATCGGCGTGGAGGGCAGCTTCGCGCTGGGGTTGTCGGCCTTGATGGCGGCGTCGTCCCACTTGGTGATCGTGCTGTTGAAGATGCCGGCGATCGTCTTGGGCGACAGCTGCAGGCCGTCGACACCGGGGAGGTTGTAGACCACGGCGACAGGGCCGGTGACCATCGGCAGGTTGATGGCCTTGCCGGTCTTGCAACGCGCGTCGGCCTGGGCGGGCTCGCCCTTGTCGTCCTTCAGCGCCGAGTCGGAGCCGGCAAAGGAGACAGTGCCCTGGATGAACGCCTGGACACCAGCGCCGGAACCGCTCGGCTGGTAGTTCAGGTTGACGTTCGGGTTCTTCGCCTGGAAGTCCTTCTTCCACTGGTCGATCGCGTTGGCCTGAGCCGAGGACCCAGCCGCGTTGATCGTGCCGCTGAGGGCGTTGTCATTGCCCGAGGACGCGGCGGCGGACGCGGACGTGGTGCCGGCAGGGGCACCGGTGTTGTTGTCGGTGCCGCACGCAGCGAGCGAGAGCGCGCCGACTACGGCGACGGCGGCGAGCCGGCCTGCATACTTCACGGTTGGGTTTCCTCCCACTTGGTCCTTAGTCGAGACCGACGTTAAGCAGCGAAGGTGACTCAACCCCCGAATCGGGGTGAACGTTCGGTGAACGGGCCAGGTCAGCATCATGATGGGATGCATGACCTTTCGCGTATCGCTGGTTTGCATGGGAAACATCTGCCGCTCCCCGATGGCAGAGGTGGTGCTGAGGCAGACTCTGGACGAGCACGGCCTGTCGGAGAAGGTGGCGCTCGACAGCGCGGGAACCGGCGGCTGGCACGTGGGTGACCCGATGGACGAGCGCGCCGCCGCGGTGCTGGCCGCGCACGGCTACGACGGCTCGCTCCACCGGGCTCGCCAGTTCGGTTTCGACAAGTACGACCTGGTCGTGGCCATGGACGCGGAGAACCTCGGCGCCCTGCGGCGGGTCGTGCCCGCGGGAACCGACGTCCGGCTGTTCCGCTCGTTCGACCTCGAGGCGCCGGAGGGCGCGGAGGTGCCCGACCCCTACTACGGCGGCCGCGACGGCTTCGAGATCGTGCTCGCCCAGGTGAAGGCCGCCTCGGAAGGGCTGGCGAAGTACCTTGCCGATCGACTGGACTGAGGACCTCGGCGCCTCGCACGGATGGCGGCTGCGCAGGGGGATGCTCGACGGGCGCCCCGTGTTCGGCAAGCACGGCGCCGTTTCCCCGTTGTTCACCTCCGAGGCCGAGGGGCTGCGCTGGCTCGGCCCCATCGCGGCCACCGTGGTGTCCTCCCACGAGGACGGTCTGGTCCTGGAGTGGATCGACACCGAGCGGCCCGCCCGCGCCGCCGCCGAGCGCTTCGGGCGCGAGCTCGCCAGGACGCATCTGCTGGGCGCCGACGCCTTCGGCGCTCCGTGGCCGGGCTTCATCGCCGATCTGCCCATGTCCAACGAGCCCGCCGCCGACTGGCCCTCGTTCTACGCCGCCTGCCGCGTCCTGCCTTTCGTACGGCAGGCGCGGCTGGCCGCCGCGGACGTCCGGCTGATCGAGCGGGCCGTCGCCCGCTTTCCTGAGGTCTCGGGGCCGCAGGAGCCGCCCTCGCGCATCCACGGCGACCTGTGGGGCGGCAACGTGCTCTGGTCGGGGGGCAGGGCGGTGCTCGTCGACCCCGCCGCGCACGGCGGTCACAGGGAGACCGACCTGGCTATGCTCGCGCTGTTCGGCGCGCCGTACCTGGACGTCGTCCTCGGGGCGTACGAGGAGGAGGCGCCGCTGGCCGACGGCTGGAGGGAGCGGGTGCCGCTGCACCAGTTGCATCCGCTGCTGGTGCACGTCTGCCTGTACGGCGACGCCTACAGGGACGCGCTTATGGGCGCGGTGTCGCGGGTTCTGGCGCTCTGAGCGGCACCGGTGACGCTCACGCGTTGAGGCGCTTGAGCACCTCGTCGTGGAGCGTGCCGTTGGTGCACACCAGCCCGCCCGACTCCAGCCCCTTGGCGCCGTCGAGGCCCGTCCAGGTGCCGCCGGCCTCTTCGACGATCACTGTCAGCGCGGCGATGTCCCACGGGGACAGGTCGGGCTCCGCCGACAGGTCGACCGAGCCCTCGGCGACCATCATGTGCGACCAGAAGTCGCCGTAGGCCCTGGTGCGCCAGCAGGCCCGCCCCAGGTTGAGGAACGGCTCCAGCCGCCTGGCCTTCTCCCACTCCTCGATGTCGGAGTAGGAGAACGAGGCGTCCTCGAGCCTGCTCACCGAGGAGACCCGCATGCGGGTGGCCTTGGTCAGGCTCTTGCCCGTCCACGCGCCGCCTTCGCGCGCCGCCCACCAGCGGCGGCCGAGCGCGGGCGCCGACACCAGCCCGACCACGACCTCGGCGTGGTCCATGAGCGCGATCAGCGTCGCCCACACGGGCACGCCGCGCACGTAGTTCTTGGTGCCGTCGATCGGGTCGATGATCCACGACCTGGCGCCGTAGCCGGTCTTGCCGAACTCCTCGCCCACGACCGCGTCGCGGGGCCTGGCCCTGCGCAGCGTGCCCCTGATGGCCTCCTCCACCGCCCGGTCGGCGTCGCTGACCGGGGTGAGGTCCGGCTTGGTCTCGACCTTGAGGTCGACCGCCTTGAACCGGCGCAGGGTGAGGTCGTCGGCGGCGTCCGCCATGACATGCGCGAGACGCAGATCGTCGCTGTAACCCGTCACGAGGAGCCACGCTATCGCGTCGGACACCACTTCCATCAGAGTGGCTTGTCCCCATTCGGGTTACTCGCCAGTAGCATGGCGATATGTCACTCGACGTTGGCGAACTCCTGCTGCAGACGGTGCCCTTCGCGCGCACTCTCGACATCACCTACGACAAGGTCGAGGACGGCGTGGCCGTCTGCCGCCTGCCCGACCGCCAGGACCTGCACAACCACGTGGGGGGCCCGCACGCGGGGGCGCTGTTCGCGCTCGCGGAGTCGGCCTCGGGCGCGGCGACGCTGGCGACCTTCGGCGACCAGCTGTCGCGCGCAGTCCCGCTGCCCACGACGGCCACCATCCGCTACCGCAAGGTGGCCATGGGCGAGGTGGTGGCCGAGGCGCGCCTGCTGGCCTCGCGCGACGAGGTCGTGGCCAAGCTGGACGCGGGGGAGCGGCCGGAGTTCGACGTGGCCGTCGAGATCCGCAACGCGGAGGGGGCGACGGTCTCGGAGATGACGGTCTCCTGGACCCTGCGCCCCAACCGCTGACTCACTCGGGCTCGGGGCTGCCTTCGCGGATGGACAGCAGACGGCGCAGCGAGGCGAGGCGGGCGGGGTCGGCGTGGCCCGCGGCGACCCACGCGTCGAGCGCGCAGTCCTCGTCGAGGTGATTGCAGCCCTTGGGGCAGTCGACCGTGCCCTCGACCAGGTCGGGGAAGCTCGCCAGGACGGTCTCGACGGAGACGTGGGCCAGGCCGAAGCTGCGCACGCCGGGCGTGTCGATGATCCAGCCGCCCTCGGGCAGCTCGAGCGCGACCGCCGAGCTCGAGGTGTGGCGCCCCCTGCCGGTGACCGCGTTGACGTGGGAGACCGCCCTGTTGGCGTCGGGCACCAGCGCGTTGACCAGGGTGGACTTGCCCACACCCGAGTGCCCGACCAGCACGCTGATCCGCCCCGCGAGATGCTCGCGGAGCTCCTCCAGCTCGCCGCCCTTCTGCATCACCACGTACGGCACGCCGAGCGGCTCGTACAGCGCCACCAGCTCGGCGGGCGGGGCCAGGTCGGACTTGGTGAGGCAGAGCAGCGAGTCGATCTCGGCGTCGAAGGCGGCCACCAGGATGCGGTCGATCATCCGGGGCCGCGGCGGCGGGTCGGCCAGGGCGGTGACGATGACGAGCTGGTCGGCGTTGGCCACGATGGGACGCTCGATGCCGTCGGTGTCCTCGGTGTCGTCCGCGCTGCGGCGCAGCATCGAGGTGCGGGGCTCGACCCTGACGACTCTGGCCAGCGTGTCGGCCTGGCCGGTCACGTCGCCGACGATGGCCACCCTGTCGCCGACCACGATGCCCTTGCGGCCGAGCTCACGCGCCTTCATGGCGGTGACCAGCTGGCGCTCGCGCTTCTTCTTGCGGCCTGCCGTCTCGACGAGGCAGGTGTAGCGGCCCCTGTCGACGGCGACCACGAAGCCCTCGACGGCGTCCTCGTGCGCAGGACGGATCCTGGTCCGAGGCCGTGAGCCCTTGCTCGGCCTGATCCTGACGTCGTCCTCGTCGTACTCCCGCTTTCTCAGCGGTCCGCTCCCTGCTCTCGGCGCGCGGCCCCGCTGCCGACGGGCCCGCGGGTCATGACTGCCCCAGCATTTCCGCCCACATGTGGGCGAACTCCGGAAGTGTCTTACCCGTCGTCGCGATGTCTTCCACCTCGACGCCGGGCACGGCGAGCCCGATGACGGCTCCCGCCGTGGCCATGCGGTGGTCGGCGTAGCTGTGGAAGGTGCCGCCGTGCAGCGGGACGGGCCTGACGATCAGGCCGTCGGCGGTCTCCTCCGCGTCGCCGCCCAGGCCGTTGATCTCGGTGACGAGCGCCGCCAGCCTGTCGGTCTCGTGGCCGCGCAGGTGGGCGATGCCGCGCAGGGTGCTGGGCGAGGAGGCCAGGGCGGCCAGCGCGGCGATGGTCGGGGTGAGCTCGCCCACCTCGTGGAGGTCGGCGTCGATGCCGGCGATCTGGCCGGTTCCCGTGACGGTGAGCCCGTCGGGGCCGAGGTCGACGGTGGCGCCCATCGCGCCGAGCAGGCCCCGCAGCTCGTCGCCCGGCTGGGTGGTCAGGGCGGGCCAGCCGGGGACGGTGACCGTGCCGCCGGTGATGAGCGCGGCGGACAGGAAGGGCGCGGCGTTGGACAGGTCGGGCTCGACGACCAGGTCGTTCGCGCTGATCGGGCCAGGCTCGACCCGCCACACGTCGCGCGTGTCGTCGTCGACGGTGACGCCCGCCGCGCGCAGCATCTGGACGGTCATCTCGATGTGCGGCATCGAGGGGACGGGCGGGCCCTCGTGGCGGATCGTCACGCCCTTCTCGAACCGCGCGGCGGTGAGCAGCAGCCCCGAGATGAGCTGGGAGGAGGCGGAGGCGTCGATGGTGACCTCGCCGCCGACGGCCCTGCCGCGGACGGTGAAGGGCAGCGAGTCGTTGTCGACCTCGGCGCCGAGCGCGCGCAGGGCGGACAGGATCGGGCCCATGGGACGCTTGCGGGCGTGAGCGTCGCCGTCGAAGTGCACCTCCCCTTCGGCCAGCGCGGCCATGGGGGGCACGAAGCGCATCACCGTGCCAGCGAGGCCGACGTCGATGCGGGCGCCGCCGCGGACGGGGCCAGGGATGACGTGCCAGTCGACGCCTGAGGCGCTCTCGTTCGAGGGGGTCAGCTCGGTGCCGAGCGCTCGCATGGCCGCCGCCATGAGGTCGGCGTCGCGGCTGCGCAGGGCCTGCCGTACGGTGCCTGGGCCGTCGGCCAGCGCGGCCAGCAGCAGCGCCCTGTTGGTGACCGACTTGGAGCCGGGCAGGCGGACGGTCGCGGTGACCGGGGCGGAGGCCGTCGGGGCCGGCCAGAGCGGAGCGGACATGTGCTCAGCCTATCGGGAGCGGGCGCAACGGCCGCCTGGCCGTGAGGAGGGGGAGAGCCTGGGGGGAGATGAGGTACACGGTCAGGGGACCAGGACGGCGCGGCCCCGGACCTCACCGCGCTCCAGCCTGGTCAGGACGTCGTCGGCGGCGGTCAGCGGGTGCCGCTCCACCTGCACCTTGATGAGCCCGCGCTGGGCCAGCGAGAGCACCTCGTGCAGGTCCCTGCGCGTCCCGCCGTACGGCTTGCTGACCGTGGCGCCCCACGGCAGCCCCTGCGGCGGACCGGAGGCCGAGAAGTCGACGGACCCGCCGCCGAGCCCGAGCACCGTCAGGTGCCCGTAGGAGGAGACGACCCCCGCGCCGACGGACAGCGTTGGCGTCACGCCGACGAAGTCGAGCACCACGTCCGCGCCCCTGCCGCGCGTGAGCTCCAGGATCTCGGGCACCGCCTCGGGACCCGACAGCACGGCGTGGTCGGCGCCGTGGCCGCGCGCCGCCGTGAGCTTCTCCTGGTCGAGGTCGACGGCGATGACCGTGCTCTCCGTGATCGCTCGCAGGATCTGCACCGCCAGGTGGCCGAGCCCGCCGACGCCGATCACCACGGCCGTGGAGGTCGGGGTGAGCAGCTCGCGCGAGCGGTCGATGGCGTGGTACGGCGTGAGCCCCGCGTCCGCCAGCGGCGCGGAGTCGACGGGGTCGAGATCGCCGAGCGGCACCAGCGACCTGGCGGGGGCGAGCATGTACTCCGCCATCGCGCCCGGGTAGCCGAGGCCGGGCCCCGGCACCAGGCCGCGGGGGAAGCGCTCGCAGGCGTTCTCCGCCCCCGTGGCGCACCGGCGGCACACGCCGCAGCCCCACACGATGTAGCAGATGGCATGCTGTCCTGTCGCCCATCCGTTCACCTGGGGGCCGAGCGCGACGATCTGACCCGCGGGCTCGTGGCCGAGCGTCATGGGGAAGGGCAACTGCTGGGCGTGAAGCAGGTGCAGATCGGAGTGGCACACGCCCGATCCGGTCACTTTCAGCAGAACCTGACCGGGACCCGGCTCTGGCACGTCGACGTCGCGAAGTTCGGTCTTGCCTGGGCTGACCAGCTGAAATGCCTTCATGTCCAGCCAACCTACTGGGCGGGGGAGCCGAACCCGTGGCAGGCTGGACGCATGTGCGGCAGATACGCCTCGGCGCGCAAGAAGCACGAGCTCCTGGAGGAGTTCGAGGTCGAGCAGGACGCCTCTCCCGATGAGGAACTGCAGCCCGACTACAACGTCGCCCCCACCAAGCAGGTCTACGCGGTGCTCAGCAGGGTGCCGAAGGAGGCCGAGCGAGCGGTGAGGCAGCTGAGGGTCATGCGATGGGGGCTGGTGCCCGTCTGGGCGAAGGACCCCTCGATCGGCTCCCGCATGATCAACGCCAGGCTGGAGACCGTCGCGGAGAAGCCCGCCTTCAAGAGGGCCTTCGCCTCGCGCAGGTGCCTGCTGCCCGCCGATGGTTACTTCGAATGGATGCCGGTTGAGGGCGAGAAGAAGAGGAAGCAGCCCTTCTACATCCATCCCGAGGACGACGGCGTGCTGGCCATGGCCGGGCTCTACGAGTTCTGGAAGGACCCGACCAGAGCCGAAGACGACCCGCTCAAGTGGCTCGTGACCTGCACGGTCATCACCACGCAGGCGGAGGACGACCTCGGGCACATCCACGACAGGATGCCCATGATGATCGAGCGGGAGCGCTGGGCGGAGTGGCTCGACCCCACGCTGACCGACACCGAGCAGGCGTCGCGGCTGCTGGTGCCCGCCGACTCGGGACGGCTGGTCGCCTACCCCGTCTCCACCGACGTCAACAGCGTGCGCAACAACGGCCCTCACCTGATCGAGCCGCAGGAACCGGAGGAAGAGGGCGCGCTCTTCTAAAAGTGTAAGAAGCGTTCGTAGTGGGCATCCGGTGAGGAAAGCGATGCCATCCGTTTACTCGGAGTCACCGCGTTGTTTGCCCCCCACTGCGCCGGGCGGGACCTCCGGGGAGTCCCGCGGCCGGCCGCTCCCGCCTACCCGGAGGTGCGGACCGTGGACGACACGACCGCTCGAGAGCGACTGGAGAGCATGCTCGCCGAGCTCGACAGGTCCATCGGCGTGCTGCGCGGGGATCCGGTGGCCGTCAGGGACCGCTCAGCGGCCGACGCCGGATCCGACCTGACCGACACCGACCGCGCGCAGGCCATGCTGACCGTGGCCACCGCGCAGCGCGGCGCGGTGGTGGCCGCGCTCAAGCGCCTCGACGAGGGCTCCTACGGCGAGTGCGTCGACTGCGGCAAGCAGGTGCCGGAGGGCAGGCTGGAAGCGCGACCCGAGGCCGCCAGATGCGTGCAGTGCCAGTCGAGGCAGGAGAGAAGGCGCTAGCGCGTCTCCTTCTTGACCGCGCTCGCCACGAGATGGATTCCGACGGTGTCGTCGTCGTTGGGATGCGCGTCGAGTTCGGTGCGCACCAGCCAGGTCAGCGCCCTGGTGTCGGTGGCGAGCACGTGGTCGACGGTGGAGGGCGACAGCACGGTGCGCGGCCGTACCCATTCGACCTCCAGGCCAGCGCCGGTGAGCAGCTCGCGCAGCTGGCCGCTGCTGAAGCAGCGGGTGATGCTGCCGTCGGGCCACGGCACCAGCATGACCTCGCCGGTCTGGCGCAGGTGCGCCCAGTAGTTCTGCTCGGCCAGTATCGCCATGCCGAGGACCAGGGAGTCGACGCAGACCAGGGCGCGCCCGCCGGGACGCAGCACGCGGACCACGTCCTCCATCGCCGACTCGGCCATCAGCTCGATCGACAGGGCGCGCTCCTCGGCCACCACCGCGTCCACGCACCCGTCGGGCAGGAAGGCCAGATCGTCGGCGCGAACCTGGCGCACCCGGTCGGCATCGCGCAGCTGCGGCTGCCCCTCGACGGCGCGGCGGAAGTCGACCACCTCGATCACCTTGTGCCCGGCCTTGGCGGCCTGGGAGGACCAGCGGCCCCTGCCGCCGGACAGATCGAGGACCACGGAGGGACGGCCGGGAAGCCAGCGGCTCAACTGCTCGGCGACGACCGCACGATAAAAGGTCCAGTACGGTCCGAGCGTCCCTGAGCCGTTCAGTTCCTCGGCCGGAATGGGCAGCACACGCGACTCCTGTGTTCCGGAAAAGGTACGTTGGTTTTTCCCCGTACCAGGTCGTTCGTCACCTTCTATCTTGCGGGAACAGACGCGCGCGCGGGTGTGTTGCAGACAAGCATGCTCGCAGTCGCCGAGGGCCGCGACCGCATCGCCGGTCGCAGCCTCGCCCTTCCCGAACCCCTCCCCGGTGGCCTGACGGTCACTGACGAGCGGGTATCCTCCCCTGAGTACGGTGTTCCGCCACAGCAGGCCACCGGCGATCTTAGGGGGGTGGGTCCGGTGCCCGCGACAGGCACGGAGACTCTGGAGCAGCGCAGCGAGCGGTTCGAGCGTGACGTCATGCCGTACCTCGAGCAGCTCTACTCCGCCGCGCTCCGGATGACCCGGAACCCGGCCGATGCCGAGGACCTCCTCCAGGAGACCTTCGCCAAGGCGTTCGCCTCCTTCCACCAGTTCCAGGAGGGCACGAACCTCAAGGCCTGGCTCTACCGGATCCTGACGAACACCTTCATCAACAGCTACCGCAAGAAGCAGCGGGAGCCGAAGCAGTCGGGCACCGAGGAGATCGAGGACTGGCAGCTGGCGCGCGCCGAGTCGCACACCTCGAGCGGGCTGAAGTCCGCCGAGATCGAGGCGCTCGAGCACCTGCCCGACGGCGACATCAAGGAAGCTCTCGCGGCGTTGCCCGAGGAGTTCAGGATCGCCGTCTACCTGGCTGACGTCGAGGGCTTTCCCTACAAGGAAATCGCCGACATCATGGGCACCCCGATCGGCACGGTGATGTCGAGACTCCACCGCGGCCGCAGGCAGTTGCGGACGCATCTCGAGGACTACGCTCGCGAGCGTGGCCTGGTCCCGGCGGAGGGATCCAAATGAGCTGTGGTGAGCCGCACGACACGGACTGTCGCGAGGTGCTCGACAAGGTCTACGCCTACCTCGACGGCGAGCTCGGCGAGGGTGAGTGCGTCGACATCAGGGTGCACCTCGACGAGTGCGGTCCCTGCCTGCAGGAGTACGACCTCGACAAGGCGGTGAAGGCGCTGGTCGCCAAGCACTGCGGATGCGACCCCGTCCCCGACGACCTGCGCGCGAAGGTCCTCGACCGCATCGCTCGCGTACGGGCCGACCTGTCCGACTAGCCCGCCCCGCCGGCCCGCCCGGCTAGCATGGCGCCCGTGCACGACGCCCGCGTCAACGTCGAGGGCACCGCCTCGGTGCTGACCGCCGCCCACAGCGGTGGCGCGCGCAAGGTGGTCTTCGCCTCCTCCGTCGCGGTGTACGGCAGGCCGGGCGTCATCCCCGTGCCAGGCGACGCGGCCACCGACCCCCGCTCGCCGTACGCGGCCTCCAAGCTCAGCGGCGAGACCTACCTGGCCGCCTTCAGGGCGCTGCACGGCATCGACTACACCACGCTGGTGCTCTCCAACGTCTACGGCCCGCGCCAGTCGCCGGCCGGCGAGGCGGGCGTGGTGGCCATCTTCACCGACGCGCTCCTGTCGGGCGCGCCGACCGTGCTGTACGGCGAAGGCGACCAGACCCGCGACTACGTCTACGTCGCCGACGTCGTGGACGGCTTCGTCAGGGCGTGCGGCGAGGCGGGCGGCGGGCGGCGGTTCAACCTCGGCACCGGCCTCCAGACCACCGACCGCGAGCTGCACACGCTCGTCGCCGAGGCGGCGGGGGTGCCCGACGACCCCGGATTCGCGCCCGCGCGGCTCGGTGACCTGCCGGCGATGGCCGTCGATCCGGCTCCCGCGCGGGAGGGTCTCGGCTGGCGGCCGCAGACCGAGCTGTCAACTGGCCTGAAGGGGACAGTGGAGTGGGTCCGGAGTCGCCGCAGGTAGTTGCTTGATTACGCTTTGCTTGCGATTCCCGCGTCGGCCCCCTGTCGCCGGACGTCTTCTGTAGCGTGAGCCCCATGCGCACGTTGAAAGCACTGGCCGTTCCGGTGATTCCCCTGGTCGAGGGCGTTGACGCCGCCCCTCCAGGCGTCTCCTGGACCTGAGGGTCGCGAGGGCGCCATGCGTGGACTGCCGTGGCCTGCGAAGGCCTACCTGGTCGTCGTCATCGGCGCGGCGGCCGCTCTGGTCGGCAACATCGTCGTCGTGCCGGGACAGCTCGCCGGCGTCGGCGAGTACGGCACACTGCTCGTTCTCGCACTGCTGTTCCTGGTCTGCGAGTCGATGCCGACACTGCTCAACGTGGAGCAGTTCGCCGTCTCCGTCAGCTTCTCGGCCGCGCTCGCCGCCGTGGTGCTGGTGGGGCCAGAGGGCGCCGCGATCGTCGGCCTGACCGCCGTCGTGAGCGTACGGCCAGGCCTGCCGCTGGTGAAAAGGCTTTTCAACGGGGCCCAGTTCGCGATCTGCGGTTACGCCTCGGGCAAGGTCTACGAGTTCTTCGGCGGCGTCACGGGCGTGCCAGAGGTCAACGACTTCGAGGCGCTCGTCGGCCCCTACGCGGTGGCGGCCGCGCTGTTCGTCCCACTCAACATCGCCCTGACACTGACCATGGTGCGCCTGGCGAGCACCGAGCGCGCCGAGCGGATGCCCGCCAGGGGCATGGCGCAGTTCCTGCTGTCCTACTTCGGCTACGCCACCTTCGGGCTGCTGGTGGCGGGGCTGTGGGCGACCGTGGCCTCGATCTCGGCCGTGCTGGTGCTGCTGCCGCTCTTCATCGCCCGCTGGGCCTTCGGGCAGTACCACGCCCAGCAGCGCTCCTACGACGCCACGATCGCCGCGCTCTGCCAGGCGGTCGAGACCAAGGACTACTACACCCGCGGCCACTGCACCAGGGTGTCGCTGGCCTCCACGATGATCGCCCAGGAGATCGGCATGGGCGCGGAGCGGCTGAGGGCCATCCGCTACGCGGGCATGCTGCACGACGTGGGCAAGCTCGGCGTGCCCACGAAGGTGCTGCAGAAGGACGGGCCGCTCACCGAGGAGGAGTTCGCGGCGATCCAGCTGCACCCGATGCGGGGGCTGGAGATCGTGCGCGGCATCGACTTCCTCGACGAGGCCTTCGCGGGCATCATGCACCACCACGAGCGCCACGACGGCAGGGGCTATCCGATGGGGCTGGCGGGCGACGAGATCCCCGAGTTCGCGCGGGTCATCGCGGTCGCCGACGCCTTCGACTCGATGACCTCCGACCGCTCCTACAGGGGCGCGCGTCCCGTCGAGGTGGCGGTGGCCGAGCTGCACAAGGGGGCCGGTTCGCAGTTCGACCCCGAGATGGTGGCGGCCTTCGTGCGCGCGCTGGAGCGCGAGCCGTGGCAGCCGCCGCGCAAGGCCTCGCCGCCGCCTTCCGACGAGACCGAGACCACGACCAAGGACCACGACGACCCGACGATGCCGATCGAAGTGGTGGGCGGCTCATGACGACCCCGATCGGCAGGCCGGTGCCCGAGGCGGCGCCGAGCACCCCCGGTGCCGAGGGCGTGCGGCGGTGAACCGGGTCTTCCAGGGGCTCGACTCGGGGCAGCTGCTGCTGATCGCCGCGGCGGGGCTGGTGGCCGTCGCCGGCGTGGCCCACACCGGCGCCGTCGGCCTGGTCAGGCCCGACATCGCGGTGGGCTTCGGCGCGCTCATCGCGATCGGGGAGCTCGCGCGGCTCACGATGCCGGGCAACAGGGAGGTCGCGCCCATCGGCGCGGCCGCCGCGCTCGGCTACACGCTGCTGCTCGACCTCAGCGACGTCCAGCTCGAGCACACCGCGCTGCAGGTGGTCGCCGTGATCGCGGTCGGGATGATCGCGGGGGCGCTGCCGCATCTGGCCGTGGGCCGCCCGCCCAGGCTCGACGCGATGGCCAGGAGGCTGCTCACCGGCGCGCTGCTGGCCTTCGCCTTCAGGCCGCTGGCCGGCACTCTCTACACCCTGACCCAGGAGCCGACGAAGACCTGGTGGCCCGCGCTGGTCGTCATGGTGGCGCTGATCGCGATCGCCCTGCTGGCCGACGTGCTCATCGCGGCGATGCTGCGAGCCGAGCAGGTGCGCACCGCGTTCAAGGTCGCGGTCAGGGACGAGATCAGGATGGCGTTCCCGCTGGGCGCGGCCGTGGCCGCCTCCGGGGTGCTGCTCGCGCTCGCCTGCCACAGCATGGACCTGATGGCGCTGCTGGTGTTCGCCGCGCCGCTGCTGGTCACCCAGGTCGCCTTCCGCAAGTACGCGGGCATCCGCGCGACCTACCTGCAGACCGTGCGCGCCCTGTCGAGGGTGACCGAGGTCGGGGGATACGTCGAGCCCGGCCACTCGCGCAGGGTGAGCAGGTTGGCCGTCGCGATCGGCAGGGAGCTCGGCATGGCCGAGCCCGAACTGCTGGAGCTCGAGTACGCGGCGCTGATGCACGACATCGGCCAGCTGTCCCTGCGCGATCCCATCCCCGGAGGGGCGACCGTCCTCACCGATCCCGAGCAGGCGCGGCGCATCGCCGAGCTGGGCGCGGCCGTGATCAGGCAGACGGGCGTGCTCGACAGGGTCGCCGAGCTGGTCAGGAGGCAGTGCGACTCGATCGCCGAGGACCCGCCGATGTCGAGCAGGATCATCAAGGCCGCCAACGCCTACGACGACCTCGTCGGCGGGTCCACCGACCGCGACAGGGCGGGGGCGGCTCTGGAGCGGCTGAGGCTCGGCATCGGCGGCGAGTACGACCCGGCGGTGATCGAGGCGATGGCCCGCGTCGTCGACAGGCTCGCCCCGGTGCATCGTCTCTAGGCGGGGGATGCTCCTCGCGGCGTTTCCCCGCTCACTTTTGTGGACTTCCTACAAGACGAACTGTCCGGATCGGTGGTTTCGAGGGAAAGGGTCGGACAGGCGGCGATCATAGGGTGGGCGTCGTGCTTAATGAGACGCTCGGAACCGTCCTGATCGCCAACCGAGGGGAGATCGCGAGGCGGATCATCCGCACGGTCCAGCGGCTGGGGCTGCGAGCCGTCGCGGTCCACTCCGAGGCCGACGCCGATCTGCCCTTCGTCACCGAGGCCGACGAGGCCGTGCTGCTCGGCCCCGCCAACCCCGCGCAGAGCTATCTCGACGTCGACAAGGTGCTCGAGGCGGCGCGCGCGACCGGAGCGAAGGCCATCCACCCCGGCTACGGCTTCCTCGCGGAGAACGCCGCCTTCGCCAGGGCCGTCGTGAACGCCGGCCTGATCTGGATCGGTCCCGCCCCCGAGGCGATCGAGCGGATGGGCGACAAGATCAACGCCCGCAACCTGATGGAGCGGGCGGGCGTGCCCGTCGCCGCGGGCACCCGCGAGCCTGTCACCGACCTGGAGCAGGCGCGGGCGCGGGCCGAGGAGATCGGCTACCCGGTCATGGTCAAGACCGCGGGCGGCGGCGGTGGCATCGGCATGAGCGTGGCTCACGACGCCGAAGGGCTGACCAAGGCGTTCGAGCAGGCCGCGAGGGCCGCCGCGCGCTTCGCCAGCGGCGACGTGCTCGACGGGCCCGCCGTCCTTCTCGAGCGCTACATCGAGCGCGCCCGCCACGTCGAGGTGCAGATCCTCGGCCTGCCCGACGGCACCGTCCTGGCGCTGGGCGAGCGCGACTGCTCGGTGCAGCGCCGCCACCAGAAGGTCGTGGAGGAGTCGCCGTCGCCCGGCGTCACGCAGGAGCTGCGCGAGCGCATGCTCGCCGCCGCCGTGAAGGCGGGCGAGGCGGTCGGTTACCTCGGCGCGGGCACGGTCGAGTGCCTCGTCGACGCCGACGAGCAGGACTTCGTGTTCCTGGAGATGAACACCCGCCTGCAGGTCGAACACCCCGTCACCGAGCTGGTCACCGGGCTCGACCTGGTGGAGCTGCAGCTCAGGGTCGCCGCGGGGGAGAACCCCGAGGTGCGGCCCGAGGTGGAGGGTCACGCGATCGAGTTCCGCGTCTACGCGGAGGACCCCAAGCGCTTCTTCCCCGGACCCGGCGCGATCACGGTGTGGGAGGAGCCCTCCGGTGACGGCGTCCGCGTCGATTCCGGCTACGCTGCGGGCACCACGGTCACGCCGTTCTACGACCCGCTGATGGCCAAGCTCTGCGTGTACGGCCAGAGCCGCGCCGAAGCGCTCGAGCTGGGCAGGAAGGCGGTGGACGCGTTCAAGGTCGAAGGGCCGAAGAACAACCTGCCGTTCTGCGCCGAGCTGCTCGGCAACGCCGAGTTCGTCAGCGGCGAGTACGACACGGGCCTGGTCGGCCGCATGCGCGCCAAGTGACCGTGACACAGTTGAGGCATTGAAAGAGGGGAGTTCCCGTGGCTGAGGTGCACGCCGAGATGGTGGCGAACGTGTGGAAGGTCGTCGTCGCCGAGGGCGACACGGTCGAGGAGGGCGACACGCTCGTCATCCTGGAGTCCATGAAGATGGAGATCCCCGTCCTGGCCGAGGACGACGGTGTGGTGTCGCAGCTGAAGGTGGCCGAAGGCGACGTGGTGCAGGAAGGCGACCTGATCGCCGTCATCGCCTGAGCGTTCGCCTCAGGAGAGCCGGCCGAGGAACTTCTCCCGATCGACGACCACCCGCTCGATCGTGCCCTTGCCCACGAGCTTGGCACGATCGCGGGCGGTGAAGCTGAAGACCAGGCGCCTGCCGTCCACCGCGGTCAGCTCGGCGCTGATCTCGACGTGTGCGCCGACGGGGCTGGCGGCCAGGTGGTCGAGTTCGACGCGGGTGCCGACAGACGTCTCGCCGGGCGCCAGATGCTTCCTGACGGCCTGCGTGGTCACCATCTCAGCCAGCGCCAGCAGCCTGGGCGTCGCCAGCACGGGCACGTCGCCGCTGCCCACCTTGGCGGCGGTGTCCGACCGCTCGACCATGATGAGCATCGAGGAGCGGAGTCCGGGCTCGAGCGTCATGACGCCAGGCTACTTGATCGAATCTCGCCCATCGGACGGACAGGAAGGGCCGCAAGGCACCAGGATAGGTTTGTACAGCTTGCGCCAATTTTGTGGTGAGAAAACAGGGACAAGCCTTACACTTCCAGAATTCCGTGACCTCTGCGTTACCTCGCCGCGATACAAATCCGCTTTGTTGGAGAACCCTGGGGTGGGAGAGGTTCCAGACGACAGGGGGTAACGGGGGAGACATGGTGGCCCAAGGGACGACGCTGGCGGGGCGATATCGCCTGGATACCCGCATCGGCGCCGGCGGCATGGGCGAGGTGTGGCGTGGCGAGGACATCGTCCTTGCCCGCACCGTCGCCGTCAAGGTGCTGCTTCCGGGCCGCACGGACGACCCCGGATTCGTCGCCCGCTTCCAGGGCGAGGCCCGAGCGATGGCGACGGTCAACCATCCGGGGGTCGTCGACGTCTACGACTACGGTGTGCACCAGGTGGCGGGCGCGGGGGCAACCGTCTACCTGGTCATGAAGTTCGTCGACGGCGAGGCGCTCGACAGACTGCTGCAACGCCTCGGGCGCATCGCTCCCGAACCGGCCATGGAGCTGATCGCCCAGGCGGCCGCCGCGTTGCAGGCCGTCCACGACCAGGGGATCGTCCACCGCGACGTGAAGCCGGGCAACCTGCTCGTGCAGCGCGACGGCACGCTGGTCATCACCGACTTCGGCATCGCCCGCCAGGACGTGGCCAACAGGCTCACCGACGCGGGCATGGTGCTCGGCACCGCGGCCTACTGCGCGCCCGAGCAGGCGGAGGGCGCCCCCGTGACGCCCGCCGTCGACATCTACGCCCTCGGCGTGGTGGCCTACGAGTGCCTGGTGGGTGTGCGCCCCTTCGACGGCGACAGCCCCGTCACCATCGCGCTCAAGCACATCCGCGAGGCTCCGCCGCCGCTGCCCGCCGAGATCCCGCCCTCGGTCAGGGCGGTCGTCGAGCGGGCGCTGTCCAAGGACCCCCTGCGCCGCTTCCCGAGCGCCTCGGCGATGGCGGCCGCGGCCAGGCAGGCCGTGCAGTCCGCGCAGGCGGGCTCGCCTCCCTCGCTCACCGACCTGGCGCCCGTCACGGGGGCCACGATGGCGCCCTCGCCCTCGACAGGGGTCGTGCAGCCGCCCGAGAACACCACGGTCACCACGCCGGGGTCGCGCCGTGGCACGCGCAGGGCGGCCAAGGCGACCGGCGGCAGGGGCGCGCTGGTGGCGGGCATCGCGGCGGTGGCCGTGCTCGGCGTAGGCGCGGGCGCGGTGGCGCTGACCGGCATGAACGCCGAGAAGAGCCCGACCGTGCACATCTCGGACATGGGCGATGTCAGCTCGAAGGCGTCCCCGCCCAAGACGACCAAGCCACCGAGGCCAAGGCCCACCGTGCCCACGGAGGAGCCTTCCCCCACCGAGGACGAGACCGCCGAGCCGACCGTCAGGGTGACGACGCCGAAGCCCTCCGTCACGCCGACGACCTCGCCCACGCCCACGAAGACTCCGCAGAAGCAGCCGCTCGTGCCCAACGTGATCGACATGTTCATCGAGGAAGCGACCAAGAAGGTCCAGGCCTCCGGGTACACGATCAGGGTCAGGGCCGTGATGGTGATGGAGCCCGACAGCTGCAAGAAGGTGTCCGGCCAGGTGCCCGGGCCTGGCAAGCCGCTGGCGAAGGGCAAGACGGTGGTCGTCTCGGTGGTGAGCGACATCTGCCCGCCGGGCAAGTCGCCGAGCCCGTCGCCCTCGACCAGCCCGACGCCGAGCACCTCGCCCTCGCCGACGATCACCGCCAAGCAGTAGGGACCGCCTTCCCCTGCTACACCCCTGTGGTGTTGCGGGGGTAGGCGACCTGCGGGTCCGTCGCGATGTTCACCATGTACGGCACGCCCGAGTCGAACGCCCTCTTCAGCGCGGGCCCGATCTCCGACGGCTTGGTGACCAGCTCGCCGCCGCCGCCGAGCGCGGTCACGACCTGGTCGTAACGCGTTCCGGGCCGCAGCTCCGCGGCCACGTCGTAGCCGTACAGCATCTGCATGGGGTGCTTCTCCAGCCCCCACATGCCGTTGTTGCCGCACACCATGACCACCGGCAGGTTGTGGCGTACGAGCGTGTCGACGTCCATCAGTGAGAAGCCCGCGGCCCCGTCGCCCAGCAGCAGCACCACCTGTGAGGACGGCCTGGCCAGCCGGGCGGCGATGGAGTAGCCGAGGCCGGTGCCGAGGCAGCCGTAGGGCCCGGGGTCGAGCCAGTTGCCCGGCTGTCGCGGCTCGACGTACTTGCCCGCGTAGGAGACGAAGTCGCCGCCGTCGCCGATCACGACCGCGTCGTCGGCGAGCACCTTGCCCAGCTCGCCGTAGACGCGCATGGGGTGGATGGGATCGCTGTCGGCACTCAACAGGTCGGCGTCGCCTGAAACGGCCGCAGCGGCCGCCTCAGAGAGCGTGGAGAGCCACGAGGCGTAGCGGGACGTCTTCACGCCCGCGTCGCCGCAGGCGGTGGCGAGGCTCCAGAAGACCAGTGACAGGTCGCCCGCGGCGGAGGCGGCGGGCTGCATGTGGGTGGCCAGCTGGGACGGCGCGTCGGCGAGATGGACGACGCGCGCCAGCGGCGCACCCTCCTTGCCGCCGAACCAGCCGTAGCCGAGGCGGAAGTCGAGCGGGGTGCCGACGACGATCACCAGGTCGGCCTTGCCGAAGGCGAGGCCGCGGGCGCGGGTGACGAGCAGTTCGTGGCCGGCGGGCAGGATGCCGCGGCCCTGGCCGTTGGGGATGACCGGCAGGCGCCACGCCTCGACGAAGTCGCGGGCGGCCTCCTCCGCGCGGTCCATCCAGACGTCGGAGCCGAGAACGACCACGGGTCGCTCGGCCTCGGCCAGCAGCCCGGCGACGCGGGCCAGGGAGTCGGGGTCGGGCTCGTACGGCGAGGGCGTCTGCGTCTCGGCCTGGTGCATCTGCGCGGGCGCGAAGAGGTGGTCCATGAAGAAGTCCACGAAGACCGGGCCCCTGTGCGGCGCGACGGCCGTGCGGAAGGCCATCTCGACGTCCTGGCCGATCGAGTCGGCGCCCGAGGAGGTGAAGGCGAGCTTGGTGATCGGCTCGAGCAGGGGCGGGTGGTCCATCTCCTGCAGCGCGCCGCTGCCCCAGCGCGACTGCGGCGCACGGCCGCCCATGACGACGACGGGCGAGCCGTTGAAGTGCGCCGTGGCGACGCCGCTGACGCCGTTGGTGATGCCGGGGCCCGCGGTGAGCACGGCCAGGCCGGGCTTCCTGGTCAGCCGGGCCGTCGCCTCGGCGGCGAACACGGCGCTCTGCTCGTGCCTGACATCGAGGATGCGCATGCCCTCGTGCACCGCGCCGTCGTAGAGGGGGAAGACGTGCCCGCCCGAGAGGGTGAACATGGTCTCGATGCCATAGGCCTTGGCGACGGCGACAGCGGCGTCACCGGCGTGCTTCGCGGAGTCCATGGCCCGGAACCTACCAGCCGCTCAGCGTTCCAAACAGGGATGCGTCACGGCTTGCGTCCGACCGCTCCGTAGCCGTCCACCTCCGGAGGGGTGATGCCCTCGGGCCGCCACCGCGTCACCGAGACCAGCCCTGGCTCCACGAGTTCCAGCCCCTCGAAGAAGCGGGCGAGCTGCTCGGGGCTGCGCTGGATGTAGGGCAGCGCACCGCTCTCGTTGTACTGCTGGTGCGCCTGCCTGTTGGCCTCGCTGTGCACGTTCGTGCCGTCGTTGAGCGCCAGGTAGCTGCCCGAGGGCAGCGCGTCGAGCAGCCTGCGGACGATCGACAGCGCGCTCTCGTCGTCGGCCACGTGACCCATGATCCCGCTCAGGTTGAGCGCGATCGGCCTCGAGAAGTCGAGCGTCTTGGCGGCCGCGGTGAGGATCACCTCCGGCTCGCGCACGTCGGCGTCGATGTAGTCGGTGGCGCCCTCGGGCGCGCCCACCAGCAGCGCGCGGGCGTGGGTCAGCACGAGAGGGTCGTTGTCGACGTAGACGACGCGCGACTCCGGCGCGATCCGCTGGGCGATCTCGTGGGTGTTGTCGGCGGTGGGCAGCCCGGTGCCGATGTCGAGGAACTGCCTGACGCCGGCCTCGGCGGCCAGCCAGGCGATCGTCCTGCGCAGGAACGCCCTGGAGGCGCGCGCGCCCATGGCCATCCCTGGGAAGATCTTCAGGAACTCCTCGCCCGCGATCCTGTCGACCTCGTAGTTGTCCTTGCCGCCGAGCCAGTAGTTCCAGATCCTGGCGGAATGCGGCACGCTGGTGTCGATGTCGCTCATGCGCACAACCTAGCGATCCAGTGACGGTGACGGTACGCCGCCAACTTCATGAAGGATCGTCGCGTCTACTAGGCATGGGGATGATGACAACGGGGGCGGCGCTGATGACCGCCGCGGCCACGCTGCTCGGCGGCGCCACTACCAGTCTGCCGAAGGGCTTCCTGCTGTGGGAGGGCCGGTCGAGCGGCTGGGACATCTGGGAGGTGTCGGACAGGGCCTCGACTCCACTCATGCTCGACGCCTGCCACGACAGCTACTGGTCCAAGCGCGGGGGCGTCGAGAAGGGCCGCGTGGCGGCCAGGACCGTCTACCGGCAGCAGGAGATCGAGATCGGCGGCGAGCAGGTCGCCCTCTACCAGGACGAGTCGGGCGCTCGCGCGGCGATGGACGCCATGCGGGCCGAGCTGAAGCGCTGCGCCTCGCGCGGCAACGGCATCGAGCGCATCAGCTACTACAGCAAGCCGCTCGCCCTGGGCGACGAGGCCGTGCGGGCGGGGGCCCGCTACTGGGAGGGCGGCCTGCGGCAGGTGGCGGTGCGCAGGGGTGCGGCGATCATGGTCTACACCGAGACCGCGTGGCCGACCCCTTCGCTGCCGATGGGCGAGTTCAAGACACTGCTCAAGGACGCCAGGGAGATGTCCAGGAAGGTGTGCTGGCTGCCCGAGGCCCAGTGCCAGAACACCTGATCCGCTAGGGGCGGCGCAGCCTGGTGACGAACTTGTACCTGTCGCCCCTGTAGAGGGACTGCGCCCACTCGACCGGGTTGCCGTCGGCGTCGAAGGCGTGCCGGGTGAGCAGGAGCATCGGCAGGCCGACGTCGACGCCGAGCATCTGGGCGTCGTACGGCGTCGCCAGCACGGTCTCGATGACCTCCTCGGCGTCCGTCAGCCGCACGCTGTAGGCGTTGTGCAGCGTCTCGTAGAGGGAGGAGTGGACCTCGAGCTCGCGCCGCAGCCGGGGGAAGCGCCTGGCCGACAGATGCGTGGTGTCGATCGAGACGGGCTCGCCGTTGGCCAGCCTGAGCCGGTGGATTCGCAGCACCCTGCCACCGGGGTTGATCGCCAGCCGTCGCGCCAGCGCCTCGTCGGCCGTGATGTAGCTGATGTCGAGGATCTTGGTGTCCGGCTCCAGGCCCGCGGTGCGCAGGTCGCCGATGTAGGAGGTGAGCTGCAGCACCTGGGCGACCTTCGGCTGGGCGACGAAGGTGCCCTTCCCCTGGATGCGTACCAGCCTGCCCTCGACCACCAGCTCCGTGAGCGCCTGGCGGACGGTGGTACGCGACGTCTCGAAGCGCACGGCCAGCGTGCGCTCGGGCGGCAGCGAACTGCCGGGCGTCAGGCTCTTGGTGAGCTCCAGCAGGCTCCGTTTGACGTCGTAGTACTTGGGTACGCGAGGGGGTTCTTCTGTCACGCTCTCACCTTCACTCCAGCCACGGCGGTGAGGGCGTGTCTGATCACCGCGAGATCATCGGAACTCAGATTGGCCCGAGCGGTCAACCGCAGGCAAGTGCGGTGCGCGGGTATGCGGGCGTGCCGGTCGAGCCCGCAGGGCGTGCTCGTCCCATCGCGCGCGTATCCGGGCAGCTCGGGCTGATTGTGAAGGATATCCATCGCCGCACGTGCGACGGCAACCGAGTCCGCTGTGAGGGCCGTGGCGACCACCTCCTGGGCGCGGGGACAGCCGTGCGGTGTGACGGTTCTCACAATGTGAGATGCCCCAAAACTCGCCCTGTCGTACCTTCGCGCGGCCTGCGAGTTGGTTGTTAGGGCGGAAAGCACGCATGATGCACTCGTGCCGACTCTCAGCGACCTGGTCGTCCGCCACACCGCGCTCGACGCGGCGGACCTCGACTGGCTGCACTCGCTTGTCTCCGACTGGCAGCTGCTGGCCGACCTGTCGTTCGCCGACCTCATCCTCTGGGCGCCGCTGCTGGAGCGCAGGGGCCCGAAGGTTCTCGACGAACCGGGCGCGGGCGGGGACCAGGGCTGGATCGCGATCGCGCAGATGCGTCCCACCACCGGCCCGACCGTCTATCACGACGACATCGTCGGCACCGTCGCGGCCAAGGGCGAGCGGCAACTGATCGACACCGCGTGGAACGAGCGGCGCATCTGCCGCGAGGGCGACCCCGACTGGTCGACAGGGGTGCCGGTCCGCGAGGAGACCATCCCGGTACGGCGGGCGCTGCCCAACGGCGAAGGCCGCTTCCTCGGCGTCATCCAGCGTTCGACCAACCTGTCGTCGGCCCGCACGCCCTCCCGCCTGGAGCTCACCTACCTGCAGAGCGCTTCCGACCTGGCCCAGATGGTGGCGGAGGGGCGCTTCCCCTTCTCGGGCGAGGAGCCGATCCTGGTCCGCTCGCCCCGGGTCGGCGACGGCCTGCTCAGGCTCGACCGCGCCGGCAGGGTGACCTACGCCTCGCCGAACGCGCTGTCGGCCTACCGGCGACTCGGCCTGCACGCCGACCTGGTGGGCGCCGAGCTCGGCAGGCTGACCGCCGCTCTCTGCTACTCAGACGAGCCGATCAACGAAGATCTCATGATCGTGGCGAGCGGGCGGGCGGCCAAGGAGACCGAGGTCGAGTCGGGCGGCACGATCGTGCAGCTCAGGGCGATCCCGCTGATCGTCGGCGGTGGGCGCATCGGCGCCCTGGTGCTCATCCGCGACGTCACCGAGCTGCGCAGGCGCGAGCGCGAGCTGATGACCAAGGACGCCACGATCCGCGAGATCCACCACCGCGTCAAGAACAACCTGCAGACCGTCGCGGCCCTGCTGCGCCTGCAGGCGCGCCGCCTTCAGGTGCCCGAGGGGCGCGAGGCGCTCGAAGAGGCCGTACGGCGGGTCGGCTCGATCGCCATCGTGCACGAGACGCTGTCGATGGCGCCGGAGGAGTTCGCCGACTTCGACGAGATCGCCGACAGGGTCATCGCGATGGCGGGGGAGGTGTCGGCGCCGGAGGCGGCGGTGACGCCGCGAAGGGTCGGCACGTTCGGGGTGCTTCCCTCGATCGTCGCGACCCCGCTGGCGATGGCGCTGACCGAGCTGCTGCAGAACGCCCTGCAGCACGGCAGGCCCCGGCGGCTGCAGGTCGTCGTCGAGGCCAGAGGCGACAGGCTGAACGTCGTGGTGTGGGACGACGGGCGCGGGCTGCCCGCCGACTTCGATCTGGACAGCACCACCAGTCTCGGTCTGCAGATCGTGCGCACACTCGTGGAGGGAGAGCTGTCGGGCAAGCTGACCATCGAGCCGCGTCATGGGGGCGGGACCGAGGTCACGCTGTCGATCCCGTTGCCCACCTCGTGACCGCTGCGATGCGGTGACCCCGCGGGGTCACCTGCCTGGCGGGAACGGCTCCCTCGCCAGGCGTCGTCGGGGTGGTGCGGTCAGGCGGTGGCGCGGGCGCGGGCGCGGGCGTTGCGGCGCTTGAGGGCGCGGCGCTCGTCCTCGCTGAGACCGCCCCAGACGCCGGCGTCCTGGCCGGACTCCAGAGCCCACTTCAGGCACGAGTCGACGGCCGAACAGGAACGGCAGACCTGCTTGGCCTCTTCGATCTGCATGAGCGCGGGGCCCGTGTTGCCGATCGGGAAGAACAGCTCAGGGTCCACGTCACGGCAGGCAGCTCGGTGGCGCCAGTCCATGCGTCCACTCCTTCGTAGATGGAGCCGCTGTGCCCGGCTCCGTGCGGGTCTACTTTGTGAAGACTTTCACTAACTAGCGCGAGCATTTTCCCGTGATCCTGTGTGGATCCGGGGGGAGTGCCCGCGCCCCGCCGGTAGGGCCTCGGGGTAGTTAAAGGTCCTACGTTCCGACGTCAGTGATGAGACTTCCAGCCACGCTGAGTACACGCAAGAGGTTTGGCGCTAAGTTTTGGCGGATATGGATGTCGGATGCATCACACAATGACCGAATGTAACCGTCTAGACCAGAACTTGTAACGCATCCGGGACAGACCGGAACGTTACGGACTCACGTTCGCCCAGGTAGTCACCGTCGAGCTGAAAGGCGACGGGACGCTCGGCGGAGAGGGTGAACTCGGCCTCGTCGTGGAGCTGGACGAGGTGCCTGCCCCGCGGAAGGGTGTCACGCTCCGTGAGGATCTGTCGGATGATCGAGGTCATCGAGGGCAGCCCCATGCGCTGGAGCCCGAGCAGGTCGAGCCCGGTCTCGAAGCTCGCCCACGGGGTCGGCTCGACCGGACGCGAGCCCACGTAGGTCCACGGTGAGGTGTTGGAGATGATCGCCATGAAGACGCCCTCGGCCGCGGGGATGCCCGGCCCCTTCACGGTCATCGCGGCGTGGCGCTTGTCGGTGGCCAGATAGTGGCGCACAGCGGTGTTCACATAGCGGGCGGGGGTCGCCTTGCGGCCCGCGCCGCGCAGGCCCTCCACCGCGCGGATGACCTCGGCGTCGTAGCCCATGCCCGCGCAGAAGGTGAAGTAGCGGCTCTCACCCTCCCAGAGGGCCTGGCCCAGACCGACGGCCCTGCGGCGATCCTCGCGCAGGGCCTCCAGGGTCGCGCCCGTGGCCTCGATGGGGTCGTTGGGCAGGCCCAGGGCGCGGGCGAAGACGTTCGCGCTGCCTCCGGGGATCACGATGAGCGCGGGGCGTTCGGCCCTGCCGCCGGCGTTGAGCAGGCCGTTGACGGTCTCGTTCACTGTGCCGTCGCCGCCGAGCACCGCCACGGTGTCGTAGCCCTTGGTGTGAGCGGTGCGGGCCAGCGCCGCGGCGTGCCCCCTGTAGCGCGTCTCCTCGACGGTCAGGTCGACGGCGGCGCCCAGCGCGCGGATGAGCACGTCACGCGTGCGGCGATTCGTCGTCGTCGCCTTGGGGTTGACCAGGAGCATCGCGCGCATACGGCCAGCGTAGCCAATGATCCATGTCCGCCTTGTCCGTATAGCGGCCCAGAGGGGCGCGTGTCGCATTTTCGGGTCTTCATCCGTCTTGGCCGCCCGGTGGAGAGGGCGAGGGCAGGGGCCGGGATGATGGGGGCGCCCTGACGTGACGGCGACCGGCCGGAGTCCTGCTGGAGTAGCGTGGAGGACGGTCGGTCACCGGTGAGCGACGGTGGCCTTGAGCCCGCTTATGCCGTACAAGAGGAATGAAGAAGCATGCGCCCTTGGAGCTTGGTGGCCGCCGCTGGGATCGTGGCGGCCGAGGGACTGGTGGCGCTCGGGCTCGGGGTCTACGCCCTTGTCGGCACGCTGGCCGGTGAGGCCACGGAGACCACCGCCGCGCTCGCCGAGGCCGCGTTCGGGCTGCTCATCGGAGCGGGGTTGATCTGGGTCGCCGTGGGCGGCCTGCTGAGGGCCGAACGGTGGGGCAGGGCGCCCGGCGTGCTGACCCAGATCTTCCTGATCCCCGTGTCGATCACGGTGATGCAGTCGGGCTGGCCCGCGATCGGCGTGCCACTGCTGGCCGCCGCGATCGCGGGCCTCGGCACACTGCTCGCGCCGCCGACCACCAAGGCGTTGTACGGCGACTAGTCCTCGGCCGTCAGCCCCTCGCGCAGCTGAGCGAGCGTGCGGGCCAGCAGGCGTGAGACGTGCATCTGCGAGATGCCGAGCTCGGTGGCGATCTGCGACTGCGTCATGTTGCCGAAGAAGCGCAGCAGCAGGATGCGCTTCTCGCGCGGAGGCAGCCGTTCGAGCAGCGGCTTGAGCGACTCGCGGTACTCCACCCCCTCGAGCGACTCGTCGACGATGCCCAGCGAGTCGGACACGGCGGGCGCGTCGTCGTCGCCCGAGTCGGGGGCGTCGAGGGAGACCGTGGAGTAGGCGTTGGCCGACTCCAGACCCTCGAGCACCTCTTCCTCGGTCATCTTCAGGAACGCCGCCAGCTCGGCCACGGTCGGCGCGCGCCCCTCACGCTGCGACAGCTCGCTGATCGCCTTGGTCAGCGACAGCTTGAGCTCCTGCAGCCTGCGCGGCACGCGCACGGCCCAGCCCTTGTCACGGAAGTGCCGCTTGATCTCGCCGACGATGGTCGGCGTCGCGTAGGTGGAGAACTCCACCCCGCGCGCCAGGTCGAACCTGTCGATCGACTTGATCAGGCCGATGGTGGCGACCTGGGTCAGGTCGTCGAGCCACTCGCCCCTGTTGCGGAAGCGCCGGGCCAGGTATTCCACCAGGGGAAGATGAAGCTCGACCAGTTCGTCCCTGATGCGCTGCCTGCGCGGCTCTTCCGGGCCCAGCTCGGCCAGCTCGGCGAAGAGCATGCGGGCGCGCACCCTGTCGGGCACGGCGTGGTCGCTGGCGGCCATGGCTCCAGTCCTTTCCGTCACGCCGGCCTCGCCGCGCCTCGGCGCTTACGCAGGACGATCGCCATGCGGTCGGGGGAATCGGTCACCGCGTCCACGTCGTCGGCCAAGGCCGTCAGCACCATCCACGCGAAGTCATCGCGTTTGGGCGCGGAGCTGCCCACGGTCGCGACCTCCACCCTGACCTGCATCTCCTGCCCTGTCAGCTCGAACTCGGCTGTCAGGTCGGTGCCGGGCACGGCTTCGTTCAGCAGCATGGCGCAGGCCTCGTCGACGGCGATGCGCAGGTCCTCGATCTCGTCGAGCGTGAAGTCAAGCCGTGCGGCCAGGCCGGCAGTAGCCGTACGGAGCACGGACAGGTACGCGCTCGCGGCGGGCAGCCTGACGCTCACCACGTCACGAATCACGCGCGCCTCGGTGTCCTCGGTCACGTTCCTCCTCGCGTATAGGACGCTCTCTGCAACTTACCGCCACCGGGACCCGATTGGCGGATTCAGACGCGCCAACCAACGAAAAAGGCCCCGCGACCGCGGGGCCCTTCCTTGACGGTTCAGGCCGCCTTCGTCTCCCAGAAGATCTTGGAGATCTCGTCGATCTTACCGAGCAGCTCGTCGGCCTTGTTCACGTCGACAGTGCCCTTGCCGCCGGCCGCGCCCGCGAGCTTGGTGGCCTCCCAGAACAGCTGGTGCAGCTGCGGGTAGGTCTCCAGGTGCGGGGGCTTGAAGTAGTCGGTCCAGAGCACCCACAGGTGGTGCTTGACCAGCTCGGCGCGCTCCTCCTTGATGGTGAGGGCGCGGGAGCGGAAGACCGGGTCCTCGTTGCCTGCGTACTTCTCCATGATCGCCTTGACCGACTCGGCCTCGATCCGCGCCTGGGCGGGGTCGTAGACACCGCAGGGCAGGTCGCAGTGCGCGGAAGCGACGTGCTTGGGTCGTAGCAGTCGTGCGAGCATCAGAAAGTCCTTCCTTGATGCTGTATCAGCTTGGTCCGGTTACCGACCTTACTCGCGTAGGGAGATCATGAGCCCATGAGGGTACGTGTCGAAGGCGACTCCATGCGTCCCGCGCTCCTGCCGGGGGACTGGCTCCTGGTACGGCGTGGCGCAAGGGTCCAGCCGGGCGACCTCGTCGTGGCCAGGCTGCCCGGCGACCCGGCCCAGCTGATCGTCAAGAGGGCCCAGTGGCACGGCGCCGAGGGCTGGTGGCTGGAGAGCGACAACCAGCGCGCCTCAGGACGCAGGGACAGCTGGGACTTCGGGCCCGTCGCCGACATCGTCGGCACGGTCGTGCTGCGCTACTGGCCGCTCCTGCGCCGCGCCCGGTAGGCGGCCACGTTCGCCCTGCTGGCGCAGCGCTCGGAGCAGTAGCGGCGCGAGCGGTTGGACGAGGTGTCGACGAACACCCGCGAGCACCGCGCGGCCTGGCAGACGCCCAGCCTGTCCACGCCGAGCTCGGTCACCACCGCGGCCAGGCCCATCACCACGCCGCCCTCCGCCAGGTGCAGGTGCCAGCGCTGCCCGTCGTGCCCCGAGATCTGCGGGCTGACCGGATGTCGCGCGAGCAGGTCGTTGAGCAACTCGACGGCCTCCCGTTCCCTGCCGCCCGCGGCGTGAGCGAAGACGGTCGTCAGCTCGGCGCGCAGGTCGCCCTCGTCCGGCAGCTCGCCGTTGACCAGCAGGACGGCCAACTCCGCGTATGAGGTCAGATCCAACCTGTTAACACTCCTTACACATGGCCGCGTCTCAGTATGTGGCAGAATCAAAAAACGGGTGACCCCCGTACCCCCTCACGAAGACGCCCTGCGTACGACACCTCTCGTGCCGCGTCTGGTTCGTGTCCGTTTCCGATGAACTACTGGGGTCGCTGTGGCTGTCACGCCCGCTTCTGCATCTCTCGAATCCCTCGACCTGGATCCGGCCTTCGCCCTCCACCGCGGTGGCAAGCTCGAAGTCCGCTCCACCATCCCCGTCCGCAACGCCGACGACCTCTCCCTCGCCTACACGCCGGGGGTCGCCAAGGTCTGCTCCGCCATCGCCGAATCCCCCGAGCTGGCCAGGGACTACACCTGGGTCTCCAACGTGGTGGCCGTCGTCTCCGACGGCACCGCCGTCCTCGGCCTCGGCGACATCGGCCCCTCGGCGGCCATGCCCGTCATGGAGGGCAAGGCGCTGCTGTTCAAGGAGTTCGCCGGCGTCGACGCGGTGCCCCTCTGCATCGACTGCACCGACGTCGACGCGATCGTCGAGACGGTCGCCAGGCTCGCGCCGTCCTTCGGCGGCATCAACCTCGAGGACATCAGCGCGCCGCGCTGCTTCGAGGTCGAGGACAGGCTGCGCGCCCTCCTCGACATCCCCGTCTTCCACGACGACCAGCACGGCACGGCGATCGTCGTCCTCGCCGCGCTCAAGAACGCCGCGAGGCTCACCGGCCGGCCGCTCTCCGCGCTGCGGGCGGTCGTCGCGGGGGCGGGCGCCTCAGGCGTCGCCGTCACCCGCATGCTGCTGAACGCGGGCATCGGCGACATCGCGGTGTCCGACTCCAAGGGCATGATCTATTCAGGGCGCTCAGGGCTCAACCCCTACAAGGAGGCCCTGGCGGCCGACACCAACAGGTCGGGCTTCACCGGCTCGACCGCCGCCGCGCTCGAGGGCGCCGACGTGTTCGTCGGGCTGTCGGGCTCGACGGTGCCCGAGGAGGCGATCGCCTCGATGGCGCCCGACTCGATCGTGTTCGCGCTGTCCAACCCCGACCCCGAGGTGCACCCGGCCGTGGCCGCCCGTTACGCGCGGGTCGTGGCCACGGGACGCTCCGACTTCCCCAACCAGATCAACAACGTGCTCGCCTTCCCCGGCGTCTTCAAGGGGGCGCTCGACGTCCGCGCCACGACCATCACCGAGAACATGAAGGTGGCCGCCGCCTCGGCGCTGGCCGACGTGGTCGGTGAGGGGCTGAGCGAGGACTACGTCATCCCCAGCCCGTTCGATCCCCGTGTCGCTCCCGCCGTCATCGCCGCGGTGTCGGCGCAGGCACGGCTGGACGGCGTCGCCAGGCTCTGACCGCCACCGGTGTGACGATCTCTCAGCGGAGAAGTTTGCCCTTCCTTTGAGGAACGGCATCGTACGAGTTACCTTGCGTGCTACAACTTGAACGCTCTGTAATGACGTGCGACTCTCCGCTGAGGGGGAGCCCATGGAACGTGAGGTCAACCGGCCGCTTCAGGCCCTCATCGCCGAGGCGGGCTTCTCCCACAAGGGGCTGGCCCGCAGGCTGAATGATCTGGGTGCCGCCCGCGGCACTCCGGGCCTGAAGTACGACCACAGTTCCGTGCTGCGCTGGATCGGTGGTCAGCGGCCCAGGGACCCGGTTCCCTGCCTACTCACGGAGATCTTCGCCCTCCGTCTCGGCCGCAGGGTTTCGCCGGAGGATCTCGGCATGCCGGCCATCACTACTCCCCTCCACCTCGGGCAGGAGTTCACTCACACGTGGCGGGAGGGAGTCGCGACAGTGACAGCACTGTGGCGGGCGGACGTGGAGCGACGCAGGTTTCTGCTCGACTCCACCTTCGCGATAGGGGCAGGGTCGGTAGGGGCCATCCGGTGGCTGACGTTCCCCCAGGAGAATGAGCCGACCGGGACGGGCGGGCGCAGGGTCGGCCTGGCCGACATCGCCGCCATCCACGAGGTCACCCGCTCCTTCGGGGAACTCGACAACAGGTTCGGCGGCGGCCGCGTGCGCTCCGCCGTCGTCAAGTACCTCGACACAGCGGTCACACCGCTGCTCCGAGAGGGCTCGTACGGCGATGCCACCGGCAGGCGCCTGGCCTCAGCCGCCGCCGAGCTCACCAGGCTGGCCGGCTGGATGGCCTACGACCTCGAGCAGCACGGTCTGGCCCAGCGCTACCTCATCCAGGCGCTGCGCCTGGCCCGTGGCGGCGGCGACGAGGGCCTGGGCGGCGAGATCCTGGCAGGGATGAGCCACCAGGCCCTCTACATGGGCCAGCCGGCCCACGCCCTCGATCTGGCCCGCGCCGCCCAGCAGTCGGCGGGCAGGTCGGGCATCGACACCCTCATGGCCTCCTGCCACGTCCTGGAGGCCCACGCCCACGCGGGCCTCGGCGACACGACCTCCTGCGCGAGCTCGCTCAACGCCGCCGAACGCGCCTTCGAGCGCAGGAGCGAGGGCAACGAGCCGAGCTGGCTGTCCTACTTCGACGAGGCGTACCTGTCGGCGAAGTTCGCCCACTGCTTCAGAGACCTGGGCGAGGGCGAGCGGACCGTCCGGCTGGCCCGCAGATCGCTGGAGATGGACGGGCGTTACGTGCGCGGGCGGATGTTCAACCTCTCGCTGCTGGCGGCCGGGCTGTTGCAGTGCGGAGAGCTGGAGGAGGCCTGCAGCACGGCCACGGAGGCGCTGGCGTTGGCGGGCGAGCTGCAGTCGGTCCGCACCCGCTCGTACGCCTCGGACCTACGCCGCAGGCTGGAGCCCTACCGCTCGGAGCCCTCCGTGATAGAGCTGAACGAACGCGTCAAGGACCTGATGCCGGTCTGAACATGATCGAAGGCGTGGCAGAGATCTGCCTGTGACGTCGTTGGTCCCGAAGCGCATGCGGGTCCACGGCGCATGCGACCGGGTGGCTGTCGGCGCGTGTTGTGATCAGCAGCAATGCCAACGTGCGACCGACACTCGCTGGATGTTTGGCGTAACGTAGCGTGACATGTCGATCGTGCTCGACTTGTTGCTGGCTCGTCCGGTGGCGGTCGTGAATGCTTGCGTGGACGATGCGCCGGCGGCTGACTCAGTGGAAGTCATCCTGAGGCGACCCGAGGGGGCGGTGATCTGTCTGGGGCCGAAGGAGGAGCCGGCGCAGGTCGTCCTTCTCGCGATGCAGATGAGCGAGGCACCTTCTCGACGCGAGTCGTGGGCTCGACAGGTCGCCGAGCTCTGGTTGGACTACCGGTGTGCGGTGAACCTAGTCGTGCTCTGCCCGGATGACCAGGTCGCGGCATGGGCGGCGGAACCCATCGTCACCGGATTCCACGGCTATGAGCTGCGACCTCGGGTGTTCGCCTCCGGCGGCCTCTCGTCCTTGTCGGCTTACGAGCACCCCGAGTTGGCCATCGTCCTTGCCATGCTGCCCGGCTTGGGCGGCCAGGCCGCCGAATCCTGGTGGATGCCCCTGAGGCGCATGGCCGACAGCTTCACCGCCTTCTACGTGGAAGCCCCGGGCGAGGCGCAACGGACGTTGGTGGCGGCGCTCGACGCCGCTGTCGAAACCGAAGGCGCCGATCTGATGACGTACCTCCGGGACTGGGTCCGGGGCTTCAACGAGGGACGAGCGGAATCGGTTCTGCGCGTGTTGGAGACCCGGGGGATGACGGTCTCCGACGACGTGGCTGCCCGCGTGCGCGCCTGCATGGACACCGAGCAGTTGCGGGATTGGTTGATCCAGGCGATCTCGGTCGACTCCGTCGATGAGCTTCTCCCCGAGGCCGCACCCGGATCGAGATGACAGCGGCCCGGCTCGTGACGAGCCGGGCCGCTGTTGCACGTCTCTACTGCAGAATCTCGCCCTTGGGGCCGACGACGGCCTTGGTCTCCGCGTACTGCGCCTTGTTGTAGACGTCCGCGGTCTCGCCGTCGAAGTACGCCGAGCTGATCATGTCCACGCGGTCGTTGCCGTCCTGGTCGTGGAAGAGGCTGGTCACGCCGTTGACGTAGCCGAGGCGCTTGCTGTTGTTGTACTTCAGCAGCCAGGGGCCGCCGTCCGAGCCGCCGGTCAGCGAGCACTTCAGGGCCTGGTGGGTCTCCACCCTGAACGAGTTGACCTGGTAGGTCTTCGTGCCCGTCTTGCCGTAGCAGTACTTGGGGGTGACCCCGGTGTACGGCTTGTCGCCGTCCGGGTGCGGGTCGGCGGGGTAGCCGAAGACGAAGACGGGCTGCCCGGTCGGCTGGTTCCACGCGATGCCCTGCCCGCCCACGGCGTCACCGAGCTTCCCCGCGTCCTTGGCCATGCCGATGATGTAGTGGTCGCGGAAGTACCGGACGGTCTTGCCCGACTTCACCCACTGCTTGAGGTAGTAGTGGCTCTCGTACCAGGCGATCTCGGCGCCGTTGCTGACCTCGGCGTGGAGCTTGCCGGGGAACTTGCCGTCGGCCTTGAGCTTGGTCAGCTCCTGGTACTTCTCCTTGCTGATGGGCGTCGGGCCGACCTTCTCGTACTGCTCGCCGTTGACGTTGGCCGTGGTGCTGGGGGCGGCGTCGCCGTATTCCTTCTCGGTCACCTCGACCTTGGTGAGGGTCTTCTCGCCCTTGTAGTCGTGGCCGACCTTCTCGGGGGTGACGTCGAAGTCCTTCGACCAGTACGGCCCCGCGGCGCCGTACTTCTCGAAGCCGGTCTTGTACTCGTCTTCCTTGATCTCCTCGTGCTCGACCCACTTGTCGCCGGCCCAGTCGGCGAACTCCCCCTTGGGGACCTCGCGGCTGCCGGTGAGGGCGAACCCGTTGTGGACCGCGACGAAGGCGAAGTCCCCGTCGTAGTCGTCGTAGGTGTCGAGATCGTAGGTGGTGAAGGCGTACGCGCCGGAGAAGACGCCGAAGGGTGCCTTGCCCTGGTAGTACCCGGGGACGAAGACCCACTTGGCGAAGACGTCACGCCCGTGCTCGTAGACGCAGTGCCCGGCGGTGGCCACGAGGTTGCGGTGCCTCGACTGGATCGAGGTGGCCGAGCACCAGCGGTACTCGCCCTTGCGGTCGACGAAGAAGACCTTGCCGAGGGTCCTGGGCAGGTTGACGTTCTTCACCTTGCCGCCGGTCTTGGCGGCCCCGGTGGGGGCGACGATGCCGGGCTTGCCGTCATCGGGCTGGTCGGCGCTGACCTTGACCAGCTTGGTGACGTCCTTGGAGTCCCAGTGGTACTGCGTGGCCTTCCTGAGCGCGGCGCCGTTGGCGTTCAGCCAGAACTTGGCGGTGCTGTAGGCGTCAGCGGGCTTGGGGGCCAGCGGGTCGGTGACCCAGCTGGGGGCGGCGGCGGCGGGTGCGGCCAGCGCGGCGGCGGTCAGACCGGCAGCGGCAAGGGGGATGAGCAGGCGCTTCAACGGGGGGCTCCACAAATCAGCAAAAAGGGTGTTAAGACCCTACCGACCCTCGCGTCTCTCCCGTAAGGGATCTTTCCTGAGGGTTTGCTCCAGGCATCGCGCTGTTGTCCCTGGAAAAGGCCGAAGGGCCCGGCAGATGCCGAGCCCTTCGGATGAAGCAGATGAGTTGGGGTTTGGACCCCCAGCTCAACGTTGACGTGTTACGGCTTGGGGAACGGGAACATCGGGCCCGAAGCCGTGTTCGCAGCCGCCTTGTAAACGGTGTTGGTCTCACCGTCGAAGTACGGGCTGGAGATGTAGTCAACGCGGTCGTTGCTGTCCTGGTCGTTGAAGGTGCTGGTGACACCGTTCACGTAGCCGAGACGCTTGGCGTTGCTGTACTTGAGCAGCCACGGGCCACCGTCAGCACCGGGGGTCATGGCGCACTTCAGCGCCACGTGCTCCTCGATCTTCTTGGCGGCCGAGCCGACCAGCTTGGCGCTGGTCTTGCCGTAGCAGTTCTTCACCGTGACACCGGTGTACGGCTTGGAGCCGTCGGGGTGCTCGGCGTAGGGGTAGCCGAAGGTGCGGACGTACTTGCCGGTGGGCTGGTTGTACGCGAAGCCCTGGCCACCGACGACGTCGCCGAGGCGGCCGTTGTCGACGAACTTGACGTCCGCGACGTAGTAGGTCTCCACCCAGTAGCGGGTCTGCGCGGTGGCCTTGACCCACTTCTTGATGTAGAACTGCTGCTTGAACCAAGCCGTGGCGTTGCCGTTCGCGTCCTTGGTGACGGTCAGCTCGCCCAGGAACTTGCCGTCAGCCTTGGCGGCGGACAGCTGGTCGTACTCTTCCTTGCTGATCGACAGCGGGCTGCCGGTCAGGCCGAGGTACTTGGCGTTGTTGTCCAGGCCGTCGGGGGCAGCGGTGTACTGACCCTTGGTGACCTCGACGCCAACCAGCTTGACGCCGTTGTGGCCGTCCGCGTCCTGGTACTTCTTCGCGTCCTCGCCGGTCTTGACGTCGTCAGGCTTGGCGACGGTCTCGACCTTGGGGTCGACAGCCTTCGACTTGAACGGGCCGTTCTCGCCGTACTTGTCGACGCCCGCGGAGTACTCCGCAGCCGTGATGTCCTTCTCGTCAACCCACTTCGGACCGACGTGCTTGTCGAACTCGCCCTTGGTGACCTGGCTGGCCTTGGAAGCGCCGCCGCCAATGCCGTTGTAGACGGTCACGAACGCGTAGTCGCGGTCGAAGTCCTCGTAGATCGAGAAGTCGTAGTGCGTGAAGGCCTGCTTGCCGACGTAGAGGCCGTAAGGAGCCTTGCCCTGGTAGTAAGCCGGGACGAAGACCCAGCGGGACACGACCTCGTCGTTGCCAGCAAGGTCGTACACGCAGTGACCAGCGGTCGAAACCAGGTTCTTGTAGTTGCTCTGGATCGACGTACCGGTGCACCAGTACAGCTTGCCGTCGCGGCCCTCGAAGAAGACCTTACCGATGGTCTTCGGCACGTTCACGTTGTGAACCTTGGCCGCGACCTTCTTCTCCTCGCCAATCGGGGCGACGACGCCCGGCTTGGTGTCGGCGACGTACCCGCCCTTCTGGACGAGCTTCTTAACTTCCTTGTAGTCCCAGTGGTAGGCCGTGGCCGACTTCAGGGCGGCGTTGTCGGACTTCGTCCAGAAGTCGATGATGTCCGCGACCTGCTGAGCGCTCTTGGCGAGGTACTCGTCAGTCGGAGCCGGGGTGGCCGAGGCGGTGCCAGCGAGGCCGGCAGCCAGCAGACCGGTGGCCAGAACGGCACCACCAGCGGGGAGGAGGATGCGCTTCAAGGTAACTCCTTGCGCTGTCGTGGGGCGCCTCTTGCGCCCCAGGCGTCAGTAAAGGGATAGCCAGGAACATACAGTGCCGATCTTGGAAACAGGAAGCCGCTTTGGCGGGAAAAGGCCGCACAAGTCGGGCGTGATCGTTCTGTGATGTTTGAGTGGCCGAAGCGCGTGTTTGGTGCGAAGGGGTGCGCGGGTGATGTTTCCGCAGATCACCATAAAGATGTTGTTAGTGTGGCGAATGAGGTTGGAGTGCTGGCGTCACGCGGCGTGAGTTGCTGATGTGACACAGATCACATTGTCCAGATGGCACCGTTTCGGGCTCCGGTGCGTCGAAGGGGCCAGCAAATTTCGAGCAGACCGCTCGAAACGCAGAGGGGGCCCGACGATGTCGGGCCCCCTCTGGTGTTACCAGCCGTACGGAGAGTCACCTCTCAGCACGGATCATGCAGTTCGGCCTCAGCCGACGATCTTGCCGGACCACACGTTCGCAGCCGCCTTGTAGACGGTGTTGGTCTCACCGTCGAAGTACGGGCTGGAGATGTAGTCGACGCGGTCGTTGCCGTCCTGGTCGTTGAAGGTGCTGGTGACACCGTTCACGTAGCCGAGACGCTTGGAGTTGCTGTACTTGAGCAGCCAGGGGCCACCGTCGGCGCCCTCGGTCATGGAGCACTTCAGCGCGATGTGCTCCTCGATCTTCTTCGCGGCGGAACCGACGGTCTTGGCCGTGGTCTTGCCGTAGCACCACTTGGGGGTGATGCCGGTGAAGTTCTTGTGACCGTCGGGGTGCGCCGCGGCCGGGTAACCGAACACGCGGACGTACTTGCCGGTGGGCTGGTTGTAGGCGAAGCCCTGACCGCCGACGGCGTCGCCGAGACGACCGGCGTCAGCCGCCTTCACGTCCTGCACGTAGTAGGTCTCGACCCAGTAGCGGAACTGCTCGCTGGTCTTGATCCACTTCTTGATGAAGAACTGCTGCTTGTACCAAGCCTTGGGCTGCTTGTTGTTGTCGAGGTCAACGGTCAGCTCACCCAGGAACTTGCCGTCAGCCTTGGCCTTGTTCAGCTCCGCGTACTCCTCGGCGCTGATCGGCAGCTTCGTGCTGAGACGCTCGAACTGGTTGCCGTTGTCGAGGCCCTTGCCGGCGTTGGTGTAGACCGACTTGACGACCTCGACACCCGTCAGCTGGACGCCGGCGGTCGGGCCCTTGCCGAGGATGTAGTCCTCGATGTGCTGGGCGGCGTCAGCCGGCTTGGCGACGGTCTCGACCTTGGGGTCGACGGCCTTCGACTGGAACGGGCCGTTGACGCCGTACTTCTCGACGCCGGCGACCCACTCGTCGCGGGTGATGGTCTTCTCGTCGACCCACTTGGGGCCGACGTGCTTCTCGAACTCGCTCTTGGTGACCTGGCTGGCCTTCGAGGCGTCGATCTTGATGCCGTTGTAGACCGTCACGAACGCGTAGTCGCGGTCGAAGTCCTCGTAGACGTCGAAGTCGTAGTGCGTGAAGGCCTGCTTGCCGACGTAGATGCCGAACGGAGCCTTGCCCTGGTAGTAACCCGGGACGAAGACCCACTTCGACATCGTGTCAGCGTTGCCGGCCGTGTCGTACACGCAGTGACCGGCCGTCGAGACCAGGTTGCGGTAGCGCGACTGGATCGAGGTGGCCGAGCACCACTTGCGCTCGCCCTTGGAGTTGAGGAAGAAGACCTTGCCGATGGTCTTCGGCATGTTGACGTTCTGCGACTTGGTCGCGGTCTTCTTCTCTTCGCCGATCGGGGCGACGACGCCCGGCTTGGTGTCGGCGCTGTAGCCGCCCGTGCTCTTGAGCTTGGCGACGTCCTTGCTGTCCCAGATGTTCGACTCGGTAGCGGCCCTGAGCGCGGCACCGTTCGACTCGGCCCAGTACTGGGCGATGGACTGCGCGACCGCGGCGTTCTTCGCCATCGGGTCGCTGGCGACGTCACTGGCGGCTTGGGCGGTACCAGCCAGGCCGGCAGCCAGCAGACCGGTGGCCAGGACGGCGCCGCTGGCGGGAATGAGGATGCGCTTCAAGGGAACTGCTCCTTGCTCTGTCGTGAGACGCAACATGCGTCCCATGCGTCAGTAAAGGGATAGCAAGGACCATAACGTGGTGATCTTCGCAGGTGAAAGCCGTTGTGGGCCCTTCGTCGGGAGCCCCAACCGGCGTGACCTTTCCGTTATCTGTCAGACACAATCGCGCCCGGTATCCGGTAAGCCACGTTTCCGCAGGGCCTCAAGGGGTTGTGGCGAATGGGGCAAAAGTGGAGTGAGTGAGAGGACACTCTCCGTGATGAGCTCTATGTGACGCAGATCACAGGAACCTGATGGCACCGAAATCGGTCTCGCCCCGTCTAATATCTCTCGATCTTGCCAGGAAACGTTCAGGAAAGCCCTGATTTCGCGTCCTGGAAGGTGTTCAGGAGAGCTTCGGCGACGGCTCGGGCGTGGTGTGCGGGCGCCGTCGAGCGCTCTCGTACGGCGGTGACGATGGCCCCGTCCATCAGCAGCACGAAGGAGCCGGCCAGTTCGGCGCGGTCGTCCAGCAGGTCGGCGACGTAGTCCGTGACGCGTTCCTTGTGCTCGGCGGCGGCTCGGTGGGCGGAGCTGGCCGGGTCGGCGGCCTCGACCATGGTGTTGATGAAGGCGCAGCCGCGGAAGTCGGCGCGGGCGAAGCGCTCGGCCAGGGCGTCGAAGACGTTGAGGGGCTGCCCGCCGAGCGCCTCCACTCTCTCGGCCATCCATGCGCGCCACGCCTCGTCGCGTCTGCGCAGTACCGCGACGACCAGGTCGTCCTTGCTGGGGAAGTGCCGGTAGAAGGAGGCGCGGCCGACGCCGGAGACGCTAAGGATGCGTTCGACGCCGACGGCGCGGATGCCCTCGGCGTAGAAGAGGTCGTCGGCGGTGGTCAGCAGGCGCTCGCGGGCGTTCGTGGGCATGGAGCCAGGTTATGCGGGTCTTGCCAGAAATGGAACCGATCGGTACCGTCCTAACGGAATCGATCAGTACCGTTTGGAGATGACATGCCACGTCTGCCGCAACTCGCCGAGGATCCTGACGGCCTCCTGGAGGAGACCCGCCGCCAGCTCGGACGGGTGCCGAACCTGTATGCCACCCTCGCCAACAGCTCCGCCGCCCTGTCGGGCTACCTGGCCATGCGCGACCAGCTGTCCAAGGGGGTGTTGAGCGCCAGGCTCAGGGAGCAGATCGCGCTGCTGGTCGCGCAGGAGAACGGCTGCACCTACTGCGTGAGCGCCCACACCCTGCGCGGCAGCCGCATGGGGCTGACGAACGAGGAACTCCTCGGCACCCGCGCCGCCCATGACGCCGACCCTCACGCGGGCGCCGTCCTGGCGCTCACTCAGAACATCGTCCGTACGGCGGGCCGCATCGACTCCGCGGAACTGACCGCCGCCAGGGCGGCAGGGGTGACGGACGCGGAGATCGCCGAGATCGTCGCGCACGTCGGGCTCAACACGCTGTCCAACTACTTCAACCATGTGGCCGAGCCCGAGCTCGACTTCCCGGAGGTGAGCGCGTGAACCGCGAGTGGAGGACAGGCTCCGTCGAGCTGGTGGACGGCTACAGCCTCGAGGGCGATCTCAGCGACGTGCTGTTCGCGATCGAGGGCGGCTTCGTGAACATCAGGGTGCCGGGCATCGACCACACCCAGATCGTCTCGGCCCCGGCGGTGCGCGCCATCACCTGCCGGTCGTCTCCGACCTGATGTCGTGAGAACGAACCAGCCTCGAGTAGCCGAGGATGCGGAACGACATCACTCGCTGTCGAACAACTCTTCAACGCTGTCAGCTGTGATCGACTTCGGGAACCACGCACTCAGCTGGTAGACGTCGGAGCATTCGAGGATGCGCCTCTCCGCCTCGGGTGAGACGTAGATGCCTCGGGTGCGGAACGCGAGGACGATGTCCTCCGCCTTGCCCTCCGCCTTGCCCTCGGCGACCCACTGGCGGACGTAGTCGCTCTTGTACTCGTCAGTTCCGAGTGCCATGAGTCCCTCCACGAACTTCCGCGCGGCTACCTTGGGTAGCAGTGCCAGTACGACATCAGCATATGTCTTGCCCAGTCCGTCGGCCATGAGCGGCGCTGCCTTGTAGAAGACGTCCATGGCCTCCTGTCCTGCAGGTCCGGGGTCGCGCCCATGCGCGACCACGGACAGCGCGGCGAGCTCAGGCTCGGCGATGGCCTGCGCGACGTCCGTGATTCGCGGCAGATGGTCCGGGCCCATGACCAGAGGAGCGAGTGTCCATCCTGGGTGCCCCATGTCGATGGGGGTGGCGCATTCCCTGGCCGTCTTGCTGCTCAGGCACATCACCAGCAGCGCGGTGTCGCACTGCAGGCGGGCGCGAAGGGTGGCCAGGTAGACCGGCCAGCTCCATCGCTTGTCCTCGTCGGGCCGCAGCTGCACCTCCACGATCACGCCTAGGACCGGTTTGCTCTCGGCCCTGTGCACGATCACGGCGTCTGCTCGATACTCGGCGGGCTTGCAGTCGGCGAGGCTCTCCGACTCCAGGCGCACCTCGTCGTGGGTGGCCAGAGCCACGCCCTGCTCGCGGATCAGGGTCGCCGCCAGCGTGGGCCGCTTTCGGAAGAGATCGATCACGGTCTCGTGAACTACTGACGGCACGCGACGACTTTACCGATAGTTGTCGTTTGATGACGCTCAGTTCGTGATCTGAGTGAACATGACTGTGGGCCGCCCTCAAGGACGGCCCACGGTCATTCAGGCAGGGGCGCTGCCGGACATCTTCAGGAAGTCCGGTTTCGACTGCTCCCACCCCGGATCGTTCAGCGAGTTGAGCGCCTCGACGATCTGTCTCTCCTCGAAGGAGAAGTGCGACTCCACGATGGCGGACAGGCCGTCGAGTTCCCGGCGCACCCGCTCCGCCTCGTTCTCGTCGAGGTCGGCGTCGAGGTCGCCGACCAGGGCCTCGATCCTGCGCAGGATGCCGGCCACCAGGTGGTGGTCCTCCTGCAGCTTCTCCAGCGTGGGCCGCAGGGCGGGGAACTCCTCGGCCAGGGTGGGGAAGGCGTTCTGGTCCTCGCCCGTGTGGTGCCGTTCGAGCGCCGAGCAGAAGGTCAGGCAGTGGGCCCGCAGTTCGCGTGGGCGCCGGCCCTCTCCGTCGAGGAAGGCGTCGACATTGTCGCGAAGCCGGGACAGCTCCTCGCGGAGCCAGTGGTGTACTTCGATGAGCTGGGTGCCGAACGCGGCGAGGCGTCCGGTCGGTTCGATGCGTGGTCGCACAGGTTTCCCGTGTTGTTCGACGCCTCCGCGCCCACGACGGTCTCTTTGCCGGGTGCACTGCGACGCTGACGCGGGATTTCATCACCATCTGGGCGATGCGTCAAGCATGTGCTGCGTCCGGCAGCAGTCGGAAGGAGAGGGGCTCGGCACCGAAGCGGCCTCCCTGTCCTATGGCGTCGCTGCGGTCAGATGACCTTCGCTCTTCGCAATCGGAAGGCGGGGGAGCGGTGGCGCGTCAGGGTCGGCGGGCCACCGGCAAGGGGTCCGGGAGAGCCGAGCTGCCCCGATGCCCGAGCCGAAAACGAAGCCGGACGCCCGAGCCCAAAACGAAGCGGCCACAGTGGGGGCGGGGAGCCCCTCACTGTGGCCGCTGGCCGAGCCTCGAAGCGTGTGAGCGCCTACTGGGCGGAAGGCCTACTTGTAGAGCTCGCCGTCCTTGCCGACGATCTTGCCCGACCAGCGGTTCTTGGCGGCGTTGTACACGGCGGCCGTCTCGCTGTCGAAGTACGGGCTGGAGATGTAGTCGACGCGGTCGTTGCCGTCCTGGTCGTTGAAGGTGCTGGTGACACCGTTCACGTAACCGAGACGCTTGGCGTTGCTGTACTGCAGCAGCCAGGGGCCGCCGTCGTAACCGGGGGTCACCGGGCACTTCAGTGCCACGTGCTCCTCGATCTTCTTCGCGGCCGAGCCGACCGTCTTGGCCGAGGTCCTGCCGTAGCAGTTCTTCGGGGTGACGCCGGTGTACGGCTTGCTGCCGTCCGGGTGCGGCGCGTACGGGTAGCCGAAGGTGCGCACGTACTTGCCGGTGGGCTGGTTGTAGGCGAAGCCCTGACCGCCGACGGCGTCGCCCAGGCGACCCGCGTCCTCGGACAGCAGGATGTACTTGCCGCCCCACTTCGGGCCGACGAAGCGGTTGTAGTCGCGGCTGTCGACCTGCTTCACGCCGGTGAAGCGGATGCCGTTGTAGACGGTGACGAACGCGTAGTCGCGGTCGTAGTCCTCGTAGACGTCGAAGTCGTAGTGCGTGAAGGCCTGCTTGCCGACGTAGATGCCGAACGGCGCCTTGCCCTGGTAGTAGCCGGGGACGAAGACCCACTTGGACATGGTGTCGGCGTTGCCGTCGGTGTCGTACACGCAGTGGCCCGCGGTGGCGACCAGGTTCTTGTAGTTGGCCTGGATCGAGGTGGCCGTGCACCAGCGGGGCTGGCCGCTGGCGTCGAGGAAGAACACCTTGCCGACGGTCCTGGGGATGTTGATGTTCTGGCCGGTGCCGGAGCTCACGGCGTTGCCGGTGGGAGCGACCATGCCGGGGCTGCCGTCGGGGGTGTAACCACCCTTGCTGACGAGCTTCTTGACCTCGCTCGCGTCCCAGTGGTAGGCGCTGGCCTGGCGAAGGGCGGCGCCGTTCGACTTCCACCAGAAGGTCGCGATGGAGGCGGCCTCGCCGGAGTTCCTGGCCATGGGGTCGGAGGCGATGTCGCTGGCGGCCTGGGCGGAGCCGGCGGAGAGGCCAGCGGCCAGGAGACCGGTGGCCAGGATCGCGCCACCAGCCGGGAGGAAGATGCGCTTCAAGGTATAACTCCTGGATTCCTTTGCGCTGACCGTGACGCCTCTTGCGCCCCAAGAGTCAGCAAACGGACAGGCAGGAACCTACAGGGAGGGGTTTGGTCCTGTGAATTTCCCGACGATCGAGTCAAGGGACAAGTCGGGCGAAGCGCTCGCCCTGTGACCTGTCCGAGATCAGCGGACGGCGGATGATCTGTGCTGATCAGCATGCCTATGACGCGGGAGTGATCAAATGGTTGCCAGTGTTTCATGTGACTTGAGTCACATTTTGCCGATTCCATGATCGCACCGTGTCCGGGAGGGTGCGGGGAGTCAGGTGGTGGCGTCGTTGGCGGCCTGGTCGTAGACCTCGAACGTCGTCGGGGTGAAGTACGGCGAGGACACCGCATCGTACTTCGCCGCCGCGTCGAGGTTCCACGTGAGGCTGTTGATCCCGTTGAGGAAGCCGAGCCCCGCCGAGGCCCTGTAGCCGAGGATCCACGGGCCGCCGCTCGCGCCCGCGCTGAAGTCGCATCCCGACAGCAGGACGCCGTACTGCAGGTTGCGGGTGGGGTTGACGGTCCGCTTGGTCTTGCCCTCGCACGACTTGAGCGTGCGGCCGTTGAAGGGCTGCGAGCCGTCGGGCTGGGCGCCGGCCGGGTAGCCGAAGGCGGCGACCTGGTTGCCCGTCTTCTTGCCGACGGTGAGGCCCTGGCCGCCGACGTTGTCCTCCAGGCGGCCAACGTCCTTCATGACCGCCTTGCCGTCCTCGGTGACCCAGCGGAAGCCGTGGTGCACCGAGACGAAGGCGTAGTCGTAGTCGTAGTCGCCGATGGCCGCCCAGTCCTCGTGCATGTGCAGGGTGGAGCCGACGTAGATGCCGTACGGCGCGTCGCCGTCCTTGCCGGGGCTGGGGACGAAGATCCAGTTGGCGCTCTTGCCGAGACGGGGGTCCCACGCGCAGTGGCCGGCGGTGGCGACCAGGCTGCGGTTCTTGGCGGCCACGGCGCTGGCCGAGCACCAGTACTCCTTGCCGCCGAGCTGGAAGAAGACCTTGCCGATGGTCTTGGCGGCGCCGCCCTTGGCCGGGGCGGTCGGCTGGATGTCGCGCGCGGCCGCCCGCCTGGACGCGCCGTTGGTCAGCACCGAGCCGGCGGAGGAGGAGGGCGAGGAGGAGGGGGCCGAGGACTTGGTGCCGGGGGTGGCGGGGGAGTAGCTGTCGGCGTCCTTCAGCCGCTCGGGCTTCCAGTACTCCGCGACCTTGCGCATCTCGGCGTCGGACTTGGCCAGCGGCTCGGCGTAGACGTAGTCGGGAGGGGCGGCGACGGCGTGGGAGGTCCCGGTGAACATGGGCAGCATCAGCAGAACGCCGCTGCTGGCGGCGATCGCGAGTTGCCTCATGCGGGGGATCATGAATTGCCTTCCTTGCGCCGTAACGGGTGATTTTTCCAGATCGTCGGCGTAATTGCAGCCTGGATAGGGGATCGTTATCTGATCAAGAAACCCAATAGGTACTGTATATCCAGCGTGTTGATCGTTGTCGCAGCTCAGAAGGCCAAGAGAGTCTTTTGATCATGAAGAGACTCGCGTGTCTGGCCGTGCTGTGCGGTACGGCTTTCGCTGCCACTCCGGCCCTTGCGGCCACCGCTTCCGCGACCGAGTCAGCGTCCGCTTCCGGGGTCGAGGCCGCGCCGCCGAATGACCCCAGACTGCGGCGGATGCTACTCCTCATCGCTGACAAGCGCTTCACGGTCCTCATCTGCGACCCCGGCCAGGTCCACCGCTCCACGCACCCGAAGGCAAGGCAGGCCTGCGACGCCCTCGCCGCGGTCGACGGCGTGCCCAGCAGGCTCAAGCAGGCCGGCACGATCGTGTGCACCATGGAGAGCGACCCCGTGTCCGTCTCCGCGATCGGCATGTGGGACGGAAGGCAGTCCATGCACATGCGCACCTACGGAAACCGCTGCGAGCTGGGCGTCTCGACCGGCCCTGTCTTCGACTTCTGAGCAGGAAGGACCGCGCTCAGGCCACCTGCTCAGGGGTCTCCTCCCGGAGAGGATCGACCTGCCTGAGCAGCACCGCGGTCAGGACGGCGACGCCGAGCAGCAGGACGGCGCTGATCCACGCCACCGTGTGCATCCCGGTGGTGAACGCCGCGCGGGCGGGCTCGAGCCGTACGGGATCGAGCCCGGTCGCGACAGCCACGGCCAGGACGATCGGTGAGAGCAGGAAGGCCACGCCCGAGGCGGCCACGGCGGGCAGCATCCACAGCCCCGCGACGAACCGCGACAGCCCGCCGACGAGCTGGAAGTACTGCGTGTTGACATCCTCCCCTTCGTAAACGAGGGGATTCCCACGGTCACCCGTGAGGCTTCCTGCTTCACCGCCAACTGCCCGCCAGAGAGGACTCTCCTTGAGGTCTTACGTCAGCTCCACAGGCGTTTCACCTCTCCGCCAGCCCGACGGCGAGGATGTTCTTCGCGGCGTTGACGTCGCGGTCGTGGACCACGCCGCAGGCGCACTCCCACATCCGAACGCCGAGCGGCATCTTGTCTTGCAAGGTTCCGCACGCCGAGCACAGCTTGGAAGAGGGGAACCAGCGGTCCACGACCACCAGTTCCCGCCCGTACCAGGCCGCCTTATAGGTCAGCATGCCGCGCAGTTCCCGCCAGGACGCGTCCGAGATGGCGCGGGCCAGGCTGTGGTTCTTCACCATGGCGCGCACGGTGAGGTCCTCGATCACGACCGTTTGGTTCTCACGGACGAGACGAGTAGTGAGCTTGTGCAGGAAGTCGCGGAGGCGGAAGGCCGTGGCGCCGATGAGCAGCAGGCGCCTGCGGCCGATCCTGTCACCGAGCGTGCCCATCGTGATGAGGAAGCCCGCGAGCATGAACCCGTAGATGTCCATGATCCACAGCTGCTCGGTGCTGCCTGCGCCGAGCTCCGCGCTCAGGTGGGGCAGCGCCAGCAGCAGGACGAAGACGTCGATCGAGATGAGAAGGGTGGGCAGGGCCAGTACGGCGAGGCCGATCCATTTCGTGTTCACGCTCCTGGGTCGGAGCCGGCCGACACGCCTCGACATGTAGCGTCGAAACCGTGAAATACATGTTGATGATCTACACGAACGCCGCCGCGTCGCAGGCCATCTCCAAGGACTTCGACCGGGTCGTCGCGCAGGTGGACGAGCTCATCGCCGAGCTCACCGCGAACGGCGAGTGGGTCGGCGGCGAGGCTCTGGCCGATCCCTCGGGGTCGAGGACGATCAGGATGACCAACGGCGTCCCCGCGGTGACGGACGGCCCGTTCCTTGAGTCGAAGGAGTACCTGGCGGGCTACTGCATCATCGACTGCGCGACGCCGGAGCGGGCGGCCGAGATCGCCAAGCGCTGGCCTGACGCCTGTTACGGCGGCGCGCTCGAACTGCGCCCGGTCGTCGGGGAATGAGCGAGGAACTGCTGAGGGAGCTCGCTCCCCGGGTGCTCGGCGTGCTCGTCAGGCGCTACGGGCAGTTCGACGCCTGCGAGGACGCGGTACAGGAGGCGCTGCTCGCCGCCGCGACGCAGTGGCCGAAGGAGGGCGTGCCGGACAACCCGAAGGGCTGGCTGGTCACGGTCGCCTCGCGCCGGATGATCGACGAGATCCGCAGCGAGGAGGCGCGGCGCCGCAGGGAGTCGGAGCACGCGCTGGAGGAGCCGCCCGCCGTCCCCGACCAGGACGACACGCTCACGCTGCTGTTCCTGTGCTGCCATCCCTCGCTGACGCCCGCCTCCCAGATCGCGCTGACGCTGCGCGCGGTCGGCGGACTGACCACTGCGGAGATCGCGGGAGCGTTCCTGGTGCCCGAGCCGACGATGGCGCAGCGCATCAGCAGGGCCAAGGCGACGATCAAGAAGGCGGGCGCCACCTTCGAGCTGACGCCCAACAGGCTCGACGTGGTCCTGCACGTGCTCTACCTGATCTTCAACGAGGGTTACACCGCCACCTCGGGCCCCGACCTGCAGCGCGCCGATCTGACCAGCGAGGCGATCAGGCTGACCAGGACGGTGCGCAGGCTGCTGCCCGACGACGGCGAGGTCGCGGGGCTGCTGGCGCTCATGCTGCTGACCGACGCCCGCCGTACGGCGCGCACGGGGCCGGGCGGCTCGCTGGTGCCGCTGGCCGAGCAGGACAGGAGCCTGTGGGACAAGGACCTCATCGCCGAAGGAGTGGAGTTGGTGACGGGGGCGCTGTCGGCGGGGCCGCTGGGGGCCTACCAGCTCCAGGCGGCGATCGCGGCGGTGCACTCGGAGGAGGGCGAGACCGACTGGCCGCAGATCCTGGCCCTCTACGAGCTGCTGGCGCGCATCGCGCCAGGACCCATGGTGACGCTGAACCAGGCCGTGGCCGTGGCGATGGTGCACGGGCCCCTGGAGGGTCTGGCGCTGCTCGGCACGCTCGAGGCCGAGCTGGCCGAGCACCATCGGCTGCATGCCGTACGGGCTCATCTGCTGGAGATGGCGGGCAGGCACGAGGAGGCAGGCGCGGCCTACCTCAGGGCTGCCGAGCTGACCAGCAGCCTGCCCGAGCGGCGCTACCTGGAGGAAAGGGGGAGACCCCGGTCCTAGTGGACCGGGGTCTCGGGTCGGGCCGTCGGATCAGGAGGGCTGGTTGCCGCTCCAGCGGTTGGCGGCCACCTTGTAGACCTTGTAGGTGTCGCCGTTGAAGTACGGCGAGGAGATGCGGTCGTAGCGGTCATTGCCGTCGGTGTCCCACGCGACGCTGTTGACGCCGATCAGGTAGCCGGTGCGGCTGGAGTTCTTGTAGTTGTACAGGAACGGTCCACCGCTGGCGCCCGCGGTGAAGGCGCACCTGAATCCGATGTGCTCCTCGATGCGGAACTTCGGCGCGGGCGGCATGGCGGCCGTCGTGCCGTAGCACCACTTCATGGTCTTGCCGGTGTACGGCTTGTCGCCGTCAGGGTGATCGCCGGCCGGGTAGCCGAAGGAGAAGACGGTGGCCTTGGTGCTGCGGTTCCAGGTGAAGCCCTGGCCGCCGACGTTGTCGCCGAGCCTGCCGACGTTCTTCTTCTTGGCGTGCCAGTTGCCCTTGTCGTCCTTCTCCCACACCGGCTTGGTGCCGTTGTAGACGTTGACGAAGGCGTAGTCGTAGTCGTAGTCCTCCTTGACCACGAAGTCGTCGTGGGCGTTGAAGGTCTTGGCGGCGTACATGCCGTAGGGGGCCTTGCCGTCCCACTTGTTGTTGCCGTCCCAGTACGACGGGATGAAGACCCAGTTGTCGTAGAAGACGTTGTGCTTGACGTCGTAGACGCAGTGGGCGGACGTGGCGACCACGTTGCGGTACTTGCCCTGGACCGAGGTGCCTGAGCAGTACTTCCAGCTCTTCCTGTCGTTCTGGTTGGCGCCGGGCAGCGTGAAGAAGATGCGGCCGACCGTGTTGGGCAGGTTGACCTGCTTGGTCTTGATGGCCTTGGCCTTCTCCGCGCCGATCGGCGGGACCGATCCGGGCGGGCCGTCAGGGGCCGAGGCGCTGCCCTTGGCTCCCTTGACGTCCATGGCCAGGTCGTCGTTGATGTCGGTGGCCGCGCGGATCTTGTCCGGCGTCCAGAACGCGATGGCGTTGGCTGCTGAGGTTTCCGCGTTCTTCGAGACGACATCGCCAGGGGCCGCGGCCTGGGCCGCGGTGGCGCTGATCAGACCCGCGGCCATTCCGAAGGCCGCGACGCCGACCGTGAGGCGCCTTGCTCGGGAAAACATAGTGCTCCTTCCGGTTCTCGGCGGCCCAGAGCGGGGAACTGTGCCCCGGTGGGCCAGGAAAACGTTGAGGACGCTACTGAATAGCCCGAGTCGGAAACCAGGAAACGACGTGAAAAAGTCTGGCCCGGTTCCATTCCGTTATTGAAATAACCAATCCGCATGTATTCAAGAAAGGTATCCGCGCAGGTCGCGGTGGGAATCAAATAACCACCGCAACACCATTAACAGCGGTCTCTCCCTTTACATACCGAACATTGCTCTGGTTATATCGCGTCATGGATCCACGCACCCCCTGCCTCGTCGGAGCCGCTCAGCTCACCGTCCGCGACCAGCCGGGCCCCGAGCCGCTGTCCCTCTGGGAGACGGTGGCGAGGCAGGCGCTGTCGGAGGCGCGGCTGCCCGCCGCGCGGCTCGACTCCGTCCAGATCGTCTACACCGACTCCTGGCAGTACGACGACCCGATCGGACGGCTGGTGGAGAGACTGGGCGCCGCCCCTCGCCACCGGACCTACTCCAGAGTCGGCGGCACAGCCCCGCAGCAGCTCATCGGGGCGGCGGCGGGCAGGATCGCGGCGGGACAGATGGAGGCGGCGCTGGTCGTGGGCGCCGAGGCGCTGGCGACCAGGCGGGCCTTCAGGAGGGAGGGCGAGCGCGTCGCGTGGAGCCATCCCGCCGACCCCAAGCCGCCCTACGGCTGGGAACGGGAGCCCGACCCCGCCGCCCTGGCGCACGAGCTCTTCCTGCCCGTGCACACCTACGCGATCATGGAGACCGCCCTGCGGCTCGGGATCGCCGAGGAGCGGGCTTCCAGGGGGGAGCTGTTCGCCCCCTTCACCGAGGTCGCGGCGGTCAACCCCCATGCCTGGCACCGGGCGGCGCACACCCCGTCGGAGCTGGTGACACCAGGGCCGGACAACCGCCTCGTCGGCTGGCCGTACACCAAGAAGACGGTGGCGGTCATGGAGGTGGACCAGGCGGCGGCGCTGGCGCTGGTCTCCAGCGGGCTCGCCGACCGGCTCGGCGTCCCCCTCGACCGGAGGATCTACCTGCGCGGCTGGGCCTACGCCGAGGACACGTGGGAGGTGGCGGCCAGGCCCTCGCTCGGCTCCTCCGCGGCTCTCGGCGCGGCGGCCTCCACCGCGTTCGAGCGGGCGGGCCTCGGTCTCGACGACATGGCGGCCATGGACGTCTACAGCTGTTTCGCCGTCGCCGTCAGGATGGCCTGCGACGCGCTGGGGCTGGACCCGCTGGACCGGCGTGGGCTCACCGTCACGGGCGGCCTGCCGTACGCGGGCGGTCCGGCCAGCGGGTACGTGCTGCACTCGACGGCGACGATGGCGGGACTGCTGAGGGACGGCGGGCACGGGCTGGTCAGCGGGGTGGGCATGCACCTGACCAAGCACACCTACGCGGTGTGGTCCAGCGAGCCCGGCGGCACGCTCGGCGACGGCCGACCCGTCCACACCGCCGAGCCCGTGCCGATCGTCTCCTCCTGCGCGGGGCGGGCCACGGTGGCCGGATACACCGTCGCCCACGAGCGCGACGGCTCGCCCTCGAAGGGTCTGCTCGTGGTGGACCTGCCCGAAGGCGGGCGCACCCACGCGTGGGTGCTGAGGCCGGAGCTGATGGCCGACGCGATGGAGAGGGGTCTGGTCGGGGAGCGGGTGATGCTCACCACCGACGGCAAGGTCAACGTCGCGGTCTGGTGACGCACGGTTGTGAACTTGTGACCTGTGAGAGCCCCGCGGGTATTGCATGGGCGAGGGCCCGGCAACTGAATTGAGGTGTGCACGACGTCATAGAGGCAGGCACCCCCCACCGCAGGCGCTGGATCGGCATCGCGGTCCTCGTCGGCGTGCTCGCCGTCCCCGCCGCGGGCCTGCTGATCAGCAGGAACCCCGACGAACCGCCGGGCCCCGCGCGGCCGGACATGGCGTTGCCAGGCACCCCGCGCCCCTCGACCTACCAGTACGAGAGCACCCCCAACGTCCTGCGCGCCGAGGCCAGGAAGGAGGGCGAGGAGGAGGCCATCGACGTGGTCTTCCCCGACGGGACGGAGGCCGAGGTGCGCTATCCCGCGCGGCTGCAACTGGGCAGGAAGGGCTCCAGGCCCACGCAGGGGGTGTGGAGCGAGGGCCCGGCCCTGAGGTTCCGCAAGCTCTACGTGCCGCTGGGCGGCCAGCCGCTGAACGGCAGGCGGATCAGGGGCCTGACCTCCAACGTGTCGCTGTGGACCTTCCCGAGCGGGCAGTTGCTGATCTACGAGTTCGGCGACTGGCGCATCGCGCTGCTCGACAGGCCCGACCCGCTCACCTTCGAGCAGCGCATGGAGTGGGCGCGTGCGCTCAAGGGCAGGGTGACGCCCGGCGGCTACCTGGTGCTGTCGGCGAGCAAGCCCGTGCACCTGTCCGGGCCAGGCGACCGGCTGGGCGGCGAACCGGCGGGGCCTGGCCTGCTGTTCGGCGGCGGGCTCAGTCAGATGGTCTCGCTGGTGCTGACGAAGAACTGCCCACGCAACGGCGGCATTCCTCCCGAGGTCCGGCAGAACGGCAGGGGAGCCGACGGCACGTGCAAGGGCGACGTCTTCGTCTCCGCCTCGGGAGAGGTGCCCTTCGTGAAGTCGGCGTTGAAGGGGATCAAGGTCAAGCTCAAGCAGTAAGGTGCGGCCATGTTCGCCGTAACCGCTACACAGACCGATCCCGACAACCCGCTCGCAGGGCTGACGCTGGGTGAGCACCCGGAGCCCGAGGCGCCCGACGGCTGGACCACGGTGTCCGTGAAGGCGGCCGCGCTCAACCACCACGACCTCTGGACGCTCAAGGGCGTCGGCATCCGCCAGGACCGGCTGCCCATCGTGCTCGGCTGCGACGCGGCCGGCGTCGACGAGGAGGGCAACGAGGTCATCGTCCACTCCGTGATCGGCGCCGGCGCCGACGAGACGCTCGACCCGAAGCGGTCGCTGTTGTCGGAGGTGCACGACGGCACCTTCGCCGAGCGGGTCGCGGTGCCGCGCCGCAACCTGGTCCCCAAGCCCGCCGCGCTGACGTTCGAGGAGGCGGCGTGTCTGCCCACGGCGTGGCTGACCGCCTATCGGATGCTGTTCGACAAGGCGGGTCTCGAGCCTGGCTCGACCGTCCTGGTCCAGGGCGCGGGCGGCGGCGTCGCGACGGCGGTGATTGCGCTCGGCAGGGCGGCGGGGTTCAGGGTGTGGGCCACGTCGAGGTCGCAGGACAAGCGCGACAGGGCGCTCGAACTCGGCGCCGATCAGGTCTTCGAGCCGGGGGCCAGGCTGCCCGAGCGGGTCGACGCGGTGATGGAGACGGTCGGCCAGGCCACGTGGGACCACTCGCTGAAGTCGCTGCGCCCCGGCGGGCGGATCGTCGTGTCGGGCGCGACCAGCGGCGCGGTGCCCCCCGCCGACCTGAACAGGGTCTTCTTCCTGCAGCTCTCGATCGTCGGCTCGACGATGGGCACCCGCGACCAGCTCGGGCGCCTGGCGGTCTTCCTCGAGCAGACCGGGGTCAGGCCGCTCATCGACAGGACGATGCCCATGACGCAGGCGCGCGACGGGTTCGCCGCCATGCACGAGGGCGAGCTGTTCGGCAAGGTGGTCTTCACCCGCTGAATAAGTGTTGGGTTACTTCGCGCCCTCCCGGGTGATACAAAGAGAAGGAAGATGTATCACTCGGGAGGTCATGACCCATGGAAGCGTTCCGTCCGGGCACGATTCACTGGGACACCGCAGGCGAGTACCGCAACCTGCTCGTGGCCGGCAGCGCGCTGGTCCTGCAGACGATGCATCCCGCCGTCGGCGCGGCCGTCGCCGAGCACTCCACCTACAAGCAGGACCCGTGGGGGCGGCTCAACCGCACCCTCGCCTCCGTCCAGAAGTGGGTGTACGGCGGAGCCGAGGGCATCGAGGAGGGGCGCCGCCTGCGGGAGATCCACGCCCCGATCAGCGGCACCGACGAGCAGGGCCGCTCATACCACGCGCTGAACGGCGAGGCCTACGCGTGGGTGCACCTGACTCTGTTCGAGCGCTACATCACCCTGCACCGCTACTTCGGCACGCCCTACTCCGCAGAGCAGGAGCGCGCGCTCTACGCCGAGTCGCAGCAGCTGGGGCGGATCCTGCGGGTGCCGGAGCGGGAGGTGCCGCCCACGATCGAGGAGTTCTGGCCCTACTTCGACCAGATGATCGCCAGGCGGCTCGAGCCCCATCCGGCCGCGCTCGAGGTGCTGGCCACCATGCGCGGCACGCCCGCCCCTCCCATGGTGCCCAGGGTGCTGCGCAGGCTCTGGGCCCCTGTCGGGATGGGGTCGGGGGAGTTCAACCACTTCGTCACCGTCGGGACGCTGCCGCCCGCCGTACGGGAGGTGCTGGGGTTGTCGTGGTCGGCGCGGGACGAGCGGCGGCTGCGCAGGCTCGGGCGGGCGGTGGCGGCGCTCACCCCGCACCTGCCCGAGCGGGCGCGCTACCTGCCGGTCGCCTACCGGGCCAGGCGGGCCGCGCGTCGGCGGGAGCTGTCACCCGCGCAGTGAGTCGCGGATCCTGGCGGTCGCCTCGTCGAGCGCGGCGCGGCACTGCTCGAGCGTCTCGCGGGTGAGGCGGCTGTCGGAGGCCTGCTCGCGGACCGTGGCGACGAAGTCGGCCAGCAGCTCGCCCAGCTCCGCGTCGAGCTCGGCGCGGTTGTCGGTGGCCCCGCCCAGATCGCTCCAGACCTCGCTCCAGACGCTGCGCCACTGCCTGCTCAGGCGCTCGCCCTCGTCCTGCCAGTGCGCGGCGTGGTCCATCCACTGCCGCTTCTGCTGGTCCTTCAGCCGCTTGAGATCGGCGGCCTGCTGCTCGCGGCTGTTGCGCTTGACGTCCCTGGCCATCGCCGTCAGCTCCTCGCGCAGCGACTTGACCGTCTCGCGGACGTCCTCCTTGACCTCACGGGCGATGTCGCGGACGGAGTCGGTGATCTCCTGCTCCAGGTCGGCCAGCTCGTCGAGGCGGGAGTTGAGCTCGTCGCGGCCCTTGTCGGTGATCGAGAAGACCTTCTTGCCGTCGACGACCTCGTGCGTGACCAGGCCCTCCTCCTCCAGGCGGGCCAGTCGAGGGTAGATCGTGCCGGGCGAGGGGGAGTAGACGCCCAGGAAGCGGTCCTGGAGCAGCCTGATCACCTCGTAGCCGTGGCGCGGGCTCTCCTCCAGGAGCTTGAGCAGATACAGCCGAAGCCTGCCGTGGCCGAAGACCGGGCTCATTCCTTCTCCCCCTTGAGCAGCGTGACGTCGGCCGAGACGGTGTTGGCCGTGAGAGAGGCCATTCCACCACCCAGCCGTCCCGACAGCGACTTGACCGCTGGACGGCCGCGTGGGCGCAGCTCGTCGAAGGCCGAGTCGAGGCGGCCCGAGGTCGAGCGGATCGTGACGTCGCTCTCCGCGTCGTGCGGCAGGCGGACCAGGATGTCGCCGGAGACGCTGGACAGCGTGACGTGCCCGGTGGGGCGCAGTGCCAGGTCGGCGGTGATCCTGCCGGAGATCGTGCCGGCTCTCAGTCGCCTCGGGACGCCTCCGGCGACGGCCAGGTCGCCCGACACGCTCTTGAACGCCAGGTCGCCCTCCATCGCGCGGCTCTCGACGTCGCCGGAGACGGTCTCGGCGTTGACGTCGCCGCTCACGCCGTCCAGGACGATCTCGCCGGAGACGCTGCGGACGTTGGTGCGCCGCTCGAAGCCTGCGACCACGGCCGAGGCGGAGACGACGCCGACGCTGAGGCTGCAGTCCTTGGGGACGGTGATCGTCAGGGCGCTGGAGCGCTTGCCCGACCGCTTGAGCCAGCCGAGCAGGCCGTCCCAGGTGAGGTCCTTGTAGGCGATCGTGAGCGTGCCGTCGTCGTCATGGGTGACGATGAGCGGGGAGGAGTCGATCTCGGTGACCTCAAGAGTCGGCGGACCCTCGCTGGCCAGGACGGCCAGCTTGCCCGCGACGATGCGCACGTTGAGCGCGCTCACGGCGTCGAACGTGAGCTGCTGGGGCCGCTCGATCGTCCACTGCGACATGGTTCCGTCCTTCGTTCCCGACGCGTCCGACACAAGACACGATATGTCGCGTTGTCGGAAATCTCAAGATGTATCGTGTCTCACTCCTCGTCGTCGGAGTCGTGACGGGCCAGCCAGGTCGCCAGCCGCTCGATCGGGATCTCGAACTCGGGGTTGAGGTCCACGAACTCGCGCAGCCGCTCACCGAGCCACAGGAGGCTGACCTCCTCCTCCCCGCGCCGCTCGACGAGCTCCTCGATCCCCCTGTCGGTGAAGTACATCTCTCTCCTGTTCCCTCGCGCCGATGCCGCTGCGTCACTCTAGTGCGCCGCACGTCGTGAACCTCGGGCGGGCGAGCCGGTGGGTACAGGCGTGCGGGATGTCCGCAGCGGAAGATTCTTCGTTCCGCGGCCCCGAGAGCGCCGCCGAGCCGACCGGCGCTCGTGTCAGGCGTCCGCTATCGAGCCTACGCCCGCGCCGACCCGTGGAGATCACCGGACGGCCGGTCGAGCCCGAGGACGCCAGGGAACGCGGAACGCCCCGGCCCGCAGGGGACCGGGGCGTTCGTGGCTGTGTCAGCCGAACAGCGCGTGCTGGATCTCCTCCAGCTCCCTGTCGTGAGCGGCGTGCGAGCCGGTCGCGGGAGAGCTGTTGGGTGTGCGGGAGACCCTGCGCAGGCGGCGGCCGCCGAACATGTCGGGGTTCTCCGCCAGCTTCAGCGTGAGGTACGGCCACGGGCCCATGTTGACCGGCTCGTCCTGCGCCCAGACCAGCTCCGCCGTGGAGCCGTAGCGGGCGAGCTCGGCGTTGAGCTCGTCCTCGGGGAACGGGTAGAGCCGCTCGAGACGGACGACCGCGGTGTTCTCCGCCGCCGGAGACTTCTCGCGGGCCGCGACCAGGTCGTAGTAGACCTTGCCCGAGCACAGCACGACCTTGGTGACCTTGCCAGGGTCGACCGTGGTGTCGCCGATGACCGGCTGGAAGGTGCCCGAGGTGAACTCGGCCGCCTTCGACGTGGCCTTCTTGTGCCGCAGCAGCGACTTCGGCGTGAAGACCACCAGCGGCTTGTGCCTGCCCGACTGAACCTGCCAGCGCAGCAGGTGGAAGTAGTTGGCAGGGGTCGTCGGCTGGACGACGGTCATGTTGTCGAGCGCGCAGACCTGCAGGAAGCGCTCGATACGGGCCGAGGAGTGGTCGGGGCCCTGACCCTCGTAGCCGTGCGGCAGCAGCAGCACGACGCCGGACTTCTGGCCCCACTTCTGCTCACCGGACGAGATGAACTCGTCGATGATCGTCTGTGCGCCGTTGACGAAGTCGCCGAACTGGGCCTCCCACGCCACCAGCGCGTCGGGCCTGACCACGCTGTAGCCGTACTCGAAGCCCAGCGCCGCGTACTCGCTCAGCAGCGAGTCGTAGACGTAGAACTTCGTGGTGCCCTGGTTGAAGGCCTTGAGCGGCGTGTGGTCCTCACCGGTGAGCCTGTCGACCAGCACCGCGTGGCGCTGGACGAAGGTGCCTCGGCGGGAGTCCTGACCGACGAGGCGGACAGGGTGACCGTCGATCAGCAGCGAGCCGAAGGCGATGGTCTCGCCCATGCCCCAGTCGATGGCGTCCTGCTCGACCATCTGACCGCGGCGCTGGATGATCGGCGCCAGCCGCGGGTGCGCGGTGAAGCCGTCGGGCAGGTTGAGCTGGGTGTCGACGACGCGCTTGAGCGTCTCGTCGGTGATCGCCGTCGGCGTGTCGGCGTGCGACCACTTGACCACCTCGGTGGCGGGCACCTGCAGCTCGCCGGAGTCGGCGGGGCGCTTGGCCGCCTCGCGGACCTCGGTGAAGGCCTGCTCCAGCTTGGCCTGGTAGTCGCGCAGCGCCGACTCGGCCTCCTCGACCGTGATGTCGCCGCGGCCGATCAGGGCCTCGGTGTAGAGCTTCCTGGTCGAACGCTTGGCGTCGATGATGTCGTACATCAGCGGCTGCGTGTAGGCCGGGTTGTCGCCCTCGTTGTGGCCGCGACGGCGGTAGCAGACCATGTCGATGACGACGTCCTTGCGGAAGGTCTGGCGGTACTCGTAGGCCAGCCTGCCGACGCGGACGACGGCCTCGGGGTCGTCGCCGTTGACGTGGAAGATCGGCGCCTGGATCATCCGCGCCACGTCGGTCGCGTAGACCGAGCTCCTGGAGGAGGCGGGCGAGGTGGTGAAGCCGACCTGGTTGTTGACCACGATGTGCACGGTGCCGCCGGTGCGGTAGCCGCGCAGCTGCGACAGGTTGAGCGTCTCGGCCACCACGCCCTGGCCCGCGAAGGCCGCGTCGCCGTGGACGAGCACGGGCAGGACCGAGAAGCCCTCCTCGCCGCGCTCCAGCAGGTCCTGCTTGGCGCGCACGACGCCTTCGAGGACCGGGTCGACCGCCTCGAGGTGCGAGGGGTTGGCGACCACGGAGGAGACGATGGTCTTGCCCGTCGGCGCGGTGAAGGTGCCGGTGGCGCCCAGGTGGTACTTCACGTCACCGGAGCCGTGCGCCGTGCGCGGGTCGATGTTGCCCTCGAACTCGCCGAAGATCTGGCCGTAGGACTTGCCCACGATGTTGGCCAGCACGTTGAGCCTGCCACGGTGGGCCATGCCGATGACGACCTCGTCGAGGTTCTCGCCGGCGGCCTCGCTGATGACCGAGTCGAGCAGCGGGATGAGGGACTCGCCACCCTCGAGGGAGAACCTCTTCTGGCCGACGAACTTCGTCTGCAGGAAGGTCTCGAACGCCTCCGCCGTGTTGAGGCGCGCGAGGACGTGCAGCTGCTCCTCGCGGTCGGGCTTGGCGTGCGCCTTCTCCACCCGCTCCTGGATCCAGGCCCGCTCCTCGGGGTTCTGGATGTGCATGTACTCGATGCCCACCGTGCGGCAGTAGGAGTCGCGCAGCACGCCCAGGATCTCGCGCAGCTTCATCAGGGGGCGGCCGCCGAAACCGCCGGTGGCGAACTCGCGCTCCAGGTCCCACAGCGTGAGGCCGTGCGACTGGATGTCGAGGTCGGGGTGCTTGCGCTGCTTGTACTCCAGCGGGTCGGTCTCGGCCATGAGGTGGCCGCGGACGCGGTAGGCGTGGATCAGCTCGATCACGCGAGCGGACTTGGCCACGTCGTCGTCGTGGGAGGCCGAGACGTCCTGGGTCCAGCGAACCGGCTCGTAGGGGATCCTCAGCGCCTCGAAGATCTCGTCGTAGAAGCCGTCCTCGCCCAGCAACAGCCGGTGGATCGTGCGCAGGAAGTCGCCCGACTGGGCGCCCTGGATGATCCGGTGGTCGTAGGTGCTGGTGAGCGTCATGACCTTGGAGACGGCCAGGCGCGAGAGCGTGTCGGGCGAGGCGCCCTGGTACTCGGCCGGGTACTCCATCGCGCCGACGCCGATGATCGTGCCCTGCCCGGGCATGAGACGCGGCACGGAGTGGACCGTGCCGATCGTGCCCGGGTTGGTCAGCGAGATCGTGGTGCCGGAGAAGTCGTCGACGCCGAGCTTGCCGGAGCGGGCCTTGCGGACGATCTCCTCGTAGGCCATCCAGAACTGCCGGAAGTCCATGCCTTCGGCGGCCTTGATGGAGGGCACGAGGAGCTGGCGCTCGCCGCTGCTCTTCTGCACGTCGATCGCCAGGCCGAAGCCGATGTGCTCGGGCTTGACCAGCGTCGGCTTGCCCTCGACCTCGGTGTAGGAGTAGTTCATCTCCGGCATGGCCTTCAGCGCCTTGACGATCGCGTAGCCGATCAGGTGCGTGAAGGAGACCTTGCCGCCACGACCGCGCGCGAGGTGATTGTTGATCACGATGCGGTTGTCGATGAGCAGCTTGGCGGGGATGGCCCTGACGCTGGTGGCGGTGGGCACGGTGAGCGAGGAATCCATGTTGGCCGCCGTGCGCGCTGCGGCGCCGCGCAGCTTGACCTCTTCGGCGCCTGCGGGCACGGGGGTGGAGACCTTGGGCTTCTCGGTTGCGGTGGTAGTCACGGCGGCCTTCGGAGCGGTGGGGGCGGGCGCGGTCGCTGTGCCGTTCGCCGCCTCCCTGGCCGGGGTTCGGCCCGGTCCATAGTCAGGGTTGTAGTCAGCGAAGAAGTTCCACCAGGCCTTGTCCACAGACTCGGGATCCTGGAGGTATTTCTGGTACAGCTCGTCGACAAGCCACTCGTTCTGACCGAAGCTTGCCAGCGGGTTTGTCCGCGACGACTCAGACGACACGGCGGAAATCGCCCTCTTCCGCAGATCGGCGTTGATGATAGAGAACCTGTCCAAGGCTACTCGCCCAGACCGGCAACGTGCGCCCGTGAGGCCAGGCCACTTCGTCTGATCCTCTCAGGACTGTCCAAAGTGGTCACGCCTCCCTAGTCAATCCTGGGGGTGCAGTCATTGTTACCATTCGGTATCAACACTTCGGCGGGGGTTTTACGTCCCGCTAACAATGAGTCTCGTCACGATGCGCACCTCAGGAGTGATCTCCGACAGCAGTTCGGCCAGCTCCTCGCCGGCCACCTTGAGCTCGTCGAGCGAGAACGGCTCGAGGCGCTCCAGGAGGAAGAGCGCGTCCGTGGTCTCCTCCGTGATCCTGGTGCGCGCCACCTGACGCCAGTTCCACCTGCGGCAGGTGACGCCGAGGTCGTCGCGCCAGACGACCTCGCCTGGCTCGGGCACGCCGAGCGCCTCCTCCGACGGCTCGTCGCCCACGGCCCGCACCAGGCGCGCGGGGCCCTGGTAGCGGGCGAGGTCCTCGCCGCCGATGGGCAGCACGTGCTTCACGCTGATGGCGTTGTAGGCGTCGACGACCTGGTTGATCTCGGGAAGCGGCAGCCTGCGCGAGAGCGCGTCCACCGAGGGCCTGGTGCGTGACGGCTTCGTGCCGAACGCCCGGTAGGCCTCCCTCCACGACTCGAGCTTCTCGTGGTCGTTCGGCACCGGCCTCGCCTCGGCCAGCCAGCCGCGTGACCTGTCGTCGGTGGGGCCGTTGCGCAGCCCGTGCGCGGTGATGGCGAGGACGGCGAAGTCGGGCCGCAGCGCGGTGACCGAGGGGTCAACGGTGATGTCGTCAAGCATGTGACCAGCGTAGGACCAACGCGCGGGCCCCGGAGGAGGCAGGGCCCGCGCCGCTTCATGGCCTCAGGCGCAACGGGCGCCGTCGAGCAGGAACACCTCGGGGGAGGCGCCCTTCGCCCTGTCGCTCAGGAACCCGAACACCACCGACCTGCCCGGTCTGACGGCCGGGCCGCGGGCCGTCACGACGGGACCTGACTGCGAGAGCTCCGCTCCCCAGTCACGTGCCACGCGCCGGCCGTCGGGGAACCACCAGCGCAGGCTCCAGTCCTCGATGGGCTTCTTTCCCGTGTTGGTCAGCCTGATCTGCCCTGCGGGCCCGTGCGCGGCGTACGACACCGTGCACGAGGCCCGCTTCCCCCTGTCGGCGAGGAACGAGGCGATCCAGGCCAGCGGGGAGTTCCAGTTGATGGTCAGCTCGTTGGTCGACCACGACTCGATGTCGTCGATGTAGCAGAACTGCGGCGCGCAGCCCTTCAGCAGTCGCTGGGCGACGGGGTCCTGGATGGCGGAGTTGGGGCCGCCGGACAGCGTCCCCCTGGGCGGGTTCGGCAGCGAGGCGTCGAGCTGGCGGGCGTACCAGCGGCTGTGCTGGTTCTTGGCGGCGACCTCGCCGTAGCCGGTGACGTACGACTGGTTGAGCGCGTTGCGGCCCAGGACGTAGTCCATGCCCTCGCGCACACCCGCTCTGTACTTCTCCTTTCCGCTGAGGTCGTGGGCGACGGCCATGACGACCATGTTGTTGAGGATCAGATTGTTGGAGCCCCAGTCGTAGTCGGGCGGTCCGTACGGCACGCCGTACGGGTGCGACCTGAGCGTGGCGAGGTAGGAGTCGGCCCCCTGGAGCACCGACGCGCGCACCCGGGCGCGGTCGGGCAGCGCGTTCGGCACCGCCGCCAGCTGCAGGCGGCCGAGCTGGGCGGTGTGGCCCCAGTCGAAGCCGCGCTCGAGCCAGACATCGCCCCTGTGATGCGGCGAGGCCATGACGAAGTCGGCGAACGGCTTGTCTCCCGTCGTGATGAACAGCTCGGCGGCGGCCCAGTAGAACTCGTCCGAGACGTCCTTGTCGTCGTACGGTCCGCCGCCGACGTTGTCGGCTGGATCGGCGAGGACGGCGGGGTTGGCCATGGCAGCCGCCCACGCCTTGCGCGCGGCGGTCATGGCGCGGGCGGCGAAGGCCGCGTCGTAGGGGGCGAAGATCCGTGCGGCCTGCGCGGCGGTGGCGGCCAGGTTGAGCGTGGCGGCCGTGGACGGCGGGTGCAGGGTGCGCTGCTGCGGGTCGAGATGGGGCAGCAGGGGCAGGCCGGTCCAGGCGACGTCGTGGATCTTGTGATGCGCCATCCCCGCCTGGTGCCTGCCGTCGGGCACCTGCATGGACAGCAGGAACTCCAGCTCCCACCTGGCCTCGTCGAGGATGTCGGGCACCCCGTTCCCGCTCTCCGGGATGGTGAGCTGGCCGTCGGAGAAGGCGGTCTTGTCCCTTTCGTAGGCCGACATGAGCTGGTGGACCGAGATGCCGCCGTTGACGACGTACTTGCCGTGGTCGCCGGCGTCGTACCAGCCGCCGCGCACGTCAAGGGTGTAGGCGTCGCCGTAGGGGACCTGGGTGTCGCCCTTGTTGGGCGCGACGTCCAGGTGGCCCGCCGGCCTGCCGTAGCCGGGCCGCAGGTCGTCGCGGATCTCGATGCCGCTGCGCTGGGTGTAGTAGAACTTCAGCGCGTCCACGCGGAGCTCGTCGTAGAGGTCGTCGCCGATGTCGAAGGGGCGGCTGGTCTCGCCGTCGGCGGTCAGGGTGTAGCCCTGGCCTGGCCTGGCGTAGGAGCCGAAGTCGATGGAGTGGACGTTCTGGCCCGAGCTGGCGTCCAGGCCGCGCGGCCTGCTGGAGCCCTCGGCCACCGTGTCGCCCTCTGCGTTCCTGAGCTGCCAGGCCAAGGGCGTGGTCAGGTCGGTGACCACGGTGGCGTTCTTCGGGCCCTTCGTGAGGTATCCGACCATGTTGACGCGAACCCTGGGCCCTGTGTCGGGCTCGTGGACGTCGGGGTCGGCGCCGCCCTTGAGTGACACGTCGTCCAAGCAGAACCTCCATGGGTCGGCGCTGCCCCCGAGCTGGAAGGCCACCTGGGCGTTCGGCAGGCTCACGGGCGCGGTGAAGGTGTGGTGGTGGGCCCCTGGCTCGGGTCCGAGTTCGGGGGAGGCCGACAGGTACTGCGTCCAGGGGTCGACGGGGAGCTGGATCAGCGCCCTCGCGACCCTGGCGGGACCGGCCGAGGCGGAGTACCTGTAGGCGTAGGTCTCGCCTGCGACGAGCGGCACGCCGTCGAGGCCGATGATCACATCCCATGGGTTGGCGGTACCGCCGGGGATGTCGGCGCACAGCCGCCCTTCGGACACCGCGAGGCTGGTGTTGGCCGTGCTCCACCACGGGGCGGTGCCGGTCTCGAAGGTGCCGTTGACGATCTGCTCGGGGCCCTCGTCGGCGTGCGCCGTGGCGGGGGCCAGCGCGATCGCGGTGAGCAGGGATAAGGCCGCGGCCCAATGTCGCATCATCATTCCTCGGGAGAGGGTGGTGGGAGCGCTCCCAGCCTGTCGTTCGCCCGCCGGGCCGTCAACGGGCCATGAAACTTTCACGCGCCTTCGCCGGAAGGCCCTTCCTACAGCCAGCCGTGCTCGCGGGCCAGCCTGAACGCCTCGCCCCTGCTCGAGACGCCGAGCTTGGCGACGGCGGCCGCCAGGTAGTTGCGGACGGTCCCGCCCGACAGGTGGGTACGGCGGGCGATCACCGCCACCGGCGTGTCGGACTCCGCCAGCCGCAGCACCTCGAGCTCGCGCGGCGTCAGCGGGCACTCGGGCGCGGTCAGCGCGTCGGCGGCCAGCGCGGGATCGACGTAGCGCCCACCCGCGTGCACGCGCCTGATCACCTCGGCCAGCGCGCCGCCGGGGGAGCCCTTGGGCAGGAAGCCCTTCGCCCCCGCGTCGAGGGCCCGCTTGAGCAGCGGCGGCTTGCCGTACCCGGTGAGGATGACCACCTTGCACGAAGGCAGCGCGGCGGCCAGCGCGGCGCTGACCTCCAGCCCGTCGAGGGCAGGCATCTCCAGGTCGACCACGGCCACGTCCGGCCTGTGGGCCAGCGCGGTGTCGACGGCTGCTCTGCCGTCGGCGGCCTGGGCGACGACCTCGAGGTCGGGCTCCAGGCCGAGCAGCGCGGCCAGCGCCGTCCTGATGAGCTCCTCGTCGTCGGCGAGCAGCACCTTGATCACAGCGTCACCTCCAGGTGGAACACGTCGCCCTCGACCGAGGTGCGCAGCGCGCCGCCGACCTCGGCCAGGCGTTCACGCAGGCCGTGCAGGCCCGAGCTGTGGCGGTCGGGAACGGCCTGCCCTGCGCCGTCGTTGGTCACGGTCATCCTGGTGCCGGTGATCACGATCTCGCACCAGCCGGCCGTACTGTGCCTGAGGATGTTGGTGGTGGCCTCCCGCAGCACCGTGGCGAGCTGGACGGCGACCTCGCGCGGCAGCTCGCGGTCGGGGCCCGTGACCGTGCAGCGCACACCCGAGGAGCGCAGCACCTGCGCGACGGCGGTGAGCTGGGCGGCCAGGTCGACCTCGCGATAGCCATGGACGGCCGCGCGCAGGTTCGTGAGCGCGTCGGCGGCCACGCGGCGCAGGTCGGCGGCCTCCTGCGCGGCCTTCTCCGGCGCGAGGGAGACCAGCCGTTCGGCCAGCTCGGCCTTGAGCGCGATCACCGAGAGATCGTGGCCCAGGACGTCGTGCACGTCACGCGCGAAGCGCAGCCGCTCCTCCACCGCCGCCAGCCTGGCCTGGGCGGCGCGGCCCTCCTGCGCCTCGATCAGCAGGTTCCACAGCCAGACCTGCAGGCCGCTGATCGTGAGCGTGGACAGCCCGAGGATGACCGTGATCGCGACATACGGGCGGACCTGGTCGCCAGCCCACAGCGCGACGCCCGCGGAGGCGGCGGTGGCCGCCGCCATGACGGTGAGCGCGGGCCACCGCCGTGTGGTCAGCATCGGCGCGGTCGCGACGACCGAGCCGCCGATCCACGCCCAGGTCTGCCAGTCGGGTACGGCCAGCGGCCCCGCCAGCGGGACCGAGGCCACGGTCGCGGCGGCGAAGATCCGGCGCCGGAGACCGGGGTCCACCGCAGGGGTGACCGCCGCGTACAGCACGCCCGCCTGGGCGGCGGCGAACAGGACGATGCCGAGCGCGCCCAGGACGACCAGCAGGGGATCGGGCTCGCGCAGCAGGCCGACGCCGGGCATGACGAGGCTCGTCAGCACGGTCATGCTCAGGGTCGCCAGGGTCGCGAGCCTGGCCCAGCGCAGCACGCGCGCAATTCTAGGCGGGCGCGCTCCGGCCGGTGAGGCCGACAGAATATGGTTCTGGAACAATGGCCAAATGTCGAAGTTTGTGGTGACGGCGGCGAACGAGGCCCAGCGGGCCGCCTGGCTCGGTGGAACGCTCCCCGAGGTCGAGAAGGTCAGGCCGGGCCTGTGGTCCATCCCGGTGCCCATTCCGATCAACCCCCTGCGTTACGTCCTCGTCTACGCCCTCGAACTGCCTGACGGCGTGGCGATCGTCGACGCGGGATGGAACACCGACGAGGCCTACGACGCGCTCGTGGCGGGGCTGGCCGTCGCGGGCTACTCGATCACCGACGTCAAGGCCGTGCTGGTCACCCACATCCACCCCGACCACTACGGCCTCGCAGGGCGGGTCAGGGAGGTCTCGGGCGCGTGGATCGCCCTCCATCCCGCCGACGCCCGCCTGCTGCGCGACCGGTACGACGACGACTACGTCGAGACGCTGGTGGAGCAGGAGAAGGCGCTCCTGGTCAGGTCGGGCGTGCCGCAGACCGTGCTCGACACCCTGGCGGGCGCGTCGATGATGATCAGGCACATGGTGACCATGGCCAGGCCCGACCGGCTGGTCGAGGACGGCGACCGTCTGGACCTGCGGGGCTGGGACCTGCGCGCGGTGTGGACGCCGGGGCACTCGCCAGGGCACCTGTGCTTCCTCTCGGAGTCGCGCAGGGTGCTGTTCTCGGGCGACCACGTGCTCGCCAAGATCACTCCGATGGTGGCCGTGCACCCGCAGTCCACGCCCAACCCGCTGGCCGACTACCTCGAGGCGCTGGTCGCGGTGCGCAAGTTCGAGGTGGACGAGGTGCTGCCCGCGCACGAGTACCGCTTCAAGGAGCTGGCCGAGCGCGTCGACTACGTGATCGGCCACCACGAGGACAGGCTCGAGGAGATCGTCGAGGTGATCGGCGCGCACGACGGCATCACCTGCTGGGACATCGCCACCAGGCTCACCTGGTCGCGGCCGTGGGAGTCGATCCAGCCGTTCATGCGGCGCGCGGCCAACAACGAGACCCTCGCCCACCTGGCCTGGCTGGAGGCCAAGGGGCGGGTGCGCAGGATCCCTGGAGAGGCGGATCTCTGGTATTCCATGTAAAGCTAGTAGGAAAAGTTGACTTTAGAGTGGCGTCTGCGTAGCGTCGGTGACGAGAGGAGAGCGATGAACATCGTCACCGTCGTCGGAAACCCGAGAACCGGATCCAGAACTCTCGCAGCGGCGGTGGCGGCCACGGAGGCCGTCGCCGCGAGACTCGGCCAAGAGTGTCAGAGAGACGTCGTCGACCTGTCCGCCCTCGGGCCCGTCCTCCTCGACACGAAAGCCCACGCCGGCCTGGAAGCGGCGCTGGAGCTGGTGCGAGGGGCCCACCTGGCGGTCATCGCCAGCCCCACCTACAAGGCCACCTACACCGGCCTGCTCAAGGCCTTCCTCGACAGGCTCCCGCCAGGGGCGCTCACGGGCAGGACGGCGCTGCCCGTGCTGGTCATGGGCGATCCCAGGCACGCCCTCGCCGTGGAGGTCCACTTCAGGCCGCTTCTGCTGGAACTCGGCGCCTCCGTGCCGACCCCGGGGCTCGCGCTGCTGGAGTCCGACCTTCCCGGCGGGCAGGCTCTGGCGGCGTGGGCCGACCTCGTCGTCCCGCAGATCCCCCTGGGCGAGGAGGCCCTGCGATGACGATCACGGACGAGACAGGAGTGGACGGCGAGCGCTTCCGCAGTGCGCTGGCCAGACACGCGGCGGGCGTCGTGGTCGTCACCGCCAACTCGCGGGGCATTCCCGTGGGGCTCACCGCGACCTCGTTCTCCTCGGTCAGCCTCGCCCCTCCGCTGGTGTCCTTCTACGTCGCCCAGTCGTCGGCCACCTGGCCGTGGCTGCGGCTGGCCGACAGCTTCGCCGTCAACGTGCTGGCGGGCGACCAGCACGACGTGGCCGGGCGCTTCGCCCGCAAGGACGTCGACCGCTTCGCCGATCCCACCCGCTGGCGGCCAGGCCCCTCGGGGACGCCGCTGCTGGAGGACGTCGCCGCCCACCTGATCTGCGCGCCCCACTCCACGATGGCGATCGGCGACCACATCCTCGTGGTCGGCCTGGTGACCTCCGCCTCCACCACCCGCGCGGCCCCTCTGCTCTACCACCACGGCCGCTACGGCCGCTTCCAGCCCCATCCGTGAGGGCGCGGCGCAGGGGTCAGTGGCGGGTGACGGTGCGACGGCCGGTGGCGACGGGCAGGTCGAGCATGGTGCGGATGCCGGGAGGGGCCGCGCACAGGGCGGGGACGTTGTTGACCGCGCGGGCGGCCGCCGCGGCCAGCCCGTGCGAGACCTCGTCCACGGTCACGGTCATCTGCGGCACGCCCTCGATGTGGATGGCGAAGCCGGGATCGGGCCAGCGCCGCACCCTGGTGGAGTCGGCCTTGTAGACGCACTCGACGGTCATGAAGGGGCGTCCGCGCACCAGTCCTGAGAAGACCCAGCGCGAGGCGCAGACCGTGCCCTCGCGCACCAGCCCGGCCGAGATCTCGAACTCCTCCGTCGCCAGTTCGAACTCGTCGCTCTCCTCCACCTCGTCGAGACGCACGTCGAGGGCGTCGGCCACCAGCTGCACGCTCTCGGCGAAGAGCGAACGCTGGAAGGCCCTGTACGGCCTGATCGCCGCGGTGTAGTCCTTGGCCGAGCGGGTGAATCCGACCAGGTCGACCACGATCTGCCTGGAGGGATGGCCGCGGAAGTCGGACGACTCGCGCACGTAGATGTGGTCGACCCTGCTCGACAGCCCGGTCAGCGCCAGGGGCAGGAAGTCGCTCATGAAGCCGGGGTTGATGCCGGTGCCGTGGAGGGAGCTGCCGCCCTTCTTGCAGGCCTGTTCGAGCCGCTCGACGACGCCGGGGCCGTAGGAGCGCGGGTAGACGAAGCCCGTCGTGGTGATCACGTTCTTGCCCGAGGCGAGCAGCGCGCAGATCGTCTCGACGTCCGAGGTCTGGTCGCGCCCGAAGTAGGAGGCGGGCAGCGGCATGTGCAGCACGCAGTCGGCGTCGAGCGCCATGATCCGCTCGACGTCGTCGGTGCAGCAGACGCCCGCCGGCGGCATGCCGACCAGCTCGCCCGCGTCCATGCCCACCTTGTCGGGGTCGTAGACCAGGACGCCCGCGAGCTCGAACTCCGCTCTGCTGAGCAGGCTGCGCAACGCGTAGCGGCCGACGGCGCCAGTGGCCCACTGGACCACGCGGAGGGGCGGCTGTGTGGGCATGCAGAGCCTCCAGCCCGGATGGTGGGCGGGGCCGTTACAGGGAGGGGTGTCGTCGTTGACCGCCGCCCTAGCGGGGTCAAGAACTCTAGCAGAAATCCGTCCGACTGATCACTGTCCGCAACAGCATCATCGGGATATTGTGCCCTTACTAGAATGTTGTTCTCCTAGTGTGGAGGGTTCGCATGCTCCGGTTCGACGGAAAGGTCGCCATCATCACGGGCGCCGGGCACGGTCTCGGTCGCTCGCACGCGCTTCTCCTGGCCGAGCGCGGCGCCCATGTCGTGGTCAACGACCTCGGCGGGGCGCTGGACGGCACGGGCGCGTCGACGGGCCCCGCGGCCGAGGTCGTCGAGCTGATCACCAAGAACGGCGGCCAGGCGGTCGCGAACACCGACAACGTCGCCACCCCCGAGGGCGCCAAGGCCATCGTGCGCTCCGCCGTCGACGCGTTCGGCAAGGTCGACATCGTCGTCAACAACGCGGGCATCCTGCGCGACAAGTCGTTCGGGAAGATGACGGTCGAGGAGTTCGACACGGTGCTCGCGGTGCACGTGCGCGGGTCCTACCTGGTCAGCCAGGCCGCCTACCCCTATCTCAAGGAGCAGGGCTACGGCAGGATCGTCAACACCTCCTCGCCCGCCGGCCTGTTCGGCAACTTCGGCCAGGCGAACTACTCCACGGCCAAGATGGGTCTGGTCGGGCTGACCAAGACCCTGGCCATCGAGGGCGCGCGCAGCGGAATCAAGGCCAACGCCATCGCGCCCATCGCCTGGACGCGCATGACCGAGGCGCTGCTTCCCGCCGAGTTCGAGGCGAAGTTCACCGCCGAGCGCGTCAGCGCGCTGGTGGCCTTCCTGACGCACGAGTCGTGCGAGGTCACGGGCGAGGTGTTCAGCGTCGGCGGCGGCAAGGTGGCGAGGGTCTTCGTGGCCGAGGGCCCCGGGTGGAAGACCGACGACCTGTCGCCCGAGACGATCGCCGCCAACTGGGACTCGATCATGACCGAGCAGCCCTACGTGCTGTCGGCCGCCGACTCGATGAAGGCCATGCTCTGAAGGAGCCCCCGCGAGGCCGCCTCCGCGTGGGGCGGCCCTCCGGCGTGCTCCTTGTGCCGGTCAGGACCGCACTTTGTTCGGTGATCGTCCGAAGGGACTCAGGTATCAGTCCAATTTCGTGCTGACGATCTCTTGATTTCGGCATAAGTACGCTCTTATGGTCGCGGCATGACGGGTGACGTCCCCGGCTCGCCGGGCGATGTTCTGACGCTGATCGGCAGTGGGTCGGCCACCACACGGTCGGACCTCGCGAGGATCACTGGCCTGGCCAGGTCCACGATCTCCCAGCGGGTCGACGCGCTCATCGAGCGCGGGCTCGTCGAGGAGACCCAGGGTGGCGACTCCACGGGCGGCCGACCGGCGCGGCAGCTGCGCCTGCACGCCGAGGACCACGCGGTGGCGGGCGTCGACCTGGGCGCGACCCACTGCAGGATCGCGCTCATGGACCTCACGGGGCGCGTCCTGGCCGCGGCCGAGGACCCGATGCGCATCTCCGAGGGGCCCGAAACCGTCCTCGACCACGTGGAACGGCGCATCCACGCGCTGCTCGAAGACGCGGGCCGTCCGCCGACCGCGCTGAGGGCGATGGGGCTCGGCGTGCCGGGGCCCGTGGAGTTCGCCACCGGCAGGCCGAACAATCCGCCGATCATGCCGGGCTGGAACGGCTACCCCATCCCCGACCGCTTCACCACCATGATCCTGGTAGACAACGACGTCAACGTGATGGCGCTGGGGGAGCACAGGAACGCCTTCCCCGAGGTGGCGCACCTGCTGTTCGTCAAGGTGGGCACCGGCATCGGCTGCGGGATCGTCGCGGGCGGCGAGCTGCACAGGGGCGCGCAGGGCTCGGCGGGCGACATCGGGCACATCAGGGTGAGCGGCCACGACCAGGCCTTCTGCCACTGCGGCAACACCGCGTGCCTGGAGGCGGTGGCCGGAGGAGAGGCCCTCGCGCACAGGCTCACCGACCTGGGCTTCTCCGCCGAAACCGGCTCCGACGTGGTCACCCTCGTCCAGAACGGCAACACCCACGCGCTCCGCCTGGTCAGGGAGGCGGGCCGGCTCATCGGCGAGGTGCTCGCAGGGCTGGTCAACTTCTTCAACCCCGAGGTCATCGTGATCGGCGGGGTGCTGGCCAGGGTGCACGAGCACCTCCTGGCGGGCGTCCGCGAGACCGTCTACCGGCGCTCGCTCCCGCTGGCCACCCACGACCTGGTCATCGTGCCCAGCCGTACAGGGGTCAACGCCGCCGCGCTGGGCGCGGGGACGCTGGCCATCGAGCACTACCTCGCTCCCGACAACATCAATCGGATCGTCACATGCTGATCATGAGTGGCATCGTCAAGCAGTTCCCCGGCGTACGGGCGCTGGACGGGGTGGACCTCGACGTGCGCGCGGGCGAGGTGCACTGCCTGCTCGGCCAGAACGGCGCGGGCAAGTCCACGCTCATCAAGGTGCTCGCCGGCGTCCACCAGCCCGACGAGGGGACCATCGAGCTCAACGGCGAGGTCATCAGGCCGAGCAGCCCCGTCGACGCCATCAGGCTCGGTGTGGCCACCATGTACCAGGAGCTCGACCTCGTCGACGGGCTCAGCGTGGCCGAGAACATCCTGCTCGGGCACGAGCCCACCCGTCTCGGCTTCACCCGCCGCAGGGCGCTGAGGAGCACCGCCACCGAGATCCTCACCAGGCTCGGGCACGGGGAGATCAAGCCGTCCACCGAGGTCGGCAGGCTCTCGCCGGCCGCCAAGCAGGTGGTCTCGATGGCCAGGGCCCTCTCCCACGAGGCCCGCGTGATCGTCATGGACGAGCCGTCCGCGGCGCTGGCCCACGACGAGGTGGCCAACCTGTTCCGCATCATCAGGGAGCTCACCTCCCAGGACGTGGCCGTCGTCTACATCTCCCACCGCCTCGAGGAGATCAGGGAGATCGGCGACAGGGTCACCGTCCTCAAGGACGGCAGGACGGTCGCGGTCGGCCTGCCCGCCCGCGACACCCCGACCTCGCAGGTCGTCTCGCTCATGACCGGCCGCAACGTGGAGTACGTCTTCCCTCCCCGCTCGGGCGTCGCGCCGGGGGCAGAGGTCCTGCGCGTGGAGAACCTCACCGCACCCGGAGTCTTCACCGACATCTCCTTCGCGGTGCAGGCGGGGGAGATCGTCGGGCTGGCCGGTCTGGTCGGCTCGGGCAGGTCCGAGATCCTCGAAGCGGTGTACGGCGCGCGCCGCGCCTCAGGCAGGGTCCTGCTGGAGGGCGCGTCCGTGTCCAGGTCCACCACCAAGGCGGTACGGCACGGCATGGGCCTGGCTCCCGAGGAGCGCAAGGCCCAGGCGCTGCTGCTGGACCAGAGCGTGACGGCCAACATCACGCTGGGCAGCCTCAGCCGCTACGCCAGGTTCGGCTGGCTCGACAGGGCCCGCGAGGACGTCGAGGCCAGGCAGCTCGTCGAGACCCTCGACATCAGGCCGCCCGATCCGCAGCGGCCGATCAAGACCCTCTCGGGCGGCAACCAGCAGAAGGCGGTGCTGGCCAGATGGCTGCTGAACGGGCGCAAGCTGCTCCTGCTCGACGAACCCACCCGAGGGGTGGACGTCGGCGCGAGGGCCGAGCTCTACGCGGTCATCAGGAAGCTGGCCGACGACGGGATCGGGGTACTGCTGGTCTCCAGCGAGGTGCCCGAGGTGCTCGGCCTGGCCGACAGGGTGCTGGTGATCCGCGAGGGCCGCGTCATCCACGAGGGCGCCGCCACAGACCTGGACGAGCACGCCGTCCTGGACATGATCATGGAAGGTAGTGCGGCCTGATGAACGGGGTCCTTTCGCTGACAGGGCGGCGCTTCGGCGAGGCCAGGCATCTCGGGCTGGTGATCGCTCTGGTGCTGCTGGCCGTCGTCGGGCTGGTGACCGTGCCAGAGAACTTCGCCACCGCCTCGAACCTGGTCAGCATCCTGTCGCTGGCCGCCACCATCGGCGTGATCACGGTCGGCATGACCTTCGTGATCATCGGTGGTGGCATCGACCTGTCCGTCGGCGCGATCATGGCGCTGGCCTCGGTGTGGGCGACCACGCTCGCCACCCAGGCGTTCGGCCCCTTCATCATGGCGGTCTGCGCGATCCTCGTCGGCACCGGCGCGGGCCTGGTCAACGGCCTGCTGATCGCCTACGGGCGGATGGTGCCGTTCATCGCCACGCTCGCCATGCTGGTCGCCGCGCGCGGTCTCGCGCAACGGATGTCGGACCGCAAGACGCAGCTCATCCAGCAGGGCAACGAGGCGATCGTCGCCCTGTCGACCACGAGGGTGCTCGGCATCCCGCTGCTGGTCTACATCTTCGCGCTGGTGGTCGCGGTCGGCTGGGTCGTGCTCAACCGCACGACCTTCGGCCGCCGCACCTACGCGGTCGGCGGCAACCCGGAGGCCGCGAGGCTCGCGGGGATCGACGTGCGCAGGCACACGATGCTGCTGTACGCCCTGTCCGGGTTCTGCTGCGGGGTCGCGGCCATCCTGATCATGGCGAGGACCACCACGGGCTCCTCCACCCATGGAGACCTCTACGAGCTGGACGCGATCGCCGCGGTCATCATCGGCGGCACCCTGCTCACAGGGGGAAGGGGCACGATCATCGGCTCCATCCTCGGCCTGCTCATCTTCACGCTGATCACCAACCTGTTCATCCTCAACGGGCTCAACACCAGCGACCAGCTGGTCGCCAAGGGCCTGATCATCGTCGTCGCCGTCCTTCTCCAGCGGCGGAATCTCAAGGAGAGAGCAACATGACCGAGAACGTCGCGCGCAGAGGGTTCCTTGCCGGCGGAGTGGGCGGAGCCGTCCTGCTGGCCACCGCCGCCTGCACCAGCAACCAGCCCGCAGCCGAGCCTTCCGCGCAGGGTTCGGCCCCCGCGCCCGCCCCTGCTGCCAGCGGCAACGACCAGCCGGGCGAGAAGGTCGTCATCGGCTTCTCCGCGCCCGCCGCCGACCACGGCTGGATCGCGGCCATCGCCAAGAACGCCGAGGCCGCCGCGAAGCAGTACTCCGACGTGGAGTTCAAGCCGGTCGAACCGACCAACGACATCAACGCGCAGATCTCGGCCGTCGAATCGCTGATCGCGGCGAAGGTGAACGCGCTGGTCATCCTGCCCAACGACGGCCAGCAGCTGAACCAGATCGCGCTGCAGGCCACCGCCGCGGGCATCCCGGTGGTCAACCTCGACAGGGTCTTCCCCGACAAGCTCGCCTACAGGACCTGGATCGGCGGCGACAACTACGGCATGGGCGTGGCCGCGGGCCACTACGTCGGCAAGAAGCTCAAGGACAAGGGCGTGGCCAACCCGGTGATCGTCGAGATCCAGGGCATCGCGACGCTGCCGCTGACCCAGGACCGCAGCAAGGGCTTCGCCGACGCGCTCAAGACCTACGGCTTCAGCGTCACGGCCAAGCAGGACGCGCAGTTCACCGTCGAGACGGGCAACAAGGTCGCGGCCAACCTGCTGCAGGCGCACAAGAAGATCGACGCCATGTGGAACCACGACGACGACCAGGGCGTGGGCGTGCTCGCCGCGATCAACGAGGCGGGCCGCAAGGAGTTCTTCATGGTGGGCGGCGCGGGCTCGGCCAACGCCATGCGGGAGATCCAGTCGGGCGGCTCGGTGCTGGAGGCGACCGTCACCTACAGCCCGACGATGGCCTCCTCGGCCATCAAGCTGGCACGGTTGATCGCCCAGGGAAAGGGCATGAGCGACCTCGTGGAGAACCAGGTTCCGCAGTCGATCACGCTCGCTTCGGAGACCATCACGAAGGAGAACGTGCAGACCTATCTACCTCTGGGGTTCGAATCCTGATGACACAGACGACCATCGGCGTCGGTCTGGTGGGCTACGCGTTCATGGGACGCGTCCACTCTCAGGCCTGGCGCAACGTGGCGGCCTTCTTCGATCTGCCGGTGACGCCAGTGATGGCAGCGCTGTCCGGCAGGTCGCTCTCGGCCGCCACCGACGCGGCGGCCAGGATGGGGTGGGCCGCGGTCGAGACCGACTGGAAGGAGCTGGTCAACCGCGACGACGTGCAGATCGTGGACATCTGCACGCCGGGCGACTCCCACGCCGAGATCGCGATCGCGGCGCTCCAGGCGGGCAAGCACGTCATCTGCGAGAAGCCGCTGGCCAACACCGTGGCCGAGGCCGAGGCGATGGTCGCGGCGGCAGCCGCCTCGCAGGGCAGGTCGATGGTCGCCTTCAACTACCGGCGCGTGCCCGCCGTCGCGCTGGCGCAGCGCATGGTGGCGGCAGGCGAGCTCGGGCAGATCAGGCACGTCAGGGCGCAGTACCTGCAGGACTGGATCGTCGATCCCGAGTTCCCCCTGGTGTGGCGGCTGCAGAAGGACAAGGCGGGCTCGGGGGCGCTCGGCGACATCGGGGCGCACATCATTGACACCGCCCAGTTCGTCACGGGGCAGACGATCGTGGGAGTCTCGGCGCTGACCGAGACCTTCGTCAAGGAACGGCCGTTGGCGTCGGCCTCCTCGGGGCTCGGCGGCAGCCGTACCTCCGAGAAGGGGACGGTCACCGTCGATGACGCGGCGCTGTTCATCGGGCGGATGTCGGCGGGGGCGCTGGCCTCCTTCGAGGCCACCAGGTTCGCCACCGGGCGCAAGAACGCGCTGCGCCTGGAGATCAACGGCTCGCTCGGCAGCCTGGCCTTCGACTTCGAGGCCATGAACGAGCTGTGGGTGTCGTCGGGCGACTCAGGCTTTCGGCGGGTGCTCGTCACCGAGCCCGACCATCCCTACGTGGGCGCGTGGTGGCCGCCGGGGCACGGCCTCGGGTACGAGCACACCTTCACGCACGAGATCAAGGACTTCCTGGAGGCCGTCGGCACGGGGAGCGACCCTTCGCCCTCGTTCGCCGACGGCCTCAGGGTGCAGCGGGTGCTGGCGGCCGTCGAGGAGAGCGCCGCCTCCGGCAGTTACAAGGAGATCGCATGAGACCCATCACGCTGTTCACCGGGCAGTGGGCAGACCTGCCCTTCGACGAGGTGTGCAGGCTGGCGGCCGAATGGGGCTACGACGGCCTCGAGATCGCCTGCTGGGGCGACCACTTCGACGTCGAGCAGGCGGTCTCCGACCCCTCCTATGTCCAGGGCAAGAGGGCGCAGCTGGACAAGCACGGCCTCAAGGTGTGGGCCATCTCCAACCACCTCGTCGGCCAGGCCGTCTGCGACCACCCCATCGACGCCAGGCACCAGGCGATCCTGCCCGCGCGCATCTGGGGCTCAGGCGACCCCGAGTCGGTACGGCAGGCGGCGGCCGAGGAGCTGAAGAACACCGCCCGCGCCGCTGCCCTGCTGGGCGTCGACACCGTCGTCGGGTTCACGGGGTCGTCCATCTGGCACACGGTGGCGATGTTCCCGCCGGTGCCCGCGTCGATGATCGAGGCCGGTTACCAGGACTTCGCCGACCGCTGGAACCCCATCCTCGACGTCTTCGACGAGGTGGGGGTCCGCTTCGCGCACGAGGTCCACCCCTCGGAGATCGCCTACGACTACGTGACCACCCAGAAGACGCTGGAGGCGATCGGGCACCGTCCGGCCTTCGGCCTCAATTGGGACCCCTCGCACATGGTGTGGCAGGACCTCGACCCCGTCGGGTTCATCCTCGACTTCGCCGACCGGATCTACCACGTCGACTGCAAGGACACCCGCGTGCGCGTCGGCGACGGCCGCCGCGGCCGCCTGTCGTCCCACCTGGCGTGGGCCGATATGCGACGCGGCTGGGACTTCGTCTCGACGGGGCGCGGCGACGTGCCGTGGGAGGAGTGCTTCAGGGCGCTCAACTCGATCGGCTACACGGGCCCCGTCTCGATCGAGTGGGAGGACGCGGGGATGGACAGGCTCGACGGCGCTCCCGAGGCGCTCGACTACATCCGCAGGATGAACGCCATCACGCCGCCCACCGCCGCCTTCGACGCCGCCTTCTCCTCGGAGTAGCCGGAGCGGTCACGGCCGCCTCGGACCTGAACGGCAGAGGCGGCCGCGCTCGTCCTGCACATCACCCGCGAGGCGCTCCACCACGGCGTGGAGATAGCCCTTCTCCGCGACCTTCGGGCGCGGCACCAGATCCGAGCCCAGGGAGAGCTCGGGGTCGTGCGGCAGCGCGGCTCAGCGCAGGGTGGCGGCGAAGTGGGAGGCCGTCGTGTCGGCCGCGAGCGTTGAGCTCAACCAGCTCAGCGCGGCATGGGACATCGTGCGCGACCTGACGGAGGAGCAGCGCACCGGCCGTCCGGTCGAACTGGTCGAGCGGATCGAGGGCGTGGCCGACGTCAACCGCCGCATCCAGGAGATCTCCTCCTCCAGCAAGGAGATCATGAACTCCAAGAACCAGGCGAGGAACCCCCATTACGACGCCGCGCGGGTCGCCCGCTTCCGCAGGCGCCTGTCGGCAGGGCTCGCCGCCAGGACCCTGGTGTCGGAGGAGTGCCTGAGCGACCCCGGGCAACTGGCGTACGCGCGAGCAGCACGCCCTGGGTGACCTGCACCGGATGACCACCGGGCTTAACAGGAAGCTCGTCCTCCTCGACAGGTCGGTGGCGTTCGTGCAGATCGACCCCGCCGATCGCCTGGCGGGGGCGCTGATGATCCGCCAGCCCGGCGTCGTGGCCACCCTCGTCGACGGGTTCGAGATGATGTGGGCACGAGGACGCGACCTCAACGAGCCGCCGCTGACGGCCGTCGAACACCAGGTGCTGCAGGCGCTCGCGCTGTACGACAAGGACGAGACCGCGGCGAGGGCGGTGAACATCTCGCTGCGCAAGTTCCGCACGCACGTGGCGGAGCTGATGAACCGGCTGGGGGCGGGAAACCGGTTCCAGGCGGCGCTCCTGGCCAAGGAGCGCGGCTGGATCTGAACCTTCGAAAGACGCCGCGTGGCCGTCAGGGACGCCCTCCACCCGGCGTGGCGGAGGCGCGGGGGCTCATCAATGCTTCGAGTCACATGCTTCGAGCGAGCCGGAAGCCGAGGTCGTCGATGGCGAACGTGGGGTGACTGCGGCGGCGTACGGAGGCTCCGCAGCCCCGCGCGGGCTCGGCCCAGCTCCCACCCCTGAAGATGCGGTAGGAGCCGTAGACCTCCTCGTCGTAGAGGTCCCAGCACCACTCCCAGACGTTGCCCAGCATGTCGAACAGCCCCCACGGATTGGGCGCCTTGCCGCCGACGTCGTGGACGCGGCCGTCCGAGTTGTCGGCGAACCAGGCGATGTCGTCGATCTCCCCGTACCGGTAGTCGGTGGTGTCCGCCTTGCAGGCGTACTGCCACTCCGCCTCGGTCGGCAGGCGGTAGCCGTTGGAGGCCCAGTCGCAGGTCACCTCCCCGCTCCGCGCGTCGACGGCGTAGGCCTCGTCCAGCCCGGACAGCACCGAGAGCCGGTTGCACGCGTCGATCGCGTCGAGCCAGCTGACGTTCGTCACGGGGGAGCCTGCGCTCGCGGAGGGATCGGGGTCCGACCCTGTGGCGGCGCGGTGGAGGCTCGCCGTCACGGGATACCTGCCGAGCAGGAAGGGCGCGATCTCGACCCGCCAGCGGGTGCCGCGTCGGTCGTCCCGAAGGTCCACGGCGCCCCCGGGTAGCTGAACCATCGAGGGGAGCGCCGGGTCGTCGGTCGGTGGGTGCACGTGGCGCGCCTCTCGGTCCGGGGCGGCCGCGAGGTCGGTCGCGCGCCCTGATGCGGGTGCTGTGTTCAGGGGTGCGGCGCTGACTTGAACGTGCCTGCCGGGCGCGCCGCAGCTTCAGGCTAGGGGTGACGGCTCGGCGATCGGCTGCCGGGGCGTGACGAGACGGCGGCCGGCAGGGACGGGCGGGCGGGAAGTGCGGCGGGGAAGAACGAACGGTCGCGGCTGAGAGCGTCCGGACGGAAGACGATCGGACATGTTTCCGAGACGGCGGACCATTACGCCGCTCATCGGACCTCCCTAACGTTGGGGCGTCAACCTGAACGACAAGGGAGAGCTCCCATGCGTGCTGTAGTCCAGAATTCCTTTGGCGGCCCCGAGGTCCTGGAGACCGTCGATATCGCACGGCCTGAGCCCCTCGGCGGTGAGGTGCTCATCAGGGTCATGGCGAGTGGCGTGAACCCCGTGGACGTCGCCGTCAGGTCGGGGGCCTATCCGCTGCTGGGCGAGCCCAGTTTCGGGGTGGGGTGGGACATCTCCGGCGTCGTGGAGGAGGCCGGTCCAGGAGCCCGTTTCAGGGTGGGCGACGAGGTCTTCGGCATGCCGTTCTTCCCCCGTGCCGCGACAGGATACGCCGAGTACGTCGCCGCGCCCTCGAGGCAGGTCGCTCGCAAGCCCGCCTCGATCGGCCACGTGGAGGCCGCCGCCGTGCCGCTGGCCGCGCTGACGGCCTGGCAGGGGCTGGTGGACGCGGCGCGGGTGAAGGCCGGCGACCGGGTGCTGATCCACCGCGCCGCCGGTGGCGTCGGGCACTTCGCGGTGCAGATCGCCAAGGCGCGCGGGGCGCACGTGATCGCGTTGGCCAGTGAGGCGCGGCATGAGTTCGTGCGGGGTCTCGGGGCGGACGAGGTGATCGACTACCGGGTCGCCGACTTCGCGGACGCGGTGCGCGATCTGGACGTCGTCTTCGACTCCAACGCCCAGGGCTCGCGTTCGCTGAGCGTGCTGCGAAGGGGCGGCACGCTCGTGACTATCATGGAGCACTGGAACCGGGAGCTGGAGGCCGAGGCAGAGGCGGCGGGTCGGCACTTCGCGGGGGTGTCGGTCGAGCCTGACTACGCGTCGCTGGAGGCGATCGCCGAACTGATCGACGCCGGACGGATCCGGCCTCACGTACAGGAGACGTTCCCGCTCGAAGAGGCGGGCAAGGCTCACGAACTGGTCGGTTCCGGTCGGGTACAGGGCAAGGTCGTCCTGATCGTAGGGTGAGTGCGTGGACATCCTGACCGAGGCTCTGAGCTCGATGCGGACCGGGCGGCCGACGTCCGTCCGCACCGACGGCCGTGCCCCCTGGGGCCTCCGGCTTCCGCCCGTCGCGGGGGCCGGCTTCCACGTGGTGCTGTACGGCACGTGCTGGCTGGTCCCCCTGGAGGACGCTGGCGACCAGGTGAAGCCGATCGCGCTGAGCCCCGGCGACGTGGTCTTCCTGCGCGACGGCCGTGGCCACATCCTCGCCGACCATCCGTCCACACCGGCCGAGGTGGAAAGGCCCGAGCAGTTCCAGCCAGGCTCGCCGATCGGCACGGTGAGGCTGGGCGGCGACGGCGCGCTGACCAGCCTGCTGTGCGGTAACTACCACCTGGACCAGGGGCGGCCGCACCCGCTGGTACGGCAGCTGCCCGAGGTGATCCATCTGCGGACGCGGCACGGTCACCACCCCGAGCTGAGCGCCGCCGTCCAGCTGCTCGGCGCCGAGCTGGAGAATCCACGAATCGGATCGGACGGCATCGTCCCCACGCTGATCGACTCGCTGCTGCTCTACGTCCTGCGGGCCTGGCTGGAGGCCCAGCCCCCGGCGGCGGCGAGGGGCTGGGCCGCCGCGCTCGGTGACTCGGCGGTCGCGCCGGCGCTGGCGGCCATCCATGAGAACCCGTCGGCCCCGTGGACCGTCGAGTCGCTGGCCGAGCGGGCAGGGCTCTCGCGCGCGGCCTTCGCCCGGCGGTTCACGGCGCTGGTCGGGGAGCCGCCCATGGCCTATCTGACCCGCTGGCGCATGACGACCGCGGCCCGGCTGCTGCGTGAGTCGGACACCCCGCTGACCGCTGTCGCCGCGCAGGCGGGATACGGCTCGGAGTTCGCCTTCGCGAAGGCCTTCAAACGCGAGTACAGCATGGCTCCCGGCGGCTACCGCCGCCAGACCCGGACGGCCTGACGACGGAACGGCCACCGGCGGCCTGCCGTCTTCCCGCGCGTAGCGCCCCCGACGGGGACGACGCTCTCAGTCGATGAGGACGATCTGGCGGAGGGCCTCGCCGCTGCGCAGGGCGGCGACCGCCTCGTTCAGGTCGGTCAGCTTGATGCGGGCGCTGATCATCGAGTCGAGGTCGAGCTGGCCCGCCTTGTACAGCTCGGCGAAGTACGGGAAGTCGTGCCGCACGTCCGCCTCGCCGTACAGCGAGGAGAGCAGGTTCTTACCCTCGAACAGCAGGCTGAACGCGGAGATCTGCACCATGTCGTCCATGGCGCCCGCGCCGACCACGATCACGTCGCCGCCCTGGCGAGTGAGCTGCCAGGCGGACTGGATGGTGGCGGACTTGCCGACCACCTCGAAGCCGTAGTCGAAGCCGGCGCCGCCGGTGAGCTCCTGCAGGGCCCCGGGCAGGTCGTCGGGGGTGACGGCGTGGGTGGCGCCGACCTTGAGCGCGAGCTCGTGCTTGGCGGCGAGCGGGTCGACGGCGAGGATGGCGCGGGCGCCGGAGATGCGCGCGCCCTGGATGACCGAGAGGCCGACGCCGCCGCAGCCGATGACGGCGACCGTGCTGCCGGGCCTGACGCGGGCGGTGTTGATGGCCGCGCCCACGCCGGTCGTGATGCCGCAGCCGATCAGGGCGGCCGCCTCCCATGGGAGGGAGGGGTCGACCTTGATGGCGCCCTGCCACGGCACGACGATCTCCTCGGCCCAGGTGCCGCACCCGGCCATGCCGTACGCCATGGTGTCGCCGATCCTGAAGTTGCCGGTCGTGAAGGACTCGACGATGTACTTCATGCACAGGTACGGCTGCCCGCCCACGCACAGCGCGCACTCCTGGCAGGAGGGCCGCCAGTTGATGATGACGTGGTCGCCGGGCTGGACGGAGGTGACGTGGTCGCCCACCTCGACGACCTCGCCCGCTCCCTCGTGACCCAGGACCAGCGGCACCGGCTGGGGCACCACGCCGCTCATCGCCGACAGGTCGGAGTGGCAGACGCCGGTCGCCCTGATCTTCACGCGCACCTGCGTCGGGCCGACCGGAGCCAGCGTGACGTCGTCGCGGATGTCGAGCTTGTCGTCTCCTACGGTGTGGAGCAGCGCAGCGCGCATGAGGGGTTACTCCTCGAGAGAGAGGGCGGCTTTCGGACATGACCGCACCGCGTGGCGGACGCGGTCCAACATCTCGGGCGGCGGCTCGGGCAGCAGGATGTGCAGCTGGTCGTCGTCGTCCACTTCGAAGACCTCGGGGGCGAGCCCCATGCAGACCGCGTTGGCCTCGCACACCAGGTCATCAACTTTGATCTTCATGACAGCCTCCTGTGGTCCCATGACACCACCTTGGTGGGCTCCACGACGAAGGCGACTCGCTTTTTCCCCGTGTGCTCCACGTACTCGCGAAGCAGCTCGTCGGGCACGCCGGGGGTCATCCTCCTGGCGATCTCCATGCCGATGTCGAGCGTCCTGTCGACCTGCTCGGCCACGCCGTACAGCAGGATGCCGCGCAGTTCGGCGTAGTCGTCGCCGGTCTCGATCAGGCAGCTGACGCGGGGGTCGCGCTCGAGGTTGCGCGTCTTCTGGGCCTTGCCGTAGGTCCAGAAGGCGACTCTGCCCTCGCTGTCGAGCGCGTAGAACATGGTGACCAGGTGCGGCGTGCCGTCCGGGTTGATCGTCGCGAGCTGCAGCTTGCGCGACTCCCTGAGGAGGGCGCTGACGTCGTCGTCGGACATCGTGATGCTGGCGCGCTGATTCACGTGCCAAGTAGAACAGGTTCCAGAATACGGTTCAAGAGGAATGTTCGGTTTGAACGACCTCCAGTAGGGTGCTCGTCATGGAGATGCCGCCCGAACTGCTGCAGGCCGCCGAGCGGGCCAAGGGCTTCATGCCCCCGGACGAGGGGCGGGCGCTCTACGAGGCGGCCCTCCAGTACGGCAGGCAGGGCCCCATCTGCGAGATCGGCACCTACTGCGGCAAGTCGGCCATCTACCTCGGCGCCGCCGCCAGGCACATCGGCTCGGTCGTGGTGACGGTCGACCACCACAGGGGATCGGAGGAGATCCAGCCGGGCTGGGAGCACCACGATCCGACGCTGGTCGACCCTCGCTTCGGCAAGATGGACTCCCTTCCCGCCTTCCGCGCGACGATCGCCGCCGCAGGGCTCGAGGACGAGGTCATCGCGATCGTCGGCAGGTCCGAGCAGGTGGCGCGGCTGTGGAACACGCCCCTCGGCATGCTGTTCATCGACGGCGGGCACTCCGAGGAGCCGGTGACCCGCGACTACGAGGGCTGGGCCCCGCACGTCGCCCCCGGCGGCGCGCTGGTCTTCCACGACATCTATCCCGACCCCGCCGACGGCGGCCAGGCCCCCTACCGCGTCTATCTGCGCGCGCTGGAGTCGGGGGCCTTCAAGGAGGTCTCGGTGACGGGCTCCCTCAGGGTCCTCGCGCGCCTCTAGCGGCGGCGGGTCAGCGCGCGGCGGGTGTGGGCGTGCCAGGCCTGGAAGTCCTCATGGGTGTGGGGATCGTGGCCGAGCGCGATCAGCGCCGTGTCCGTCCACGACGCCGCCTGCTCGGGCTCTGCCCCCGTCAACAGCTGGACGGCGTGCGCCGCCTGCTCGGGCACGTGTCCCTCCTGCAGCCGCGTGGCGATCGCGAAGGCCGCGCCCTGCGACACATGGGCGCGGAAGCCGTCGGCCGAGGCGTGCGCCGCCAGCACGCACAGCTCCTCCGGGTCCGCGCCGCCCACGTAGGTGGCCGCGAACGCCACCCCGCTCCACAGGTCGGCTCTGCGCCCCGCGGGGAACTCCGCGACACGGGCCGCGACATCCTCGGGGCAGGCGCAGTCGTGGAACCACAGCAGGCGGCCCAGCCCCTGGTCGAAGATGGCCCGATGCGCCCTGGTCAGCAGGTCGGGCATGGACCGCTCGCCCACCATGCGGTCGGCGTGGGTGAGCGAGCGCTGGAAGCCGAACCCGTCGACCGCCAGCCACCGCAGCAGCGGATGACAGGCGCCGAACCCCCAGAGCGGCCGCAGGCGCAGCCTGGCGTAGGCGCGGCCGATGCCGAGGTGCGCGGCGTGCTGATGGCGTACGGCGAGGCCGGCCAGCAGCTCGTGCGCCCGTCTGCCCCTGCTCGCGGTCAGCAGGTCGAGCGTGGCGCACGCCATGGCCGCGCCCTCGTAGGCGAACCCGCGCTGCTCGGCGGGCAGATCGTCGATCTTGCCCGTCTCGTGGGACAGGACGGCGTTGTAGCCGAAGATGTGGGAGCGCTCGGCGCGCTCCAGCGTGGCGCGGGCCTGTCCGGCTCTGAGGCGGAAGCGCCGCCTGCCCAGATCGGCCTCGGCCGGATCCTTGCTCAGGAGGCGGCGCAGACCCTGCGCGGGGGAGTTGATCGGCTCGGTCCTGAGCTGGTTCAAGAACGGCAATGTGCCCGTGTCGCCCACTCTTCCCCCGAAGACGCATCGTACGGCCAGCCACGAACCTAGTGACGGCCTTGCGGCGCTCCTCGACGGCGCTCCGCTTTTCGTGGCAAAGAACCGGCAAAACGGCTTGCTTCGGGGGTGATGTGACGGCGATCAGCCGGAGTCGCGCTGGAGTGGCGTGCTTGGACGGACCTCAGCCACGCGGGCGCGGTGGCGTCAGGCCCGCCTGCCGTACGGGGGAGGGGATGTCACGGAAGAGGGCCGCGCCAGGGGTGAGCCCCAGCAGGGCGTCGGCGGCGAGCACCACGGCGGCGGCCGTGTAGCCCGACCGCTCATGCGGGAAGTGCTTGCGGTTGGCGAACTGCCAGCCCGTCCAGTACGAGCCGTCCTCGTGGCGCAGGTGCTGCATGTCGGCGAACAGCCGCTCGGCGCGCCTGCGGTCGCCCAGGGCGTCGAGGGCCAGGACCAGCTCGCAGGTCTCCGCGCCCGTCACCCACGGCTGGTCGGAGACGCAGCGGATGCCGAGGCCCTCCACCACGAAGGTGTCCCACTCCTTGTCCAGCAGCTCGAGCCCCTGGTCGCCGCGGACGGCGCCGCCGAGGACCGGGTAGTACCAGTCCATCGAGAAGCGGCTCTTGTCGGCGAACGCGTCGGGGAGGTTCTGCAGCGCGTTGGCCAGGCGGTCGGCGGCCAGTTCCCAGTGCGGTTGCGGGTCGTCGAGGCGGTCGGCGAGCAGGACGCCGCTGCGCAGCGCCTGGTGGATGGAGGAGCAGCCGGTCAGCAGGGCGTATCCCGCGGCGCGGCCGTGGGCGTCGCGCTCCCAGACGATCTCGCCGCGCGGGGTCTGGAGGTCGACGACGTAGTCGAGGGCCTTCTTGACCATGGGCCAGCGCTCGCGCGCCGTGTCGAGCTCGCCGGTGATCAGGAGGTCGTGCCACACGCCGACGGCGACGTACGCGGCGTGGTTGGACTCGCCGCCCAGCTCGGTGGGCTCGCCCTTGACCAGCTTCATCGGCCAGGAGCCGTCGTCGCGCTGGTGGTGCTCCAGCCAGGCGTAGCCGCGCTCGACGTTGCCGGTGAGGCCCGCCACCGACATGGCCATCAGGCACTCGACGTGGTTCCACGCGTCGACGTGACCTTCGGGCCATGGCACGCCGCCGTCGTCCTCCTGGATGTCGGCGATGCTCTGCGCCGTCTGGAGGACCTGGCCGCTGGAGATCACGCGGGTTTCCTGAGGTAGACCACCACGCTCTTGCCGATGAGCTGGTTCAGCACCGCCTCGGCGACCCTGGTCGTCCTGGGGCGCTTCATGATGTCCCAGACAAGGAGCTGGTGGTAGGCCTTGACCAGCGGGTGCTCGTCGTTGTCGACACCGACGGCGCACTTGATCCACCAGTACGGCGCGTGCAGGCCGTGCGCGAAGTGGTGCGGGCCGACCTTGAAGCCGGTGGCCTTCAGCTTGGCCTTGAGCTCGGCCAGCGTGTAGATGCGGATGTGCCCGCCGGGAGCGGTGTGGTAGTCCTCGCTCAGCGCCCACGAGATGCGTTCGGGCAGGAACGCGGGCACGGTGACCGCGGCCAGCCCGCCGGGCTTGAGCACCCGCAGGATCTCCCGCATGGCGGTGGTGTCCTCGTGGATGTGCTCCAGCACCTCGGCGGCGATCACCCGGTCGAAGCTGTTGTCCTCGAACGGCATGTCCAGCGCGGTGCCCTGCACCGTCTCGCCGGTGCCCGCCGCCTCGCCGGTCTCCTCCATCGCCGCGAACATCGACTTGACGCCGTCGAGCTCGGACTGGTCCATGTCGAAGGCGACCACGTCCGCGCCCCTGCGCAGCGCCTCGAAGGCGTGGCGGCCTCCGCCACACCCGAGGTCGAGCACACGAATGCCCGGCCCGACAGGCAGCCGGGCGAAGTCGACGGTCAGCACGTGCCGAACTCCTCAATGGCCTCTCGGTAGGCCTCTACGGTCTTCTTGGCGACGACGTTCCAGGTGTAGCGCTCCATTACGCGGTCGTAGCCCGCCCTGCCGACCCGCTCGCGCTCCTCGGGGTCGTCGTGCAGGCGGCGCAGCACCGCGGCCAGTTCCTCGGCGTCGCCCGGCGTCACCTGCACCGCGGCGTCCCCGACCACCTCGGGCAGCGCGCCCGTACGGCTGGCGACCAGCGGGGTGGCGCAGGCCATGTGCTCGACGGCGGGCAGCGAGAAGCCCTCGTAGAGGCTCGGGACCACGGAGATCTCCGAGGTGGCGATCAGCTCGCCGAGCTCGTCGTCGGAGATGCCGTGCACGAACCTGACCCTGTCGTGCAGGGAGAGCTCCTGGACCAGCTGCTCGGTCGGGCCGCCGGGGGTGGGCTTGCTGACCACGGTGAGGTTCACGTCGCGCTCGGTGGCCAGCTTGGCGACCGCCCTCAGCAGCGTGGAGACGCCCTTCATGGGGGAGTCCGCGCTCGCCACGGCGACGATCGAGCCCCTCCTGCGGGGCTTGTCGGGACGCGGGTGGAAGTAGCGGGTGTCCACGCCCAGCGGGATCAGGCGCATGTTGGCCTGGGGCACGTTGAAGTCGCGGTGGATGTCGGCCAGGCTCGACTCGCTCACCGTGAGGATCGGGCTCAACCTTGGGGCGACCTTGGCCTGCATCTTCACGAAGCCGTACCACCTGCGCATGGTGAGCTTCTTGACGCCCTTGGCCGCCTCCAGCTCGATGCGCCTGTCGACGCTGATCGGGTGGTGGATCGTGCCGACCACGGGCAGCAGCTTCTGGATGCCGAGCAGGCCGTAACCGAGGGTCTGGTTGTCCTGGACGACGTCGAAGTCCTTGCGGCGCCTCTTCATCTCGCGGTAGGCGCGCAGCGTGAAGGTCAGCGGCTCGGGGAAGCCCGCCGTCCACATCGTGCCGACCTCGAGCAGGTCGATCCAGTCGCGGTACTCGTGGAGCTTCGGCGTGCGGAAGGGGTCCTCGTCGCGGTAGAGGTCGAGGCTCGGGACCTTGTTGAGGATCACGCCCTCGTCGAGCTCGGGGTACGGCTGGCCGGAGAAGACCTCGACGTGGTGGCCGAGGGCGACCAGTTCCCTGCTCAGGTGGCGGAGGTAGACGCCTTGACCTCCGCAGGTGGGCTTACTCCGGTAGGACAGCAGTGCGATCCGCAGAGAGTCGCCCACTGGCACCCCTTTCTCCGCCCGGTACCGTGAAAGATGACCTTAGTCTGCGCACCTTACCATTGGGTAGGTATGGGGATGCTCTTGTGGAATTGTTCCTCGTATGGCTTTCACAGGGCGCGAACTGGGAAGTTAGCCGTACCGAACGCCATTCGGTGGAACGCGTTCTATGGGGGCTGATGCTTCATTGACGGGCGTAGCTGTACATTCCCGTCCCAAGGACTATTGATGGAGGGCCTCGTTGGCCAGGCGCGCACTGATCACCGGCATCACCGGGCAGGACGGTTCCTATCTGGCCGAGCACCTGCTCGCTTCGGGGTACGAGGTGTGGGGGCTGGCAAGGGGGCAGGCCAACCCGCGGGTGTCGAGGATGCGCAAGCTGCTGGCCGACGTCCAGGTCGTCAGAGGCGATCTGCTCGACCAGGGGTCGCTGATCTCCGCCGTGGAGAAGGTCCAGCCCGACGAGGTCTACAACCTGGGGGCGATCTCCTTCGTCCCGATGTCGTGGGAGCAGGCCGAGCTGACGGCCGAGGTCACGGGCATGGGCGTGCTGCGGATGCTCGAGGCGATCAGGGTGTGCTCCTCGCGCGGCGCCTCCATCCGCTTCTACCAGGCCTCCTCTTCGGAGATGTTCGGGCAGGTCAGCGAGACGCCGCAGAACGAGCGCACGTCCTTCCACCCCCGCTCGCCCTACGGCGTGGCCAAGGCCTACGGTCACTTCCTCACCCAGAACTACCGCGAGTCCTACGGGATGTTCGCGGTGTCGGGGATCCTGTTCAACCACGAGTCGCCCAGGCGCGGAGCCGAGTTCGTGACGCGCAAGGTGTCGCTCGGCGTGGCGCGGATCAAGCTCGGGCTCGCCTCGGAGCTGAAACTGGGCAACCTGGAGGCGCGCCGCGACTGGGGCTTCGCCGGTGACTACGTGCGGGCCATGCACCTCATGCTCCAGGCCGACACGCCCGAGGACTACGTGATCGGCACGGGACGCACGCACTCGGTCAGGGAGCTGGTCGAGGCGGCCTTCGCGGCGGCAGGGCTCGACTGGGAGCAGTACGTCGTCGGCGACCAGAGCCTGCACAGGCCCGCCGAGGTGGACCTGCTGTGCGCCGACCCCAAGAAGGCGCGCACCCAGCTCGGTTGGGAGCCCACGGTGGCCTTCGAGGAGCTCGTGGCGATGATGGTGGAGTCGGATCTTCGGCTGCTCACCGACGGCGGAGACCCCGACCAGGACTCCTCCTGGCCCTGAGGGTTCACAACCGTTCTGTGGACAGCGCTCGCGCGTCCACAGAACCCCGTTCGGACGGCCACGGCCGCGCGCCACCGGGCCAGGCTGGCCCGGTGCACGCCTCCCTCCTCGACAGGGCCCGCCTGTTCACCGCCGTGGTCCCCGGCGCCATCGCCTGTCTGCGCACGGCCGCTCACGTCTGGGGCCTCAACGCCCTGAGCGAGAGCGAGGACGAGTGGCCCGTCGAGCTCGCCGTCCCGCATCCGGTGGAGGTTCCCGGCTGCGCCCTCCACGTCACCGCGCTGCCGCAGGCCGACGTGACCCGCCACAGGTCCGTTCGCGTGACCACGCCCGAACGCACCGCCTTCGACTGCGCCCGGCGGCTGCCCCGTCCCGAGGGTGTCGCCATCGTCGACCAGTTCCTGCGCCGCGGCGTCGACCACGATCGCCTCCTGCGCAGGGCCACGGGCTCGCGCGGCCTCCGGGAGACGCTCGCGATGGCCGACAGGGGCGCCGCCTCCCCTCGGGAGAGCTGGCTCAGGGTCATCCTCGTCGACGGCGGGCTGCCGCGCCCCGCCACCCAGATCCGCGTCGGCCTGCCCGGCGACAGGCTCGCCTACCTCGATCTCGGCTGGCCCGCGTTCCTGCTCGCCGTCGAGTACGACGGCCACGAGCACCACACCTCAGCCGCCGACCGCCGACGCGACCTCGTCCGACGCGCCGCCCTGCGCACCGCGGGATGGCGCGTCATCCCCGTGCGCCGCGACGGGATCCCAGGGCGCGGCGCCGACCTCGTCGAGCAGGTGGCCAACGCCCTGATCGAGCGCGGATGGCAGCCCACGTCGGGCCAGGTCACCCGCATCCTCGGCAGGCTGCGCGCCGCCCGCCGCCGCAGGTGGTGATCACGGATGGAGCGGCAACCCCTTCGTCGTCCTGTCGACCGCGTTGCGCGGACCGTAGAGGGCCAGCCCGACCAGTCGCAGGTCCTCCTCCATCACGGCCCGCACCGCCGCCCTGTTGTCGTCGTCGTTGCCCGTCTTGAACAGCTCCTCGGTGTAGACAGCCACCCGCAGCCCGCGGGCCACGGCCCGCTCCCTCACTCCGGCCAGTCCCTCGCCGTCGGTGGCGTAGACGAGCACCGGCTGCCTGAACATCGGGAGGTACTCGTTCCCCGAGCCGTCCTCGTACGGCCGGCCGACCGTCTCGGGCTCCCCGCCCGCGACGGCGGAGGCCAGGAAGGCGGTGACGTTCAGCTTCTGCCAGGCGGCGAGGTCCTCACGGACCACGATGCCTATCTTCGTATCGAACCGCATGCCGTCCACCCTGCCCGCCCCTCCGCTCCCCGTCTTGAACGCTGGTGCGGGGTTCAGCCGTCGAGCAGCCTCAGCCCGACGACCCCGAGCACGATGAGGGCCAGGCAGGCCAGCCTGGCCGGGGCCGCGCTCTCCCCGAGGGCGACGATGCCCGCCACGGCGACCCCGACGGCGCCGAGGCCCACCCATACGGCGTACGCCGTGCCCATCGGCAACGACCTGAGCGCGAAGGTGAGCAGCACGAGGCTCAGCGCCGCCGCCGACACCCCGAGGAGGGCGGGCCATGGCCTGGTGAACCCGTCCGAACGCTCGAGCGCGGTGGCCCAGACGAGTTCCAGCCCCGCGGCGACGACGAGCAGCAGCCATGCCATGACGTCAGGCCGTGGTGCCCGCGTCGACGGTGATGGCGGCGCCGGTGATGTGCCTGCCGCCCTCACCGGCCAGATGGGCGACGGTGGCCGCGATGTCCTCGGGGCTGCAGTAGGTGTCGAGGGCGGTGTAGCGCCGCTCCTCCTCCGCGTCCTGGCTGTCGGCAGGATTCATCTCGGTGTCGGTCGAGCCGGGATGCACCAGGTTGGCGGTGATGCCCCTCGGGCCGAGATCCCTGGCCAGGCCCTTGGTCAGCCCGATCAGCGCGGACTTGCTCATCGAGTAGAGGGTCCAGCCCGGATACGGCACCCGCTCGGCGAGGCTGCTGCCGATGCAGATGATCCTGCCGCCCCTGCCCATGTGCGCGGCGGCCGCCTGGGCCAGCACGAACGAGGCGCGCGCGTGGATCGCCAGCGTGCTGTCGACCTCCTCGAGCGTCACGTCCTCCAGCGGCCCGTACGGCGCGACGCCCGCGTTGCTGACCACCACGTCGATCCGGCCGAACTCGGCGACCGTCCTTTCGACCGCCGCGACGACCTGGCTCGCGTCGGACGCCTCCGCCGCCACGGCCAGCCCGCGAACGCCCGCGGCCTCGATCTCCTTGACGACCGTCGCGGCACGGTCGGCCGCACGCGCATAGGTGATCACCACATCGGCGCCCTCGGCGGCCAGCCTCAGGGCGATGGCGGCCCCGATGCCGCGGCTTCCTCCGGTGACCAGCGCGACTCTGCGTGTCATGACGTCCTCCATATGCGGAATAGGTTCCGCTTGCACGATAAACCGGAACGTGTTCCGCTTGCAAGTCCTTCAGTAGGCTGTGTCCGTGGAGGCCGTGACCAACCCGCGACGCGAGCGCGTCGACGCCGCGCGCAACCGGGCGAAGATCCTGGCCGCGGCGGCCGAGATCGTCTCCGTCCACGGGGTGGAGGGGCTGGCGATGGCCGAGGTCGCCGCCGCGGCGGGGGTGGGCGTCGGCACGCTGTACCGCAGGTTCGGCGACCGCTCGGGGCTGGCGTACGCGCTGATCGACGAGAGGGAGCGCGAGTTCCAGTCGGCCTTCATCGAGGGCCCGCCACCGCTCGGCCCGGGAGCCGACCCGGTGACCAGGATCCGCGCCTTCCTGCACGCGCTGACGGACCGCACGGTCGAGCAGCTCGACCTGCTGCTGATGGCGGAGACGGCGAGCCCTTTCGCCCGGTTCGGCGGCGCGTACGACGGCTACCACGCGCACCTGTCGATGCTCATCGGCCAGGCGGATCCGACGGCCGACGCCTATGTCCTGGCCGACCAGTTGCTGGCCCCGCTGGCGGCTCCCCTCCTGGCGCACCGCCTGCGCACCTGCGGGGTGACCGTCGACCGCGTCAAATCCGCCCTCGACCACCTCCTCCCCCTCCGCTGACCACCTGGCCCGGCTCTGTTTCGGTGTGCGGGTTCGACCACCCGCCCTGGCTCTCTTTCAGCGCGGTCGATCACCCGGCCTGGCGCGCCTTCCCGATGCCCCCCTCCGCTACGGCAAGCACCCGACAGGCCACCCCGGTCACCGGTGACCGCCCGTCCTCCACGCCCCTCCAGCGCCGCCCCTGACCCACCGAGACGTCAGGCTCCTTCAGCGTCTCCTTCGAACCCCGCCTGGCCGCTTCCGGGCGCCTTCGTCCGGCGTGCCCCGCCTGACTTCCCGCCCGGCACTCCGCGTCGGGTAGGAGGCTCGAGGTTCGCGGGCGTCCTGACTCGGTCACGCCTCGCTCACGCCCCCGGCGCCCCCCGGGTGGTTCTCCGCCTCCGCAGTCCTCTCGGTGGTTCCCCGCGCCGGCCTTGGCCCTCAGGGCGTCGGCCGGTCTTCGCGCCCGGCGTGGGCTGTCACTTCACCCTGCGACTCGGCCGCTTCCGAGCACGCCTCGACGGCTCCACTGCCTGCGCCAAGCCCTGGTGGGTTGCCGGGATGGCGAGAATGGGAGGGTGACGCATGACTGGTCCCGCTACTGGCGCTCTCCCGACAGGCCGTTGGAAGCCATGCACGCCCACTTCGTGCGCCACGTCTACCACCGCCACAGCCACGACACCTACAGCTTCGGCGTCACCGAGGACGGCGCCCAGGCCTTCAAGTGCAGGGGCTCGGCGCACACCAGCGCCGCGGGCATGGTCATGGCGTTCAACCCCGACGACCCGCACGACGGACACGCCGCCGACCAGCTCGGGTTCACCTACCGGATCCTCCACATCGGCACGGAGCTGGTGGCCGACGCGCTGGAGGACACCACGGGCCGCCGTACCGGGCTTCCCCTCTTCGTCGAACCCGTCCTGGACGATCCGCTGCTCGCCCGCTCGCTCCACGCCCTCCATCTCGCCCTGCTCGGTGGCGCCTCGGCCCTCCGCCGCGACGAGCTGCTCAGGGCGACGCTCGCGGCGATGGCACGCAGGGGCAGCAGGTCTTTCGGCTCCGTGGACGCCCGCCGTCCGGCCCCTGGCGGCACCGCGCTGATCGCCGAACGGGTCAGGAGCCGCCTGAACGACTCCCATCTCGACGACCTCACCGCCACCGACCTGGCGGCGGCGGCGGGATGCAGCCGTTTCACCGTCTACCGGGCCTTCCATGCGGTGTACGGGATGGCCCCGAGCGACTACCAACGCCAGCTCAGACTCCGTACGGCCCGCCGCCTGATCGCCGAGGGTCTCTCGTTGGGAGAGGTCGCGGCGCAGGCGGGCTTCGCCGACCAGAGCCATCTGACCCGCTGGTTCACCCGAACGTACGGCGTCACTCCCGGCACCTACCGAGAAGCCGCCCCACCCGGAACCCCACCCTTACTGAGCATTTCAGAGTGATTCGCGAGGTCGTCGAAGGCAGATGATGCCGCAGGCGAGTCCCAGCAGACCCCGGTGGAGGCCGGCCTCGTGGCCGTCCTCCCCGCAGGTCAGGAGATGTCGGGCGGCTCACGCTGGAGCCGGGCCGTCATGGCTTCGGTTGGTCGGCCTCCCGGACGTCGTGGAGGTGGATGAGGACGCCGAAGGAGCGGGCGATCGCGAGGTTGCCGGGCGGGAAGGGGTACTGCGTGCCGATATTGCGCGTGGGGCGGGTGACGTCCAGCCAGGCGCGCGCCGCGGCCGGGGCGTTGCGGATGTCGAGGTAGTAATCCCGGTAACGGACCTTGTCGAGGGTGTACTCGTTCATGCCGGGCTCGGCCGCGCCCACGGTGAACTTCTTCCATTCGCCGCTGAGAGCGGCGTCCTTCGACAGAAAGGAGCCCTGGTTGAAGGTGAAGCCGATGGGGAGGTACTTCGTGCCCAGTGTGTCGCGCAGGTACGACCCTTGCGTCTTGGGGTAGAGCGTGGGCTCACCGGCCGCGTACCCAACGTGGTCGTTCTGCGCCGACAGCAGCATCTTGTCGCCGGTGCGCCGCTGCCACCAGGCGGTGTTCTCGGCCATCACCTGGTCGCGGTAGCGCTGCGCGACGGGCAGCGCGGCCTTGTCGGTGAGGTCGAAGGCGAGGAACGTGGCCGTCTGGGAGATGGACCGGGCGTTCTGGACCGCAAGCTCGAACTCGCTCTCGTCCGGGCCCTTGCGGCTGCTGATCAGATCCAGGGCCTGCCGTGCCCTGGCGGCGAGCCGCTGCCGTTCCGCGAGGGGCTTGCCCAGGTAGGCGAACACGTCGTCGATCGGGCGCAGACCGGTGTAGAGCCGCGTGACGTGCGGCAGCGACTCCGGGTGGGTCCGCTGCACGTAGCTGGTCACCCGATTGAAGAAGTCGTCGCTCAGCTTGGGGGCGCCGATGTCGTCGCCCATGAAATGGACCGTGCGGCCAGGGTGGCGGCGGTTGTGGTCCCGCATCCACTCGATGAGGCTCACGAACTCCTCCCGGTCCCACGGCGAGCCGGCCAGCGCCGCTTTCGCGATCTTGCGTGCGTCGCCCTTGCCGGTCTGGAGGTAGTCGTCGATCTCGAGCCCCGCAGACCAGCTCAGCTCCAGGGCGAAGGTGGTGAAGCCCTTCTCCTCGACGAGGTAGCGGAAGACCCGCTCCTTCATGGTGAAGAACTCGTGCGAGCCGTGAGTGGCCTCACCAAGGCCGACCACCTTGGCGTCGCCGATCATCGCACCCAGAACTCGCAGGTCGGCCGTATTCCTCCCGGGTTCGGTCGAGCGCAGCGGGTGCGCCGCCTGCTCCAGTGCGCGGACCGGGTTCTGCCTCCCGCCGACCGTGTCGGACGTGGCCGCCTGAGCCGCCACGGGGGCGAGGACCGCTCCCATCGCGATCACCGCCGTCGCCATCAGTCCCCGACGGCTGATGCGCTTCCGGTCCCTAGCCATGCTGATTACCTCTTCACTCGCGTATTGCCATTCGAGAAGGATCAGACCTCACGGTGAGATCCATACGTCGACGAGAGTATGGCCACGCGAGCGCGCCTCCCATGGCGCTGACCAGCATCTTTCCGGTGCAGCGCGCTGGTGCGTCAGGGTAGGGCGGGCACTACCATGGGCCGCTCCGAGCCGGCCCGGCGAGCCTCATGGGCGGCGACGGGATCCACATCGGTTTCCGTCCTCGCCTCGGAGGTCCCCGCGCCGTGGACGAGCACCGAGCCTGCGGCCGCCACGACGGAGACCGCGCGGGTGAAGGCCTCCTGGTCGAACGAGTTCGAGCAGGTCTTCCAGGGTCCCGCGGGCGGCCCCTCGATCGCTGGTCGCCGGCGGCGTTCGAGTTGCGAAGACTCGGGATGCTGCCTGGAGCTGGGATCCCGGCCGAACCCGGGGGAGGGGCCGGCCGGGGTGAGGGTTCAGCCGAGGGTGACGGGGAGGGTCTTGATGCCGTTGATGAAGTTCGAGCGCAACCGGCGGGCCTCGCCGGTCTGCCGCATGCGCGGGAACCTCCTGGCCAGTTGCTCGAAGAGCACGCGCAGCTCGAGCTTGGCCAGATGGTTGCCCAGGCAGAAGTGCGCGCCTCCACCTCCGAACCCGATGTGCGCGTTGGGAGACCGTCCGATGTCGAAGACCTCGGGATCGGAGAAGACCGACGCGTCCCTGTTGGCAGAGGAGTAGAAGACCACCACCTTGTCGTCGGCCTTGACCTGCTGTCCGCCCAGGGTGAGGTCGGCGGTCGCCGTACGGCGGAAGAGGTTCACCGGCGAGACCCAGCGGACGATCTCGTCGGCGGCCGTTGCGGCGAGGGAGGGGTCGGCGACCAGCCTGTCCCACTGGTCCGGATGCTCGAAGAGGGCGAGCATGCCGCCGGAGGCGGCGTTGCGGGTGGTCTCGTTACCCGCGACCACGAGGAGCAGCACGAAGAGCTCGAACTCGTTCTCCGTCAGGCTCTCGCCGTTCTCGTCGGGCTGGAGGAGCTTGGTGACGATGTCGTCGCGCGGCGCGGCGCGACGCTGTGCGGCCAGTTCGGAGGCGTAGGCGTAGACCTCCATGGCCGCGGCGCCGCCCTCCTCCGGTGAGGCGGCGTAGTCGGGGTCCTGGGCGCCGATCATGCGGTTGGACCAGGTGAAGATCTTGTCGCGGTCGGCGACGGGCGCGCCGAGCAGCTCGCAGATCACGTAGAGCGGGAGGGGCGCGGCGAGGTCGGTGACGAAGTCGCCGTCGCCTGAGCACTGGTCGAGCAGGTCGTCGCAGATGTCGCGGATGTGCTGCTCCAGCGCGCGGATGGTGCGCGGGGTGAAGCCGCGGTTGACGAGGGAGCGCCTTCTGGTGTGCTCGGGCGGGTCCTGGTTGAGCATCATCATCCGCTGTAGCTCCCGCTGCTCCTCCGGCATCTCGTTGAACAGGGCGAGCCTGCGCGCGGAGGAGAACAGGTCGGAGTGGCGGGAGACGTGGACGACGTCCTCGTGGCGGGTGACGGCCCAGAATCCCGGCTCGCCCTCGTGCCAGTAGACGGGAGCGTGCTCTCTCAGCCAGCGCATCTGCTCGTGCGGGGGGGCCGAAGGTCGCGTAGTGGTCCTGATCGACGAGGTCGATGTTCACGAGCCGTCACCTCGGGCTTGGTCAAGCGCTTGGTAGGTGCCAGGGTATGAAACCAGCGTGAGGAGGGCAAGCCCTGCGCCGTTGTGCGGGGCGCCCATGTTGGTGGTGGTGATCCGCGGCAAGCGTGCTCCTCGTGGGGACGGTTCCTCTTGGGTGGCCCGGCCTGGCGATCGGTTCCGGCGTCGTTTCCCGCGTGGCCTACCCAGGCCCTCGTACGGCACGCCGCGCTCGTGGGCGGCCGGGTCGTAGAGCTCGATCACGCGCGACTCCTGGCTCGCTCAAGGGCTGGTTGGTCCCTGTCTTTGTATGCGAGTCCTGTACGACCGTCAAGTAGTCAGGCGTCTCTAGCTAGGTTGCATTCCTAACTAGCTTGTTCTACCGTCTAGCTCGTACCGGAACTCAGGAGGTTCTCCCCATGTCGCTCGTCCTGTTCGTCGCCCTTGTGGTCCACCTCGCGGTGGTGAGCCCGCTGCTCGGCCGCCGGACCTACGCCGCTCTCCAGGCCGACCGGAGCCGCTACACGCGGACCTTCCTCGCCTGGATCGCCGAACTGTGGGGCATGGCCGCGGTGGCGCTGCTGATCGTCGGCCTGTCACCCGACCTCGACCTCGTCGACCTGGGCCTGACGGCTCCCACCGACCTGTCCACGTTCCTCGGCATGATCACCGGCCTGGTCATCGTCTCCGTGGTGGTCGCACTCGTCATGCGGAAGTCGGGCACGGCGATGCCGGGTCAGGCGGCGTTCGAGGCGCTCGTCCCCAGGACCGGAGGCGAGAGGTGGATGGCGGTCGCCATGTCCGTCAGCGCGGGCGTCTGCGAGGAGATCGTCTTCAGGGGGCTGCTGATCGCGATGTTCACCTCGATGGGCGCCCCCAGGCCCGTGGCCGCGGGCCTCGCGCTGGCGCTGTTCGTGGCGGGCCACCTCTATCAGGGGTGGAGGGGCATGGTCATGGTCACGCTCGCCGGCTTCTCGCTCACCATGGTCTACTTCTCCAGCGGCTCGCTGGTGCTGCCCATCGTGATCCATGTCCTGGTCGACATCCGCTCCCTGCTGATGGCCAGGCCCGCCGAGCGCCCGCAGCCTCCGGTGCGTGAGGTCGTAGGTGGGGGAGCGGCGTAGGTAGCATCGCTACTATGGAAAGAGGGACGGCATGACCGCCGACCGCCGGGCGAGCTGGCTCAAGGGCGTGCTCGACCTGCTCGTCCTGGCCAGCCTCACCGAGGGTGAGAACTACGGCTACGAGATCGCCAAGAGCCTGGCCGGGTCCGGCCTCGGCCAGATCAAGGGCGGCACGCTCTACCCGGTGCTCAACCGCCTGGAAGAGGCGGGGCTGGTCGCGGCCGAGTTCAGGGTCACCGAGCGGGGGCCGGGCAGGCGCTACTACCGGCTGACCGAGCAGGGCAGAAGCACCCTGGCCGAACAGGGCGACCTGTGGGTCGCCTTCGACAGGTCGGTGCGGTCGGTGCTGGCCAAGGGGGGCATCCAGTGAGCACCTACTTCGACGAGCTGGCCGTACGGCTGCGCGAGCGCGGCGTGCCTGAGGAGACGGTGACGGCCACCGTCGCGGACCTCACCGCGTACCTGGCGGAGAGCGGGGGCGACCCCGAGGAGGAGTTCGGCCCCGCCGCCGACTTCGCGCAGCAGCTCGGGGCCGCGCCTGCGAGTGAGAGTGCCGCCGAGTCGAGCACCTGGCGCTGGACGGCCGACATCTTCGTGGACGAGCGCCACCTGAACGAGTTCGGCGACCAGGGCTGGGAGGTCGACAGGGTCGACGCGACGGGCCGGTTCGTCAGCCATCGCGACGAGGACAACCCCCAGCGCTGGGAGTACCGCCGCGAGGTGGTCACCAGGAAGGGCAGGAAGGCCCTCGTCGAGGAGCTCGCCCCCGACGGCTGGGAGCCGTGCGGCACCTGGTTCTACTACGAGTACTTCAAGCGGCCGAAGGCGGCGAGCCTCGGACCGGAGGCGCAGCTGGGCGACCCTCCCCGCGCGCCGGGGAAGGGCGTCTTCCTCAGCAGGCGGTTCTTCCTGCTGGTCGGGTTCTCGGCGGTGTGCCTGGCGGTCGCGCTGATACTGCTGACCAATGTGTCGGGCGGAGGCGCCGGGTTCGTGGTCGGTCTGCTCGCGGGGGCGGCCGGCGGCGCGCTGGCCGCCCTCGGATCGCTCTGGTTCCAGGCCCGAAGGCGCGACAGATCCGGCTGAAGGCGACGGGTCCCGATGCGCGCGACGGGTCCGGATCAAAGCGACGGGTCCCGGTGCGCGCGGCGGGTCTGGTTGAGGTGGGTCAGGCGAGCGGCCGCTCCAGGTTGAGCGCGAAGACGTGGCCGTTGGACCTGCTGCCGAGCCTGAGCGCCACCAGCTCCTTGGGGGGGGGCCACGGCCACCGTGGCGTGCGCGAGGCGCCCGCCGTCCCGCCGAGCACGGCCGGGCGGGACGGGTGGAACGAGTCGTTCACGGGGGGCCTGTCAGAAGGCGAGCTGCTGCCAGGTGGGGACTTCGGCGGGGGTCAGCGCGCGGGCGAAGATCGCCACTCGGTCCACGGCGCCGCTGAGACGCTGGCCGCCGCCCTGGTCGGCCGCGAAGCGCAGCGGCCTGGTGGCGCAGCCGGTGATCCCGTCGGCAGGGACCTTCGCGCCGCCGATCCGCGCCCCGTCGGCGTAGACGGTGACCGTGCCGTCGCGGCCCATGGTGACGACCAGGTCGACGTAGCGGCCGGTGGGCACCGTGGCGTCGCTGGTGACGTTGAGGCCCGCGCCGATGAAGCGGACCCTGTTGTCGGGTGTCAGGTCGATCAGCACCCCGTCGTTGCCGGGGTCGCCCGAGGGCTGGGAGTCGAACAGTCGGCGGTAGCCGCTGCCCGCGACCTTGACCTCAGCCGCGAAGGAGGCCTCCTTCAGGAAGCCGAGGGTGGTGGGCGCGGTGGTCAGGTAGGTGGCGCCGTTGAGCACCAGACCGCCGTCGCCGTCGTAGGCCGCCGTGCCCGCGACGGTCGCGTCCCTGCCGTTGCCCGAGCCGTCGGCGACGGTCGTGCCTGCGGAGGGGTCCCATGCGACCAGCGGCTTGGCGGCCGACGGGATCGCGCAGGGGGCGACGGCGAGCGAGGCGGAGGCGCGGCCCGACCATTCGTCGCCCTTCACGGTCGCGGTGATCCGGGCGCTGCGCGAGCCGTCGGCGGGACCTGAGGTGACGGTGAAGGCCGCGCTGCTCGTCCTGCCCTGCGTCGTGGCGGGCAGGTGGACCGAGCCCGGCGTGGCCGTCCAGCCCTGGGGCAGCTGGAGCGTCACGTCGCCCGCGGGGACCGCGCGGCCGCCTGTGGCGGTGACGGTGAGCTTGACGGGGAACGACTGTCCTGCGCCCGTCTCGGCGGGCGCCTCCAGTGCGACGCGGACCTCTCCCTTGGCGCGGTAGGTCTTCCCCGCCTCGGCGGTGAAGGTGATCGTGTCGCCGTCCCTGGTCAGAGGGACGGCCCGGCCGGCAGGGTCGAGAAGCCTGAACCGCCCGGCGAAGATCTGGTTGCGCACGGTCAGCGGCCCCGCCGACCCCGCGTGCAGCGCGATCTCGCTGGTCGCGCCGTTCTTCCAGGTGGCGTCCACGGTCACGTCGCCACGAGCGCGCAGGCCTTCGACGGAGCCCGTGCCCCATGCCGACGGCAGCGCGGGCAGTACATCGACCACGCCCGACTGCGACTGCAGCAGCATCTCGGACATGCCGGAGGTGGCGCCGAAGTTGCCGTCGATCTGGAAGGGCGGGTGAGTGTCCCAGAGGTTGTCCAGGGTGCTGCCCTTGAGCTGCTCGCCCAGCATCTTGTGCGCGTGGTCGCCGTCGAGCAGGCGCGCCCAGAAGTTGATCTTCCAGGCCTTGGACCAGCCGGTGCCGCCGTCGCCGCGCGCGGTCAGGGAGACCTCGGCCGCCTCCGCCTCCTTGGAGCCAGGAGCGATCTGGCGGCCGGGGTGCAGGGCGAACAGGTGGGAGACGTGCCTGTGGGTGTTGTTCGGGTCGTCCCAGTCGGACTTCCACTCCTGGAGTTGGCCCCAGCGGCCGATGCGCAGGCCGGGGTCGAGCCGCTCCATCGCCTGCCGTACCTCGGGCTCGTCGGTGCCGAGGGCGGCGGCCGCCTCCAGCACGTTGCCGAACAGGTCGCGCACGATCTGCTGCGACATCGACGCGCCGGCCGAGAAGTCGCCGTGCTCGGGGGAGTAGCTGGGGGAGACGACGAGCTTGCCGTCCTTCGGGTCGGTGTGCAGGTTGTCCACCCAGAACAGCGCGGCCTCGCGCATCACCGGGTAGACCGAGCGCAGGTAGTCGAGGTCCTTGCCGAACAGATAGTGGTCGTACATCTGCTGGGTGGTCCAGGCCGCGGCCTCGGGGAACCAGAAGGCGGTCGACCAGTCGTGCACGCCGGTGAAGCCGAACGGGTTGGTCTCGTTGTGGACCACCCAGCCGCGCGAGCCGAACATCTCCTTGGCGGTCTGCTTTCCCGGGGCGACCAGCGCCTTGATGTAGTCGTCGTAGGAGGTGGTGGTCTCCGCCAGGTTGGTCTGCTCGGCCAGCCAGTAGTTCATCTGCAGGTTGATGTTGACGTGGTAGTCGGCCGACCACGGCGGGTTGGTGGAGTTGTTCCACACGCCCTGCAGGTTGGCGGGCAGCGAGCCGTCACGCGAGGAGGCGATGAGCAGGTAGCGGCCGTAGGCGAAGAACATCGCCTCCAGCGCCCTGTCGTCGGCGGAGGAGCCGCCCGTGTAGCTCGCGCGCAGCCTGTCGGTCGGCACGGAGGGCGCTTTCTGCCCGATGTCGAGCTTCACGCGGTCGAAGAGGTTCGTGTAGTCCTCGAGGTGCGCCCGTCTGAGCCCGTCGTAGCCCTTCGCGACGGCGGCGTCGACCGTGGCGGTGACCTTCGCGTGCGGGTCCTCGCCTCGGTAGGTGGGGTAGGAGCCGGCGTAGTCCGTGCCCGCCGACAGCACGAAGACGGCGCTGTCGGCCCCCGCGACGGTGATCCGGTCGGCGCCGTCGGTACGGCTGCCGCCGGTCGTGATGACCTGGACCTGCGACTCGAACACCATGCCGTTGTCGGCCAGCGCGCCGCGAACGGTCAGCCTGCCGTCCTTGACGGAGACCGTCTTGTCGTTGCGCGGCGACGAGGTCCGCAGCGTGAAGGAGACCTTGCCCGCCTCCGACGCGCTGAGCCTGCCGACGATCACGTTGCCGGGATGGCTGGCGAAGTACTCGCGGGCGTAGGTGACGCCGCCCGAGGTGTAACCGACCCTGGCGACGGCCTCGCGCAGGCTCAGCTCCCTCCGATAGCCGGTGGCGGCCGTGTGGCCGGTGTCCAGCCAGAGATCGCCGAAGGTCTGGTAGGCGCCGAAGCCGCTCTTGGGCTGGCCGAGTTTCCTGGCCACCGCGTCGGGCGACATCCTGCCGTCGCGGTCGATCTGCGCCTGTACCTCGGCGATCGCGCCCGGCCTCGGGCTGGTCCAGTTGCCGAAGTCGTAGCCGCCCTTGGAGCCTGGGCCGCCGGTCCACAGCGACTTCTCGTTGAACTGCAGCTGCTCGCCGGCCACGCCGCCGAACACCGTCGCGCCGAGCGCGCCGTTGCCGATGGGCAGCGACTGTCTCTCCCAGTTGGTGGCCGGTTGGTCGTACCAGAGGGTCAGGTCGTCGGGTGGGCCGGCGGCGGCGGCCTGGGCGGCTGGCACGGGGATGGCTCCGATCAGGAGGGCGGAGATCAGAACTAAGGCGCGGGGTACGGCCAACGGGATCCTCCGGTGAATCGGGGGTGTCCGCCAAGTAGGTAGCACCTGAAACGCAGTCGTAACAAGGGTTCAGCTCCGATGTTTTGGCAAGCATGAGCGCTCACATACGGCAAAAGGGTGCATCCAGCCAGGTCACGGATCGGATGTATATGCAGGGGAGTACTTGACAGCGACTCGACGGCGCACGAGCATCGGGAAGCGAGACATCCGATGTATAGCCGAGGGATGCGGTGTGAAGCTGCTGCGAGTAGGACATGTCGGTCAGGAGCGCCCGGCGGTGATGGACGCCGCAGGAAACCTGTACGACATCGGAGAGCCCGAGATCGACGGGGCCTTCCTCGCTTCAGGGGGAGTGGCGCGCGTCCGCGACGCGCTGGAGCGCGGCGACCTGCCCGCGATCGACGCCGAGGGCCTGCGGGTCGGCCCGCCGATCGCCAGGCCCGGCAAGATCGTGTGCATTGGCCTCAACTACAGCGACCACGCGGCGGAGACGGGCGCGACCCCGCCCACCGAGCCCGTCGTCTTCATGAAGGCGCCCAACACGGTGATTGGGCCCGACGACGAGGTCCTGATCCCACGTGACAGCGTGAAGACCGACTGGGAGGTCGAGCTCGCCGTGGTCATCGGCGAGACCTGCCGCTACCTGGAGTCGAGGGAGGAGGCGCTGACGAAGATCGCCGGTTACGCGATCTCCAACGACGTCTCGGAGCGGGAGTTCCAGCTCGAGCGCGGCGGCCAGTGGGACAAGGGCAAGTCGTGCGAGACCTTCAACCCGCTGGGCCCCTGGCTGGTCACCGCCGACGAGGTCGGCGATCCGCAGGACCTCGGCATGCGGCTGTGGGTCAACGGAGAGCTCCGCCAGAACGGCAACAGCAAGAACATGATCTTCGACGTGGCCGAGGTCGTCCGCTACCTGAGCAGGTTCATGGTCCTGGAGCCCGGTGACGTCATCAACACGGGCACGCCCGCGGGCGTGGCGCTGGGCCTGCCGGGACAGCCGTACCTCAAGAGCGGCGACGTGATCGAGCTGGAGATCGACGGCCTCGGGCGCCAGCGCCAGACGGTGGGTCAGGCATGAGCGACTACCGCATCGTGGCGGTGGAGACCCACGACATCCGCTTCCCCACCTCGCTGGAGCTCGACGGCTCCGACGCGATGAACCCCGACCCCGACTACTCCGCCGCCTACGTCGTGCTCAGGACCGACGACGGCTTCGAGGGGCACGGCTTCGCCTTCACGATCGGGCGCGGCAACGACGTGCAGACCGCCGCGATCAAGGCGCTGGAGCCGTACGTGATCGGCAGGGACGCCGAGGACCTCGGCGCTCTGTACAAGGAGATGGTCTGGGACTCCCAGCTTCGCTGGCTCGGCCCCGAGAAGGGCGTCATGCACATGGCGGTCTCCGCCGTGGTCAACGCCCTCTGGGACCTCAAGGCCAAGCGCGAGGGCAAGCCGCTGTGGCTGCTGCTGGGCGAGATGTCCCCCGAGGAGATCGTCGAGCTGGTCGACTTCAGCTACCTGAGCGACGCGCTGACCCGTGACGAGGCGCTGGCCATCCTGCGCAGGGGCGCCGTCGGCAAGGCCGAGCGCATCGCCAGGCTGAAGGAGAGCGGCTACCCCGCCTACACCACCTCGCCCGGCTGGCTCGGCTACGACGACGACAAGCTGCGCCGCCTGTGCAAGGAGGCGCTCGACGACGGCTTCACCCAGATCAAGCTCAAGGTCGGCGCCGACCTCGAGGACGACGTCCGCCGCTTCAAGGTCGCCCGAGAGGTCTGCGGCCCCGACTTCCCCATCGCGATCGACGCCAACCAGCGCTGGGACGTCGGCGCCGCCATCCGCTGGATCCACGCGCTGTCGGAGTTCGGCCCCCACTGGGTGGAGGAGCCGACCAGCCCCGACGACGTGCTCGGGCACGCCACGATCGCCAGGGCCATCGCCCCGATCAAGGTGGCCACCGGCGAGCACGTGCAGAACCGCATGATCTTCAAGCAGATGCTCCAGGCGGGCTCGCTGTCGTACCTGCAGCTCGACTCCGCCAGGGTCGGCGGCGTCAACGAGAACATCGCGATCCTGCTGCTGGCCGCCAGGTTCGGCGTGCCCGTCTGTCCGCACGCGGGCGGCGTCGGCCTCTGCGAGCTGGTCCAGCACCTGTCCATGTTCGACTTCGTCGCGGTCACGGGAACGATGGACGGCAGGGTCATCGAGTACGTGGACCATCTCCACGAGCACTTCGTCGACCCCGTGGTGATCGAGCAGGGCCGCTACGTAGCCCCGAGCAGGCCGGGCTTCAGCGCGGAGATGCGTCCCGAGTCGATCGCCGCCCATTCCTTCCCCGACGGAGAGGTCTGGAGGAACTCATGACCGTCATCAGAGCTCTGGTCACCGGCGGCGGGTCCGGCATCGGACTGGCCACCGCGGAGGCGTTCGCCGCGCGCGGTTGGCAGGTCGCCTGCCTGGACGTCAACCCGCCAGGCGAGCCGTTCGTCGGCGTCAAGGCCGACGTCACGGACGACGACCAGGTCCGTACGGCCGTCACCGAGGCCGTCGAACGCCTCGGCGGGCTCGACGTCCTGGTGAACAACGCCGGCATCGGCGCCCAGGGCACGATCGAGGCCAACCCCGACGAGGAGTGGCGGCGGGTCTACGACGTCAACGTCCTCGGTGTGGTGAGGGTGTCGAGGGCGGCGCTGCCGTACCTCAGGCAGTCGGAGCACGCCTCGATCGTGAACACCTGCTCCATCGCGGCCACCGCGGGACTGCCCAACAGGGCCCTGTACAGCGCCACCAAGGGCGCGGTCCTGTCGCTGACGCTGGCGATGGCGGCCGACCACGTCCGCGAGGGCATCAGGGTCAACTGCGTCAACCCCGGCACCGCCGACACTCCATGGGTCGGCAGGCTCCTCGACGCGGCCGACGACCCCGAGGCCGAGCGCGCGGCGCTCAACGCCCGCCAGCCGATGGGCCGCCTGGTCTCGGCGCAGGAGGTGGCGGCGGCCATCAGCTATCTGGCGGGGCCCGAGGCGGGCGCCACCACCGGTACGTCACTCGCCGTCGACGGCGGCATGCAGGGTCTGCGCCTGCGTCCGAGTAACTAGGAATCCACCCCCCAAAAAGAGGCGAAATCATGAAGTTCGGCCCCGTGGTCGCGAGCGCGGCCCTTCTGGCTCTCATCACCGCGTGCGGCTCCACAGAGAGCGGCAGCAGCCCGAGCGCCGCCGCGAGCGGCGCGACCGGCGGAAAGATCGGTATCGACCACCCGCGGGCCGACTCCGACTTCTGGAACTCCTACATCAAGTACATCCCGCAGATGGCGACCGAGCTCAAGGTCGACCTGATGAACTCGACCAACTCGCAGAACGACGTCGCCAAGCTGGTGGCAAACACGCAGGCCCTGGTCAGCCAGGGCGCCAAGGTCATGGTCATGGCCCCGCAGGACACCGGCGCGATCGCCTCCACGCTCCAGCAGCTGGAGAACAAGAAGATCCCGGTCGTGACCGTGGACACCAGGCCCGACAAGGGCAAGGTCTACATGGTCGTGCGCGCCGACAACCGCGCGTACGGCACCAAGGCCTGCGAGTTCCTCGGCGAGAAGCTGGGCGGCAAGGGCAAGGTCGTCGAGCTGATGGGCGCGCTGTCGTCGGTCAACGGCCGTGACCGGGCCGAGGCCTTCCGCGAGTGCATGAAGACCAAGTTCCCCGGGATCACCGTCTTCGAGGAGCCGACCGAGTGGGACGGCGGCAAGGCCGCCTCGATGCTGCAGACCCGTCTGGAGCAGAACCCCGACGTCAAGGGCATCTACATGCATGCGGGCGGGGTCCACCTGGCCCCGACGCTGCAGGTGCTGAAGGCCAAGAACATGCTGGTCGCCCCTGAGGACGCCAAGCACGTCTTCGTGGTGTCCAACGACGGCATCCCGCAGGAGTTCGAGGCGATCCGCAAGGGCGAGATCGACGCCACGGTCTCCCAGCCGGCCGACCTGTACGCCAAGTACGCGCTCTACTACGCCAAGGCCGCCGCGGAGGGCAAGACCTTCAAGCCGGGCCCGACCGACCACGACTCCACGATCATCCAGCTGCCGAACGGTCTCGAGGACCAGCTTCCGGCGCCGCTGGTGACCAAGGAGAATGTGGACGACCCGAATCTCTGGGGTAACCAGGTCAAGTAATGAAAAATCACGTTGAAGCCCGGAACATCGTGAAGCGCTTCGGCCCGACCGTGGCGCTCAACGGAGCCGGCATCTCCATCAAAGAGGGCGACACCCACGCCCTCGTCGGCAGGAACGGCGCGGGCAAGTCCACGCTTGTGTCGATCCTGACCGGGCTCCAGCGTCCCGACGAGGGCGAGGTGCTGTTCTCGGGAGAGGCGGCGCCCGCTCTCGCCGACAGGGACGCCTGGCGCCGCCGGGTCGCCTGCGTCTACCAGAAGTCGACGATCATCCCCGAGCTGTCCGTCGCGGAGAACCTCTTCCTCAACAGGCAGACCACCGGCGGCCCGATCAAGTGGAAGGCGTTGCGCTCCCGCGCCCGCGAGGTGCTGGAGACCTACCAGGTCGACATCGACGCCGACGTGCTCGCCGGCGACCTCGGCGTCGAGCAGCGCCAGCTCGTCGAGATCGCCCGCGCCCTCTCCTTCGGCGCGACGTTCATCATCCTCGACGAGCCCACCGCCCAGCTCGACGGCCCCGCCATCGAGCGGCTCTTCCAGCGGATGCGCGCGCTGCGCGAGCAGGGCGTCACGATGATGTTCATCTCGCACCACCTCGACGAGGTCTACGAGATCTGCCAGAGCGTGTCCGTCTTCCGCGACGCCAGGCACATCAGGACCGCGGAGGTCGACGACCTGCCGCACGACGAGCTGGTCTCCGCGATGACAGGCGAGGCCACCGCCACCTACACCTACCGATCCCGTACGGCGGGCGCCGGCGTCGTGCTCGCCGCGAAGGGCCTGTCGCTGACCGGCCGCTACGAGGCGGTCGACCTCACCGTGCGCTCCGGCGAGATCGTCGGCCTGGCGGGCTCGGGCAGCAGCGGCAAGGTCGGGCTGGCCGAGACGCTGGTGGGCCTGCGCAGGCCCGACAAGGGCGTGGTGAGCGTGAACGGCACCCCGATCAAGGACGTGCCGTCCGCGCTGAAGGCGGGGCTCGGCTTCGTGCCGCAGGACCGTCACCACGAGGGCTTCGTCCCGCTGCTGTCGATCGCGGAGAACGCCACGATCCCGATCGCGCACAAGCTCGGCAGGTTCGGTTTCGTGTCCCCTGCGAGCAGGCGCGCGCGGGCCGTAGAGATGATCAAGGATCTCGACATCAAGACCGAGGGGCCCGACCAGCCCGTCGGCGACCTGTCGGGAGGAAACGCGCAGAAGGTCGTGCTGGCCAGAGCGCTGGCCGACGACCCCAAGGCGCTGGTGGTGATCAACCCGACCGCCGGGGTGGACGTCAAGGCCAAGCAGTCGCTGCTCGGCGCCGTCGAGGACGCCGTCGAGAGGGGAGCGGGAGCCGTCCTGGTCTCCGACGAACTGGACGACCTGCGCGTCTGCGACAGGGTGCTGGTGATGTTCCACGGCAGGGTCGTGAAGGACGTGCCGCGTGGCTGGAGTGACCACGAGCTCGTGGCCGTGATGGAAGGTATCGAACAGTGACCACATCGACCACCCCGTCCGCGCCCACCGCGGTGAGCGCGGCGGGGCCCAGGCTGAGGCTGACCAGGTTCAGGGACCTGACGCTGGTACCGGTGATCGTCCTGCTGCTGGTCGTGGGCGCCTTCGTCGATCCGGTGTTCCTCACCCCAGGCAACCTGACCAACGTGCTCCAGCAGCAGTCGGCGCTCGCGCTGGTCGTGCTGGCCGAGGCGCTGATCCTGATCGCCGGCAAGTTCGACCTGTCGCTGGAGTCGACGGTCGGCATGGCGCCGGCGATCACGGTGCTGCTGATCCCCGCCGCCTCGGGCGGCATGGGGCTGCTGGCGATCCCGATCTGCCTGCTCATCGGCGCGGCGATCGGGGCGTTCAACGGCTTCCTGATCCTGAAGTTCCAGCTGTCGGCGTTCGTCGTGACGCTGGCCATGCTGATCGTCGTGCACGGCCTGCACCTGGGCCTGACCGGCGGCAAGAGCCTGTTCGAGCTGCCCGAGTCCCTGCTCTACCTGGGCAGCGCCACCTGGCTCGGCCTGCCCGCCGCCATCTGGATCGCGGGCGTGCTGTTCGCGGTCGGCATCGTGACGCTCGGCTACTTCCGTGTGGGGCGCTCGCTGTACGCCATCGGCGGCAACGCCGACGCCGCTCGTGCGGCGGGCATCCGCGTCGAGCGCGTGGTGTGGACGGTGTTCATCATCGGCGGCGCCCTCGCCGCGCTCGCGGGCATCCTGGAGACCGGACGCCTGGGCGGCATCAGCGCCAACCAGGGCGTGGGCTGGATCTTCATGGTGTTCGCCGCGGCGGTCATCGGCGGCGTCAGCATGGACGGCGGCAAGGGCACGATCTTCGGCGCCCTCACCGGCGTGCTGGTGATCGGCCTGGTGGAGAACATCCTCACGCTGAAGGGCGTGCCGGGCGAGTGGAAGCAGCTCGTCTACGGTGTGATCATCCTGGTGGCGCTCATGATCAGCCGGGTGGCCGGCGGAAAGGCGCAGGACTGAGATGCAGCGGCTGGCGCTCCGCACCAGGCTCAGGGCGGGCTGCGAGGAGATCTACGACAGGGAGCACGCCACCGTGCCCGCCGAGCTCGAGCAGGCCATGCGCGAGAACGGCGTCCACTCCTGGCGGATCTGGAGGGACGGTCTCGACCTGTTCCACTTCGTGGAGGTCGACGACTACGCGGCCCTGCAGGCGGCGATGAAGGACCACCCCGCCGACCAGGCGTGGCAGGCCCGGATGAACCGCCTGCTCGACGGCGACTTCGACAAGGACTCCGGCGGGCTCGCGCTGGTCTGGGAGATGGCATGAGCCTCGCGCTGCCCGCACTCGGCTTCGGCGGCGCGCCCATCGGCAACCTGTTCAGCCCCGTGAGCGACCAGGAGGCCGTCGACGCCGTCGAGGCCGCGTGGCAGGCGGGGGTGCGCCTGTTCGACACCGCTCCGCACTACGGCCTGGGCCTGTCCGAGCGCCGCCTCGGCTCGGCCCTGGCCGGACGGTCGGGCTACGTGTTGTCGACCAAGGTCGGCAGGGTGCTGGAGCGGGGTGAGCCCGCGCCCGACACCGAGGGGTTCGCCGTCACCACCGACCTGCACAGGAAGTGGGACTTCTCCGCCTCGGGAGTGCGCCGCTCTCTCGACGACTCGCTCGTACGGCTCGGCCTGCCCTCGATCGACCTCGCCCTCGTCCACGACCCCGACGACCACGCCGAGCAGGCCCTGACCGAGGCCTACCCGGCGCTGGCCGCCCTGCGCGACGAGGGAGTGGTGCGGGCGATCGGGCTCGGGATGAACCAGTGGCAGCTGCCGCTGAGGTTCGTCAGGGAGACCGACATCGACGTCGTCATGCTGGCGGGGCGCTACACGCTGCTCGACCAGTCGGGCCTGCCCCTGCTGGAGGAGTGCGCCGCCCGAGAGGTGCGGGTGATCGCGGCCGGGGTCTTCAACAGCGGCATGCTGGCGACCGACGAGCCAGGCGGCACCTTCGACTACGCCCCCGCCTCGGCGAGCCTGGTGGATCGGGCGAGGAAGATCGCCGCGGTGTGCGCGCGGTACGGCGTGAGCCTGCCCCAGGCGGCGATCGCGTTCCCCCTTCGGCACCCCGCCGTGTCGTCGGTCGTGCTGGGCTCCCGCAACGCCGGCGAGGTGAGGCGCAACGCCGCTCTCGCGGCGCGGCCGGTGCCCGAGGAGGTGTGGACGGAGCTGACGTCGGAGGGCCTGGTCCGGCCGCCGGGCTGAACGGGCACGCGGCTAGGGAAGGGGGCCTGACCCCCCGGCTGGGCGCCGCCCTGCCGGGCGAAGGTCAGGACGAGGGCACGAAGATCCAGGACCTCGACTCGCCCTCCTCGTAGGGCGAGTCGATCAGCTTGCCCACCACTCCTGGCAGGCCCTGGTCGCGTGCGGCCTGCCGTACCGGCTGGGGCTGACCCCGCCACGCGGGCGCGGTCTGCCAGCGGGGGCCGGCGATCTCCAGCGCCTCCAGCGCCGCCCTCCTGCGCAGGTACGGCTCGGCGACCAGCGATCTGCCCTCGTCGTAGAGCAGGTCGTAGGCGATGAAGATCTCGGCGTCCGACATGGTGACGATCTCGCCGTCGAGCACCGCCGTCCTGCTGCCCAACCGTTCGGCCAGCGGTCTGAGCAGCGGCACGGTGGTGCGGCCCCCCTCGATCGGGACCAGCGTCCTGCGTCCGCCCCACGCGAACTCGAAGGAGTAGCCGTCGGCGTTCTTCGGGACCCTGGTCCTGGTGACGGGCGTCATCGGGGCGAGCTCGGGCAGCGGGTCCCTGAGGCGGGGATCCATGCGATGGATCATCCAGTTCTTGCCGCGCGTCTGGAACAGCACGAACCTGCCCTGCGCCCGCTCGCCGTGCAGGACCACCTTCACCTCGCGGTCGGACCACTTCTCCGTCTCGTAGGTGCCGCGGTCCCAGATGGTCATCGCGCCGCCGCCGTACTCGCCGCGCGGGATCTCGCCCTCGAACGTCGCGTACTCCATCGGGTGGTCCTCGGTGTGCACCGCCAGGTGGTTGATCGCGGGATCCTCGGGCAGCCCCTTGGGGATCGCCCACGAGGCGAGCACACCGTCACGCTCGAGGCGCAGGTCCCAGTGCAGCGACCTGGCGTGGTGCTCCTGGATCACGAACGTGTCGTCGCCCCTGGGCTCGGGCGGCTGGTCGGGGACCGGCTCAGGGGTCCTGGAAGGGTCTCTCTTGCCTCGGTAGCTCTCCAGCTTGTCGGCCACATCCGGGGTACTACCCGTAAATCTCGTACCTTGTTGTCCACAGTCCTGGGATCACCTCGACGTCCTCGACCTTGGTGAAGCCCAGCTTCTCGTAGAGCGTCCTCGCGGGGCCGTTGTCGCGGCCGGTGGAGACGATCACGTGCCTGCCCGCCGCCCTGCCGAGCAGCTCGGCCACCAGCGCCCTGCCGATTCCCCTGCGATGGGCTCGGGGGTGCACGACCAGGCGGTCGATGTCGATCTCCTCGGGCGTCTCCGCCCAGGCCACGGCGCCCACGCACGTGCCGTCGTCGTCGAAGACGCCCCTCCAGCGCAGAGGTTCGGCGAGCAACTCGTCGAGCGACTCGTGCAGGGGCGGGATGCGGTCGTCGCCGATGAGCTCCGCCTCCACGGCGTAGGCGGCGCGCTGCAGGTCAAGCAGCGCCTGGTCGGGGTCGATGTCACGGATCAGCACGACATCAACCTGCCACAACGGGGACAGTCCCGCAGTCCGATATCTGCCGGTCCGCTGGTTCTCGCCCGACGAGCGCTCAGAGGGCCTTCCTCAGCCAGGCCTCGACGCCCGCCACGTGGACGATGGCCCACGAGCGGGCCACCTCGGGCTGCCGCGAGGCGATCGCCTCGTAGATCGCCGTGTGCTGCTCCTGGGTCTTCTCCATCGCGCCCTCCTGTGTCAGTCCGCGCCAGATGCGCGCCCGGGTCGTCGGGCCCGACAGGCTCTCGATGAACGAGCACAGGACGGCGTTGCCCGCTCCCTGGGCGATGCGCTGGTGGAAGGTGAGGTCGTTGGCCACCAGCTCCTCGATCGTCGGCTCGGAGGGCAGGGAGTCGAGGACCGCCTTCAGCTCAGCGACGTCGTCGTCGCTCATCGCGGTCGCGGCCATCGCCGTGGCGGCGGGTTCGAGTATGCGGCGCACCTCGAAGAACTGGATCACGGTGTCGTCGCGGTGCAGGTCGAGCACGAAGGACATCGTGTCGAGCAGGAGCCTGGGCTCGAGGCTGGTGACGTAGGTGCCGTCGCCCTGCCGTACGTCGAGGACGTTGATGAGGGCCAGCGCCCGCACGGCCTCGCGCAGCGAGTTGCGCGAGAGACCGAGGCGTTCGGCCAGGTCGGCCTCCTTGGGCAGCCTGTCGCCCGGGGAGAGCTCGCCCGAGAGGATCATCTGCTTGATCTTGTCGATGGCCGCGTCCGTGACCGCCACGTAATCCCCCTAGACATCGGATGTCTAGGAGTCTACGGCCACGAAGCGCACGGGATCGACCTCTGGAAGCCGCCGGATCAGGCCACGAGCCTCGAGGGCGCGCAGATGGGCCGCGGCCTCGCCCGCCGCCATGCCTCTGAGCATGGGGGAGAGGTCCTCCCATGACCGGTTCCACCTCATCAGGGCCGCGGCCTCCCAGATGGTGAGGGGCTCGGTGAGCAGGGCGGCCAGCCGTACGAGCTTGTCCTCGTGGTGGGCGCGGATCTCGGCGGCGCGGGCGGCGGTGTCGTCGAAGATCCGTTCGTGGGCGGGCAGCGCCTCGGTGCGGCCCAGGGCGGCGACCTTGTCCAGGGACGTGAGGAAGTCGTCGAGCGGGTCGATGTCATCCCTGTCGTACGGATAGATCCCGATATGGGGTGTGATGTCGGGGAGCACGTGGTCGCCGGTGAACAGTCGGGCGGCGTCCTCGAGGAACAGGCACACGTGGCCAGGGGTGTGGCCGGGCGTGTGGATCGCGCGCAGCGTGCGCCCAGGAAGGTCGATCAGATCGCCGTCGCGCAGCTCCAGGTCGGGCTGGGCGGGCGGCTCGGGCCGCGCGCCGTCCTCCAGGGTCAGGGAGGGGGCGCCCGCGCGGCGCAGCATCTCGGACTGGAAGTCGCGGTGCGCCCGCTCGCCGAAGCCGCGCATGAGCTTGACCAGCCGCGCGTCCTCCTCGTGCATCGCGATCCACGCGCCGGACTCCTCGCGCACCCGCCCCGCCAGGCCCGCGTGGTCGGGGTGGAAGTGGGTGACGACCACGCCTCTGACGGCGGAGACGTCCGTGCCCAGCTCGGACAGGCCCGCGCTCAGCGCCTGCCAGGCGTCGGGATGGTTCCACCCGGCGTCCACGAGCAGCGGCCCCCCTGGCGAGTCGATGGCGTAGACCAGCGTGTAGCCGAGCGGGCTGCCGGGGATCGGGACGGGCACGCTGCGCACCCCGCCGCCCAGATCACGCGGGCTCTGACCGGCGTACGGCACGCGCGAGGTCACAGCGCGCGCTCCAGGATGGTGGCGGTGGCCAGGGCGCCGCCCGCGCACATCGTCACCAGCGCGGTCGACAGGTCCGCCCGCTCCAGTTCGTGCAGCGCCGTCGTGACGAGGCGGGCTCCCGTGGCCCCGACGGGGTGCCCGAGCGCGATCGCGCCCCCGTTGACGTTCACCCTGTCCATGTCGGGCTCGTGCGCCGAGGCCCACGACAGCACGACCGCGGCGAAGGCCTCGTTCACCTCGAACCTGTCGAGATCGCCCATCGTCATGCCCGCCCGCCGCAGGACCGCGGCCGTGGCGTCCACGGGGCCGTCCAGGTGGTAGTAGGGCTCCGAGCCCACCAGCGTCTGCGCGAGGATGCGGGCCCTCGGCCGCAGGCCGTGCCGTCTGGCCGCCGACTCGCTCATCAGCAGCACCGCAGCCGCGCCGTCGGAGATCTGCGACGAGGTTCCCGCGGTGTGCAACCCGTTCTCGCCGAGCACCGGCTTGAGCGCCGACAGGCTCTCCTCCGTGGTCTCGCGCAGTCCCTGGTCCCTGGAGACCTCGCCCACGGGCACGATCTCCCTGGCGAACCTGCCGTCGGCCCACGCCTTGGCGGCCAGCCGCTGCGACCTGGCGCCGAACCAGTCGAGCCGCTGCCTGGTCAGCCCGCGCCGCCCGGCGATCCGCTCCGCGGCGGTGAACTGGTCGGGCAGATCGATCGACCAGTCGTCGGGCCGGGGCTTGGCCGGTAACACGTTGCTGCCGAGGGGCGCCCTGCTCATCACCTCGACCCCGCAGGCGACGCCCACCTCGATCACCCCCGCCTGGATCATCGCCGCCGCCAGGTGCACGGCCTGCTGCGACGACCCGCACTGCGCGTCGATCGTGGTGACCCCCGTCCGGTACGGCAGGCCCGCGTACAGCCACGCGTGCCGTCCGACGTGGCCGCCCTGCTCGCCCGCCTGTGTCACGCACCCGGCGAACACCTGCTCCACCAGGTTGGGGTCGATCCCCGACCGGGAGATCAGCCCGTTCAGCGCCGTGGCGAGCACCTGCTGGGGCTTCAGCCCCGACAGCCAGCCGCCACGCTTGCCGATCGGGGTCCTGACGGCCTCGACGATCACCGGTGTGGTCACAGCAGCCTCCAGAATGATGCTCTGGAGGCAAACAGTAACGCGTTCTACTTTGCCGTGGAAGGCCCGACTTCCAGGACGATCTTGCCGGTCGTCCTGTTCGTCTCGCCGAGCGCGTGCGCCTTGGCCGCCTCCTCCAGGGGCAGCACCGCCGCGATCTCCGCTCTCAACCTGTCCGCCGTGACCAGCGCGGCGATGGCCTTCATGGCGGCGTGGTCGGGCTCGACCAGCATGTTGCGCACCCGCGCCCGCAGGCCGAGCGCCTTGGCGGCGAGCTCCTCGTCCACGCGCGACAGGACGATCGAGACGAGAGAGCCGCCTGGCCGCAGCGTCTCCAGCGAGCGGGGGCCGTAGTCACCGCCGATCGTGTCGAGCACCACGTCGACGTCTCTCAGCGCGGTGAAGTCCTCGGTCCGGTAGTCGATCAGCTCGTCGGCGCCCAGCGAGCGCAGGAAGTCGTGCTTGGCGGCGCTGGCCGTACCGATGACATGGGCGCCGCGCGCCTTGGCGATCTGGACGGCGAGGTGACCGACGCCGCCCGCGGCGGCGTGCACGAGCACCCGCTGGCCCGACCGCACGCCGGCGGTGTCGACCAACGCCTGCCACGCCGTCAGCGCGGCCAGCGGCAGCGCGCCCGCCTGGACGTGGTCGACGCCGGCGGGCTTGGGGACGAAGGTCCTGGACGGCGCGGTGACGTACTCGGCGAAGGCGCCGTGCCCGAACGGATAGCGCAGCATCCCGAAGACCTCGTCGCCCGGCTCGTAGAGGCTGACGCCGGAGCCGACCTCCTCGACGACGCCGGAGACGTCCCAGCCCAGCACGAACGGAGGCTTCCCGAGGAAGCCGCCGTTGGCGCGGTGCTTCCAGTCGGTCGGATTGAGCCCCGCCGCGTGCACGCGCACCAGCACCTCGGTCGGCCCCGGCTCGGGGCGCGGCAGCTCGATCTCCTTGAGGACCTCGGGTCCGCCCAGAACGTCTTGACTGATTGCTCTCATGCCTTCCACCCTGTCGCCTGCCAGGGGCGGGGCCAAGTGGCCCATTGGCCAAGATGTGTAAGGATTGGGCCATGCACCGTGTGGTCGTCCTGGCGCTCGACGGCGTCATCCCGTTCGAACTCAGCCTCGCCTCGCGCATCTTCGGCACGGCGAGAGGGCGCTACGAGGTGATCACCTGCTCGCTCGACGGCGGGCCCGTGCGGACGGACGCCGACTTCTCGATCGCGGTCGAGCACGACGCGGGCGTCCTGGCCACGGCCGACACCGTGGTCCTGCCCGCCGCCGAGTGGTTCGGCGACGTCAGGGGGCCGGCCGACCTGCCGCCGGCGCTGATCGAGGCGCTCTCGACGATTCGCCAGGGCGCCCGCATGGTCTCGATCTGCCTGGCCGCCTCCGTCCTGGCCGCCACGGGTTTGCTCGACGGCCGTCCCGCGACCACGCACTGGGCGCACGCCGAGGAGTTCCAGCGGCACTTCCCCGAGGTCAGGGTCGCTCCGGAGGTGCTGTTCGTGGACGACGGCGACGTGCTCACCTCGGCGGGCGCCGCCGCGGGCGTCGATCTGATCCTGCATCTCATCAGGCGCGACCACGGCAGCCAGGTCGCCAACCAGGTGGCCAGGCGGTGCGTGGTGCCGCCGTGGCGCGACGGTGGCCAGGCCCAGTACATCGAGCGTCCGGTGCCCGAACCTGCCTCGTCAGGCACGGCGGACGCCAGGCAGTGGGCGCTGGCCCGGCTGCACGAGCCGCTCCTGCTGGACGACCTGGCCGGTCACGCGCGGATGAGCAGGCGCACCTTCACCAGGCGCTTCAGGGAGGAGGTCGGCATGAGCCCCGGCCAGTGGCTCATCGGGCAGCGCGTGGAGCTGGCCAGGCACCTGCTGGAGTCGAGCGACCTGCCGGTGGACCAGGTGGCCGAGCGCGCGGGCTTCGGCACCGCCGCCTCCCTTCGCCAGCACCTGCACGCGGTGCTCGGCGTCTCGCCGCACGCCTACCGCCGCACCTTCGCGGGCAGGGCGTGAGCCCCCGCCGTCAGAAGTCGGACAGCAGCCGCGTCGCGGCGATCTCGATGCGCCGCTGGATCTGCTCGTGGGTGCGTCGCCCCCGCAGCATCTCCAGCAGTTCCTGCACCCACACGCTCGACAGCAGCCCGGTCAGCACCAGGTGCTCCTCAGGGGCGTCGGGGCCGCCCGCCACCCGCAGCAGCAGCTCGGCCATCCTGTCGCCGAACGGGGTCTCGACCTCGGCGAGGATCAGCGACCTGATGAGGGCGTCGGCGAGCTCGGGCTCGCGCATCAGCCCCCTGGTGGCCCGCATGAGGACGTCGACCGCCCGCCCAGGGGCGGTCGTGGCGCTCGGAGGACGCCGCTCGATGCTGCTCTCCAGCAGGTCGATCTCCTCGCCGACCACCGCGACGACCAAGTCCATCTTGGAGGGGAAGTAGCGGTAGAGCGTGCCGAGGGCGACGCCCGCCCGCTCGGCGACCGTGCGCATCTGCATCGCCTCGACCCCGCCCCGCGAGGCGAGCGCGGCGGCGGCCTGGACGATGCGCTTGCGGCGCTGGCGCTGGCTCCTGGTGCGGGCGCCGGCGTCGGGCTGGTTGTCATGCGCGGAGATCGTCGCATGCGGAGGGCGCATGAGAACACGTTATCCGAAGTCTCGTCGGCCCCGCTTGTTACTTATGAGTCACAGACCGGCCCTGATGAACCCGGCGTTCGTCCAGCCGTCTCGTGGCCTGCCACTGGACAGACACTAGAATCTGTTCTAGTTTGCGGAGCGGTTGACCGAGCGCTTGGTGGGAGGCCGGATGACCGAGGACACGCTCGCCGCCCTGCTCGAACGACGAGCCGACGACGACCGTCAGGGCCTGCTCTTCGAGGACTCCGCGTGGACGTGGCGCGAGGTCGTCGCCCGCTGCCGTGCCCATGCCAGGCGCCTGGCAGGGGTCAGGCACGTGGGCGTCCTGTGCGACAACGTCCCCGACCTGGTCTTCCTCATCGGGGCCGCGGCGCTCGGCGGCCCCGTGGTGGTCGCGCTCAACCCGACCAGATCGGCCGAGGAGTTGGAGAACGACGCCGTCGCCACCGACGTGGACCTCCTCCTGTGGGACGAGCCCTACGAGCACCTCGCCCAGGCGCTGCCCCTTCCCTCGCTCCGCATGACCGGCCTCGGCGAGCCGTCCGCCGGTGGCGACCTGGGTCCCCATGGAGCGCCGGACGAGCTGGTGATGCTGATCTTCACCTCGGGCACCTCGGGGAGGCCGAGAGCGGTGCGGATCACGCAGCGGAAGATCGCGGTTCCCGGTGTCAGCCTCGCCGCGATGCTCACCCCCGACGACGTCGTCTACTGCTCGATGCCGCTCTTCCACTCGGGCGCGATCATGGCCGCCCTCGCTCCCGCGGTGGCCTCGGGCGCGACGCTCGCCCTGCGCAGGCGGTTCTCGGCCTCGGGCCTGCTGCCCGACGTGCGCCGCCATGGCTGCACCTACCTGCACTATGTCGGCAAGGCACTGTCCTACGTCCTGGCCACGCCCGCGCGTCCCGACGACGCCGACAACCCGCTGAAGATCGCTTTCGGGAACGAGGGCAGCGCGACCGCCATCAGACGCTTCGGTGAGCGGTTCGGCTGTCACGTGATCGACGCGTTCGGCTCCACGGAGACGGCCCTGTCGATCACCCCCGACCCCTCGGGGCCCAGCGGCTCCCTCGGCAGGCTCCCCGAGGGGATCGAGATCAGGAACCCGGCGACGGGCGAGCGCTGCGCGCCCGCGACCGTCGTCGACGGCAGGCCCTCCAACCCGGACGAGGCGATCGGCGAGCTGGTCAACGTCAGGGGCGTCGGCCTGTTCGAGGGCTACTACAACGACCCCGCGGCCGACGCCGAGCGGGTCAGACAGGGCGCCTACTGGTCGGGCGACCTGGCCTACGCCGACGCGCAGGGGTTCGTGTTCTTCGCGGGCAGGGGTACCGAGCGCCTGCGCGTGGACGGCGAGAACCTGGCGGTCGCGCCGATCGAGTCGGCGTTGAGGGAGTTCCCCGGGGTGGTCGAGGCGGCGGTCTACCCGGTGCCCGACGCGGCGGCGGGCGACCAGGTGATGGCGGCGCTCGTCATGGACCGCCCGTTCGACCCCGGGGCCTTCGCCGCGTTCACCAAGGCGCTCGGCGCCAAGGCCGTACCCCGATACATCCGGATCTGCGGGGAGCTGCCGCAGACCGCCTCCCACAAGGTAGTCAAACGCGTCCTGGCCGGACAGGCCTGGCGCACCTCCGACCCCGTCTGGTTCCGCCCCGGCTCGGCGTTCACCAGGCTGACAGGCGAGGACATCGACGTGATCGAGGAAGAGTTCGCCCGGCACGGCCGCACGCACCTACTGGAGAGCTGAGTGGATTTCACCCTGGACGAGACCCAACAGGACCTGCGTACCCTCACCGCCGACCTGCTGGCGAAGAACCCCGAGTGGCCGGCCATGGAGCAGGCGGGCCTGGCGGGCATCTGCACGCCGGAGGAGGGACTCGGCGCGGTGGAGATGGCCGTCGTCCTGCGCGAGGTGGGTGCCGTCGCCGCCGCCGTGCCCGCACTGCCGGTCCTGGCCGCCTCCCTCGCCCTCGCCCGGTACGGCAGGCAGGTCGACGGCCTGCCCACCGTCGCGGTCAAGGGCATGAGCGCCCCCTACGCGCAACAGGCCACGCACGTCCTCTACGCCACGGACGAGGGCGTGTTCCTGACCGACGACTTCGAGGTGACCCCCGAGTTCACCTCCACGGGCGAGCCCTCGGGGACGGTCCGCGACAGGGGCGGCGAGCGCCTCGCGGGGCCCGGCGACGACCTGCGGCTGATCGTCACCGTCGCCATCGCCGCCCAGGCCGGCGGTGTCCTGTCCGGAGCGCTCAGGCTGACCACCGACTACATCAGGACCCGCAGGCAGTTCGGCCGCCCGCTGGCCGAGTTCCAGGCCGTCACCATGCAGATCGCCGACGTCTACATCGCCTCGCGCGCCCTCGACGTCGCGATGTGGTCGGCCGCGTGGGGCATGGACCGCGACGACGTGGCCATCGCAGGGTTCCACGTGTGCGAGGCGTTCAAGGCGCTGTTCACCTGCCAGCACCTGCACGGCGGGCTAGGCCTCGACGTGACCTATCCCCTGCACCGCTACTTCGCCCAGGCCAAGCACCTGACCCATCTCCTCGGCGGCGCCGACGCCCAGCTCGACCTGATCGGAGCGCACCTCTGATGCTGATCGACCTGACCCCCGAACAGCGCGGGCTCCGCGACGAGCTGCGCGAGTACTTCCGCGCCTGCCTCACCCCCGAGGACCGCAGGAAGATCGCCGAGGATCCCTTCGGTGACGCCTACATGGAGCACTGCCGCAGGCTCGGCCGTGACGGCAAGCTGGGGCTCGGCTGGCCCAAGGAGTACGGCGGAGGCGGCTACGGCCCGCTGGAGCAGCAGATCTTCGCCAACGAGATCGCGCGCGCGGGCGTGCCGTACCCGATCATCACGCTGCAGACCGTCGGCCCCACGCTGATGCAGTACGGCACGCGCAAGCAGAAGGACTTCTTCCTGCCCCGCATCCTGGCCGGCGAGTGCCACTTCGCCATCGGCTACAGCGAGCCCGAGGCGGGCACCGACCTGGCCTCGCTGCGCACGACGGCGGTCAAGGACGGCGACCACTACATCGTCAACGGCCAGAAGATCTTCACCAGCGGCGCGCACTACTCCCAGTACATCTGGCTGGCCGCCCGCACCAACCCCGAGGCCAAGAAGCACAAGGGCATCACGATGATGATCGTGGACTGCGCCGACCCCGGCTTCTCGTGGACGCCGATCGTCACCATGGACGGCCGCCACCACACCAACGCCACCTACTACCAGGACGTCAGGGTTCCCGAGGACATGGTGGTCGGCGAGGTGGACAAGGGCTGGGACCTCATCGTCAACCAGCTCAACCACGAACGCGTCACGCTCGGCCCCGCGGGCAACCTCGCCCAGACCTACGACCGGTTCCTGTCGTGGGCGCGCGCCAAGGGGCTGCTCGCCGAGCCCGACGTGCGCAGGGCGCTGGCCAGGGTCTATACCTACTACCGCACGAACGAGCTGCTGAACTGGCAGGTCGCGGCCAACATGGACCTCGGCTGGCTGGGCGCGCCCGACGCCTCCGCCACCAAGGTCTACGGCTCCGAGCGGATGCAGGAGATCGGCAGGCTCGTCTGCGACGTCCTGGCCAGGTACGGCGACCCCGCCGATCCCGAGACGGCCGAGCTGATGGAGCGCGTGGACCACGGCGTGAAGGGCGCGGTCGTGCTCACCTTCGGCGGCGGGGTCAACGAGGTGCAGCGCGAGCTCATCGCCATGCTGGGCCTGTCGCTGCCGAGGCCGCCGCGATGAGCGCCCACGAGCGCGGCGAGACGGGCGCGCACGAGGAGCTCATGGAGCTCGCCGCCAAGCAGGCCGCCCTCGGCGAGGTGCGAGGGGCTCCCGCCGCCGACCCCGTGAACGAGCCCATGATCAGGCACTGGCTCGCCGCGATGGGCGACGCCAACCCCGCCTACCTGGCCGACGGCGTCGCGCCGCCCGCGATGGCGCAGGTCTGGACGATGCAGGGGCTCGGGCCCCGCCAGCCGTCCCCTGTGGACGAGGTCATGACCGCGCTCAACGACGCGGGCTTCACCGGCGTCGTCGCCACCAACTGCGACCACACCTACCATCGGCCGCTGCGCGTGGGGGAGCGGGTCACCGCAGCCACCCGCTTCTCCGACCTGAAGGGCCCGAAGAGCACGGCCCTCGGCGAGGGCTACTTCGCCACCTGGACCGTCACCTGGTACTCGGAGGACGACCCGGTCGCCGAGATGCTCTTCAGAGTCCTGAAATTCCGGCCCAAGGAGCGGAAGAAGCCGTATCCGCTGAAACCGGCGGTAAATCAGGACACCGCCTTCTTCTGGGAGGGCGTGAAAAAGGGCGAGCTGCGTATCCAGCGCTGTGGCGACTGCGGCGAGCTTCGGCACCCGCCGGGTCCGCTCTGCCCCACATGCCGATCGGCCAACCGCGACCATGTGGTCGCCAGTGGGCTCGGCACGCTCTACAGCTTCGTGGTGCACCACCACCCGCCCGTTCCGGGGAGAGAGACGCCTTTTGTGGTGGCTGTGGTGGAACTGCCGGAAGGGGTGCGGATTGTGGGCAACATCGTGGACTGTCCCGTCGAGGACGTGGGTATCGGTATGGAGTTGCGCGTGACGTACAGCTCGATGGACGACGAACTGACCCTTCCCCTGTGGGCACCGCGGGAGCCGTGATGCGTACGCTGACCGAAGGACAGGTCGAGATCGGTACGGTGCTCCCTGAGCTCTCGATCGATCTCACTCCTACATTGATCGTCTCCACGGCGCTGGCGACCATGGACTTCACCCCCGTCCACCACGACGTCGAGGGCGCCAGAGCCCAGGGCTCCAAGGACATCTTCCTCAACATCCTCACCACGATGGGGCTGGTCGAGCGGTACGTCACCGACTGGATCGGGCCCGAGGCCGTGATCAAGCGGATCAACGTCAAGCTCGGGGTCCCCGCCTACGCGGGCGACCGGCTGACCTTCACCGGCGCGGTCGTGGACTGCGAGGAGGGGGAGTACACCGTGGAGGTGCGCGGCAAGGTCAGCCTCGGCGACCACGCCACCGCCACCGTGGCCTTCCGCCTGCCCGCCCCCGGCGACGGCACGGCGGCGCCATGAGGTCCGAGGCCGCGATCGCCGGGATCGGCGCCACGGAGTTCAGCAAGGAGTCGGGACGCTCGGAGCTGCGGCTGGCCGCGGAGGCGGTGCTCGCCGCCCTCGACGACGCGGGCCTGACCCCCTCCGACGTGGACGGCATGGTCACCTACACCCAGGACACCAACCAGGAGATCGCCGTCGCCCGTGAGGTGGGCATCGGCGACCTCACCTTCTTCTCCCGCGTCCACTACGGCGGGGGCGCCGCCTGCGGCACGGTGATGCACGCGGCCATGGCGGTCGCCACAGGGGCGGCGCGGACCGTGGTCTGCTACCGGGCCTTCAACGAGCGCTCGGGACGCAGGTTCGGCCAGCCCGACGCGCGGGTGGGCGGCGAGCCGTCCTCCCAGGGGCTCGAGATGAGCTGGCACGTGCCGTACGGGCTGATGACCCCCGCGGCCTGGGTGGCGATGTTCGCCCGCAGATACATGCACGTCTCGGGGGCCACCTCCGAGGACTTCGGCAGGGTAGCGGTGGCGATGCGCAGGCACGCCGCCACCAACCCCGCCGCGTGGTTCCACGGCAGGCCGATCACGCTGGAGGAGCACCAGGCGTCACGCTGGATCGCGGAGCCGCTGCACCTGCTCGACTGCTGCCAGGAGAGCGACGGCGGGGTGGCGCTGGTCGTCACCACGGCCGAGCGCGCGCGTGACCTGCTCAGGTCCCCTGCGGTGATCGCCGCGGCGGCCCAGGGCTCGGGCGCGGGACAGATGATGATGACCAGCTACTACCGTGACGACATGGCGGGCCTGCCCGAGATGTCGGTGGTCGGGACGAGGCTGTGGGAGATGTCGGGACTGTCGCCCTCCGACATCCAGACCGCCATCCTGTACGACCACTTCACGCCCTTCGTCCTCAACCAGCTGGAGGAGCTCGGCTTCTGCGGCAGGGGAGAGGCGAAGGACTACGTCAAGGACGGCGGCATCGAGCTCGGCGGCAGGCTGCCGGTCAACCCGCACGGCGGCCAGCTCGGCGAGGCCTACATCCACGGGATGAACGGCATCGCCGAGGCCGTCCGCCAGATCAGGGGCACGTCGGTCAACCAGGTGGGCGGGGTCGAGAACGTGCTGGTCACCGCGGGGACAGGGGTGCCGACCAGCGGCCTGGTCCTGACGCGGGGCTGAGGAGGCCCTGCGGCCCGCGGGCCGCAGGCCTCCCTCCTTCTCCCTACCTCGGCGCCCGTAAGCCTGCTCCTACCTCGGCACCCAGAAGAAGACCAGCATCGCGATCGCCACGCAGACGAGGAAGCCTGCCACCTCCCACGCCCAGTCGTGGTGACGGTTGCGCCGTTTGCCCTTCCTCTTCGCCGCGGACTTCCCCTGGCCAGCCTTGCCCGTGGCCGCCTTCTTGGCCGGGCGCTTCTGAGCAGGGCTCTTCTGCGGAGCGCTCTTTTGGGGCGTGCTCTTTGCGGACGTGCTCTTCTGGGGCGTGCTCTTCTGCGGGGCGGGACTCTTCGGCTGCTCGGGCAGGGCGGGCCGCGCCTGATCAGGGGCGAGCGGCGCCGAGGTCGCCTCCGCGGACGTCCCGGCCTCCCGCACCTGCTCCTCGGCCTTCTGCTCCTCCTGCACCGGCGTCCCGGCCGGGTCGGGGGGCAGCACGTAGACCGGCTCCCTGGCGGGGCGGCGCGGTGCGAACAGGGAGGGCTCGGGGCGAGGCTCACCCTTGTGCACGAGCAGGTCGGCCAGCGCCCTCCGGTCGCGTGCCCGCATCGGCACGTCCGTGGAGTCGGCGGCGGTGTCGGGGGTGTGGTCAGGGGGCGCCGCGGTCCAGTGGTCGTCGAGGATGTCACCGGCGGGCGGATCGGCGGGCCGCTCCTGGACGGCGGGCTTGCTGAAGGCGTCCCACGCCGAGGGAGCGTCGAGCACGTCGCCGGGTGTCGGAGCCGAGAGCACGGGCCCGCGCGCGGCCGACGAGCGCGGCAAGGGCCTGTCGCGCATGAGGGGATGGCGGGGGGAGCGGCCCTCGCGCAGCTTCGGCATCGGCGCGGTCGCCGCCTCGTGCGGTGAGACGCGCGAAGGGTCGGGCGGCGTCAGCAGTTCGGTCGGGAAGATCCCCGTGCTGGTCGCGGGATCGGTGTCGCCCAGCGGCTGCGGCCAGGACGGCGCGGTCGGCCACAGCGGCCTCACGAACAGCGAGGTCGTGCGCGCGGCAGGAGCGGGAGCGGCAGGACGCGGGCCGAGCAGGCGGATCCTGATCGCGGCCGGCGGAGGGCGCCACGGCAGGCGGCCGAGCACATCGCGCAGCGGCGCGACGCCCAGCGCGCCGTACACCTCGGCCACCGGTTGGGACAGCCGCGGCCCCGCGGTGCCCAGCGCCGACAGCAGCGACTGGCGGAAACGGAGCGCGGCGTTCTGGATCAGCTCGACGGCGGTGTCGTTGGCCACGTCGAGCACCCATGCCAGCTCGGCGTCGGTGAGCCCGATGACGACGGACAGCACGAGCACCTCGCGCTGGTGCGGGCGCAGCTCGCGCAGGACGCGCTCGACCAGGGCGGTGGCGGGGTCGGCCAGAGGGTCGATGACGGGAGGCGCGTAGACGATGTCGCGGCGGAAGATCTCCCGCCGCGCGAGCGCGTACAGCGCGGCACGCGGCGGCTCCACGGAGAGCGCGCTGGACAGCACGGCGTCCAGCGCGTCGGAGGCGGAGCCCGTGTCGCCGAGCTGGTCCGCGCAGTAGGCGAACAGCCCGGCGGCGTGACGGTCGTAGAGCTCGGCGATCAGATCCTCGCGAGAGCGCTGATCGGTGAGCGGAAGGGTCACGGGGCCGGATTCCTCTGTCAGAAAGATCGGACGCGGGGGATGAGGGGGCGGCGTCGGAGTGTTGCAGGCAATCATGCCGGTTGTGGTCTTGGAATGCACCACTGGATGCTCATTTGGTAGCCCCGTGAACCGTTTCACCTGGGGGCCAACGGGACAGACGGGGATCGCTCGCCGTAGTCTGTCTCGCAGAGATCATGGGGCGGGCCGCGGCCCCGCCGCTCGAGCGAGAGGTCGCGCATGATCACATTCGACTCCGTCACGAAGCGCTATCCGGATGGCTTCGTGGCCGTGGACAATCTGTCTCTCGAAGCGGAGACGGGACAGATCACCGTGCTGGTCGGGCCGTCGGGATGCGGCAAGACCACCACGCTCAGGATGATCAACAGGATGATCGACGCCACGGAGGGCCAGATCCTGCTCGACGGCTCCGACGTCAGGCAGATCGACCCGCCGACACTGCGCAGGGGCATCGGGTACGTCATCCAGCAGGCGGGTCTCTTCCCCCATCGCAAGATCGTCGACAACGTGGCGACCGTGCCGTACCTGCTGGGCTGGGAGAAGAAGAAGGCCCGCGACCGCGCCATGGAACTGCTGGAGCGAGTCGGGCTCGACCCCAAGATGGCCCAGCGCTACCCCTTCCAGCTCTCGGGCGGGCAGCAGCAGCGCGTCGGCGTGGCCCGCGCGCTGGCCGCCGACCCGCCCGTCCTGCTGATGGACGAGCCGTTCAGCGCCGTCGACCCGATCGTGCGCACCTCGCTGCAGGAGGAACTGCTCAGGCTGCAGGCCGAGCTGAACAAGACGATCGTCTTCGTCACCCACGACATCGACGAGGCGATCAAACTCGGCGACAAGGTGGCGGTGCTGCGGGTCGGGGGCAAGCTGGCCCAGTTCGCAGCGCCCAAGACGCTGCTGTCGGAGCCCGCCGACGACTTCGTGCGGGAGTTCCTCGGCAGGGACCGCGGCATCAGGCGGCTGTCGTTCGTCTCCAGCTCGCACCTCAGGCTCCGTACGGACCTGACCGTCTCCTCGTCCTCCGGCGCCACCCCCTCGGACGACGCGTGGCTGATGGTCGTGTCCGAGGACGGCAAGCCGGTCGGGTGGCTCGATCGCGACGAGCCCTTCGGCACCTACGTCCACGGCAAGGACTCCCTGCGCGCGGCGCTCGACGCGGCCCTGCTGTCCTCCTCGGGACAGGCCGTGGCGCTCGACGAGTCGGGCAGGGTCGTCGGCATCGCCACCAGGAAGGCCCTCGACGAGGCTCTCTCGGAGGCCGCCGATGGATGACGAGCAGCCGCTGTTCAGATGGAGCTGGGTCGAGAGCAACTGGAACTCCGACTCGCCCAACAGCATCGTCAACCTGCTCGAGGCGCACGTCGTGATGTCGCTCGTACCGGTCGTGCTCGGCCTGCTCGTCTCGCTGCCGCTGGGGCTGGCCTGCGTGCGGTGGCGCTTCCTCTACCAGCCGACCTCCGCGGTCATGAACGTGATCTACGCGCTGCCGTCGCTGCCGCTGTTCATGCTGCTGATCCCCCAGACCGGCCTCACCAGGATGACCGTGATCATCCCGCTGACCTTCTACGCCCTCGCGGTGCTGGTGCCCGCCGTCGTCGACGGCATGGGCTCGGTGCCCGACCACGTGCGGCAGTCGGCGGTGGCCATGGGCTTCACGCCGCTGCGCCGCCTGGTCCAGGTGGAGCTGCCGATCGCGGTGCCCGTCGTGCTGGCAGGGCTGCGCGTCGTCACCGTCTCCAGCATCAGCCTGGTCAGCGTCGGCGCGCTCATCGGGCAGGGCGGCCTCGGCAACCTGTTCACCGACGCCTTCCAACGCGACTTCTACACCCCCGCCATCGCGGGCATCGTGCTCATCGTGCTGCTGGCGCTGGTCGGCGACGGGATCGTGCTGGCCGCCCAGCGCCTGCTCACGCCCTGGATGCGAGCGAGGAGGGCGTCGTGAACTGGTTGATCGACTTCTTCGGTAACCCGGACAACTGGTCGGGCCCCGGCGCCATCCCCGTCAGGCTCCTCGAACACCTCGGCTTCTCGGCCGCCGCGCTGGTGCTGGCCGCGCTCATCGGGATCCCGCTCGGCCTGCTCATCGGGCACACGGGCAAGGGCTCGGTGATCGTGGTGGTCAGCGCCAACCTGGCCAGGGCGCTGCCGACGCTCGGCCTGCTGGTGCTCATCGTGCTGCTGCTCGGCACCGCCTCGATCTGGCCCGTGCTGATCCCGCTGGTGGCGCTGGCCGTGCCGCCGATCCTGGTCAACACCTTCGAGGGCATCAGGGGGGTCGATCCCGAGCTGCGCGACGCGGCCTACGGCATGGGACTGCGCGGCCCGCAGGTGCTGTTCAAGGTGCTCGTGCCGGTCGCGCTGCCGCTCGTCATGCTCGGCCTCAGACTGGCGGCGGTGCAGGTCGTGGCGACCGCGGCGGTGGCCGCGTACGTCGGGCTCGGCGGGCTCGGACGTTACATCATCGACGGTTTGGCGACACAAGACTACGAGAGCGTGGTCGGCGGCTCGGTGCTGATCGTGGGCTTCGCGCTCGCCGTACAGGGTCTGTTCACCCTCGCGCAGAAGGTGATGGTCTCCCCGGGGGTGAGCCAGCGACTGAGGGTCCGCTAATCTCTCCAATACCCCCCGTTTAGAAGGGAAATACGTATGAGACGCATATTCGGCACCGCGGCGGTCCTGTTCTCGGCGATGCTCACCCTGTCGGCCTGTGGCGGCGGCGGCAGCGGCAGCAACCCGCTGGACACCACCTCCGCCAGCGCGGCCCCCACGGGGTCCGCGTCGGCGCCGGGCGGGGGCACGGCCGTCGTCGGTTCGTTCAACTTCCCCGAGAGCGTGCTGCTGGGCTCCATCTACGCCCAGGCGCTCAAGGCCAAGGGCGTGACGGTCGAGGAGAAGCCGAACATCGGCAGCCGCGAGGTCATCTACAACCAGGTCAAGAGCGGCGGGCTGACCATCCTGCCCGAGTACAACGGCGCGCTGCTGTTCTTCGTCGACCCCAAGTCGACCGCCGCCTCGAAGGAGGAGGTCAACAGCGAGCTGGCCAGCAAGCTGCCGGCCGAGCTCGAGATCCTCGAGTCCTCTCCCGCGCAGGACAACGACTCTCTGACGGTCACCAAGGAGACCGCCGAGAAGTACAAGCTGACGACCATCGAGGACCTGGCCAAGGTCTCGAAGCAGATGGCGGTCGGCGGTCCTCCCGAGTTCAAGAAGCGCCGTGAGCAGCAGTTCAAGGACGTCTACGGCCTTGAGTTCAAGGAGTGGAAGCCGACGGGCGACACCACCGCGGACGCGATCAAGGACGGCACGGTCCAGGCGGGCAACGTCTTCACGACCGACCCGAAGATCATCATCAACAACATGGTCTCGCTGCAGGACCCCAAGAACGTCTTCAGCGCCCAGAACGTCACGCCGCTGGTGAACAAGGCGGCCACGACGGAGACGATCAAGACCACCCTGAACGCCGTGTCGGCCAAGCTGACGACCGAGAACCTCACGCAGATGATGCAGAAGATCTCCGTCGACAAGGACGACCCCGCCACGGTCGCCAAGGACTGGCTGACCACCAACGGCCTGCTGTAACGGAAACACGCGGTGTCCGAGCCAAGGGCAAGGTCCTCGTCTGCGGCTCGGGCAGCTCTCCAGCGCGAAGCGCGGTCCTCACATGGGGCCGCGCTTCGCGCGTGAGGTTCGGACTGTGTTGTTTTCAGGGGGCACGGCCCCCTGAAACCCCGGTGAGGGGCCTGCCGGCCCCTCACACTCCCGGTCGTAAGACGCGTCCTTCGACGCGTTCCAGCGCTGCGGCACTCCCGCTCTGCGGAGAAGTTCCGTGGGGTGTGATCCGGAATCGCATGGCCCGCCGCGGCTTCCGGCTGGACCCTCCGGCAGACGCCGCCCAGGCCACCGGCCGATGCCGACTCGGCGGCCCCGCACTGCTCGAACCTGGCACTTCCTGGCCCGAACTGGGCGGCTTCCCGCTGTCCCTGCACGCCGTACTCGACACCGACGCCCTCGCCCCATGGCTCGGGAACGAACTGCCCACGCGACCTGGCCTGCTCAACTTCTTCTATCTCGATCCCGACGTGCCATATGAGGAGTATCGGGCCGAGGCGAACATGCGCTGCTGCTGAGTCCTTGGCGGACCACCTCATCAACCGGTTCGGCGAGCACCCCCGCACGAACCCGACATCCAGTCCGAGTCGGGGCCTGGCCCTGAGCGTCGGCGCTCGGGTGTGGTGCCTGGACTGGAACGTCAACGCTTCTCGGTCATGGCGGCGGCCCGCACCACGGAGGACGGCGCCACGGACAGGTCGGGCGCGAAGGTCGTCCTGCCGTCCCGACGGGGTGGGGTATACATCCTGTCATGTGCCAGAGTGATCGAGTGAGTGAGTTCACCGAGGCGATGGCACAGCTGGCGGCGGGCGTGGCCGTGATCACTGTGAAGGACGGTCGTGACGACGTGGGCGTGACGGTGTCCGCGCTGATGTCCGTCTCCGTCGATCCGCCGCTCATCCTGGCCAGTCTGTCCAGCCGCGGCTATCTCGCCGAGGTGTTGCTGAGGCAGGACCGCTGGGCCGCCTCGCTGCTCTCCTCGGGGCAGGCGGCGATCGCCAGCAGGTTCGCGGTCGCCGGCCGTCCGAGCGCCCGTCACCTGGTCTCCGGCGCGCCGCACCATCGGGGCCAGCACACCGACGCGCTGATCATCGAGGGTGGGGTGGCGGCGCTGGAGGTGGAGACGACGCAGGTCGTGCCCGCGGGAGACCACGCTCTGTTCGTGGCGGGCGTGCTCGCCGTCGACTACGTCGACTCCGCGCCCCTTCCCCTGGTACGGCTGCGCGGACGCTACCGGCCGGTGTAAGGCAGCCGCGTCAGGGGTGCGTGGACGTACGCTACGTCAGAGGTGTGGTCACGCTCCCCGAGTTGCCGAGGGCGAGCATGATGGCCAGGACTCCGAGCAGGCTCCCCATGGTGATCCGCTGGGTCCGCAGCCAGGAGGGACGGCGGGCGAGAAACCCCGCGACGGCTCCGGCGGCCAGCACGATCGACAGGTTCACCGAGACGGCCACCATGATCTGGAAGCCGCCGAGGATGATGCCTTGGAGCAGCACGTCGCCCTTGGTGAGGTCGACGAACTGCGGAATGATCGCGACGTACAGGATGGCGATCTTGGGGTTGAGCAGGTTCGTCAGCAGCCCCATGGTGAAGAGCCGGCGCGGGGAGTCGGCGGGCACGTCCTGAACGGTGAAGACCGACACGCCGCCGGGTTTGATGGTCTTCCAGGCGAGCCACAGCAGATAGCACGCGCCAACGATCCTGATGACGGTGAGCAGTTCGGGCACGGCGGCGAACAGCACCGCCAGCCCCAGGTTCGCGCCCACCAGGTAGACCAGGAACCCGGCCGCGACCCCGCCCAGGGAGATGATTCCGGCTCGGCGTCCCTGGCTGATGCTTCTCGACACCAGGTACATCATGTTCGGGCCCGGCGACAGCACCATGCCCAACGCAATCGACACCACGCCGAGCAGTGCGCTCTGTTCGATCATCGCCACCGTCCACCTTCTGCGCTCGAGCCATGAGATCGCCGCAGGCCACCGATTGCGCCGACATGGCGAAGCTATCTTTCAGTTCATTCTCAGTGCAATATTGGAAATTGAACTCGGAGCAATTTTGTGCTTGACTCCCCTCGGAGAGGAGACGGCCATGGACGACTTCCGGCGGGTGGCTGACGAGGTGGCGGCGGACATCGCGGCCGGGCGGCTACGGCCTGGCGATCGCCTGCCGCCGCAGCGGGAGTTCGCGCGGCAGCGCGCCATCGCCAACTCCACCGCCGCCCGCGTCTACAAGGAGCTGGTCCTCCGTGGCCTGACGGTCGGCGAGGTCGGACGCGGCACGTTCGTCAGGGCCGCTGCTCCACGCCCGCAGCCCGCTCTCGCCGAACCGGCCGACAGCAGGGTCGATCTGGAGCTCACCTACGCCTTCGTGCCCGAGCAGGCGAGCCTTCTGGCCGAGAGCATGGGCGCTCTGCTGCGTCCCGACGTGCTGGAGTCGTCCATGCGCCCGGTGGGCGCGGCGGGGACGCTCCCGGCGCGCAGCAGCGTCGCCGATCTGCTCGCCCGCGAGGACTGGCGGCCGGAGCAGGAGCGGGTGCTGTTCGCGGGTAACGGTCGCCAGGCGATCGCCGCGGCCATGACCGCGCTGGCGTCCCCCGGCGCCAGGATCGGCGTGGAGGAGCTCACCTATCCCGTCGTCAAGGCGATCGCGAGCCGTCTCGGGGTCACTCTCGTGCCGCTGGCCGTCGACGCGGCAGGACTGGTTCCCGAGGCCGTCGAGGCCGCCACCCGCAAGACCCCGCTCGACGCCGTCTACCTCCAGCCGACGCTGCACAACCCGCTGTCGCTGACCATGCCGGTGGAGCGCCGGGTCGAGCTGGCGGGCCTGCTGAGGCGACTGGACCTGTACGCGATCGAGGACGCGATCTGGTCCTTCCTGCGCCACGACCTGCCGCCGCTGGCCGCGCTGGCCCCCGAACGCACCGTCCTCGTCGACAGCCTCTCCAAGCGGCTGGCTCCCGGCCTCACGCTCGGATTCGCCGTCGTCCCCGAGGCCCTCGGCGCGAACGTCTCGACCGCCCTGCGCTCCGGTGGTTGGACGCCGATGCGTTTCGCCCTGGACGCCGCGACCCGATGGCTGAGCGACGGCGTGGTCGGCAAGGTGACCCGCGCCAAGCAGGCGGAGGCCGCCGCCCGTCAGGAGCTCGCCGCCCGGCACCTGGGGGAGTTCGCCGTGCACAGCGATCCGCATTCCTTTTACTGCTGGTGGGAGCTCCCGCCGCCGTGGCGGGCCGACACCTTCGTCGCCGCCGCCGCGCGCCAGGGCATCGCGGTCACCCCTGCGGCGGCCTTCGCCGTGGGCCACTACCGCGCCCCGAACGCCATCCGTCTCGGCCTGGCCTCCCCGCCCACCGACACCCTCGCCCGAGCCCTGGCCACGCTCGCCGGTCTCGCTCGCTCGACTCCGGATGATCTGCTCTCCGAGTGACGGGCGGGAGGAAAACGGCGCATCCGGACGAGAGATGACGTGTAATATGCACGTGCATACATCTCGAACGGAGACAGCGAATGGCCGAGCGTAGGTTCCTGTTCCTGATGGGCAGTGCACGGCCGGGTGGCAACACCGAGGCCCTGGCGAGGGCGGCCGCCGAGCACCTGCCTGAGGGGGTGGAGCAGCGCTGGCTGCACCTCGACGACCTGCCGCTCCCACCGTTCAGGGATGTACGGCACGCCGCCGACGGCGTCTACCAGGCGCCCGTGGGGAACGAGCGAGTGCTCCTGGAGGCCACGCTCGACGCGACCGACCTGGTGATCGCCTCGCCGCTCTACTGGTACAGCGTGTCGGCCTCCACCAAGCTCTACCTCGACTACTGGTCGGCCTGGATGCGCGTGCCCGGCCTCGACTTCCGCGAGCGCATGGCCGGCAAGACGACCTGGGCGATCAGCGCCGTGAGCGACGACGACATGGCGGTGGCCGACCCGCTGGTGGGCACCTTGCGGCTGTGCGCGCAGTACTTCGGCGGACGGTGGGGCGGCGCGCTGCTCGGCTTCGGCAACCGTCCGGGCGAGATGGCGACCGACCACGACGCGCTGACGAGGGCCAAGACCTTCTTCACCACGCGAGCGACCGGCTGACCGCCGTGCCCGAGCAACGTGACTAGATGGAAGGAGCGGCAGGCCGCCGGGCGCCTCGAAACTGACAGGGCCGAGGCGTACGCCTCGCTCCAGGCGCCGTCATGGACCACAGCGCCGGGGCGGTCACATCGAGGGGCCGTGTAGCCAGATCTGGTTGAGGGGGAAGAGGACCGCCAGCAGCGTCAGGCTGAGGCAGATCACCACGAAGTAGAGCGCTCTGGGTCGCTGGGCCCCCGCTTGCCGCCACGCGCCCACCAGGGCGGCCGCGACGACGAACGCGAGCAGCAGGTGCGCGCCGTACCACCAGGGAATCGGGACCTCGCCCAGGATCCTCCCCGCGAACAGGTCGTCGGTCAGCGCGTAGCCGACGACGCCGTTGAGCGCGCCCAGCACGAGGAGCGCGATCACCGGCAGCGCCTGGAGGAACGCGCGGGAGGCCGTCAGGCGCAGGGCGACGCCCACCAGGAAGATCACCGACGACCACTGGTGGAGGTGCCGGATGAACAGGCCGCCGCGGACGTCGAAGCTGAGGTCCAGCACCGAGGCGTAGGCCGTGCTCATGGCGATGCCCTTGAGCAGGTCGTAGGAGCCGTCGTAGACCACCTCCTCGGCGCTCGGCGTGTAGAAGAAGGTGAGGAAGGCGCCGGTGAGCAGGACGATGACGAAGCAGTAGACGAGCATCTCGCCCACCAGCCTCTGCTGGGGCCACATCTGGCATATTTCACCATGAATAAGGATCACCCAGGAGAATAGGCCGGGTGACTGATCCGAGAATCGATCCCCCGGCCGCCGGTGACGAGCGTGAGCTCCTCACCGCCTTCCTCGACTGGCATCGCGAGACCCTGGCCGTCAAGTGCGCGGCGCTGACCGACGAGCAGTTGCGCGAGCGGGCGGTCCCGCCCTCCGCCATGTCGCTGCTCGGCCTGGTCCGCCATCTCACCGACGTCGAGCGCTACTGGTTCCGCCGCGTCCTCGAAGGCGCCGACCTGCCCGCCCTGTACTGGAGTGACGTCGACGACGTCGAGTTCGACGTCGCGGACGTCCCGGCCGACGAGGCGCTGGCCGTGTGGCGCGCCGAGGTGGACGAGTGCCGCAAGGTTTCGGCGAACACGCCCATCGACGCTCTCGCCAAGGTCGACAGGCGTGGAGCCCACTACTCGCACCGCTACATCCTCATCCACATGATCGAGGAGTACGCCCGGCACAACGGCCACGCCGACCTGATGCGCGAGCGCATCGACGGGGTCACCGGCGAGTAGGACGCCTAGCGGATGACGATCTCACCAGGGAGCAGGAGCGGGCCGTAGGAGGGAAGGCCGAGCTCGCCCGCGATCCTCGCGAACGGACCCCAGGCCTCCAGACGCACCCTGGCCAGCGCCGCCGCCTTGTCCTCGCTCGACTCGGGCCCCCTCAGCCGCTCCAGCGGGTTGAGCCGCGGATAGGTGCGCACGGGAGCGTCGTCGGCGAGGCCTGCCCGCTTGCGGGCCAGGCCGAGGGCGTCCTCCAGCCCGCCGAGCTCGTCGACGAGCCCGCGCTCGCGCGCGTCGGCGCCGGTCCAGACGCGACCGCGAGCCAGCTCGTGCGCGCGCTCCCTGGTCAGGTGGCGTCCCTCGGCGACCTTGCCCACGAAGTCGTCGTAGATGCGGTCGAGCCAGGCGTTGACCCTGTCCCACTCCTCCGTGGAGAAGGAGCGGGCGGAGGAGAACATCGCCGCGTTGGCCCCCTCGGTGATCATGTCGGTGGTGACGCCCGCCCTCTGCATCAGCCCGCCGAGGACGGCCTTGCCGCCGAGCACGCCGATGGAGCCCGTCAGGGTGCCGGGCTGGGCGATGATGACGTCGGCCGCCATCGCGACGAAGTAGCCGCCGGAGGCCGCGACGTCGCCCATGGAGACGATGACCGGCTTGACCTTGCGGGTGAGCACGACCTCGCGCCACACCGTGTCGGAGGCGACGTAGGAGCCCCCGGGGCTGTCCACCCTGAACACCACGGCCTTGACGTGCGGGTCGCGCCTGGCCGCGCGGATGGCGGCGCTGATCGTGTCGGAGCCCATCGAGCCGCCGCCGCCCAGCGGGCTGCGCCCGCTGCGGCCCAGCTTGATCATGCCGTGGCCGTGGATGAGGGCGACGCTGTCCGCCGTCGGGTTCGGCAGCTTCCTCACGGCCGCGCCGCGCGCGTAGCGGGAGACGAACTGCAGGTGCGCCTGGTCGCCCGCGGCCTTCTTGACCTCGTCGTACACCTCGTCCCTGTAGGCGAGCCTGTCGACGAGACCCGCGTCGACGGCCTCGGCGCCGATGAAGGGGCCCCTGTCGACCAGCTCGCGAACCTTGCCTGGGTCGAGCCGCCTGCCTTCGGCGATGCCCGCGACCACGTGCTCGAGGATCGACTCGGCGAGCCTGCCGTACGACTCCCTGTGCGCGTCGGTCATGTGGTCCTGGGTGAAGGTGTTGGCGGCGGTCTTGTACTCGTGCCGCTGCCCGACCTCGTAGGCGATGTCGAGCTTCTCGAGCGCGCCCTTGAGGAAGCGCTGCTCGAGGGCGATGCCGGTGAGACCGACGTCGCCGCTGGGCTGGAGGTAGACGCGTTCGAAGGCGCTGGCCAGGTAGTAGGGGATCGTGCCCTGGCCGAACTCGCCGAACGTCTCGCCGTAGGCGACCGTCAGCCTGCCCGAGGCGCGGAAGTGGGTGACGGCCTGGCGCAGCTCCTGCACCATCGCCAGCCCGAGCGGGTTCCCGCCGATCTTGACGATGAGAGCCTTGACGCGGGAGTCGTGCCTGGCGCGCTTGAGGCCCGACAGGACGTCGGCCAGGCGCGGCTTGCGCATGGTGAGGATCGCGTTGAGCGGATCGGCGGGAGGACCCGCGGTCAGCCCCTCGGTGAGGTCCAGCTCCAGCACCAGCGGGGCGGTACGCCGCTGGCGGAATCGGTCAACGGTGTCAACGATCGCCTTGGTCGCGTCCATAAATGTCACCTTAAGCGACGCCCCCGCGCCCGCGAGCGCCCCCAACCCAACCATCTCGTACGGCAAGCCCCACCATGCGCCTCCGCAGGCGCGTGGTCCCCTCCGCCGAAGGCGCGCCGCCCAGCGGGACTCCGGCCGGCCGCCGCAACGGTGCCCGCAAGCGAAACGGCCACGCCCGAAGGAGGGCGTGGCCGTGATGCGCAGCGACAGGTCAGGCGGCCGTGCAGGTCAGCGTCGCAGGCGGGTTGTTCGCCCCGCCCCGCAACTGCCCGTTGAACCCGAACTGCGCCGAGGCCTCAGGAGCCAGCGAGCCGTTCCAGCGGGCGTTCGTCACCGTGACGTCCGCGCCGCTCTGGGAGACCTTGCCGTTCCAGAGAGTCTGCACCTTCTGGCGGTCGGGGAAGGTCCAGGTCACCTTCCAGCTCTTGATCGGCAGCGTGCCGGTGTTCTTCACGGTGACCGAGGCCTGGAACCCGCCGGGCCACGACGCCTTGGTGGTGTAGGTGGCGGCGCACTCGATGCGCGGCAGCGCCTTCCAGACGTCCAGGCGCGGCGTGGTCAGCTGCTTGCCCGCGCTGGTGTAGGCGATCGGCTTGCCCGCGGCCTTGAGCTTGGCGAGGATCTCCTCCACCGAGGCGTCGGGCAGCTTCTCCCTCATCAGCGCGAAGGCGCCCGCGACGTGCGGGGCGGCCATCGAGGTGCCGCCGAAGCCCGCGTACTTGTCGTCGGGCACGGAGGAGAAGATCGGCCAGCCGGGGGCGAACAGGTCGAGCATCTCGCCGCGGTTGCTGAAGGACGACACGTCGTCGGTGCGGGTGCCGACCTGCGGGTACTCCACATCGGTCGAGCCCACGGTCACCACGTTGGAGACGCAGGCGGGCCAGGAGACCGAGGCGTCGAAGGCCTCGTTGCCCGCCGCGACGACGGTCGCGACGTTCTGCGCGATCAGCTGGTCGACCTGGGCCTTGAAGTCGGCGCCGTCGCCGGTGTCGCAGGCGGTGTCGTACTTGCCGCCGCCGAGGCTGAGGTTGACCGAGACGATGCCGAACTGCTTGGCGATCAGGTTGACGTACGACATCCCGGTGAGGATGGAGGAGTCGTAGGCCAGGGCGCAGGGGGTGTTGGCGGGCCCGCCGCAGTACTCGGGGTTGGTGAACCTGCTGAACACCTGCACCGGCACGATGGTCGCGCCGGGGGCGACGCCGTTGGAGGGCTCGCGCTGCGAGGAGTGCGCCTTGCCCGCGACGATGCCGGCGACGTGGGAGCCGTGCGCGCAGATCCCGAAGGTGGCGTCGCCGGGGGCGACGTTCTTCATGCAGGCGTCGGTGGTGGCGCTGGCCGCGCCCGCGCCGATCTGGAACGGCGCGCCGCTCGGGCACAGGGAGGTGGCGGTGTCGGCGGCGTTCTCGGCGGAGAAGCACGCCTCGGCGGCGATGCGGCCACCGAAGAACGGGTGGTCGCCGTCGATGCCCGTGTCGAGGACGGCCACGGCCTTGCCCGCCCCGGTGACGCCCGCGGCCTGCGCCTTGTCGGCGCCGATGATCGGCAGGCTCCTGACCAGGTTGGGGGAGTTGAGGTGGTCCTCGCGGATGGAGACGACGTTCGCCTGGCCCGCGATCTTCTTGAACTCCTCGACGGTGCCCTCGTAGACGAAGAAGTCGAGCTTGCCCGCGAGCGCTTCGGGGGTGGGCGCGACGTTCTCGACGCTGGGGGTGACCGCCTCGGCGGTGGCGGCGAGGGACTTGGCCTGCGCGGGGCTCTGCACCTGGACGATGGCCCTGTGCGTGCCGCTGATCCGCACGGCGGGGTCGAGTTTCCTGAGCGGGTCGTCCGCGGCGGCTTGCGCGGGGGCTGTGACGAGCCCGGCCGAGAGGGCGGCGAGGGTGGCCGCGCCGGCCAGGAGAGACCGCAGTCTCACTGTGCCTCCGAGGGGGGTGATCCAATTTGTGAGGCTGAGTGTACAGATGTGAAATTTGATGTCAGAAGCGAAGGAAAGTGTCTTTTGGGTAACGCGAAGGAGGCCGGTCCCGTGAGGGGACCGGCCTCTCGGCTGCGTGCCGCGCGCTACTTGCCGAGTGCCGCGGTGGCCTTCTTCAGGCTCGCGCTGCTCGCCTTGGCGGTCAGCCGGACCTTCTCCGCGGCCTGGACCGGCGCCAGCGTGGAGGTGGCGCCGTGCGCCCAGTTGAGCCACGCGGTCAGCAGGGCGCGGTCCAGCTTCGCCCGCGCGCCCTTGGGAGCCTTCAGCACCTTGTAGGCCTTGCCGAGCGAGGAGGCCTTGGTCAGCTCGGGGAAGACCTTGCTCGTCTTGTGGGCGAGCTTCAGATAGCAGGTGAGCGTCTCGTCCGACAGCTGTCCCGTGCCGCGGTAGACCTCCACGGCCCACTCCTTGGCCGTCATGCGGGTGCCGGCCGTACCTCGGGTGCACACGGACGAGGGGGCGGCGGGAGGTGTCGCGGTGACGGTCACCGTCACGGTCACGGTCGGCAGGGGGATGGGGGTCGGGTCGGGCTCGTCGGTCTCGCCTGGGTCGTCGGAGCGGGGGTCCTCGGACCGGGGGTCCTCGTCCGTGGGCTCGGGGGAGGGGCCGCTCTCCGAGGGCGCGGGCGCGGGCCCGCTCTGGCTGACCGTCGGCTGCGGCGCGGCGCCGCTCGCCGCTGCCGCCAGGTCGAGGCGCGGTGTGGTCACCTGGACGCCTCCCGCCTGGTAGGAGAACGGCCTGCCCGAGGTCTTCAGCTTCTCGACCAGCGCGCCGATCGCCTGGTCGGGGAAGGCCGCCTTGAGCACGGCCAGCGCCCCCGCGACGTGCGGCGCCGCCATCGAGGTGCCGCTGTGGGTGGCCATGGCGTCGTCGGGCACGGAGGACTCGATGTCCACACCCGGCGCGAACAGGTCCAGCAGCGGGCCCGTGTTGGAGAAGTCGGCGATCCGGTCGCCGTTGCTGCTCGCGCCCACGGCGACGGCCGAGGAGACGCAGGCGGGGAACGTGGTGCCCTCGAAGTACTCGTTGCCCGCGGCGACCACCGTCGCCACGCCCTTGGCCAGCAGGTCGTCGATCTTCGGCTTGAAGACCTGCCCCTCCTCAGAGGTGTCGCAGGAGGTGTCGGACAGCTGCCCGCCGAGGCTGAGGTTCATGGCCGCGATCGGGGTGGCGGGCGCCAGCGAGGCGACGTGGTCGACGGCCAGGCGCAGTGACGACTCGAAGGCCATCAGGCAGGCGGCGGCGCCGCAGGCGTCCTCGTCGTTGACCCTGCTGAACACCTGCACGGCCACGATGCTCGCGCCCGGCGCGACGCCGCCCTGGCCCGCCGCGATGCCGGCCACGTGGGTGCCGTGCTCGCAGAGGTTCTCGCCGTCGAGCAGGCACTTGGCGTACTCGGAGTCGGCCGCGCCCGTGCCCGTCATCTGGCTCTGGCCGTTGGGGCACAGGGACTCGACGCCGTCGTACTCGGTGGAGGAGAAGCAGGCCTCGGCGACGATCCTGCCGCCGAAGAAGGGGTGGTCGCGGTCGATGCCGGTGTCGAGGATGGCGACGGCCTGTCCCGCGCCCGTCCTGCCCTCGGCGTGCACCTTGTCGGCGCCGATAACGGGGAGGCTGGAGATCGCGGTCGGCGGGTAGGCGCGGTCGCGGTGGATGGAGGCCACCCTCGGGTCCTTGGCCAGCTTGGCCAGCTCCTCCGCGGTGCCCTCGACGACGATGAAGGGCTGCGCGGCCGGCTGCGTCTCGGGCTGGAGCACGACCTGCGCGTCCTGGGCGACGGCCTGGGCGGCGACGGGCGCGGTCTGCGCGGCGTCGGTGAGCTCGACGATGACGCGGCTGGTCCCCTCGGCGACCGCCAGCCCCTCCTCGAGCTTCTCCTCAGGCCGGCCTTCGGAAGGCTGCTCCGAGGGGGGCTGCTCTGAGGAGGGCTGCTCTGAAGGGGGCTGCTCTGAAGGCGGCTGCTCCGTGGAGGGCTGTTCTGCCGGGGGCGTGCTCTCGGGGGGTGCGGAGGCGGTGGGGGCCGGTGTCGACGGAGGCTCTCCGGCGAGGGCCGGAGCGGCGGGCAATAAGGCCAGCAGGATCGAGCACACGATCAGGCGTCGAAATCGCACACGTCCTCCGAGGGGTGATGATCTCGGAGTGTAGAGAGATTTGTCCCGACAGCACAGGGGCTGTCGGGGTTTCTCAGTAAACGCTCACGTTGTCGCGGGCGGTGTCCCCTTGAGCCAGACCGCGCCCAGCGGCGGCACCACCAGGGTGGTGGAGTACGGCAGGCCGTGCCACGACTCCTCCACCGCCTCCACCGCTCCGAGGTTGCCGACCCCGCTGCCCCAGTAGTCGTAGGCGTCGGTGTTGAGCATCTCCTCCCACCGCCCGCCGTACGGCAGGCCCAGCCTGAAGTTGTCGTGCGGACCGCCGCTGAAGTTGACCACGCACGCCACCGCGGACCCGTCCTCGCTCACCCTGAGGAAGGAGAAGACGTTGCCCTGGGCGTCGTCGGCGTCGATCCACCTGAAGCCGTCGGGCGTGCTGTCGAGCTCCCACAGGGCCGGGGTCTCGCGATACATCCTGTTGAGGTCGCGCACCAGCTTCTGCACGCCGCGGTGTCCGTCGAAGTCGAGCACCCACCAGTCGAGCCCGCGCTCCTCCGACCACTCCGAGCCCTGGCCGAACTCCCCTCCCATGAACAGCAACTGCTTGCCCGGATGCGCCCACATGAACGCGAACAGCGCCCTGAGCTGCGCGAAGCGCTGCCACTCGTCGCCCGGCATCTTGCCCAGCAGCGAGCCCTTGCCGTGGACGACCTCGTCGTGGGAGAGCGGGAGCACGAAGTTCTCGCTGTAGGCGTACATCAGCGAGAAGGTCATCTGGTGGTGGTGGTACTGCCGGAAGATCGGCTCGTGGCGCAGATAGGCCAGGGTGTCGTGCATCCAGCCCATGTTCCACTTGAACCCGAACCCCAGCCCGCCCAGGTGCACGGGCCGCGAGACGCCCGGCCACGCGGTCGACTCCTCGGCGATCGTGATGATGCCCGGCTCCTCCCTGTAGCAGACGGAGTTCATCTCCTTCAGGAACTCCACCGCGTCGAGGTTCTCGCGCCCGCCGTAGACGTTGGGCGTCCACTCGCCCTCTCGCCTGGAGTAGTCGAGGTAGAGCATCGAGGCGACCGCGTCGACCCGCAGCCCGTCGATGTGGAACTCCTTCATCCAGTAGAGGGCGTTGGCGACCAGGAAGTTGCGCACCTCGTTGCGGCCGAAGTCGAAGACGTAGGTGCCCCAGTCGGGGTGCTCGCCCCGCGCGGGGTCGGCGTGTTCGTAGAGCGGGGTGCCGTCGAAGCGGGCCAGCGCCCAGTCGTCCATCGGGAAGTGCGCAGGCACCCAGTCGAGGATCACCCCGATGCCCCGCTGGTGGAGGGCGTCGACGAGGTGTCGGAACTCGTCGGGCTTGCCGAAACGCGAGGTCGGCGCGTAGTAGGAGGTCACCTGGTAGCCCCACGAGCCGCCGAACGGGTGCTCGGCCACGGGCAGCAGCTCCACGTGGGTGAAGCCCATCTCGCTGACGTAGTCGGTCAGCTGCTCGGCCAGCTCCAGATAGCCGAGCCCCGGCCGCCACGACCCGAGGTGCACCTCGTAGGTGCTCATCGGCGCCTGCTGCGGCACGGTCGCGTGGCGGGAGTCCATCCAGTCGGCGTCGCTCCACGCGTAGTCGGAGCGCTCGACCACCGAGGCGGTCTGCGGGGGCACCTCGGTGCGCCTGGCCATCGGGTCGGCCTTGTCGCGCCACATCCCGTCGGCGCCGAGGACCTGGTACTTGTAGCGCTCGCCCTCGCCCATGCCGGGCACGAACAGCTCCCACACCCCCGACCTGCCGAGCGAGCGCATGGGGTGGGCCACGCCGTCCCAGTGGTTGAAGTCGCCGACGACCCTGACGCCCCGCGCGTTCGGCGCCCACACCGCGAACGCCGTGCCGTCGACGTCCTCGTGGCGCATGACCCTGGCGCCCAGCGCCTCCCACAGCCGCTCGTGCCTGCCCTCGCCGATCAGGTGCAGGTCCACCTCCCCGAGAGTGGGCCAGTGCCGGTAGGGATCCTGCATCTCGTACGGCTCGCCGCCCGCGTAGCGCACGCGCAGCCGGTAGTCGGGCACCTTGTCCAGACCCGGGACCGTCGTCTCGAACACCCCGTGCGCGACATGTTTCAACGGGCGCGCCTCGTCGTCGAAGACCACCTCGACCTGTTCGGCCAGTGGACGCAACGCCCTGAACGTGACTCCGCGCGGCTCCAGGTGCGCTCCGAGAATCGAGTGCGGGTCGTGGTGTGCGCCACCCGCGAGTCGGTCGAGCTCTGTCCTCATCGGCATGCCCCTAACCCTGCCCTATAGCGACCTTCCAACCCATGCCCTTGCCCGCTGTCGCCATGCGAATTCACACGAGCGGTATGTGGAAATACGGGCTTAACTATCACGATCGCTTTGCATCACGCCCACACCGCGTGAATCGGCCCCCCTGACGCCTGCCAGGGGGGCCGGGACCGGTCCGCGGGTACGGCGGGCCGTTTCGAGGGGTCAGTGCGGGTTGGTGGCGGTGACGTCGCGGGGGGTGATGCGGAAGCCCTGCCAGTGGATCGGCATCGGGTCGGCGTCCTCGTCCCTGGCGACGTGGTGGAAGCCGACGTTGACCCACAGCACGGGGTCGGTCACCCGCTCGCCGTTCGCGTAGCGGTCGACGGACCTCCTGCACTTGGGGGAGACGTTCTCGCTGGCCAGCCGCTCGCAGGCGCGGTACTGCGTCACGTAGACGTCGGCGTGCGTGAACGCCTCGTCGGAGGGGCCCCGGTACTCCGCGCTGTCGGAGTTGTTGATCTCCCAGGAGACCGGGTGCCTGTCGCGGTTCCTCACGCGCGGGTCCACCACCCGCCACCAGCGCATCCGCCCGTTGACCGCCTTCGTCTCCCGCTTCAGCGTGCGCTTGGTCATCGACCGCTTCTTGGTGCCGCTGCCCGAGAAGTCGTACTGCTCGACCACGTCGTTCGCCTTGCCCTGGATGTCGAAGTCCATCCGCCAGAAGACGTTGTGGGTGTGCGACTCCTCGAAGTGCTTGCGGCCCACCCCGATCGGCCAGCCGTGCTTCGGCGCCGTCGTGGTGCCGGCCAGCGAGCCGGTCGCCCCGACCCTCGGGGTGATCGAGCCGTCGTCGCCGAAGACCCATTCGGAGATGTAGGTGTACCAGCCGACCTGGTAGGCGGCCAGCACGACGAGCTCCTGCCCCTGGGCGGACTCGCGGGCGTCGGGGTCGCCCCAGCCGTCCTTGAGGTGTGCGTGGCCACGCGGGCGCGTCGTCACGCACACCTTGCCCTTGGCGCGCTCACCCCCGGGACAGTCGGCCTCCGTCAGCGCCACCACGGCCGAGCCCAGCGAGCCGATGTCGTGGTAGCGCGGCTCGCCGCTGTCGTAGGGCACGTGGATCTGCGCCAGCGCGGCGCTGCGCAGCACGCTGATCGGCCTGTTGCCCTTCGGCGTGTAGACGACCTTGGTGACGGTCAGGCCCTCGATCGTGCGCATCTCCCAGCACAGCCGCCACCGCGCGCCGTTGGGGAGCGTCTTGTCGATGAGGTACGGCGAGCTGCACGCCTGGGCGACCTGCGCCGGCGCGGGGGGGAGCGGCGGGCGCGACGAGCAGCCCCGCGAGCATGAGACGGAGGAACAAACTCACCACTCCAGCGTGTGAACCCTCTTGGCGGACAGGTCGATGACGATGCGGCTGGTGTCGAGGAAGGTGCCGTCGGGCAGCCGTACGAACAGCCGCAGGCAGCGGTGCTGGGCGCACCTGCCCCGCTCGGGGGAGAAGATCAGCCCGCGCAACGCGAGGTCGGAGGGGGAGGCCAGCTCGCGCCCCGCCGCCTTCCTGAACGACTGGCGCACGCCTGCGCCCAGCTTCGGATCGGCCAGCAGCAGCTCGGCGGCGCGCAGCTCCTCCCGCTTGGACGGCGGCGGCTGCACCCCTCTGCCCTTGGTCTCCTCGATCACCTTGCTTCTGCCGAGGTCGACCGTCCTGACGATCAGCGTGTCGGTCGAGTAGTCGTAGATGTAGGCCTCGGCCCTGCGTGCCTGCTCGGCGTCCTTGTCGTCGTCGCGCTCGACGTACAGGAGCTCGGTCTGCCCCGACTTGAGATGGTTCGTGGCGGTGGCGATCTCACCCGCGCGGGCGATCTCCTCGGGCGTCAGCGGGTCTCCCTGAGAGGGAGTCTCCCGCACGCCCTGCGCTGCCTGGGGCGCCTCTCCACTGGTCACCAGCAGGAGAGTGCCGCTGACGAGCACGGCGCCCACCCCCGCGGCCGCGAACACAAGACGTCGCCGCATGCCGCCCCCTTTACTCTTCGCTCATGTTTGCATGCGAAGAGTAATGCGTTTGATACGCTGCCCGTGGAGAAACGGCAGACTCAGGGCGGCTCGGGTGGACCTGCGCGGAGGCTCAGCGGAAGGCCGCCAGCGGGATGGGCAGCCAGGTCGGCCTGTTGCGGGCCTCGTAGACCACCTCGTAGACCGCCTTGTCGTACTCCAGCGCCCTCAGCAGCGCCGCGTCGTCGCCGCACACGTCGGCGTAGCCGTCCAGGAACGCCGCGCGGTTGCGGATGGCCCACTCGGCCGCCCTGGGGCGCAGGGTGGCGCCGTCGGGGTGGTCGGCCAGCAGGTGACCGGCCGCGTAGTCGAAGGAGCGCAGCATCCCTGCCACGTCCCTCAGGGGCGAGGCGAGCGCCCTGCGCTCCTCGAGCGGCTGTCCTGGCTCGCCCTCGAAGTCGAGGACGATCCAGTCGACGGGCGTGCGCATGACCTGGCCGAGGTGGTAGTCGCCGTGCACGCGCTGCACGCGCACCTTGCCGGTCAGCTCCTCCACCTGGTGGAAGGCGCGCTCGACCAGGTCGGCGTGCTCGGCGAGCGCGGGCACCTCCTCCAGCGCCCTGGCGAGGCGGCGGCGGAAGCCCTCCACCATGCGCTTGACCTCCGACGGGCTCACGACGTCCGTCGGGAAGGCGGCGGCCAACTCCCTGTGGATCTCGGCGGTGGCGATGCCGAGGCGGTGGGCCTCGGCGGCGAAGTCGCCGCCCGCCTCGGCCGCGCTGACCTCGGGCAGCGAGCCGTAGAGGTCGCGGACGCTGGCCAGGGCGAGGTCCCACCCGTCGTTGGAGGTGGTCAGATACTCCTGCGTGAAGGCCAGCGTGGTCGCGATGCCGTCGACGTCGGTCTCGATCCACCCGTACGGCTGGGCGATGTGCGCGGCCCCGCGGGCGGCCAGCGCGGTGACCACCTCGAGCTCGGGGTTCACCCCTGGGATGAGCCTGCGGAACAGCTTGCAGATGTAGGCGTCGCCGAACACCAGGGAGGTGTTGGACTGCTCGGCCCCCAGCACCAGGCTGCGCTGCGAGGTGTCGATCTCCACCCCGGGCGCGGTGCGGAACCTGATCGGCCCGTGGTCGCGGCCGGTGGCCATGCCCTCCAGCAGGAGGCTGGTGAGCGAGGAGTCGTGGGCGGCGTCGAAGAGGTGGCCTTCGTCCGACACGCCGATGAGGGCGTGTTTGAGCCTGTCGGGCAGCTCGGGGCTGACGCCGAGCAGGAGTTGGTAGCGGTCGCGGGCGCCCGCCTGCCGTACCGACAGGATCAGGTGGCGCAGTCCGTCGCCGAGAGGGGTGTCGGAGTCGATGGAAAGGCCGTCGAGAGGACGCCCCTTGCCCGCGAACCAGCGTTGGTGGGTGATCCAGCGGGCAAGGAGGTCCTCAAGCACGGCCTACTCCTCCTGTGGCGCGGCGGGTGGAAGGGTGAACCAGTAGAACCCATGCCCAGGGAGCGTCAAAAGATACGGAAGTTCGCCAATCGGTGGAAATGGAACTCCACCCATCGTCTCCACGGGCGATACGCCGACGAACCGCCTCAGGTCCAGTTCCACGGGTTGTGGGAACCGCGAGAGGTTGTTGACGCATAGCATGCGATCATCGCCCAGCTCGCGGACGAATGCCAGCACGCTGGGGTTGGACGAGTTGAGTTCGATGAAGTCGCCCAGCCCGAAGACCGGGTGACGCTTACGAATCTCGATCATCCGCTTGGTCCAGTGAAGCAGAGATCCGGCGTTTTTCTGCTGCGCCTCGACGTTGATCGCCTGATATCCGTAAATCGGATCCATGATGATCGGCAGGTAGAGGCGGCCGGGGTCGCAGTCGGAGAACCCGGCGTTGCGGTCGGGGGTCCACTGCATGGGCGTGCGGACGCCGTCGCGGTCGCCCAGCCAGATGTTGTCGCCCATGCCGATCTCGTCGCCGTAGTAGAGCACCGGCGAGCCTGGCAGCGACAGCAGCAGAGCGGTGAACAGCTCGATCTGGTTGCGGTCGTTCTCCAGCAGGGGCGCCAGGCGGCGGCGGATGCCGACGTTGGCGCGCATGCGCGGGTCCTTGGCGTACTCGGAGTACATGTAGTCGCGCTCTTCGTCGGTGACCATCTCGAGCGTCAGCTCGTCGTGGTTCCTCAGGAAGATGCCCCACTGGCAGTTCTCGGGGATCTTGGGCGTCTGGGCCAGGATCTCGGAGATCGGGTAGCGCGACTCCCTGCGCACGGCCATGAAGATGCGCGGCATGAGCGGGAAGTGGAAGGCCATGTGGCACTCGTCGCCGCCGCCCACGCTGTCGCCGAAGTACTCGACCACGTCGCTGGGCCACTGGTTGGCCTCGGCCAGCAGCACCCTGTCGGGGAAGAGGCGGTCGACCTCGGACCTGACCCGCTTGAGGTAGGCGTGGGTCCTGGGGAGGTTCTCGCAGTTGGTGCCGTCCTCCTCGAACAGGTAGGGGATGGCGTCCATGCGGAACCCGTCGATGCCCAGGTCGAGCCAGAACCTCAGCACCTCGAGCATGGCCTCCTGCACCGCCGGGTTCTCGTAGTTGAGATCGGGCTGGTGGTGGAAGAAGCGGTGCCAGTAGTACTGGCCCCTGACCGGGTCGTAGGTCCAGTTGGAGGTCTCGGTGTCGATGAAGATGATCCTGGCGTCCTTGTACTTCTCGTCGGTGTCCGACCAGACGTAGAAGTCGCCGAAGGGCCCCTCGGGATCGTGGCGCGAGGCCTGGAACCACGGGTGGGCGTCGCTGGTGTGGTTCATCACCAGGTCGGCGATCACCCGCATGCCGCGCTTGTGCGCCTCGTCGACGAGCTTGACGAAGTCACCGAGGTCGCCGAAGTCCGGAAGGATCTTCATGAAGTCGGCGATGTCGTAGCCGCCGTCACGCAGCGGCGACTCATAGAGCGGCAACAGCCACAGGCAGTCGACGCCGAGCCATTGCAGGTAGTCGAGCCTGCTGATGAGCCCCTTGATGTCGCCGGTGCCGTCGCCGTTTGAGTCGGCGAAGCCCCTGATGAGCACCTCGTAGAAGACCGCCCGCTTGTACCAGTAGGGATCGCGGGGTTTGTCCTCGTCAAAGGTGTTCGGGATGGCAGCGGAGTTCACGATGTCGGACAAAGTTGGACTCCCCGATCGCTGTGTTACCGATGAGCCGCTCGCACGGTGAAGACGTGCGCCGGGTGAATGTGTGGGTCGAGGCGCACGTAGTTGCTCTGCCGCCAGCGGTACGACTCGCCCGACACCTCGTCGTCGACGACGAACTCGGCATTCCAGTCGAGACCGAGGGCCGGCAGGTCGAGATCGACTGTCGCCTCATGAGTATTGTGCGGATCCAAGTTGACGACCGCCAGGACCACGTCGCCGAGGCCGTGCCGTCGTGTGGCCGTGTCGTAGGCGCCAGGGAGCCGCTTGGAGAAGCAGACCAGGTCCGGGTGGTCGACCCTGTGGAACTTCAGGTTACGCAATTCCTGGAGGGCCGGGTGAGCTCTTCGGAACAAATTGAGGTGGGTGATGAAGGGGGCGAGAGTCCGCCCTTCCCTCTCGGCGGCCACCCAGTCCCTCGGCCGGTACTGGTACTTCTCGCTGTCGAGGTACTCCTCGCTGCCAGGGCGTACCGCGACGTGCTCGGCGAGTTCGTAGCCCGAGTAGACGCCCCAGGTGGGGGAGGTGAGCGCGGCCAGGACCGCGCGGATCTTGAAGGCCGGGACCCCGCCGTGCTGAAGATATTCGTGCAGGATGTCGGGCGTGTTGACGAAGAGGTTCGGCCTCAGATAGTGCGACGTCTCATGGGATAGCTCCGAAAAGTACGTTTCCACGTCATATTTGGAGTTCTTCCATGTGAAGTACGTATATGACTGGTGATATCCGATCTTCGCCAGGGTCTGCAGCATCGGAGGCCTGGTGAACGCCTCGGCAAGGAAGATCACATCCGGGTCGGTGGCGCGGATGTCGGCCAGCAGGCGCTCCCAGAATCCGACCGGCTTGGTGTGCGGGTTGTCCACCCTGAAAATCCGCACACCGTGGTCCATCCAGTGCCTGACGACCCGTTTGACCTCGGCGTAGATGCCCTCGGGATCCTTGTCGAAGTTGAGCGGGTAGATGTCCTGGTACTTCTTCGGCGGGTTCTCCGCGTAGGCGATGCTCCCGTCGGCGCGGATCGTGAACCACTCGGGATGCTCCGTGACCCACGGGTGGTCGGGAGAGCACTGCAGCGCGAAGTCGAGCGCCACCTCCATGCCCAGCTCTCTGGTCCTGCCCACGAAGTCGTCGAAGTCGTCGATCGTGCCGAGGTCGGGGTGGACGGCGTCGTGCCCGCCGTCCTCGGAGCCGATCGCCCAGGGCGAGCCCGGGTCGTCGGGGCCGGGCGTGAGCGTGTTGTTGCGGCCCTTGCGGAAGGTCGTGCCGATCGGATGGATCGGCGGCAGGTAGACCACGTCGAAGCCCATGCGCGCGACGGCGGGCAGCCGCTTGGCGGCGGTCTGGAAGTTGCCCGACTTCGACACGCCCTCGCCGTCGACGATCGCGCCCTCGGACCTGGGGAAGAACTCGTACCACGAGCCGAACAGGGCCCTGCGGCGCTCCACCCTGACCTTCTGCTGCTTGCTCCTGGTCAGCAGGTCACGCAGCGGATGCGCCTCCAGCAGCGCCGTGGTCTCGGGCAGCTGGGCGATCGACAGCCTGGCACGGGGGTCGAGGGCGTCGTCGCGCAGCGTGGAGGCCACTGCCAGCAGCGCCGCCCTGTGCCCGCACGTCTCCGACGGCTTGAGTTCGGTGCCGGCCTTGAGTGTGCCCGGTTTGACCGTGTCGGTCATGAGCTGGCCGTTCTTCTGCTGGCCTGTCTTGAGTGTGCCGTTGCCGTTTCGCGTCGTGCCGTTGCCCGCGTGGGGGGCGGGGCAGTCGCTGGCCCTGACGGCCCGGGCGGCCCGCTCGAAGAGCCTGGCGCCCTCCTCGCACATCAGTTCCACGTCCATGCCGCGCGGGATCTTGATCTCCGCGTCGTGCAGCCACGTCCCGATCGGGTCACCCCACGCCTCGACCCTGAACTGCCAGTCGCCCTCGTCGGGCAGGCACACGGACACCGCCCAGCGGTCGGTGCCCTTGCCCTGTTCTCGCATGTGTTTCAGGTGGCCGCGCCGCCCGTCGGGAGCGGTGAGCACGACGCCGGCGGCGACCGCGTCGTGCCCCTCTCTGAACACGGTCGCCGCGATCTCGAAGGTCTCTCCGGCGACCGCCTTCGCGGGCCACTGCCCGCAGTCAACGACGGGGTAGATGTCCGTGATGGGAATTCGACCGATCATCGCGTCCTGTTCTCATGTGTCGAGCGGGCGTCTGTGGCTATGACGATCCTCGCACCTTCACGCGTGCAGCAGCTGGCACCGTCCCGCGACGGTGCGTCAAAGCTCAATGTGGGGAGTGCCCTAATAGTCCCTCTTGATGCCTCTACATGGAAGGGTTGTGAAACGGAAGTGATCCACTCCCGCTTGAACACCGCTCCTCAGCCCCTAGGGTCGAAATCGTGAGAGCTATCCGCAGGTTTACCGTCCGCACCGTCCTGCCCACGGAGCTGGCCGCCCTCGGCGAGCTTGTGCACAACCTCCGATGGTCCTGGCATCCAGAGACCACGGACCTGTTCGCCGAGGTCGATCCGGCCGTCTGGGAGCGAGTCGGGCACGATCCCGTCGCGCTGCTGGGCGCCGTCGACCCCGCCAGGTTGCGCGAGCTGGCCACCGACCGCCGCTTCCTGCGCCGTCTCGCCGACGCCGCCGACGATCTGCGCGAGTACATGACCGCGCCCCGCTGGTATCAGACGTTGCCCGAGGCCGCGGGCGCGATCGCCTACTTCTCGCCCGAGTACGGCATCGCCGCGGCGCTGCCGCAGTACTCGGGAGGCCTCGGCATCCTGGCAGGTGACCACCTCAAGGCGGCCAGCGATCTCGGCGTGCCGATCCTGGCGGTCGGACTGCTCTATCGCCACGGCTACTTCACTCAGTCGCTGTCGCCAGAGGGCTGGCAGCTGGAGCACTACCCCAGCCTCGACCCTGGCGGCCTTCCGCTGAGCCTGCTGAAGGACGAGGAGGGCACGCCCGTACACATCAGGATCGGCCTGCCGAACCAGCGCGCCCTGCACGCGCAGGTGTGGGTGGCGCAGGTCGGCAGGGTGCCGCTGCTGCTGCTCGACTCCGATGTGGCCGACAACGACACCGCCGCCCGCGACGTCACCGACCGCCTGTACGGCGGGGGCACCGACCACAGGCTCATGCAGGAGCTGCTGCTCGGCGTCGGCGGCGTGCGGGCCATCCGCGCCTACTGCCGGATCACGGGACACGCCGAGCCCGAGGTCTTCCACACCAACGAGGGCCACGCGGGCTTCCTCGGCCTGGAGCGCATCCGCGAGCTCACCGAGGCGCGGCTCTCCTTCGACGAGGCGATCGAGGCGGTTCGCGCCGGCACCGTCTTCACCACCCACACGCCGGTCCCCGCGGGCATCGACCGCTTCCCCTCGGACATGATCGAGCGCCAGTTCGGCGGCGACAACGCGTGGCCGACCGTCCCTGTCGAACGCGTCCTCGCGCTGGGCGCCGAGCAGGAGCCCGGGCGCTTCAACATGGCCATCATGGGCATGCGCCTGGCCCAGCGCGTCAACGGCGTCTCCGAGCTGCACGGCGAGGTCAGCAGGGGGATGTTCCAGGAGCTTTGGCCCGGCTTCGACCTGCACGAGGTGCCGATCGGCTCGATCACCAACGGCGTCCACGCGCCCACCTGGGTGGGCCGTGAGATCATGGAGCTGGCCGGTCGCGAGCTGCCCGAGCTCATCGAGAAGGGGCAGGGCTGGGAGGGCGTCCAGAAGATCTCCGACCCTGAGATCTGGGGCATCCGCGGCAGGCTGCGCGAGCGCCTGGTGGAGGCGGCGAGAGTACGGCTGCGCCGCTCGTGGCGCGACCGCGGCGCCTCCGACGCCGAGCTCACCTGGGTCGACGACGCCCTCGACCCCGACGTGCTGACGATCGGCTTCGCCCGCAGGGTGCCGTCCTACAAGCGGCTCACGCTGATGCTGCGCGACCCCGTGCGGCTGCGCGAGCTGCTGCTGTCTCCCGACAAGCCGGTGCAGATCCTCATCGCGGGCAAGGCCCACCCGGCCGACGAGGGCGGCAAGAAGCTCATCCAGCAGATCGTCAGGTTCGCCGACTCCGAGGACGTGCGGCACCGCATCGTCTTCCTGCCCGACTACGACATGGCCCTCGGCCAGCTGCTCGTCCAGGGCTGCGACGTGTGGCTGAACAACCCGCTGCGTCCTCTCGAGGCGTCGGGCACCTCGGGCATGAAGTCGGCGCTGAACGGCGGGCTCAACCTGTCGATCCGCGACGGCTGGTGGGACGAGTGGTACGACGGCACCAACGGCTGGGCCATCCCCACCGCCGACGGTGTCGCCGACGCCGACAGGCGCGACGAGCTCGAGGCGGCCGCGCTCTACGACCTCATCGAGCACGAGGTCTCCGACCGCTTCTACGACAGGGCGCCCGACGGGCTGCCCAGGCGGTGGCTGGAGATGGTGCGTCACACGCTGACCTCGCTCGGGCCCAAGGTGCTGGCCGGCCGGATGCTTCGCGACTACGTCGTGGGTCTCTACCTGCCCGCCGCGGCCTCGGCGAGGGCCCTGTCGGCCGACTCCTACGCCCCGGCCAAGGCGTTCGCCGCCTGGCGGGTGCGCGTCAGCAAGGCGTGGCCGGGCGTGCGCGTGGAGCACGTGGAGGCGTCGGGCGTCGGCGACACGCCGGAGGTGGGCGCGGCGCTCGACCTGCGCGCGACGATCGCCCTGGGCGAGCTGGAGCCCCACGACCTGCTGGTCCAGGCCGCCTACGGCAAGGTCGGCCCGCACGACGAGCTGCTGAGCCCCCGCTACCTGGCCATGACGCTCGAAGGGACGACCGACGACGGCAAGGCCCACTACGTGGGCAAGGTGCCGCTCGACAGTACGGGGGCGTTCGGCTACACGGTGCGGGTGGTGCCCAACCACCCGCTCATGGCCGCTCCCGCCGAGCTCGGCCTGCTCGCCCTCCCGGAGGAGCCCGTGGGTATGACCAACGGCACCCTCCGCTGACCACGCGGGCCCCGGAGCGCCGTCTCCGGGGCCCGTCCCGTGGTCTCCCGCCGCGCGACCCGTGGGTTGACCTCGGGACGCCGAAGAGATGCCGGTTTGCGGTCATGACGCCCTGGAGCAGTCCTTCCTCCCGTCCAGGCCCCATAATCGGTATGTGGAAGACACCATGAACGGTCTGAGGGCAGACACACTCGTGGCCACCGTCCGCGGTGTCCTTCCTTCGCTCACCCCCGCCGCGCAGACCGTCGCCCGTCTGATACTCGAGGACCCCGCGACCGTCGCCCGCAGCACCATCACCGAGCTCTCGGCCGCCTCCGGCACCAGCGAGGCGACGATCGTCCGCACCGCCCGTCTGCTCGGCTTCGCCGGATACCCGCAGCTCAGGCTGGCTCTCGCGGCCGCGGCCGCGCAGCCCGACCGGCTGGTGCCCGGCGACCTGGCCCCCGACGACCCGCTGTCGGAGGTCATCCTCAAGGTCTCGCGAGCCGAGTCCGAGGCGATCAACGACACCGTCGCCCAGCTCACCTCCGAGCGGCTCGGCCTGGTCGTGGACGCCATCGTGGGCGCCCGCAGGATCGACTCCTACGGCGTGGGCGCCTCGGGGCTGGTGGCCGAGGACGTGGCGCAGAAGCTCATGCGCATCGGCCTGTCGAGCCACGCCTTCCAGGACGCGCACCTGGCGCTCACCAGCGCGGTGCTGCTGAAGGCGGGCGACGTGGCGATCGGCATCAGCACCTCGGGCGAGACGCCCGACGTCCTCGAGCCGCTGCGCCTGGCGGGGGAGGCGGGGGCCACCACGGTCGCCATCACCAACAACCCGCGCTCCTCCCTCGCCGCGATGGCCGAGCACGTGCTGATCTCCGCGGGCAGGGAGACCGAGTTCCGCCCCGGCGCGCTGGCCAGCCGCATCAGCCAGCTGCTCGTCGTCGACTGCGTCTTCGTGGGCGTGGCCCAGCGCACCTTCGACTCCTCGCAGGAGGCGCTGCAGAGCACCAGGCGCGCCGTCGCCGAGTTCACCCGCAAACGCTGAGGGGACCCCGCCCGGTGAGGGCGAGGTCCCCGACGGACAGCGCGCCTACTGGAACGTCACCCGCACGTCGTCGGCCTTGACGAACATCACCCGGTGACCGAACTGGATCTGCCAGTACTTCGTCTTGCCGCGCACGACGGTGTGCGGGGCGGGGTCGAAGGTCACCGCCCTGTAGTACTCGGCCGCCGCGGGCCCTGCCAGCGTGTACTTCTCCCCTTCGGAGAAGGTGTACTGCAGTGGCGTGACGGCCTGGTACGGGATGCCCGCGGGGTAGGCCTCCTGCTCCGGGTAGGCCCTGCCGTACACGGGGACGGTCTTGAGCCCTGGACGGGGGGTCACGACGAGCCCCATGGACGGCACCGCGGTCGGGTTGGCGGCGGGGTTGTGGAACCACGCCTTCTGGCCGAGGTACCAGATCGCGGTCCAGTCGCCGTCGCGGTCGGCCACGGCGTAGCGCTGCCCGGTGGTGGCGCGGGCGCTGTGGTCGTAGACGCTGTAGAGCGAGTCGCCCGTGGGGTGCTTGCCGATGTCCTTGACCAGCGGGGCGTCGGCGCGCGGCTCGGTGCGCAGCCACACCGTCGAGGCGGGCAGCGGCGGGCACGCGGCCGAGGGGTTCTTGCGGTCACAGCCGTAGAAGTACGGCTTGTTCGTCTCGAAGTCCGGCCTGATCATGATGGAGCCCGACTTCGGGCCGCCGAACTGGTGCAGCGGAGCGCCCATGAGCTCGAAGTAGTGCGCCCAGTCCCAGAAGGGGCCGGGGTCCTCGTGCATGCCCCTGACCGTCGTCGGCAGCGTGCCGGGCACGTTGTCGTGGCCGATGATGTGCGCGCGGTCGAGCGGCACGCCGTGGCGCATGGCCAGGTAGCGCACGAGCTTGGCCGACGTGCGGTACATCGCCTCGGTGTACCAGGTGCTGCCCTCGGCCAGGAAGCCCTCGTGCTCGATGCCGATGGACTTGGCGTTGATGTACCAGTTGCCGGCCTGCCAGCCGACGTCCTTGGTCTTGATCTGCTGGGCGATGTGCCCGTCGCTGGACCTGACCGAGTAGTGCCAGCTACCGGGCCACTTCGGGTCCTGGTTCAGCCGCACGGAGGGCGCCCAGTAGCCCTCCATGTCGTGGATGACGATGTAGTCGATCTTCTGGTTGTTCGGCCTGTCGGACAGGTCGTAGTGGCCGTAGTTGTTGTTCGGCAGCTGCGCGTATCCGGCGGGGATCCACTCGCAGGAGATCGAGCGAGGGCACTCCACGCCGTCGCGGCGCGGCAGCGAGAGCCCGAGCTTCTCCAGCCACGACTCGATCTTGCCGAGGTCGGGCACCGGCTTCAGGGTGACCCGCTGCCCGTCGTCGGTGGTGCGCGTCACTCCCGAGGCGATCACCGAGAAGACCTCGTCGGCGAAGAACTTGGCCGCCTCGTACTCGGTGGCTCCGGAGTAGCGCGCGACCGCGCCGTACCACTGCCCTGGATCGTCGCTGAGCGGCGCGCCGAGCTGCTTCTGGTAGTCGGCCAGCAGCGCCGCGCCGCCGCGGATGTTGGCCGCGGGGTCGGTCTTCAGCGTCTCGTGCGACTCGCCCGTCAGCGCCGCGGCCTTCTCCATCGTCCTGAGCGAGGCGGGGATCTCCTCCGGCGTCTCCGGCGCCTCGGACGGCAGGGCCAGCGGGCGCGTCTCGTCGCCCCGCGGGTCCTCCTCGCCCTCGGCGTGGTGGTTGGAGCCGGTGAAGGCGGCCGCGTCGGTCAGGTGCATCGGCCCGAACCCTGCGTCGTTGCTGGGCTGGCCCGCGTGGGAGTCCCACCTCGACCCCAGGTAGGAGACGCCCAGCAGGACGCTCTCCGGCACCTGGTAGGTCTCGGCCGCCTTCGCGAACGCCTGCTGCCTGTCATCGGGCGCGGCCTCGGCGTGCGCGATCGCGGTGGGTATCAGCAGCGGTAAGAAGCAGGCGACCGCCAACGCTCTGCGCATGGGTGACTCCTTGACTGGGGGGGTCGTTCAGGAGTCAGCGTCTCAACATTTTCCTTCCTCTAGAAGAGGATTGAGAAGGATTTTTTCAGGACTTCACCGGGGAGGCCCCCGCCTCCCCGGAGTCCGGTCAGCCGTTGGCGGCCTCTTCGAGCTCCTTGACGTTGATCTTCGACATCTTGAGCATCGCCTGCATGGCGCGCTCGGCCCTGGCCGGGTCGGGGTCGCTGAGCAGCTTCGGCAGCGCCTTGGGGATGATCTGCCAGGACAGTCCGTACTTGTCCTTGAGCCAGCCGCACTGGCTCTCCTCGCCGCCCTCGACGAGCCTGGCCCACAGCTCGTCGACCTCCTCCTGGGTGTCGCAGTCGACGTAGAGCGAGATCGCCTCGGTGAACGTGAACTGCGGCCCGCCGTTGAGCGCGATGAAGCGCTGCCCCTCGATCTCGAACGTCACGATCATGGGAGTGACCTCGACGACGCGCGAGTTCGGGAAGATGGAGACGTAGTGGTTGGCCGCCTCCTCCGCCTGGTTGTCGAACCAGAGGTACGTGGTGATCTTCTGCATGATGTGCTCCTCTCTCTGCTCGCTATAGTCGCAATCCGGCTGGACCCCCAGTAGTGCCACGTTCACCAACACCGTGTGAAGGATTCACAGTGATCCGAGTTCTGATCGCGGAGGATGTGCGCATCCTGCGCGAGACGCTGGCCGCCGTGCTCGAGCTGGAGGATGATCTGGAGGTCGTGGCCGCCGTGGAGCGCGGCGACCAGATCGTGCCCGCCGCGCTGGAGTCGCGTCCTGACGCCGCGGTCCTGGACATCGAGCTGCCGGGGCTGGACGGCCTCAGCGCCGCCGCGCTGCTGACCGAGCGCCTGCCCGAGTGCCGCGTCGTGGTGCTCACCGGCTTCGCCAGGCCCGGCTACCTGCGGCGCGCGACGGCCTCGGGAGTGAGCGGCTTCCTGCTGAAGCACTCACCGCCCGGCGATCTCGTCGAGGCCATCAGGAAGGTGGTCGCGGGAGAGCAGGTCGTCGATCCGCAGCTGGCCATGGCCGCCCTCCGCAAGGCCGACAACCCGCTGGCCGCCCGGGAGGTCGACGTGCTCAGGATGGCCGCCACGGGCGCCGAGGCCGACGAGATCGCGGTACGGCTCTCGCTCAGCAGGGGCACCGTCCGCAACTACCTGTCGTCAGCGGTCATGAAGCTCAACGCCAGGAACAGGGTCGACGCGATCCGCATCGCCGCCGACGAGGGCTGGCTCTAGCGGAGCCGTCGCGGTGAGCGCGTGGGTCTCACCCGCGCGCTCGGCGCTCAGCCGCCCGCCCAGGGCGTCCAGGCGATGGGTGAGGTTGCCGACGCCCGAGCCCGGCTGGTGATCGGGTGAGGGGGCGGCCACGCCGTCGTTGGTCAGGCTGAGCCGTACCTGCCCGTCGTCGGCCACGATCTCCAGCGAGCAGTGGCGGGCCGCGCTGTGCCTGAGCACGTTGGTCACGCCCTCGCGCAGCACCGCCGCCAGCGCCTCGTCCACGCCGGCGGGCAGCCCCGCCGCGGTGCAGGACCAGCTCACCTCGACGCCCATCGCCTCCAGCACCGCACGGGCCGACTCGACCTCGGCGGCCAGCGAGATCTCCGTGCGGCCCGAGGCCACCGAGTCGATGTCGGTGAGCACCTGGCGGGCCGCCTCCAGGCCGTCGCCGAGGTGCCGCGTGGCAGCGTGAGGATCGCGTTCGAGCAGGCGGAAGGCCAGCTCGGCCTTGAGCACCACCACCGACAGGCCGTAGCCCAGCAGGTCGTGCAGGTCGCGGGCGAAGCGCAGCCGCTCGCGCGCCACCTGGACCCTCGCCAGCTCCGCCCGCGCCTCCCGCAGCTCGACCGTCAACCTGGCCATGCGCCACAGGGCGTAGACGATGATCGCCCGCTCGGTCACGTACACCAACCCGTAGAGCACGTCCAGAACGTTGCCCGCTATGCCGCTCTGGGTCAGGTGGAAGACCGTGTCGCCCGCGAGCACCGCGCCCGCGGCGACCCACCGGATCGGCCCGCGCAGCAGCACGACGACGGCGCCGGGCAGCAGCCCGGCGACGTACCAGAGCTTCGCGCCGAGCAGCGCGGTCGGCGCGTAGGTGAGCAACACCAGCCCGGTCAGCGTCCAGCCCTCGTGCTGCCCGCCCGGCAGGCACGCGCGCAGGTACAGGGCCACGAAGCCGGCCAGCGCCACGACGAAGACCAGCAGCGGCAGGCCGGACAGGCCGATCTGGAGCACGTGACGGAGCTCGCGCGGCACGATCATCAGCAGCAGCGTCGTGACCACCAGGACGTTCACGACCCTCGTGGTCAGGTCGCCCGCCACCACCGGCCTGGCCCCGGCCCCGTCGCGGTGGGCGTGCGAGACGGACCGCACGTCGGTGAGCGCCGTACGCGCCGTCGCGAGGCTCGACTCCAGCTCAGCCCGCGACAGGCCGGGCCGCTGGAGCGCCAGGATCACCTGTCGCAGGCTCGCCCCCACCCGCTCGTTGAGCTCCTCGGCGAAGGCCAGCCGCTCGCGGGCCACCTCGGCGGCCGCCAGGCTCGCCTGGGTACCGCGCAGGTCGATGATCAGGTCGGTGAGACGCACCACGCCGTACAGCGCGACCCCGACGAAGGCGGCCTGCCCCACCACGAGGTAGAGCGCCTCGCTCACCGGTCGTACGGTGAGCCCGGACCAGAACTGGGCGGCCAGCACCAGCGCGAACGCCGCCCACCGCGGCCCCGGACTCCTGATCAGCAGCAGGACGGCCGCGGCCAGGAAACCGGTGTTGCCGTACCAGGTGTTCGGGAACCAGGCCAGACCTGCCCCGGTCAGGACCGCCTGTACGACCAGCGTCCACCGCCATCCGCGCGGCCGGTGCCCGTCGGCCCGCCGTACGCAGTTGCGCAGGTGCAGCCCGAGCAGGACGGCCAGCATCGTGAACGCCAGCGCCTTCACGGCGGGACGGTCGTCGGAGTAGACGATGCCGATCAAGCCGCCGAAGGAGAACCCCGCGCTGGCCACCACCGCCACCAGCTGCGCCAGCTTCAACGCCTGAGCGTCCATCGCGCCCGCCTTCCCCGTGTGGCCCCACATTCTCGCCGTTTCGGACCTCGGCTCTCGCCCTCCTGTCCGGATAAGGTCACCCCATGGGTGAGTTTGCACGCGTCGAGGTGTCCGACCAGATCGCCACGATCAGGCTCGATCGTCCGAAGATGAACGCCCTCAACGGGCAGGTCCAGCGCGAGATCGCTGAGTGCGCGCGAGCCGTGGACGCCGACCAGGGCGTCCACGCGGTCGTCGTCTACGGAGGGGAGCGCGTCTTCGCGGCGGGCGCCGACATCAAGGAGATGGCCGACATGTCCTACGCGGACATGGCCGCCCACTCGAGGACCCTGCAGGACTGCTTCACCGCGCTGGCCCGCGTCGGCAAGCCGGTCATCGCCGCGATCACCGGCTACGCGCTGGGCGGCGGCTGCGAGCTGGCCCTCTGCGCGGACTTCAGGGTGGCGGGCGAGAGCGCCAAGCTCGGCCAGCCGGAGATCCAGCTCGGCATCATCCCCGGAGCGGGCGGCACCCAGCGGCTGTCCCGCCTGGTCGGCCCCGCCAAGGCCAAGGACCTCATCTTCAGCGGACGGCACGTCAGCGCGGCCGAGGCGCTGGAGATCGGCCTGGTCGACAGGGTCGTGCCCGACGTCGACGTCTACACGGCGGCGCTGGAATGGGCGGCCACCTTCGTCGGCGGCCCCACGGTCGCGCTGCGCGCCGCCAAGCAGGCGATCGACCAGGGGCTCGAGGTGGACCTGGACACAGGGCTCGAGATCGAGCGCCTGCAGTTCTCCGGGCTGTTCGCCACGGACGACGCCAAGATCGGCATGCGCGCCTTCACGGAGAAGAGCAAGCCCAAGTTCACCGGCCGCTGACCCTCGACGCGACGGCAGCCGTTGTGCCTCGGCACCGGGCGATCGGTCAGCCGGGCTGCCGCTCGGCGGGTGGGTCGACGAAGCCGAGGCGGCGGTTCATGGCGATCGCGGAGGTGTTGCGGGGGTGGTGGAAGGTGGCCAGGCGCTCGTACCCGGCCGATCGCACGAACTGGATCGCCAGCAGTTTCAGCGCCAGCGACAGCCCACGCCCGCGATGGGGCGCGAGGACGCCGGTCATCTCGCTGAAGGCGTACCCCTCGTCCGGGTGCAGGGAGGTCGAGGACATGCCGATCCACTCTCCTTCGAGGGTCGCCAGCACGACGCCCTCGGCGGAGAAGGTCGGCACCTCGATGCGCTGGGCGAGGTACTCGTCGTAGGTGTAGAACGCGCCCCTGCCCGGGATGTCGGCCGAGCAGGTCCTGTTGAGGTCGTAGAGGGCGCGCCGGTGGGCGGGGGTGTCGCCGAGTTCGGCCATGGTCGTGAACGCGATGCCCGACTCGCGGGCTCGATCGAGGCGGGGCTCGAAGGCCGCGTCGTCGAAGGTGCCCACGTGCAGTTCGAGGCGTACCCAGTCGACCATGTCCTGGACCCTATCCGGAGCGGCGCCGCACGCTTTTCCCGGATCTGCGGATGACCGGGACGGGGTTGGGAGAGCGGCTCGGGAGGCAGGTGGTTTGCCGCTATCGTGGCGTTTCATGATGCGCGTCCCCGTCCCCGCGCGGCTGAAGAAAGCCGTCCGCTCGTGGTTCGACTCCCGTTACATCTCGGTCGCCGACCATCGGCAGGACATCAAGGACGCGCTGTGGGAGGTTCAGACGCTGCGCCGTGAGGTGACCACTCTGCAGGAGGAGGTCAGGCGGCTCAGGGCGGTCAGGCAGCAGGGTCCGCAGTCCGCGGCGCAGGCGGCGGCCGCCACGGCGGTCGCGGAGGTCGCGGAGAAGGCGGCAGAGGCGCACAGGCTGGCCCACGAGACGGCCCAGGCACTCGACAGGATCCTGCAGAACGAGGTCCTGCTCTGGCAGGCGGTCGACGAACTCAGGGCCGCGAACGAGGGCGCCGCGGGCGGGGGGCAGTCGTGCGCGTGAGCTGGAAGGGCGGCGAGCTCACCTTCAGGCTCGACCCCGAGGACGAGATCACCGGCACCGTGTCCGACGGTTACCCCGTGAAGCTGGCGGTCAACTCCTGCGAGATCAAGGACGTCCCCTCCGACGCGCACAACGACCTCTGGGCCGTCGCCGCCTGGACGGTCGTCGCGCCCTGGACCAGGAGGCGGATCGCCTTCGACCGTCCCGTGTCGAGCGGGCTGGCCGCCGCGCTCCACGACGGCTGGGGGATCGAGGCGGGCCCCGTGGGAGGCCCGCCGCGCGACCCAGGCCCCACGCTGGCGATCTCCTACAGCGGCGGCGCCGACTCGGTGGCCGCCGCGGCGGTCTTCCCCGACGCGCCGTTCGTGCACTTCAGGCGGGTACCGCACAGCAGGGTGCCGAACCGCTGGCCGCACTACCGCTCCGACGTGCTGGCCAAGCTGGCCGCGCAGACCGGCCGCGAGGTGACCACGGTCGAGTCGGACCTGGAGTTCACGCTGGCCGAGCCGCGTCCCGGCTATCCCGAGCACCACGCCGTCATGGTGGGGGCCCTGCTGAACGCCGACAGGCTGGGGCTGGGCGGCGTCGGCCTCGGGTACGAGATCGGCTCGCGCTGGCTGGGCGGAGGGCGCTACGTGCACCGCTTCACCCCCGACAACCCGATGTGGGCGCCCCACGGCATGTGGGGGCGGCTGTTCGCCGCCGCGGGCCTGCGGATCGTGCTGCCCGTGGGCGGCGTGAGCGAGGCGATCACGATGAGGATCGCGCTGGACTCCCCGCTCAAGGCGCAGGTGCGCTGGTGCCTGCGCGGCACCTCTGGGCCCTGCCGTACGTGCGGGAAGTGCCTGTACAAGGAGCTCATCCAGGCCGCGGTGGAGCGCCGTCCGATGGACACGCCGATCACCGCGGACCGTCCCGTGGCGCGCAAGTGGCAGGAGCCCCCGCCGTACGGCGGGCAGGAGATGATCGAGTACGGCTGCGCGAGGGTGCCCGGCATCGAGAAGACGCCCTTCGCCAGGGCGGCCGGGTACCTCGGGGCCACCGAGGAGTCCACCGGCTGGCTCGACCACTGCTACAGGCCGGCGATCGAGGAGATCCCCGAGCCGTGGCGGGAGCGGGCGGAGCGGTTCATGGCGGAGAACGTCGGGTTCATGGACGAGGCCCAGGCGCGGCGAGTCGAGACATGGGGTGGCGCGGCATGAAGGTCTACCTGTCGGTGGACATGGAGGGCGTGACCGGGTTGACCGACCCGGAGGAGATGCACGCGGGCAAGCGCGGCTACGAGCGCGGCTGCGAGCTCATGACCGCCGACGCCAACGCCGCCATCGAGGGCGCCTTCGACGCGGGCGCCACCAGCGTGCTGGTCAACGACGCGCACGGCTCCACCAAGAACCTCAGGATCGACCTGCTCGACCCCCGCGCGACGCTGATCCGCGGCCCCGGCAAGTCGCAGCGCATGGCGCAGGGGCTCGACGCCTCCTTCGACGCCGCGATGTTCGTCGGCTACCACGCGAGGGCGGGCGTGCAGCACGGCGTGCTCAACCACACGTGGATGGGCAAGGAGATCCAGAACGTCTTCCTGAACGGCGAGCCCTGCGGCGAGACGCGGCTGGTCGCGGCGTGCGCGGGCTTTCATGGCGTGCCCGTCGCGCTGGTCACCGGCGACGAGGCGGTCGGCCAGGAGGCGGCGGAGCTGCTGGGCGAGGTCGAGACCGTCGCGGTCAAGAAGGGCATCGACAAGTTCTCGGCCGAGCTGCTGCCGCCGAGCGTGGCTCAGGCGCGGGTCCGTGAGGCGGCGGCGCGAGCGCTCGACAGGTTGAGCGGGTTCACACCTTACGAGACGGACCGGCCGTACACGCTGGGCGTGGAGTGGAACTCCACGGCCATCGCGGCGGCCTGCGGGCTGGTGCCGGGCGTGAAGCAGACGGGCGCGCGGGAGATCGAGTTCGCCACCGACGACTTCACCCAGATCATGGCGTTGATGGGGCTGTTCGCGACCATCGGTGGGCAGGTGGCCTGCGGCAGCGGGCCCTATGGCTGACAGGGGCACGCTGACCAGGCGCGGACTGCTGGTCGGCATCGGAGCGGCCGGCGGCGCCGGCGCGATGTACGCGGCGATGGGCGCGCTGGGGTTGGCCCCCTCCGAGCAGGACAAGACTTTCACCCCGCCCAGGCAGGGTGATTTCACGCTCAAGGGCAGGGGCGCCGCCAAGGTCGTCATCCTCGGCGCGGGCGTCGCGGGGCTGACCGTCGCCTACGAGCTGGGCAAGGCGGGCTACGACTGCACGCTGCTCGAGGCGAGCGAAAGGATCGGCGGGCGCAACCTCACCCTGCGCGGCGGCGACAGGCTCACCGAGCTCAACGGGGCCGCCCAGGACGTCCGTTTCGGCGAGGGTGTCTACTTCAACGCGGGCCCCGGCAGGATCGCGCCGTGGATGGTGACGATGGACTACTGCCGCGAGCTCGGCGTCCCCATCGAGACCTTCGTCAACTCCAACGCCTCGGCGTACGTGCACACCGAGGGAAGGACGATCCGCAACAAGACCGCCCGCGCCGACATGTACGGCTATGTCGCGGAGCTGCTGGCCAAGGCCACCAACCACCGCGCGCTCGACCGCAGGCTCACGGGCGAGGACCGCGAGCGCCTCCTGGAGTTCCTGCGCAGGTTCGGAGACCTGGGGCCCAAGCTCACCTACGAAGGCTCCGAGCGCCGCGGTTTCACGAGATATCCGGGCATGGACGGCGGAGCGGCGCTGACCTCGCCCGCCGGCCTGCACGAGGTGCTCGCCGCGGGAGTCGGCCGCGCGATCACCAACGACTTCGGCTACGACCAGGCGACCCCGATGTTCCAGCCGGTCGGCGGCATGGACGCGATCGTCACCAGGCTGGTCGAGGCCGTCGGCCGCGACCGCGTCAGGACCGGCGCCAGGGTCACGAAGATCACCGACCGGACGGGGTCCGTCACCGTCACCTGGGAAGGCGGCGAGCTCACCGCCGACTACTGCGTCGCCACGCTGCCCCCGCACATCCTGGCGAAGATCCCGCACAACCTGGGCGCCCCCGTCACCGCCGCGCTTCGCACGCCCGCCCCCGTCGCCGCAGGCAAGATCGGCCTGGAGTACGGCAGGCGCTGGTGGGAGCTCGAGGACCGCATCTACGGCGGCGTCACCGAGACCGATCTCGACATCACACACATCTGGTATCCCTCCTACGGCTACCACTCCGAGCGCGGCCTGCTCGTCGGCTACTACAACTCGGGCGAGCCCGCCGAGCTGTACGGGGCGCTCACCCCCGAGGACCGCAGGCGTCGCGCGCTCACCCAGGGCAAGAAGATCCACGGCGAGAAGTACCGCGCTGAGCTGCTGTCGAGCGTCTCGATCGCGTGGGAGCGCCAGCCTCATCTCCAGGGCGGATGGGTGCGCTGGCCGGCCTTTGATTCGTCCTTCACTCTCCTGCAACGTCCGTCGGGGAGGGTGTACTTCGCGGGCGACTGGCTCACCCACCTGGTCGCATGGCAGGCGGGTGCCATGGAGTCGGCGAGGAGTACGGTCACCCAGCTGCACCGGCGTGTCACAGCGTCGGCGTAGGGTCCTGCGCATGGACCTGAGATGGGTGCCCGCCCTTGACCGGACAGACCTGCTCGCCGAACCGGTGGCGAGAGCCGTACGTGAGCTGAAGGAGGAGGTGCGCGTGGCCGAGATCGACGCCGAACTGGCCGACACCGCCGCCTTCTGCGACCGGTACGGCGTGGCGATGGACGCCTCCGCCAACTGCGTGGTGGTGGCGGGCAGGCGGGGCGGCGAGGTGCGCTACGCCGCCTGCATGGTGCTGGCCACGACGAGGGCCGACGTCAACGGCGTGATCAGGAGACATCTCGACGCGCGCAAGATCAGCTTCGCCTCCATGGACGAGGCGGTCTCGCTGACCGGCATGGAGTACGGCGGCATCACCCCGCTGGGCCTGCCCGAGGGCTGGCCGATCCTGGTCGACAGCAGGGTGGCGGCCCATCCCGAGGTGGTCATCGGCAGTGGCGTGCGGCGTTCGAAGCTCGCCCTGCCGGGGGCCGCTCTGGCCGGATTGAAGACCGCGGAGGTCCTCGATCTGGCGAATTGAGACCAATGCGAGACCGACGATTGGGAAACCTATGGGGTCACTTCAGACGTTACACGAGTGGGAATGTGACCTTGGGGTTCATCTCGTGGGCGGGGTTTGAGCCGGTATGGTGCTTCATGCCATGAACGATGACCGACTAGGCCCTTACCGGCTGCTCAGGCGGCTCGGTGAAGGGGGCATGGGCGTTGTCCACCTCGCTGTCGACCCGCAGGGACGGCAGGTGGCGGTCAAGGTCCTCAGGGCCGAGGTCGCCGGCGACGACGTCGCCAGGCGGCGGCTCTCGCGTGAGGTCGACACGATGCGGCGGGTGCGCAGCAAGTACATCGCCGAGGTGCTCGACGCCGACGTCACGGGACACCGCCCCTACATCGTCACCCGCTACGTCGCAGGCCGTCCGCTCGACGAGGTCGTCAAGCAGGACGGTCCGCTCGAGCTGCCCGCGCTGGCCAGGGTCGCGCACGGGGTGGCCTCGGCGCTGGCCGCCGTCCACTCCGTCGGGGTGATCCATCGCGACCTCAAACCGGGCAACGTGCTGATCCTCGACGGCGACCCCGTCCTGATCGACTTCGGCATCGCCCAGGCGGTCGACGCGACCAGGCTGACCCAGACCGGCATGTTCATCGGCACGCCCGGCTACCTCGCGCCCGAGATCATCGAGGGTCACGAGGCGGGCCCCGAGGTCGACATCCACGCGTGGGCGGGCACGCTGCTGTTCGGCGCGACCGGCCAGCCGCCCTTCGGCAAGGGCACGCTGGAGATGATCTTCTACAACATCACGGCGGGCAAGGCCGAGGTGTCGGCGGCGCCGCGCGAGCTGCAGCCGCTGCTCAAGGCGGCCTTCCAGCGCAACCCCTCCAAGCGGCCCAAGGCGGCCGACCTGGCCGAGCAGACCGCCAGGCTGCTGCCCAAGTCCGCCAAGGTGGCCGACGAGATCTCCACCGTGCCCAGGCCCGACCGTCCGGGCTCGCGTCCTGTGACCGACCCCGCCGACGTGCCCACGCCCGCGATCCCGCCCGCCAGGCCTCCGCTCGGTCAGCCCTCCCTGTCAGGCCCGTACGGCGGCGCCGCGCCCATGTCAGGCGCCGGCGCCCCCGGCAGTCAGGAGTTCGTCTCCCTCCTCGGCAACCAGGCCCCCTCAGGCCCCTCGACGGGCGGCCACGGCCCTGTGGGCCCCTCGACGGGCGGTCACGGGCCCGTGGGTCCCTCGACGGGCGGTCACGGCCAGGCGGGCCCTGCCGGCGGCGGCCCCACGGGTCCAGGCACCGGCGGGCACGGGGCGACAGGCCCGGGTTCGGGCGGTCATGGGCCCTCGGGTTCCGGGCAGGCGGGTGAGCACGCGACGACCGGCGGCGACCCGTGGCCGACCAGGCGCGTGACGCCCGAGGAACTGCGGCAGATGCGCGAGGAGGGCGGCGTGCCCGCCCACCCGTGGGACGTGCCGACCAGGGCCTCCACCGAGCCGCCCGCAAGCCGTCCATGGCCGGGCAGCCAGGCCGACCACAGCGCCCCGCACACCCCTCCAGGCGCGGCGAACCCGCCCGGCGGATTCCCCTCAGCGGGCCACGCCGGCGGCTTCGCCACGCCCGGAGGCCAGTCGCCGGGCTTCCCCGGGCAGAGCGGCGGCCAGTCGCCGGGCTTCCCCGCGCAGGGCGGTCCTTCGTCGGGCTTCCCCGCCCAGGGCGGGCAGGCAGGCGGCTATCCGGGCGCGCCGCCGTACCCGCGCGACGGTGACATCCCCACGCGCAGGGTGCGCCCCGACGCGCCCGACTACCCCCGCGGTGCCCCGCAGCCCTACGGCCACCAGTACCCGCAGGCCGGTCACCCCGCGCCCGACCCCGAGACCTGGCGCGAGCCGCGCATCCCGGGGGCGCGTCCCGGCCTCGCGCTGCAGCGTTCCAAGGCGTACGGCGTCGCGGGCGCCATGCTGCTCGTCGTCATGATCGTGCTGGCCGTGCTGGCCCCGCTGATCGTCAGCGCGGTGGCGATCCCGTTCGCCGTGCTGCTGCGCGCGGCCGACCTGGCCCAGCCGCAGCTCAACGCCAGGCGTTCGACGGGTTCGGCCGCTGCCGACGTGCTGCGCGTGTTCGCCCAGCCCGCCGCGCTGCTGAAGTCGATCGGCATCACGGTCGCGCTGGTGCCCTACGCGCTGATCCTGGGCCTGCCCGTCACCCTGCTGCTCACCGTGCTCGTGCACTCGATGCCGCTGGCCAACGCGCTGGCCTGGGGTGGAGCGATCGCCCTGTGGACCGTCTGCGCGGGTCCCGGCGTCGAGGCTCCAGGACGGCAGATGCGCAGGACGCTCGCCTCTTTGGTTCCGTCGCGTACGGTGGCCATGGTGACCGCCGGCGTGCTCGCCGTCGGAGCCGCGCTCTCGCTGGTCCTGGCGCTCGGCACAGTGCCCGAATCGGGTAGGAAGTCGGTATGGGCGCCCGTCGACGTGAGTCCGCTCACGGACAGGCTGATGGACCTGCGGGGGAAGGCGGGCCAAGGAGGGGGATGAGTAGATGAGCACCGGCAACACCCAGGCGCCCGAGCGTCTCGGTCCCTACAGACTGGTCAGGAAGATCGGCGAGGGTGGCATGGGGGTTGTCCACCTCGGGATCGACGAAGAGGGGCGCGAGGTCGCCATCAAGGTGCTGCACCCCCACGTCGCCGCCGACCTCAAGGCGCGAGACCGGCTGACCCGCGAGGTCGAGACCATGCGCAGGGTGCGCAGCAGGCACGTCGCCGAGGTGCTCGACGCCGAGCTCGTCGGCGGGCAGCCGTACGTCGTGACGAGGTTCGCTCCTGGGCGCACGCTCGAGGAGACCGTCCTCACCGAGGGCCCGCTGCCCGCGGCGCAGCTGATCAGGCTGGCGCAGGGGCTGTGTTCGGCGCTCGTCTCCATCCACGCCGCCGACGTCATCCACCGCGACTTCAAGCCGTCCAACGTCATGCTGGTCGACGGCGAGCCGCTGGTCATCGACTTCGGCATCGCGCACCTGGTCAACGCCACCAGGCTGACCCAGACGGGCATGTTCGTCGGCACGCCCGGCTACCTCGCGCCCGAGATCATCCGCGACACGGAGATCACCCAGGCGGCCGACGTGCACGCGCTGGCCTCCACCGTGTTCTTCGCCGCCGTGGGCGCGCCGCCGTTCGGCACGGGGACGTTCGAGGTCATCTGCTTCAACATCATGGAAGGCCGGGCGCAGCTCGACAAGGCGCCCGCGTGGCTGCGCGGCTGGCTCGGCAGGGCGCTGGCGGTCGACCCCCGCGCAAGGCCCGCGGCGCAGGAGCTGTTGCGCATGGCGCGCCGGCTCGACCCCTCGGTGACGGCCTTCAACGAGACCCCGCCGAGCGGCACGCGGGTCCTGGAGTCGCCGCCGCCACCGCCGGTCAACAGGACCAAGACGCTCGCGCGCGACGACAGCTACTCCGACCTGCTGCCGCCGGTCGAGTACGCCAAGCCGCCGCGGCCCGCGCCGCAGCCGCGCAAGGAGGCCAAACCCCGCAAGGAGCCGAAGCCGCCGCCGTACGTGCCGGCGAACGTGCCGCCCTACCGGCCGCCCGCGCCGTACCCCGACCAGCGGGTCGCGGGCTACCCCGCGCCGCAGCAGGCGGCGGCCGTGCGGCAGCCGCAGCGAGCGCAGCCCGCTGCCCAGCCGCGGCCCTACACGCCGCCACGGGCCGACCGGCCGAAGTACCGCGTGGGGCATCCGCTCATCGCGGCGTTGCTGCTGACGCTGCTGGTCGCGCTGGCGGTCATGATGCCGGTGATGGCCGGCGCGGCCGCCGTGGTGATCGCGCTGGTGCTGCGTGTGGGCGAGTATCTCTTCGGCGACCTGGTCGCGCGCCGCCAGCTGCGCGGCAGCAGCGCGGCCGATCCCGCGTTGATCCTGCTCGGCACGCCATGGGCGCTGATCAAGGCGGCGCTGGTGTCGCTGGTGCAGGTGCCGCTGTCGATCCTGTGGGGCGTGTGCGTCTGGGGCGTGCTGCACCACGCCTTGAAGATCGAGAGCGACCAGGCGGTGGCCTACGCGGCAGGCGCCTTCGCGGCCGGGCTGTTCCTGCTGCCGGGAGGGGGCGCGCCGCGCAAGGCCGTCACCCGCACGCTGACCGGCGTCATCCGCAGCCCTGGAGCCGGGCTGGTGGTCGCGCTGGTCGTCGGCACGGCGGCGCTGCTCGCGGTGCTGTTCGCGATGGGCCAGGCGCCCACGTGGCACCCGTGGGAGCAGCCCTCCGACGTGGTGAGGGAGCTGACCCGCAGCGCCAGGGAGAGCGTGACGGGGCTCATCGGAGGGCTCATCGACTCCCTCATGACGAGCCTCGGTCTCGGCTTCCTCACACCCTGGTCATGACGTGTTCTCCGGCCCCTCCGCGGGGCACTATGGAGACATGAGCGAGCCTGACGGTGAGCACCTGGGCCCCTACCGCCTTCTCTCCCCTCTGGGATCCGGCGGGTTCGGCGAGGTCCACCTCGCGCTCGACCCCGAGGGCCGCACGGTGGCGGTCAAGGTGCTGCACCCGCACGTCGCCGCCGACGCCTCTGCCCTGACCAGGCTCGAACGCGAGGTCGAGACGATGCGCCTGGTCGAGGGGGCGCACGTGGCCGAGGTGCTGGACGCCTCGATGTCGGGCGACAGCCCCTACCTCGTGACCCGTTATGTCCAGGGGCGGGCGCTCAGCGTCGTGCCGGTGCCCGTCGACGACCTGCGCCGCCTGGCCAGGGGGCTGGCCCAGGCGCTGATGTCCATCCACGAGGCGGGCGTGGTGCACAGGGACCTCAAGCCCGCCAACGTCATGATGGCCGACGGCGAGCCCGTCGTGATCGACTTCGGCATCGCCTCGGCGCTCGACTCGCTGTCGGTGACCGCTTCAGGAGCGGTGGTCGGCACGCCGGGCTACCTGGCGCCCGAGGTGCTGGAGGGGCAGGAGGCCGGCGCTCCCGCCGACGTGTTCTCCTTCGCCGCCACGCTGGCCTACGCGGCCACGGGGCGCCAGCCGTACGGCACGGGCCCGCTGTCGGCGGTCGCCTACCGGGTCGTCCATCACGAGCCCGACCTGGAGGGCGTGCCCGCCTGGCTGGAGCCCCTGCTGCGCGAGTGCCTGGTGCGCGACCCCGCCGCGCGGCCGACGGCCGCGCAGGTCTGCGCCAGGCTGGGTGTCGACGCGCCCGCTCGCGGACGCCACGGCGTGCGAGGCCTCAGCGGTACGGCCCGCCGCCCCGCGCCGAGCGCCATGGGGGTGCCGGGCTCGGCCGGCCACGAGCAGGGCAGCTACCTCTCCACGGCGGCAGGGCCTGGCGCCGTCTTCTCGACGGGCAGGAGGGCCGGCCTGGAGCCGCCCGACCTGCACGACCTGTCCACCCGCGAGTGGCGTCCAGGCGTGGCGGTGGACGAGGCGCGAGCCCGCCACAGGGAGAAGATCCGCAGGCGGTGGGTGGTCGGCTCCGGCATCTTCGTCGCCCTGCTGGCGGCCGCGGCCAGGACCCCGTTGCCCGAGGCGTCGCTGCTCCTGCTGGCCTCCTACTCGCTCATCGTGGTCGTCGACGCGGGCATCGCGCTGCTCTCGCGTGGCCTGTTCAGGAGCCGCCGCATGGTGACCGACCTGTCGTCCGTGGCGGGGGTCGTGGCGCTGTGGCTGGTGCTCAGCACGCTGTTCAGCCCGTTCACGCTGGCGCTCTTCGCGGGTACGGCGCTGGTCGTCGGAGTGGTCTTCCTGCTCAACGCCTGATCGCGATGTGCGAGGGGGGCGATAGCAGGATTCCGGAACAAAGTTCGGTAAGGTGAGGCTACCTGCGGGTTTGCGTCAAAGCTACTCATGGGTAACATGGCGACCCGAGGGCCGTGGAGTAGGGGCCCTGGGCAGTCTGGCAGTCTGGACAGCACTCATCCGAGCATGCGATTACGGGAGGTCGGCCACCGGCCATGAACATCGTCGTCTGCGTGAAGCAGGTCCCCGACACGGCGACCGAGCGCAAGCTCCGGTCCGATGACAAGACGCTCGACCGCGACGCCGCCGACGGCGTCGTCAACGAGCTTGACGAGTACGCGGTCGAGGAGGCCCTGAAGCTCAAGGAGGCCCACGGCGGTGAAGTGACCGTCCTCACCATGGGCCCCGGCAAGGCCACCGAGACCATCCGCAAGGCCCTGGCGATGGGCGCGGACAAGGCGGTCCACCTGAGCGACGACGCCCTGCACGGCTCGGACGCCCTCTCGACCTCCTACGCGATGGCCCAGACGCTGAAGAAGATCGGGTTCGACCTGGTCATCCTCGGCTCGGAGTCGACCGACGCGCGCACCGGCGTGCTGGCCGCCATGCTGGCCGAGCGCCTCGGCGCCGCCCAGCTGACGCTGGCCAACAAGGTGGACGTCGAGGGCTCCTCGATCTCCATCCAGCGTCTGACCGACTACGGCTACGACAAGGTCGAGGCCACGCTGCCGGCCGTCGTCTCCGTGGTCGAGAAGATCAACGAGCCGCGCTACCCGTCCTTCAAGGGCATCATGGCGGCCAAGAAGAAGCCGGTCGAGACCCTCTCCGTGGGCGACGCCTCCATCGACGCCGCGCAGGTCGGTCTCGGCGCCGCCTGGTCCGAGGTCGTCGACTTCGCCGCCGCCCCTCCGCGCGCGGCGGGCACGATCGTCAAGGACGAGGGCGACGGTGGCGTCAAGGCCGCCGAGTTCCTCGCGTCCAAGAAGTTCATCTGAGCACGGGAGAGAACAGCAGATATGTCGGAGATTCTCGTTCTCGTTGAGCAGGTCGACGGCGAGGTCAAGAAGGTCACGCTCGAACTGCTGACCCTGGCCCGTTCGCTCGGCACCCCGTCGGCCGTGTGGGCGGGGCCTGGCTTCGGCGCCGACGCCAAGGCCAAGCTGGCCGAGTACGGCGCGGAGAAGATCTACGTCGCGGGCTCCGCCGACGTGGTCGACCACGTCGTCGCCCCCAAGGCCGAGCTGCTGGCGCAGCTGGTCGGCTCCGCCGCGCCCGCGGCCGTCCTCGTCGCCGCCACGGCGGAGGGCAAGGAGGTCGCCGGCCGGCTGGCCGTCAAGACCGACTCGGGCGTCATCACCGACGCGGTCGGCGTCGGTGAGGGCTTCGTCGCCGACCAGTCCATCTTCGGCGGCGGCGTCAACGTCCACTCGCGTGTGACCAAGGGCACCCCGATCATCGCGGTCCGCCCGAACTCCACCGCCCCCGCTCCCGCGCCCGCCGCGGGCGCAGAGGAGGAGGTGTCGGTCGCGCTGTCGGACGCCGCGAAGGCCTCGAAGATCGTCGAGCGCGTCAAGCAGGAGAAGGGCGCCCGCCCCGAGCTCACCGAGGCGGCGATCGTCGTCTCCGGCGGCCGTGGCGTGGGCTCGGCGGAGAACTTCTCGATCATCGAGGGGCTCGCCGACGTCCTGGGCGCCGCTGTCGGCGCCTCCCGCGCGGCCACCGACGCGGGCTGGTACCCGCACCAGTTCCAGGTCGGCCAGACGGGCAAGACGGTCTCGCCGCAGCTCTACATCGCCGCGGGCATCTCGGGTGCGATCCAGCACAGGGCGGGCATGCAGACGGCGAAGACCATCGTCGCGATCAACAAGGACCCGGAGGCGCCGATCTTCGAGCTCGCCGACTTCGGTGTCGTGGGCGACCTGCACCAGATCGTCCCGCAGCTCGCGGACGAGGTCAGCAAGCGCAAGTAGCACAGCACGAGAACGGCGGCTCCCTGCCTCAGGGGGCCGCCGTTCTCGTGTCGTGGCGGACGGTCAGCCGGCGAGCGCGGCGCGGATGCGGGCGGCCAGGGCGGCCGCCCGCCCGGTGTCCCACGGGATGAGGCCGTTCTCGCTCATCAGCGCGTAGAACTGCTGCTCGTGGTACGGCGTGCCCGGCGGCAGCGGCGCGATGTGCCAGTGCAGGTGGGAGTTGCCCTGCTGGCTGCCCAGCGTGAGCAGGTAGGTCCGCTCGGAGGGCACCGCCGCCTCCACGGCCAGCGCGACCCTGCGCACCACGGCCATCAGCGCGAGGTAGTCGTCCTCGCCCAGGTCCCTGACCGCGTGCTCGACGTGCGCCTTCGGGCAGACGAGCGCGTAGCCGGGGACGGTGGGATAGCGGGCGAGGAAGGGCAGGTGCCTGTCGTCCTCGTAGAGGATCTCCTCGAGGCCGTGGGCGGGGTCGCCCGACACGATGGCGCAGACGAAGCAGGGGCCGTTCCTGGCGCGTTCGACGTAGGCGTCCAGGTCCATCCGTTCGGAGCGGGCGGTCATCGCCCGAGCCTCTCACGGGTGCGGGCGGCCCCCAAGAGCCCGATGGGTCAGGCGGCGACTCCCGCGGGGGTGCGCTCCTCGACGTGGGCGGGGATCGGCGTGGTCGTCTCGTGGCGGGGCAGGAACCGTGCCGCGACGGCGATGAGCACGCCGAGCACGACCGCGATGCCGAGGGCCATGCGCAGCGAGGTGAAGTCGCTGATCAGGCCGATCGCCACGGGTCCGAGCAGCAGGCCCGCGTAGCCCATCGCGCCCGCCTGGGCGATCGCGGGGCCCGGGTTGTCGGTGGCGGTGCCCGCCAGCGACAGCGTCATCGGCGAGATGGTGGCGACGCCGAGCCCGACGAAGAACATCGCGAAGACCGCGATCAGCGGAGTGGCGGCGGTCAGCACGATCGCGAACGTCGCGGCCGTGGCCACGCCGGAGACGGTCATGATGCCTCGCACGCCGAACCGCCCGCGCAGCCGGTCACCGCCCAGCCTGGCCAGCAGCATGCCGACCTCGAAGACCGGGTAGCCGAGCGCGGCGATCGCCTCGGGCGCGCCGAGCTCGTCGCGCATGAACAGGCCGTTCCAGTCGGCGACGGTGCCCTCCACCATGAACGCGAAGAACATGATCGCGCCCAGCAGGTAGACGACCGCGGGCAGCCTCTTGCGCGCCTTGGCCGTGGTCCGCACGACGGGGGGCTCGGGCAGGTAGGTACGACCGATGATCATGACGAGGGGGAGCGAGATCAGGGCGACCAGCGAGAGGTTGGCGGTGTAGGACAGGCCGAGGGCGATCGCGAGGCTGCCGATGCCGCCTGCCGCGATGGCGCCGACGCACCAGCCCGCGTGCATGCCGTTCATCAGCGGCCTGCCGTATGCCTGCTCGACCGTCGAGCCCTGGGCGTTCATGGCGATGTCGACGGTGCCGAAGGCCATGCCGAAGACCGCCACCGCCACCAGCAGCGACGGCAGGTTCGGCGCGCAGCCGATGCCGAGCAGCGACAGCGCGGTGGCAGGGCCACCGACCCGCAGGACCGTCCGGCTGCCCGCGCGCTGCATGATCCCGCGCATGGACTGCATGGTCACGAGCGCGCCCAGACCCCACACGAGCAGGATCACGCCGACCGTCGCCTCGGACAGGCCGAGTTTGTCGGTCAGCGCCGGGATGCGCACGGTCATCGTGCCCACCATCAAGCCAGCCAGGACAAAAGTGAGGATCGACCCATAACGGGCAGTCCTCAGGTCGCGGGTCATCGTCAACACCTCTCGGATCGTCAGGTGGGCGCCCTCGCGGGGCGCCGCTCAGTCAATGAACGGCGCCCTACGGGGGCGCCGCTTGTCAGGGAAATGGCAGCCAGGAGCGGCGGCGCCAGGTCGGGCGCCGTTCGTCCGGGGAGCGGGAGGAACGGGGGAGACGGGGAACGTGGCGACCACGCGTGGAGTGCGGCTCTTCTGGGAGGAGGCGTGCCGCGGGCGCTAGAGCAGAGCCAGGAGCCTGGCCTCGAGCGCGACGAGGTCGCTCTCCGAATGGAGCCCGGGGTCGTGGCTGGCCACGTCCCACAGCCCTTCACACGCCAGCCGGACGATCTGGGAGGCGACGGGGTCGGCCTCCTCGGCCAGGTCCTCACGGTGCCACCTGGTCATCGCGTCGCGGAGCGGCGCGAGGAGGAACAGGTTGCCCGAGGCCCCCGTCACGACGGCCCATCGTCGCAGCCGGCCGGAGCGGACGGCGGCGAGCGTGGCGCCCAGGTAGCGTTTGGTGTAGGTGTCGTGCGGCTGGGCCGCCATCAGGTCGTCGAAATCCCCGATGAGCCGCTCGACCATGCCCTTGATCAGGGCTTCCTTGCTGCTGAAGTGGTAGAGGAGCCCGCCCTTGCTCACGCCGGCCCTGTCGGCGACGGCGGCGAGGGTGAGCGCGGCCGAGCCCTGGTCGCAGAGGAGCTCCTCCGCGGCGTCAAGCAACTCGTCTCGCCTCATAGGGTCTACTGTACCGTCCGGACGGTACAGTGGCAAACGAGATACGCTGATCGGGTGAGCCCGGCCTACCTAGATCACGCGGCGACCACTCCGATGCTTCCTGAGGCCATCGAGGCGATGACCCAACAGCTCGGCCGCGTCGGAAACGCATCGTCGCTCCACGCCGCCGGGCGGCAGGCCCGCCGGGTGGTCGAGGAGTCGCGTGAGGCGATCGCCGACGCCCTGGGCGCCCGGCCCAGCGAGGTGGTCTTCACCGCGGGCGGCACCGAGGCCGACAACCTCGCGATCAAGGGCCTCTACTGGGCCCGCGAGCCGCGCAGGCGCATCCTGATCAGCTCGATCGAGCACCACGGCGCGCTCGACCCCGCCAGGTGGCTGGCCGACCGCCAGGGCGCCGAGGTCGAGCTGCTCGAGGTCGACTCCCACGGCAGGGTCCACCCCGACACGCTGCGCGCCGCCATCGAGCGTGATCCCGAGAGCGTGGCCCTGGTCAGCGTCATGTGGGCGAACAACGAGGTCGGCACGGTCCAGCCGATCCGCGTCCTGGCGTCGATCGCGCGCGACCACGGCATCCCCTTCCACACCGACGCCGTGCAGGCGGTCGGCGTGCTGCCGGTCTCCTTCGCCGACTCTGGCGCGCAGGCGCTCACGCTGAGCGGCCACAAGGTCGGCGGGCCCATGGGGGTGGGCGCGCTGCTGCTGGAGCGGGGCGTCACGCCCGTCTCCGTCCTGCACGGCGGAGGTCAGGAGCGCGACGTGCGCTCGGGCACCCTCGACGCTCCCGCCATCGCCGGTCTCGCCGCGGCCGTCGAGGCGGCGGCGAAGGGTCAGCGGGGGGCAGGCGATCCGCCTCAGCGCGCTGCGCGACGACCTCATCCGCCGCGTACGGCAGGCTGTGCCCGACGTGATACTCAACGGCGACCCCGTCGACCGGCTGCCGGGCAACGCCCACTTCTCCTTCCCCGGCTGTGAGGGCGACGCGCTGCTGATGCTCCTCGACGCCAAGGGTGTGGAGTGCTCGACGGGCTCGGCCTGCTCAGCTGGGGTGGCTCAGCCGTCCCACGTGCTGCTGGCGATGGGCGCGCCCGCCGCGGCCGCCCGCGGCTCGCTCCGCTTCACCCTGGGTCACACCTCCACGCAGGACGACGTCGACCGCCTGATCGAGGTCCTGCCCGCCGCCGTCGAGCGAGCCCGCCGCGCGGGCCTCAGCTGAGCGCACGGCCGGCCTGCCCTGTCCCGGTCCTGGGCAGGCCGGTCCAGGACAGGCCGGTCCAGGACAGGCGGGCCGGACCGGACGGGCTAGGACAGGAACGGCGCGACCGAGGTCCAGCCGGGATCGCTGACCACGTCGACGAGCGGCTGGCCCTCCTCCCAGCTCACGATCAGCTCCTTGGCGTGGATGGCCGCCTCGCCCGTGGGGTCGGCGTAGACATGGATGACCCTCGTGCCCTCGGCGCTGAGGTGCGCGGCCAGCACTCCGTCGGCGTGCAGCCTGCCCAGGCGGGCCGCCAGCCGTTCCTCGAACTCCCTGAGCGAGGCCAGTGACCCGTCCACGGGCAGGCCGTTCTCGTCGGCGTGGCCGTAGGGCAGCGTGATCTGGATGTGCTGGTCGTAGAGCGGGTAGTCGACGGGCCTCAGCGGATAGCGGGCCGTGGCGATGAGCGGCGCGCCGCCCGCGGTCTGGCCCTCCAGCAGCGCCCACTGCTCCTCGGCGTACTCGGAGGCCAGGTCGGCGATCACCGAGGGCAGGTGCACGGCCTCGACGGAGTCGATCGGCTGGAACGTGGCCGGCGTGATCTCGCCGACCCACCTGGCCACGTCGTCCTCGCCGAGCAGCCAGTCGAGGGAGAGCAGCGTCGCCTCCATCCTCGTCTCCTCGTCGAGCATGACGAAGACGGGGTGGAAGGCGGCGATGTCCATGCGCGGAACGCCCCTGGGCACGCGCAGGCCGAGCAGCAGCTTGTCGAGGGCGAACTCGTAGCCGCCCACGTCCAGCGTGAGCTCCATCGCCTCGGGGTTGGCCTGGCGAGAGGGGTGGTACTCCCACAGCGCGTCGCTCTCGGGCGCCGCCTTGGCCCACCGGTGCGCCAGCGACCGCAGTTCGGGGTCGCCCGCCGCGGTCACCACCAGCGCCTGCTGCGCCTTCCCTCCGGGCGCGACCTCCCAGACCAGGCCGGGATGAACCGCGCTGACGGCAGGCGCGATCAGCTCCGAGAGCCGCTCGGCCTCGCCCGCCTCGACCATCGCGTCGATCCCCGGTCTGGCCTGCTGCCACCACTCCCAGAACTCGGCCAGCCCGTCGCCGGTCTCCTCGGCGACCTCTTCTTCTTCGTCCTTGCGCCCGAACAGTCGCATAACCCAGCATTGTCGCACCGCGCGGGCGCGAGGCTCCCCGTTCTCGTCCTGTACGGCGAGCCGCTCCGCGTCCATGGGCACGGCGGCGTGGTGAGGGCGCCCGCGCAGGCGGCCCTGAGGGCCGAGCGGGCGCCGGCGAGACGGTAGTCTCGAGACGTCATGGGACTGCGTGTGCTTGCCGCCATGTCGGGCGGCGTCGATTCCGCCGTGGCCGCTGCTCGGATCGCCGAGGCGGGCCACGATGTCACCGGTGTGCATCTGGCGCTCTCGGCCAATCCCCAATCCCACCGTACGGGGGCCAGGGGCTGCTGCACGATCGAGGACTCCCGCGACGCCCGCCGCGCCGCCGACGTCATCGGCATCCCGTTCTACATCTGGGACATGGCCGAGCGCTTCCAGCGCGACGTGGTGGAGGACTTCGTCGCCGAGTACGCCGCCGGCCGCACGCCCAACCCCTGCCTGCGCTGCAACGAGAAGATCAAGTTCGAGGCGGTGCTCGACAGGGCGCTGGCGCTGGGCTTCGACGCGGTCGCCACGGGTCACCACGCCAGGCTCACCGACGGCGTGCTGTCCAGGAGCGTCGACCAGGGCAAGGACCAGTCGTACGTGCTGGGCGTGCTCACCAGGCAGCAGCTCAGCCACGCGATCTTCCCGCTCGGCGACTCCACCAAGGCCGAGGTGCGCCAGGAGGCGGCCAGGCGCGGCCTGACCGTCGCCGACAAGCCCGACAGCCACGACATCTGCTTCATCGCCGACGGCGACACCAGGGGCTTCCTCGCCAAGCGCCTGGGCCAGGAGCCCGGCAGCATCGTCGACCAGGAGGGCGAGGTCGTCGGCTCCCACCACGGGGCCTACGCCTTCACCGTCGGCCAGCGCAAGGGCCTGCACATCGACCGCCCGACCGCCGACGGCAGGCCGCGCTACGTGCTGTCCATCGAGCCGGTCTCCAACACGGTGACCGTGGGTCCTCGCGAGGCGCTGCAGGTCACCGAGATCACCTGCGTGCGGCCCGTCTGGAACGGACCCGAGGCCACCGGGGAGCTGTCGGTGCAGCTGCGCGCCCACGGCGAGGTCTACGGCTGCCGCTTCGAGACGCGCGACGGCGAGGTCGTCATCACGCTCGACCAGCCCGCCACGGGCGTGGCGGCGGGTCAGGCGGCCGTGCTCTACTCCGGCGACACCGTGATCGGCTCGGCCACCATCGCCACCGCCGCCTGACCCTCTCCACCAGGGTCGGCCGGGCGCGAGTTCAGGCGAGCGTGATCGAGTCGCCGACGGCGATGCGGCGAATGTCGGCGCCCTGCTTCTCCGACTCCATCTTCAGCCAGCCGTCCACCAGGCCGAGGCCGGCTTCGCTGTAGAGCGCGTCGTGGGTGGAGTAGGCGCGAGCGGGCTGCACCGTGCGCAGGTACCCGATGACCTCCGACAGCTTCAGCCAGGGCGCGCCCGTGGGCACCAGGAGCGTCCCGACGGAGGCGTCGGGCACCGTGAAGGCGTCGCCCGGGTAGAACACCTCCTCGTCCAGCAGGAAGCCGACGTTGTTGACGATCGGTACGTCGGGGTGGTTGGCGGCGTGCCATTCGCCGAACACCTTCACGCCGAAGCCGGCCGTGTCGAAGGCGTCGCCGTGCCGTACGGTCTGGACCTTCGCGGGCAGTCCCTCGGCGGCGCCCGAGGCGACACCCTCGCAGGTCCACACCTCGACCTCGGCGGACAGGGTCAGCAGCTTGTCGCGGTCGGCGTGGTCGAAGTGGTTGTGCGTGATCAGCACGGCGTCGGCGCCGTCGAGGGCGGCCGCGTCGGTGAGTGTTCCCGGATCGATGACCAGGACCTTGCCGTCCTTCTCGAGCCGGACGCAGGCGTGACCGAATTTGGTGAGCTTCACCTGTCCCACGATAGGACAGGGCCTGAGTCCCGTGACGACGGGACATCTCGCCCCTAGGATCCGCGACATATGGGGAGAAAATTACTGGGGGCGCAGGGCCTGCCGCAGGGGGTCGCGGCGGGCCGGTCCGGGGTCCTCTCCGTTGGAGCGTTCCCGCGTGACCGTCGCCGGCACCTCGGCCTGATCGTCAACCGCGCGCTCGTCTACGCCGTCCTCACCGCGGTCGTCGGAGCCGTCTACTTCGGGATCATCGCCATGGCTGCGGGCCTCGGCTCGTGGGCCGGCCTGGTCGCCGCGCTGGCGGCGGGCGCCCTGTTCCACCCCGTACGGCAACGCCTGCAGGAGTTCGCGGACCGCCTGTTCAAGGTCGAGCGCGACCCCTACAGGGTGGCCGACCGGCTCAACCAGAGCGTCCAGCGGGCCAGCGGCCCCGTCGAGGCGCTGGAGTCGGCGGCGACCGCGATCAGGCAGGCGCTCAAGGCCGACGGGGTGGCGGTCGAGGTGCTGCTGTCCGACGGCAGCCTGCGCAGGGTGTGCGACGGGGAGCCGGGCGAGCAGGCCACGCCGCTGATCTGGCACGGCCGTCCGGTGGGCAGGCTGCTGCTCGCGGGCGAGCCGCCCGATCCTGGTCTTCTCGACATGCTGGTCAGGCATCTGGCCGAGGTGGCCCACGCCGTACGGCTGACCGCCGACCTGCAGCGTTCCAGGGAGCGCATCCTGGCCACCCGCGAGGAGGAGCGCCGCAGGCTGCGCAGGGACCTGCACGACGGACTCGGCCCCACGCTGGCCAGCCTGGCGATGACCGTCGACGAGGCGCGGCTGCGCCTTTCGAAGGATCCGGCGGCGGTCGACCCGCTGCTGCACAGGGTGCGCAGCCAGATGGCCACGGCGATCGGGGACGTGCGCGACCTGGTCTACGGCCTGCGCCCGCCCGCGCTCGACGAGCTGGGCCTGGAGGGCGCGCTGAGATCGCTGGCCGAAGGGCCTGGACCGAGGGTGGTCGTGGTGGTGACAGGCCGGCTGAAGGACCTTCCCCCTGAGGTGGGCGTGGCCGCTTACAGGATCGCGCAGGAGGCGGTGACGAACGTGCGCAGGCACGCCCACGCCACCACGGCCCTGATCAGGCTCGAACGCCAGGAGGAGCTGTGGCTGACCGTCTCGGACGACGGGATCGGGCTGCAGGAGGAGCGGCGCAACGGCGTGGGGCTGGCCTCGATGCGTGAGCGCGCGGCCGAGGCGGGCGGCGACTGCGTGGTCACCGGCAGACCCGGCGGCGGCACCGAGGTGGTCGTGCGGCTGCCGCTCAAGGCGGAGGAGGAGGCACGGTGATGCGCGGGATCGCGTGGGCGGGCGCGGTGTTCTCGCCCGTGGCGGCGCTGCTGTCATGGTGGATGACCGACCAGGTGCCGTGGCTCACCTCGATGGAGGGCATCGACCCCATCGCGCTGCTCTTCCCCGTCGCCGCGGCCTTCCTGATCTCCCGCAGGCCCAGGCTGCCGTTTGTGTGGATCATGTGGGGCACCGGCGTCGTGTGGGCGGTCTACAGCCTCGCCTTCTCCGGCACGCACTGGCTGACCGCCTACGCGCCGGGACCGTACGTCCCCTATCTGGGCTGGCTGGCGCTGTGGCTGTGGTTGTGGGCGGTGCCGACGTTCATCGGGATCATGCCGCTGCTCTTCCCCGACGGGCGGCTTCCGTCCAGGCGGTGGCGGTGGGTGCTCTACGGCAACCTGTTCCTGATGGTCGGCCACTCGCTCCTTCTCGGGCTGAGCCCCGACGCCGGCTTCGAGCTGGAGATGGAGGGATTCGACAACCCCTTCGGCGTCGAGGCGCTCGGCACGGTCCCCGAGACCGTCGAGGCGTGGATCACCCCGCCGATGATGGCCCTGTCGGTGCTCGGCCTGCTCTCGCTGGTCTTCCGCTATCGGGCGGCTGGGCCTGAGCTGCGCAGGCAGATCGCCTGGTACGCCGGCACCATGGGCGTGTTCGTCGGCTTCTGGCTGGTTCGCGGCGACGATCCGGTGCTGGCGGCCGTGCAGCTGGTCCTGGCCGGAGGCATCCCGATCGCGATCGTCGCCGCCGTGCTGCGCCACCAGCTCTACGGCATCCAGATCATCCTCAACAGGACCCTGGTGTACGGCGGGCTCGCGGTCGTCGTCGGCGTCATCTACGCCGCGCTGATCTGGCTGGGCGACCACCTGGTGGGCTCCTACGGCCCTGTCGCGGGCCTGGTGGCGGCGATGCTGGCGGGCGCGCTCTTCCACCCGCTGAGGCTGCGCCTCCAGCAGGCCGTCGACCGCCTGTTCGACGTCGAGCGCGACCCCTACAGGGCGGCCGACAGGCTCAGCCGTACCGTGCAGGAGGCGGGCGACCCCGCCGAGGCGCTGGCCACCGCGACCTCGGTGGTCAGGTGGGCGCTGGGCGCGAGGGGAGCCGCCGTCGAGATCGAGGGCACGGTCACGATCGTGGACGGCGAGCTGGGCGAGGAGCCGAAGGCGGTGCCGCTCGACTGGCACGGCGAGCCCGTGGGACGGCTGCTGCTCAACGGCGTCAGGCAGGGCAGGGAGCCGCTGTCCGTGCTGGCCAAGCACCTGGCCGAGCTGGCGCACGCCGTACGCCTGACCACCGATCTGCGGCGCTCGCGCGAGAGCATCAGGACCACCCGCGACGAGGAGCGGCGGCGGCTCGGCAGGGAGCTGCACGACGGGCTCGGCCCCGCGCTGACCAGCGTCACGATGACGATCGACGAGGCTCGCAGGCGGCTCGCGCGCGACCCCGAGTCGGTGGCTCCGCTGCTGGTGCGCGTGCGCGAGGAGATGACCTCGACGATCGTGTCGGTGCGCGAGCTGGTCTACGGCCTGCGCCCGCCCGCCCTCGACGACCTCGGGCTCGAAGGGGCGCTGCGCCTGTTCGGCCAGGCCCCTGGGCCGCGCGTGGACGTCGTGGCCGAGGGCTCGCTCGACGGGCTGCCCGCGGCGGTGGAGGTGGCGGTCTACCGGATCGTCCAGGAGGCGCTGACGAACGTCCGCAGGCACGCGGGCGCCACCGCCTGCCTGGTGAGCCTGGCACGCACGGACGAGGAGCTGCGCGTGGCGGTCTGCGACGACGGCGTGGGCCTGCCGCCCCGCCCTCCCGCGGGCGTGGGGCTGACCTCCATGAGAGAGCGCGCGGCCGAGACGGGCGGCACCTGCACGGCCGGTCGGCGCGAGGGCGGCGGCACGGAGATAGTGGCCCGCCTGCCCCTCCACTGATGAGAAACGCTGTCGGACCAGGTCAGACGGCCTATGGACGCGATCCTTCGCGGACGTTTCTCATCAGTAAGCTAAGGCCCATGTCCTTTGGCGCGAGCGGTGTCGGATCACATCCAGGCGAGGATCACTTCGAGGCCCTCAGGGTGGTGTTCGGTGAGCTGCCCGACCTGCCGTACCTGCCGGAGCTGCCGGCGAGGGGCGTCGGCGCCGACCTGGTCGGCAGGACGGCGGCGCTGCTGGTCGAGCTGCCTGTGGAGGTGCAGCCCTCGGGCTGGCGCCTGGCCTCGCGGCCGGGCCGCGACCACCGCAGGGCCGTCGACCACCTCGCCCGCGACCTCGACGGGCTCGAGGAGGTCGCCGACGGCTACGAGGGGCCGCTCAAGCTGCAGGTGTGCGGGCCGTGGACACTGGCGGCCGCGATCGAGCTGCGCCACGGCGACAAGATGCTCTCCGACCAGGGGGCCGTGCGCGATCTGACCGCCTCGCTCGTGCAGGGGGTGACCGACCACGTGGAGTCGGTGCGCAGGCGGGTGCCCGGCGTCACCGAGATCGTCCTCCAGCTCGACGAGCCCGGGCTGCCGGGGGTGCTGGCGGGCACCGTGCCGACGGCGTCGGGCTTCGGCAGGCTCGCTCCTGTGGAGGAGTGGCGGGCGGAGGAGGCGCTGCGGCTCTTCCCCGACCCCGTCGTCCACTGCTGCGCCCCCAGGGTGCCGATCGCCATGCTGCGCAGGGCGGGGGTGCGGGCGGTCTCGCTGGACGCCTCGATGCTGTCGAGGCGCGACGAGGAGCCGATCGGCGAGGCGATCGAGGCGGGCGTGAACTTCTTCCTCGGCGTGCTCCCCGGCCTCGACAGCAGCCTGCCCGACGTGAAGGTGATCGCCAAGACGGCCACCGACCTGTGGCAGCGGCTCGGCTTCGCCGCCGAGGACCTCCCGAACAGGGTGGTGCTCACACCCACGTGCGGCCTGGCCGGCGCCTCGCCCGCCTACGCCAAGGCGGCGCTCGGCAGGCTCAGGGAGACGGCGAAGGCGCTTCGCGGAGACTGATTCCCCGCGCGGGTCTTGACGGCCGCGACAGGAGTGATGGACTCGACGCGTGACGGCGGGCGACTTCGCGGGGGCCGGCGCGCTGCTGCTGGGCACCGGCTCGCACGCGCAGGGCTCCGACCTGCCCGACCTGCCGTCCGTCGCGCGCACGCTCGACGACCTGCGCTCCGTGCTGCTCGACAGGTGCGGCCTCGCGTGGGTGCGGACCGTCCTCGACCCTCCCTCGCCGCGCGAGCTGGGTGACGCGATCGCCTCCGCGGCCTCCACGGAGGGGCCGCTGATCGTCTACTACGTCGGGCACGGCCTGGTCAGCAGGCGTGGAGCGCTCCATCTGGCGGCGGCTGAGACGGTCTCGGGGCCGCTGGCGCTGGAGCACACGGCGCTGCCGTACGACCTGGTGCGCCGCTACCTGCTCGACAACGCCGGCGGGCCGCTCGTCGTGGTCCTCGACTGCTGCTTCTCCGGCAGGGCCATCGAGGGCATGTCCGACCCGTGGGACGTGGCGGAGATCTCGGGGGCGTACGTGCTCACCTCGGCGGGGCGCAGCGAGCCCTCCTTCGCTCCCGACGGCATGGCGCACACCGCCTTCAGCGGGGCGCTGCTGCGGCTGCTGACCGAGGGGCCGCCCGAGCTGACGCTGTCCGACGTGCACCGCCACCTGAGCAGGACGCTGCCGGCCGCGGGCTTCCCGAGACCGCGCGTCCGCTCGACGGGCAGGGTGGGCGAGCTCGTGCTGCTCCGCGCCCCCTTCACAAGCCACGCCGACGTGAGGCCGCCCCCCGCTCCCGCCTTCGAAGGCCCGCCCTACAAGGGGCTCGAGGCGTTCGGCACGGCGGACGCGGCGCTGTTCTTCGGCAGGGAGCGCCTGGTGGAGACCCTCGTGCGGCGCCTGGACGACCCCGCGCCGCTGATCGTCACAGGGGCCTCGGGCTCGGGGAAGTCCTCGCTGTTACGCGCGGGGCTCGTTCCCGCGCTGCGGCAGCGGTCAGCGGGCCTCACCGTCGCGGTGATCACGCCGGGCGAGCCGATCCCCCCGGGCGTGGACGTGCTGGTGCTCGACCAGTTCGAGGAGGCGTTCACCGGCGGCGTGGTCCCGGACCTTCCCTGCCAGGTCGTGATCGGCGTGCGGGCCGACTTCCTCGGCAGGTGCGCCGCCGTGCCCGCGTTGAAGGCGGGTCTCGAACGCGGGCCCGTCGTCGTCGGCCCGATGAGCCCCTCGGAACTGCGCTCAGCCGTCGAGCGGCCCGCGCTCGCGGCCGGGCTCACCCTCGAACCCGGCCTGGTCGAGCTGCTGCTCAGCGAGCTGGGCAGCGAGCCAGGACGGCTCCCCCTGCTCTCCCACGCCCTGCTGGTCACCTGGCGGCGGCGCGGCGGCACCAAGCTCACCGTGGCGGGCTACCGGGCCACAGGCGGCATCCACGGCGCTCTGGCCGCCACCGCCGACGGCGTGCTGGCCTCGCTGCCCTCGCACGAGGCGGCGAGGGCGGTCTTCAGGCGGCTGGTCCACGTGGGGGAGGGCAGCGACGACACCAGGCGGAGGGTGGAGCTGGACCGGCTGCTGGCCGAGGTCCCCGACCCGCTGGCCGCCTGCGAGGTGGTCGACGCCTTCGCCGCCGACACCGCCAGGCTGATCACCCTCGAAGGGCAGGCGGTCGCGATCACCCACGAGGCGCTGCTGACGGCCTGGCCCGTCCTGCGCGGCTGGCTCGACTCCGATCGCGCGGGCCTGCTGGTCGAGCAGCACCTGCTGGAGGCCGCTGCGGCATGGGAGGGCGAGGCCGAAGGGCTCTACCGGGGCCACAGGCTGTCGCTCGCGCGCGAGTGGGCGCTCGGCAGGCCGTTGCCGCGGGCGGCCGAGCGCTTCCTCGCCGCCTCCATCGCCCACGAGGAGGGGCGGGCGAGGGCCGCGCGCCGCCGCGCCAGGCGCAGGGTGCTGCTGTCCGGCGTGCTGGGCGTGCTGCTGCTCCTGTCCTTGGCCGCGGGCGGCGTCGCCTTCACCCTGTACGGCAGCGCCGAGTCCGCCCGCAGGAGCGCCACCGCCCGCGCCCTCGTCCAGCAGGCCGGCGCCCAGAGCCAGGCCGACCCCGCGCACGCCCTCCGCCTGGCGCTGGCCGCCCTGGCCGTCGAGCCGGGAGAGCGGCACAGGGGCGCCCTGGTCGGGCTGCTGGCGGGCTCCCTCTACGCCGCCGCGGGGGTGGGCGACGCCACGCTGACCCTGGCTCACAGCCCTCGGGGCGGGCTGGTGGCGGCCGTCGGCCTCGACGGCTCGGCCGAGGTCTGGGACACCACCGACCGGCACGCGCCCGCCCGGGTCGCCGTGCTCGACGGCCATGGAGGAGCGGTGCGGGCCGCGGCGTTCACGCCGGACGGCGCGACCCTCGCCACCGGCGGCGAGGACGGCAGCGTGATCGTCTGGCGGAGCTCCGACTGGGCCAGGACCGCCACCGTCGAACCGGGCCGCGGCGGGATCCACGCGCTGGACTTCAGCCCCGACGGCAGGCGGCTCGCGGTAGCCGCCGACGCGGCCGCGCTGGTGTGGCCCCTGGGCGGCGACCGGGCGGAGGCGGTGCGCGAGGCCGGGCGGGACGACCCCGTCCGGTCCGTGGCCTTCACGGTGGACGGGCGGCGGGTGGTCACGTGCGGCAGGTTCACCGACTGCGCGCTGTGGAGTCCGTCCGGCGGGGCCGCCGTGCGCTTCTCCACGCCGTCCACCGTGGAGGGGGAGCAGGCGCACGTCACCTGGGCGCTCGCGGTCAGCCCCGACGGCAGGACGATCGCCACCAGCGGGAACAGGTCACGCGCCTACCTCTGGAACATCGAGGGGACCAGGCCGAGGCCGCTGGCCGACCTCGCGGGCCACGCCTCGGCGATCAGGGCGGTGGCCTACAGCGGCGACGGGCGGTTGCTGGCCACGGCGGGGGCCGACGGGCGGGCGATCGTGTGGGAGGTGTCGCGGGGCGCGCCCGTCCAGCGCGCCGTCGTCGGCGGCCGGGCGGCGGAGATGCGCTCCGTCTCGTTCGACCCCGTCACCGGCGACCTCGTGACCGCTGACGCCGAGGGCCGGACGGTGCTGTGGGAGACCTCCAGGCTGGGGCCGCCCGCCGTACTGGCGAAGGTGCCGCAGGAGGCCGTGGGGCGGGGCGCGCTGGCCGCGGACGGCAGGCGGCTGGTCACGGTGACGGCCGAGCACGCGCTCACCCTCTGGGAGCTGGGCGGCGACCTGCCGCGGCGCGCGGTCCTCGCCGAGGACGCGGGCCAGGTCTCCGCGCTCGCCGCCGGCGACGGCGTGGCCGTCACGGGCGGCGAGGACGGCACGGCCACGCTGTGGCGGCCCTCGCGGCACGACACCTCGGCGGCCGCGCGGCTGTCCTCGCGGATCACCTCGGTCGCGTCGGCGGGTGGCTGGGCGCTCGCCGGCGCCGCCGACGGCAGCGCGGCGCTGTGGACGCTCTCCTCCCGGGACCCGGTACGGCTGCCGCCCGCGCGCGGGTCGGTGGACGCGGTCGCCGTCAGCGCGAACGGCAGGCTCGCGGCGACGGGTGACGCGTCGGGCAGGGTCCGGCTGTGGAGCCTGGCCGACCCCTGGCGCCCTGCGGTGGCGGCGGACTTCCCCGCCGGTCTTCATGGGGTCGTCTCGGCCGCGCTGTCCGCCGACGGGCGCAGGCTGCTCGTCGGCGGGAGCGAGAAGCTCGCCAGGCTGTGGGACGTCAGCGACCCCGCCAGGCCCGTTCGCCTGGCTGACCTGGACAACGACTTCAGGGTGGTGGCCTCGGTCGGGTTCGCGCTGGGCTCGTCCCTGGCGTACACGGGGGCGGGCGGGGGCCCGGTGAGCCTGTGGCACGTGACGGGGGAGGGGGAGGCGCGCAGGTACGCGACGCTCCCCTCAGCCGACGAGGTGACGCTCAGCGCGGACGGGACGCGCATGTTCGCCAACGGCCACCCGGCGGGGGCCGTGGTGTGGGATCTGTCGCGGCTGGCCGGGGTGCTGCGCGACCCGGTCGCGGCGGCCTGCGAGATCGCCCATGGAGGGCTCGACGAAAAGGAGTGGATGCGACTGACCGAGGGGCTCGCCCACCAGCGTTCGTGTCCTTGAGGAGACAGCCATGATCATGAGAATCGCCGCCACAGCCCTGCTCGTCACCGCCTTGCTACCCGCTTCCGCGCACGCGGCCACGCTCGTCACAGGACCGAACGGCAACAGGGCCACGATCCGCGCCTCGATCGACGGACACCACAAGCTGACGGTCCTGCTTCCCTCGGTCACGGACAGGCACAGGAGCAAGTGCACCTGGGTGGTCCTGCTCGTGCGCCGTACGGACGGGCACAGGAGGGCGGTGCCCGAGTGGAGATCGGCCACCAACCGCAACTGCGCCGACAGGACAGTCGGCCTGCCCACCTTCACCAGGGGCGATGTCAAGCGGGCATGGGCGCAGCTGTGCGTCTCCCGGTCCGCGCCCACGAGGCCGTGCTCGAGGTCGTGGACGAGGCTGGTCTGACAGGTGAACGGCGTCCCTGGGAGGACCGGGTTGTCGGTGCCGCGAGATAGCGTTCTCCCAGGGTTGACGGAGGGAGTTTCCTGATGAGCGCCGAGGTCGAGGGTGTGCCGGTGGACGCGCTGAAGCGGCACGCCGAGCTGAGCGAGCTGGTCGAGGAGGCGCGTGAGCGCTACTACGTCCTCGACGAGCCCACCGTGAGCGACGCGCAGTTCGACGCGTGGTTCAACGAGCTTCTCCAGCTCGAGCAGGCCCATCCCACGCTGCAGACGCCCGACTCGCCCACGCAGAAGGTGGGCGCGCCCGTCAGGGGCGACTTCGCCAAGGTGCAGCACCTGCAGAAGATGGAGAGCCTCGACAACGCCTTCAACGACGCCGACATGGCCGCCTGGCAGGCCAGGGCCGAGCGCCTGGCCGAGCATGACCCGGGCCCCTACCTGTGCGAGCTGAAGATCGACGGCCTCGCCATCGCGCTGGTCTACCGCAACGGCAGGCTGGATCGCGGCGCCACCAGGGGCGACGGGCGCACGGGCGACGACGTGACGCCCAACGTCCGCACCATCAAGGGCATCCCGCACAAGCTCGAGGGCGACGACGTGCCCTCGCTCGTCGAGGTGCGCGGCGAGGTCTACATCCCCGTCGCGGAGTTCGGGAAGCTCAACGAGCAGCTGGTCGAGCAGGGCAAGGCGCCCTTCGCCAACCCGCGCAACGCCGCGGCTGGCACGCTGCGGCAGAAGGACTCCCGCATCACCGCGCAGCGGCCGCTGCGGATGCTGGTCCACGGGGTCGGCGTCTGGGAGGGCGCGGCCGAGCCGCTGACCCAGTCGCAGGTCTACGACAGGCTGCGCGAGTTCGGGCTGCCCGTGAGCGATCTCTACCAGGTGGTGCCCGACCTCACCGGCATCAACGACTTCATCGAGCACTACAGGGTCCACCGCCACGACCCCGCCTACGAGATCGACGGCGTGGTCGTCAAGGTCGACAAGATCAGGACCCAGCGCGAGCTCGGCTCCACCTCGAGGGCGCCACGCTGGGCGATCGCCTTCAAGTACCCGCCCGAGGAGGTCAACACCAAGCTCCGCGACATCGAGGTGGGCGTCGGCCGCACCGGCAGGGTCACGCCGTACGCGGTGATGGAGCCCGTGCTCGTGGCGGGGTCCACGGTCGAGAGGGCCACGCTCCACAACGCGGCGATCGTCGTCAAGAAGGGCGTGCTCATCGGCGACACCGTCGTGCTGCGCAAGGCGGGCGACGTCATCCCCGAGATCGTCGCCCCCGTCACGGCGCTGCGCGACGGCTCCGAGCGCGAGTTCGTCATGCCGACCCACTGCCCCGAGTGCGGCACCGAGCTGGCCTACGAGAAGGAGGGCGACGCCGACCTGCGCTGCCCCAACGCCCGCTCGTGTCCCGCGCAGATCCGTGAGCGCCTCTACTTCGCGGCGGGGCGGCGCGCCCTCGACATCGAGGGCCTCGGCTACGTCGCCGCCACGGCGCTGACCCAGCCGGTCGAGGGTCAGGAGCCGGTGTTGCGCACCGAGGCCGACCTGTTCGACCTCACGCTGGAGCAGCTCATCCCGATCAGGTCGGTGGTGCGCGACCAGGAGACCGGCCTGCCCAAGATCGACCCGAAGACCGGCGAGCCGAAGGTGGTCTCGTTCTTCTCCAACATCAGCGGTGCGCCGAGCCAGAACGCGCTGAAGCTGCTGGCGGAGCTCGAGGAGGCCAAGAACGTGCCGCTCTGGCGGGTGCTGGTCGCGCTCTCCATCCGCCACGTGGGGCCGCCCACCGCCCAGGAGCTGGCCGGCGCCCTGCGCTCGATCGACGCGGTCATGAACGCCTCCGAGGAGGAGCTGGCCGCGGTCGAGGGCATCGGTCCTCGCGTCGCCGCGACGATCCGCGAGTGGTTCGCGGTCGACTGGCATCGCGAGATCGTCCAGCGCTGGAAGGCGGCGGGCGTCCGCATGGAGGACGAGCCCGCGCCGGAGAAGGGCCCGCAGACCCTCGAGGGCCTCACGTTCGTCGTCACCGGCACCCTGGAGGGCTTCACCCGCGATTCGGCCGCCGAGGCCATCACCTCGCGCGGCGGCAAGGTCGCGGGGTCGGTCTCGAAGAAGACCGCCTTCGTGGTGGTGGGCGAGAACGCGGGGTCCAAGTACGACAAGGCGGTCAGCCTGGGAGTGCCCGTCCTCAACGAGGCCGGGTTCGGGGTGCTGCTGGATCAGGGCCCCGAAGCCGCTGCGGAGGTCGCCGTCAAGCCGGAAGAATAGGCCTTCCCTACGGAAAGGTGGTCATATGTCCGAGCTCAGTGGTGAGCGGTTGGCGGAGCTCCGTCAGACCTTCGCCTCGATCGACGTCAGCGGCGACGGTTTCATCAGCCAGGAGGAGTTCCTGAAGCACTTCCCCGGCCTGCCCGCCGAAGCGCTCGGGTCGCTGGAGCAGACCGCCGACGCCGACGGGGACGGCCGGATCTCCTTCGAGGAGTTCGTCCGCCTTCTGGGCTGAGACCAGTTTTCTCGCAAAACGGATAAATGCCTCGTTCTGCCGGGAAATGTGGGCAAGTGGTGTGACGGAACGTAGGCGGGTGGTTTCGGGAAGTGGGGTAAAGGTCGTACCCTCCCATAGTGACCTCATGGGGGTTCTGTTACCGATGACCGACCCGAATGACACGCGCGACACGGGACCACGCGTAGGCACCCCGTTGTGGGCCTTCCTCGCAGGCGTCTCCGTGATCGGCTTCACCGCGCTGATCGTGGCCGAGCTGCGCCTCGACCTGTTCGAACTGGCCGAGCTGGCCAGGGCGCCGCTCTTCTGGGTGCTGGCCGTCCTGGTGGTGCTCGGCGAGCTGCGTCCCGTGATGGTGTCGTCGGCCACCGCGGTGGGCGGCACCTATCCGGCGACCATGTTCACCTTCGCCGTGCTCCTGCACTACGGGCTCGCGGTGGCGGTGCTCATGCAGGTCGTCGGCATCGTGGTCAACGGCGTCGTCACCCGCAAGGCCTGGCACAGGGTGAGCTTCAACGTCGCCCAGGCCACTCTGGCGTTCACCGCGGCGGCGGTCGTGCTCGGCCTGTTCGGCATCGTGCCGAGCCCGTCGTCGCCGTGGGTGCCCTCAGGGCCCACCCTGACGGCCGTCGCGCTGTCGGGCCTGGCCTACTTCGCCGCGCGGGCGATGCTGGTCTGCGGCGCCGTGGCGCTGCACGAGCGGCGCTCGCTGAGCAGGGTGCTGCGGGCGACCGTGGGCCCGCAGGCGCTGGTCTACACGGCGCTGCTCGGCCTCGCGCCGCTGGTCGTCGTGGTCATGGAGGACTCACCGGGGCTGGTGCCGCTGTTCGTGGCGCCGCTGGCCGCGGTCTACTTCACCGCCACGCTCTCCATGCGCCGCGACCACCAGGCGATGCACGACGAGCTCACGGGGCTGCCCAACCGCAAGATGCTCATCGTCTCCACCGAGGAGGCGCTGGCCGAGGCGCGCCACGACGAGCGGGTGGGGCTGTTCCTCATCGACCTCGACAGGTTCAAAGAGGTCAACGACACCATGGGGCACCCGGTCGGCGACCGGCTGCTGCAGATGGTCGCCCACAGGCTCACCCACTCCGTACGGCCCGGCGACGTCGTCGCACGCCTCGGCGGCGACGAGTTCGCGGTGCTGCTGCCGTCCATCAGAGACTCCCACGCGGCGAGGGAGGTCGCGGCCAGGCTCAGGGCCGCGCTGACCGAGCCCGTCCGCCTCGAGGGCATGACGTTCGACATGGACGGCTCGGTCGGCATCGCGCTCTTCCCCGACCACGCCCCCGACTTCGAGCTGCTGCTGCAGCGCGCGGACGTGGCGATGTACCTGGCCAAGGAGGGGCGTACGGGGGTCGAGCTCTACCAGCAGGACAAGGACCGCAACTCGCCCGAGCGCCTCGGCCTGCTCGGCGACCTGCGGCGCGCGGTCGACAACCGCGAGCTGCGGCTGCACTACCAGCCCAAGGTCGATCTCGCCACCGGCGAGGTGCGGGGGATGGAGGCGCTGCTGCGCTGGCGTCATCCGGTGCGCGGGCCGATCCCCCCTGACGACTTCATCCCGCTGGCCGAGCAGTCCTACCTGATGCGGCAGCTGACCGAGTACGTCATCGACGCGGTGATGGAGCAGGCGGCCCGCTGGTGGCACACCGGGCTGCAGGTGCAGATCTCGGTCAACGTCTCGGCCCGCGACCTGCTCGACTCCGCCCTCCCCGACCAGCTGGAGGCCGGGCTCTCCCGGTTCAGGCTGCCGCCCGAGGCGATCCAGCTGGAGGTCACCGAGCGGATCCTGATGGGCGACCAGGCCTACACCCACGAGACCATCAAGGCGCTGGCCGCGCTCGGCGTGCCGCTGGCGCTCGACGATTTCGGGACCGGCTACTCCTCCTTCATCCGCCTGCAGCGGCTGGCCGCCTCCGAGGTGAAGATCGACGCCTCGTTCGTGCAGCGGCTGTCGTCGTCGGAGGACGACGAGCGCATCGTCCGCTCGATCGTCGACCTGGTCCGCTCTCTCGGCCTGCGGTCGGTGGCCGAGGGGGTCGAGACCGAGGAGGTGGCGCTCAAGCTCACCGGCATGGGCTGCGACATGGGCCAGGGCTGGCTGTTCGGCAGGCCGATGGCGCCCGCCGACGCGACCGTCTGGCTGAGGGAGCGCGTCGGCGTGCAGGAAGCCGAGTACGTCGAGATCTGAGAGCGATGCCTGGAGGCGGCGCTAATGGTTCGGCCACGCTCCGTCAAGAGCCCTAGGATGACAGTGTCCAAACTCCATCCACGAAACGGGTTCAACGACTCATGTCCGCCATAACCCGCGACGAGGTCGCGCACCTGGCCCGGTTGTCCCGGCTGGCGATCTCCGACGACGAACTCGACCACTACGCGACCCAGCTCGATGACATCATCGCCGCGGTCGCGAAGGTGGCAGAGGTCGCCGCCGAGGACGTTCCGCCTTCGTCGCACGCGCTCCCGCTGACCAATGTCTTCCGTGCCGACGAGGTGCGACAGTCCCTCACGCCCGAGCTGGCGCTCTCGGGCGCTCCGGCCGTCGAGGACGACCGCTTCCGGGTTCCGCGCATTCTCGGGGAGGAAGCATGAGTCTGATCCACAAGACCGCCGCCGAGCTGGGCGCGCTGATCGCCTCGGGTGAGGCGAGCGCCGCCGAGGTCGCCGAGGCCCACCTCGACCGCATCGAGCAGGTCGAACCCAAGGTGCGCGCGTTCCTCCACGTTGACCGCGAGGTCACGCTGGAGCAGGCCCGCGCCGTCGACGAGCGCCTCAGGCAGGGTGAGAAGCTCGGCCCGCTGGCCGGGGTGCCGATCGCGCACAAGGACATCTTCGCCACGCGCGACATGCCCACCACCGCCGCCTCGAAGATCCTCGAGGGGTGGCGCCCGCCGTACGACGCGACCGTCACCGCGCGGCTGCGCAAGGCCGGGCTGGTCATCCTCGGCAAGACCAACCTCGACGAGTTCGCGATGGGCTCCTCCACGGAGAACTCCGCCTACCACGCCACGCACAACCCGTGGGACCTCACCAGGGTTCCCGGCGGCTCCTCCGGCGGCTCCAGCGCGGCGGTCGCCGCCTACCAGGCGCCGCTGTCGACGGGCACCGACACCGGCGGCTCGATCAGGCAGCCGGCCGCCGTCACCGGCATCGTGGGCATGAAGCCGACCTACGGCGGCTCCTCCCGCTACGGCCTGATCGCCTTCGCCAGCTCCCTCGACACCCCCGGGCCCTTCGCCCGCAACGTCATGGACGCGGCGCTGCTCCACGCGGCCTTCTCAGGGCACGACCCGATGGACTCCACCTCCATCGACGCGGCCGTCCCCGACGTCGTCGAGGCGGCGAGCAACGCCGACATCGCGGGCATGCGCATCGGCGTCGTCAAGGAGTTCGGCGGCGAGGGCTACCAGCAGGGCGTGCTCAACCGCTTCCACGACACCGTCGAGCTGCTCGAGTCGCTGGGCGCGAAGGTCGTCGAGCTCTCCTGCCCCTCGTTCACCACGGCGCTGCCCGCCTACTACCTGATCGCGCCGTCCGAGTGCTCCTCGAACCTGGCCCGCTTCGACGCCATGCGCTACGGCCTGCGCGTCGGCGACGACGGCACCAGGAGCGCCGAGGAGGTCATGGCGCTCACCAGGGCCGCGGGCTTCGGCCCCGAGGTCAAGCGGCGCATCATGCTCGGCACCTACGCGCTGTCGAGCGGCTACTACGACGCCTACTACGGCCAGGCGCAGAAGGTCCGCACGCTCATCTCGCGCGACTTCGAGGCCGCCTTCCACCAGGTCGACGTGCTGATCTCGCCGACCACGCCGACCACGGCCTTCCCGATCGGCGAGCGCGCCGACGACCCGATGGCGATGTACCTCGCCGACCTGTGCACGATCCCGTCCAACCTGTCGGGCAACGCGGCCATGTCGGTCCCGATCGGCCTGGCCGACGAGGACAACCTGCCGGTCGGCCTGCAGATCATGGCCCCGGTCCTCGGCGACGACCGCTGCTACAGGGTCGGCGCCGCCGTTGAGAAGGCCCTGGAGAGCCGCTGGGGCGGCCCGTTGCTGAAGGAGGCTCCCGCACTGTGAGCGTCATGGCGTACGACGAGGCCCTGGAGCGGTACGAGCCGGTCCTCGGCCTGGAGACCCACGTCGAGTTGGGCACCCACTCGAAGATGTTCTGCGGCTGCTCGACCACCTTCGGCGCGCCGCCCAACACCCATGTCTGCCCGACCTGCCTCGCGCTGCCCGGCTCCCTGCCGGTGGCCAACGAGATGGCGATCGAGTCGACGATCCGCATCGGCCTGGCGCTGAACTGCTCGATCGCCGAGTGGTGCCGCTTCGCCCGGAAGAACTACTTCTATCCGGACATGCCGAAGAACTACCAGATCTCGCAGTACGACGAGCCGCTCTGCTTCGACGGCTACCTCGACGTCGAGGTCGACGGCAGGACCGTGCGCATCGAGATCGAGCGCGTCCACCTCGAGGAGGACACCGGCAAGTCCACCCACGTGGGTGGCGCGACGGGCCGCATCCAGGGCGCCGACTACTCCATCGTCGACTACAACCGCGCGGGCATCCCGCTGGTCGAGATCGTCACCAAGCCGATCCCCGGCACCGACAGGCTCGCCCCCGAGGTCGCCCGCGCCTACGCCACCGAGCTGCGCGAGGTCATGCGCTCGCTGGGCGTCTCCGACGTGCGCATGGAGGAGGGCTCCATGCGCTGCGACGTCAACGTCTCGCTCATGCCGCGCGGCTCCTCCGAGTGGGGCACCCGCACCGAGACCAAGAACGTCAACTCGCTGCGCAGCGTCGAGCGCTCGGTACGGAGCGAGATCCAGCGGCAGGCGGCGATCCTCGCCGAGGGCGGCAGGATCATCCAGGAGACGCGCCACTTCCACGAGGACACCGGCATGACCACGTCGGGCAGGTCCAAGGAGGAGGCGCAGGACTACCGCTACTTCCCCGAGCCCGACCTGGTGCCGATCGCGCCCGACCCCGCGTGGGTGGCCACGCTCAAGTCCGCGCTGCCCGAGCTGCCCGCCGTACGGCGTAAGCGGCTGCAGGCCGAGTGGGGCGTGAGCGACCACGACATGGAGTCGATGCACAACGCCGACGCCATCGAGATCGTGGAGGCCACGATCGCGGCGGGCGCGCCCGCCGCCGACGCCCGCAAGTGGTGGATGGGCGAGCTGGCCCGCAGGGCCAACGAGTCGGGCAAGGCCCTGGCCGACCTGCCCATCACCCCCGCGCAGGTCGCCAGGGTGACCGAGCTGGTGGCCTCCGGCACGCTCAACGACAAGCTGGCCCGTGAGGCGCTCGACGGCGTGCTGGCGGGCGAGGGCAGCCCCGACGACGTCGTCGCGTCCAGGGGGCTGCAGATCGCCGACGAGGGCGAGCTGGCGACGATCGTCGAGCAGGTGCTCGCCGGCAACGCCGACGCCGTGGAGAAGGTCCGCTCCGGCAAGATCGCCGCGGTGGGCGCGCTGGTCGGCGGCGTCATGAAGGCCAGCCGAGGCAAGGCCGACGCCGCGCGGGCCCGCGAACTGATCCTGGAGAAGCTCGGCGTCTCCGAGTAGGCGCCGTCTCGGAGCGGGTGGCCGAAGTCCTAGGCCGGTGCCTAGGACTTCGGCCCGATGTGCTTCGCGGCGCCCCGCCGTAGCGTCGCATGCATGACGCGCACATCCTTGACCGCGGGCCTGGTGGCACTGGTGTCGCTGGTGGCCTTCGAGTACATCGCCGTGGCCATCGCCATGCCGGTCGTGGCACGTGAGCTGGGCGGATTGCACCTGTACGGCCTGGCCTTCAGCGGCGCGATGGCCGCCGCCGTCGTCGGCACGGTCCTCGGCGGCCGATGGGCCGACCTGAGAGGGCCGAGCGCCCCCTTGTGGTCCGGAGCGGTCGCCTTCATCGCCGGACTCGTGCTGGCGGGCGCGGCTCAGTCCATGGAGATGTTGATCGCCGGCCGGCTCGTCCAGGGCTTCGGCGGAGCGCTGGTCAGCGTGGCGCTCTACGTGGTGGTGGCCAGGGTCTATCCCGAGGAGTCACATCCGAAGATCTTCTCCCTGTTCGCCACGGCGTGGGTGGTGCCCTCCATGGTCGGCCCCGCGATCGTCGGCCTCGTGGTCGACACGCTGGGCTGGCGGTGGGTCTTCCTCTCGGTGCCGGTGCTCACCGTGATCGCAGGGCTGATGCTGCTGCGCGGGCTGGCCGGGCAGCCGGTCACCGGCGGGCAGGCCGAGCCCGCGCCGGGGCTGGCGAGGAAGGTCGGCTGGGCGATGCTGACGGCCGTGGGCGCGGGCCTCATGCAGTACGGCAGCGACGGCAGGTTCCTCCTCCTGGTCGTGGGGCTCGTCGTGCTGCTGGTGGCGCTTCCGAGGCTGCTGCCCGCGGGCACGCTGCGCGCCGCCAGGGGGCTGCCCTCGGTCGTGGCCCTGCGCGGCCTGGCCACGGGCGCGTTCTTCGCCGCCGAGGTGATCATCCCGCTGATGCTGATCAACGAGCGCGGCCTGTCTCCTCTGCTGGCCGGGTTCGCGCTGACCGGCGGCGCGCTCACCTGGTCGTTCGCCTCATGGCTGCAGGGTCGCGAGGTGTTCAGCAGGAGGACGAACCTGTTCGGCGGCTCGGTGGCGATCGCCCTCGGCATCATGTTCATGGGCGCGGTCACCTTCGACGGCGTGCCCGTCGCCCTCGCCTACCCGGCGTGGATCGTCACGGGATTCGGCATGGGACTGGTCTATCCGACGCTGTCGGTGCTGACGCTCGAACTGTCGAGCCCCGGCGAGGAGGGCGTGAACAGCTCCGCCCTGCAGGTCGGCGAGTCGGTCTTCTCGGTGGTGGCGGTCGCGGTCACCAGTGCGCTGTTCGTCGCGGCGGACTCGGGCTACTGGGCGGTCTACGCGGCCACGCTGCTCATGGCGCTGGCCGGGCTCTGGGTCGCGCCCCGCTTCCAGACCGCACGAGTCGCCACTCCGGCAGTTGCTCCTATGTCATGATCTCGGCCATGCGCTGGGCGGTGAGGGGGGCGATCGCCGCCCTCACCGAGCGGTACGCGGGCAGGCCCGCGATCTGCGCTGACAGACCGTGAAAGTGAACCGGCCGATCGGGTGATACCTATCGACCGCTTCGCACACGGAAGGCCACCCATGACCGCAGCCGCGGTGCACCAACCGGATCTCGCCGACCCCGAGGGCTTCGGCGAGATCTTCGACGCCCACTTCGGGGAGATCCACCGGTACGTCGCCCAGCGACTCGGCCCCGACGACGCCGAGGACGTGGTCGCCGAGACCTTTCTCACCGCCTTCCGTAAACGCGGCCAGTACGACCCCTCCCGCGCCAGCGCGAGGACCTGGCTGTACGGCATCGCCACCAACCTCGTCGGCAAGCACAGGCGCTCGGAGACACGCGCGCTCAGAGCCCTCGACCGCCTGCCCCGCGACCGCGACGTGCAGGGGCTCGCGGAGGGCGTGGCCGTGCGGGTGAGCGCGCAGAGCCTCGGGCCGAGCCTGGCAGGCGCGATCTCCAGGCTGAGCAAGGGCGATCGGGACGTGCTGCTGCTCGTCGCGCTCGCCGGGCTCTCCCACGAGGAGATCGCCTCAGCGCTCGGCATTCCCTACGGCACGGTCGGCTCCCGCCTGAACCGCGCGAGGAAGAAGCTCCGCAAGGCCCTTGGCGGCACCAACCCGATGGAGGGCGAGCATGGATGAGCTGAACAAGGTGCGCGAGCTGTACGGCGAGCCGTCCCTGGATTCCGAGGTCAGGGCGCGGGTGGCCGCCAGGCTCGACGCGGAGCGCTCCGCACCCGCCAGGAGGAGAGGCTCGCGCAGGTCCGCGCCGGCCGCCGGCCGCCCCCGGGACGACCGCGCGCCCGGCAGGGCGGGGACGGCCAGGACCGGGCGGGCGGCCAGGGCGGCGAGGTCCTGGTGGGCGCCGATCGCGGCGGGGGCCGCGATCGTCGTCATGGCCGCGGTGGCCTTCGTCGGGCCCAGGCTCGTGACAGACGAGGGAGAGGGCGTCCTGCTGGCCGCCGCAGGCGTGGTGGAGACCAGGCCCGCGACGAAGGGCGCCTACTGGCACGTCAAGCGGGTGCTCGACGGGTCGGAAGTCAGGCAGCTGTGGGTGGCGAGGGACGGCCGCGCCTGGACCAGCCAGGGTGCGGGCAGGCCCGTCCCCTTCACCGGCAAGGGCCCCTTCACGATGGACGGCCACGAGCTGACGATCGCCCAGATCGAGTCGCTGCCCGACGAGGTCGGGCCGCTGCTGGAGAAGGTGCACGTCATCCTCGGTGACGTCCCCGAGGACGAGCGCGAAGGGGTGGTCGCCGACGCGATCACCGGCCTGCTGTGGAGCAAGCCGGCCCCTCCCGACGTCCGCGCCGCCGCCTACCGGGCCCTGGCCGGCCTGTCCAACGTGCGATACCTGGGCAAGGGGACCTTCAGCTACGACGTGCGAGGGGTGCGCCGCGAGCTGGTCATCGACCGGCGCAGCGGCCAGGTCCTGCGCGCGACCACGGGCCAGGCCACCGAGGCCGTGCTCGAAGCGGGATGGACCGACGTCAAGCCGTGAAGCGCGTGCTCGTGTCGATCGTCCTTTGCGTGCTCGCGGTCGGCTGCCTGGTCAGGCCGGACGAGCCCAGCCTGGCGGCGGCGAGAGGACGGCCGATGTGCGACAGGACCCAGTTCGCCGCCGCCGACGTGATGCGAGGGCCCGTCTCCTTCGTCGGCCTGCCGCCCGTGGAACTCGGCGTGGACGTCGACTGGCGGATGGACCCCTACCGCAACCGCTCGTGGGCGCTGAACCTGCACGCGTTGCGCTGGGTCGGCCGCCTCGTCGTCGCCTACGAGACCACGGGCGCCGCCGACGCGCTCAGACGCGCGGAGGGGACCGCCCATGACTGGGTGCGCGACAACCCCCGCGGCGGCTCGGGGGTCAGCGAATGGGCGTGGGCCGAGCATCCCATCGCCCTGCGCGCCCCCGCGCTGGTCTGCCTCAGCACCCACGTGAAGGCGGAGTGGCTGTCGGACACGCTGGTCGAGCACGCCGAGGTCCTGGCCGACGCGTCGCTCTACAGGGGTGGCCACAACCACGGCCTCGACCAGGACATCGCGCTGCTGGGCATCGGCTGCAGGCTCGACGTGGCGAAGTGGCGCGACCTCGCGCTGAGCAGGATGACGGAGTCGGCCAGGCGCGCCATCGACGGGCAGGGCACCCTGCAGGAGCAGGCCCCGCGCTACGGCGTCTACGTCCACCAGCGGCTGGGCGTCGCCTTCGCCGCCATCAAGCAGTGCGGTCTCCGCATCCCGAAGGAGCTGTCCACCAGGCGTAGGGCGCTCGAGTCGTACGTGGGGCACGCCATCCAGCCCGACGGCCGCCTCACCGCCATCGGGGACGGCCCCGCCGACATGCGTCCCAGCGGCTTCCGCCGTCCTGACTCCACGGTCGGGGTGTTCGACGGCGGCTACGTCTTCGGCAGGAGCGACTGGTCGCGAGAGGCCGCCTTCTACTCGATCAGGTTCGGCCCGCCGCGCCGGTACCACGGCCACGAGGACCACCTGAGCGTCACCTACCAGGCCAAGGGGCGCGACGTCCTGGTGGAGGCAGGCTTCCACTCCTACGAGAGGGCGGCCTACCCCCGCTGGACCGTCACGCCCGAGGCGCACAACGTGCCCGTGGTCGAGGGCGCCGCCTTCCGCCCGGGTACGGCGACGCGCCTCACCGGCTCCTCCATCACCCCCACGAGGCAGACCTACGAGCTCACCGACGACGCGTACGGCGTGAGCCGTACCAGGAAGGTGCTGGTCGACCACGGCACGGACGTGCTCGCCGTCCTTGACGAGGTGCCCGAAGGCCACCGGCTGCGCAACCTGTGGCACCTGGCTCCGGGGCAGCGGCCCACGCTGGTCCAGTTCGAGATGCCCGCGTGCCGCCGGATCGGCGGTCAACGGGAGGGCGTGGGGGAGGTCTCGCCCGGCTACCTCAAGCGGGTCAAGACCGTCACGATCACCTCGCCCGCCGCCAGGTCGCTGCTGACGGTGATCGTGCCGGGAAGGGCGAGGGTGGGCTGCGACGGAGGGACGGTGACCGTCCAGAGTCGTGACGGCTCCGTGGCATTCCCCTCGGGGATCCGCTGAAGAAAGCGGTCCGGACGTCACGAAGGCCCCGCCGGCTGGACGGGCCGACGGGGCCTCGACGTCTTGTCCCAAGAACCACGGGGGAGATGCCCTGGCAGGCCTCCCTCTACTCCACCCGTGACCCAGGTGTGACCGCTTCGACGCGACGCCGTGCCCACAGCCGCCTGAACAGCGGCGTCAGCAGGGCGAGAGCCGCCAGGCCGAGCAGGGTGGCCGCGATCGGGCTCTTCACCAGGACCGTCACGTCACCCGCGCCGATCGCCAGCGCGCGGCGCAGCTGGATCTCGGCCATCGGGCCGAGGATCATGCCGATGACCGCGGGGGCGATCGGCAGGCCGAAGCGGCGCATGGCGTAGCCGAGCAGGCCGAGCACGAACAGCACCACGAGGTCCACGGTCGAGCTCTTCAGCGCGTAGACGCCCAGCGCGGCGAACATGACGATGCCTGCGTAGAGGTAGGGCCTCGGGATGCGCAGGACCCTCGCCCATAGCGGGGCCAGCGGCAGGTTCAGCACCAGCAGCATCGCGTTGCCGATGAACAGCGAGGCGATCATGCCCCACACCAGGGCGGGGTTGTGGTCGAACAGCTGGGGACCCGGCTGGAGGCCGTACTGCTGGAAGGCGGCCAGCATGATCGCGGCGGTGGCGGAGGTGGGCAGACCGAGGGTGAGCAGCGGCACCAGCGTGCCCGCCGCCGAGGCGTTGTTGGCGGCCTCGGGGCCCGCCACCCCCTCGATGGCGCCCTTGCCGTACTCCTCCTTGGCCACGCCCTTGGCGAGCTTCTTCTCCGTGGCGTAGGACAGGAAGGTAGGGATCTCGGCGCCGCCGCCGGGCAGCGCGCCGAAGGGGAAGCCGAACGCGGTGCCGCGCAGCCACGGCTTCCACGAGCGGCCCCAGTCCGAGCGGCCCATCCACGCCGCGCCCACGGGGACCACCTCGGGGGTGGCGTGACGCAGCCTGGAGGCGACGTAGAGCGCCTCGCCCAGCGCGAACAGGCCGACCGCGACGACCACCACGTCGATGCCGTCGAGCAGCTGGTCGATGCCGAGGGTGAGGCGGGCCTGCCCGGTCTGCTCGTCGATGCCGACCAGGCCGATGACCAGGCCGAGGCCGAGGGAGGCCAGGCCGCGGACCATCGAGCGCGACAGCACGGAGGAGATCGCGGTGAAGGCCAGGATCGCCAGCGCGAAGTAGTCCTCGGGGCCGAAGGAGATCGCGAAGTCGACCACCAGCGGAGCGGCGACGACCAGCAGCGCCGTGGCGATCGTGCCCGCCACGAACGAGCCGATGGCGGCCGTCGCGAGAGCCTGTGCCGCCCTGCCCCGCCTGGCCATCTTGTTGCCCTCGAGCGCCGTGATCATCGAGGACGACTCGCCGGGCGTGTTGAGCAGGATGGAGGTGGTGGACCCGCCGTACATGCCGCCGTAGTAGATGCCGGCGAACATGATGAACGCGCTGGCGGGAGGCACGGTGAAGGTGATCGGCAGCAGCAGGGCGACGGTCATGGCGGGGCCGATGCCGGGCAGGACGCCGACCAGCGTGCCGAGCGTGACGCCGACGAGCGCGTACAGCAGGTTGACGGGGGTCAGCGCGGTGCTGAAGCCCTCGAGGAGCAGCTGGAACGACTCCACTCAGATCACCCCCTGCAGGAGGCCGCCCGGCAGGGTGACGCCGAGGCCCCTGACGAAGGCCACGTAGGTGACCACGCCGAGGACCACGGCGACGATCGCGGCCTTGACCTTGCTGTCGGCGCCCAGGGTGACGGAGAGGCCGAAGAAGAGCAGTGAGGAGGCGATGATCCAGCCGAGGGTGGTCAGCAGCGCGGTGAAGGCCAGGAAGATACCGCTGACCAGGCCGACGCTCCTCCAGTCGGCGGGGGCGTCGGCGTCGATGTCCTCGCTCTCCTCGGGGTCGCCCCTGCCGCCGCGCAGGACGTCGAGGGTGTAGAAGGCGCCGATGACGATGAGGGCGCTCCCGACCAGGATCGGGAAGAACCTCGGGCCGAGGCCGAGCGCCGAGCTGGCGGCGCTGACGTCGAGGGTGCCGACGATGACGAGCACGCCCAGGACGAAGACGACCAGGGAGAGGCCGAGCTCGGGCCGCCACCAGGCGTGCCGCTTCGCCTCTGCTGGGGAGCCCGCGGAGGGGCCGCCGGCGGATGGAGGGACGGCGCCACCGGGAGCGGCGCCGTCATCGTACGGCGAGGACATCAGGAGACGAGCCCCATCTCGGCGATGACCGCCTTGACGCGCGCCTGCTCGGCGTTCAGGTAGTCGGTGAACTGCTGGCCGGTCTGGAAGGCGTCGATCCAGCCGTTCTTGGCCACGGCGTCCTTCCACGCCTGCGAGTCGTGCATCTTGGTCACCAGGTCGGTCAGCGACTTCTTGTCGGCGTCGCTCAGCCCGCCGGGGGCGACGAACCCGCGCCAGTTGGCCAGCTCGACGTTGAGGCCGCCCTCCTTCAGCGTGGGCGCGTCCACCGAGTCGATGCGGGAGGGCGAGGAGACGCCCAGCGCGCGCAGCTTGCCGGACTTCACGTGCTCGGCGAACTCGCCGACGCCCGAGACGCCGATGGTGACCTTGTTGCCGAGCAGCGCGTTGAGCGCCTCTCCGCCGCCCGAGTGGGCGATGTAGTTGACCTGCTTGGGGTCGACGCCGCCTGCCTTGGCCATCAGCCCGGCCAGGATGTGGTCGGTGCCTCCGGCCGAGCCGCCCGCGACCGACACCTTGGCGGGGTCGGCCTTCCACGCCGCGACCAGGTCGGCCAGCGTCTTCAGCGGCGAGTCGGCGGGCACGACGATGATCTCGTACTCCTCGGTCAGCTTGGCGATGGGCGTGGTGTCCGCCAGCGTGACCTTGGACTTGTTCTGCTCGATCGCGCCGACCATGACCAGGCCCATGGTCATGAGCATGTTGCCGTTGCCCTTCTCGCCCGCGAGTTGGGCCAGGCCGATCGTGCCGCCGGCGCCGGGCACGTTGAAGACCTCGACCTTGCGCTGCGGGTCGACGGACTTGAGCGCCTGCTCGGCCGTACGGGAGGTCTGGTCCCAGCCGCCGCCGACCGCCGCGGGCGCCATGATGCGCAGCGCGCTTGTTCCGCCACTGCCGCCCGTGCCCTGGTCGCCGCAGCCGGTCAGGGCCGCGATGGAGAGGGCGGCAATTGTGGCAAGTATGCGGAGTTGCATGATCACTCCAAATTGGGGGGTCACAATCTCGAATACTGGATGGTGAAACGGACATCCCCCCACGTCGAGTGTTTACGCGTTTGCCGTCGTAAAGGTCATATTGGTCGCGACCCCCGCGTGACCTCCTGGTGCTTCCATGGGCCGTGTGAGACTCGGCACGCAACTCTTCGTGCTGCAGATGGTGATCGTCGTCCTCGCCGTCAGCGGCACCGCTGTCGTGTGGGCCCAGCACACCCGCACACAGCTCGATTCGCAGTACCAGCAGCGGGCGCTGGCGATCGCCGAGGCGGTGGCGGGGATGCCTCAGGTGCGCGCCGCCTTCGCCGTCCAGGATCCGGCCGCGCTCCTGCAGCCCATCGCCGCGGGTGTACAGCTGGAGACCGGCGCCGACTACGTGGTGATCGCCAACAGGGACCAGAAGCGCTACGCCCACCCCAATCCCTCGCTCATCGGCAAGCGGCTGTCCACCGACGGCTCGGAGGTGTTGCTGACGGGGCAGAAGTGGGTCGGCGTGCAGACAGGGACGATCGGCACCACCGTCAGGGGCAAGGCGCCGATCTACGACGAGTACGGCACCGTCATCGGGCTCGCCTCGGTCGGCGTGCTCGTGGAGAAGGTCGACGCCCAGGTGGGGGCGGTTCTGGCGCCGCTGCTCTACACGGCGCTCGCCGTCCTGGTGGCGGGCTCGGCGGCAGCCGCGCTCATCGTGCGCAGGGTGCGCAGGCAGACCTTCGGCCTCGAGCCAGGAGAGATCGCCAAGCTGCTCGAGCAGCGCGAGGGCGTGCTGCACGGGGTCAAGGAGGGCCTGCTCGCCCTCGACATGGAGGGCAGGGTGACGCTGGTCAACGACGCCGCCCGCGAGCTGCTCGGCGGGGTCGGCGCCGACCTGACCGCGATGCCGGTCTCCGAGCGCATGCGCGACGTGCTGAGCGGGGCCGATCCCGGCGAGGACAGGATCGTCCTGCAGGGCGAGCGGGTGCTGGTGCTCAACCGCACCCCCGTGTCCGTGCGCGGGAAGCAGCGCGGCTGGGTGATCACCCTGCGCGACCGCACCGAGCTGGTACGGCTGGCCCGCGAGCTCGACTCGGCCAGCTCCACCACCGAGGCGCTGCGCGCCCAGGCCCACGAGTTCGCCAACCGCATGCACACCGTGGTCGGCCTGCTGGAGCTGGGCGAGCACGACGCCGCGGTCAGCTTCATCACCAGGACCACCCGCGACACCTACGCGACAGGCATCCGCGACCGCGTCGCCGATCCCACGCTGGCCGCGCTGCTGCTGGCCAAGTCGGCGGAGGCCGCCGAGCGCGGGGCGACCCTGGTGCTGTCCGACGACACCTGCGTACCCGAGGGCGTGATCGACGACCCGCAGGACGCCGTGCTCGTGGTGGGCAACCTGGTCGCCAACGCGCTCGACGCGCTCGACGGCGCGCAGGGCACGATCGAGGTCTCGGTGCGCGCGACGGAGGAGGGGCTGAGCGTGCGGGTCGGCGACTCCGGCCCAGGCATCACCCCCGACCTGGTCGAAGAGGTGTTCAGGGAGGGGTTCACCACCAAGGCGGCGCACTCGGGGCCGCGCGGGCTCGGGCTGGCGCTCACCAGGCAGGCGTGCATGCGCAGGGGCGGCTGGGTGCGCGTCCACAACGCGGGGGGGCGCCGTGTTCACGGCGTTGCTGCCATGACCTTCCGCGTGCTCGTCGTCGACGACGACTTCATGGTGGCCCGCATCCACAGCGGCTACGTGGCCAAGGTGCCGGGCTTCGAGGTCGTCGGCACCGCCCACACCGGCGCCGCCGCCCTGGAGGCGGTGGCCGAGGAGCGCCCCGACCTGGTGCTGCTCGACATCTACCTGCCTGACATGTCGGGGCTCGAGGTGCTGAACAGGCTGCGCGGCGTGGACGTCCTCATGATCAGCGCGGCCCGCGACCTGCCTACGGTCAGGGAGGCCATGCGCGGCGGCGCGATCAGCTACCTGATCAAGCCCTTCACCGCCGCCGCGCTGGCCGAGCGGCTCACGCAGTACGCCGACACCCGCAGGCAGCTCACCACCATCGGTCCCGAGGTACGGCAGGATGACATCGACCGCCTCTTCGGCGTGGTCAGGGCGCCCCTGCCCAAGGGCCTGTCCTCGGCCACGTGCGCCCTCGTCGCCGACGCGCTGCGCCAGGCGGCCGGCGATCTCTCGGCCACCGAGGCCGCCACGCTGACCGGGCTGTCGCGGGTCAGCGCCCGCCGCTACCTCGAATACCTGTGCGCGGCCGGCCGGGCCGAGCTCAGGCCCAGGTACGGCACGACGGGCCGCCCCGAACACCGTTACCGCTGGATGTCCTGATTCAAGGTACATATCGCACCAGGAGTGCCTTACTGTTTCCTGTGGGAGAGCAGCGATGGGGAGGAGTTTGAGGCGTGGCGAACGCCCGACCGATCGATCCACCGACCGACCCGTTCGCCTCGGTGCCCACGCCACCTCCGGGTAACGGCAGGAAGCCCAGAATGGGCGGGCTGCCGCCTGGCGTCTCACCCGACATCTACGGCCCGGGAGCCCAGCGCGGACCGGCCCCCGTCGGACCCGCCGCGCTGCCCCCCGTGGCGCACACGCCCCAGCCGTGGCCCATGAACGAGACGCAGCGCCACGACGCGCCGCCGCCTCCCCCTCCCGTCTTCGGCCACCAGGACGGGCCGTCGGAGCCGCCGCCCCCGCGGCAGAGGCAGGGACGCCGCCTGCTTCCCACGATCGCCATCGTGCTGGGCGTGCTGGTGGTGCTGGCCTACGTCGTCCCCGCGGTGGTCATGTCGGGCTCCGTGCTGCGCGGCACCAAGGTCGGCGGCGTCGACATCGGCGGCCTCACTGTGACCGAGGCGGCCGACAGGCTCAGGGACGAACTGGCTCCCAAGGTCGAGCTGCCCCTCGCCGTCGAGGTGAACGGCCGCAAGGAGACCATCGAGTCCGACGAGGCGGGCGTCGAGCTCGACGTCGTCGGCACGATCGAGCAGGCGCCCAGCGGCTTCCCCAACCCCGTCGAGGTGTGGCGGGCGCTGACCGGCACGACCGAGATCGCCCCGAAGGTCTCCGTGGAGTCCGCCCAGCTCGCCAGGACCGTCGAGACGCTGGCCGCCAAGGTCGACCAGAAGGCCAGAGAGGGACGCGTCGCCTTCAAGGGGACCCAGCCCGTCTCGGTGACCCCGCGCGACGGCGTCGTCCTCGACAGGGAGGCCGCGGTCAAGCTGATCAGCGAGGGCTTCCTCAAGTCGCGTGAGACCGTGTCCCTCCCCGTCAAGGTCGACCAGCCCAAGACCACGCCCGCCGCGGTCAAGGCGGCCGCCGCCACGGCCGCCGAGGCGGTGTCCGCGCCGATCACCCTGACCAGGGACGGCAAGCAGGCGCAGATCCCCGTCGCCGTCATCGCCGCCAACCTCACCTTCGTCTCCGACGGCGAGGGCGGGCTCGAGCCCCGCTTCGACGCCAGGAAGGCGCTGAGCGGCATCGAGAGCCAGCTGATCGACGCCGCCCAGGCGCCGCGCGACGCCACCTACGACGTGGTCGGCGACAAGCTCAAGCTCATCTCCGCGCGCAAGGGCAAGGGCGTGGACGACAAGAGGCTCGCCACGGACGTGGCCAAGGCGCTGCAGTCGGGCGGCAGTCGTACGATCCCCGTGGAGCTGGCGGTCGTCGCGCCGCGGCTGACGGACAGCGAGCTGCGCCAGATGGGCATCAAGGAGAAGGTCGCCTCCTTCACCACCCAGCACCCCTGCTGCCAGAACAGGGTGACCAACATCCACCTGATGGCCGACGCGGTCGACGGCCACATCGTCCAGCCAGGAGAGACCTTCTCCATCAACGGCCTCGTGGGCGAGCGCACCGCCGCCAAGGGCTACCTGCCCGCCGGGCAGATCGTCGCGGGCAAGATGGAGGACGGCGTCGGCGGGGGCGTCTCACAGTTCGCGACCACGATGTACAACGCGGCCTACTTCGGCGGCTTCGAGGACGTCGAGCACCTGGCGCACATGTTCTGGATCTCCCGCTACCCCCCTGGACGCGAGGCCACGGTCTTCTGGCCCACGGTGGACCTGAAGTGGAAGAACGACTCCGAGTACGGCGTGCTGGTCAAGACCTCCTACACGGGCTCGTCGATCACCGTGACGCTGTGGAGCACCAAGCGCTACGACAAGGTCGAGTCGATCACGGGGCCGAAGAGGAACGTCGTGCCGGTGGTCCGCGAGCAGGACGACAGCCCCGACTGCAAGCCGACCGAGGGACACGAGGGGTTCACGATCGACGTGACCCGCGTGATCACCGACGAGGGCGCGGAGGTCAAGCGGGAGAGGAAGACCACGACCTACCGCATGGAGAAGCTCATCACCTGCGTGAAGCCGCCCTCCGACGACCTGGAGTAGTCAGCCGACGGGCACCGACATGATCCGGTCGTCGCCCTGACGGGCGTCGCCCCTGCCGTCCTTGTTGCTCGTGCCGACCCAGAGCGACCCGTCGGGGGCGAGGGTGACCGCGCGCAGCCTGCCGTGCTCCCCCTGGAGACGGGCGGCGGGACGGCCCGCCGAGCCGTCGGCGTCGAGCGGCACCTGCCACAACCGCTCACCCCGCAGCGCGCCCACCCACAGCGAGCCCTCCGCGTACGCCATGCCCGAGGGAGAGGCCTCCGAGGTGCTCCAGGTGACGATCGGATCGACGTAGCGGGAGTCGTCGCCGACGCCCTCCACTTCGGGCCAGCCGTAGTTGCCTCCGGCCTTGATGAGGTTGACCTCGTCGAAGGAGTTGGCGCCGAACTCCGAGGCGTACAGCCGCCCGGAGGCGTCCCACGCCAGGCCCTGCACGTTGCGGTGACCGTAGCTGTGGACGAGGGAGCCGAACGGGTTGCCCGGCGCGGGCGCGCCGTCGGTGGTCATCCTCAGGATCTTGCCCGCCAGCGAGTCGCGGTCCTGGGCCAGCCGGCTCTCGCCGGTCTCGCCCGTCGTGGCGTAGAGGAAGCCGTCGGGGCCGAAGGCGAGCCTGCCGCCGTTGTGGATGCCGCCCTTCGGGATGCCCTCGACGATCACCTTCCTGTCCGAGAGCGTCTCACCGGACAGGCGATAACGGACGATCCTGTTGTCCGAGGCGGCGGTGTAGTAGAGGAAGACCTGCTCACCCCGCACGGCCACGCCCATCAGGCCGCCCTCGCCGTCTGGCTCGACGCCTTCGACCTCCCCCAAGGAGGTGACCCGCCCCGCGGCCGTCACCCTCAGCAGCCTCGCGCTGTCGCGCTCGGTCACCAGCGCGTCGCCGCCCTCGGCGAAGGCGATCGCCCATGGCGCCGACAACCCCTCGGCGACGGTGCGGGGACCACCCGGCGTGGTCGCGGGCCGCGCCGTGCCCACGGGGTTCGCGCCACCGCCGACCTCCGCGGGCGCCGCCGCGCACCCCGCGGTCACGACCACGGTCATCATGATCACAAGCCAGACCCTCATGTGTCCCATACTGACCCTCTGCCCATAAAGTTCGGCGTATGAAGATCTGGGTGCCCTCCGAGGCGGCTGCCGGCGTGCTGACCGACCTGCCCGACGTCGAGTGCGTCGTCTACGACGGCAGGGGTCCTGCCCCCGACGGAGCCGACGAGGTCGAGGTGTGGATCCCGCCGCTGATCCCCGTTCCCGACATCCCGGGGCTGATGGCGGCGATGAAGCGGCTGAAGCTGGTGCAGACCGTGACCGCGGGCGTGGAGCCGTACCGGCCGCACCTGCCGCACGGTGTGACACTGTGCAACGCCCGCGGCGTGCACGACGCGGGAACCGCCGAGTGGGGGGTCGGCGCGATGATCGCGGTGCTGAGGGAGTTCCCCGGCTTCGTCGACGCCCAGCGCAGGGGGGAGTGGACCTACCACCACACCGGTGTGCTGGCCGACGCGAAAGTGCTGATCGTCGGGTACGGCTCCATCGGCGCCGCCCTCGAACGCAGGCTCGAGGGGTTCGAGGTCGAGGTGGTCAGGGTGGCCAGGACGGCCCGCGAGGGCGTCCACCCGATGGAGGAGCTCGAAGCACTGCTGCCCGAGGCCGACGTCGTGGTGCTGCTGGTGCCCGCCACCTCCGAGACGACGGGCATGGTCGACGCGGCCTTCCTGGCGAGGATGAAGGACGGCGCGCTGCTGGTCAACGCCGCCAGGGGCGCGGTGGTCGTCACCGACGCCCTGGTGGCCGAGCTCGAGTCGGGACGGCTGCGCGCCGCCCTCGACGTGAGCGACCCCGAGCCGCTGCCCGAGGGACACCCGTTGTGGAACGCGCCAGGAGTGCTCATCACCCCGCACGTGGCGGGCAGCACGCCGGCCTCCACCCGCAGGTCACTGCGGCTGATCCGCTCCCAGTTGCTGCGCCATCTGGCGGGCGAGCCGCTGAACAACGTGATCACCGAGTCGTACTGACAGGAAACGCGCAGGTGGGAGCGCCGCGCGTTTCCCGTCAGTACGGACAAAGGGAATCCGGACCGTGTCTGCCCCGTGACCTTCGGTGCGTACGGTGGGCGTCATCGAGGAAACCACGACAGCAATCGCTGACCCGTTGTCAAGGAGATCTTCGAGTGAAGTGGTCCTCATGGTTATCAGATCGGTGACGACTCCCGGGTTGTCACCACCCGCGTACCCCGGAGCGCACACACTGGCGATGTGCGACTGCCGACCTCCGGCAGTCACGTGAGCTGACTCGACACGGGATGGGCAACGACATTGATCCGCTGGCGTGATCCACGGGCGCCGCTCGCCGTCGCAGCCGCGACAGGCGTGGCGGGGCTCGCCGCTGCGCTCCTCGCGGGCGCGCCGGCCCTGGCGACCGGCGCGGTCGCGGGCGGGATCGCCGCGCTGCTGGCCGCGGTCTCGCTCCTGCTCGCCTCGGTCAGGACGGCGCCCGCGCACCGGCCGGCCGCGCGCTGGCTCGGCTCGGGCGCGGTCGTCTGGCTCCTCGGCGTGGTGCTGCGTCCCGTCGCCGAGGGCTCCAGTCTGGTGGTCAACTTCGCCGACCTGCTCGTGCTGGTGTCGATCGTGCTGCTGGCCGGCGGATGCGTGCTGGCGGCGGGCAGGCCCCTGCACGCCCGCGCCGTGCTGCGCCATCTCACCGACGCCTACCTGTGCGCCGCCGCCCTGTTCCTGATCAGCTGGGTGGTCGCGCTCAGACCGCTCTACGCCGACGTCGGCGACTCGTCGACCTTCATGATCGTGCTGTTGCCCGCGCTGGTCAGCCTCATGGTGACCTGCGCGGTCGGCCCCGTGGTCGTCACGGCCCGATCGCCGATCCGTCCGCTGGGCCTGGCCGGCTTCGCCGTGCTGGCCGCCGCCTCGGCAGGCGAGCTGGCCGCGGCGGTGGCGAGGCTCGGCGGCGTCGATCCGCCGAGGTGGAGCCTGCTGCTGGCGCCCGTCGCCTTCCTCCTGCTCGCCGCCCTGCCCTGGAGCGGCAGGACGAGCAGGGTCGTCCACGCGAGCCCCGAGGAGTCCCGCCCGCGCGCGGGCCACGTGACCGCCACCCTGATCTCCGCGGTGCCGCTCGTCCTGGTGCTGATCGCCGCCGGCGCGCTGGTCGTCAACCTGCACGGCAGGCCGGTGACGGGCGTGGCGCTGGTCGCCGCCTCCGTGGTGGTCATCCTGGTCATCCGCCTGTTCGTGCTGATCACCGCCAACGCCCGCATGCGCCACCTGGTGTCACTGGGCGACCGCCAGCTGAGAGAGCTGGCCGAGAGCACGGGCGACGTGGTCCTGCTGTGCGACTACGAGGGCGTGGTCCACGAGATCGGCAGCGGGGTCGAGGTGACCTACGGCTACCACCCCGACGAACTGGTCGGCGGTTCGATCTTCGACTACATCCACCCCGAGGACGTGCCGGGCATCCAGCTCGCGCTGCGCCAGATGGGCCTCGACGAGGACCCCGTCGCGCCAGGCGCCTGCTTGATCGCCTGCAGGGTCAGGGCCGCCGACGGCACCTGGCGGCCGACCGAGTCCGTGGCCACCCGCCACGTCCGCGGCGAGGAACTGCTGCTCGTCACCACGCGCGACATCAGCGACCAGGAGGCGCTGCGCAACCAGGTCGCGCACCTGACCTTCCACGACGGCGTCACCGGGCTGCCCAACCGCTCCTACTTCGAGGAGCGCACCCGCGAGGTGCTCGAGGGCAGGCTGTCGGGGCGCACCGCGGTGATCTTCCTGGACCTCGACGGGTTCACCTCGGTCAACGACTCGGTGGGCCACGCCAGCGGCGACTACCTCCTCGGGCAGGCCGCCAGGCGGCTTCGCGGGGCCGTACGGCCCGACGACACGCTGGCGCGCTGGGGCGGCGACGAGTTCGCCGTGCTGGTGGAGACGGGGCCGGAGGCCGCCCAGGTGGCGGTCGACGTCGCCGAGCGGCTGGTGCGGGCTGTCTCGCAGGAGCCGTTCAGGGTGGCCGACCGCGACGTGGCGCTGACGGCCAGTGTGGGCGTGGCCTTCGCCGAGGACGGCGTCCCCGCGGGCGACCTGATCCGCAACGCCGACGTGGCGATGGCCAGGGCCAAGGAGCTGGGCGGCCGCAGGGTCGAGGTGTTCGCCGCGCACATGCACGCCGACGTGGTGCGCAGGCTGGAGCTGGCCGCCGACCTGCAGCGGGCGCTCATGGAGAACCAGTTCGCCATCGAGTACCAGCCCATCGTCGACCTGGCCACCTCGCGGGTGACCGCGGTCGAGGCGCTGGTGCGGTGGTGGCGCGGCTCGGTGTTCGTGCCGCCCGAGCAGTTCCTCGGCCCCGCCGAGGACACCGGGCTGATCGTGCCGCTGAGCGAGTGGATCCTGCGCGAGGCCTGCCGCGAGGTGGCGGCGTGGCGCGCCTCCTCCTGGGACATCGGGCTCTCGCTCAACCTGTCGGCCAGGCAGATCACCGCGCCCAGGTTCGTCGAGACGGTCGCCGAGGCGCTGGAGGAGAGCGGCCTTCCCGCCTCGGCGCTCACCCTCGAGGTGATCGAGGAGATGCTGGTCGAGGATGCCGAGGAGACGATCAGCAGGCTGTCGGAGCTGCGCTCCCTCGGCGTACGGCTGGCCATCGACGACTTCGGCACCGGCTACGCCTCGCTGGCGTTCCTCCGGCAGCTCCCCGTGGACATGATCAAGATAGACCCGTCGTTCGTCTCAGGGCTCGGACGCGACGAGACGCTCACGCTGCTCACCCGCACCATCGTGCGGCTCGGCGGCGATCTCGGGCTGATCGTGGTGGCCGAGGGCATCGAGCGGCCCGAGCAGCTCGAGCTGCTGAGGGAGATGGGCTGCACCCGAGGTCAGGGCTACCTGGTGGCCAGGCCGATGGCGGCGCGCGGGGTCGACTCCCTCATGCGGACCAACCTGACCAGTCTCGGATCGTGAGACTCGCGTTTCACCAGGTTGACATGCACTGCCCGGGAGCGGCTATGGTGGACCCCATGCTTCGCAGTGAGATTCTCGTAGTACTTCGCCGGCGCGCAGGCCGTTAAGCGAAGCACTTCGACCTGCGCGCCGCCCCGAGTCCCACAGATCCGTGGGAGAGGGGCATTTTTTATGTCCTCAGTGCTCAAAGCCACGCAAGGAACGAGCGATGACCGAACGGATGACAGGTGCACAGGCCCTCGTGAGGGCACTGGAGCACGTCGGAGTCGACACCGTGTTCGGGATCCCTGGCGGCGCCATCCTTCCCGCCTACGATCCCCTCTACGACTCGACCAAGGTTCGTCACGTGCTTGTACGGCACGAGCAGGGTGCCGGTCACGCCGCTGAGGGATACGCCCAGGCGACGGGCAAGGTCGGGGTGTGCATGGCGACCAGCGGCCCTGGCGCGACGAACCTGGTGACCCCGATTGCCGACGCCTACATGGACTCTGTGCCGATCGTGGCGATCACCGGGCAGGTGACGAGCAGCCTGATCGGCACGGACGCCTTCCAGGAGGCCGACATCTCCGGCATCACCATGCCGATCACCAAGCACAGCTTCCTGGTCACCGACGCCGCCGAGATCCCCCGCACGATCGCGGAGGCCTTCCACATCGCCTCCACCGGCCGTCCAGGCCCCGTTCTGGTCGACATCTCCAAGGACGCGCTGCAGGCCGACACCACCTTCGTCTGGCCGCCTGTCATGCAGCTGCCCGGCTACCGCCCCGTCACCAGGCCGCACTCCAAGCAGATCCGCGAGGCGGCCAAGCTCATCGTCGAGTCGAAGCGGCCCGTCCTCTACGTCGGCGGCGGTGTCCACAAGTCGGGCGCGTCGGGTGAGCTGATGAGGCTGGCCGAGCTGACCGGCATCCCCGTCGTCACCACGCTGATGGCCCGTGGCACCTTCCCCGACAGCCACCCCCAGCACATGGGCATGCCCGGCATGCACGGCAGCGTCTCCGCGGTCGGCGCGCTCCAGCAGGCCGACCTGATCATCGGCCTGGGCGTGCGGTTCGACGACAGGGTCACGGGCCAGCTGGCCAGCTTCGCCCCCTACGCCAAGATCGTCCACGCGGACATCGACCCCGCCGAGATCTCCAAGAACCGCCACGCGGACGTGCCGATCGTCGGCGACTGCCGCGAGGTCATCGCCGAGATGATCAACGCGGTCGAGGCCGAGCCTCGCAAGGGCGAGTACACCGACTGGTGGAAGACGCTCAACGGCTACAAGGAGACCTACCCGCTCGGCTACGAGGAGTTCTCCGACGGCTCGCTGGCCCCGCAGTACGTCATGGAGCGGCTGAGCGCCATCGCCGGACCCGACACCTACTTCGTCGCGGGCGTCGGCCAGCACCAGATGTGGGCCGCGCAGTTCATCGACTACGAGAACCCCGGCACGTTCATCAACTCGGGCGGTCTCGGCACGATGGGCTTCGCCGTCCCCGCCGCGATGGGCGCCAAGATGGGCCGCCCCGACGCCACGGTGTGGGCGATCGACGGCGACGGCTGCTTCCAGATGACCAACCAGGAGCTGGCCACCTGCGCGATCGAGGGCGTGCCCGTCAAGATCGCGATCATCAACAACGGCAACCTCGGCATGGTCAGGCAGTGGCAGACGCTCTTCTACGACCAGCGCTACTCCAACACCAACCTGCAGGCGAAACTCAGGATCCCCGACTTCGTCAAGCTGGCCGAGGCCTATGGTTGTGCAGGCCTGCGCTGCGAGCGGCCCGAGGACGTCGACGCGGTCATCAAGGAGGCCATGGAGATCAACGACCGCCCTGTGGTCGTCGACTTCGTGGTCCACCAGGACGCCATGGTGTGGCCGATGGTCGCCGCGGGCACCAGCAACGACGACATCAAGATCGCCCGGGACATGGCGCCGAAGTGGGAGAGCGAAGAATGAGCAAGCACACTCTGTCGGTGCTCGTGGAGAACAAGCCGGGTGTCCTCGCCCGGGTCTCCTCGCTGTTCAGCCGGCGCGGGTTCAACATCGACTCGCTGGCGGTCGGGCCGACCGAGCACGCCGACATCTCCCGCATGACCATCGTCGTCAGCGTCGAGGAGCTCCCGCTCGAGCAGGTCACCAAGCAGCTCAACAAGCTGGTGAACGTCCTGAAGATCGTCGAGCTCGACACCTCGCAGTCGGTGCAGCGCGAGCTGATGCTGATCAAGGTGAAGGCCGACGCCGACAGCCGCTCACACGTCCTCGAACTGGTCCAGCTCTTCAGGGCCCGCTGCGTGGACGTGGCGTCCGACGCGGTGACCATCGAGGTCACCGGCACGCCGGACAAGCTCGAGGCCTTCATCAAGGTGCTGGAGCCTTTCGGCATCAAGGAGCTCGTCCAGTCGGGCATGGTGGCCATCGGCCGCGGAGCCCGTTCCATTACCGACCGGTCCCTCAGGGCACTGGACCGTACCGCCTGAAAGGTTTATGTAAGTGACCGAGATCTTCTACGACGACCACGCCGACCTGTCGATCATCCAGGGGCGGGTCGTGGCCGTCATCGGGTACGGCAGCCAGGGCCACGCCCACGCTCTGTCCCTGCGCGACTCCGGTGTGGACGTCCGCGTGGGCCTGCCCGAGACCTCCAAGAGCCGTGAGCTGGCCGAGGCCGAGGGCCTGCGTGTCGTCACCCCCGCCGAGGCCGCCGCCGAGGCCGACCTGATCATGATTCTGGCGCCCGACCACCTCCAGCGCGGCATCTACGAGAAGGACATCCAGCCGAACCTGCAGGAGGGCGACGCGCTCTTCTTCGGCCACGGCCTCAACATCCGCTACGGCCTCATCGAGGCGCCCGAGGGCGTCGACGTCGCCATGGTCGCCCCCAAGGGCCCCGGCCACCTGGTCCGCCGTCAGTACCAGGCAGGTCGCGGCGTGCCGTGCCTCATCGCGGTCGAGAAGGATGCCTCGGGCACGGCCCAGGACCTGGCCCTGTCCTACGCCAAGGGCATCGGCGGCACCCGCGCGGGCGCCCTGAAGACCACCTTCACCGAGGAGACCGAGACCGACCTGTTCGGTGAGCAGGCGGTCCTCTGCGGTGGCGTGTCCGAGCTGATCAAGGCCGGTTTCGAGACGCTGATCGAGGCCGGTTACCAGCCCGAGGTCGCCTACTTCGAGTGCCTGCACGAGATGAAGCTGATCGTCGACCTCATGTACGAGGGCGGCGTCTCCAAGATGTACTGGTCGGTGTCCGACACCGCCGAGTACGGCGGCTACACCCGCGGCCCGCGCGTCGTCACCGAGGAGACGAAGAAGGAGATGAAGCGCATCCTGGCCGAGATCCAGGACGGCACCTTCGCTCGCCAGCTGGTCGAGGAGTTCGAGGGCGGGCAGAAGGAGTTCACCCGCTACCGCGAGGAGTTGGCCGAGCACCCGATCGAGAAGACCGGCGCCAAGCTGCGCCCGATGATGAGCTGGCTCAAGGCCGAGGGCTGATCCCTCAGGGGCGCCCCGCAGTCCGGGGCGCCCCGCCTTGTCCCTCCGGCTCGCGTGGTCACCGGGCCGCTTCCACCAGCTCCGCGCCGCTCTCCGTCCTCCCGCCCGTACGGCACGCCGCCCCGCGCGCCTGCGCGGTCACCGGCGCGCCCCTGTCCAGGGGACGCTCCTCGGGGGCGCGTGGCCGCTCGCCGTCACGGACGGCGTCCCCCGTCCGCGCCAGCCGCCAGACCAGCACCGAGGCCGCCAGCGCCGCGATCACCAGCACCGCGAGCCCGGCCCGCGCCGCGCCCGTCCAGTCGGTGGCGTCGAGCACGCCGAAGACGACGGGCCCGACGACCGTGACACCCAGCACGCCGCCGACCTCCTGCACCGTGCCGAGCACGCCCGCCGCCGCGCCCGCGTGCGCCTGCCGTACGGAGGCGAGGACCATGGACAGCAGCGGCGACATCACCAGCCCCATCCCGGCCCCCGCCAGGAGCAGCCCGGGAACCAGGGCGCCGGGCGCGCCGCCCACCGCCATGAAGGTCCACAGCAGCCCGGCGGCCAGCGCCAACGCGCCCGCGAAGGGGAGCCGCCCGCCCAGGCGTTCGCCGGCGCCGCGCCGAGCGCCGAACGAGGCGGCCAGGAAGCCGGCGTTGACGGCCGTGAACACCGCGCCCGAGGCGAGCGGGCCGAGCCCGCACCCGTCCTGGAGGTAGAGGGCCAGCACGAACGACAGCCCCGACGAGCCGCCGAACAGCAGCGCCACGGCGGCGAGGCCGGTCACGAACCTGCGCTGACGGAAGACGCCCAGGTCGAGAAGGGGCTCCTCCAGCCGCCGCTGCCTGGCGACGAAGGCGGTCACGAGCGGGACCGAGGCCGCCAGCGACGCCCACGCCCATGCGGGCCAGCCCGCCTGCCTGCCGTGGGCGAGAGGGAAGACGACCGCCACGAGGGCGGCGGCGAGCAGGGCGGCGCTCAGGACGTCGAGCCTGCCCGCGGAACGCCCGCCGGGGCCGGCCGTCCTTCCCGCGTCGGGGACGAGGCGGTGGACGAAGGCCAGGGCGAGCAGGCCGATCGGGACGTTGATGAGGAAGCAGGCGCGCCATCCGAGGCCCGCGAGATCGAGCGCGACCACGGCGCCACCGATCGCCTGGCCGCCGACGCCCGCGAGGCCGACCGCCGTGCCGTACCAGCCGAAGGCCCTGGCCCGCTCGGGGCCTGAGTAGAGAGCCGTGAGCAGCGTCAGCACCTGCGGCGCCATGAGCGCCGCCGCGCCGCCCTGCAAGACGCGCGCCGACACCAGGAACACGGGGTCCGGCGCGAGGCCGCAGGCCGCGGACGCCAGCGTGAACAGGGCGAGGCCGATGACGAAGATCCTGCGAGGACCGTGGATGTCGCCGAGCCTTCCCGCGATGATGACGCCCGCCGCGTAGGCCAGGCCGTAGCCCGCGATCACCAGCTGGGTCGCGGACTCTCCCGCGCCCAGGTCGGCCCTGATGGCGGGCAGGGCGACGTTGGCGACGAAGAAGTCGAGCGTGGTGACGAACGCGGCGACGAGCAGGACGGGCAGCGCCCAGCGGCTTGTGGAGGCAGTGGTCATGACCGCGCCCCCGACCATGACCCGCCGGTGTTCTTACTCATGGGCAGCACTCTGCTGACGGGCGGTTATGGATGGATTTGGGAGCGCTTACGGTGGCAGCGAAATTGTCGGAGGCCTTTGTTAGCTTGAGCGACATGCGATTCGGGGTGCTCGGCCCGCTGGCGGTCTGGTCGGTGGAGGGAAGGTCGCTGCGCATACCCGAGGCGAAGGTGCGCGCCCTGCTGGCCGACCTGCTCGCCCACGCGGGGCGGCCGGTCTCCGCCGACCGCCTCATCGACGACCTCTGGGGTGACGCGCCGCCGGGCAAGCCGGCCGCCGCGTTGCGGGTCAAGGTGTCGCAGCTGCGCAGGGTGCTGGAGGAGGCCGAGCCAGGCGGCAGGCAGCGGCTGGCCTTCGCCCCTTCGGGCTACGTGCTGCGGGTGGATCCAGGCGCGCTCGACACCCACAGGTTCGAGGAGCTCGTCGCGCGGGCGAGCGAGAGCGACGATCCCTCGGCGAGGTGCGCGCTGCTGGCCGAGGCGCTCGGGCTGTGGAGAGGCGCGCCCTACGCCGACGTCGCCGACGAGGAGTTCGTCAGGCCGGTGGTCGCCAGGCTGGCCGAACAGCGGCTCGTGGCGCTGGAGGAGCACGCCGAGGCCAGGCTGGAGCTCGGCCAGCACGGGCAGCTGGCGGCCGAGCTCGCCGACCTGGTGGCCGCCCATCCGCTGCGCGAGCGGCTGCGCGCGGCGCACCTGCGCGCCCTCTATGGGGCAGGGCGGCAGAGCGAGGCGCTCGACAGCTACGCCGACCTGCGCGACCGGCTGCGCGAGGAGCTCGGCGTCGACCCGGGCCCCGAGCTGGTCGCGCTGCACAGGGCGATCCTCGAGCAGGACCCCGCCCTCGCGCCCGCGCCCGCCAGGGCGCGCACCAACCTGCCCGTGCCGATGACCGGCCTGATCGGCAGGGAGGCGGCGGCGGCCGAGGTGCGCTCGCTGGTCGCCGCCCACCGCCTGGTCACGCTGACAGGCCCCGGCGGGGTCGGCAAGACCAGGCTGGCGCTCGAGGCGGCGGCCGGCCTCGACGGGGTCGGCCCCGACGGGGTCTATCTGGTGGAGCTGGCTGCCCATCCCTCGGCGGGCTGCGTGGTCGACGCCATCGCCGCCGTCGTGGGCGTCCGCGACGACAGGGCGGCCGGACGGCGGGGCGTGGGCGCGGACGAGCGGCTGGTCGAGGTGCTGCGCGGCAAGCGGATGCTGCTGGTGCTCGACAACTGCGAGCACGTGGTCGAGCAGGTGGCCGCCGTCGCCGAGCTTTTGCTGCGCGCCGCCCCATCGCTGCGCGTCCTGGCCACCAGCCAGGAGGCGCTGGCCATCGAGGGCGAGATGCTGTTCGCCGTCCAGCCACTCGACCTGCCCGACGGGGCGGGAGAGCCGACCGCCTCCAGCGCGGTCCAGCTCTTCGCCGCGAGGGCGACGGCCGCCGCGCCCGGCTTCACCCTCGACGACGGCAACGCCGAGGCCGTCGCCGCGATCTGCAGGCGGCTCGACGGCATCCCGCTGGCGCTGGAGCTGGCGGCCTCCCGCATGCGGGTGCTCAGCCCCGCCCAGCTCGCCGAGCGCCTCGACGACAGGTTCCGCCTGCTGGCCGGTGGCAGGCGCGACGCTCCCGCCAGGCAGCAGACGCTGCGCGCGATGATCGACTGGAGCTGGGAGCTGCTGACCGAGGCCGAGCGTGTCGTGCTGCGCCGCCTGGCCGTCCATGCCGACGGCTGCACGCTCGAGGCGGCCGAGGCGGTCTGTTCAGGAGAGGGTGTGCGCCCCGCCGACGTGCTCGACCTGCTGGCCAGGCTGGTCGACCGTTCGCTGGTGGTCACCGTCGCGGGGGCGAGCGGCATCCGCTACCGCCTGCTCGAGTCGGTGGCCGCCTACTGCGTCGAACGCCTCGGCGAGGCGGGCGAGCTCCACTGTGTGAAGCTGCGTCACGCCCACCACTACCTGGATCTTGCTGAGCGGGCCGATCTGCGGGTCGCGGGCCAGTCGCGATGGCTGGCCATGCTCGACGCCGAGAGCGCCAACATCCGCACCGCCCTCGACACCGCCGACCACCAGGGCGCTGCCGACACGGCGCTGCGCCTGGCCAGCGCGATGGCCTGGCACCTCATGCTGCGATGCCGGTTCGACGAGGGCCGCAGAGCACTGATCACTGCGCTGTCGGTGCCAGGCGAGGCGAAGCGGAGCCTCAGGGCGGTCGCCCAGATCTGGCACGCGGGGCTCACGCTACGCCTGGGCGGCTGCGACGACGTCGTGGGCCAGGCCAGGAACGCGCTCGCGGTGCTCGAAGCGGAGGGCGACGCCGTGCAGCTGGCCACGGCGCAGTGGCTGCTCGGCTTCGTCCAGTGGGGCCAGGGCGAGCTGTCGTTCAGCGCCGAGCTGCTCAGCCGGTCACTCGCCACCTTCGAGGAGCTCGGCGACCGCTGGGGCACCGCGGCGGCGCTCACCGGCAGGGCCTTCCAGGCCACCATCAGAGGCGACTTCGCCGCCGTCGAACGCGAGGGCGGGCGCAGCCTCAGGCTCTTCGAGGAGCTGGGCGACCACTGGGGCGTGCTTCAGGCGGTCGAGCCGCTGGCCATGCTGGCCGAGATCGACGGCGACTACGAAAGGGCCGCGGGCTTCCACCGGCGGGCGCTGGCCATGGCCGAGGAGCTCGAGCTGTGGTTCGAGGTCTCACGCAGCCTGTCGGGGCTGGGCAGGATCGCGCTGCTGGCCGGCGACTACGCCAGGGCCGACGAGCTGCACGAACGGGCCAGGCGGCTGGCGGCCGAGCAGGCGCACCCCTATGCCGAGCAGTACGCCGAGATCGGGCTGGCGCTCAGCGCGCGGCGGCAGGGCAGGTTCGAGGCGGCGGAGAAGCACCTGCGCACCTGGCTCGACTGGATCATGAAGATGGAGGGCGAGGCGGGGGCCGCGCTGCTGCTGGCCGAGCTGGGGTTCATCGCCGAACTGCGCGGCGACGCCGAGCAGGCGCTGGCGCTGCACAGGGAGGGGCACGCCCATGCGGCGGCGACCTCCGACCCCCGGGCCCTGGCGCTCGCCCTCGAGGGGATGGCGGGGGCGGTGTCGCTGTCGGGCGACCACCGGGGTGCGGCGCGGCTGCTGGGTGCGGCCTCGGCGGCCCGCGAGTCGGTGGGCAGGCCGCTGCCGGCGGCCGAGCGGGGCGATGTCGACCGCGTCATCGCGCGGTGCAGGCAGACCCTCGACGAGGCGGCCTTCCTCGAGGAGTTCGCACAGGGCAGCGCCCAGCCGGTGGCGGTGTGATCGGCGCGGGGTGACACGGAGCTCACGAGACGGCCTCGGCGGGACGCTGACTCACGAGGCGGCTCGGGCGGGGCGTTGACTCGGGAGACGGCTCGGGAGGGGCGCTGAATCACGAGACGGCCCCGATGGGGCGTTGACTCGGGCGGGACGTTGAATGACGAGACAGACGGCCCCGATGGGGCGCTGGCTCGGGAGATGGCTCGCGAGGGGCGCTGACTCGTGAGGCGGGCCCGGGTGGGGCGGTGGCTCGCGGGACCGGGTGGGTGGCGAGGTGACCCGTGACCTGGGGAGCGACAGCCAATGAGGCTCTGACCTGTGCAGAGGTGACCCTGGAGGTGGGCCTCTGGGGAGATGGCTCGCGGGGTGGAGTTGGTGCCGCGTTGACTCCGTGACGGGCCGCTGGGGTGGTGGCTTGCGGAGCGGTGCCGGTGGGGCCGTGATCAGTGGACGGGTCTCGGTGGCGCGGTGGGTTGCGGGGTGGTGGTTTGTGACGCTGGGATCTCTTGGTGGTGAATGCCGGCGGTGCCAGTGTGCCCTCACCAGGGGGCGATCTCGGTTGGGTCGGTGGCTCGTGGGGTGGGGTGATGGCTTGCGGGTGGCGGCTTTGGTGTGTTGATCGGTGGGACGGGCCTCGGTGGGAGGGGGCCTCATGAAGTGGTGCCACTGAGGCCGTGACCGACGGCGCGGGCGGCTGCAGGCGGGGGGCCGGTGGAGCCGTATGTGCGGTGGCGAAATCGGCTGGGGCTGAGGGGCGGGCCCGTCCTGCGGCTCTCCGTGCGGAGGAGGAGGCGCGGACGGGCCCGCGGGGGAGCGCCGGGTGGGGGCGGTTGGGGGTACCCGACGCGAGTTGGCTTCAGCGGGTCCGGCTTAGGCGGGTCAGCTTCGGCGGGTCCGGCTTCGGCAGGTCAGCTTCAGCGGTCAGCTTTGGCGGGTTGGCTTCAGCCGGTTGGTATCAGTGGCGGGCGAAGACCTGGGTCCAGACCGGGCCCTTGGCGTCGTGACCGACCCCGATGTGGGTGTAGTTGCAGTTCATGATGTTGGCCTTGTGCCCAGGGCTGTTCAGCCAGCCGCGCACCACGTCGGCCGCGGTGCGCTGGCCCTTGGCGATGTTCTCGCCCCACGCGCTGATCGGCGAGAAGCCCGAGGCCTTGATGCGGTCGCCCGGGTTACGGCCGTCGGGGGAGGTGTGATCGAAGTAGCCCTTGGCGGCCATGTCGGCCGAGTGACCCTCTGCGGCGGCGTGCAGCTTCGGGTCGTGGGTGAGCGGCTTGCACCCCGACGTGGCCCGTGCCTCGTTCGTCAGCTTGACGACCTCCTCCTCCACGGCCGAGCCACCTGAGGGCGAACCCGAAGGAGACGGCGTGGGGGTCGCGGACGTCGTAGGAGTCGCGGTGGGCGTGGGGGTGGGGGTGGGTGTCGGAGCGGTGTCGCAGGACAGGGCGACCACACCTGAGCGGTGCTGGTTGCCCCGGTAGTCCGTCGCCGTGACGTAGAGGCGCCGCGGCACCTCGGTGCACCGGACCCCGGCCACGAGGCTGCCGTTGCCGATCAGCTTGGAGCCGCTCTTGAGGGTGCGGTCGGGACCAGGCCGCAGCTGGACAATGCGGACGCGCAGCCGCGCCTGGTCGTCACAGCCCGCCCGCGAGGCGCCACCCCTGACCGTGCCGTTGGCGTCGAGGTAGGGCTTGGCCGCGACCACGCGACAGGAGTCCTGCTTGGTCTCCGCATGCGCGGCGGCGAGCGGAGTGCTCAATGCCGCCAGACTTCCGAGGCAGGCGAGTGCCTGGAGCTGTCTGCGCACGATGTCCTCCGATGGGGTTTAGACGCTGGTTCGAGCACGCATTCTGGTCTGCACACAACGGTCATGTCACGCAAAAACCAACGAAATCTGGGGCTCCATGTGTCCCATTCGTAATATAGGCCGCTTCGACCCCATGTAAACCCCCACCCCCACCTGCGCGTCTGCGTCCCACCAACATCGCTGCCTCCAGGTCAGGGAGGATGTGGCTTCGGCGCGAGAGAAGGGGCGCCTCCGGTGTGGAGGCGCCCCTGGTCAGGTCAGGTCAAATCAGGTCAGGTCTGCGGCGTGGTCGGCGGCCCAGCGGGACAGGGTGCGGCCGGGTCTGCCGAGGACCTCCTCCACGTCGGGCGAGACCTGCGGCGGCTCCTCCGCGTACTCGGCCTGGTACCCGAGGATGTACTCCGCGCTGCCCCCGGGAAACCCGGCCCTGATGTAGGCCGCCCGCGCCTGCCCGTACGTCAGCGCCTCGAAGCGCAGCCGCCTGCCCAGCCCCTCACCGACGGCCTCGGCCTGCCGGCGGTGGCTGAGGGCCTGCGGCCCGGTCAGCGAGTAGGCCCGCCCCTCGTGGCCGTCCTCCAGGAGGGCGGCCACGATCACCTCGGCGATGTCGGCCTCGTGGATGGGCACCCCCAGCGCGTCGGGGAAGGCGCTGCGGACCACGCCCTCAGCGCGGATCGACTCGCCCCACATGTCGAGCTTGTTGACGGCGAACTCGCCTGGCCGCACGTGGGTCCACGCCAGCCCCGACGCCTCGATGACCTGCTCGACCTCGAGGAACATCTCGTAGCTGCCGGGACGCCGCTCGGTGACTGCCGAGGTCGACATGTCGACGACCCGGTCGACGCCTGCCTCGGCGGCCGGCTTCACGAAGGACTGGGCCTGTTCGGCGGCGCGGTCTGGGTCGAGGACGCCGGGCAGGAGGTAGGCCCGCTCCACGCCGTCGAACACGCCGGCGAGCGTGGAGGGGGCGGTGAGGTCACCCGCCACGACCTCGGCGGCGTCCGGCAGGCCCGCGGCGGCCGGGTTCCTGGTCAGCGCGCGCACCTGCTGTCCCGCCTCGAGCAGCCGGTCGACCACGATGCGGCCGACCACGCCCGTCGCGCCGGTTACGAGGATCCTCATGGATCTTCTCCCTTCGTCGGTGAGGGGCCGACGCTAACTCCGCAAGGCCCCTCGCCGCACATGGGCTGATGTCTCATTTGGCAGGTCAGAGCCCATGCGAGAGGATCACAGGCGTGGAGGCACTCGCTCGACGACTGGTTCCCGACGACTTGTGGGCGGTGGCCAGCACGCTCGTGCCCGAGCCACGTCCGCGGCCCCAGGGCGGCGGCAGGGCCGCGGCCGACGCGCGCCAGGTCATGGTGGCGGTCGTCTACGTGGTCACGAGCGGCTGCGCCTGGCAGCACCTGCCGCACTCCTTCGGCGTCACGGTGCCCACGGCCCACCACTGGTTCGCCCGCTGGAGCAGGGCGGAGCTGTGGCGGAACCTGCACGAGGCGACGGCGTCGGACCCCGCGCTGGCCGAGTGGACCAGGGTGATCCGCGACTGCGCGGCACGCCGTCACTACGACTGAAATTCACCAAACGAGACATGCGCCGCGCGAACGCGGACGGCCCGCCCCTGGACGGGGCGGGCCGTGAGTACGCGCAGGTCAGAGCGCTAGCACTGGACGGGCTTGAGCCATGAGCACTCCAGGTCGCCGCCCTCCTGGGAGGCGGGGACGTCGCTCCTGAGCTGGGCGGCGGTGTCGGGCGTGGTGCGGCTGAACTTCGCCAGCCGTACGGCGATCTTGTCCTCGATGTCCTTGGGAGAGCCTGACAGGTACTGGTTGAGCATGATGGAGAAGACCAGCGGCTCCCCTTCGGCGCTGGTGACGTAGCCCGACAGGGACGTGACGCTGGTCAGCGAGCCGGTCTTGGCGTGGACGTTGTTCGCGGCGGGGGTGCCGCGCATGCGGCTGCGCAGCGTGCCGCCGGTGAAGCGGTCGGCGTTGCCGGCGATGGGCAGGGCGTTGTACCAGGTCGTGAACCACGGCTTGCTCCGCACCGACAGCAGCAGCTGGGCGATGGAGCCCGCGGTGACGCCGTCGCGGCGGGACAGGCCCGAGCCGTCGCGGAGGTTCAGGATCTGGACACCGTTGGCCTTGGCGAAGTCGGAGGTGGCCTTGAGCCCTGCGGTCCAGGTGCCCTGGCCCGCCACCTTGCGGCCCATGGCCTTGGTGAGGATCTCGGCGTGCATGTTGTTGCTGAGCTTCATGAACGGCACCAGCAGCTCGCTCAGCGGCATCGACTCGTGCTTGGCCAGCTCGCTCGCGCCCTCGGGAGCGCCCGAGACGGTGGAGCCGAGGACCCTGACGCCGTGGGCGTTCAGCGCCTTGCGGAACAGCGAGGCGGCGTAGCGGGTGGGGTCGTCGACGGCCACCCACTCGTCGTAGGGGCTCGCGACGGTGCCGGTGATGACCACGGTGTTGGTGCCGTGGCGGCGTTCGATGAGCACGTCGGTCGACGCGCCGACCGTCGCGTTGTTGACGATCTTCAGGTAGTCGGTCTCGGGGGTGGTCGTGACCTTGACCTTGTCCCCGTCGGCGGCCACGGAGACGATCACCGAGCCCGCGTCGTAGTCCCTGTCGGGCGAGGCGGTCAGTGCGGAGATCTGCGCGGCGTAGTAGGCGGTCTCGTCGTCCCAGGCCCAGTCCTGGCCGAGCCGTACGGTGTCGAACCAGCTGTCGTCGGTGACCAGCCTTCCTGTGACGACCTTGACGCCCTTGGCGGCGACGGCCGCCGCCAGCGCGTCGTAGTCGGCGGCGAGCATGGTCGGGTCGCCGGTGCCGCGCAGCACCAGGTCACCCTTCAGAATCGACCCCACCGTACGGCCGGCGGCCAGCGCGCTGGTGGTGAAGCGGTAGTCGAGCCCGAGCACCTCGGCCGCGGCGGCGGAGGTGAACAGCTTGGTGTTGGACGCGGGGGTCATGAGCTTGCCCGAGTCGATGGAGTAGAGCTCCTCGCCGGTGGCCGCGCTCTTCACCACGACGCCCGCTCTGGCGATGGTCAGGCGGGAGTCGCTGAGGATCTGGTTGAGATCCTGGGTCAGGTCGGCGATGCCGGGGGAGGGGTCGGCGGCGGTGGCGGGAGAGACAGGACTTGACGCCCACGCGAGGGCGACGACGAGCGCGCCCGCGACGAGTGAAGCTGGTGTGCGACGCATGGAGGTCTCCAGGGTGCGTACGAGGTCTCGGAGGGATCATGGGAGCGCCCACTCCTCGCCGCAATCCGCAAATATCCGTATCTTTCGCGAGCCCCTGCTCGGGAGCGTTCCACAACCGCCCGGCAAAGGGACGGCAGTGCGGATCAGGAGGCAGGCGCCGCGCCGGCGGAGACCAGGAACCCCACGTCGCCGAAGGAGATCTCGTCACCTGAGCGGACCCGTGCGGGACCGACCAGGCGCCAGCCGTTCAGCCTGGTGCCGTTCAGCGAGCCCAGGTCGACCAGCAGCCAGGAGCCGTCGTCCTCCTTGCGCAGCTCGGCGTGGACCCGCGAGACGGTGAGGTCGGCCAGGACCAGGTCGCAGGCCGAGCCACGGCCCACGACGTACCTGAGCCTGCTGTCGTTGGGCAGCGCCAGCCTGGGCAGCCGGGGCTTGCGCCATGCCGACTGCACGCGGGTGGTGAACTCCGAGACGGAGGCGACCATGTCGGTCAGCCTCTGGCGGACCGTGTTGCGTGGCGGCAGGTCGGCGACCAGATCGTCGAGTTCGTAGCGGCTGCGCGCGCGTAGTGCCTGGTCGACCCGGCCCACGAAGGTGTCATGGGACAGGCGCCCCTCGACGGCGCGGTCGCGGAGCTCGTCGATGGCGCGATCACGTTCCCCATCGGAGGCACGAAATGGGGGTTGCGTCGAGCTCATGCCCCTGAGTATCGGCCCGAACGGCGTTTCCTGTCCAGAATTCGCGAATCCCTTGAGTCGACCATACTGAGTATGCATACTGAGTATTCATGTCGATCAGACAGAGCCTGCTGACCTTGCTCAGCAAGGGGACCAGGTACGGCTACCAACTGCGCGCGGAGTTCGAGTCGTCCACAGGGGCGACCTGGCCGCTGAACATCGGCCAGGTCTACACGACGCTCTCCCGCATGGAGCGCGACGGCCTGGTCTCCTCGGGAGAGCAGGACGAGCAGGGCAGGGTCGGCTACACGATCACCGAGGCCGGTCGGGCGGAGGTGGAGCGATGGTTCAGCACCCCCGTCGCCCAGTCCGACCGGCCGAGGGACGAACTGGTCATCAAGCTGGCGATGGCCGTCGCGGCGAAGGACGTCGACGTCGGCGCGGTCATCCAGCGGCAGAGGACCGCCACGATGCGCGCCCTGCAGGAGCTGACCAGGGCCAAGCGCACCGGCACCGACGGCGCCGCGCAGCGCCTCGTGCTGGATTCCATGATCTTTCAGGCGGAGGCCGAGCAGCGATGGCTCGACCACTGCGAGGCAGTGCTCAAGGAGGCAGGGGAATGACGAGTGTGGTGACACTCACGGACGTGGCGCGGGTCCACGGCGAGGGTGAGACGGCCGTCCACGCTCTGCGGGGGATCAGCCTCGACGTGCGGGCCGGTGAGCTCGTGGCCGTGATGGGTCCTTCGGGCTCGGGCAAGTCCACGCTGCTCAACCTCGCGGGCGGCCTCGACAGGCCCACGAGCGGCGAGGTCACCGTGGAGGGCGTGCCCCTCTCGACGGTCAAGGACCTGGCCGCGCTGCGGCGCAGGAGCATCGGCTACGTCTTCCAGGACCTCAACCTGATCCCCTCGTTGACCGGGGCGGAGAACGTCATGCTGCCCCGCGAGCTGGACGGCGTGCGGACGCGCGAGGCCAGGGCCGAGGCGCTGGCCGTCCTGGAGGAGATGGGGCTCGCGGCGGTCGCCGACAGGTTCCCCGACGAGCTGTCGGGAGGGCAGCGCCAGCGGGTGGCGATCGCCAGGTCGCTGGTGGGCGAGCGGAGGCTGATCCTGGCCGACGAGCCGACGGGCGCGCTGGACACCCCGACGGGTGACGAGATCCTCGAACTGCTCAGAAGCCGCTGCGAGGCGGGCGCCGCGGTGCTGCTCGTCACCCACGAGTCGCGCTACGCGGGATGGGCGGACAGGGTGGTGTTCCTGCGCGACGGCCAGATCGTCGACTCGACCGCGCCGGTGGTGAGCGCCCGATGAGAGCGCTGCTGCGGATTTCCCGTCGCGACGCCCTGAGGGCGAAGGGACGCACCGTGCTGATCATGGTGATGATCGGCCTGCCGGTGCTGGTGATCACGGGCGTGCTCACCCTCGCCGCGACGGCCGATGTGACGCTCAGCGAGGGGATCGTCAGGAAGCTGGGCGCGGCCGACCTGCGGATCAAGACGAGCGACTACGCCAGGGTGGACGAGCAGTATGGTGACTTCGGCATGCCCCACGGCGAGGGAGCCGCGCGGCCCAAGAACGCTGCCGCCACCACCGCCGCTGAGGTGGCCGCACGGCTCCAGCCGGGCTCCAGGCTGATCGGCTTCGACGAGGGCAGCGTGGACGTCAGGACCGGCCGTGGTTACGACCACGTCAGCGCCATCGAGATCGACCTGCGAGATCCTCTGACCAAGGGCATGCGGCCGCTGATCGAGGGCCGCTATCCCGCCGCCGCCGACGAGGTCGCTGTGACGCCCAGGATGGGCCGAGGCCCCGGTGACACGATCGAGGTCACCCGCGCCGACCGCAGGGTGACGGTGGTCGGCGTGGTGGAGTTCCCGTTCGACTCGGAGTACAAGCAGGTCGTCGGCTTCAGGGGCGTCCTTCTGAAGGACAAGCGTGATGGCCGCGGCACCGGCTGGCTGGCCGACACCCCCGCACCCGCGACGTGGGAGGACACCCGCAGCCTCAACGAGATGGGACTGATCGGCCTCTCACCTGCCAGTCTCGCCCGCGAGCCCGCCATCTCCATGGAGACCACCACCGTGGTGGGCATCGGTGTCGCGGTGTTCATGGTGGGGATGGAGACGGTCCTGCTGGCGGGGCCCGCGTTCGCGATCGGGCTGCGGCGGCGCGCGACGGAGCTGGCGGTGATCGCCGCGCAGGGGGGATCGAAGGCGCACCTGCGGATGATCGTGCTGGCCGACGGGCTCGTGATGGGTGGGGCCGCGGCGCTGGTGGCCGCCGTCGCGGGAGTCTCTGGCGGGTTGTTGCTGGTCCCGGTGCTGTCGGACTCGGTGGGGCCGCTCGAGGTGCCGTGGTGGCCGGTGGTCGGCGTGATGGCGCTCGGGCTGGTCAGCGGGGTGGCGGCGGCCATGGCGCCCGCCGTGCTGGTCGGACGCCAGGACCCCGCCGCCGTGCTGGCCGGGCGCTCGGGCGCGGCCCGCGGCGGGCCGGGACGGCCCGTGCTGGGACTGGTGCTGGTGGTGGCGGGCGTGGTCGCCACGCTGCTGGCCTCCAGAACTCAGGAGGTATGGATCTTCGCCGCCGCCGTGCTCGGGCTGCTGGGGCTGGTGGCGCTGGTGCCCCTACTGGTCGCGCTCACGGGGCGGCTCGCCGTACGGCTGCCGCTGGCTCCGCGGCTGGGCGTCCGCGACGCCGTTCGCCACCGGATGCGTACGGCCTCGGCCGTCGCGGCCGTGATGGCGGCGACGGCCGGAGCGGTCGCGGCCGGCATCGGGGTCAACAGCCAGTACGTCGAGGCCCGCGAGTCTTTCCGCTCCCTGACGCCGATCGGCACGCTGTCGATCGGCGCGCGCGAAGTGGACGACGCGGAATGGGCGCGGATCCGCCAGGCCGCCCAGGAGCGGTTGCCCGGCGTCCAGCCGGTCGAAGGGTTCGTGCCGGTCACCTCCAGAGGCAGAACGATTGCCTTGCTCCCCGAGTGCACCTCGTGCGGTCCGACTGGCTACAACCTCAGCGAGGTGCTCGTCGGAGACCAGCGGCTGCTCTCGCTGATGCAGGGCGGGAACGACCCCAGGGCGGCCGCGGCGCTCGCCGAGGGCAAGGCGGTCGTCTTCGACCCCTCGATGGTGCGGCACGGCCGCCTCTCCCTTCGCGCCGGCTTCGAAGGACCCTCCTCTGACGCCGGAAAGTTCGAGGTGCCGGCCGTCGTGGCGAAGGCGGCGGACCCTCGGGTGATCGGCATCCTGCTCTCACCCGCCGCGATGAAGGCCAAGGGGTTCACACTGAAGGAGCGCCTGATCTTCGCGCGGCACTGGCCGCAGGACGTGGAGGTGCTCCGAAAGGATCTACAGGCGGCCAGCGTGCAGGTAAGCGTCCATTTGGAGGACGGCTTCCAGACGGACATCGCAAGCCTCCTGCTCGTGCTGATGGGCGGCGCGCTGATTCTGGTGCTCGGCGGCACGTTCGTGGCCACCGCCCTGGCCGCCGCCGACCTGCGGCCCGACCTGGCGACGATCTCGGCGGTGGGCGCGCCGTCCAGGACGGGGCGGCTGGTCCTCGCAGGGCAGGCCGGCTACATCGCGGGGCTCGGCGCGCTGGTCGGCGCGATCGCGGGCGCGGTCCCCGGTGTCGCGCTCGCCTGGGCCATGACGTCGAGGACCGGCTACTACGTCACGTTGAATCCGGAGGGCCTGGCCGACCGGATCGAAGCGACGACGGTGGCGGTGCCGTGGGAGCTGGTGGGCGCGATCGTGGTCGGACTGCCGCTGCTGGCCGCCCTGGTGGCGGGAGCGTTCGCGCGGACGCGAGCGCTCCCTCTCACCCGTCGCCTTACTTGACCAGGCGCATCTTGGACTGCTTGTGCGGCAGCCGCTCCCAGTCGTCCATGAACATCGCCTTGAACCCGTGCCGCTCGGCCATCTCGGCGAGCGTCTCGGTGCGGTAGTAGAAGTCTTCGCGCAGGACCTGGTGCTCCCTGCCCTGGGTCCTGTCGAAGGTGAAGTCGAACCAGCCCCCAGGCTTCATGACGCGGCCCACGTGCGCGAAGCACTCCTCGATCACTCGTGGGGGTGAGTGGGAGAAGACACTGTGCGCGTGGACGACGTCGAAGTACTCGTCGGGCAGGAAGTCGAAGCGCAGGTCGTGGACGGGGGTCAGGTGCGGGAGCTTGTCGCGCAGGTCGAAGTCGGCCAGCGTCTGCTGGGCCGCGAAGAGGATGTCGGGGGAGATGTCGACCCCGTAGTAGTGGCCGCTGTGGAGGTAGTCGATGAACAGCCGCCCCGCCCGCAGGTTGCCGCAGCCGATCTCGAGCATCCGGTGCTCGGGGAGCAGGCCGTGCTTCACGAGGTAGTCGAACTGGGTCTTGCCGAGCTTGAGCCACCGCTCCCTGCTCTTGGAGCCGACCGCACGGTCGGGGTTGCGCTCGGTGTCGGAGCGCATCACCGCCCGGTAGTAGTCCACGTGGTCGCGGGTCTGGAGCCTGAACCACAGGTCTCTGGTGAGCCGCCGGGCGTGGGGGATGACTCTGTCAGGGTGCCGCAGGGCGTATCTCGCCTGATGCAGAAGGCTGTTGCGGGTCATGCAGAACATGTTCCGCCGTCAATCGGTAACGGAACGTCATGAGCACGGCAAGAAAAATAATGAATGCTGGCACGGCGGTTTGACCGAGCAGCACGGCGGTGATCGCCGAGTCGGGCTGCACCACCGGCCTTCCCGGATCAGACGACACGAACCCGCCCATCGAGAGCACGGCACCGAAGATCAGCGCGCCGAACGAGCTGACCGCGCTCTCGATGGCGGTCCACAGCCCGGTGAACACTCCGGCGCGCCGCTTGCCCGTCGAGGCCGCGTCGAGGGCGATCACGTCGGCGAGCATCGAGAACTGCAGGAGTTGCACCCCCGCGAAGCCGACCCCGACCACGAACAGCATGAGGTGCGCGTAGAGGGCGCCGAGGAGAGGGGTCGCCGTCGCCGCGGCCGTGCCGCCGCCGAACAGCAGCCCTGCGAGGAGCATCGCGCCGCGCTTCTCGTAGCGCTTGGACAGCCTCACCCACAGCGGCATCGTCAGCAGGATCGGGCCGATCAGCGCGGCGAAGAGCGTGCTGGTGGCCTTGGGATCACCCAGGACGTAGGAGGCGAAGTACGGCGCCGCCGCCAGCATGACGCCGACCGCGAGGAACTGCGTGCAGCCCAGCGCCAGCAGCCACATGTACGGCGGGTTCGAGCGCACCATGGTGAACTGCGACCGCAGCGTGCCGCCGTCGGGCTCGGGGGCGCCGGTCACGGGGGCGCGGGCCGTACCGAAGAAGGCTCCCAGCATGGAGGCCAGCATCACGACCGCGATCGTCACGCCCATCAGCCGGTAGCTGGACAGCGTGCCGCCCTCGCCCTGGCTGTTGACGATCGCGGGGGCGACGACGCCGCTGATCACGGTCGCGGCGCCGATGAAGACCATGCGCCACTGCAGCAGCGCCGTCCGCTCGTGGTAGTCGCCGGTCATCTCGGCGGGCATCGCCTTGTAGGGCACCTCGAACAGCGCGTAGGCGGTGGCGGCGAGCAGGAAGACGACGCCCACGTAGATCGCGGCGGGTGTCCCTGTGAGGGGTGGGCCCGCGAACAGGGCGGCGAAGGCCAGCGGCAGCGTGCAGGCCCCGGCCAGCATCCACGGCCTGCGCGGGCCCATGCGGGAGACCGTACGGTCCGACCACCGGCCCACCAGCGGGTTCACGACCAGGTCCCAGATCTTGGGCGCGGCCACCACCACCCCTGCCAACCACGCGGGCACGGCCAGGAAGTTGGTCATGTAGTACAGCAGCAGCAGTCCTGGCACGGCGCCGAACGTCGCCGTGCAGAACGAGCCGACACCGTAACCGAGGCGCACGCCCCTGGGGACGATCATGGGCCCATTGAATCGGAGCATGCTCCGTCCGGACAGGCCCAGATCTCAGTCGGTGACGTCGGCGCACACCACGTGCGCGCCGAGCTCCACCATCCTGCGCTCGCTGCGCGCGTCGGCCACCCTCGCCATGAGGATCGGCGCCTCGCTGGCCGCCAGCTGCGGCAGCCTGGCCCTGACCCCTCGGTGCAGGTCGCGGACCACGTCCTCGGCCGCCGACATGTGCACCTTGACGTGCAGCATGATCCCGGGAGCCCCCGAGGCCGTGCGCGCCTCGGAGATCCACACGTGATGGACCAGCGGGTAGTCGACGAGCAGGAGCGCGATGGCCCCGCGCAGCGCGGGCAGGATCGGATGGGTGCAGCGGCGGTAGCCGGGATCCACCTGCTGCATGGGGCCCGACAGATGGGGACGGGGCGCGGGGATCCACGACTGCGGCGCGGCCGGCACGGAGCGCACGGGTGGCGGCGCCGGCGACGCGCCGTGCATCACCGCCGCTCCCTGCGAGACCGCGGCCATGGCGCCCGTCGCGTACGCCGTGGGCATCGCCCCTGACAGCACGGGCTGGGGTCCAGTCCGTGTGGATGCCAGGAAGCGCTGGAGGTCCTCGATCGGAACGGCTGCCGCGGCAGGTCCTGCGGCGTCGATCACGATCTCCCGCACGCCTGTGACGCGCTGGATGTCGAGGATGGTGTCGGCGTCGCAGGCCGACAGCGAGTGGCCACCCCGGTGGCGCGCGTAGGTCTGGGGGCCTGTGTAACCGAGCAGCACGCGGTCGCCGACCTGGGTGGTGCCCAGGACGACCGAGCGGTCAGAGCGCACGGCCACCAGGATTCCCCCATCGGCGAGTGCGGCCAGCAGCAGGTGCGGACTGCCATGCTGGGCGAGCACGTCGGCGAGAGCGGGGTTCCCGATGCTCATAGGGTGAACGATAGGTAGTAGCCCACGGCTTATCAGGCTAATAGCGAATAAATCTCCCGATCAAGACAAAGTTGGCTCGGGTTGGGATGACTCGCTCGGCTGCTGGGTAACGCGCCCAGATCCTGAGACCCTCGTGAATGCGTTCACAAGCCCGGATAGACTCTGAGGGATCCGAGGGGCCCGCTGCCGTGTCCCTCAGCCCGTCGCATGACCCCTAAGGATCCACCTGTGAACAAGCCCGTCGTTCTGGTCGCAGAGGAGCTGTCGGAAGCCGGTCTCGCCGTGCTTGGTGCGGACTTCGAGGTCCGCCACACCGACGGCGCCGACCGCTCCCAGCTCCTGCCCGCGCTCGCCGACGTGGACGCGCTCATCGTCCGCTCCGCCACCCAGGTGGACGCCGAGGCCATCGCCGCCGCCCCGAAGCTGCGCGTCGTCGCGCGCGCCGGCGTCGGCCTGGACAACGTCGACGTCGAGGCGGCCACCAAGGCCGGTGTCATGGTCGTCAACGCGCCGACCTCCAACATCACCAGCGCCGCCGAGCAGACCGTCGCGCTCATCCTGGCCAGCGCCCGCAACACCGCCCAGGCGCACGCAGCGCTCAAGAACGGTGAGTGGAAGCGCTCCAAGTACACCGGCGTCGAGCTGGACGAGAAGATCGTCGCCATCCTCGGCCTCGGCAAGATCGGCCAGCTGGTCGCGCAGCGCCTGCAGCCGTTCGGTGTCGAGCTGATCGCCTACGACCCCTACCTGCCGCCGGCGCGCGCCGCGGCCATGGGCGTCAGGCTGGTCAGCCTCGAGGAGGCCATCAAGACCGCCGACTTCATCACCGTGCACCTGCCCAAGTCGAAGGAGACCCTCGGTCTCATCGGCGACAAGGAACTGCACGAGGTCAAGCCGTCGGTGCGGATCGTCAACGTGGCGCGCGGCGGCATCGTGGACGAGGGCGCCCTCTACTCCGCGATCAAGGAGGGCCGTGTCGCGGGCGCGGGCCTCGACGTCTTCGCCAAGGAGCCCTGCACCGACAGCCCGCTGTTCGAGCTGGACCAGGTCGTCGTCACCCCGCACCTCGGCGCCTCCACCCACGAGGCGCAGGAGAAGGCCGGCACCCAGGTCGCGCGCAGCGTCAAGCTCGCGCTCGCCGGTGAGTTCGTGCCCGACGCGGTGAACGTCCAGGGTGGCGCCGTGGCCGAGGAGGTCAAGCCTGGTCTGCCGCTCGCCGAGAAGCTGGGCCGCGTCTTCACCGCGCTGGCCGGTGAGACCGCCACCAAGCTCGACGTCGAGGTCCGCGGCGAGATCGCCAGCCAGGACGTGCGGGTGCTGGAGCTGGCCGCGCTCAAGGGCGTCTTCACCGACGTCATCGAGGACGCGGTCACCTATGTCAACGCCCCCCTCCTGGCCAAGGAGCGCGGCCTGACGGTCGACCTGATCACCAGCTCGGAGAGCCCCGACTGGAGGAACGTCGTCAGCGTCCGGGGCGTGCTGGCCGACGGCCGTACCGTCTCGGTGTCGGGAACGCTCTCGGGCCCGCGTCAGGTCACCAAGATCGTCGAGGTCAACGGCTACGAGATGGAGATCGAGCCGACCGACCACCTGGCCTTCCTCACCTACACCGACCGTCCCGGCATCGTCGGCGTCGTCGGCAGGCTGCTGGGCGAGCACGGCATCAACATCGCCTCGATGCAGGTGGCGCGCGACGTCAAGGGCGGCAAGGCGCTCATCGCCCTGACCGTCGACTCGGCGATCCCCGCCGACGTGGTCGACCAGATCGTGGCCGAGATCGGCGCCGACAGCGGCCGCTCGGTCGACCTGACCGACTGACCGTCTCTCGCATGGAACGCCCTCCCGCACACCGCGGGAGGGCGTTCGCGCGTTCCGGGGTAGCCGTCAACGATGTCTCATATCGTGAGATATTCGGACGTCCTACGAGACAGTCTGGACCGTGCCAGGTACTTTTGAAGTAATGCGCTGGGTACTCGTACTTATTACCTGCCGCGACGGGGCCTGTTAGGGCAGGTCGACGACCCGTCGCGGTGAGCGGCGTCGTGTCGGCCACAAGTCCCTTCGTCCGGTCCGTGACCCGGACCGCACGAGCTCAGGCCCGGTCGGATTCGCGACCGGAGTCCGACGTCCGATTCATACGCGTCCGCGAAATGAGATGAGTCACGTGTACGACATGTACCCATGGAACCGTGCAGAAGAGCGTGAGGAAGAGGCGGCTGAGGCCGTCCAGACCGCGCTGGACCGCAGAGACAACGGCGGTTCCCCCTCCCCTCGCTGATCCGGGCCGTTCCGGTGGAGGTCCCCCTGCTCCACCGGGGCGACCCCACCGCTGACACTTTCCGCAGGAGCGCAGTCGTCCCCCCGCGCCTGCCGTGGTGGCGAGGGCGCGAGGGGACGGCCTTGTACGGGCGTGCCGCCGCCTACAGGGTGGCGGTCAGCATCGCGGGGGCGGGTTCCTGCTTGGCCTTTGCCTGCTTCATCGCGAGCGCCACACCCTTGGGGTCTGGACGCACCGCGCCGACGAACGCCTGCCGTCGCCAGGCGCTGAGCTTCTCCTCCTTCACCACGTCACCCGAGCGGGGTGCGTGCACCATGTGTCCCGGCCTGGAGATCATGCCCACGTGGCCGAGGCCGCTGAAGAAGACCAGGTCGCCGGGCTTGAGGTTGTCCCACGAGATCTTCCTCGAGAAGGCCCGGTACTGGTCGGCGGCCACCCTGGGCAGTTCGATGCCCGCCTTCTCGTAGGCCTTGAGCATCAGGCCCGAGCAGTCGTAGCCGCCGGAGCCCGTGCCGCCCCAGACGTACGGCGTGCCGCGCTTGGCCAGCGCGAACTTGAGGGCGACCCGCCAGGCGGGGGTGGATTGTTCGCTGAGTCGCGCCTTCTTGACGTCGGCGCCGGTGATGCTGCTCGCCGAGCTCTTGCCGGTGGCGGAGCTCGAGGGGGTGTCGGAGCCGGTGGTGTCCGCGACGGCGGGGGATGCCGTCACGAGGGCTCCTGCGGCGAGAAGACCGCAGAGGGCAGCGGTCGTGGTGATGCGAGACAGGGGACTGTCCTTCCACGTGGCCGACCGGGTTAGCTGACGGGCTCGGGCGTGGAAGCCGCCCTACGGCGTGGGGACACCGATTCGCCCCAGGGGGAAATGGGTCCCCGGCTCCGTGCGACTCCGCAACGGATTAGGCAGCACGGACTCTAACGAAAGGGTCAAAGCACCGCAAACAGGACAAAACTGGACGTCCGGCAAGTGAGATGAGTGTTCGTCCATCGAGACGAGCCGGTAAGGTACCGCCCATGGAGTCGCGCAACATTCGTCTGGCCGTCATCCCCGGCGACGGGATCGGCACCGAGGTCGTCGCCGAAGGGCTCAAGGTCCTCGAGGCGGTCGGCGTCAAGATCGAGTCCACGCACTACGATCTGGGCGCCACCCGCTACCACGCCACCGGGGAGACCCTGAGCGACGAGGTCCTGCAGGAGCTGCGCGGCTACGACGCCATCCTGCTCGGCGCCATCGGCGACCCCAGCGTGCCGCCGGGCATCCTCGAGCGCGAACTCCTGCTACGCCTGCGTTTCGAGCTCGACCACTACGTCAACCTGCGCCCGGTCAAGCTCTTCCCCGGCGTGGAGACCCCGCTGGCCGACACCCTCCCTGGCGACATCGACATGGTCGTCGTCCGCGAGGGCACCGAGAGCCTCTACGCGGGAGCCGGTGGCGTCCTGCGCCGTGGCACGCCCCACGAGATCGCCACCCAGGAGTCGCTCAACACCGCCTTCGGCGTCGAGCGCGTGGTCCGCTACGCCTTCGCCAGGGCCGCCGAGCGGCCGCGCAAGAAGCTCACCCTGGTCCACAAGACCAACGTGCTCACCTACGCGGGCGACCTGTGGCAGCGCACGGTCAACAGGATCGCGCCCGAGTTCCCCGAGGTCACCACCGACTACCAGCACATCGACGCGGCCTCGATGTTCTTCGTCAACCAGCCCGAGCGCTTCGACGTGATCGTCACCGACAACCTCTTCGGCGACATCATCACAGACATCGGCGCCGCCATCGCCGGTGGCATCGGCCTGGCCGCCAGCGGCAACATCAACCCCGACCGCACCGCGCCCAGCATGTTCGAGCCGGTCCACGGCAGCGCCCCCGACATCGCGGGCCAGGGCAAGGCCGACCCGACGGCCACCATCCTGTCGGTCGCCATGATGCTCGACCACCTCGGCCTGACCGAGGAGGCGGCCCGCGTCGAGCAGGCCGTCGCCGACGACATCGTGGAGCGCCTGGCCGGATGGGCCGGCCGCACCACGCACGAGATCGGTGACGACATCACCGCACGAGTATCCGGCGGCGCCTGACCGTCGTGTGCACCCCCAGCCCGGCGGCCTCGCAGCCGCCGGTGCTCCATTGACGCCTGGCGGCCAGCGAGAACCGCCAGGCGTTTGCTGTAGGTTCCCGTTACCCGGTCCAGCGCAAAATGGACTCAGGGCAAATCTCGCGAAAAGAGAAGGATTTCCGTCATGACCACCGCTCAGAAGCTCAGCTTCGATGTGCAGCTCTCCGACCACGCTCGCACTGCGGCAGAGCGTGAGCAGGTACTGGCGAGTCCGGGGTTCGGGCAGGTCTTCACCGACCACATGATCTCGATCGACTACACCGAGGGCGAGGGCTGGCACGACGCGCGGCTCCAGCCGTACGGGCCGTTGGTCCTCGACCCCGCGACCTCCGTCTTCCACTACGCGCAGGAGCTGTTCGAGGGCCTGAAGGCGTACCGCCAGGCCAACGGTTCGATCGTGACCTTCAGGCCGTACGCGAACGCGACCCGCTTCAACGCCTCCTGCCTGCGCATGGCCATGCCCGAGCTGCCCGAGGACACCTTCGTCGAGTCCCTCGAACTGCTCACCCAGACCGACCGTGACTGGGTGCCCACGAGCGAGGGCCACAGCCTCTACCTGCGGCCCTTCATCATCGCGACGCAGGTCGGGCTGGGCGTCAACTACCCGTCCAAGACCTACAAGTACATGGTCATCGCCTCGCCCGCCGCCTCCTACTTCGCCGGAGGCGTCAAGCCGGTGTCGGTGTGGCTGTCCACCGACTACACCCGTGCCGCGCCCGGCGGCACCGGCGCCGCCAAGTGCGGAGGCAACTACGCCGCGGCCTTCGTCGCCCAGCGCGAGGCCGTCGCCCAGGGCTGTGACCAGGTGGTGTGGCTCGACTCCCACGAGCACCGCTACGTCGAGGAGATGGGCGGGATGAACCTGTTCTTCGTCTTCGGCAACAAGCTGGTCACCCCCGCGCTGACCGGCACCCTGCTGCCGGGCATCACCCGCGACTCCATCCTCTCCATGGCCGCCGACCTGGGTCTGGAGGCCGAGGAGGGGCGCATCTCGATCGAGGAGTGGCAGGCGGGGTGCGAGTCGGGCACGCTCACCGAGGTCTTCGCCTGCGGAACGGCCGCGGTGGTGACGCCCGTGGGGTCGGTGAAGGGCGCCGACCGCGCCTGGACCATCGGCGACGGCACCCCAGGCCCGGTGACCCTCAAGATCCGTGAGGAGCTGCTCGGCATCCAGTACGGCACCCGCCCCGACACCCACCACTGGATCCACAAGATCTCCTGATCCGCCCCCGCCGACTCGCTTCCCCCTCGCGCCGCCGACCCCCTGGTCGGCGGCGCCTCGGCCATGAGGGCACGTTTCGTGCGACGACAGATCCAAGCTGCCTGGACTCGCCGCGCCGGTCAGCGGCCCTCGTAGAACGGGATCTCGAAACAGGGGTGGTCGGAGGCCGCCAGGAGGGTCGCGGCGTCGTCGACGGGCGGGTGGATCATCTCCATGATTCACCGCTTGACCTCCTTGCCGTCCACGCCCGAGGCCATCACCGCGCGCTCCCAGCCCCTGGTGAAGGCCGCCGACGTCGAACAGGTGCCGCGCGCCAGGAAGGTCGGGGCGCACGAGGGCGCTGCCCGCCGCCAGCACCAGCCGGTCGTAGGCGATGACCTCGCCGCCGGCCGTCACGGTGCCGCGCCCGGTGTCGATGCCGGTCACCGCCGCCCGCGGGTGCCCGACCCCGATGGGCTCGAGTACCCGGCTGAACAAGGCCGCTCGCTCAGATGTGACCGATCTTCTCGGGATTGGCCACGCGCCTGATCGCGGCGATCCTGCCGTCCACGAGTTCGACCGTGTCGACCCACAGCAGCGCGCCGTCGCGGTAGGCGGCGAGCGCGGGCTCGCCGTTCAGCTCGATCAGCTCGATGCTGTCGGGCCGCGCCTGCAGCGCCACCCGGATGGTCAGCGTCGCGACGCGCTCGCCACCATGGACGGGCGCGCGGGCCGCGGTCACCCTGCCGCCGCCGTCGGCGACGTAGACGGCCTCGGGATGGAGTAGCTCGACCAGCCTGGCCAGGTCGCCGGCCTGCGCCGCCGCCTTGAACGCCTGGAGCGCCTCGGCCGTCTCGGCCTTGGACGGCGGCTGCCGCCGCCTGGCCTTGGCGATGCGGCCCCTGGCCCTGGAGGCCAGCTTCCTGCTGGCGGCCGGGGTGTTGCCCAGCACCTCGGCGATCTCGTCGAACGGCAGCGCGAACACGTCGTGCAGCACCAGCGCCACGCGTTCGGGCGGGGAGAGCTCCTCCATGACCAGGAGCATCGCGAAGCTCACCGACTCGTCCACCAGCACGGGGGCGGCCGCGTCCGGCCCGGTCAGCAGCGGCTCCGGCAGCCAGGGCCCGACGTAGCTCTCCCTTCGAGCCCTCGCCGAGTTGAGCAGGTTGTAGGAGGTGCGCGCGGAGACCGTCACGAGCCAGGCCCGCAGGTCGGCCACGTCGTCCAGATCGGCCTGCGCGGCACGCAGCCACACGTCCTGGACGACGTCCTCCGCGTCGGCCACGCTCCCGAGCAGCCGGTAGGCCGCGCCGAAGACCGCCGGCCGATGCTGCTCCCACTCGGCTTGCAAGACGGACATGGCCTCATTTCTACAAGCCGGACCTGTTCGCCTCCCACTCGGCCCTGGTCAGCGCGTACTCGACCAGGCCCTCCTCGGATCGCACGATGCCCTCGGGCCAGTCGTCGAAGTACGTGCGCACGTGCGTCAGCCCGGCCTTCTCCATCACCCGTCTCGAGCCCGTGTTGACGGCCAGGGTGCCGGCCGTCACCCGCTCGACGCCCTGCTCGGCGAAGCCTCTGTCGATCAGGGCGCGGGAGCCCTCGGTGCCGTAGCCCTTGCCCCACGCCGCCTTCCGCAGCCGGTAGCCCAGCTCGAGCTCTCCAGGAGGGGCGTTCTTGCCGGGCCTGAAGTGGAACCAGCCGATGAACTCACCCGTGGGCTTCTCCTCGGCCGCCCAGAACCCGAACCCGTCGGGACGCTCGTAGTAGGACATCAACCTGGGCAGCGTGACGTCCCTGATCAGGTCGCGGGCGACGGGCCTGCCGCCGTTGAGATAGCGCATGACCTCGGGGTCGTTGTCCAGCTCGACCAGATGGTCGAGGTCGTCCTCGGTGAAGCGGCGCAACACCAGCCGCTCGGTCTCCAGAATGATGTGCACGCCCCATTGTCCCGGCCACGGTCGCGCCGCCGGAAGGGGCGGGGGTCAGGGCTCGACGAGCGTGCCCGTGTCGATGGAGAGCTTCCACGGCTCAGGCAGGTCGAGCGCGGTGCCGAGCTCCACCTGGGTCCTGTGCTGGTAGCCCTTCTCGGCGGGCAGGCTGAAGAGGATCGCGATGCCCTGCGCGGGGTCGATCAGCAGGTACAGCGGGACACCCGCCCTGGCGTACTCGCGGGGCTTGACGGCGTGGTCGTCGTGGACGCTGGAGGGCGAGACGACCTCGACGACGAGGTTGGTGTCCTCGCCGTAGACCTCGTCATCTCCCCACATCCGTGGGTGAGGCGGCACGATGGTCAGGTCGGGAATGTAGCGATCAGCTTGAGCGCCGAGAAAGAGCTGGATGTTGGTGCCGATCTCCCAGTCACGGTCGGTGACAATGCTGATGATGAGCTTGAGCAGTCGGGAAATGATCTCGTTATGATCCCAGGTAGGCACGTCGTTCACCACGATCCGGCCGTCGACGAACTCGACGCGGTGGCTGGGAAACAGCTCGCAGGCGCGCTTGTAGCTTTCCTGCATTGTCGGCATCTCTGTGATCGGTCGCTCCAGAACCTTGGCCATGTCACTATCATCCCCGCCGGATGGTCGAGCGCAACGTGTTCAGCACGCGACACATCGTAACCATCTCGTGGAGATGATTTCGCTACTTCTTTCGAATCATCGTCAGGCCGTCCGCGATCGGCAGCATCACCGAGGTGACTCTCGGGTCGTTCATCACCAGGTCGTTGAACTCCCTCATCCTCCTGGTCATCTCGTCCTCGTACGAGGGGTCGGCGACGTAGCCGTCCCACAGCGTGTTGTCCACCAGCACCAGCCCGCCGGGGCGCAGCCGCTCCATCACCAGCTCGTAGTAGGCCGGGTAGTTGATCTTGTCGGCGTCGATGAAGGCGAGGTCGATCTGCTCCTCCAGGGCCCGCAGCGACTCCGTGGCGGGGCCGAGCCTGAGCGTGATCCTCGAGGCGACCCCCGCCTTCTCCCAGTACCGCTGGGCGATCGAGGTCCACTCCTCGCTCACGTCGAAGCAGCGCAGCCGCCCGCCGGCGAGTCCCCTGGCGATGCACAGCGAGGAGTAGCCGGTGAACGTCCCGACCTCGACGGCCAGCGTGGGCTTGACGAGTTGAGTGATCATGGTGAGGAAGCGGCCCTGGTCGGGGGAGATCTGCATCCCCGCGTCAGGCCCTGTGGCGGCGCGCGTCTCGGCGGCGAGCTCGTCGAGCAGCTCGTCGGGGCGGGTCGAGTGGGCCAGGATGTACTGCCCGACAGCGGGCGAGAGGTAAGAGGCCTTCATGGGGCACATTCTCCCCACCCGATAAGGTGACACGCGGTTGAAAACGGATCTTATGGGCGGAGCCATACGTGGAGTTGACGGTGGAGAGGCGTGGACGGTCCAAGATGGTCGGCGCCTTCGTGGCGCTTGCCGTACTCGCCGGCTTGCTGATCATCGCGGGGCTCCCGAAGGGGAGCTCGGCGCAGGACGTCAAGCTCGTACGGCGGGCCGACGGCTCGATGCTGCTGGCCAGGCCCGGTGCCAACGCGCCCGTGCTCGACCTGTTCGAGGACTTCGACTGCCCCTTCTGCAAGGAGTTGCACGAGACCTCGGGCCGGCGTCTGGAGCAGATGGTCGGTGAGGGCAAGCTCGCCGTCGTCTTCCACACCGTGACGATCTTCACCGACGAGCCCAGCCGTTCCAACTCCATCAGGGCCGCCGCGGCCGCGCGCTGCGTGCCGTCGGCCAACTGGCTCGCCTTCCGCGACAAGCTGTACGGCATGCAGCCCGCCCCGCACGGCCAGGCCACCGGCTACACGGTCGAGGAGCTGGTGGCCGCCGGCAGGAGCGCGGGCGTCACCGACGCGGGCTTCGAGCAGTGCGTGACCTCGCAGCGCCACGCGGGCAAGCACCTCGAGGACAACGCGAAGATCCGGATCGACGGCACCCCCACGCTCCTCCTCGACGGCCAGCCGATCAGGGACCTGTCGGCGATCGAACAGCAGGGCACCTCGGTGTGACGTCCCGAAATATGAGATCGATGTGCCAGATGGTGAATGCGTGTGGCAGACTCGCAGGCATCATGTGTTCTGCTCTGCTCATTATCGGCAGGCGCGCTGGCTGACAAGGGACATAGCCAGCGCGCAGACCTCTCACGTCCGTGAGGGGTCTTTTGCTTTTCTGCACAGACTTTTCCTCAGGAGATCTCGATGGCCGACGATCGGTTCCACGTCTACGACACCACGCTGCGAGACGGCGCACAGCAGGAGGGCCTGAACCTCAGCGTCGCCGACAAGCTCGCTGTCGCGCGGCACCTGGACGGGCTGGGCGTCGGATTCATCGAGGGGGGCTGGCCGGGCGCCAACCCCAAGGACACAGAGTTCTTCAGGCGCGCTCAAACAGAGCTCGACCTGAAGCACGCGCAGCTCGCCGCGTTCGGCGCGACCCGCCGAGCCGGTGTGAAGGCAGCCGACGACCCGTTGGTGGCCGCTCTGCGCGAATCCGGCGCGCCGGTCGTGACCCTTGTCGCCAAGAGCCACGACCGGCACGTGGAGCTGGCCCTCCGCACGACTCTCCAGGAGAACCTCGCGATGATCCGCGATACGGTCTCTCACCTTCGTGCGGGGGGACAGCGAGTCTTCCTCGACGCCGAGCACTTCTTCGACGGTTACAAGTCCAACCCAGCCTACGCGCTGGAGGTGCTGCTGACCGCGGCCGAAGCGGGCGCGGACGTCATCGCCCTGTGCGACACCAACGGCGGCATGCTCCCCGACGAGCTGGCCGAGGTCGTCCACGCGGCCGTGCAGACCAGCGCGCGCGTCGGCATCCACTGCCACGACGACACCGGCTGCGCCGTCGCCAACACGCTCGCCGCGGTCAAGGCGGGCGCCACGCACGTCCAGGGCTGCGCCAACGGTTACGGCGAGCGCTCGGGCAACGCCAACCTCTTCACGGTGGTGGCCAACCTCCAGCTGAAGCGCGGCTTCGACCTGGTGCCCCCGCAGGCGCTGGCCGACATGACCCGCATCGCGCACGCGATCACCGAGGTCACCAACGTCACCCCCAACTCCCACGCTCCCTACGTGGGCACCTCCGCCTTCGCCCACAAGGCGGGCCTGCACGCCAGCGCCATCAAGGTGGACCCGAACCTCTACCAGCACATCGACCCCGCCATGGTCGGCAACGACATGCGCATGCTGGTCTCGGACATGGCAGGGCGCGCCTCGGTCGAGCTCAAGGGCCGCGAGCTCGGCTACGAGCTGACCCCTGAGTCCACCAAGACCCTGGTCGGCAGGGTGAAGGACCTGGAGTCCAAGGGCTACACCTTCGAGGCCGCCGACGCCTCCTTCGAGCTGCTGCTGCGCGACACCGTCCACGGCGAGCGCAAGCGCCACTTCGAGGTGGAGTCGTGGCGGGTGATCGTCGAGCGCACCAAGGGCGGCGAGGTGGTCAGCGAGGCCACGGTCAAGGTCCACGCCAAGGACGAGCGCATCGTCGCCACGGGCGAGGGCAACGGTCCCGTCAACGCGCTCGACAGGGCGGTCAGGCTGGCGCTGGAGAAGCTCTATCCCGAGCTGGCCAAGCTCGAGCTCGTCGACTACAAGGTGCGCATCCTGGAGGGCTCGCACGGCACGGGCGCCATCACCCGCGTGCTGATCACCTCGAGCGACGAGAGCGGCGAGTGGGCCACCGTGGGCGTCGACGAGAACATCATCGAGGCCAGCTGGCAGGCCCTTGAGCAGGCCGTCACCTACGGCCTGCTGCGCTCGGGCAGAGAGGTCTGAGGCTGCGGCGGGGCGGCCCATCCGGCCGCCCCGTCAGGCAGGTCTAGAAGATCGACGCCTTGAAGCCGACGGCGCCGTCGGCGGTCTGCACGGTGACCTTGCCCCCTGCGCACGACACCTTCGGCTGGTCGGTGCCCGGCACGATCACCGTCAGCAGCGACGCGGAAGCCGGGGACACGACCGTCGTCGCGGGGTTCTTGGCCATGTACGAGGGCGACACCCATCCGAGCCTGCCGCCGCGCTCCACCTTCTGGCCGCTCACCGGCTTGCAGCCGGACAGCTGCACCAGGCTGACCTTGAACTTCCCGTCGGCCAGCACGACCTTGCCGCCGGAGTTGGAGACGAGCTTGAGCGAGGGGTCGAAGCGCCAGATGTTCCTGACCTTCTTGCCGCCGCCCGCGCCGTCCAGGACGGCCATCACGTCCTCGTCGTGGTTGACCAGCACCGACCTGGTACGGCTCACGCCGTACGCCTTGTCGGTGAGCCGGTAGCGCTGGCGGCCCGAGTCGTAGGCGGTCCTGGACAGCCTGGTCGCGGTCCTCGGCCTGAAACGGGCGCCCACGACGGTCGGCACGTTGTGCGCCTCGGGCGACATGGTCCAGTACCGGTAGCGCGTGGGCTCGTAGGAGTGGAAACCGGCGTCGACCAGGACGTCCCTGCCCTGGGCGTAGTAGGTGAGGCCGAGGTGGTCCTCGTGGCCGTGGTACTTCGTGCCTGGGCCGAACCTGATGGAGTAGAAGGCCGACTCGGGCTTGGCCCAGTCGGTCCTGCCGTACACGTAGCCGGCCTTGAAGACCTTCACCCGCTCCGAGGGGTTCGGGAAGCCCGAGGGCTCGTGGTCGGCGCCGCCGTCGCCGATCGGCACCATGAACCCGGCGGGGTTGGTGGAGTGCATGATGAAGCCGCTCAGCTTCGACCAGCGCGCGGAGATGTCGCCGGGCACCTTGCGGCCGCAGTCCTTGAGGTTGGTCATGGCGACCTTCAGCCGGTCGTGGACGTAGATCGCGTAGCGGGGGGGCCTGCTCCATCAGCGCGCCCTGCGAGTCGATGTCGAGCTTCACGGTCTTGGTGAGGCGCTTGATCGCGTGGTCCTGCCAGCGCCTGTCGTTCAGGCGGCAGCCGATGCCGAGCAGCGCGATGTCCTGGTCGATGCCGTGGTTGTGGCCCCACTCGTAGAGGCGGTCGTCGCCGAGGACCCTGGCGTGCTCGGACAGGCTGTCCTTGAGCCACTTGGCGTCGACGTGCCTGCTCAGGCAGACCAGCGCGGGAGCGCGCAGCGCGATGGGGTGCTCGGCCCAGGCGTACGGGCTGGCGGGTCGGCCGCGCGGGTTGTCCTTCACCCAGTCCTGGGCGATCTCCGTGGCCCTGGCGAGGTAGCGCTCCTCGCCGTTGTTCTCGTACTCGGCCACCAGGCGGCCCATCCACCGCAGCGAGTGGAACACCATGCCCCACGAGCGGTTCTTGTACGGGTTGGTGCGCCAGTCGACGTCCTGGCCGACCTTGACGGGCGGCAGGTCGAGGAAGGCGACCTCGCCCTTCATCACCTCGGCCGCCGTCGGCGTGGCGGGCAGCCAGTCGCCCTGGCACTCCGCGGTGCGTTTCACGGTGGCGCCCGCGGTGTCGGCCAGCCCTCCGAGGGCGAGCAGGAGAGCGAGGGGGAGAGCGAGGCGACGCACGCCAGATCCTTCCGGGCCGAACCGAGGGGGCGGAACATGCTGTCCGGAATAAGATCACCTGGTCAAGCTGGTATGAGACATCGTTATCGTGACGGCATGAACCTCGTGATCCCGGACACATCGGCGTGCCGAGCGTCGCTCGAAGTGGCGACCGCCTACCACTCGCCCGCGCTGCTCAACCACTCCGTGCGGGCCTATCTCTGGGCCGCCTACTACGCGCGCAGAAGGGGCATCCACTTCGACGCCGAGCTGCTCTACGTGGCGGCGATGCTGCACGATCTCGGCCTGGCCGAGGCCTTCGACAACCACAGCCTGCCGTTCGAGGAGGCGGGCGGGCACGTGGCGTGGGTGTTCGGCGCGGGCGCGGGCTGGCCGGTGGAGCGCAGGCGGCGCGCGGCCGAGGTGATCGTCCGCCACATGTGGGACGAGGTCGACGTGCGCGACGACCCCGAAGGCCACCTGCTGGAGCTGTCGACGGGCATGGACGTCTCGGGACGCGGCACCGACGCGATCCCCGGCGACGTGCGCGAGGAGGTGCTGGGCCGCTACCCGCGCCTCGGCCTCGCCGAGGAGTTCGTGGCCTGCTTCGAGAGCCAGGCCGCGCGCAAGCCGGGCAGCCTGGCGGCGAGCTTCGTGCGGAGCGGGTTCGCCGCGAGAGTGGCGGCGAACCCGCTCGACCACTAGGCCTTGGGCCCCGTGCTCTGGACGACCTCGAAGGACCACAGCTCCGCGCCGGAGGCGGCGGGGCCCTGGCCGTGACCGTGTCCCTGCCCGTGGCCCTCCCCCTGACCGTGACCGTGCCCGGGCCGCTCTCCCGCGGCCTGGGCGTGGCCGGCCTGGAAGGCCCTGCTGGACTGCCAGGCCTGGAAGTCCTCCTCGCTGCGCCAGCGGGTGTACACGAGGTAGGTGTCAGTGCCCTCGACGGGGCGCAGCAACTCGAACCACTCGAAGCCGTCGGACGACTCCACCATTCCGGCCCTGCCGGAGAAACGCCGCTCCAGCTCCTCGCGCATCTCGGCGGGCACGGTCAACGCGTTGATCTTCACCACGGACATGTCAGGCTCCCTTCACCCTCCTGCCAGCCTTCCACACACCCGTCACGTGATCGGGATCGGAGATGACCGTGATGTCGTCGAGCGGGTCGGCGTCGAGCGTGATCACGTCGGCGTCGTACCCCTCGGCCAGCACCCCGCTGCGCGGCGCCTGGGCGCCCAGCCGTACGCCCCTGGAGCGGGCGAGGGCGACCGCGCCCGCGTGGACCTCGGCCACCGCCTTCAGCTTGTCCATCAGCACGGGAGGCAGGCCGCCCGCGCGGTCATGAGCACGTCGATCACCGTGCAGGTGGCCGCCAGGAGGGTGCCCCCTCGATCGAGCCCTCCGCGACGGCATGGGCCAGGTGGACGCCGAGGCCGCCGGCCCGTCGTGTCGGGGGCGTTCCGGGCGGGGCCCGCGTAGCGGATGAGGCCGTTCTCCATGACGACGGCCGCCTGCCGTACGGGCTGGCCGTCGCCCGGAATGAGTAGATCGGCCGTGATGAGCTCCCGGCGGCCGATGATGCCAAGCTTTTTGCCCACTGTTGGCACCCGGCTTGGTACTTCGCTCGTCTGCGGAGGCGATTGCGGGGTAGGGTCCGCAACGCAGCCCTGCTGAAGTAGCGGGGCTCATCAGAAGGAGAAGCAGTTGTCTGAAGGCACCGTGAAGTGGTTCAACGCCGAGAAGGGCTTCGGGTTCATCGCGCCCGACGACGGCAGCGCGGACGTGTTCGTGCACTACTCGGCCATCACCACCAACGGCTACCGCTCGCTCGAGGAGAACCAGCGGGTCTCGTTCGAGACCACCCGTGGGCCGAAGGGTCTGCAGGCTGAGCAGGTTGTTCCGCTGTAACCAACGATGAAGCGGGGCCCTTTCGCCGGGGCCCCGCTTCTTCATCTCACCACTCGTTTGGGCGGAGCCGCCGGTTCCAGGCTGACCCTGGCGACCGTGGGCAGCCGGTCGGCCCCGAGCGCGAGCCTCATGTGCGGCACGGTCACCGTGCTCAGCTCCTCCCGCAGCGCGCTCATCGGCGTCCGCTCGTCGGCCGCCAGGCGCAGCTGTACCTTGGGGTGGTCGTGGTCGCCCGCCAGCGCCGCGGTCGCCGACGTCACGGACGGCACGGCGGTCAACTCGGCCGCGGCCGCCTTCGCCACGGCCGCCGAGGTGACGGTCGTCTGGCCCTCGGCTCCGCTGTCCACCCTGACCTCGCCCATGGTCTCGTGACGGCTCTGCGCGACCAGCCACCGCAGGCCGATCAGCGCGAGGATCACCGCCAGCACGGCCAGCGCCCACCAGAGCCACGGGGAGAACCGGGTGAAGAACTCCTGAACGGGCCCGTTGACCAGCGGTTCGTCGGCGGGCGCCCAGTCCTGGGGGAAGGCGCGCAGCCCTCTGGCCAGCGTCAGCCCTCCGCACAGGAGGCAGATCAGACCGATGACGGCCAGCCCGATGCGGTTGGCGCGGCCGGTCGTCATCGCCGCTCCTTCATCGCGACTGACACCCTGTAGTGGTTGATGGGGCCGATCGTGCCGAGCCGTGCGAGGACGGCCTGCCGTACGGCCTCCGTCAGCCTGGCGTCGTCCCACCCTGACGCGTAGGCGGTCACGGCGACCCTGCCGCCGCCCACGCCGGCCTTGGCCGAGTGGACCCCCGGCACGTCCTCGGCCGCGCGGGCCAGCGCCGAGGCGAAGCCCTTCGGCTGCAGACCGATGACCAGGTCGGGATCGCCCGTGCGCACCGGCACCACATGAGGACGGCCCGCCTTCATGGCCAGCGCCAGCAGTCCGAGCCCGACCAGGACGAGGACGCTCGCCGCCGCCAGGACCTGCGGGCTGCTCCACGGGGTCGCCGAGGCCCACGACAGCGCAGGCGCCTTGGGCAGCCAGCTGACCGGCCTGTTGACGAGCGTCGAGATGATCTCGACGGCGGCCACGAAGCCGATCCCGATCAGCACCAGAGCCGCCACGGTGGCGGCGACCATCCTGCGCGACTTGAAGGCACGGAGCGCGGCCCTGTCGGCCGCCGGATCGGTCGGCGCGACGGGGGCGGTCTGCGGCGCGGTCTGCTGCTGCGGCGTCGTCTGCGGCTCCGGCCTGGCCTCCAGCGTCATGATCTCACCTCCAAACTTGTCACGCGCACGTCGACCTGGGCGACCTCGAGGCCGGTCAGCTCCAGCACCCTGCGCGCCACGTGGTTTCTGATCTCGGAGGCGATCGTGCGGACCGGCGCCGGGTAGTCCAGCGCCACGTCCACGCGGATCGTCGCCAGGTCGCCGTCCACCCTGGCGGCGGGTGAGCGGCGGTGCAGCACCTCGCGCACCTGCTCCACCTCGTTGGCCGCCTGCAGCGCGATGCTGGAGACGACCCTGTCCTCGATACGCGTGCGTCCCCGCTGCTCGGCGGGGATCCGCTGGGCGGGGATGAGTATGCCGTGGGCGGGAACCGTCATCGTCGCCTCGCGGTGAGGTGCGACAGGTCGATCTCGCCGCCCTCCGCGATGCGCCCGACCAGCAGGCCCAGCGCGCCGAGCACGAGGACCAGCAGGAACGCCCCCAGCCCGCCGAAGGCGCCGGCCAGACCCAGGATGATGCCGACCGCCATGCCGATGATCGGCAGCACGGGGATGGTGTTCATGAGTCCTCCAGATCTTGGATCGCCACGTTCACGGGGCGGCCGTCCGTCAGCGGGACGACGACGCTGCGCACCTGGTCGGCGGTTTCGAGCAGGGAGCGGCCGGCGCGCGCGACAATGGCGATCTCCACCTCGTCGTCGCGAACGGCCACCCCTTTCAGCCGCCTGCCCGGCAGGTACGTCGCCACGGTCCCGAACGGGCCGCCCGAGAGATCCGCCACACCCGGGCAGCCTCGTACCCGTTCCGCGATGGCATGGGCCAGCCCGTCGTCTGTCATTGGACTCGTGGCCCCCTTTCGGTGGACTCCTCCTCGTTCTTGGGCGACTCGGGCAGGTGCACGTCGTTGACGCTGACGTTCACCTCGGTCACCTCGAGGCCGGTCATCCGCTCGATCGCCGAGATCACGTTCCTGCGGACCGCGCCGGCCAGGTCGGGTATGGCCGCGCCGTACTCCACTGTGAGGTCGAGGTCGACGGCGGTCTGCCGCTCGCCCACCTCCACCGACACTCCCTGGCTCACGCTCTTTTCGGCGCCGACCATGCCACGCATCGCGCCCAGGGCCCGAGCGGTGCCACCGCCCATGCTGTACACGCCGGAGACCTCGCGCGCGGCCAGTCCTGCGATCTTCGCCACGACGCCGTCGGCGATGGTCGTCCTGCCCTGCTCGGTGACGAGCGAGCTGCCGCCCTGCGTCCGTGCTCTCGGTACGGCCGGCGTCGCCGTGCCGCTATCTCTGGCCATCGTGTCAGCCACGATCAGTCACCCCCGGTGTCGATATCGACTCACTTCGACCTGTTACCAGGCGATTCACTGCCATTCAGGGTTTAAAGCGGGTTTTGGGGATTAATAGACCCGACGAGGCACCAGGTGGACGGCACTAGCCTTGTCATGTGCGTATAGCGAGGTTCTCCACAGGCGACGAGGTTGTCTTCGGCGTGGTCGAGGGCGACGTCATCTCGACGATCGCCGGTCATCCGTTCAACCAGATCCAGTTCACCGGTGAGCGCTACCCGCTGGCCGAGGTGCGGCTGCTGGCTCCGATGCTGCCCAGCAAGGTCATCGCCATCGGCAGGAACTACGCCGAGCACGCCAAGGAGCTCGGCAACGAGGTCCCCGAAGAGCCGCTCATCTTCATGAAGCCGTCCACCTCGGTGGTCGGCCACGGCGACGCCATCGCCTATCCCACCTCGCAGTCGGAGCGCGTCGACTTCGAGGGCGAGCTGGCCGTGGTGATCGGCAGGCTCTGCCGTGAGGTGCCCGCCGAGCGGGCCAAGGACGTCATCTTCGGCTACACCTGCGCCAATGACGTCACCGCTCGCGACCTGCAGAAGAAGGACGTCCAGTTCACCAGGGCCAAGGGGTTCGACACCTTCTGCCCGATCGGCCCGTGGATCGAGACCGACCTCGACGCCTCCGACCTGGCGCTGACCACCACGGTCAACGGTGAGATCAGGCAGAGCGGTCGCACCTCCCAGCTCATCAACGACATCCCCGCGCTGGTGGCCTACGTCAGCGCGGTCATGACGCTGATTCCCGGCGATGTCATCCTGACAGGCACCCCCGCGGGCGTGGGCCCGATGGAGATCGGTGACGAGGTCAGCGTCGGCATCGAGGGCATCGGCACCCTGACGAACAAGGTGGTCTCCCGTGACTGAACCCGACGCGGTGAGCGGAGTGGGCGGCGCCGCGAAGCATGCCGGCCGCGCAGCGAATGAGAAGGGTGAGGGAACAATCAAGCAGGTGACTGACATGCGGGTGCGCTTCGCCCCGTCCCCCACCGGCATGTTCCACGTCGGCGGCGCCCGCACGGCGCTGTTCAACTGGGCGCTGGCCGAGCAGTCCGGCGGCAGGTTCGTGCTGCGCATCGAGGACACCGATGCCACGCGCAACAGGCCCGAGTGGACCGAGGGCATCATCTCGGCGCTCGACTGGATCGGCATCAACGGCACCAACCCGGTCTTCGAGGGGCCCTACTTCCAGTCGGCCTTCGAGCCCCAGCACCGCGAGGCGGTCGACCTCCTGCTGGCCAAGGGCATGGCCTACTACTGCGACTGCACCCGCGACGACCTGGTCGCGCGCACGGGCTCGGAGCACAAGGGCTACGACGGCCACTGCCGTGAGCGAGGACTGACCTCGGGCGCGGTGCGCTTCCGCACGCCGGACGAGGGCGTCACCGTGGTCGAGGACGTCATCCGCGGCCGGGTGGAGTTCCCCAACAACGCGCAGGAGGACTTCGTCGTCGCGCGCACCGACGGCTCGCCGCTCTACGTGGTCGCCAACGCCGTCGACGACATCACCCAGAACATCACCCACGTCGTGCGCGGCGAGGAGCACCTCGGCAACGCGGCCAAGCAGATGCTGCTGTGGCCCGCGCTCGGCGCCAAGCCGCCGGTGTGGGCGCACCTGCCGGTGATCGTCAACGAGCAGCGCAAGAAGCTGTCCAAGCGCCGCGACAAGGTGGCCCTCGAGTCCTACCGCGAGGAGGGCTACCTCGCCGAGGCGATGGTCAACTACCTCATGCTGCTCGGCTGGGGCACCGGCGAGGACCGCGAGATCATGCCGTGGGCGGAGATGGTCCCGAGGTTCCGCCTCGAGGACGTCAACTCCGCCAGCGCCTTCTTCGACGAGAAGAAGCTACGCGCCTTCAACGGCGAGTACATCCGCGCGCTGCCGCTGGAGACCTTCGAGGAGCGCTGCCTGCCCTACCTCGACCCCTCCTGGGACGCCGAGCTGTTCAGCAAGGTCGCCTCGCTCGCCCAGACCCGTGTCGCCGTGCTGTCGGAGATCAGGCAGAACGTCGACTTCCTCTTCCTCGAGCAGCCGGTCTTCGACCAGGCCTCGTGGGACAAGGCGATGAAGGCCAACGCCCCCGAGGTCATCGAGGGCTACCTGGCTAGGCTCGACACGGTCAACTGGGACCCCGAGTCGCTGAAGGAGGCGCTCGAAGAGGTCGGCGCCTCCCTCGGAGGGCTCAAGCTCAGCAAGACCCAGGCGCCCATCAGGGTCGCCGTCACGGGTCGCACCGTGGGTCTGCCGCTGTTCGAGTCGATCGAGGTGCTGGGTCGGGAGCGCGTCCAGGAGCGCCTGCGCGCCGCACTGGAGCGGCTGCGAGGCTGACCGTGGTCCCGGCCGCCATGGCCAGCCACACACCCGTGAGACCGAGCCAGGAGCTCAGCAGATAGGCGAGGGGCAGTTGCACCGCGAAGCCCGCCAGCGTGGCGGCCAGCAGGCGGCTGCCCCTTCCGCTCGCCTGGGCCACCCCGCCCGCCGCGATCAGGCCGCCGAAGGGGATCAGGTAGAGCGTCATCCAGCGCAGGAAGCTCACCGCCGCCTCGGGGTCGTCGGTGAACAGGCTCGCGGCGGGCGCGGCGACGAGGTTGAGCGCCGCCGCGACCGCCACCCCGGCCAGCAGCCCCGTCCTCAGCGGCGAGCCCGTCTCCTCTGATCGGGCCGTACGGATCATCGCGGCCTGCCTCAGCGCGTAGAACGCCATCACCCCCACCAGCATGATCTTCAGGCCGATGCCGTAGCCGGCCTGGGCCGCGAGGCCGAACCTGGCGACGATCTCCATCAGGAGCAGGCCGACCACGGCACGGGCCAGGAAGTCTCCCGACATGGGCAGACCGGTGCCGATGATCTCCCTGGCGCCCGCCCGGCCCTCGGCGTCGCGGGGCGCCAGCCGTACCAGCGTCTTCAGGGAGACGGCCAGGGTGAGGGCGCGGGCCAGCACGGTGGCCAGCGCGGCGCCCTGGACGCCGAGGCCCAGGCCGTAGATGAACAGCGGGTCCAGCGCGATCACCAGGGCGTTGCAGATCAGCGCGTTGCGCATCGGGATCCTGGCGTTGCCGAGCCCCTTGAGCACGCCGTCGGCCACCGTCTGGGCGAAGTAGATCGGCAGCCCCGCCATCGCGACGAGCAGGAAGTCGGCGGCCAGCGCGGCCGTGGCGGCGTCGGCGGTGAGGAGCCTGGCCAGCGGCTCCCTCAGCAGCACGCAGGGGAGCGCGATCGCGGTCGAGCCGGCCAGCCACAGCAGCCAGCCCGACCTGATCAGCGGGGTGACGGGGGCCACGCCGTCTCGCCTGCCGACCAGGACCGTGAGGCCCGTCGGCAGCGCCAGGATCAGCCCGTAGGCGAAGTACTCGACGGTCGTGGCCATGGTCACGGCGGCGATCGCGGCCTCGCCGAGCCCGGAGACCCAGAGCAGGTCGATCACGCTCACGGCGACGACGGCGGTGAGCAGCTCCACGTAGATCGGGGCGGCCAGCTTGAGCATCTTTTCGTTATACATCGATAAGAGGTATAGCGATACGATGCTTCCATGGCAAGTGGCGGGGATCTGACGCTGATGATCCTGGGGTTCCTCAACCGGCGGCCGATGCACGGTTACGAGCTCAAGTCGCGCCTCACCGCGCTGAGCGGGCATCTGAGGCCCGTCAGCGACGGCGCGCTCTATCCGGCCATCGCCAGGCTGGAGGCCAAGGGCCTGCTCGAACGGCACGAGGAGGAGGGCGCGGCCGCGGCGCGCAGGCAGGTGCTCACCATCACCGCCGAAGGGCGGGAGGAGCTGCTCAGGCGGCTGCGGGAGCCGTCCGAGCTGGACATCAGCGACCAGACGCGGTTCTTCGCGCTGCTGACGTTCCTGTCAGCGCTGGAGGATCCGTCACTCCAGGCCGGGGTGCTGCGCAGGCGCCTCGACTTCCTCGAGGCGCCCGCGAGCTTCTTCTACGAAGGGGACAGGCCGCTGCGGGCCGAGGAGGTCTCCGACCCTTTCCATCGCGGCATGCTGCTGGTCGCCAGAGCCACAGGTACGGCGGAGCTTCAGTGGCTCAAGGAGACCATCGCCGAGCTCAGTCGAGGCCGCGGCGCTTGAGCAGCGGCTCGATGCGCGGGTCGCGGCCGCGGAAGTTGCGGAAGGCGGTCAGGGGGTCCATGCCGCCGCCCCGCGAGAGCAGCTCCTTGCGGAAGTGGTCGCCGTTCGCGCGCGTGAGCCCGCCGTTCTCCTTGAACCACTCCACGCTCTCGGCGTCGAGCACCTCGCTCCAGATGTAGGAGTAGTAGCCGGCGCTGTAGCCGCTGGCGAAGATGTGCTGGAAGTAGTTGGTCCTGTACCTCGGCCGGACCAGCGGGAAGGCGATCTGGGCGGCCTCCAGCGCCTCGGCCTCGAACGCCTCGGCGTCCTCGACCGTCTGTCCCTGCTCCAGCTTGTGCCAGGCCCAGTCGAGCAGCGTCGCGGCGAGGTACTCCACCGTGGCGAAGCCCTGGTTGAACTTCTCCGCCGCCTTCATCTTCTCCACCAGCTCGGCGGGCATGGGCTCGCCGCTCTCGTGGTGCTTGGCGTAGTTGGCCAGGATCTCGGGCCAGGTCGTCCACATCTCGTTGACCTGCGAGGGGTACTCCACGAAGTCGCGCGGCACGTTGGTGCCCGACACCCTGGGGTAGCGCACCTCGGAGAACAGGCCGTGCAGCGCGTGGCCGAACTCGTGGAAGGCGGTGTTGACCTCGTCGTAGGTCAGCAGCGTCGGGCCTGTGGCCGGCTTGGTGATGTTGAGGTTGTTCATCACCACGGGCTTCTCGCCGAACAGGTACGACTGGTCGACCAGGTTGTTCATCCACGCCCCGCCGCGCTTGGTCGGCCTGGCGTACGGGTCGAGCAGGAACAGCCCGAGCGCCGAGCCGTCCTCGTTGAACACCTCGAAGACCGTCACGTCCAGGTGGTAGCCCTTGAGGTCGGGGCGCTCGGTGAAGGTCAGGCCGTAGAGCTTGCCTGCCGCGTGGAAGATGCCGTCCTCGACGACCCTGTTCAGCTCGAAGTAGGGCCGCATCGCGTCGGCGTCGAAGTCGTAGCGGGCCTGGCGCACCTTCTCGGCGTAGAACGACCAGTCCCACGGCTCGATGTCGAAGCCCGCCATCTCGGCGAGCGCCTCCGCCTCCTTCTTGGCATTGCGTACGGCTGGCTCCACCAGCTGGCCGAGCATCGCCTCGACCGCCTCGACGGTCTTGGCCGTCTGGTCGGTGACGGTGTAGGCGGCGTGGTTGGGGAAGCCAAGAAGAGCGGCCCGCTCGGCGCGCAGCGTGGCGATCCTGATGGCCAGCTCGAAGTTGGGTCGGGCCCGCTCGACGCTCAGCTGGTAGAGCCTGCGCCTGGTCTCCCTGTTCGTCAGCTGGGCGAGCCCCGGCTGGTTGGTGTAGTTGAGCAGAGGAAGGACGTACGCGTCGTCCTTCCTGATCGACTCGATCCTGGCCTCGTCGAAGCCGTCGAGCTCCTTGGCGTCGTGGACGACCAGCGCCTCCTCCGTGGAGGCCTTCAGCAGGTTCTGCGAGAACTCGGTGGAGAGCTTCGACACCTCCTCGTTGAGCTCCTTGAGCCTGGCCTGCTCGGCCTCGCCGAGGTCGGCGCCCGCGCCGATGAAGTCCTCGCGGTACTTCTCCAGCAGCCACGACTCCTCGGCCACGTCCGTGGAGACCTGCTTGATGCGGGCCCACAGCGCCCGGTTGAGCTTGACCTCGTCGGTGTGCTTGGTCAGCTTGGGGGAGATCTCGGTCTCGATCGCCATCATGCCGTCGGTGGAGTCGGAGGCGGCGACGCTGAAGAAGGCCATCGCGGCGCGCTTCAGGACCTGGCCCGAGCGCTCGAGGGCGGCGAGGGTGTTGTCGAAGGTGGGCGGCTCGGTGCTGTTCGCGATCGCGTCGACCTCGGCGAGGTGCTCGGCCATGCCACGCTCGAACGCGGGCAGGTAGTGCTCCTCGCGGATCTCCTCGAACGGCGGCAGCTGGTAGGGCAGGCTGCTCGGTGCGAAGAACGGATTCTCAGCCAACGCTTGGCTCCTCCACGTGGTGTTTTGTCCCCTTCAGCTTGGCATGTGCGGGGCGTTGGCGCGCTTGTTGAGCAATCGTTTTGGTCTTGTCCCCCTACCTGGGCTATTCTTTCGGAGTCGCCAGCAAGCGGGCCTCGCAAGAGGGTCGTGGCCGGTGGGGTATGGTGTAATTGGCAACACGACTGATTCTGGTTCAGTTATTCTAGGTTCGAGTCCTGGTACCCCAGCTCTGCAACGGATGTCCGATCATCGGGCATCCGTTTTTGCTTTTCCGGGCTGGTTCCGTGAGTTTGGTTGTGCTCCTCGAGGTGCGGTAGAGTTACATCCGTTGCCGGGGAGGCCCCCGGCACATCGCTTGTGGACAGGGTCCCGTCGTCTAGTGGCCCAGGACGCCGCCCTCTCAAGGCGGTAGCGCCGGTTCGAATCCGGTCGGGACTACCACTGTCACAAGCTGCTTCGGTCCCGTCGTCTAGTGGCCCAGGACGCCGCCCTCTCAAGGCGGTAGCGCCGGTTCGAATCCGGTCGGGACTACACCGAAGAAAAAGCCCGGCCGCTTACGCGTCCGGGCTTTTTCCTTTCAGCGCCACAGGTTCTCGGCTACCCGCTCGGCGTGACCGGCCAGCGTGCCGTGCAGCAGTTCGATCCTGTGCACGACCCGAGGCGCGACCAGCGGCACCGCCACAGGCGAGGCGGCGCCCGCGGGCAGCAGGGTCAGGCCGTGCCCGGCCGCCACCAGGCGCAGCACGGTGTGGAGGTCGTCGCCCGTGTAGGTCATGCCGATCCTGAAGCCGTCTCCCGCGATGTCACGCAGCCGTTCCACGGGACACAGCGGGGTCTGCAGCCAGAGCGCGTCCACGAGATCGGCCAGCCGCAGCCCTGCGCGGCCCGCCAGAGGATGGCCTTCCTGCAGGGCGACGACGAGGTCCTGCTCGCCGACGCCGATCGTGGACAACGGGCCCACGTCGGGCAGCCGCAACGGGTCGCTCGGGGCGGCGATGCCGTCGACCAGGCCCAGGTCGGCCTCGCCCGAGGCGACCACGGCGGCCACGTCGTCGCGGCTGGTGGCCCTGATCGTGAGCTCCCCGCGGGGCGGTCGCGCCAGCCGTACGGCCAGGTCCTCGGTGAGGGCCAGCGGGGAGGCGGCGAGCGTGAGTCTGGGGGAGGGGGCCGCCGCCGCGCGCAGGACGTCGACGCGCGCCGCCCGCAGGCGCAGCAGCAGCGGCTCGGCGTGCTCCAGCAGCCTGGCGCCCGCCGGTGTGGGCTCCACAGGACGGCGGCGCAGCAGCGCCAGCCCGAGATCGGCCTCCAGCGCGGCGATCTGCTGGGAGACGGCCGACTGGGTGTACCCGAGTTCCTCGGCGGCGGCCGAGAACGATTGCCGGTGGGCGACCGTCACGAAGGTCCTGAGCAGGTGGGGGTCCATCAGCAATACTTATCAGAGCAGCAGGGATTATCGTTGGCGCTTAACTCGAGGGGCCCGCAGGATGGCTGGCATGAGACTCGCCCTGGTCGGGGACCGTTCCGCCACCGTCCGCTCCCATGTCCGCGTGCCGCTGCTGCTGGAGGCGCTGCGCGAACGTGAAGGACTCACTCTCGACGCCTACTGGATCCCCACCGAGCAGGTGGACGATCTGCGGGGCTTCGACGGCATCTGGCTGCTGCCCGGCAGCCCCTACCGCAGCGAGGACGGCGCGTTGCGGGCGGTCAGGACCGCCCGCGAGCACGCCATCCCGTTCCTCGGCACCTGCGGCGGCTTCCAGCACGCGATGCTGGAGTACGCCCGCGGCGTCTGCGATCTCGACGTCGCCCACGCGGAGAACGAACCCGATGCCGGGCGCGACCTCCTGCTCGCGCCGCTGACCTGCTCGCTGGTGGGTCACGAGGGCGAGGTACGGCTCGCGCAGGGCTCGCTGATCGGCCAGGCCGTCGGCGCCGAGCGCGCGATCGAGCGCTACCACTGCTCGTTCGGCCTCAACGCGGCCTATCTGCCCGCGCTGGAGGAGGGCGGGCTGCGCTTCACCGCGCACGACGAGGACGGGCAGGTGCGCGCCGCCGAGCTGCCCGGACACCCCTTCTTCCTGGCCACGCTCTTCCAGCCGGAGCTGTCGGGAGACGGCACCCGGCCGCATCCGATCATCGCCGCCTTCGCCCGCGCGGTCGCCGCCTGTGTCCTCACCGCAGGCAGGCCGTAGCTCTCGGGGCTTCGAACGATTCCCGAGCCGTGAGGGACCCCACAGCCGGCCACGAGCCGCTCCTCGCGGCTCTCCGGGTGGGGTCCTTCGGGTGACCGTCGGGGTCAGGCGGTCGAGCGGGCCTTGAACAGGGCCCGCTTGGCCGCCTTCGCCACGTTCTTGTCGGGGTGGACCTGCGAGATCAGCTCCAGCAGCTCCTCCACGTGCGCGTGCGGGATCTTCCAGATCACCTCGAGCAGGTTGTTGAGCAGGTCAGGCCCTATGTCGCGCAGGCTACTGACGAACTCCGAACGCCCCAGGCCCGCGGAGATGGTCCACATGTCGAGAATGAGCCAGTGGGTGTCGTCCTGGGTGGGCTCGGGAGCGTCCTCCACCTCCAGCTGCGTGAGGTGCGTGGCGGCGTACGGCCGCAGCGACGGCTCCTTCAGCGCGGACTGCCAGGCGGGGACGGCGGCCTCGCCCAGCGTGCCGACCACGCTCGCGGCCTGCACCCTGATCAGCGCGTCGGTGTCGTCCTCCGCGGCCGCCTCGAGCAGCTCACGGGCCGCCTCGGCGGGCTCACGCAGCTCCATCCAGGCGGCGAACTCGGCGTCCGCCTCGTCCTCGGGCAGCTCGGCGCTGAAGGCCAGCAGCTCGAGGGCGGTCATCGCGTCGATCGCAGGACGGGCGTCGAGCTCGATGTCGGAGTCGTCGACCAGGTGCACCACGCCTTCGGTCCCGAGGGCCGTCAGCGCGACCTCGTCGCCGTTGACGGTCACCATGCCGTAGCCGACCAGCCAGTCGAGCACCGGCGCCAGCGGGTCGCCGTAGTGGTCGCGGGCCTCGTTCCACGCGTCGGCACCGAGCTCGTCGAGGTCGGCGGCGGCCTCGGCCAGCTCCTCGCGCAGCTCGCCCAGGTTGCGCGAGCCGCCGCCGATCAGCAGGCGGACCAGCAGCGCGCGGGTGAGACCGACGAGCGTCATCGTGAGGTCGTCGTCCTCGAGCTCGGGGTCGCCGTAGTCGATCGAGTTGAGGCCGAGCATCCAGGCGTCGAGCACGTCCTCGTCGTCGTCGAAGGGCCACTCGGAGGTGTCGTCGTCGACGCCGACGGTGTCGGCGCCCTCGGGCTCGAGGAACTCCAGGTCGACGGCGAGGTTCCAGATGTTCCACAGCTGCGGGACGGCGGCGGACAGCGGGCCCTCGGTCTGCGGCTTGGGCAGGCCGATGACGCCGAGCGCCTCCTCGACCTCGGCGTCGGACAGCAGGCTGTCCTCGCCGACCTCGCGCGCGTCGCCGACCCATACGGCCAGGTCGCGGGCCTTGGCGATCAGCGGCACCGCACGGGCGGCCGCGGCCAGCTCCGAGTCGGGACGCAGCCTGATCGTGGGCAGATCGGCCAGCTCGTCGGCGAGCGCCTCGAAGTCGCCGAGGTCGCCGCCCTCTTCACGCACGTCGTCGTCGGCCACGTCGTCGATGAGATCCTCCATGGCCTCGACGAAGTCGTCCTCGAGTTCGTCGAGTTCGTCGAGCAGATCGTCGAGGGAGTCGGACGGTTCGACCAGCTTGCCGGTGTCCGACAGGAAGGTCAGGTAGGCGCGGACGGCGCCGATGGTTCCATCGGCCGCTTCGTCGGGATCCTCCACGACCTTGGGCATGCGCTCGAGCAGCACGGGCCGCAGGTCGGCGCGCCGCCAGCGGCGGACGTCGTCGGAGGCGGCGAGCCTGTGCCACAACGCCGCCGGGCCGACCAGGTCGGGGTCGCTGCCTGGGGCGTGTTCCCGGGCCCACACGATGAACTCTTCGAGCAGGGGACGCAGCTCAGCGGCGGCTACCTCGATGCGATCTGTCACGCACTCAGGCTAGTGCGCCCTGGCTGCGGTCGGCCCCCGAAATGCCCCTAGCGCCGATCACGAAAAGTCATGACATGGGGGGATAGTGCGCGTGGGAGCGCATCCAAAGCCCACCAAACCCCTCCCGCGTCTCCCGGCCGACGCGCCCGAAGGAGGCGGGGCTGTGACGGAGGCGAGGGCGAGGAGGAAGAGGGGGAAGGCGGGTGAGGAACGGCCGGAGTTCCGAGGCCCGCCCTCGCTGCTCGCCCGGCGTGTCTCGGGAGCCGGGGGCGAAGGCGGGCCTGAGGGATCAGGGAAGAGGGGGCGAGAAGGCTCAGTTGGCGCGGCGCATGGCCTCGGTGATGCGCTCGGCCGCGGCCATGACGGGAACGGCGTGCAGCCGTCCGGGCGTGCGCGTCAGGCGCTCGATCGGTCCGGAGACCGAGACGGCCGCGATCACCTTGCCGCCCGTACCCCTTATGGCGGCTGAGACGCTGGCCACCCCCTGCTCGCGCTCTCCCACGCTGTGGGCCCATCCGCGCCGCCGTACCGAGGCGAGGGTGGCGGCGGTGAACTTGGCCCCGCGCAACCCCCTGTGCAGACGGTCGGGCTCCTCCCACGCCAGCAGGATCTGCGCCGCCGAGCCTGCCGTCATGGGCAGCGCCGAACCAACGGGGACGGTGTCGCGCAAGCCGCTGGAACGCTCGGCGGCAGCGACGCAGACCCGTTCGTCACCCTGGCGGCGGTACAGTTGCGCGCTTTCTCCCGTCAGATCCCTCAGCTGGGTCAACACAGGAGCGGCGACGGCGAGCAGCCGGTCCTCGCCCGCCGCCGTGGACAACTCCGAAAGCCTGGGACCGAGGACGAATCGCCCCTGCGTGTCGCGCGAGACGATCCTGTGGTGCTCCAGCGCCACCGCGAGCCGATGGGCGGTCGGGCGGGCCAGTCCTGTGGCCTGAACCAACTGGGCGAGGGAGGCCGGACCTGCTTCGAGGGCATTGAGCACGAGAACGGCCTTGTCCAGTACGCCGACTCCGCTAGAGTTGTCCATACACCGATACTGCCGTCTCGACATATGAGAAGGCAAGTCGGGGCAAAGTCTCAAGGAGGAGATCATGGGCCGCACACTCGCGGAGAAGGTCTGGGAGCAGCACGTCGTGCGCCGCGCCGAGGGCGAACCCGACCTGCTCTTCATCGACCTGCACCTCATTCACGAGGTGACCAGCCCGCAGGCCTTCGACGGCCTGCGCATGGCAGGGCGCAAGGTGCGGCGGCCCGATCTCACCATCGCCACCGAGGACCACAACGTCCCGACGGTGCTCGGCCCGATCTCCGACCCCGTCTCCAAGACGCAGGTCGAGACGCTGCGCAAGAACGCGGCCGAGTTCGGCGTCAGGCTGCATCCGATGGGCGACGCCGGCCAGGGCGTGGTGCACATCATCGGCCCGCAGTTCGGCCTGACCCAGCCGGGCATGACCATCGTCTGTGGCGATTCTCACACCTCCACGCACGGCGCCTTCGGCGGCATCGCGTTCGGCATCGGCACCTCCGAGGTGGAGCACGTGCTGGCCACCCAGACGCTGCCCGCCTACCGGCCGAAGACGATGGCGATCGAGGTCTCGGGCGCGCTGCCCGTGGGCGTCACCGCCAAGGACCTGATCCTGGCGATCATCGCGCAGATCGGCACCGGCGGCGGCCAGGGCTACATCGTCGAGTACCGCGGCGAGGCCGTCCGCAAGCTCTCCATGGAGGGCAGGATGACCGTCTGCAACATGTCGATCGAGGCGGGCGCCAGGGCAGGCATGATCGCCCCGGACGAGACGACGTTCGAGTACCTGAAGGGCCGTCCGCACGCGCCCGAGGGCGAGGCGTGGGACCAGGCGGTGGAGTACTGGCGCTCGCTCAGGACCGACGACGACGCCGTCTTCGACAAGGTCGTCGAGATCGACGCCTCGACGCTGACGCCGTTCGTCACGTGGGGCACCAACCCGGGGCAGGGCCTGCCGCTGGACGCCGCCGTGCCCGAGCCCTCCTCGTTCGACGACCCCACGGAGCGGGCCGCGGCCGAGCGGGCGCTGGAGTACATGGGGCTGACCGCGGGCACGCCGCTGCGCGAGATCGAGGTCGACACCGTCTTCGTCGGCTCCTGCACCAACGGCCGCCTCGAGGACCTGAGGGCCGCCGCCGACATCCTGCGCGGACGGCAGGTCAGGACCAGGACGCTCATCGTCCCCGGCTCGATGCTGGTCAAGCTGCAGGCCGAGAAGGAGGGCCTCGACGAGGTCTTCAAGGCCGCGGGCGCCGAGTGGAGGGAGGCGGGCTGCTCGATGTGCCTGGGCATGAACCCCGACACCCTCGCGCCAGGCGAGCGCAGCGCCTCGACCTCCAACCGCAACTTCGAGGGCCGTCAGGGCAAGGGCGGGCGCACCCACCTGGTCTCTCCCGCCGTCGCCGCCGCCACCGCCGTCACCGGCAAGCTGACCGCCCCCGCCGACCTGTAAGGACCGCTGATCATGGACGCTTTCACCACCCACACCGGTACGGCGGTGCCGCTGCGCCGCAGCAACGTCGACACCGACCAGATCATCCCCGCCGTCTGGCTCAAGCAGGTCAGCCGCACCGGGTTCGAGAAGGGCCTGTTCTCCGCCTGGCGCGAGGACCCGACCTTCGTCCTGAACGACCCGTCCTACGAGGGCGCCAGCATCCTGGTCTCCGGCCCCGACTTCGGCACCGGCTCCTCGCGCGAGCACGCCGTGTGGGCCCTCCAGCAGTACGGCTTCCGCGTCGTGATCGCCGCCAGGTTCGGCGACATCTTCCGCAACAACTCCACCAAGATGGGCCTGCTGCCCGTCATCCTGCCCGCCGAGAAGGTCGAGGCGCTGCAGGCCGCCGTCGAGGCGGATCCGAAGCTGGCCGTCACCGTCGACCTGGGCGAACGTCAGGTCCGCTGGGCGGGCGAGAGCGTCGGCTTCGAGATCGACGACTACACCCGCTGGCGCCTGATGGAGGGCCTCGACGACATCGGCCTGACCCTGCGTCACGCCGACGACATCACCACGTACGAGAATGGTCGGCAGCCATGGCTGCCGACGACCGTCTAGAAGACGACGAACTGGCGCGGCGGTTGCGCGAAGCGCACCGCCGCGTCCGCATGCTCCCCGCCGCCGACCGAGAACGCTTTTCCCGCAGATATCTGGCGATCTGTGATCTCGCCAAGCGTGATCCGGACCGGGCGGCGACCCGGCTGGAGACCTTCCTTACCGATCTGACCAGCGATTTCGACACGCCGGACGCCCAATAAAACCGCCAGGGTGATTGAGTTCACAGGCGGTCCCGCTTTAGATTCAACCCGTAAGGGGTTTCTCGACCGTTGGACTCGTCTGCTGGAACCCCGAGCCGTAACAGGGGGAGCGAAACCTAATGAACAAGCGGGAACTCGTCGACGCCATCGCGGACCGGGTGGGCGACAAGAAGACGGCCACCGAGGCCGTGAACGCCATTCTCGAGGCCATCCAGAAGGCCGTGGCGGCCGGTGACAAGGTCTCGATCACGGGCTTCGGCGCGTTCGAGATGGTTCACAAGCCGGCGCGCACCGCAAGGAACCCGTCAACCGGCGCGGAGATCAAGGTCGCCGAGAGCTGGGGGCCCAAGTTCCGTCCGGGCTCCGACTTCAAGGAGCTGGTGAACGTCAGCGGCAAGAAGTCCGCGAAGAAGAAGTAGCCGCAGCGCGACCGCGCCCGGACACCTTTCATGGGTCCGGGCGCTTGTCGTTTTCCTGATGTGATCAGGGCAGCGGAAACGTCGACAGCGTGACGAAGGTGATGTCGTCCCCCGAAAGGACGAGGTTGACCCGCTGGCCCGTCCGCAGCAGCCGCAGCGGGCCTGCGTCGAACGCGCGGGTGCCGAATTCCAGCACGCTTCCGTCGTCGAGGAACACCGACCCCGATCGGGTCACCGGATCGAAACTCCGCACTGTCGCCTGCACGAACCCAGCGTAAATGGTTTGACCGCCGAGAAGGAGGCGGGTGAGGATCACGGGTCGTGCCGACGAAGCAGAGCATCTGGCGGAACGCCGCCTTCCAGCGGATGGTGGGCGCCGACGCGCTTAGTCAGTTCGGCACCCAGGTGACGCTGGTGGCGCTGCCGCTGACCGCGCTGCTGACACTGGAGGCCAGCCCGTTCCAGCTGGGTCTGCTCACTGCCGCAGAGATGGCCGCCTTCCTGCTCATCGGCCTGCCCGCGGGGGTGTGGGCCGACCGGCTGCGCCGCCGTCCGATCCTGGTCGCCGCCGACGCCGTGCGGGCCGTGGCGCTGCTCAGCATCCCGCTGGCCGCCTTCGCGGGAGTCCTGTCGCTGGCGCAGCTCTACGTCGTGGCGCTGATCGTCGGCGTGGGCACGGTCTTCTTCGACGTCGCGCACATGAGCTTCGTGCCGTCCATCGTGGACAGGGACGACCTGCCCAGGGGCATCGGCACCATGGAGACGCTGCGCAGCGGAGCGTGGCTGGCCGGTCCAGGGCTCGGCGGCTGGCTGGTCCAGGTGCTCACGGCCCCCGTCGCGCTGCTGGCCGACGCGATCACCTACGCCTGCTCCGCGGTCATCCTGTCCACGATCAGGGCCGACGAGCGCCCCGACCCGCAGCGGCGAAGGAACCTCAGGGCGGAGGTCGCCGAGGGGCTGAGGTACGTGCTCGGGCACCGCGTGCTGCGCCTCATCGCCATGGTCGGTGCGCTGAACATGCTGGCCAACGGCCTGTGGGCGGTCGTGCAGCCGCTGCTGCTCGTGCGCGAGCTCGACCTCGGCGCCGGCGCCTACGGACTGATCGTCTCGGCCACGGGCGTGGGCGGCGTGGTCGGCGGCGTGCTCGCGCCCAAGATCATCGACCGGTACGGCAACGGCGGCGCCATGTACGGCGGGGCCGTCCTGGCCGGACTGTTCCCTCTGCTCGTCGGGTTCACCGGCGAGGGCTGGCGCGTGGTGCTCTACCCGGTCGGCATGGCTCTGATCGTCGCCTCCTCGATCGTGCTCAACGTCGGCCAGGGCAGCTACCGCCAGGCCGTCACCCCCGACCACCTGCGCGGCAGGATGAACGCCAGCATGCGCTTCCTCATGTGGAGCGCGATGCCGGTGGGCGGCGTCCTCGGCGGCCTGCTGGCCGAGCAGCTGAGCGTCTGGACGCTGCTGTGGGTGGCCTGTCTCGCCACCGTCGTGGGACACCTGCCGTTCATCGTGTCGCCCTGGATCCGCGCCCTGCGCGCCGAAGAGCCCTAGCCGAGCACCCCTGGCCGACCGGCCGCCGAGCAGCCCTGGCAGGGCACCCCTGGCCGACCAGCCGCCGAGCAGCCGCGGCCGAGCACCCCTACCCGGGCGGGCCGAGCGGAGCAGGACCAAGGGAGCGAGCGGTCTAGCGGCCGGGGTCGGTCGCGAGACCGAGCAGGGCCGCCACCGCGGCGGTGTGCGGGCCGAGACCGAGCCTGACGGCGGCGCGCAGGTCGTCGGGGGTGTCGACGTCGCGCCTGACCGAGTCGATCCCGTCGGGCGCGAGCTCCTTCGCGCCTCCTCCGAGGTGCTTGGCCCTCGACTCGCCGCCGAAGCGGGGCTCGAAGGGCACCCCCGGCCGCACGCCGTAGAAGGTGGTGCCGACCTCCAGGGCGTCGGGCACGAACGACTGGTCGAAGTCGGCCGCCGCCTCCAGCACCCTGCCGAGCTCGGCGGCGCGCAGCGCGGGCAGGTCGGCCTGGAGCGCGCCGATCCCGTCGCGCGGCGCCAGCCGTACGGCATGCGCGGCGCCCGCACGCAGCGCGGTGTTGAGACCGCGGTCAGGGTCGGGGACGACCACGGCCCCCAGGGCCGCCAGCGGACCCGCGGCGGCGGGGTCGGCGGTGACCACGATGACGCGCGCCACGGCGGGGCAAGCCAGCGCGGCGGAGAGCGTGTCGCTGGCCACCGCGACCGCCAGCGCGGTGCGGTGCGGGCCCGTCGCGGCCGCCAGCCGGGTCTTGGCCGCTACCAGGGTCTTCACCGGGATGACGAGTGACCAGCGGAAGCTCATAGGCTTAAGCATCTCGTCTCGACATCCTGCGCGGCCAACCGGGAGACTTGGGGCGCAAGCCGTCTCTCTTGGAGGAGTTCATGAGCCGCCGCCCCGGCCGACCATCGCGTCCCTGGGAGACCTTCGCCGTCGTGATCGTCAAACCGCTCTCGTGGCTGCTGGTCAAGAAGGACTGGCGCAGGGGCGAGCTCCTCCCGAGGACCGGCGGCATCATCATCGCGACCAATCACCTCTCGTGGGCCGATCCGGTCCTGCTGTCGCACTTCCTCTACAACAACGGGCGCTGGCCGACCATTCTCGCCAAGGCCGCGCTGTTCAGGGTGCCGCTGCTCAAGGTCGCGGTCCGCGCGCTGCAGGCGATCCCCGTCTCGAGGGGCACCAGCGAGGCCGCCAGGTCGCTGGAGATCTCCGAGCAGCGGCTGCGCGCGGGTGGCGCGATCCTGTTCTACCCGGAGGGCACGGTCACCCGTGACCCCGCCCTGTGGCCGATGGTGGGCAAGACGGGCGCGGCCCGCCTGGCACTGGAGACCGGCACCCCGGTGATCCCCGTCGCGCACTGGGGCGCGCACGAGCTGCTGCCCTACGGCCAGAAGAAGCCAAGGCTCCTCCCGCGCAAGACGTTCTCCGTGCGGGTCGGGCCACCAGTCGACCTGTCGAAATACGAAGGGCAGCCGTTGCGAGGGTCCGTGTTGCGTGAGGCGACCGCCGACATCATGGCCGCCATCACCGTTCAGCTTGCCGAAATCAGGGGAGAGAAAGCTCCAGAGACCCCCTACGATCCGGCTGGACGGTGAAGCGGATGACCAAGGCCGCCGTGTTCGGGACCGGATCATGGGGCACGACGTTCGGCATGATCATGGCGAGGGCGGGCGTGGAGACCACGCTGTGGGGCCGCCGCGCCGAGATCGTCGAGGCGATCGACCGCCGCCACGAGAACCCCGACTACCTGCCGGGCGTCACACTGCCCCCCACGATGCGCGCCACGGGTGATCCCGCCCGCGCGCTGGAGGGCGCCGACTTCGTCGTGCTGGCCGTCCCCTCGCAGACGCTGCGGTCCAACCTCACCGCGTGGAAGCCCCACCTGCCGAAGGGCGCGGTGCTCGTCAGCCTGATGAAGGGCATCGAGCTCGGCACGACCAAGCGCATGAGCGAGGTCATCATGGAGGTCGCCGAGGTGCCGCAGGAGCGGGTGGCCGTCGTCTCCGGGCCCAACCTGGTGCCCGAGATAGCCCAGGGCCAGCCCGCGGCGACCGTGGTGTCCTGCCCCGACGAGCGGACCATGGAGCACCTGCAGGAGGCCTGTCACGTGCCGCCGTGGTTCCGCCCCTACACCAACCCCGACGTGGTGGGCGTGGAGCTGGGCGGGGCGGTCAAGAACGTGATCGCGCTGGCGGTCGGCGTCGCCTCGGGCATGGGCATGGGCGACAACGTCGGCGCGATGCTCATGACCCGCGGACTGGCCGAGATCTCACGTCTGGGGGCGGCGCTCGGCGCCGACCCGCACACGTTCGCCGGCCTGGCGGGCATGGGCGACCTGGTCGCCACCTGCACCTCGCCGCTGTCGCGCAACCGCACCTTCGGCGAGAACCTCGGCAAGGGCATGACGCTGGCCGAGGTCATCGCGGCCACCAAGCAGACCGCCGAGGGCGTCAAGTCCTGCGAGTCGGTGCTCGAGCTGGCCAGGAAGCACGACGTGGAGATGCCGATCACCGAGGTGGTGGTGGGCGTCGTCCACGACGGGATGACCCCGGACGAGGCAGGGGTGCTGCTGATGTCGCGCACCCCCAAACCGGAGAGATACGGCGTGTGAGAGAGAACACCAGGTGCGTGCGCGCGCCGGCGGAGGGCCGGTTCGCCGCCGCCGTGGCGGCCCTCGAAGGGGCGGCGGCGCCGGAGAACGTGGCGGGCCAGTCCTACGCCACGGGTGAGGCGGCGCTCGCCGCCGTCCTGCTGTCGTTCCTGCGCGGCGGCACGCACGTGGTCGCCCCCTCGAGGGCGGGCTTCGTCGCCAACGTGCTCGGCAGGTTCGGCGTGAGCGCCGACTTCGTCGACACGGCCGACCTGCCGGCGGTACGGCAGGCCGTCCGCGGCCACACGAAGCTGATCTACGCCGAGACGCTCTCGGACACCGGCGTGGCCGATCTGCGCGGCCTGTACCGCCTGGCCCGCGAGGTCGGCGCGATGCTCGTGGTCGACTCCACCCTCGCCACGCCGATCGTCTGCCGGCCGCTGGAGCACGGCGCCGACCTGGTGCTCCACTCGACAGGGGCCCTGCTCGGCGACCGCGAGGGCGGCGTCGTGGTCGGCAGGCACGACCTCATGCACAGGCTCACCAAGGACCTCGGCGCCCCGCTGTCGCCAGCCGACGAGCCCGCCCTGCTCAGCGCCATGGGGACACTGACGCTGCGGGTCAGGCGCAGGTGCGCGACCGCCATGGAGTTCGCCGCCGCCGTGGCCAAGCATCCGTCGGTCGTCGCCGTCGGCTATCCGGGCCTGCCGCAGGATCCCGGCCACCACCTGGCGCGCCAGCTGTTCGACTCAGGGCCGGAGGGCACCAGGTTCGGCACCCGCGTGATCGTCACGCCACGCGGTGACGCGGACGAGCTGGTCAAGTCGCTGAGGCTGATCGGCGACAGCACGTGGGCCGTGAGACAGGGCAAGGCGGTCAGCTTCTCGATCGGGTTCGAAGACGTCGAAGATCTCGTCGCGGACGTGACACGAGCCCTTGACTCACAAGCAGGGTAGATTCGGGCGTCATGAGCAAGCCACGCGTCGCGGTCGTTTTCGGGGGTCGCAACTCGGAGCATGCCGTCTCCCTCATGGGGGCGGGCAGCGTTCTCGAGGCGATCGACAGGTCGAAGTACGAGGTGGTCCCCATCGGGATCGCCCAGGACGGCCGCTGGGTGCTGGCCGCCGGCGACCAGCGATACGCGATCGAGGACGGCAAGCTGCCCGTCGTCGACACCTCGGGCGCGGAGCTGGCGCTGCCCTCGGGGGAGGCGGCGCTGGTGGCCTACGAGCCGGGCAGCATCCCGGTCGAGCTGGGCACGGTGGACGTGGTCTTCCCCGTCATGCACGGCCCCTTCGCCGAGGACGGCACGATCCAGGGCCTGCTGGAGATGGCTGGGGTGCGCTACGTCGGCTCGGGCGTGCTGGCCAGCGCGGTCGGCATGGACAAGGCCTACATGAAGGCGATCCTGGCCGCCGCGGGGCTGCCCGTCGGGCCGTACGTGGTGGTGCGCGAGCGCGACTGGCGCCTCGACAGGGACCGCGTGGTCAAGGAGGTCGAGCAGCTGGGCTGGCCGGTCTTCGTCAAGCCGGCCCGCGCGGGCTCGAGCCAGGGCATCTCCAAGGCACACGACCTGGCCTCGCTCGAGACCGCCGTCGAGTTCGCCCAGGCCCACGACCCCAAGGTGCTGGTCGAGGCGGCCATCGTCGGGCGCGAGATCGAGTGCGCGGTGCTGGAGTCGCTCGGCGACGAGCCGCCCGCCGCCTCGACGCCCGGTGAGGTGCTGGTCGAGGGCGGGCAGGAGTTCTTCGACTTCGAGGCCAAGTACTACCCCGACCAGATGTCGCTGACCGTGCCCGCCGACATCCCCGCCGAGACGGCCGAGGAGCTGCGGGCGATGGCCGTACGCGCCTTCGAGGCGCTGGGCTGCGAGGGGCTGTCGCGGGTGGACTTCTTCTACACCCCCGACGGCAGGATCGTCCTCAACGAGATCAACACCATGCCCGGCTTCACGTCGCTGTCGGTGGCTCCCCAGCTGTGGGCGGCCAGCGGCCTGACCTACGCCCAGCTGGTCGAGCGCCTCATCCAGCTCGCGCTGGGTCGCAAGGCGGGTCTGCGCTAGCCGGTGGCCTTCTTCACCGGCCCGGAGAGCTCCATCAGGACACCGGTGGCCTCGTGCGTCCTGGCGATCGTCACCTCCACGTAGGCGGTGCTCGTCACGGCGGTGAACAGGGTGGGCACGGTGGGGTCGGCGAACCACCCGACCCCGTCGAGCTCGGCCAGCTGGTCGGTGGCCGCCATCCGCGCAGGGCGGGGCACCCCGCAGCGCAGCGCGATCTCGGCCGACCCCCACACGGCGACGTAGGGCGACTCGGGTGTGGAGGTCGTGCGCTCCGCGCCGTCGAGCTTGGCGGGCAGCAGGGGGCTGAGTCTGGTGCAGGCGGCCACCGCGTCACCTTCGGGGACGGGCGGCTCCACCTGGACCGCGCTGCCGCACCCGGCGAGGAGGAGCAGCGCCAGGACGGCAACACCTTGCTTCATATGTGGACAATAGGGCACGTCAGAGTACGGGTGATGCCATCGACGGCCTGGATCTGCGCGACGACGAGCTTGCCGAGCTCGTCGACGTTGCGAGCCTCGGCGCGCACGATGACGTCATAGGGGCCCGTCACGTCCTCGGCCTGGGTGACCCCGGTGATGCCGGCGATCTCTCGTGCCACGGTCGCGGCCTTGCCCACCTCGGTCTGGATAAGGATGTACGCCTGCACCATTACGTCCTCCCGGGCGATTGGATCAGCGCCGAAGGGCCACCGTACCCTGTGTGCCGACAGGAGGTGCGCCATCACAGTCGGAGATCTCGGCGAATTCGGAGTTGTAGCACGTATCACCGGACGATTGCCACAGGGCGAGAGCGTGCTGCTCGGCCCCGGTGACGACGCTGCGGTGGTGAAAGCGCCCGATGGGCGGGTCGTAGTGTCAACGGACTTGTTGATCGAGGGTAGGCACTTTCGCCGCGATTGGTCCAGCGCGTATGACGTAGGCAGGAAGGCCGCAGCACAGAATCTTTCCGATGTCGCCGCGATGGGGGCGATTCCGACGACCCTCGTGGTGGGCCTCGGGATGCCCGCAGACGTTCCCGTGGCCTGGGTCGACGGCCTCGCCGACGGGTTCCGCGAGGAGTGCGCGCTGGTGGGAGCCAGCGTCGCGGGGGGCGACATCACCCGCTCCGAGCTTGTGGTCATCGGCGTGACGGCGCTCGGCGATCTCGGCGGGCACGCGCCCGTCACCCGCTCGGGGGCGCGTCCTGGACAGGTCGTGGCCTTCGCTGGGCGGCTGGGATACGCGGCCGCGGGCCTGGCCCTGCTGGAGGCGGGGCTGGTGCCGGAGGGTGGGCCGCTTCTCGAGGCGGTCGAGGGACACAGGAGGCCGCGTCCGCCGTACGCGTGCGGGCCCGAGGCCGCGCGCATGGGCGCGGCCGCGATGCTCGACGTGAGCGACGGTTTCCTGCAGGACCTCGGGCACGTGGCCGCCGCGAGCGGCGTGGGCATCACGCTCGACCCCACCGCCTTCCCGATCGGCGAGCCGGTGGCCGCCGCCGCCAAGGAGCTCGGAGCCGACCCGGTCGACTGGGTGCTCACGGGTGGCGAAGATCACGCTCTGGCCGCCGTCTTCCCTCCCGAGGTACGGCTGCCGCCCCACTGGACGGTCGTCGGACATGTCGTGGAAGGCACGAAGGTCCAGGTCGCGGGCCGTACGACAGGGCTCGGCGGGTGGGACCACTTCAGAGAGTGAAATGTCGGTTTCGAGAAGATACCCCCGTGAAAGTTGAGACAAACGCGTATTAAAGATGTTATTAAGATGGGCGGCCCATGTATCCGGCAGGAAGGGCGCCCATGGCCCGCCACGGCACCGGCGAACCAGAGCACGCGTGGTCTCAGGGGGGACGCGACTCGGAAGACCCGCAGGAGGCGGACTTTCGCTCCTTCGACGACCCCATAACCACGGGCGCCTTCATGGCACCCGTGGTGGAGCAGTCGGGCTGGCCCGCGCCGCCCGACCAGCTTGACCAGCAGGTCCAGGCAGGGCCCTCCACGGGAGAGTGGGCCGTGCCGCCGCACCACCCTGACGTCTTCGGCGGCCCCGCGACGGGGCCGATGTCGGCGAACGACGCCTTCGGCGGGCCTGTGTCCGCCTTCGGCGGCGCTCCCCAGGCCGGCGTGCCAGGGTCTCAGGGGGGGCCCGCGCCCTACGGTGAGCCCGCGGGGCCCGCCGGTCAGCGCGCTCCCCTCGGCGGTGAGGGCGTGGGACCGGAGAGCGAGCCCACGGCCGCCTACAACCCGCCGACGGACCGGCTGGTGGCCACAGGGCCTCCCAGGCAGCCCGTGGCCGCGTGGGAGGAGCCCTCCGACGTGCAGGAGACCGGCTTCCTCGGCGCGGGCGGCTGGGACGAGGGACCCGCGGGCTGGGACGAGGAGCCAGGTGACAAGGGCTCCCGCAGGCGCGGGAGGCGACGCCCCTCAGCCCCTCCGCGTGAAGCGGGGTCCGGCGGCAGGGGCAAGGTCGCCATTCTGTCGGTGGCGGCCGTCGCGATCGTGCTCGGCGGCACCGTCGTCGGCGTGCGGATGGTCGGCTCGTCGGAGAAGACGCCGACGGCGGGCAAGGTGTCGGTCACCCAGGCGCCCCCCTCGATCTCGGATGAGCCCGAACCGGAGCCTGAGCCCACGGACGCCCCCGAAGGCACCGAGGAGGCTCCCGTGGCCGGCGGCACGGAGGAGCCGAGCGAGGAGCCCTCGGAGACCAGGAACGTGCGGCCCCGCCCCACGGCCACGGCCTCGGCGCGGGCGCCCCGACGTACCAGCACGCCCAGGCCGACCGTCAAGAACACCCCGCGGTCGACGCCGGAGGACGACTTCGCGCCCAGTGAGGAGCCCACGGCCTCGGCCGAGCCCTCGGGGATGAGGGAGGCCGACAACACCGCCCCGCCCCCCGTCAGCGACGTGGAGCCGGGACCGACCGCCACCTCGCAGGTGGGCAGCGGCACCAGCAGCACCAACAGCAGCAGGAGCACCAGCAGCAGGGGCGGCGCCGCGGTCAACGTCAGGTTCGACGTGGTCAGGCAGCGCCTGGCCGGCTACACCGCCGAGCTGCGGGTCGTCAACGAGTCGGGCAAGGCGCTGGCCGATCTGACCGTCAGCGTCCCCGTGGACGGCACCGTGTCCGCCGTGAGAGGCGCGCAGTGGAGCCAGGACGGCGACCTGCTGGTCATCCAGCCCGACGCGGATCTGGAGGCGGGGGAGGCCGTCCAGATCACCTTCACCGCGGACGGCACCGCCACCGAGCCCCAGACCTGCGGCATGGTGGGCGGGGAGTGCACGGTCGCCTGAATGGTTGGATGGAGGCCATGACCGTTTCGCCCCCTCCTCGCGTCCTCACCGTCGCCGGCTCCGACTCCGGCGGCGGCGCGGGAATCCAGGCAGATCTGAAGACGATGCTGGCGCTCGGCGTCCACGGCATGAGCGTGATCGCCGCCGTGACCGCCCAGAACTCCCTGGGCGTCCAGGGGTACTGGGAGCTGCCGCCCGAAGCGGTGCGCGCCCAGCTCGACTCGGTGCTGAGCGACATCGGCGCGCAGGCCGTCAAGACGGGCATGCTGGCCTCGCCCATTCTGGTGGAGACGGTCGCCGAGGCGCTGGCCGCCGCCGGCGCCCCCGTCGTGGTGGACCCCGTCGGCGTCTCCAAGCACGGCGACTCGCTGCTCGCGCCCGAGGCCGTCGACACCCTCAAGACGCTGCTGCTGCCCGTCGCCACGGTCGTCACGCCGAACCTGTGGGAGGTCGAGCAGCTCACCTCCGTCAAGGTCGAGGACGAGCGCGACCTGCGCCGAGCCGCCGACGCCGTCCTGGCGCTCGGCCCCACCTGGGTCCTCATCAAGGGCGGGCACCTGCCGGGCGAGCCCGTCGACCTGCTGACGGACGGAGCTGCGGAGTTCCGCTTCAGGGCGCCGCGCCTGGACAACCGCCACACCCACGGCACGGGCTGCACGCTCGCCTCGGCGATCGCGTCGTACCTGGCGATGGGTGACGACGTGCCGACGGCGGCCGGCAAGGCGAAGGACTACGTCACGGGCGCGATCAGCCGCGGCTTTCCCCTGGGCGACGGCATCGGCCCCGTGGACCACGCCTGGATGTGGCGCTCGTAGCCGTCAAAGACGGTGTGAAAAGCCGAAAGCCCGTCGCTCGGATGAGCGACGGGCTTTCGGAAGTTGTGAAGACTAGCGGGTGACCTTGCCAGCCTTGATGCACGAGGTGCAGACGTTCATCTTCTTCGGCGTGCCACCAACGACCGCGCGCACCGTCTGGATGTTGGGGTTCCAACGACGACGGGTGCGACGGTGGGAGTGGGACACGTTGTTACCGAACGTCGGGCCCTTGCGGCAGACATCGCAGACGGAAGCCACGGTATCGCTCCTTTTCAGTCGATAAGCCCAGTCCGCTTGGATGTTGCGGGCGGAGGGCATGCCGGGGACAACCGGCCAGCCAGACGAGGATATCCGATCCGCACCCCTGACCGCGAACTCGAGCGGCAGCGGGTGGGTGTTGGGGATATTCTCCGCAATAACGCTAGCGCATCGGGGCCGCGAGGGAGCACACATGGAGGTTCTCGACCCGCCCGCGGTGCGCCGCTGGGCGCGGCTGGCCGCCGACACCCTGGGAAGGGCGAGGGCGGAGATCGACGCGCTGAACGTCTTCCCCGTGGCCGACGGCGACACGGGCACCAACCTGCACCTCACGATGATCTCCGCGGCCGAGGCCGTGGAGGCGCTGCCCGACGACATGGGCGCCGCCGTGGTGTGGCAGACCATGGCGTACGGCGCGCTGGTCGGGGCCAGGGGCAACTCGGGCGTCATCGTCAGCCAGGCGCTCAGGGGGCTGGCCGAGGTGCTCAAGGATCGCGAGGGCACCGGCGCCGACCTGTGCGAGGGACTGGCACGGGCGGCGGAGCTGGCCAGGTCGGCGGTGGCCAGGCCGGTCGAGGGCACCGTGCTGACCGTGCTCGAGGCGGTGGCTTCGGCCGTACCCGCGGGTGATCTCGCCGCGACCGCGCGAGGAGCGGCGGCGGAGGCGAGGGCGGCGCTGCGCCGCACCCCCGGCCAGCTCGACGTGCTGGCCCGCAGCGGCGTGGTGGACGCCGGAGGCGCGGGGATGGCGATCATCCTGGAGGCGCTCGCCGCGGTGATCACCGACTCCTACGCCGAGCGCTACGACGTGCCCCCGCCGACGGGCAGGGTGACGCCGATGACCGAGTCGGGCGCCGGCTACGAGGTGATGTTCCTGCTCGACGCCGACGAGGAGGCGGTGGGCAAGCTGCGCGCCGAGCTCGACTCGCTCGGCGACTCGCTGGTGGTGGTCGGCGGCGACGGGCTGTGGAACGTCCACGTACACGTCGACGAGGCGGGCCAGGCGATCGAGGCGGGCATGAGGGCGGGCAGGCCGCACCGGATCAAGGTGACCTACCTGGCCGCGCCCGGCCGCACGCACAGGGCCGGCGGCGGCAGGGGAGTGGTCGCGGTGGCCGCGGGCGACGGCATCGCCGCCCTGTTCGAGGAGTGCGGGGCCGTCGTCGTACGGCGGGAGCCAGGTTCGAGCCCTCCGCTGCCGGCGATGCTGGCGGCCATCCGCGAGGCGGGCAGCGAGGTGGCGGTGCTGCCCAACGACGAGGGCGTGAGGGCGGTCGCGGTCGCGGCGTCGGAGATCGCGCGCGAGGACGGCGTGGTGGTGAGCGTGCTGCCCACCAAGGCGACCGTGCAGGGGCTGGCCGCGCTGGCCGTCCACGACCCGCTGCGCCGCTTCGACGACGACGTGGTGGCCATGACGGACGCCGCGGGCCACACCCGCTACGGGCATCTGACGGTGGCCGACAGGCAGGCCTTCACCAGCGCGGGCATGTGCACGCCAGGCGACGTGCTCGGCATGATCGACGGCGACGTCGCGGTCATCGGCGGCTCGCTGACCGAGGTCGCGGCGCTGATCGTGGACAGGATGGTGGCGGGCGGAGGCGAGCTGGTCACCCTGGTCACAGGGGCGGGCGCGCCGGTACGGCTCGCCGCGTCGGTGGAGGAGCGTCTGGCGGCCACCAGGCCCGACGTGGAGGTCGTGGTGTACGACGGAGAACAGGGCGGTTACCCGTTGCTCATCGGTGTCGAGTGAATCCTGTCGGTCGCAGGCGGTACAACTGGTTGACGTGAGTCGATTCGACGAGCCCCTGAGCAAGGCGCTCGATCCCAAGACCGCCAAGCTGCTGCACAGCGTGCTCGACCTGGAGACGGTCGGCGACCTGCTGCGCCACTACCCGCGCCGCTACGCCGAGCGCGGCGAGCTGACCTCGCTCGACGCGCTCGAGGTCGACGAGCACGTCACGGTCGTCGGCGAGGTCACCAGGCTCATGCGCAAACCCATGCGCAACAGGGGCGGCACCTGGCTCGAGGTCGAGGTCGTCGACGGCACCGGCAAGAAGATCTACCTGTCGTTCTTCGGCAAGGGCTCCCACGTGGCCGAGTCGCGCCTGAAGACCGGGCGGCGCGGCATGTTCGCGGGCAAGGTGGGGCTGTTCGGCGCCAGGGCGACGCCGCGCTGGCAGCTGACCCATCCCGAGTTCGAGCTGTTCGAAGAGGAGGCCGAGGCGAACGCGGCCGAGTTCGCCGCCGCGCCCGTGCCGATCTACCCCGCGGGCAAGGACCTCACCCCCTGGGCCATCCGCAGGGCCGTCGGGGTGGTCCTCGACACGCTCGGCCCGCTGGAGGATCCGCTCCCCGCCGAGCTGCGCCGCAGGCACGAGCTGCCCGACCTGGCCGACGCGCTGGTGGCCGTCCACAGGCCGCGCGACTTCGGCGACGTGACGAGGGCGCGCAAGAGGCTGAAGTTCGACGAGGCGTTCGTGCTGCAGGCCGTCCTGCTGCAGCGCAGGGCCGCAGCGGTGGCCTGGCCCGCCAAGGCGCGCCCGCGTGTGGCGGGCGGCATGCTGGCGGCCTTCGACGAGCGGCTGCCGTTCTCGCTGACCGAGGGGCAGGCGGCCGTCGGTGAGGAGATCGCGGCCGACCTCACGCTGGAGCACCCGATGCACCGGCTGCTCCAGGGCGAGGTCGGCGCGGGCAAGACGGTGGTGGCGCTGCGCGCCATGCTGCAGGTCGTCGACGCCGGGGGGCAGGCCGTCCTGCTGGCGCCCACCGAGGTGCTGGCCCAGCAGCACCACCGCTCGATCACCTCGATGCTGGGCGACCTGGCGGCCGGCGGCATGTTCGGCGGCACCGCGGTGGGGCTGCTCACCGGCTCCATGGGCACGGCCGCGCGCCGATCGGCCCTGCTCGACGCCGCGTCGGGCACCGCGGGCATCGTCGTCGGCACCCACGCGCTGCTGCAGGAGCACGTCCAGTTCGCCGACCTGGGCCTCGTCGTCGTCGACGAGCAGCACAGGTTCGGCGTCGAACAGCGCGACGCGCTGCGCGAGAAGGTGTCGGGCGGGCGTCCACACGTGCTGGTCATGACCGCCACGCCCATTCCGCGCACGGTCGCCATGACCGTCTTCGGCGATCTCGAGGTCTCGACGCTGTCGCAGCTCCCCTCGGGCCGCGCGCCGATCACCACGCACGTCGTTCCCGCCGCGGAGAAGCCCCACTACCTCGAACGCACGTGGGAGCGCGTGCGCGAGGAGGTCGGCCTCGGCCGCCAGGCCTACATCGTCTGCCCCCGCATCGGCGACCTGGAGGGCGACGAGGGAGACCTCGCGGCGGGCGACGACGACAAGCGGCCGCCGCTGGCGGTGCTCGAGGTGGCCGAGATGCTCGCCTCAGGGCCGCTGCACGGGCTGCGCGTCGAGGTGCTGCACGGCAAGCTCCCTCCCGAGGAGAAGGACGCGATCATGCGCGCCTTCTCGCAGGGCGCCGTCGACGTGCTGGTGGCCACGACGGTGATCGAGGTGGGCGTCGACGTGCCCAACTCCTCCGTCATGATCATCATGGACGCCGACAGGTTCGGGGTGTCGCAGCTGCACCAGCTCAGGGGGCGCGTGGGCCGAGGCGGGCTGCCCGGGCTGTGCCTGCTCGTCACCGAGTTCCCCGCGGGCACTCCGGCGAGGGAGCGTCTCGAGGCGGTCGCCTCCACGCTCGACGGGTTCGAGCTGTCGAGGGTCGACCTGGAGCAGCGGCGTGAGGGCGACGTGCTCGGAGCGGCCCAGTCGGGCAAGCGCTCCTCGCTCAAGATGCTGCAGCTGCTCAGGGACGAGGACGTGATCGTGGCCGCCCGCGAGGAGGCGGCGGCGCTGCTGTCGGCCGACCCCGAGCTGTCGTCCCTGCCCGGCCTGCGCGCCGAGATCGACAGGCTGCTGGCCGACGAGCGGGCGGGATACCTGGAGAAGACCTGAGGTCCGGTCCGCGAAGGTTCGGGCCGGATACTCCGGCCTGCGGGAAGCTCGTCCTGCGGGGAAGCTCGTCCTGCGGGGACGCTTCGTCGTGCGGGGGAGTTCGTCCTGCGCCGCCCGTCACCACCGCCGATGCGGTGGTGACGGGCCCAGCGCCGGGGACGGCCTCCCCCCGAATGCCGTCCCCGGCTGGGCCCACCCTCGGGTCAGGTGCCGAGGGAACCGGCGTGCGGAAGGGCTCACGATCACGCCGGTCGACCTTCATTTGGGTCACCTCGAAGGTCGCAGAACTCATCATGCGGGCCGATCGGAGCGATAGCTACGACCCTTGCGCAGTCGAGGCAGACACTTGTCCACTCTTGACCTGCGCTGACATGCGGAACAATGGGTGGCATGACGCGGATCATCGCGGGGAGCGCGGGTGGCAGACGGCTGGCGGTGCCGCAGGGCCGTACGACGAGGCCGACGAGTGACAGGGCAAGAGAAGGGATCTTCTTGACGCTCGACTCGCTGCACGGGCTCGGCGGCGCGAGGGTGATCGATCTCTACGCGGGTTCGGGGGCGGTCGGGCTGGAGGCGGTGTCCAGGGGAGCGGCCCACTCGCTGCTGGTGGAGTCCGACCCCAGGGCGGTGAAGACCATCAAGGCCAACATCAGGGAGCTCGGCTTCGGCGAGGCGACGGTGGTGGCCGACAGGGTGGAGCGGCTGCTGGCCAGGCAGGGCGAGCCGTACGACATCGTGTTCGCCGACCCGCCCTACGCGGTCACCGACGAGGACGTCACGAGGATGCTCGAACTGCTGCGCGACAACGGCTGGCTCACGCCGGACGCGCTCGTCGCGGTGGAACGCGAGAGCAGGGGGAAGGACCTGGTGTGGCCCCCTGGCTACGAGGAGGAGAGGGTCCGTCGTTACGGCGAAGCGTCCGTTTGGTACGGTCGCGCCGCCGGGAACCCGTAAACGTGGGAGGCGATGTGCGCCGCGTAGTGTGCCCAGGGTCGTTCGACCCCATCACCAACGGACACCTCGACATCATCGGCCGGGCCGCCCGGCTGTATGACGAGGTGACAGTCGCCGTACTGATCAATGTCGAGAAGAAGAGCCTGTTCACGGTCGAGGAACGCATCGACATCCTCACCACGGTCACCAAGGACTACCCCAACGTCAGGGTCGAGAAGTTTCACGGCCTGCTCGTCGACTTCTGCCGCCAGAACGACATCCCCGCGATCGTCAAGGGCATCCGCGTGGTCAGCGACTTCGACTACGAACTGCAGATGGCGCAGCTCAACTACCGTCTGTCGGGCGTGGAGACGCTTTTCATGCCGACGAATCCGGAATATTCGTTCCTGTCGTCGTCCAGGGTGAAGGAGATCGCCCGGTACGGTGGCGATGTTTCCGGGCTCGTCCCTGATCTGGTGCACAAGCTCTTGATCGAACGGCTCAGGGGCTGACCCGCGCCTGGTATCGTTGCTATCTGGCCTTGTACGACGGCGATATTTCGCCATGCCTAGCGAGAGCAGGATGACTCAGCACCTCGACCCCCGCGCCCCTTGGGTGATCTCCACTCATGACCTGGGCAGGCGGCCGGGCTCGATGCGGCAGATGACTCTGTCCCTCCCGGCACCGGCAAATCTCGGCGTCGACATGATCGGTGTCCCCAAGGACACCGAAGTCGAGCTGAACATCAGGCTCGAAGCAGTGATGGAAGGCGTGCTCGTCTCGGGCACCGCACACGCTCCCCTCGCGGGGGAGTGCTCGCGGTGTCTCGACCCGTTGTCCTCGGAGATCGAGGTCAACCTGCAGGAGCTGTTCTTCTACTCCGACGAGGACGCCTCGGAGGAGGACTCGCTGCTCGACGGTGAACTTCTCGACCTCGAGCCGACGTTCCGCGACGCGGTGGTGCTCGCACTGCCGCTCAGCCCCGTGTGCAGGGAAGACTGCAGGGGGCTGTGCGTGGACTGCGGGGTCAAGCTGGCCCAGGCCGGCCCTGACCACGGGCACGAGAAGATCGACGCTCGCTGGGCGTCGTTGCAAGGTCTGATTTCCGAGAACGATAACGATCAGGAGAAGTGACGTGGCCGTCCCGAAGCGGAAGATGTCGCGGAGCAACACCCGCTCCCGCCGCGCCCAGTGGAAGACGTCTGCTGTCGCGCTGGTGAGCTGCCCGCAGTGCCGTTCGCCCAAGCAGCCGCACATCGCGTGCCCGACCTGCGGCACCTACAACCGCCGTCAGGTCATCGAGCCGTCTGCCTGATCGCACAATGACGGAATGCCGGCCGGTGCCCATGCTGCTCCGGTCGGCGTCACCGTCTCAGGTGCGTGCGGCGGCGGTTCGCCCGCGGCCGTGGTGGACGCCGGGGCTGGTCCCCGACGCCCACCACGTTTTCGGGCATCTCTCAGTTCCCTCGCCCACGCGCTTCGGAGAGATGCTCTGAGGAGGTAACACGTGGGCGCAGGTCCCAAGCCGGTGGCCGTCGAGGTCGCCAGAGACGAGCTGGAGCGGGTCCTTTCCGTCAGGCTCGACGCCGACATTCTCGAGCGGGCGCTGACGCACCGCTCCTATGCGTACGAGAACGGCGGCCTGCCCACCAACGAGCGCCTGGAGTTCCTCGGCGACTCGGTGCTGGGCCTGGTGGTCACCGACACGCTCTACCGCAACCACCCCGACCTGCCCGAGGGCCAGCTGGCCAAGTTGCGGGCGGCCGTGGTCAACATGCGCGCGCTGGCCGACGTGGCCCGCCACCTCGGCCTGGGCCGCTTCATGCGGCTCGGCAGGGGCGAGGAGGGCACCGGAGGGCGCGACAAGTCCTCGATCCTCGCCGACACCCTCGAGGCGCTGATCGGCGCCGTCTACGTCGACCTCGGGCTCGACGAGGCCTTCAGGGTCGTGCACCTGCTGTTCGACCCGCTGATCACGCGCTCGGCCTCGCTGGGCGCGGGGCTCGACTGGAAGACCTCGCTGCAGGAGCTCACCGCCTCGGAGGCGCTGGGCGTCCCCGAGTACCACGTCGAGGAGAGCGGTCCCGACCACGCCAAGTCCTTCACCGCCGAGGTGCGGGTCGGCGGCGAGTCCTACGGCTCGGGCAAGGGCCGCAGCAAGAAGGAGGCCGAGCAGCAGGCGGCCGAGGCGGCCTGGACCCGCATCAGGGCGCGCAGAGAGCAGCGCGAGAGCCAGCCGGCGGGCTAGCATGCCTGAGCTTCCCGAGGTAGAGGTCGTCCGCAGGGGCCTGGCCGACTGGGTGACAGGGCGCACGATCGGCACCGCCGAGGTCCTGCATCCAAGGGCCGTACGCCGCCAGATCGGGCCGTTCCTGGTCACGGGGCGCACGATCACCTCCGCCGAGCGGCGCGGCAAGTACCTGTGGCTGCCGCTCGACGGCGAAGAGGCGATCCTCGCCCACCTCGGCATGAGCGGCCAGTTGCTCGTGGTCTCGCCCGACTCCCTGCTGGAGAAGCATCTGAGGGTACGGCTGGCCTTCGCCGACGGCGGCAACGACCTGCGCTTCGTCGACCAGCGCACCTTCGGCCACGTCATGCTCACCTCGCTGGTCAACGGCGTGCCCGAGCCCATCGCGCACATCGCCCCCGACCCGTTCGAGGCGGCCTTCGACGACGACGTCTTCGCCCGCAGGCTCAGGGCAAGGCGCACGGAGATCAAGCGGGCCCTGCTCGACCAGTCGCTGATCAGCGGTGTCGGCAACATCTACGCCGACGAGGCGCTCTGGCTTGCCAGGCTCCACTGGTCGCGCTCCACCGAGACCCTCACCAAGCCCAAGATCGCCGAGCTGCTCGCCGCGGTCCGCCAGGTCATGGGCGCCGCCCTCCTGCAGGGCGGCACCTCCTTCGACAGCCTCTACGTCAACGTCAACGGCGAGAGCGGCTACTTCGACCGCTCCCTCGAGGCGTACGGCAGGCGCGACCAGCCGTGCTCGAGGTGCGGCACGCCGATCAGGCGCGAGGCGTTCATGAACCGATCGTCCTTCTCCTGCCCCAGGTGCCAGCGTAAGCCGCGGTGAGCAGGGCGAGCACGGCCCCGAACCACATCACCGCGCTGGGTGAGGCGGCGTCCACGATCACGCCGCCGAGCAGCGCGCCCAGCGCGATGGCGGCGTTGAAGACCGACGACAGCATGGCCATGCCCGCCTCGCCGCCGCCCGACCTGGCGACCCAGAGCTGTCCCGTCACCGAGACGCCGCCGTAGGAGAGGCCCCACAGCAGCAGCATCACGGCGCCCGCCAGCGGCATCCCCATGGTGGAGACGGCGATCAGCACGGCGAGCACCACCATGATCTGCCTGGGCCCGCGTGCGGCCTGGGCTCCTGAGCCGAAGTTGCCGACCACGCCCGCGACGCCGTACGCGAGGAGGAGGCCGCTGATCAGGGCCGGCCCCGCGCCGGAGACCTGCTCGAGGAACGGGCGGATGTAGGTGTAGGCGGCGAAGTGGCCCGTCACGACGAGCGCGGTGGCGACCAGGGCGGCCCTGAGCGCGCTGTCGCGCCAGACCGCGAGCAGCTGGGCAGGCCGTACCGCCTGGGTGGCGGGCAGCGGCGGCAGCACCAGGACCAGCGCGACCAGGACAACGACGGCGAGCACGGCCACCGCCACGAACGCCGTCCGCCACCCCGCCAGCGACAGGATCAGCGTGCCGGCCGGCACGCCGAGCACCGACGCCACGGAGACACCGCCCGCGATCATCGCGGCGGCCCTGCCGACGTGCTGCTCGGGCACCAGCCGAGTGGGGAGCGTGGCGGCGAACGCCCAGAAGCCCCCGATGCTCACACCGACCAGCACCCTGGCGACCAGCATCACCGCGTAGGTGGGGGAGTAGGCGGCCAGGAGGTTGGCGCCGGCCAGCAGGGCCATCAACGCGATCAGCACGATCCGCCGGTCGAGCCGTCCTGCCACGACGGTCAGCAGAGGCGCGGAGAGGGCGGCGACGACTCCGGGCGCCGACATGGTCAGCCCGGCCACGCCGTCGGAGACGCCCAGCGTGGAGCCGATGGGCGTCAGCAGGCCGACGGGCAGCATCTCGCTCGTCACGATCGTGAAGGTGCCGACCGCGACGGAGGACACGGCAGGCCATGGCGCGCGGGCGGTTTCGATTGTCGTCATGACCCCAGCGTTCTGGGCCCGACGTGCGGGAACAATGGCGAAGATCGAAGCCTTGGTTTAGTCAGGCTAAGGAGTCGTGATGGAGTTCAGGGAGCTGGAGTGCTTCGTCGTGCTCAGCGAGGAGTTGCACTTCGCCAGGGCCGCCGAGCGGCTCTACCTGTCGCCCGGCAGGGTCAGCCAGCTGGTGCGGGCGCTGGAGACCCGCGTCGGCGCCAGGCTGTTCGACAGGACCAGCAGGCGCGTACGGCTGACGCCGCTGGGCGAGCGCTTCCTCGCCGACCTGCACCCCGCCTACGAAGGGCTGGGAGCCGCGCTCACCAGGGCGAGGTCGGCCGCCAGGTTGGTCGAGGGCGTGCTGCGGGTCGGTTTCCTCGGCACGCCGACGGAGGTCGTCACCAGCACGGTCAGGGAGTTCGAGCGGCGCAACCCCGCCTGTGAGGTGGAGCTGGTCGAGGTGCCGATGGCCGACCCCTTCGGCAAGCTGCGCGCCGGCAGGGTGGACGTGAGCTTCACCCTGCTGCCCGTGGACGAGCCCGACCTCGAGACGGGGGCGGGCCTGAACAAGGTCCCGCTGCAGGTGGCGCTCTCGCCGCGGCACCCACTGGCGGACAGGGCGCGCATCGAGGCCGAGGAGCTCGCGCAGCTGCCGCTGGTCGGGCTCGACGATCCCGCGCCCCGCAGGTGGCGTGAGCTCGTCGCTCCGACGAGCACGCCGATGGGCCGGCCCATCCCCTCGGCGGGTACTGTCTCCACCAGCCAGGAAGGCCTGACTCAGGTCGCGCTGAACAGGGGCGCCATGCTCTTCTGCACCCCCACGGCCGCCTACCACGGGCGGGGCGACGTCAGGTTCGTGCCGGTCGCCGGCCTGCCCGACTCGGTGCTCGGCCTGGTCTGGCGCAAGGAGGGGGAGACGGCCGCGGTGCGCGCCTTCCAGCAGGCAGGAGTGGATCATGAGTGACGTGGTGAGGCTGACCGCCTGGGTGCGCGGACGCGTCCAGGGTGTCGGGTTCCGATGGTGGACCAGGGCGAGGGCGCTGGAGCTCGGGCTGGTGGGGTGGGCGCGCAACACCGACGACGGGCGGGTCGAGGTGGTGGCCGAGGGCCCCCGCGAGGCAGGAGTCAAGCTCCTGGAGCTGATCAAGGGTTGCGACACACCCGGCCGAGTCGATGGAGTTGTAGAACGCTGGAGTGAACCCCGAGGTAGTTTGCGCGGCTTTGTGGAGCGGTAGCCCTTCCGCCAAACCAGCCAAATAGGGTATATTTATATGTCGGGAGTGCCCGACGGTAGTCCTGTGCGGTGCGTTCGACTTGACCGCCCACACTGCCGGTGCGACTCTTGTTAGGTACCACGCGCACCCCTCCCGCGGAACACGAAGTGCGCGAACCAGTCTGGTCACTCAGCGTGGAGGACCCTTTACTATGGCGAAGGCTCTACTCGGCCACGTCGGCGGTCCTGACCCTCGGATGGTCTCGGAGATGCGCCGCTTGCAGCAGCGAATCCGCGACCTGGAGGCAGAACTCACCCGGCTCCAGGCACAGAACGACGCTCTTGCAGCGCAGACCCGCGATGAGGCGTTCAGCCGCCTGCAGGAGCGCGAGCCGGCTCTCACCTGAGAGGTCGGAGCGCGAATCAGGGACGTCTCGGAGAGGCGTCCCTCGTAATTTTTCGACCCCCGTCCGCGGGGGTCTTTTTACTGCCCACCCGACCGCTGGATCGCTGTGACCAGCGGCAGGCGGCGCGGGCCAGTAGGCTTTCCCGCAGTCGGTTCAGGGGAGGGCAGCGTTCGGTGTATCTGAAGACGCTCACGCTGCGCGGATTCAAGTCCTTCGCCTCCGCCACCGCCCTGCGCCTGGAGCCCGGCATCACCTGCGTGGTGGGGCCCAACGGGTCAGGCAAGTCCAACGTGGTCGACGCCCTGGCGTGGGTCATGGGCGAGCACAGCGCCAAGTCGCTGCGCGGCGGCAAGATGGAGGACGTCATCTTCGCCGGCACCTCCAGCAGGCCGCCCCTGGGCAGGGCCGAGGTGACGCTGACGATCGACAACTCCGACGGCGCGCTGCCCATCGACTACACCGAGGTCACGATCAGCCGCCTGATGTTCAGGTCGGGGCAGAGCGAGTACGCGATCAACGGTGACACCTGCCGGCTGCTCGACATCCAGGAGCTGCTGTCCGACTCCGGCATCGGGCGCGAGATGCACGTCATCGTCGGACAGGGCCAGCTCGACGCGGTGCTGCACGCCGGTCCCGAAGACCGCAGGGCCTTCATCGAGGAGGCCGCGGGCGTACTCAAGCACCGCAAGCGCAAGGAGAAGGCGCTCCGCAAGCTCGACGCGATGCAGGCCAACCTCACCCGCGTCCAGGACCTCGCCACCGAGCTGCGCCGCCAGCTCAAGCCGCTGGGCAAGCAGGCGGAGATCGCCCGCAAGGCCGCGGTCATCCAGGCCGACCTGCGCGACGCGCGGCTGCGGCTGCTGGCCGACGATGTGTGCATCCTGAGGGAGAACCTCGCGAAGGAGGCCGCCGACGAGGCGGCGATCCTGACGCGCAGGACCCAGGTGGAGGCCGAGCTGGCCGAGGGCCAGCAGCGCGAGCAGGCACTGGAGGCGGCCGAGGCCGAGGCGCAGCCCAGGCTGAGCGCCGCCCAGGAGACCTACTTCAGGCTGGCCTCCCTGCGTGAGCGTTTCACCGGGCTGGAGCACCTGGCAGCCGAGCGGCACAGGCACGCGCTCGACGCCGCCTCCATCGAGCGGCGCGGGCGCGACCCCGAGGAACTGGAGCGCGAGGCGGCCGAGGTCCGCGAGCAGGAGCTGGAGCTGGCGGCCGCGCTGGAGCAGGCCCAGGAGCTGCTCGAGGCGGCCGTCGCCAGGCGCGAGGAGGCAGAGGCCGCGCTCGACGCCGAGGAGCGGCGGCTGGCCATGGCCTCGCGGGCGGCGGCCGATCGGCGTGAAGCGCTGGCCAGGCTGCGCGGGCGGGTCGAGTCGGCCCGCAGCAGGGCGCGCGCCGCCGAGGACGAGATCGGCAGGCTGAGCAGGTCCTTCTCCGAGGCCGAGCAGCGGGCGCAGCGCGCGCGTGAAGATCTCGAGGAGCACGAGAGCGAGGAGCCCGCCGTCGATCCCGCCCTCGCCGAGGAGCTGGCGGCCGCGCAGGGTGCCGTCGAGGAGGCCAGGGCGCTGGCCGAGGCGGCGCGCGAGATGGTGGAGCAGGCCAAGGAGGCGCTGGCGGGCCCGCGAGCGGCCCTGATGGCCGCCAAGTCGGCGGTCGGTACGGCCCGCGCCGCCGACCAGCAGGCCCAGCGCGCGGTCGCGGCGCTCGACGCCCGGCGTGAGGCCCTGGAGCTCGGCCTGGCCAAGGGGGCCGACGGCGGCGCCGCGCTGCTGGCGGCGGGGCTGCCAGGGGTGCTCGGGCCGCTGGCCGCGTCGATGACGGTGACGCAGGGCTTCGAGATGGCCGTCGCGGCCGTGCTGGGTTCGGTCGCCGAGTCGGTGGCGGTCGAGTCGGTGGGCGCGGCCGTGGAGGCGCTCGACCATCTCAGAGCCAAGGAGGCGGGCCAGGCGACGCTCCTGGTGGCAGGCGCTTCAGGAGGCTCTCCCTCGCACGCGGGCTCGTCCCGGGCGCGGGCCGAGCTGACAGGAGAGGCGCGGTGGGCCGCAGAGCTGGTCGGCGTGCCCGACCACCTCAGAGCGGCGGTCGACCACCTGCTCGCCGACGTGGTCGTGGTCCAGGACCTCGACGACGCCCGCGCGCTGGTGGAGCGGCATCCCGAGCTGAGGGCCGTCACACGCGGCGGCGACCTCGTCGGCACGCGTCTGGCGGTCGGCGGCTCCGCGGGCGGCACCTCGGTGCTGCAGGTCAGGGCCGCCCTCGATGACGCCGTCGCCGACCTGGAGGAGGCCAGGGAGCGGGCCGAGCACACCGCGATCGCGCTGGAGGAGTCGGTCCAGGCCGAGCAGGCGGCCCAGGCGGCGCTGGAGGCCGCGCAGTCGCATGTCAACGAGGCGCAGACCGCGGCAGGCGGCGCGCAGGCGGGGGTCAACGCCGCCCAGGGCACGCTCGACCAGGTCAGGGCGCGCCAGCGGGAGGCCGACCAGGCGAACGCGGCGGCCGCGCGGCGGCTGGCCCAGCTCGGCGCCGCGGCCAAGGCGGCGGCCGACGAGGCCGAGCGCCTCGCGGGCGGCGTGCGCGCGGCGCAGGAGGCGCGCGAGGAGGGGCTGGCCGAGCTCTCGGAGCTGGAGATCGAGCTGGCCGAGGCCGAGTACTCCCAGGAGCTCGAGACCGAGCCGACCACCGAGCTGCGCGACGATCTGGCCGCGACCTGCCAGGTGGCCAGGCAGGGCGAGATGGAGACCAGGCTGCAGGTCCGCACGGCCGAGGAGCGGGTCAAGGGCATCGCGGGCAGGGCGGAGGGCCTGGTGAGGGCCGCCCAGCGCGAGCGCCAGGAGCGGCTGACGGCCGCCGCGCAGCGGGAGCGGCGCAGGAGGCAGGCGGTGGTCGCCGAAGCAGTGGCGCTCGGGGCCAAGCAGGTGCTGAAGGCGCTGGGCGCCTCGGTCGAGCGGGCGGCGCGCGAGCGCGACGAGGCCGACCTGGCCAGGGTGGCGATCGACGCCGAGCTGAAGCAGGTCAGGGTCAGGGTCCGCGAGCTGAGCCAGGAGCTCGACAAGCTGGTCAACAGGGTCCACGGCAGCGAGGTGGCCAGGACCGAGCAGCGGCTCCGGCTCGAACAGCTCGAGCAGCGGGCGCTGGAGGAGTTCGGCGTCGAGGCCGAGGCCCTGGTCGGCGAGTACGGCCCCGCGGCGCCCGTGCCAGGCGATCCTCCCGTGCCCTACGTCAGGGCGGAGCAGGAGAAGCGGATGCGCGCCGCCGAGCGGCAGATGAACCAGCTCGGCAAGGTCAACCCGCTGGCGCTGGAGGAGTTCGCCGCGCTGGAGGAGCGTCACGCGTTCCTGACCTCCCAGCTGGAGGACCTCAAGAAGACCAGGCGCGAGCTCATGACCGTCGTGCAGGAGGTCGACAACAGGGTCGAGCAGATGTTCTCCTCCGCCTACGAGGACGTCGCCCGCGAGTTCGAGCAGATCTTCACCAGGGTCTTCCCCGGCGGCGACGGCAGGCTCGTGCTGACCGATCCCGACGACATGCTGACCACCGGCATCGAGGTGGAGGCCAGGCCGCCAGGCAAGAAGGTCAAGCGGCTGTCGCTGCTGTCGGGCGGCGAGCGGTCGCTGACGGCCGTGGCGTTCCTGATCTCGATCTTCAAGGCCAGGCCCTCGCCGTTCTACGTGATGGACGAGGTCGAGGCCGCCCTCGACGACACCAACACCCAGCGGCTGCTGACCCTCTTCGAGGAGCTGAGGCAGAGCTCCCAGCTGATCGTCATCACGCACAACAAGCGGACGATGGAGATCGCCGACGCCCTCTACGGCGTCTCGATGCGCGGCGACGGTGTCACCCAGGTGGTTTCCCAGCGGCTCAGGGAAAAGGTCTGACTCGCCAGGGTGGGTCGTAAGGCGTGACCATCCCGGACGATCTGGAAAACTGAGTGCTTGTGAACGACTACCTCGGCATCATCGTGATCGTGGTCGTCGTCGCCCTCTTGGCGGCCGGCGGCATGTACTTCCTGTTCAGGCCGGGCGGAAAGGCCGTGCCCCCGCCGGTCGAGCCGCCCGAGGTGAAGCCTGCGCCCGAACCGCAGGTCAAGCCGCCCGCGCCGGAGGAGGAGGGCAGCACCACCACGGTGCCGCCACCGGTCAAGCCGGCCGAGACCGTCATCAAGGCGCCCGAGCTCGAGGTTCCTCCGCCGTCCGCGGGCCGGATGGTCCGGCTGCGCTCGCGCCTGGCCCGCTCGCAGAGCGCCCTCGGCAAGGGCCTGCTGGAGCTGCTGTCCAGAGACCGGCTCGACGACGAGGTCTGGGACGAGATCGAGGAGAGCCTCATCACCGCCGACGTCGGCGTCGCGCCGACCCAGGCCATGGTCGAGGAGCTGCGCACCAAGGTCAAGGTCCTCGGCACCCGCACCCCCGAGGAGGTGCGCGGCCTGCTGCGCGAGGAGCTGCTCAAGCAGATCGACCCCAACCTCGACCGCACCCTTCACGTCGCCAAGCACGGCGAGCGTCCCGCGGTCGTGCTCGTCGTGGGTGTCAACGGCACGGGCAAGACCACGACCACGGGCAAGCTGGCCCGCTCGCTGGTCGGCGACGGGAAGAAGGTCGTGCTCGGCGCGGCCGACACCTTCCGCGCCGCCGCCGCCGACCAGCTGCAGACCTGGGGCGACAGGGTCGGCGCCGAGGTGGTGCGCGGCCCCGAGGGCGGCGACCCCGCCTCCGTGGCCTTCGACGCGACTGCCAAGGGCATCGAGGACAAGGTCGACGTGGTCATCGTCGACACCGCGGGCAGGCTCCACACCAAGACGGGCCTGATGGACGAGCTCGGCAAGGTCAAGCGCGTCATCGAGAAGAAGGCGACGGTCGACGAGGTCCTGCTGGTCCTCGACGCCACGACGGGCCAGAACGGCATGCGCCAGGCGCAGGTCTTCGCCGAAGTGGTGAACATCACGGGCATCGCGCTGACCAAGCTCGACGGCACGGCCAAGGGCGGCATCGTCATCTCGGTGCAGCGGGAGCTCGGCGTGCCCGTCAAACTGGCGGGGCTCGGAGAGGGCCCTGACGATTTGGCGCCCTTCGACCCGGAGGTGTTCGTCGACGCCATCCTGGGTGACTGACCAGGCGAATAGCTCGCTCTTTAAGCGACAGTAGGGAAACCAGTAGGGAAATGTCCCTTACCGGTCAGGGGCTTGTGGGTACACCGTTCCCGTGTTGATATTGGGCGATCGTCTGTCATTGATCCGAAAGAAGGCCGTATGAAGAAGGTCGTTGTTCACAAGCCCGGCACGGTCAGGTTGACCGGTGCCGCGACTCCGAAGCACGCGGCCTGACCAAGGCTGAGGGGGTCGGTGCCTACGGTGAGGGCATCGGCTCCCTTCCGCATCTTATGAACCAGATCGTTCTTGACGCAGACAGGCGATTGCGCGGGCCGTACACGCTGGCCGGCGGGCTGCTGCACGTGCTCGTGCCCGAGGCGCTCGCCCGGTGGCCCGAGCTGGTCCACTCGCACGACATCGAGGTCAGGGCGGCCGCGCCGGGGCTGAGGGAGCTCGTTCCGGCCAGGCGCACGTCGCTGGCCGACGGGGTGGCGCAGGAGGAGCGCATCCTGGTGCCGGCGCCCCGCCGTACGCTGCGGCTGGCCAACGGGCTGGCCGAGTTCGTCCGTGACCACCTGGCCCGCGGCGGGCCGTTGACGGTCACGGTCGCCAACGCGGGCGAGGCCGACGCGACCGATGTCGAGTTCCTCGAGGTGCTTCGGCGCAGGGTGCCCGCCGAGCTGCTGGTGGTCGTGGAGGGGCCGAGCACGCCCAGGGACGGCACGCTGCCGCTCGACACCGACCGCTACCGCAACGAGGGCTTCCACCACGCGATGGCCGAGGCGGGCGGGCTGCTGCTGCCCGAGCTCGCCGAGGACTCGGAGGAGTGGTGGACGATCCTGCACAGGACCACCACGGCCCTGGCCGCGCTGGAGCGGGAGGACGAGGCGCGGGCGCTGCTCGACCACGCGAGGCGGGTGAGCGTCACCGCCAAGCACCGGGCGACGTGCGCGTACGCGACCGCGATGCTGCTGGTCAGGCACCACGACCCGGCCATGCGCGACCCGGAGGAGGCGCTGGCCTGGATCAACGAGGCCATCACGATCACCGACCTGCTGCCCGACCTCCAGCTGCGCGCCTTCCACCTGAGCTTCGACCTGAACGGCAAGGCGCTGGTGCAGGTGCGGAGGGGCCGCTTCGAGGAGGCCATGGAGCTGGTGGAACGCGCCATCGAGCTGGCCGAGCGCGATCTCGGTCCCGGCGAGCAGCCGATCCACAAGCTGGTCCTGCGCGCCAACAGGGCGCTGCTTCGCGGCACGAGCACGGCGGCGCTGGCCGACCTCGACCAGACGATCGCCGCCGACCCCGGCTACCCCGACTACTACCTCGACAGGGGAAACCTGCTGGTCAAGCTGGGCAGGTCGCAGGAGGCGCTGGCCGACTACGAGCGGGCGATGCGGGTCGGTCCCCCCTTCCCCGAGCCCTACTACAACAGGGCCGAGCTGCGGTTCGCCGAGGGCGACCTGGAAGGCGCGCTGGCCGACCTCGACTACGCGATCGAGCTGGACCCCGATTTCACCGACGCGTACGTCAACAGGGCCGGCCTGCTGGTGGCCATGGGCGAGTACGGCAGGGCGAGGGCCGACGCCGAGCGCGACGCCGCCAACCCCTACCTCCTGTGCGCGCTCGGACAGGTGGAGGCGGCCGAGGGGAACCCGGAGGAGGCCTACAAGGCGTTCGGCTCCGCGCTCGAACGCGACCCCTCCATGGTGACCGCGCTGGCGGCCAGGGGCGTGCTCTCCTACGAGAACGGCGACCTGGCCTCGTCGGTCGCCGACCTGACCAGGGCGATCGAGCTGAAGGACAGCGCCGAGCTGCGGTTCAACCGGTCGGTGGCGCTGCGGGCGCTGGGGAGGCTGGAAGAGGCGCGCGCCGATCTGGTCAGGGCGAGGGAGCTGGCCCCCGGCGACGAGGACGTACGGCGGGCGCTGGCCGAGCAGTGACGCGCGCGGCGTCGAGCGTCGGCTAGGACCTGCGGCCGATGGGCACAACCAGCGGGGTGCCCGCGACAGGGTCGGCGATGACCTTGGCGTCCAGGTCGAACACCTCGCGCAGCAGGCCCTCGGTCAGCACCTCGTGCGGGGTGCCCGCCGCGACCACCCTGCCCTCGCGCATGGCGACCAGCCTGTCGGTGTAGCGGGCGGCCAGGTTGAGGTCGTGCAGCACCATGACGATGGTCCTGCCCGCCTCCTGGTGCAGGTGGCGTACCAGCTCCAGCACCTCCACCTGGTGTGACAGGTCGAGGAAGGTGGTCGGCTCGTCCAGCAGGAGCAGGTCGGTGCCCTGCGCCAGCGCCATGGAGATCCACGCACGCTGACGCTGCCCGCCCGACAGCTCGTCGAGCGGGCGCTCGGCGAGGTCGGCCAGGCCGGTCATGGTCAGCGCCTCGGTGACCGACGACTCGTCGTCGGAGGACCACTGGCGGTACCAGGTCTGGTGCGGGTGCCTGCCCCTCGCCACCAGGTCGGCCACGGTCAGCCCCTCGGGCGCCGTGGGCGACTGGGGCAGCATGCCGAGGACCTTGGCCACCTCGCGGGTCGGGATCTTGTCGATGCGCTTGCCGTCGAGCAGCACCTCGCCGCCCGTGGGCTTCATCAGCCTGCCGAGGGCGCGCAGCAGCGTGGACTTGCCGCAGCCGTTCGGGCCGATGATCGTGGTGACGGTGCCCGCCTCGATGCCGAGGTCGAGACCGTCCACGATGACGCGCTCGCCGTAGGCGAGCCTGACGTCGCGTGCCTGAAGTCTCATTTACGGGCCCTCCAGATGAGGTGGATCAGGTACGGCGCGCCCAGCACCGCCGTGACGACGCCGACGGGCAGCTCGATGGGGGAGAAGGCGGTGCGGGCGATGAGGTCGGCGGCGGTGGTGAGCAGCGCGCCGACAACCGCGGAGGCCAGCAGCGGCGGCTGCGCCGACCTGGTCAGGCGCAGCGCGATCTGCGGCGAGGCCAGCGCGACGAAGGCGATGGGCCCCGCCGAGGCGGTGGCGACCGCGGCGAGCAGGACGGCGGCGAAGATCATGAGCCCGCGCGCGAGGTTCATCCGCACGCCGAGCGAGGTCACGGTGTCGTCGCCGAAGCGAAGCGCGTCGAGCGAGCGGGCGCCGAGCAGCGTGGCGGGGATCAGCAGGACCAGCGCCAGGGCGACGGGTCCTACGTGCTCCCATCCGCGCCCGTTGAGCGAGCCGCTGATCCAGACCATGGCCCTGCTGGTGTCGTTGACGTCGCCGACGGTCAGCAACCAGAACTTCACGTTGGTGAACACCGCCGCCACGCCGATGCCGACGAGGACCAGCCGGTAGCCGTCGAGGCCGCGCCGCCACGCGAGCGAGTAGACGATCACCGCGCCCGCCAGGCCGCCGAGCAGGGCGAGGGCGGGGATGCCGAAGCTGGCCAGCGCGCCGCTCACCCCTCCGGCCGCGCTGCCGCTCAGCACCACGCCCGCGACCACGGTGACCGAGGCCCCCGTGGTGACGCCGAGGATCTCGGGGCTGGCCAGCGGGTTGCGGGCGATCGACTGCGTGATCGCGCCCGCCAGCGCGAGCGCCGCGCCGACCAGCGCGCCGGTCAGCGCGCGGGGCAGGCGCAGCTCCATGACGACGAAGTGGTTGTCGCTGCCGGCGTCCACGACCGCGCGCAGCACCTCGGCCACGCTCATCGGGATGTCGCCGATGCGCATGTTGAGCGCCATGAGCAGCACCACGACGGCGAGACCGCCGACGGTGACCGCGACGCCGCGCGGTCGTACGCGCCAGGACAGCCCTGCCACCCGCAGGGCGAGAGCGCTCACAGTCGCACCGGCTTCCTGCGCCTGACCAGCGCGACGAAGAAGGGCGCGCCCATCAGGGCGAGCACGATGCCGACCTCCAGCTCGCCGGGCGGCGCGACCACGCGGCCGATGACGTCGGCCAACAGCAGCAGCGCCGCTCCCACCAGCCCCGAGTACGGCAGCAGCCACCGGTGGTCGGTGCCGGACAGCGGGCGGACCAGGTGCGGGACGATGAGCCCGATGAAGGACAGCGAGCCGCACGCCGCGACGCTGGCCCCCGACAGCAGGGTGACGGCGGCGATGCCGATGCCCCTGGTGAGCGCGATGTTCTGGCCGAGGCTGCGGGCGACGTCCTCACCGAGGGAGAGGGCGTTCAGGCCTGGAGCGTTGATCAGCGCGAGCAGCAGCCCCGCCAGGATGAAGGGCAGCACCTGCCACACGACCTCCTCGCCCCTTGCGGCGATGGAGCCGGACTGCCAGAACCTGAAGACGTCCATGGCCTGCTCGTCGATCAGCACCAGCGCCGAGGTGAGCGCGTAGAGGAAGGCGCTGACGGCGGTGCCCGCGAGGGCCAGTGTGACGGGGGTGGGGCCGCCTCTGCCGCCGACCATGCCCAGCGCGAAGACGCCGACGCTGGCGATCAACGCGCCTGCCATGCCGAACCAGATGTAGGCGTAGAGGCTGGTCATGCCGAGGAAGATGATGCCTGCCACCATGGCGAACGCCGCGCCCTGGGTGACACCGAGCAGCCCGGGGTCGGCCAGCGGGTTGCGGGTGTGGCCCTGCATCAGCGCGCCCGCGACGCCCAGGGCGATGCCCGCCAGGACGCCCAGCACGGTGCGCGGCACGCGCAGCGAGCGGATGACGATGTCGTTCTCCGTGCCGGTCGGAGAGGTCAGCGCGTGCCAGGCGTCGGTCAGCGGGACGGGCTTGGAGCCGATGGTGATGCTCATCACCACGGTGATCAGGACGATGACGAGAAGCGCGCCGAACACGGCGGTGCGTCTCCTCACCTGCTCCTCCTCGCTGTTGCTGACCCGGGTGAAGTATGCCAGCTTAGGCATAGCTAATCTAAATGAGGTTTGCCTTACCTAAACCTGAGAGGGATCCTGATGAGAGCGTTTCGCGCCGTGGCCATGGGCGTGGCGGGGGCCGTACTGAGCGTGGGCCTGGCCGCCTGTGGCTCGACCAGCACCACCGCCGGAAGCCAGCCCGCCGGGACGCAGCCGGCTGAGGGTCAGCCGTTCCGCGTGATCAAGCACGCGATGGGCGAGACGAAGATCCCTGCCCAGCCGAAGCGCGTCGTCGCGCTCGACCAGAGCTTCGTGGACGCGGTGCTCACCCTGGAGACCCCGGTGGTCGGCTACACGACCTACCGCTCGATCGAGGACAAGCTGCCTGACTACCTCGGCTCCGTTGCCGCCGAGTACGGCAAGGAGGCCACCCCTGTCGGCACGCTCGAGCAGCCGAGCCTTGAGAAGATCATGGCGCTCAAGCCCGACCTGATCGTCTCGGCGAAGGTCAGGCACGAGGCCCTCTACGCCAAGCTGTCGCAGATCGCGCCCACGGTGTTCAGCGAGACCACCGGCGCCATCTGGAAGGAGAACGTCCGCCTGATGGGGCAGGCGCTCGGCAAGGAGGAGCTGGCCGACACCAAGCTCAAGGAGTTCGAGGCCCGCGCGGCGAAGGTCGGCGAGGCGATCAAGGCGAAGGACGGCGAGCTGCCGACCGTCTCGGTGGTCCGTTTCGCCGGTGAGCCGACGACCAGGCTCTACGTCGAGAACTCCTACTCGGGCATCGTGCTGAAGGACGTCGGCTTCCCCCGCCCCGCCAACCAGCCGAAGGACCCGAAGAAGATCGCCGTGGACATCAGCCAAGAGCGCATCGCCGAGTTCGACGCCGACCACATCTTCGTCTCGACCTACGCCGACCCGTCGGCCGAGGGGCCGAAGAAGCAGTTCGTGAACAACCCGCTGTGGGGCAAGCTCAAGGGCGAGAAGCACGACGTGACCGACACCACGTGGATGAGCGCGGTGGGCATCCAGGGCGCCCACTCCATCCTGGACGACCTCGCCAAGATCTTCGAGGTCGACCCGGCGCGCGGCGCCTGACCCCCTCCCTCTCCCGAAGCACGCGAGCCCCGCGCCGTCCAAGGCGCGGGGCTCACGTCTTTCCATCGACGCGCCGTCGGACGGGCGGCGCGTCCCTGGCGTGCTAACTGGTCAGGAAGGAGCGGAAGGCCGCGAGATCGGCGGAGATGTCGATGTCCTTGGAGGCCAGCCACGCGTCGTCGCCGTAGGTACCCCGGTAGCGGTCGCCGCTGTCGCAGATCAGCGTGACGACGCTGCCCTGGTCGCCCGCCGCCCGCATCTCGGTGATGAGCTGCACGGCCGCGGCCACGTTGGTGCCCGTGGAGCCGCCCACGTCGCGGCCCGTGACCTCGCGCACCCAGCGCATCGCGGCGATCGAGGCCGCGTCGGGCACCTGGATCATCCTGTCGATCACGCCGGGCAGGAACGAGGGCTCCACCCTGGGCCTCCCGATGCCCTCGATGCGCGAGCCTGGCGCGCCGACCTCCTCGCCCGTGGTCCACGACGGGTAGAACGCCGAGCCGGCGGGGTCCACGACCGCCAGGCGCGTGTCGTAGCGACGGTAACGGATGTAGCGGCCGATCGTGGCCGAGGTGCCGCCGGTGCCCGCACCGACCACGATCCACTCGGGCTCCGGGTACGGCTCCATGGCCATCTGCGCGTAGATCGACTCGGCGATGTTGTTGTTGCCGCGCCAGTCGGTGGCGCGCTCGGCATAGGTGAACTGGTCCATGAAGTGGCCGCCGGTCTCCGCGGCGATCCTGTGCGACTCGTCGTAGATCGAGGACGGATCCTCCACGAGGTGGCACTTGCCGCCGTAGAACTCGATGAGCGAGATCTTCTCGGGAGAGGTGGTCGCCGGCATCACCGCGACGAAGGGCAGGCCGACGAGCCTGGCGAAGTAGGCCTCGCTGACCGCGGTGGAACCGCTGGAGGCCTCGACGATCGTGGTGGTGGGGCCGATCCATCCGTTCGCGAGCCCGTAGAGGAAAAGGGAGCGGGCGAGCCGGTGTTTGAGTGAACCGGTGGGGTGGACCGACTCGTCTTTCAGATAGAGGTTTACCCCCCAGTGCGGGGGCAGCGGAAACACATGGAGGTGAGTGTCAGAGCTGCGGTTGGTGTCGGCCTCGACCCTACGAATGGCCTCAGCCACCCAGCGCCGGGCTCGACTGTCGTGACGGTCCACGTATTCCATGGTCAATACGCTATCTCATGTGACTCTGACCACTATTCAGGCAAAATCGAGTAGAGAGTGTTACGATAATGAGACTTGTCCGGCCGTGGACGTGATGGTGCACGCCGCGAGCATACGGACCGAATGGCCCCCTGACCAGGTAGAACCCCTAACGCCGCCCTTACGCCGGGCTTGCGAGGATGGTTACGCCTGGGCGATTGACAGGCATCCGGGGGGAGAGCACGGAGGGGGAATCCATGATCACTATGACCGATGAGCAGCGCCAGGACTGGTTCGAACGCGACGTCGTTCCGGTGACCTCACAGCTGTTCGCCTCCGCGATGCGCCTTACCCGCAACACGGCCGACGCCGAGGACCTCGTGCAGGAGACGGTGGCGAAGGCGTACACGTCCTACCACCAGTTCCGCGAGGGCACCAACCTCAAGGCATGGCTGCACCGCATCCTGACCAACAACTTCATCAACGACTACCGCAAGAAGCAGCGCTCGCCGAAGCTCGCCGCCGCCGAGGAGGTCGAGGACTGGCAGCTGCACGCGGCTGAGTCGCACATGTCGAGCGGATTGAAGTCGGCCGAGACCGAGGCGCTGGAGCGGCTGCCCGACAGCGCGGTGATGAACGCGCTGCGCGCCCTTCCCGAGGACTTCAGGGTCGCGGTCTACCTGGCCGACGTGGAGGGCTTCCCCTACAAGGAGATCGCCGAGCGGATGGGCACCCCCATCGGTACCGTGATGTCGCGTCTGCACCGCGGCCGGCGCCAGCTGCGCTCCATGTTGGAGGGGTATGCCCGCGAGGAGGGCGCCGTGCGCCTTCCCGCCCAGCGTGCCGCCGCCTAGATCCTCATGTGCAGGCGCACGCGCAGGCCGCCGCTGTCGGCCCGCACCAGCACCTGATCGCACAACTGACGACTTATCCAGAGCCCGTATCCCCGAGGGGATTCGGGCTCTGGCGGTATGTAGCCGGGTAAGGGATCGTCCAGTTCGCCGCCGCCCGGATCGAGGATCTCGCACACCACCTCGTCGCCCTCTGTCCACATGGCGACCGTGCCGTGGCCCGCGCCGTGCTCGACGCTGTTGGCGGCGATCTCCGAGACGCTCAGCACGAGGGAGGCGACGAGGTTGCGGTCCATGCCCGCCTGCCTGGCGAAGTCGGAGACGCTCCTGCGCAACCGGTTGAGCGTTCGGTCGGCGAACGGTGTGATCACCGCGGTGCCGTCCGGCTCGGGGAGCGGGGCGAGGTCGCCGTCGAGCACCAGCGACCACGGCTCCACGTAACGGGTGCTGAGCACCTCGGGGTGGGTCAGGTAGGCCCGCGAGGCGAACTCCGTGCGATAGAGGCACAGCAGCGTGGCGTCGACCCCGCCCAGCGCCGCGTTGGTGATCGACTCGTAGCGGATCCACTCCCTGGACTCGCGCTCGTCCCAGCCCTCCCATGGCGGCTCGCCGACGACCAGTGTGCGCCTGCCGCGCATGTAGTCGAGATAGGCGGCCAGCGTGCGGTGCGGGTGACCGTACCAACGGCTGGCGAGCCTGGTGTCGACGTCGAGGCCCAGCAGCGCCAGCTTGGCCTCGTCGGTGACCACCAGCACCTGCCTGCCCTCGGCCAGCGCGTGCCGCACCCTGGGCAGGACCATCCGGAGGAAACCCTCATCGGAGTCGTACGGCACGGCGACATGCCTGAACGTCCGATGGGCGTGCACGGCCAGACCGTAACAAGCGCTTGACTAACTGGCAACGGCTATCAGTGCGACCGCGCCGAGCGCGAAGGCGACACCCGCCATCTGGATCGCCTGCAGCCGCTCGCCGAGCACGTATCGCGCCAGCACCAGCGTGCTGGCCGGGTAGAGCGAGACCAGCACGGCGACCAGACTGAGCAGGCCCTGCTGCTCGGCCAGCAGGTACAGGACGTTGGCCGCCATGTCGAGCACGCCGGCAAGCGCGATGATGCCGAGGGCGCCCCCGCCCGGCTTCAGCGTCCTGCGGGTGACGACGGCCAGCAGGACCACCAGGCTGATCGAGGCGAGTCTGGCGCCGACGAGGGGCCACAGGCCGCTGCCGTCGGGCGCCTGGGCGAGCAGGATGAAGAAGCCGCCGAAGCCGGCGCCGGCCGACAGCGCCATGGCGATCGAGGCGGGCGAGGAGCGCTGCTCGGTCGAGGGGCTCCTGCTGACCAGCAGCACCGACAGCAGGGCGAGCACGACGCCCACCACCTGCACGACGGCCGGACGCTCCCCGCTGACCAGCCCGAACAGCACGGGCAGCGCCGCCGAGGTGACCGCTGTCGTGGGCGCCACCACCGACATCACGCCGGCGGCCAGCGCCCGGTAGAACAGCACCAGCCCTGCCGCTCCGGCCACGCCCGCGCCGAGGCCCCAGCTGAGCGCGGCCTCGGAGGCCGCCCCCGGCAGGACCGGCATCATCGCCAGTACCAGGGCGAATCCGGCTATCTGCGACAGCGCCACGACTGAGAGCACGCGCGAGCGTCGGGTGGCCAGTCCGCCGCAGAAGTCCGCTGTGCCGTACACGATCGCGCATGCTGTCGCCAGAATCACCGCCGTCATGGGCTTAGTACACCACATTGGTAAGAGTGTTCACTACACTGGACTACATGGACCCCGAGACGATCACGGCGGCGATCGCCACCAACGTGCGCGCCCAGCGTGCCCACCGAGGGCTGACGCTCGACGCCCTCGCCGCCAGGTCAGGAGTGAGCCGCGGCATGCTCGTGCAGGTCGAGCAGGGCCGTACCAACCCCAGCATCACCACCCTGGTCAGGATCGCCGACGCGCTCAGCGTCAGCGTCGCCCGCCTGCTGGAGGTCTCCGACACCCCGCTGGTGCGGGTGGTGCCCGCTGCCGAGATCGTCACCTTCAAGCAGGGGGAAGGCTCTGCCAGGCTGCTGGTCGGCACCGACGCCCCTGCCATCCTCGAGCTCTGGGAATGGCGTCTCGCGCCGGGCGAGCACCACGACGGAGACGCGCACCTGCCGGGCGCGCGCGAGATGCTCTGGGTGCTGTCGGGCGAGCTGACGCTGAGCGTGTACGGCCAGAGCCACGCCGTCGCGACAGGCGACGCCGTCGTCTTCTCCGCCGATCGCCCACACCGCTACGCCAACCAAGGAGAAGATGAGCTCCGAATGGTGATGGTCGTGAGCGAGCCAAGGGAGACCCCTGATCACTAGGCCCCGAAACCCCGGCGTTCGCGGACTCGATCGTGTCCAAGCTGGGTACATCCCTAGTTGCTGGGACACGTCCTCGACAGGGGGTTGTGCGTTGACTGAGTCCCGTGCGGCGATCGAGAAGCTTCACGCGGAGTTGACCGGCCTGGGAGTGACCAGCGCCTACGAGGTGGGCGACGACGCCACTCTCTCGGTCTGGATCGGGCTTGTCGTGCGGTTCCGTGAGGGGTTCTACCGTTGGCAAGAGGGCGCGGTGAAACGTCGGCATCTGGGTACGGATCCGGTCGGATGTGCCATACGCGTGGCGCGTCGCTACACGGAATTGCAGGCTGATGTCCCAGTCTGGTGGGAGGACCTGGCGAAAGAGCTTCGGGGGGGCTCTGTTCAGGACTATCCGTGATGTGACCCCCCGTGTCGCTTTCGGGGGGAAGCATGCGGGTGTGGTCGGCGCTGCTCGCCTTGGCGCTGGTGGCCGGGTGCACCGCCCACGAGACGGTCAAGGAGCCCGTGGCCGTCCCCCTCAACGCCAGGATTCCGGCCAGGCTCGAGCCCGCGGTTCTGGCCAAGCTGCTGGCCGCCGTCCAGCCGGACTGGCCGAGGCCGGCCGAGCCTGTCGACTGCACCAAGTCCAAGTGCGTGGCGCTGACCTTCGACGACGGCCCCGGTGACTACACCAGGTGGCTGCTCGACCTGCTCGACGAGCGGGAGGTGAGGGCGACCTTCTTCGTGACCGGGCAGATGGTGGCCGCCGACAGGCACCACAACCTGCAGCGCATGGTCGAGGACGGGCACGAGCTCGGCAACCACTCGTGGAGCCACGCCCAGCTCACCGCGCTGCCGAGGGACGGCATCAGACACGAGCTCCTGCGCACCCAGAACCTGGTGGAGAAGATCACCGGGGTACGGATGAGGGTGATGCGCCCGCCGTACGGGGCGACCGACCGCAGGGTGGCGGCGGAGACCCGCAGGGAGCGGCTCGCGCAGATCCTGTGGAACGTCGACACGTTCGACTGGCGCGACCGCGTGCCCTCCCTGGTCGCCCGGCGCGCGGTCAGGGCGACGAAGGGCTCCATCGTGCTGCTGCACGACATCCATCGCACGACGGTGAAGGCCGTGCCCCACCTGATCGACGTTCTGGCCAAGCGTGACTACAGGTTCGTCACCGTCTCCGAGCTGTACGGCGGGACGCCCGATCCAGGCAGGAAGTACACCGAACGATGACGCAAGGCTATGACTTCGAGGGTCCCGCGCTGCAGCTGGGCGTCCTCATGGAGAACGGCGAGCCGCGCCCCGGCGCGCCCGTCAGGGTGCCGCTGCGGATGTTCAACAGGCATGGGCTCGTGGCCGGAGCCACGGGCACGGGCAAGACCAAGACGCTCCAGGTGATGGCCGAGCAGCTGTCGGAGCAGGGTGTGCCGGTCTTCCTCGCCGACATCAAGGGCGACCTGTCGGGCATGGCCTCGCCGGGAGAGCCCTCCGAGGGGCTGCTCGAGCGGACGGCGGGCATCGGCCAGGACTGGTCGGGCGTCGCCTGCCCCGTGGAGTTCTACGCGCTGGGCGGGCTGGGCGAGGGCGTGCCGCTGCGCGCCACGATGACCGCCTTCGGGCCGACCCTGCTGTCCAAGGTGCTCGAGCTGAACGAGACCCAGGAGTCCTCGCTCGGCCTCATCTTCCACTTCGCCGACACCAACGGCCTGCCGCTGCTGGACATGAAGGACCTGAGGGCGGTCATCCAGTACCTGATCGACAACCCGGACGTGCTGAAGGGCGTCGGCGGGCTGTCGAAGCAGACGGCGGGGGTGATCCTGCGCGCTCTGACCAACCTGTCGGCAGAGGGCGCCGACCGGTTCTTCGGAGAGCCCGAGTTCGACACCCACGACCTGCTGCGGGTCACGCCCGACGGCAGGGGAGTGGTCTCGATCCTGGAGCTGCCCTCGGTCCAGGACAGGCCCCTGCTCTTCTCCACCTTCCTGATGTGGCTGCTGGCCGACCTGTTCAGCGACCTGCCGGAGGTGGGCGACCCCGACAAGCCCAAGCTGGTGTTCTTCTTCGACGAGGCGCACCTGCTCTTCACCGACGCCTCCAAGCCGTTCCTGCGCTCGATCACCCAGACCGTGCGCCTGATCAGGTCGAAGGGGATCGGCGTCTTCTTCGTCACCCAGACGCCCAAGGACGTGCCCGCCGACGTGCTGGCGCAGCTCGGCGCGAGGGTCCAGCACGCGTTGCGGGCCTTCACCCCGCAGGACGCCAAGGCACTGAAGGCGACGGTCTCCACCTTCCCGCACTCCTCCTACGACCTCGAGGAACTGCTGACCCAGCTCGGCATCGGCGAGGCGGTCGTGACCGTGCTGTCGGACAAGGGCGTGCCGACCCCGGTGGCGTGGACCCGGCTGTTGGCGCCCCGCTCGCTCATGGCGCCCTCGGATCCGTCGGTCGTCGGCGGGATCGTCGCGGCCTCGCCGCTGCGGCCCAGATACGGCCAGGAGATCGACAGGCAGTCGGCCTACGAGCTGCTGGCGGCGAGGGTCGCGCCGCCGCCCGCGGCGCCCGAGCCCGTGCCGTCCTCGCCCGCGCCCGAACCCGCTCCGGAGCAGCCGTCGGTGCTGGAGTCGGTGCTCGGCTCGTCGATCTTCAAGTCGTTCGCCAGGTCGGCGGCCAGCTCCATCGGACGCGAGATCAGCCGCTCCATCTTCGGTACGGCCAAGCGGCGGCGCTAGGTGTCGGTGCCGCATGGCACGCTGTGAACATGGGATTCACCGGCTTCCCCGACGAGGCCTTCGTCTTCTACGAGGGCCTCGAGGCGGACAACAGCAAGACCTACTTCACCCGCCACCGGCAGCTCTACGAGGAGGCGGTCAGGGCTCCCATGCTGGCGCTGACCGAGGAGCTCGCGACGGAGTTCGGGGCCGCCCAGCTGTTCAGGCCGCATCGCGACGTGCGCTTCGCCAAGGACAAGTCGCCCTACAAGACCCATCAGGGCGCCTTCGTCGACTTCATGCCTGGCATCGGCCTCTACGTGCAGCTCGACGCCTCCGGCCTCTACACCGCCGGCGGCTTCTACTCCACCGCCACCGACCAGGTGGCCCGCTATCGCGCGGCGGTCGACGAGGACCTGTCGGGAAAGCGCCTGCAGCGTATCGCCGACGAGCTCACCGCCAAGGGCTACGCCGCCGAGGGCGACAGGCTGAAGACCAGGCCGCGCGGGGTGCCCGACGACCATCCCCGCATCGAGCTGCTGCGGCACCGCTCGCTCTACTTCGGCCGCCGTTTCGAGCCCGAGCCGTGGGTGCACACCGAGCAGGCCGCCGACAGGGTCCGGGTCACGTGGCGCGACTACAGCACGCTGGTCGAGTGGGTCTGCACCCATGTCAGGGCCAGCGAGCTGCCTCCCCGCTGACCGATGGCCCCGGGCGCCGCCCCGCGTCGCGTGGTGCGCCTTGGTGAACTCGGCTACGACCGCCAGGTGCGACCACCCGTTCGCGGCTCAGGGCGGGCTCTGACTCGTGGAGGAGCCGCCCTTGAGGATGCGGTCGACGGTGTTGCCCGCGGCCGAGGTGGCGGCCGCCGTGCCCGCCGCGATCACGACCGCGACCACCGGGGTGGCCAGGCTGCGCACGCTCCTGATGTTGCGCACCCTGGCCCACGGCTCGCCCGCGACGTACATGATCCGCCACTCCCAGTAGAGCCCGAGGCCGATGCTGACCAGCGCCACCTGCCCGACCACGATCGCCAGCACCTGCAGCTTGTCCCAGCCGCCGATGTCGGGGTCGACGAGCGCGGGGATGTAGGCCGACAGCTCGGTGACCAGCGCCGCGCTCATCAGGTAGAGCGCCTTGGTGACCGGCTGGGTGCCCCTGATGCGGGGATAGAAGTAGCCGTAGACGAACCCGAAGGCTGACAGCGCGACCAGGAAGCGCGAGTCGAACACCCAGCTCGTCAGCTCGACCCCCGAGGGCCAGCCGTAGATGAGCGCGAAGGGCATCGACAGCAGCACGCTGACGACGAAGGCCGCCAGGCCGTTGTGCCACGGCGAGCAGCCGGCGGAGGAGGCGAAGGCGGTCTCGGTGTGCGGAGGGTCCCTGGTGAGGGCCTCGTCGAGGACGAGACGCTGCTGCTCGAAGTCCTCCATCGTGATCTCGCCCGTGCCCAGCCTGGACCTGCCGAGCCGGTAGAGCTCCTGCTCCGACACGTGCAGCAGCCGCCGGTGCAGCGCCTGCCTGATCAGCTCGCGGTGTTCGAGGCGGGAGCCGGGCTCGGGGATCTCGGGCCTGGGTCCGCTCAGCAGCCAGCCCGCAGCTGCCCACGCCACGAGCGAGGTGATGGCCAGCGACGGCAGCGGCAGGTCGATCACGCTGGATCCCGCCTCGGCGCGCGGGGTGAGATAGAGCACCATCAGGCAGACGAGCACCGTCGCCTGGACCGCCGGGTCCGCCATGGCGGACAGGTCGGAGCCGAGGCGGCGCAGTCTGAGCACGAACAGCACGAAGGTCAGCAGCAGCAGCCCGAGCACGCCGCGGGTGACCTCGTTGAGCGGCTGGCCGAGCACGGGAGGCAGCGGGCTCTTGGGCGCCTGCTGGTCGGGCTGCACACTCCACGAGCCCGTGTCGAGCCACTCGGTGGGCCAGCCGAGCAGTAAGAGGCTGCCGAGCACCGCCACCACGATCGCCGTGCGCGACCACGACCGCGTGGCGACCGCCGCCCCCGAGATGGCGATCAGGGACCAGCACAGCGCGAGGACCAGCCGTACGCTGTCGGGCGGGTAGTAGCCACCGCTCATCAGCGCGCGCACCCACAGCGCCAGGGCCAGCGCGCCGACGGCGACGCCCGCCGTCACCCCCGCCATCCTCGCGATCAGGACGGGGATGCCGAGGTCGCCGCCGAAGGCGACCGCCGAGCCCGCCGCCGCCAGCGCCGCCGTCACGGTGCCAACGACCAGGGTCTGCGGCGGCACCTGCCCGTGGATGAACGACCAGGTCAGCATGCCGCTGGCGACGAGCACGCCGATGAGGGTCACGAGCAGCGCGTCCATGGAGCTCCATGGCGGCGGCCCCGGCACGACGCGGCGCGCGTGCCGCAGCGCCAGCATCGGCAGCGCGCCGAAGAGGATCACCGGCCCGAGGTACGGCATGTCCGCCATGAACATCGCCATCGCGAGCGCCACCGCGCACAGGCTGACGCCCGCGACCAGCTCGCGGTTGGACCGGCGCCGCCACCAGATCGGCCCGAGCGCCCTGACCAGGTAGACCGTCAACGCGATCGTGGTGAAGACGCTGAGCACGGGGGTCCACGAGAACAGGTCCTGCGGCACGGCGTCCGGCCTGCCGTACGTCTTGTGGGCCAGCTGGAGGTGCACGGGGCCCGCGTGGGCGGTGAAGTCCAGCCGCCCCGCCTCCTCACGCTCGGGAGTCACCCCGTCGGCCCTGAACACGACCCACTGCGGGGAGATCACCGCGATCTCCCGCTCGGACACCGCCCCCGGCGCGGTCGGTGGCAGGAGGTCGAGCGTGGGCAGCGCGTCCTGCTCGATCTGGCGCAGCAGCGTGAGGGTGAAGCGGATGGTGGTGCGCTCGCCCGAGGTCGAGAGCACGGGCGCGAGCCTGGTGGTGGGGGCCAGGACGGCGCCGCCCTCGGCCTTCACCGCGCCGAGCTGCCGGTCGGTGAAGCCCTGGATGTCGTCGGGGAAGGCACCCTCCGAGCGGAGGATCGCGGCCTGCGGGTCGGTGCTGTCGAGCACGAGACGATGCTCGACGACGATCTTCAGCTGGCGGAGGCGTTCGTCGATCTTGCCCTGCGGGACCGCGGACAGGTCCGCGTCCGTCGCGTCGGTGACCCTGATCTCGGTGACCAGCTCGGGAGGGGTGCGCGGGGTGTGCTCCTGCAGCCCGTAGGTCTCCAGCAGGGAGGGCGAGTGAGGGGCGGGGCGCGGGACCGCCGTGGTGACCGGCCTGGCCTCGACCACGCACCAGACGATCGCCCCTATGGAGAGCGCGGCGAGCGCGTACCCGACGATCTTCCGCAGCCAGCCCACACCCAGCATGATCCACGGCATACGGTAACGGAGTGGTTACCAGGGCGCACCAGCAGGAGCACGATGGCGGTGAAGATCCCGCCGCTACTTGACCACGCCGCAGGCGATGCGGCCCGCCTGCGCCGCGGCCGCCGCCCTGAGGACAGGACGGCGGCCGCGGCGAGGGCGTCAGTTGGCGCGCTTGGCGCGGGCGGCGGACCTACCGCGGGTGGCGGCGTCGAGCACCACCTTGCGGATGCGGACGTTCTCCGGCGTGATCTCCACGCACTCGTCCTCGCGGATGAACTCCAGCGCCTGCTCGAGCGAGAGCACCCTCGGCGGGATCAGCGTCTCGGTGACGTCGGCCGTGGAGGAGCGCATGTTGGTGAGCTTCTTCTCCTTGGTGATGTTGACGTCCATGTCGTCGGAGCGGGAGTTCTCGCCGACGATCATGCCCTCGTACACCTCGGTGGTGGGCGAGACGAACAGGATGCCGCGCTCCTGCAGGTTCGTCATCGCGAAGGCGGTGACGGGCCCTGAGCGGTCGGCGACCAGCGAGCCGTTGTTGCGGGTGCGCAGCTCGCCGAACCACGGCTCGTAGGCCTCGAAGACGTGGTGCACCAGGCCGGTGCCGCGCGTCTCGGTGAGGAACTCGGTGCGGAAGCCGATCAGGCCGCGGGCGGGGACCACGAACTCCATGCGGATCCAGCCGGTGCCGTGGTTGGTCATGTGCTCCATGCGGCCCTTGCGGACGGCCAGCAGCTGCGTGACCGCGCCGAGGTACTCCTCGGGGCAGTCGACGGTCAGGCGCTCGACGGGCTCGTGGATCTTACCGTCGATGGTCTTGGTGACCACCTGCGGCTTGCCCACGGTCAGCTCGTAGCCCTCACGGCGCATCTGCTCGACCAGGATGGCCAGCGCCAGCTCGCCACGGCCCTGGACCTCCCACGCGTCGGGCCTGTCGGTGGGGAGCACGCGCAGCGACACGTTGCCGACGAGCTCCTTCTCGAGGCGGTCCTTGACCATGCGGGCGGTGACCTTGGAGCCCTTGACCCTGCCGACCAGCGGGCTGGTGTTGGTGCCGATGGTCATCGAGATCGCGGGCTCGTCGACCGTGATCAGCGGCAGCGGGCGCGGGTCCTCGGGGTCGGCGAGGGTCTCGCCGATCATGATCTCGGGGATGCCGGCGATGGCGATGATGTCGCCGGGGCCCGCCTCCTCGGCCGGCTTGCGCTCGAGCGCGTCGGTCATGAGCAGCTCAGTGATCTTGACCCGCTGGATCGTGCCGTCGGTGCGGCACCAGGCGACCTGCTGGCCCTTCTTGATCGTGCCCTGGTGGATGCGGCACAGCGCGATCCTGCCCAGGTAGGACGAGGCGTCGAGGTTGGTGACGTGAGCCTGCAGCGGCGCGTTCGGGTCGTACGTCGGCGCGGGGATCGTCGACTTGATGACGTCGAAGAGCGGCTCGAGGTCCTCGGAGTCGGGCAGCCCGCCGTCGTCGGGACGGTTCAGCGAGGCGCGACCCGCCTTGGCCGAGGCGTAGACGATCGGGAAGTCGATCTGCTCCTCGGTGGCGTCGAGGTCCATGAAGAGCTCGTAGACCTCGTCGACGACCTCCTTGATGCGGGCGTCAGGGCGGTCGACCTTGTTGATGCAGAGGATGACAGGCATCTTCGCGGCGAACGCCTTGCGCAGCACGAACCGCGTCTGCGGCAGCGGGCCCTCGGAGGCGTCGACGAGCAGGACCACGCCGTCGACCATCGAAAGGCCACGCTCGACCTCGCCACCGAAGTCGGCGTGCCCAGGGGTGTCGATGATGTTGAGCGTCATGTCGCCGTGCTTGACGGCGGTGTTCTTCGCGAGAATGGTGATGCCCTTCTCGCGCTCGAGGTCGTTGGAGTCCATGACGCGATCGTCGACGTCCTGGTTGGCGCGGAAGGCGCCTGACTGCCAGAGCATGGCATCCACGAGAGTGGTCTTGCCGTGGTCGACGTGCGCGATGATCGCGATGTTCCGCAGGTCGTCGCGGCTGTTCAAAGGCATGATGAGGTCTCACTCTGTGTTCGTGGAAGCTGGCCGCGGGACGTCGCGACATACCCAGTTTAGTTGATCCCGTTACCATCCTTGGTGCGGCGGGCACAACGAGGCACACTTCACCCTGTGTCCTCCCATCTGCGGCATGTCCGTCACCTGCTCGACGAGGGGCGATTCCCCTGGGCACACGCCTACGTCGACCGGCTGATCGCCGAGGCTCCCGGCGACTCCGAATCGCTGTTGCTCAAGGCGATGATCCTGGAGCGTCAGGGCCGTCCCTTCGAGGAGACGGTACGGCAGGCGGAGGCCCTGGGCGGCCACTACGTCCCGATGGAGCGTGAGGATCCGCCACCGCCGCGCGCCGTGTCCTGGCTCGGTCCGGTGTTCATCGTCACCGCCGTGTCGGCCGAGGTCGTCGGTGAGTCGGCACTCGGCCTCGACGACCTGCCCATGGGCGGCCTGGTGGGCCTGCTGGCGGCGGCGCTGGTGTCGGGAGCCGTCGCCGCCGCCGTGATCAGAGGGCACGGTCTGCGCGTGGGCGAGGTGGTACGCGGTCAGGTGCGCCGCTCCAGGGCCTTCTACGCGCGCCTGGACGAGCGCAATCTGCGCCACCACGCGGGCTCGGGCTCACTCCTGCTCTATCTTGCGACGATCCTTTGCGCGCTCGGGCCTCGGATGGTGCCGTTCATGGGGGCAGAGGTCGCCCGGTTCGCCTGGCCGCTGCTCGTCTGGACCGCGGTCGCGGCCTTCGCCTGGATCCGTATGGGCGCAGCCCTGCCCAGGGCGCTGAGGGTCAGCGGGGTCGTGCAGGTCAACGTCGTCCTGGCGGTCGCGTTGACGGCCGCGCCCGTCTGGGCGCTGGGCGCCTGTCTGGTGACGCTTCCCTGGGTGATCGCGTCGGCCGTCACGCTGAGGCGGGAGGGTGCGCTTCAGCGCCGCCCGCGCTGAGGAAGGGCACCAGGTGGCGGCGGGCGAAGGCCCTGGCCTGCTCGTCGCTCTCCAGTGGAATCGCCGACGACGGCGTCAGAAGGAACGACAGGGAGATCCTGATGAACATCTCCGCGATCGCCTCGGCGTCCGGCGAGTCGAGGTGCGAGGCCACGAACTGCCTGGCCACCGCCATGTAGGGCTCGGCGCCCGTGGTCAGGTGCGGCAGGATCGTCTCAGGTTCGCCCGCCAGCAGGCGGCCGAGCAGGGAGTGGCCGCGCACCAGGCGCAGCGTCACCGCGAACCCCTCGACGACCTGCTCGGCAGGCGTGGGCAGCCCCGCGACCGCCTGTTCGAAGTCGTGCAGGAAGCGGCGCAGCTCTCTCAGGATGACGCCCTGGATGAGATCGTTCTTGCGCGAGAAGCGCCGGTAGACGGTGATTCGCGACAGCCCCGCCTGCCTGGCGACGTCGTCCACGGTCGTGCCTCGCACCCCGTACGCCAGGAACCGCGCGTAGGCCGCGTCGAGGATCCGCTCGCTCGCCGCGTCGGTGCCGTCGTCGGCGTGGAGCAGTTCGAGGAGCGTCATGAGACAACAATAGGAGTTTTGTATCACCATGTCCCCGCCGGCGGTGGGCGAGGGCCCGGGAAGAGATCGAAAGCCCGGAGATGCCGCTCGATGTGCGCGAAGATGAGAGCGCGCCGCTGCTGGATCCAGAACCGCTTGTGCAACCGAGTGATCGCATGCACACTCGCGGTGACGCCTGCCCCATATACCCGGTCGAAGGCATGACATCGCATAACCTCCCGGCTGAACCCAACCGTTTCGTCGGCCGCGCCCGCGACGTCGACGAACTGCGCGGGCTGCTGCGTGACCAGCGCCTGGTCACGCTCTGCGGTGTGGGCGGCATCGGCAAGACGCGCCTGGCGCTGCGCGTGGCGGGCAGCGTCGTCGGCGAGTTCCCCGACGGCGTGTGGCTGGTCGAGCTGGGCAGGATCACCAGCCCCGATCTGGTCGCGCACGAGATCGCGACCGTGCTCGGGGTCAGGGAGGAGCGCTCGCGCCCCGCTCTCGACGGCCTGCGCGTACGGCTGCGCGGCGCGCGGGCCCTGCTGCTGCTCGACAACTGCGAGCAGGTCGTCGAGCGCTGCGCCGAACTGGTGGCCGAACTGCTCGCAGGCTGTCCCGACCTGCGCATCCTGCTCACGACCAGGGAGGCGCTGCGCATCCCCGGTGAGCTGGTCTGGCGGGTCCCCCCGCTCGACCTGCCCGACGCGCGCCACCCCGACGCCGAGGCCGTGCTGCTGTTCACCGACAGGGCCATGGCCGCGGGCACCCGCCTGGCCGCGGACGACTTCGACGACGTCGCCAGGCTCTGCGTGGCGCTCGACGGGCTCCCGCTCGCGCTCGAACTGGCCGCGGCCCGCACGAGGATGCTGAGCCCCGCGCAGATCGCCGACCGGATCGGCGACAGGTTCAGGCTGCTGACCACCGGCGACCGTACGGCGCCCGCCCGGCAGCGCACGCTGCTCGCCACCGTGGAGTGGAGCCACGAACTCCTCACGGCCAAGGAGCGGGTGCTGCTGAGGCGGCTGTCGGTCTTCGCCGGGCACTTCGACCTCGACCTGGTCGAGCAGGTGTGCGCCGACGAGCGGCTGCTGCCCCGCGAGGAGGTGCTCGACCTGCTCGGCGGCCTGGTGGACAAGTCGCTGCTGCTGGCCGACGGCGGCCGCTACCGGCTGCTGGAGACGATCAAGGAGTTCGCCGGCCGGTTGCTGCGCAAGGAGGACGAGCACGTCTGGTTCCGCGACCGCCACCTGCAGGTGATCTGCGAGATGGAGGAGCGCTGCTTCGAGGCGGGCCTGGCCGCGCCGCGCGCCTCGTGGCAGGAGCGCAGGCGGTACTTCGTGCGCTCGAGGAACCTGGTCGACGACTGCAGGGTGGCGGTCGACTGGGCGGTGGAGTCCGACAACGCCCTGCTCGGGCTGCGCCTGGCCTACGTGGCCTCGGCCATGCTGGCCGTCCACGGGGAGATCGCCGAAGGCGTCGACTGGTTCGAGAGGCTCCTGCTTCTCGACCTCACGGGCGTGCCGCCCGAGGTGGTCGCCCTCTGCAAGGGCGCTCTGGCCTACGGTATGGAGGCGAGGGACGACCTGGCGGGCTGTGAGCGGGCGGTCTCCGAGGCGCTCAAGGAGCAGGAGAAGGTCCCGCACAGCCTGGGCAAGGGCGTCACGCTGAACGTCGCGGGGGTCCTGCTGCTGCGCACCGGCCAGTTCGACAGGGCCGAGAGGCACTTCGACGAGGTCGTGGCGACCACCAGGCAGCACGACGACACCTTCAACCGCGTGATCGCGCAGTCGTGCCTGGCCGTGCTCGCGGGCGTCAGGGGGCAGCTCAGGCTCGCGCAGCGGCACGCGGGCGAGGCGCTGGCCGTCGCCAAGGAGAACGGGCACCCGTGGCACGTCGCGATGGCCACCAGCCAGCTGGCCGCGGTGGCGGAGTGGCGCGGCGACACCGAGGCGGCCGTGACCCACTACAGAGCGGCCGCGGCCATCTTCGACGAGCTCGACAACAGGGTCGAGATGGAGCGCTGCCTGGTCATGGTGGCCAAGGTCGCGATCGCGCGCGGCGACCACGTCACGGCGCGGAGCCTGCTGGCCGAGTGCCTCGCGCTGGCGCAGAGCACCGGCCAGCGGCTGGGCATGGCCAGGGTCCTGCGGGTGCTCTCGCGCCTGGCCGACGTCGAGGACGACATCCAGGGCTCGGTGCTCGCCTCGGCCGCCGCGGTCGCCCTCGCCGAGGAGATGGGCGAGCCCGTGGCGTCGGGCAGGGTCGAGGAGGTGCTCGCGCGCGCCCGCGACAGGCTGGGGGAGGGCCGTACGGCGCTGCAGTGGTCACGCGGAAGGGAGCTCGACCCGGTCGAGATCGCCCGCCTCGTTCTGGACGGCAGGCGCGAGCAGGGCCCGCTTCCCGTTCCCGCCGTGGCGGAGGTGCCGCACCCCGTGCTCACCGCCAGGGAGCGGGAGATCGCAGGGTTGCTCACCCGCGGCCTGTCGAACAGGGCCATCGCCGACGAGCTGGTCATCAGCCCCGCCACGGTCGCCAGGCACATCGCCAACATCATGGAGAAGCTGGGCTTCACCTCGCGTTCGCAGATCGCACTCTGGGCGGTCGAGCACAACCTGGGTTCTGCATAACGGTCTGCATATTCCGCCCCATGTGCGGGCGAAGCGCGCTCCCTAGCCTGATCGCATGAGCACAGAAGACCTGCTCCGAAGCCGAGGGCTGCGCCCCGGTGATCGGGTGGTCGTCTGCCTGCCCCGGGGAGAGCATCTCAGCGCGGCGGTGGACGGCGCGATCGCCGTGGGGGCCATCGTCACGGTGCTGCCCGCCGGCTTCGAGGTGGACGAGCACATCAGGGCCAGCGCCGCACGCATCATGATCTCCGACTCCGACGAGGCCATCAAGGCGGCGGAGGACTCACGCATCAGGCAGGTCATCGGCAGCCGAGAGCTCAAGGGATCATAAGCTCGTCCCATGTCTTTCGCCGCCAACTTCCCCGTCATGCTCAGGACCGATGACGGAGTGCGGATCGACGCCGCGCACACCCCTTCGCGAGGCAGAGGCGATCTGGGCATCGTGGTGGCACACGGCTTCACGGGCTCGTGGCGTGACCGCACCGCGCGCCGCATCGTGCACGTGCTCAGCGGCTTCGGAGGGGTGGTGGCCTTCGACTTCCGCGGTCACGGCCACTCGGGCGGCGAGACGACGGTGGGCGACCTGGAGGTGCTCGACCTCGACGCGGCCGTACGGCACGCGAGGATCATCGGCTACTCCTGCGTCGCCGTCGTGGGCTTCTCGATGGGCGCGGCGGTCGCCGTACGGCACGCGGCCCTCTATCGCGGCGTGGACGCGGTGGCCGCGGTCAGCGGCCCCGCCCGGTGGTACTACAGGGACACCAAGCCCATGCGGCAGGTGCACTGGGCGATCGAGCGGCCCGTGGGCAGGTGGGCGGCGCGGATGGTCAAGCGCACCAGGATCGCCAGGGGTCGGTGGGACCCTGTCCCGATGGCGCCCCACGAGGCGGCGGGGCTGATCTCGCCGACCCCGCTGCTCGTGGTGCACGGCGACGCCGACACCTTCTTCCCCGTCGACCACGCCCACCAGGTGTTCGACGCGGCCCGCGAACCCAAGGAGCTGTGGATCGAGCCCGGTTACGGCCATGCCGAATCGGCGGCCACTCCGGCGCTCATCCGCCGCGTCGGCGCATGGATTTCAACTAATGCGACAAAAGATCGAACCTTTCCCGGATGAATCGCGTCTACCTAGGACGTACGGCAGCAACTCGCGAGGGGACCGCCCACGGCGGACGCGGGGCATCACGCTGCCGCGGGTGAACGCCCAGCGTCGCGGGGGCGCGCTGGGTGCAACTCGGCCAGCGGGCTCCGGTACGGCACGCCGTACCGGAGCCTGGAACGGTCAGCCGAGCCTGGAGATCGTCTTGTACTCCAGGTAGCTCGACAGGCCCTCGGGGCCGAGTTCGCGGCCCACGCCGCTGGCCTTGTAGCCGCCGAAGGGCACGTTGGCCTCCAGCATGAAGCAGTTGACGCCGTAGGTTCCGGTGCGGACCTGGCGGGCCACGTCCATGCCGTGGTCGGCGTCGGCCGTCCAGACCGTGCCGGCCAGGCCGTAGTCGCTGTCGTTGGCGATGCGGATGGCGTCGGCCTCGTCCTCGTAGGGGATGACCGCGAGCACCGGGCCGAAGATCTCCTCGCGGGCGATGCGCATGTCGTTGGTGACGCCGGAGAAGACGGTGGGCGCGACGTACCAGCCCTGGTCGTGGGGGCGGTCGAGGCCGCCGACGACGATCTTCGCGCCTTCGTCCATGCCGATCTTGATGTAACCCTCGACGCGCTCCTGCTGGCGCTTGGCGACCAGCGGGCCGATGCCGGTGGCGGGGTCGGAGGGGTCGCCGACGGCCTGCGAGGTGACCATGCCCGCCACGGCCTCGACGACCTCGTCGTAGCGGCGGTGCGAGGCGAGGATGCGGGTCTGCGCCACGCACGCCTGGCCGTTGTTCATGAGCGAGGCGATGGCGAGCATGCCCATGCTGGCGCCGAGGTCGGCGTCGTCGAGCACGATCGCCGCCGACTTGCCGCCCAGCTCGAGGCTGCAGCGCTTGAGCTGCTCGCCGCAGATCGCGGCGATGCGACGGCCCGCCGCCGTGGAACCGGTGAAGGCGACCTTGTCCACGTCGGGGTGGGAGATCAGGTGCTCGCCGCTCTCGCGTCCCGCGGGGACGATGTTGAGCACGCCGCCGGGGATGCCGGCCTCCTGCACCATCTCGGCGAGCAGGTAGGCGTCGAGCGGGGTCTCGGGCGCGGGCTTGAGCACGATCGTGCACCCGGCCAGCAGGGCGGGTGCGATCTTGGTCATGGAGACGAACTGCGGGACGTTCCACGGCACCACGGCCGCGACGACGCCGACGGGCTCCCTGCGCACGGTGGAGGGGCCGAACAGGCCAGGACGCTCCTCCTCCTGCTGGAAGGTCCTGCCGTACTCGGCGTAGTACTGCAGCATGCCCAGCGGCTGGGGGGCCTGGGCCAGCTGCGAGAAGGTGATGGGCGAGCCCATCTCCTCGGTGATGAGCGCGGCCATCTCGCCCTGCTTGGCGGCGTAGATCTCGGCGAGCCTGCCGATCGCCTCGGCCCGCTCGGCGAAGCTGAGGCGCGGCCAAGGGCCGTGGTCGAAGGCCTCGCGGGCGGCGGCCACGGCGCGGTCCATGTCGGCGGGCGTGCCGTCGGGCACGCGGCCGATGACCTGCTCGGTGTGCGGGTTGACGACCTCGATCGTCCCTGATCCCGCGGGGGCCACCCATTCGCCCCCGATGAACAGCGTGTCGTGCTGGCGCATGTCGTGACCTTCCCGCTTGACCGAGTGCTTGGTTCCCAGGGAGACCGAATCATGTTCTGTGCGGGCACGCAAGAGGGGTACGGCTCCGGCGAGCCGTACCCCCCGGCGGGTTACCTGGGGTCGCCGATCAGGTAGGTCAGCGACCGCTTCACCAGGTCGGTGCGCTGGGCCTGCGTGGTGACGCCCTCGACGCCGTACCCGAGCAGCACGGTGTCCTTGGTGAGGATGCCGCCGCCCTCGTCGAAGACCTTGTCGGTACGGATCCAGTTGTTGAACAGCGGACCCGAGCCGGGCGGCGGGCCGCTCGCGCTCCAGCCGCCGAAGTCGGACTCGAAGGAGGTCTCCTCGGCCACCGCGCCGTCGAGCGTGACCTTCGCGTCGTCGAGGAAGACGCCGGCCTGGTGGGTGCTCCAGTCGGTGATGGAGGACAGCGAGATCTCGACCTTCTTGCCCGCGTAGGGAGTCAGGTCGATCTTCCACTGCTGCCAGCCCGCCGAGTTGCCCGAGGCGGCGTGCCAGGCGCCGCTGCTGCCCGTCGGCTCGCAGTTCGGTCCCTGGTAGCGGGTGGTGAACGGATGGATGGTCCGCCAGTGCTGGCCGTTGGGCGTGGCGCAGCTCGAACCTGTGGACTGGCTGGTGTGCCCGTTCACGTCGGGCAGTGTCGTCCAGTCGTCCTGGCCGACGGTGTGCGCCTCGACGGTGAAGAAGTCCCAGTCGGCCTCGGTGTCCAGCGAGGCCCAGAACGTCAGGTCACCGCTGGTCTTCCCGGTCAGGTCGATGGTCTTGGTCAGGCGTTTCCACGAGGCGTCGGCGATGCCGCTCTGCACGTCCCACGCGCCCGTGTGCGGGTCGAACGGGCCGCCCGGCCTGTCCCACGTGATGCCCGCCCTGCTCTCGAACTGCGGGAAGGTCGCCACCGGCAGGATCGCCGAGGTGGCCACCCACGAGTTGTTGTGGTCCTGGTTGCCCGCCGAGTCGCCGCCGTTGAGCGTGGCGGTGAAACCGGCGAACGGGCCCTCGGCGCCCTTGAGCCCGAACGGCTCGTGGGTCTGCGGGCTCGTGCCGCCGTTGTCGAACCAGATGTAGGCCCCCAGCCAGTACTGCTGGAAGTCGTTGTTGAGCTCGAAGCACGGCGGGGTGGAGGCTGTCACGCACTCGCCGAGCGCCGCGTCGGGCTGGAAGAAGAAGCCCTGGTTGGCATGGCGCGCGTAATGGGCGTACTTGCCCGCCGACAGCAGCTTGCCGCCCTCGTTGAGGTAGTCGCGGACCGCGAGTTCGGTCTCGACGCTGTGCCTGGCGATGGTGCCGGGCACCTGCTCGGGCGTGCGCGGGTTGATGTCGTCGCCGGTCTCCCAGATCACGGCCTTGTAGTGGCTGAGCACGCCCAGCGGGTGCGGGGCCTTGCGGCCGTTCCTGTCGATGTCGTAGACGTCGGAGCTGTAGCCGGCCTCGGAGACGGCCTTGGCGTAGTCGTCGACGTACTTCGGCTCCGTCACGCCCTGGGCGGGGCTGATGCCCGTGACGTCCTCGGCCGCCAGGATGAGCACCTTGCCGCCGATGTCGTCGGCCACCTTGTAGGTGAAGTTCGCGCTCTGCTTGGTCAGCGACCTGAACCAGACCTTGACGCTGTCACCCGGCTTGGTGCCGCTGATCCTGCCGCGCAGCCGGTGGTAGTAGACGTCGTAGCCCTTGCCGTAGCGCTCGCCGCCCTTCCACTCGGTGGTCAGGGCGGTCCTGGTGCGTCCGCCGTTAACCTGGTACTGCACGACGACGGGCCCGAGCTTGCGCTTGGCGTTGACCTCCACCACCTGGTCCCTGCCGTGGCTGACCTCGAAGGGGTCGACGACGAAGTCGGGCGTCTTGTTGCCGAGGTGGGTGACGGGTTCCACCGGGTTGGCGGCCGACCTGGCGATGTCGAGGGCGAAGGGGAGGTTCCTCTCGAACTCCGCCTGCACCAGCGCCTCGTCGTCGGGGAAGACGAAGCCGCAGCCCTCGCAGCCCTCGTTCAGCTCGGGCGTCCACGACAGCGTGCCGTACTCGCCGTGGGCGCGGTCGTTGGTGTCGCCGTTGGTGATGTACAGCTCTCCGGCGGCGAGGCCGGGGTTGTACCCCGGTACGGCGGGCTTGGCGTCGGTGCCGGTGAGCGCCTCGTAGACCGGGTTGTCCGCGGTCTCGGTGTACATCTGCCAGCCCGCGGGATAGAGCAGCAGCGGGCCGAAGGAGTGGTAGTTCAGCTGGAGCGCGAACCCGATGCGCCGCAGCAGCCCGTCCATGGCCTTGGTCTCGGGCTCGCTGGCCGGGCCCGTGCCCCTGTAGGTCTCGCTGCTGGGGATGCTGGAGGCGCCCTCCTCGTCGTAGTGGAAGTTGGTCGGGAAGTTGCGGTTGGGGTCCACGCCGTCGCCGCTGGCGATCTGCCCGTCGCCGTTGTTGTCACGCAGGTTCTTGCGCCACAGGCGGTTGCCCTCGGTGAAGGTGAAGTCGTAGCCGTCGGGGTTGGCCACGGGGACGAACCACAGCTCGGTCGTCCTGAGTAGGTCGGCCAGCGCCTTCTTGTTGGCGACCACGTACTTCAGCAGCCGCATGTCGACCTCGGTGGCGATCCACTCGCGGGCGTGCTGGGTGGCCGAGTAGAGCGCCGCGGGCTTGGCCCCGTCGCGCAGCGTCCTCGCGTGCCTGGTCACCTTGACCGCGAGGATGTCCTGGCCCTTGATTGTCTTGCCGATCGACTGCAGCTTGACGACGTCCTTGTTGGCGTCGGCGATGGCCCGTAGCTGGTCGGCGATGCCGCCCTGCTCGGAGTAGCTGCGGAAGACCGTGTAGCCGCCCGAGGCCTGCGCCTTGGCGGCCTCCAGCTGGGTCTGCCCCTGCGGGTTGCGCACGGGCTCCGGCTTGTGGCCGAGCTTGCCGACCTTGGCCAGGTCGCCCTGGTCCGCGGTGAACTCGATGTGCTCCTTGCCCGCGGCGGCTTCCTTCCGCACGACGTCGATGCCGCTCTCCGCGAGCGCCTGTCCCGTGCCGGGGGTGGCGTCGAGCTGGTAGAGCTCGATCCTGTCCGACGGGGGTAACGGAGGGTCTTCGGAGGCGACGGCCTGGCCCGCCACGAGGGAGGTGGCGAGGCAGGCGGTCACGGCCGCGATGAGGGTGAGTGTTCGAGCCAAGTTCTGCCCCTTTGCAGAAGACGGGATGCTCGCAATGTCGCCCTCGGCGATGGTCTCGGCAAGACCCAACTGTTGGAAAGCGACCCGACAAAGTGGTAGATACTTCGCCAAAGGCGCACGAGTTCCATGGTTCGGGTGGCAAGCATCAAGATCATCTTCTATAGTCGCTCCGTCTATGAGGGGAGGACGAGCGTGAGATCAGGGCGTCGTGCCGTGCTCGCCGCCACTCTCGTCGCGCTGCTCGCCACCCCCCTCCCCCACGTGGCGGCCGCTGACCCCGACAGCCAGTCCAAGCTGCGCAAACTCACCAAGCAGGCCACCGCGCTCAACACCGTCTACCGGGGCACGATCGAGAGCCTCGAGGACACCAGGCTGTCGGCCAAGCGGGCCACGGAGAGGGCGGCCAACCTCAAGGCGTCGCTGGCCGCCGCCAGGGTCGAGGTGACCCAGATCGCGCAGACCAGCTACATCCAGGGGCCGCTCGACGGCACCAGCCTCTTCACCTCGGGCGGCGAGCCGTACCAGGTGCTCGGGCAGGCGGCGAACATGGCCTATCTGGCCGCGGAGCGCACCTCCACGCTCAACCGCGTCGAGGAGATGGTCGCCGACGCGCAGAAGGCGAAGAAGGACGCCGACGCGAAGATCGACGACCTCGAGCGCGACATCAAGAAGATGCAGTCCAAGCGGCGCGACATCGAGAAGCTCCTGGCCAGGTACGGCATCCAGCAGCCAGGAAGCGCCTCGGGCCTCACCCAGCGCATGATCACGCTGCGCGACGAGGTCATGCGCAACTTCCCGATGTTCTACGGCGTCGGCTGCCTGCGCGTCGGCGACCCGGGCGAGCACGGCAAGGGCCGCGCGTGCGACTTCATGATGAGCCCGGGCGGAAGCATGGCCACGGGCGCCAACCTGGCCAGGGGCGACGAGCTGGCGCAGTGGCTGATCGCCAACGGCTCGCGCTACGGGGTGATGTACATCATCTGGAAGCAGCGCTACTACGACATCCGCACCGGCGGCGGCTGGGACATGATGTCCAACCGCGGCGGCGTCACCGCCAACCACTGGGACCACGTCCACGTGTCGGTGTTCTGATCCGGCCTTCCGCGCCCAACCGGTGACGCAGGCCCCGGAGCGGCGCAGGTCTCCAGGGCGTGGGCCACCCCTTCGGCCGTCGAGCGGCACAGGCCGGCCGCCCGCCGTCGCACGGGTCCTCCCCGTGTCGGGGGTGTCGGCCACGGTCGAGGGCGTGTAGAGCGGGCGTAGCCCCGGCGGGGGGGCGGCCGGCTACCGGCGGGCGAGGAAGTCCTTGTACCAGTGGTAGGAGGCGCGGGGCGTGCGGCGGCCGGTGGGGAAGTCGACGTGGACCAGTCCGAAGCGCTGGTGGTAGCCCTCGGCCCACTCGAAGTTGTCCAGCAGCGACCAGACGAAGTAGCCGCGCACGTCGACGCCTTCGTCCTGGGCGGCGCGGAGGGCGGCGAGGTGGCCGTCGAGGAAGTCGACGCGGGCCTGGTCGTCGAGCTCGGGGTAGGAGCAGCCGTTCTCCGTGACGTACACGGGAGGCAGCGCGTCGCCGTAGCGCGACCGCAGGCCGACGAGCAGCTCGCGCAGGCCGTCGGGGACGACGGGCCAGCCGAAGGCCGTGGTGGGGTAGCCGGTGATGCCGAGGTCGGTCCACGGCAGCGAGTCGTCGGTCGGTGCGCCGATCCGCGTCGGGTTGTAGTAGTTGACGCCGAGCCCGTCGAGCGGGGCGGAGATGATCTCCAGATCCCCTTCGCGCACGCAGTCGAGCGTCACACCGTACGCCGACAGGTCGGGGTAGGAGCCGAGCAGCACCGGATCGTTGAACAGGCGGTTGTGCAGGATGTCGTAGGCGTCGCCTGCGGCGGCGTCCTCCGCCCAGACAGGCGTGCAGTTGTTGGTGATCAGCACCCGCTCGGCCCCCGCCGCCCGCAGCGCCCCCACGGCCAGCCCGTGCCCGAGCAACTGGTGGTGGGCGACGGGGAGGGCGTCGAGCATGAGGGCGTGGCCGGGAGCGTGCACGCCCATGGCGTAGCCGAACACCATGTGCACGAACGGCTCGTTGAGCGTGATCCAGCCGCCCACCCGGTCGCCGAGGCGTTCGGCCACAGTCGCGGCGTAGTCGGCGAAACGGTGAGAGGTGTCGCGGTTCAGCCAGCCGCCCCTGTCCTCCAGGGCCTGGGGCAGGTCCCAGTGGAAGAGCGTGGGCAGCGGGGTGATCCCGCGCTCGCACAGCCCGTCCACGAGCCGGTCGTAAAAGTCGAGACCCTTCGAGTTGACCGGCCCCGAACCCTCGGGCTGGATCCTCGGCCACGACAGGGAGAACCTGTAGGCGTTGACGCCGAGGTCCGACATGAGTGCCAGGTCCTCGGGCCAGCGATGGTAGTGGTCGCAGGCCACGTCACCGGTGTGCCCGTCACGGGTTCTGCCGGGCTGGCGGGCGAAGGTGTCCCAGATGGAGGCGCCGCGGCCGTCCTCGTCTGCGGCGCCCTCGATCTGGTAAGCGGCGGTGGCCGTACCCCACAGGAACATAGTTGGTCATCCTAAACATGGGCCAGGATGAGGGGTATGACGAGTACTCTGCGCCGCCGTCCCTCCCAGCGCCGCAGCGCCGAGCGGGTCGAGCGCATGCTCGACGAGTGCGCCACGCTGCTGGAGGAGGTGGGCTACGACGGGTTGACCACCAAGGAGGTCGCCCGCAGGGCCGAGGTGCCCATCGGCACCTTCTACCAGTTCTTCCCCGACAAGCAGGGCCTGGTCAGGGCGCTCGCGATGCGCAATCTCGACAGGTTTCTCGTCAGGGTCACCGACAGGATCGCCGCGGCCGAGCCCGCGCACTGGTCGCAGCTGTCCGACCTGGCGATCGACGAGTTCGTGGCGATGAAACGCACCACGCCGGGCTTCGCGGTGGTCGACTTCGGCGAGGTGCTGCCCTCCCCAGGAGGCCCCGCGCTGCAGGGCACCAACCACATGCTCGACAGCGCCCTGGAGAACAGCGCCGTGGTCGCCCAGCGGTTGCGCGCCCTGGTCGCCGGGCTGCACGACAAGCCGGCGGGGGAGGGCCTCGACCTGGCCCTGCGCGTCGCGGTCGAGGCCGCCGACGCGGTGCTGAAGCTGGCCTTCCGCACCCACCCCCAGGGCGACGCCGCGCTGATCGCCGAGTGCAAGCAGCTGGTGCGCCGCTACCTCGCCGAGTATCTCAGCGCGGCTCGTCCAGACGCGCCATGAGCGCCTCGTCGAGCGTGATCCCGGCGGCGCCGATGGCCTCATCCAGCTGGGCCGTCGTCGTCGCTCCCACGATCGGCACCAGACCCTGGGCGAGCAGCCAGGCCAGCACCACCTGGTTGGGCGTCGCGCCCAGCTCGTCCGCGACCTCGCGCAGCGCCCGCAGCCGTCCGGTGGTCCCGCTGTGGTCGTAGAACTCGGGAACGGGCCGGTCGGCCCTGGTGTAGGCGCCTGACATCAGCGTGTTGTACACCCACAACGTGAGGTCCCTCTCCTCCCGCGCATAGGCCAGGCTCTCGTCGGTGGCCAGGACGTGCCCGCTCTCGGGAAGCCTGGTCAGGGGCCTCGGACGCAGGTAGGTGTGACGCAGCTGCAGCGCGGTGTAGGGCATCCAGCCGTGGGCAGCGGCGAGGTTCCTCGCCCGTTCGAGCCGCCACGTCACCATGTTGCTCGCGCCGAGCCTGCGGATCGCGCCGGCCCGCGCGAGCTCGTCGAAGGCCCCGAGAGACTCCTCCAGCGGGACGGACCTGTCGTCGATGTGCGACCAGTACACGTCGATGTAGTCGGTCCCCAACCGCCGCAGGCTCCCCTCCACTCCGGCGCGTACGGCCTTGGCCGACAGGCCCTCCGCCGAGCCGAGCGTCGTGTCTCCCGCGATCGTCGGCCGTCCGCCGACCTTGGTGCTGAGCACGACGCTGTCACGGTTGCCGCGCGCGGCCAGCCAGGCCCCGATGGCCGTCTCGCTCTCGTCGCCGGTGCGTCCCTCGTTCCAGAACGGATAGTTGTTCGCCGTGTCGATCATCGTGCCGCCCGCCTCGGTGAAGCGGTCGAGGAGCGCGAAGGTGTCCCCCAGGCCGACCCTGGTGCCGAAGTCGATGGTGCCGAGTGCGATGTTCATGGCCGAGACTGTGCGATCTGGAGCGCACTCCATGTCAAGCGGTTGACCTGGAGTCCACTCCAGGTGGGAGGATCGGCCTCGTGAGCGTCTACACCCCTGCTGAAGTGGTCGAGGAGACCGGCTTCAGCATCGACACCCTTCGCTACTACGAGAAGATCGGCCTTCTGGCCCCCGTAGACCGCAACTCCGCGGGCCAGCGCAGGTTCTCCGAGGACGACCTCGGATGGCTCGGCACGATCAGATGCCTGCGCGACACCGGCATGCCGATCGCCGAGATGCTGCGCTTCGCCGAGCTGGTGCGCGCGGGCGACCACACCATCGCCGACAGGATCGCGCTGCTGGAGGAGCACGACCGGCGCGTCAGGGACCAGATCGACAACCTGGCCGAGCGCCAGCGCTACATCCACAACAAGATTTCCTACTATCGCAGCGTGCTGTAGCACGCGCTTGGGGTTGCGGTTGTTAGACCGGAAGGTATGGCCGGACCCCGGGCGAGACGAATGAACATCCCGCTGCGTCGTGTGGCGCTGGTGTGCGCGGTGATGATGTTCGCCCTGCTCGGCAACGTCACGGTCATCCAGGCTTTCATGGCGCAGACGCTGAACGCCGACCCACGCAACCAGCGCACGCTGATCGCCAAGTTCGACCATCCGCGCGGCAGGATCCTCACCGCCGACGGCACGGTCATCGCGGACAGCCGCAGGACGAGCGACGCCGGCTACAGATACCGCCGCACCTACCCCGAGGGCAACCTCTACGCCGCCGTCACGGGGTACGCCTCTCTCTACACCACCACGGGACTGGAACGGGCGGAGGACGCCAGACTGTCGGGCAGCGATGCCAGGGTGCGGGTGCGCGCGCTGGTGAGGGACGGCACGATCGAGGGCGCCGACGTGCGGACCACGATCGACGCGCGGGCCCAGCGGGCCGCCTACGCGGGGCTGGCCGCGACCGGCAGGCGCGGAGCCGCCGTCGCGATGGATCCGGCCACGGGCGCCATCCTGGCCATGGTCTCCTACCCGTCCTACGACCCCGCCCTCTACACCACCTTCGACAGCGAGAAGCTGGCCAGGACCGACGAGCAGTTGCGCAAGGATCCCGGCCAGCCGCTGCTCAACAGGGCGATCAACCAGAACTACCCGCCAGGCTCCACGTTCAAGATCGTCACCACCGCCGCGGGGCTGACCTCGGGCAGGTACACGCCGGACTCGCAGGTCGAGGCGCCTGCCCGCATGCCGCTGCCCGGCACCTCCATCGGCCTGGGCAACGCAGGCGGCGAATCGTGCGGCGACGGCCACCCGCCGCTGGCCTACGCCTTCCAGATGTCCTGCAACACCGCCTTCGCGAGGATGGGCATCGACCTCGGACAGGACGTGCTGCGCCGGCAGGCGGAGGCGTTCGGGTTCGACGACGACAGCCTGACCGTGCCGATGCCGGTCGCACGGAGCGTCTACCCGGCAGGCATGGACCAGGCGCAGACGGCCATGTCGGCGATCGGGCAGTTCGATGACAGGGCGACGCCCCTCCAGATCGCGATGATGGCGGCGGCCGTGGCTAACGACGGCTCGCTGATGCGGCCCTACCTGGTGGAGGAGGTGCGCCTGCCGGACGGCTCGGTGGTCGAGCGGGCCGAGCCCTCGCGGTGGCGCTCCGCCATGAGCGCCCAGGACGCAGACGACCTCACGGCCATGATGGTCAGCGTCACCCAGCCCGGAGGCACGGGGACGGCCGCCGCCATCCCCGGGGTGGAGGTGGCGGCCAAGACCGGCACGGCGGAGAACCTGCGGGGCGCCCAGGACCACGCGCTGTTCACCGCCTTCGCCCCCGCCGGCGAGCCGAAGGTCGCGGTCGGCGTGGTGGTCGAGCGGGCCGGGTTCGGCGGTGACGTGGCCGCCCCCATCGCCAGGCAGATCATGCAGGCGGTGCTGGACTAGCGGTAGGCCTGCGCCTGCAGGGTGTAGAGGTCGGCGTAGAGCCCTTCGACGGCCATCAGCTGCTGGTGCGTGCCCTCCTCCACCACCTTGCCGTGGTCGAGGACGTAGATACGGTCGGCGTAGCGGACGCTGGCCAGCCGGTGAGTGATCAACAGCACCGTCCTGCCCTCGGAGTGGTGGCGGATGCGCTCGAACAGCGCGTGCTCGGCCCTGGCGTCGAGCGCGGCGGTGGGCTCGTCGCAGATCAGCAGCGGCGCGTCCCTGTGGAAGCCGCGCGCCACCGCGATGCGCTGCCACTGGCCGCCGGACAGCTCGTGGCCGTCCTTGAAACGCCTGTCGAGGAGCGTGCGGTAGCCGTGGGGGAGCTCGGCGATCACCTCGTCGGCGCCCGCGACCTCGGCGGCCGAGACCAGCGCGGGCTCGCCCTTGTCGGTGCCCATCGTGATGTTGTAGCGGGCCGTCAGCGGCCACCTGGTGTGGTCCTGGGCGATGACGGCGGTGGCCAGGCGCAGCTCATCGGGCGGGACCTGGCTCACGTCGAGGCCGTCCCACGTGACGGTGCCGCCCTCGGGCTCGTAGAGGCCTGAAAGGATCTTGGCGAGCGTCGACTTGCCCGAGCCGTTCTCGCCGACGAACGCGACCACCTCGCCCTTGTTGATCGTCACCGTGACGCCGCGCAGCGCGGGGCTCTCGGCGCCCGGGTAGGTGAAGGTGACGTCGTCGGCCCTGATCTCCTCGAAGGCGGTGGGCGCGGCGGTGGGCCTCGATTCGGAGATCCGCTGCTCGGCGTCGGCGCAGAAGTCGAGGAAGTCGGTGAAGTAGAGGCCCTCCTCGTAGAGCCTGTTGGTGGCGTACATCAGGTTGCTCAGCGACATCTGGCCCTGCCTGATCGCCAGGACGGCGGTGCCCGCCACGGCCAGCGGCAGCGCGCCGAAGGCCAGCAGCAGGCCGAGCGCGAGGTAGACCAGGCCGCTGCCGAGGCCGCCCAGCGCCTCGCCGACCAGCCTGGCCACGGTCTGCCGCCTGGCCAGGCGGAGCATGACCTCCTGCTCGGCCCGCGCCACCGCGTCGTACATCCGCAGCAGGAAGCCGCGCATCGTGAACGAGCGCACCTCGGCGGCGGGGGAGCGGTCGGCCAGCAGCTCGGCGATGATCCACTTGCGCCTGCTGGCGGGGATCAGGGAGTACATGGTCGTGTAGCGCATCCTGGCCGAGCGCACCGCCGCCCACGCGTCGGGCAGCACCGCGAGCAGCAACAGCGGCAGCAGGACGGGATGCAGCACGCCGAGCACGCCTGCCACGGCGGCGATGCCGACCAGCGCCGTCATCACGTCGATGGCGGTCATCACCACCACGTCGGCCATCGACACGCCGCGCATCCTCGCCCGCTGGAGCGCGTCGTGGAAGTCGGGGTCGTCGTAGGCGGCCAGGGGGACTCTGCTGGTCAGGCCGTACAGACGCTCCTCGGTGAGCCTGGAGACCTGGGGGTCGAGGCGCGACTGCGCCCAGCCGGCCGCGGCCTGCGTCACCGTGCGCAGCGCGGCGGCGACCGCCACCAGCGCCAGGCTGGGCAGCGCGGCGCGCACCCTGTCGGGGGTGGGGCCCTCGCGGAACAGCGCGTCGAGCACGCCTGTCGTGGCCAGCAGGCCGAAGGCGGTGAAGATGCCGCCGGCCAGGTTGAAGCCGATGGTGGCCGCGGTGTCGCGGGGGCTGGCCCGCCAGGCCATGCGCATCGCCTGCCCCACGAGGGCGGGCAGGCGCCTGGCGATGGTCAGGAAGCCGACCTCGGTCATCTTGTCGGTGTGGGCGTGCCAGTCGGAGAAGGAGATCTCGCCTAGTTCGAGGGGCTCGTCCGCCATACAAGGAGTGTGACCGGCGCCACTGACAATTCTCCACAGCTTTCCCGCCAGGGGCCGGTTGGCGCGCTGCGAGTGGGTCGGCGAGGTAGGGCCGCGCCGCCACCCGTCGCCGGCCGTGCCCGGCATGCATAAGATCGCCTCGGTGTGGGTAATCGGTGTAGCACTGTCGGTAACGCCACCTCCCCCTGGAGAAGCCGCTGTGCGCCTGAGGCCGCCCACCGAACCGAACGATCTCGTCGGCAGCGAGTCAGACGTGGACGCACCGCCGGGGCACGCCGATCGCGGCCGGGGCGATCGCGAACAGGCGGCCGTGAGGCCGGCCCTCACGTACACAGGTGCCCGCTCCGCTCAGGTGACGCGGCCACGCGGCGACCGCTTCTCTACACACCCTTGACCTCTCGCGGATACATGCCCGAATGGCCATCTCGGAGCATGTGCCAGGAGCGGCCTCGGCCTAGCGTTGCCTCTGTGATCGACCGGCGGCGCGCACCGCGAACCCAGGTGCGGGGGCGCCCGCACGCAGGGCGAGCACGGCCTGTCGATCCACCCGAGACGTCGCGTTCGCTGATGGGCCTGACCTCCTCGGAGGGGTGGAGGTCGTGGTCCTGCGGGCGCGACAGCGGGCTCGAGCCGCGCAGGGCTCGAGCCCGCCCAGCCTTCTGGGGGCGCCGGTTGAGTACACATGGCCATACATACGTGAGGCGCTCCGAAGCCGGGGGATGCCGGCAGGCTCGGGGCTCGCCGTAGCGTGGCCTCGGGCCGCTGTCGCCCGGCGGCCTGCCTTCCGGCCCATGCGGTTGCGTGGCCTGCGCACCCCACCGGCGATCGGGTGTCTGCAAAGAGAGCGCTCCCCGAATATGCCGAGCTGTTATCCGCACATGCCTTGACGTCGCCAAGTGCGAAGTGGGTTGATGGCCCTACTGACAACGTTGTCACCGACCGTGGTGAAGGAGCGGTGTGCGATGAGACGACGGTGGCTGGCAGGCATCACCATGGCGGCCATGCTCGGTCTGGCGGCCTGCGGCGGAGGGGGAGGCACTCCGGCTCCCTCCGGCCAGGCGTCGGGCACGGGTGGCGGCGCCAAACAGCAGGTGGAGGTCTTCTCCTGGTGGACCGGCCCCGGCGAGGCCGACGGTCTGAAGGCCATGAAGGGGATCTTCGAGAAGGAGAATCCCAACCTCACGTTCTTCGACGCGGCTGTGGCCGGAGGCTCGGGCGACAAGGCCAAGGCGCTGCTGCAGTCCAAGCTCCAGGCCGACACCCCGCCCGACACCTTCCAGGGTCACGCGGGCGCCGAGTTGCTGGGCTACATCAAGGCGGGCGACCTCGAGGACCTCACCTTCCTCTATGACGAGCTCAAGCTCAAGGACGCCTTCCCCGCCCAGCTCGTCGAGCAGATCAGCTACGAGGGCAAGATCTACTCGGTGCCGGTCAACATCCACAGGTCGAACATCCTGTGGTTCAACCCGAGCGTCCTGAAGGAGGCGGGCGTCGCGGCCGCGCCCAAGACGATCGAGGAGTTCATCGCGGCGCTGGAGAAGGTCAAGGCCAAGGGCAAGATCCCGTTGTCCATCGGCTCGGAGTGGACCGTCACCCACCTGATGGAGAGCGTCCTGCTCGGCTCGCTGGGCACCGACGCCTACAACGCGTTGTTCAAGCCCGGCGCCGACTGGGGCTCGGCCGCGGTCACCAAGGCGCTGAACGACTTCGCCAAGATCATGTCCTACGCGGGCGACCCGCAGGACGACTGGCAGCCGGCGGCCGCCCAGGTGGCCGAGGGACAGGCCGCCTTCAACATCATGGGCGACTGGGCCTACGGCTACTTCCACAACCCGCCGGAGGGCGGCCTCGGCAAGAAGTCGAAGACCGACTTCGACTGGGCGCCCTCGCCCGGCACCGAGGGCACCTACATGTGGCTGTCCGACAGCTTCACCCTGCCCAAGGGCGCCAAGAACAGGGACGGCGCGGTCGCGTGGCTCAAGGTCGCGGCCAGCAAGGAGGGGCAGGACGCCTTCAACCCGAAGAAGGGCTCCATCCCCGCCCGCAAGGACGCCGACGCCGCCCTCTACACCGACTACCTCGGCGACGCGCTGAAGGACTGGTCATCCAACAAGCTGGCCGGATCCGTCCAGCACGGCGTGGCCGTCAGCCAGCCCTGGCTCGCCTCGATCAACGAGTCGGTCGGGCTGTTCATCGGCACCAAGGACGTGGCCGCGCTGCAGAAGGGCCTCGTCGACGCGGCGGCGGCCAACGCCCAGTGAGGCAGGCACAGTGATGGCACGAAAAGGCGGGTCCGCCCTGCGGCGGGCCCGCGCCTGGTTGCCGGGGCTGCTGCTGGTGACGCCCTCGATCATCGCGATCGGCGTGTTCGTCTACGGCATGCTCGGCTGGAACTTCAGTCTGGCGATGACCGACAAGCACGACGAGGTCTCCGAGGGGAACTTCGTCGGCCTGCAGAACTTCGTCGACATCTGGGACGAGCCCCGATGGCACCTGTCGGTCAACCACGCGATCCTGTTCACCGTCGTGTTCGTCCTCGGCGCGCTGGTGCTCGGCTGGTTCCTCGCCTTCCTGATGGAGAAGGGGATCAGGGGGGAGGGCACCTTCAGGGCGATCTACCTCTTCCCGATGGCGATCTCGTTCGTGGCGACGGGCATCGTGTGGCGCTGGCTGATGAACTCCGGCCAGGACGAGAGGGCGGTCGGCCTGAACCGGCTGTTCGACGTGGTCGGCCTGCCTCAGTGGGCCTGGTTCAGGGACCAGGACTGGGGCATGGCCGCCATGGCGATCCCCGCCGTCTGGCAGATGTCCGGATATGTCATGGCACTCTTCCTCGCGGGGTTCAGAGGCATCCCTGAGGAGCTGCGCGAGGCTGCCAGAGTCGACGGCTGCACCGAGTGGGGCGTCTACCGGCACGTCGTGCTCCCACTGCTGCGGCCCGTGACGCTCTCCGCGCTGATCATCCTCGGGCACATCTCGCTGAAGACCTTCGACCTGGTCATGGCCGTGTCGGGCAAGCAGATCATCACCGACGTGCCCGCGGTGTTCATGTGGGTGGCCGTCTTCGACTTCCACGACCCGGCCAAGGGGGCGACCATCGCCTCCTACATCGTGCTGAGCGTGGCGGTCTTCGTCATCCCCTACCTGATCTGGTCGGTCCGCAAGGAGAGGCGCTCGTGATCCTCCGCCGTGGGTTGCTGATCGTCTTCGCGGTCGTCTTCCTGATCCCGGTCTACGTGCTGCTGGTCACCAGCTTCAAGCCGCTCACCGAGGCCAACCCGTCGCAGGCCTGGAACCTGCCGCAGGTCTGGACCCTCGAGGCGTGGCGGGTGGCGTGGGAGAAGCTGGCGCCCGGCATCTGGAACAGCGTGCTGCTCGCCGTGCCGGGGTCGCTGCTGTCGTGCGTGCTCGGCTCCATGAACGGCTACGTGCTGTCGAAATGGCGTTTCCCCGGCGCGGACGTGCTGTTCACGCTCTTCCTGTTCGGCATGTTCATCCCCTACCAGGGGGTGATGATCCCGCTGGTCCAGCTCATGGTGAACATCGGGATGTACGGCGACATCTCGGGGCTGGTGCTCGCGCACGTCGTCTACGGCATCCCGATCTGCACACTCATCTTCCGCAACTACTACGTGACGATCCCCGACGAGCTGATCGAGGCGTCGAGGGTCGACGGCGCGGGCATGCTGCGCACCTACTGGTCGGTCGTGCTGCCCGTGTCGGGGCCCGCGTTCGCCGTAGTGATCATCTGGCAGTTCACCTCGCTGTGGAACGACTTCCTGTTCGCGGTCTTCCTCACCGGCCCGACGAGCTGGCCCACCACGGTCATGCTGAACAACATCGCGGGTGCGCAGGCCACGCCGTACAGCCAGCAGATGGCGGCGGCGCTGCTCGCCTCGATCCCGACGACGCTGATCTACCTGCTGCTCGGGCGCTTCTTCATGCGCGGGCTGATGGCGGGCGCGCTCAAGGGGTGAGCCCGGAGGTTGCGGGAACAGACCACGTCGCGTCCCGCGCGGGCGCCGGTGACCGGGCCGGCGCCGCGCAGGGCGGCGAGGCGGCGCCCCGAGAGAGCGCGTCGTCTGTGCTCACGAACGCCGCGGGGCCTCGGGTGGGAGCTCCCCCGATCCGCGGGGGATCAGCCTCACCGGCAGCTGGACGCGCTCCGCGGGGCCGCCGCCGCCCGCGATCCTGCGGAACAGCATCTCCGCGCTCACCCTCCCCAGCCCCGCCGAGTCCTGCGACACCACGCTCACCCCCGGGCTCAGCAGGTCCGCCAGCTCGAAGTCGTCGAACCCGATCAGCGCCATCCGCCGTCCTGCCAGGGCGCGCAGGACCGTCATCGTCAGCCGCCCGTTGCCGGTGAACAGCGCGGTCGGGGGCTCGTCCATCCCGAGCATCCTGTCGAGGTCGGCGCGCACCCTGTCGAGCTCGGGATGGGCCATCGAGATCAGCCGCTCGTCCACGAGGTCGCCGAGCGCCTCGCGGTAGCCGCGCTCGCGCTCGCCCGCCGTGAAGATCGTGGGGCTGTCCCCGAGGAAGGCGACCCTGCGGTGCCCGTGGGCGAGCAGGTGGGCAGTGGCCATGCGCGCTCCGCCCCTGTTGTCGCAGAGCACCGTGTCGACGTCCAGGCCAGGCCCGGCAGGACGGTCCACGAAGACGGCCGGCGTGCCCGCCGCCAGCTCCGACCGCAGGTAGGAGTGGTCGGCGCCGGCCGGCACCACGATGAGCCCGTCGACCCTTCGCGCGCAGAAGGTGAGCACCAGCTCCCGCTCCCTCGCGGGCTCCTCGGCGGAGGAGCCGCTCAGCACCAGGGAGCCGTGCCTGATCGCGACGTCCTCGACCGCCCTGCTCACCCCCGAGTAGAACGGGTCGCCGACGTCCTCGATGACCAGGCCGATGCTCGACGTCCTGCCCTGCCGCAGCACTCTGGCGCTCTCGTTGCGGCTGTAGCCCAGCCGTTCGATCGCGGCCCTGACGCGGTCGGCAGTGGCGGCGTTGACCCCGGGCTCGTTGTTCACGACCCTGGACACGGTCTTGAGCGCGACGCCCGCCTCGGCGGCGACATCCTTCATCGTCGGTCTCACACCCCGATCATTTCCCATGCCGGACCCTCTGACAACGTTGTCAGCAGGGAGAAGGGCCCTCGGACCCGTGGCTCCCGTGATCTCCTCCTCGACGATCGAGGAGGCGGCCTTCACCGAGACGCAGTGGTGACGATGCGGGGAGATGTCGCCACCTACCCGTTCTGGGCCGGAGGGCGCATGGCAGAGTGGGCCTGGCTATGTCCTTGAGATCAACTTTCGTGGTCGCCGGGCTGGTCCTCGCCGCGCTCAACATGCGACCCGCCCTCGCCGGAATCTCCCCCCTCCTCGACGAGATCATGACCGACGTGGGCCTCACGCCCGCGGGCGGCGGTGCGATCACCACGGTCATGGTCGTCTGCCTGGGCCTGTTCGGTCCCGTGGCGCCGCTGCTGGCTCGCAGGATCGGCCTGGACCGCACCCTCCTGGTGGCCCTGCTGATCCTCGCGGCAGGCGTGGTGATCCGCAGTCTCGACGGCGCCCCCGCCCTCTACACGGGCGCGGCCATCGCGGGCACCGCCATCGCGATCATGAACGTGATCATGCCGGGCGTGGTGAAGCAGCACTTCCCCGAGAAGGCGGGGCTGCTCACGGCCATCTACGTCTCGGCTCTCGTGGGCGGCGCCGCCGCGGCCTCCGCGCTGGCGATCCCCATGGAACACCTCACGGGCTACGGCTGGCGCGGCGTCTCCGCGCTGGTCGCCGTGCCCGCCGTGGCCGCGGCCGTGCTCTGGCTGCCTCAGGCCTTCGGCAGGCAGTCGGCCCCCGCCAACGGGCCGAGGCCGTTCAGGACGCTGATGCGCAGCCCCGTAACCTGGAAGCTGACCGCGTTCATGGGCATCCAGTCGCTCACGTTCTACGTGATGCTCGCCTGGCTGCCCACGATCTTCCAGGAGGCCGGTCTGCCCGCCGACCACGCGGGCTTCCTGCTCGCCATCTCCAACCTGGCGCAGGTCGCCGCGACGCTGGCGGTGCCCGTTCACGCCGAGCGGAGCAGGACGCAGGCCCCGCACGTGGCAGGCGCCGCGCTGCTGACCGTGGCGGGCTATCTCGGCGTGCTGCTCGCGCCGACCACCGTGCCGTGGCTGTGGATGATCGTGCTGGGCCTCGGGCAGGGCGCGTCGCTCGCGCTGGCCCTGCTCATCATCACGCTGCGCGCCCCCGACCCCTCCTCGGTGACCGCGCTGTCGGCGGTCGCCCAGTCGGTGGGATACGTGCTGGCCGCGCTCGGCCCGCTGGTGATCGGTCTGCTCAGGCAGGCGACGGGCGGCTGGACGGTTCCGCTGCTGGCAGGGCTCGCCGCGTGCGCGGTGCAACTGGTGGTAGGGGTACGGGCGGGACGTCCTCTGATATCTTAGGCAAGGCTTACCTATTCGACTGAAGGGCCTGCCGTGCCGCTCGCGGAGTTGACCGGAGTGCTGGAGCGCGTCGCAGCCGCGCGAGGGGGCGTGCTCGGCGTCCTGCCCGGCCTGCGCGTCGAACCCGACGACTCGTGGACACCGCTCCAGGAGCTGACGCGTGAGCCGTACACCCTGCTCAGTGGCCTGATCGAGCAGACCGCGGGCCGCTACGACGCGCCGAGGCACGTGGGCGCCGCGCTGCTGTGGAAGACGCTCGGCTACTGGCTCACCTTCCCGATGGCCGTCGGCTGGGCGCTCGACGGGCGGGCGCCCGTCATGCGGTACGAGGACACCTACTTCAAGCAGTCGGAGGCGGGGGTGACGGTCGCAGCCACGGCGGTGACGGTCGTCGACAGCCCGCAGGCCATCCGCGAGGCCCTGCTCCAGTCGCAGGAACCACTGGTCAAGGCGATCAGCGGCCAGGCGAGGGTCGGCGCGCGCACGCTGTGGGGCTCCACCGCGGAGGCGTTCGCCCATCCGATGACCGCGGTGCTCCAGGGCGACTACATGGGCCTGCTGCGCGCGGTCGGCCGGCCGGTCGACGGTCTGCTCGAGCAGACCGCCGACGGCTACCGGCGCAGGACCTGCTGTCTGTGGGTCACGCTGCCCGAGGCCGAGCCCTGCTCGACCTGCTGCGTGCTGCGGGAGTCGTGCGCGGCCTGAGCTCAGGCGACCTCGGCTGCGGGCACCTCGCCCATGAAGTCGTCGTCGATCGGGCGCAGCTCGTCCGCGTAGCTCACCGAGACCCTGCGCATGAGCCCGGTGTCGTCGATGGAGTACTGCCCCAGGCGCCACAGCGGAGGGGAGTAGGCGTGGATCGACACGCTTCTGTCCACCGCCCCGGTCAGCCGGTGGATGTGGTCGGGGCCGAAGTGGAAGGACTGCCCCTCGGCCACCACGGTCTCCAGGTGCTCGCCGCCGATGCGCGGGTTGCACTCCAGCAGCGCGCCCCGCACCACGTGGACGGCGCCTGAGGAGATGTCGTGGTCGTGCCAGCCCGTGTCGTCCTCGGGACGCCAGCAGAGCAGCCACACGTCCACATAGGCGTCACGGTAGAGCGAGGCGTAGTGCCGGCCGCCGTCGGCGGGGAAGTCCACCTGGTCCTGCCACTGGGCGGGGTCCGCGGCCAGGTCGTCGACCAGCTCGCGTAGCTCCCGCCGGTCGAGCGTCCTGGCGGGAAGGTTGGTGCTCACGTGCGTTTACTCCTTTCGTCCGAGTAGACGTCGAGGGTTGGCGACCCTGATGGCGTGCGCCGCGGCGGCGCCCATCCCTGGGTCGGGGGCGGTGGCGTACGGCGCGTCCGAGCCGTTCACCACCACGTCGATGCCGAGCTCGCGGACGATCGCGTCGATCGCGCGCGGGCCGTAGGAGGAGGTCTCCACATAACAGAGGGGGTCCACCTGGCCCCTGCCGCCGCCCCTGGCGATCAGGCGCTCGGTGTGCAGCGGCGCGAGCCCCGCCAGCAGCGCGAAGCAGACCCGCAGCCTGGGGTGGCGCGGGCGCACGACGGCGTGGAAGTGATGCCAGGCGGCGTGCATCTGCTGCACGTACGGCACCAGCGCCGGCCACCAGCCCGGCACGCCAGGCGTGGCGGCCGCGGGGCCAGGATGGACGAACAGCGGCAGGTCGAGCTCGGTCAGCACGTCGAGCAGCCGGTCGTCGGGCTCGGCGGTCGCGGGGATCTGCAGCCCGGCGAAGCCGCGGTCGAGGTCGGCGGCCAGCCTGGCCGGGTCGACGTCGCTGTGGCAGGTCGCCGCCCACGCGCCGAACGGCTCGGGCAGCTTCAGCGCGCCCTCGTGGTAGGCGTCGATGAGCGGCCAGGCCTCCTCGGGCGGCAGGAACTCGATGCCCAGCGGGCTGGAGAGGGAGACCAGCGCGAGCTCGAGGTCCGTGGTGTCGCGCGCGTCGTGGTCGGCGGGGTCGACCTCGTACGGCGGCTCGCCGTCCAGGATCAGGGTCCAGCCGTCGAGGTAGGGAGGGCGCGACCGGGCGCGCAGCGCCTCGACGAACGAAGGCGTCCACAGGTGCTGATGGACATCGATGCTCACGGCCACACCTCCCTCTATTTCCTACCGAGAATACATGTAAACCCTGGGATTGCTATGTGAAGCGATTCAGTGATGCGTTTCAGTGAAACGCTTCACCCCCGGTTTTGTCAATGCTGGCTACGCTGGTCCGATGGCCAGAAAGCGAGCGACCATCAAAGAGGTCGCGCAGGCGACCGGCCTTTCGCCTGCAGCCGTCTCCTACGCGCTACGCGGGCTCCAGGTCTCGGAGGAGACCATGGAGCGCGTGCGAGCCGCGGCGGCCGAGCTCGGCTACGAGGCCGACCCCATCGCCAGGGCGCTGGCCAGCGGGCGCACCGGCATGATCGGCGTGCTCTGCGGCTCCCTCGAGGACCTGTGGCAGCAGTCGCTGGCGGTCGGCATCAGCAGAGGGCTGAGGGAGAAGGATCGCTACGCGCTGATCCTCGACGCCGTCGGCGACCCCGCCCGCGAGCGGGCGCTGGCCCAGCAACTACGTGACCAGCGCGTCGACGGCCTGATCGTGCAGCCGGTCGATCCCGCCGCGGCGTTCTGGGCCGAGCTGTGCGAGTCGGTGCCCGTGGTCGCGATCGGCGACGGGCTGCCCGGCACGGCCGGTGAGGTGATCTTCGACAACAGGCGGGGCGTCACCCTCGCGCTCGAGCACCTCAAGGAGCTCGGCCACGAGCGCATCGCCGTGCTCACCCCCACAGGCGCGCGCACCCCCGACAGGCCCGCCGACGTCCACGCCAGCGCCGAGGCCGACAGGCTCGGCCTCGACATCGAGGTGGCCACCGCCTCCTACGGGCTGACGGCGGCCACCGAGGTCGCCCGCGGCATCCTCGACAGCGGGCGCCACACCGCGGTGTTCTGCTTCTCCGACTCCATCGCCTACGGCGTCTACGCCGCGGCGGCCGAGCGCGGGCTGTCCATTCCAGGCGACGTGTCGGTGATGGGCTACGACGACCATCCCATGTCTGGCCTGCTCAGCCCCGGCCTGACCACGGTCGACTGGAACATCGACGGCATCGTGCGCGCCGCCGTACGGCTGGTCGCCGCCGCCGCGGACGGCCCCGCACGGCGGCGCAGGGTGGTGCAGCAGCCCACGCTGTGCGAGCGCGGCTCGGTGCTGCGGATCAGCCGCTGAGCTCCCTGCGCGCCTCGTCCAGATCGGTGTCGAGGGGGCGGTCGGGCTCGCTGGGGGAGCCCGGCTGGGCCAGCGCCCTGCGGGCGGCGACCAGCTCGCAGGCCAGCACGATCTCCAGGGGTTCCACGCAGCGCAGCGCCGCCCTCGCCGCCTGGGTGGCGAAGCTGGCGTGGTCCTCGGTGCCGCGGGAGATCACCGCCGTGCCGCCCGCGACGGGCGCGGACAGCAGGCGCAGCTCGGCGAGCGCGTCCTGTGCCACGTACTCGAGGATCATCGCGCCCGACCGGCCCTGAGCCCCACCGAGGAAGGGGAGCAGCCCCGTGTAGGCGGGCTCCATGAGCGTGGCCAGCCTGGCGGCCGACAGCTGCGCCGCGGGCACCAGCGCCGCCCGCATCGCGTCGAGCGCGAGGGCGACGGGGGCGGCGTGGAAGTTGCCGTTGTGCCAGGCCAGCTCGCCGCTGAACAGCGGGTTCTCGGTGGCGGCGTTGAGATCGACCTCGACGACGCGCCCGGCCCTGGCCAGCGCGTCCATAACCGCGCCGTGCACCTGCGCGAAGGCGCGGTAGCCGTAGGGGTCCTGGACCCTGACCGCCTCCTCCGTGGCGAGCATCCCGCGCAGGCGGGCCGCCACGTCGGCCTGACCCGGCTGCGGCCTGGCCTCGTGCACGGCCAGCGCCAGCGGCTCGGCCGAGGCGTTGACCACGGTGAAGGAGCGCGCCGCCACGGTGACGGCGGCCTCCATGAGCGTCCGCAGCCTGTGGACGGCCAGCGCCGCGTCGGCCAGCGTGGCCGCGCCCGAGCTGATGAACGGCAGCGCGTCGCCGGAGGACAGCGCGAACCTCGGCCCAGGCCCTGACCGCCCTTCGGGCCCTCGCCATTCGCGCTCGCCCAGCAGGCACAGCGCGGTGGTGGCCAGAGCTGTCAGGTCGCCGGTGCCGATCGCGCCGTAGGTGCGGACAGGAGGTGTGAAACCATCGTTGATCGCCTCGGCGAGCACGGGCAGGAGGGCGGGGTCGACCCCCGAGCCGCCCGCGAGGAGCTGGTTGAGCCTGACGACGAGCATCGCGCGGGCGCGCTCCTCGCCGACGAGCGGTCCCGCTCCCCCCGCGTGGCTGCGCAGCAGGTCGAGTCCGCCCTCCTCGACGGTGGTGTCCTTGTTCGCGCCGACGCCCGTGCTCTGCCCGTACACGGGACCCGTCAGTGTCTGGGCGGTCCGCCAGGCGGCCCCGGCCCGATCGAGGGAGACGATCGAGACGGGGACTCCTGAGGCCACCTGCGCGCAGGTGAGGGTGGCGCCGTCGAGCAGCATCAGTCGGGCAGGACCAGGCTGAGCACCCAGCTGACGATGGAGACGACGAGCGCCCCCCAGAAGGCGGCCCAGAAGCCGGAGACATGGAAGGGGACGTCGATCTGAGAGGAGATCCAGCTGGTGAGCAGCATCAGCCCCGCGTTGACGACCAGGGCGAACAGCCCCAGGGTCAGCACGTAGAAGGCGCAGCCGATGGTCTCGATGATCGGCTTGATCACGGCGTTGATGACACCGAAGATCAGCGCCACCACGAGCAGCGTGCCCCAGTACTTGGCCGTGCCCGTGGGAGTCGTGAGTTCGACTCCGTCCACGAACTGGATGGCGACCCAGAGGGAAGCCGCCACGACGAGAATTTTGATGATGAACTTCACGCCACAGGATCCTCGCATTTCTGATCGGCGATTCGATAGAGCCGCAGTGCGGCCAAGGGATAGATCATCACGCTGAACACACCCGCGGCCACCATCGCGGCGGCCGTGGCGGGCGTGATCGCGTCTTCTTGGACGCCGGTGGGGGCGAGCACCACGAGCAACGGCAGTCCGGGGGGCGGATCGCCAGTGCCCGCTGACGATCAGGCATGCACGCTATGTGCCCAGAGATGACTCCACGTAGTCGCGGGAGGGCGTTACCGAGAGGGGTTATGGGGAAAGAGCCGATTCTGGGGAGGAAGTGACATGGACACTGAGGAACTCGAGTCGATGCCGGCCAGCGAACTTCACGAGCGGGCCGTGCGCTATGCCGTACGCCACGGGGACTTCGGGTTCCTCTGGGAGCTGCTGAGGGCCATCCCCGCGGCGGAGGCGGCCAGCGGTCACGGCGGCGAGGTCGTCAACGACCTCAGCCACCTGTCCGCGCTGCTCAGCGACGCCATGAGCTCGGGCCAGGGCGAGCTGGGCGAGGCGCTGCGACCCCTCTACGTCGAGTACCTGGCCAAACATCCCGAGGCCTAGCCTGCGAGTCTGGTCTCGGCGTCATAGGTCGTGAACCCCGGCGTGAGCGTCGCGCGCCCGTCGGGGCCGACGACCATGCTCTGGTACGGCTGGGCGCCCCCGCTCCACCCGGCGCCAGGGTGCGGAGCCGCGCCCGCACTCGGGTCGGCGGCGAGGCGCATGGCGAAACGCCTGGCCCTGGCGGTGCCCATGGCGTGCATCGCCGAGGCGTACGCGCCCGCGACGCCCAGATCGGGTCCGATCACGCACACCCACGCCCTGCCGTCGCCGCTGAACTCCGAGCCGCCCGCCGTGGCCACGGCGGCGTCGTGCGGGAACAGCACCCGCGTGGTCACACCGTCGTAGGGATCGCGGACGTCGAGCCGCCAACGACGGCCAGGCGAGGAGGAGCCGCGCACGCGCAGGTCGTGGCCCGCGCTCACCCTGTGGTCGACGGCGCCCGCGATGGTCAGCGCCCGTGACAGGCGCTCCACCGCCCAGCCCCTGACGTAGGGCATCGGGTCGAGCCTGCTGCCCGCGCGCCCGTCGAACCAGCCGCCCGTCGCCTCGTGCAACGTGTCACACCTGTGCAGGATCTCCACCACCTCGGGGACCTGGTCGATGGTCTGGCCCCTGTTCAGCCTGGCGATCTGGCTGTCCTCGCGATCCGGGTGGAAGGTGTCCTCCACCCACCGCAGCCAGGAGAACGCGTCGTCGAGCAGGGGCGTCAGCTCCCGCTCCGGCAGCGCGGTGCGAATGTCCACGCACACGGGAAGGTCCATCACCATCTGCACACCAGCGACACCGGGAAAGGTCATACGAGTCACCGTGGCACGGGCGGGATAACGCACGGCTAAGCCCTTTGCCGGAGCTTGGACAGCGCGCTTCTGACGTACCTCACGAAGCCGCGAGGGCCGTAGACCACGACCCTGCGCTCGGAGATGTCGGGGACGAGGCGGCTCAGGCCCGAGGCGCTGACCGCCTCCTTGGCCCTCGGGTCGTGCTCGGCGCCCTCGACGATCACTACGGGCACGCCGCGGGCGCGCAGCTCGCGGGCGGCCTCGGCCTCACGCGGGTCGCGGGCCCTGTAGAGCACCAGCGTCCGCTCCGGGTCCTTCACCCGGGAGGCGATCCTGTCCGCGCCGACGCCCTCGGCGATCAGCAGCGTCCCCGCCCGCTGCTCGGGACGGCGCCGCCACACCGCCACCGCCAGCGCGGCGCCGTACAGCAGGAAGGAGCCGGTACGGCTCAGCCCCGTCACGTCGGCGGGGCTGGCGAGCTGGTGCGCGACCAGCAGCGCGCCCGCGAGGGCGGCCACCACACGGACGCTCGGAGGCAGCGGCGCCGTGCGCCGCCAGCGGACCGACACCAACCCGAGGACGACGAGCAGCGCGGCGCCGACATACGCGGTGGGCAGCCACGGATAGCTCCAGCCAGGGTGGATCGCTCCGAAATGCCCCACTGCCGCGCCCGCCCAGAAGAGCAGAGGCGAGAGAGACTGGGTGCTGGTAGTCATAGAACCGACGGTGTGCGACGTACATGAGAGTTGCCTGAATAAAAGATGGGTAAGCCCGAAGTTTTGGTGGTGGACGACGAGCCGCAGGTGCGGGAGGCGGTCACCAGGGCGCTGCGCGTCCAGGGATACCGGGTCAGAGGCGCCGCCGACGGGCCGACCGCGCTGGCGGTGGTCGCCGTGGACAGGCCCGACCTCATCGTCCTCGACGTCATGATGCCCGGCATGGACGGTCTCGAGGTCTGCCGCCGCCTGCGCGCCGAGGGGGACAGGACTCCCGTCCTCATGCTCACCGCGCTGTCCGGCGTGGGGGACAGGGTCGAGGGGCTGGACGCGGGGGCCGACGACTACGTGGTCAAGCCGTTCGCCCTGGAGGAGCTGTTCGCCAGGGTGAGGGCGCTGCTGCGCCGTACCTCCTCGTCGGGCGGAGCGCTGGAGTTCGCGGGGCTCGCGCTGAACCCCGCCAGCCGCCAGGCCAGGCGCGGCGGCAGGGTCTTCGACCTCACGGGCACGGAGGCGGCGCTGCTCGAACTGCTCATGCGCAACGCTGGACAGGTGCTCACCCGCGAGGTCATCTTGGAGCGGATCTGGGGTTACGACTTCACCCCCGGCTCCAACTCGCTGGAGGTCTACATCCGATACCTGCGGCGCAAGACCGAGCACGACGGGGAGCCGCGGCTCATCCAGACCGTGCACGGCCTCGGATACGTGTTGAGGGAGATATGAAGCTGCATCTCCGGCTCGCTATGGCGGCGGGCCTCGCGGCGGCGCTGTCGGTCCTGCTGGTGCTGGGCGCCGCCTACTACGTGACCTGCCGCAGGGCCGAGAGCGTCATGGGGCAGATCGGGCGGTGGCAGGCGGAGTTCGGCTGGCCTTTCCTGGCCGTGGCGGCCGGCGGGCTGGTCATCGCGGCGTTTTTCGGCTGGCTGGCCGCGGGCACCTCGCTCCGTCCGCTGTCGACCCTCACCGCCACGACCTCCAGGATCGCGGTGACCCGAGACCTCGGCCTGCGCATCGCCGTCACGCGCGACGACGAGATCGGCAAGCTGGCGGCCAGCTTCAACACGATGCTGGACGCCCTGGAGCGCTCGGCCAAGGCGCAGAAGCAGCTGGTCGCCGACGCCTCGCACGAGCTGCGCTCGCCGCTGACGGCGGTGCGTACCAACGCCGAGCTGCTGGTCAGGGGCGACGTGCCGGAGTCCGAGCGGGCCGAGGTCGGCCAGGCGGTGGTCCTCGGTCTCGAGGAGCTCACGGGGCTGGTGTCCGACCTGGTCGAGCTGGCCAGAGACGAGGAGCCCGCGGCCCTGGTGGAGGTCGTGCGCCTCGACGAGATCGTCTCCCATCAGGTGACGAGGGCGGCGTCGCACTGGCCCGAGACCCGCTTCACGGTGTCGGTCTCGCCGACCCTGGTACAGGGCGTGCCCGATCGGCTGGCGCGGGCGGTGGGCAACCTGCTGGACAACGCCGCCAAGTACGGCGCGCCCACCGACGCGGTCGAGGTGACGCTGCACGACGGCGTGCTCGAGGTACGCGACCACGGGCCGGGGATTCCGGTGTCCGACCTGCCGTTCGTCTTCGACCGGTTCTACCGGTCGGCGCAGGCGCGGGCGAAGCCGGGCTCGGGGCTGGGGCTGGCGATCGTACGACAGGTGGTGGACAGCCACGGAGGAACGGTGGCGGCGGTCCCCGCCCCGGACGGCGGCACCTTGGTCCGCCTCGTCCTCCCCACCCCAGCCTGATCCGCGGAGGGACCTCCACTGCCTCGCGCGGTGCCGTGATACTCCCGGTAGTTTTGCGAGCATGGCGAACGTACGTGTTGAGCGGACAGATGACGGTTTCGTGGCGACCAACGCGCGGGGCGCCCGCGTGGAGATCGGCGGCGGTGACCAGGACGGCGTGTTCACCCCGGTCGAGCTGCTGCTCGCCGCGGTCGGCGGCTGCAGCATCGTGACCGTGGAGCCGCTCACGGCCAAGCGCGGGCACCGGCTGCTGAAGCTGGCGATGACCGTCGACGCGGAGAAGGTCGAGCCGAACAAGCTGGGCCCCGTCACCATCACCTACGACGTGGAGCTCCCCTCTGAGCAGGCCGACGAGGTGTTCAGGGCGGTGGCGGAGCGCGTGGAGGCCAAGCACTGCACGGTCAGCCGCTCCCTGCGGGAGGGCACGGAGGTCCGCTTGGAGCTCCCCTAGGCCGATTAGGGCGATTATCGACCCTGGTATGACGCGTCCGTTGCATTCGGCTCTGTAACGTTGAAGCAGGTCAAGGGTGCTGCGACTGACTTGCAGAGCTTTTGCCGATGCGGACGCGGAGGGGGACCGTCGTCTGCTGTGCGGGACCGCCGGGCGCTTCGGGGGAAGGTGCCCGGCCTGGACCGCGATAGATCGGGGTCGGGCAGTTTTGGGGGAAACTGCCCGGCCCCGATTCATATGTACTGTCTTAGGGTGAAAAAGCTCCTTATCGACTGTGATCCCGGTATCGACGATGCCCTGGCCCTCGCGCTCGCCGGAGGCTCTCCCGAGATCGACCTGGTCGGCATCACCACCGTGGGCGGCAACGTCAGCCTCGAGCTGACCACCGCCAACGCCCTCGCGCTGCGCGAGTTCTACCGACTGGGCGACGTCCCCGTGACGCCCGGCTGCGCAGGGGCCCTGATGGGGGAGCGTGTGCGCGCCGAATCCGTCCACGGCGCCACCGGCCTGGGCGGCGTCGAACTTCCCGCGCCGGTCAAGGGGGTGTCCGACGGCCACGCCGTCGACTTCATCATCGAGACCCTCCGCGCCAATCCCGGGGAGATCACCCTTGCCGCCGTCGGCCCGCTGACCAACATCGCCCTGGCCGTACGGCGGGAGCCGCGCATCGTGGAGTGGGCCCGCGATTTCGTGATCATGGGCGGCTCGTACACCCGCGGCAACCACACGCCCGCGGCCGAGTTCAACATCAGGGCCGACCCCGAGGCGGCCTCGATCGTGTTCAGGGCCGGATGGACGGTCACCATGGTCGGCCTCGACGTGACCCTCACCGCGGTCGTCACCGAGGCGATCCTGGACCGGATGCGCACGCTCGGCCGCCTGGCCGACCTCGTGGTGCCGATCTCCCAGTTCTACGGGATGGTGACGGCGGAGGGAGGCCCCGCCATCCACGACGCGGTCGCCGTCGCGCACGTGATCGACCCGACGCTGCTGACGTGCGTGCCCGCGGTGGTGGACGTCGAGACGATGGGGACGTACACGGCCGGCATGACCGTGACGGACTTCAGGATCGACGAGCGGACGGCCAACGCCTCCGTGGCGACGGGCCTGGACGTGGACCGGTTCTGGAAGCTGACGCTGGAGGCTTTCGAGCGGGTGGGTGAGCGGATCGGGTGATGTGCGAGTGGTGCTCTGCTGCTGCTAGAGTTATCGACGTCGCAAGCGCCGCTAGCTCAGTTGGTTAGAGCAGCTGACTCTTAATCAGCGGGTCCGGGGTTCGAGTCCCTGGCGGCGCACCGGCAGAAACCCCAGCTCGCTACAGCGAGCTGGGGTTTTTTGTTGAGAGGCCGACGCAAGCGGCCGTTGGCCGTAGGTTTCCCCCAACGGTGCTCGTGGAAAGTGGGACTGGGCAGGCGTTGTGCCTCTACCAGTTGGCCCGCTCGTAACCTGCGGCGACGATGTACTTCGCGCCCGTCGATGGGCACTCCGCCACGCTCGTGTACTTCTTCGGAGTCACCCAAGGACCGTAGACGTAGCCGCCCAATCCGGTTTTCGGGTTGGCGGTGCAGTACGCCAGCGCTCGCACGTGGCCCGTTCCGCCCGTGCATTTGGCCTTGGCCTCGTTGGTGTCGATGTTCTTCCACGCAGTACATCCGCTGGGCCACGCGTGCGCGGGACTGGCGTTCGTCAGGATGAAGGCGCCCGTTACCACTGCCAGGGCTGCCGCGATCTTCCGCATTCGGTTCTCCACTCGGACGGACCTTGTCGTGGCGAGCGTCGCAGGTGGCGGTATATCGCGGGTATGTCGTCACGCCAGGCGGACAGGTCCTGGCCATCTACGGCGTCGGCGCGCTCGCCATGCTGACCGCGGCGGTGGCGGTGTTCTGGAAGTAGAACTGTCGGTGACGATCTCTAATGTCCCCGGCATGACGAACGCGGTGCAGGCGTACTCCTACGCGGGGCCCTCGACCCTTGACGGCTCCAGGCTAGACCTGTCGACCTCCGGTGGCCGGGCGCTGTCCGGCCCCCAGGCCCATCCTCGCTTCTTCAGCGGGCTGATCACCGAGGCCGCGCCCGCCGCCGCGGGCCTGCTGGCGCTGGCCGACGTGGCGATGACCCGCTACCACCAGCCGCGTCCGGGCTGGACCCGCGACCCCGTGGTGACCTGCGACGGGCAGCGGCTGCGCCTGGAGTCCTTCTCCGCGTGCGGCGGCGTCTACGCCAGGCTCGACCTCGACGCGCTCGACGGTGAGGTGCTCGACAGGGGCACCACCAATGTCGACGTCAACGGTCCGCTGCGCGAGGCGCTGGTCAGGGTCGGCGGGAAGGATCCGCTGCACCTGGGCGTGGGCCCCGACGAGCTGACCGTCACCACGCTCGAAGGGGCGGTGGTGGAGAAGAAGGTGCCGCTGCCCACGCGCTGGCTGCGCGGTTTCGCCGAGGTGCAGGTCATCGCCGCGGGCTTCGACCTGCGCGCGGAGCTTCGAGGGCCGCAGGCGGTGCGCTTCCTGCGCAGCCTGCCGCGCGCGTCCAAGGCCACCGTCTGGGTCGCGCCCGCGGGGCGCGACCTGCGGGTGGTCTCGGGCCCCACGTCAGGCGCGGTCTGCCTGTCGGGGGCAGGGCGGATCACCACGCTGATGCCGCTGCTCAGGTTCGCCAAGGCCCTCCGGGTGTACGGCCCGGCGGCCGGGAGCGAGTTCGAGGCGAGCGCGTGGGAGCTCGAGCTGCCCGGCATGCGCTACACCCTGGCGATCTCCCCCCAGCCCTGGCGCGGCTTCTCCGGCGAGGGCGCCGTCCTCGACGACCTGTCCACCGACGAGGCGGCCGGCGACGCCGACGTGATCGGCATGCTGCTCAACTTCGAGCCCTCGGTGGAGATCGGCCTGCTGGCCGACCGCTCAGGGCTCTCGCCCTCGCGCGTGCGGGCCGCCCTCACCCAGCTCGGTACGGCAGGGCGCGTCGGCTACGACCTGCACGAGGCCTCGCACTTCCACAGGGAGCTGCCCTACGACAGAGACCAGGTCGCCGAGCTCAACCCCAGGCTCACCGCGGCCAGGGCGCTCGTCGACTCCGGCGCCGTGCGGCTCGACGGCTCGACCGCCGAGGTGACCACCCCCGGCGGCGTCCGTCGGGTGAGCATCGCGGAGGGGAGCTGCACCTGTGAGTGGTGGTTCGACCACAGAGGCTCGCGCGGACCGTGCAAGCACGTCCTCGCGGCCAGGATCGCCGCCAGGGTCGCGGTCGAGGCCGAGGTGAGCGCATGAGCGCGGGGCAGCAGGCGGATGCGGTTCAGGCCGAGCGCGCGGACGCGTGGGAGGCGGTGGCCGAGGCGATCGACAGCGGTCAGGCCGGCCGGGTGGCGGAGGTCGTGGTCCGGCTGGACGAGGCCGAGCGCAGGCAGGTCGCGGCCGAGTTGCCCGGCCACCTTCCCACGGCCAGGCGCAGGGCGCACGAGCGGTACGAGACGCGGCAGGCCGAGGCGCACCGGCGCTACGAGCGCGCCCAGCAGGATTTCCTGCGCGAGGCGATGGAGCGTGGCCTGTCGGAGGAGCAGGCCCACGCCCAGTGGTGGTCGGGCCATCACTACCGGTATGAGCAGTGGGTCGACTGGCGCGAGCGCGACCAGTGGATCGAGCCCATGCGGGTCGCCGGCGCGGGCACGATCGGCGGAGCCGCGGCGGTCGCCGCCTGGCTGCACCGCCGAGACCTGGTGGAGGCGGCAGACGACCTCGGCCCGATCCTGCGCGTCATCGGCGAGCGTCCGGCCGAGTGGCAGGCCGACCTGGCGGTCAGGCTGGCCACGCGGATCCGCGCGACGCGACGGCGCGACACGGGCAACGCGGCCGAGCTCGCGTTGGAGCTGCTTCGCGGGAGCGGAGCCGAACCTCCCGAGCACGACCCGCTCGTCGTCGCGTGGGTCGCCGCCGCCCGCCGATCACGCCCCGACTCCCGGAGCGATCGATGGACGGACGCGCTCACCTGGGACGACCAGGGCAGGGGAGCGGTGCCCACCCTTCGTGACGATCCCCTCCTCGCCCACCTTCTGCCGCGGCTCTTCGAGGCCGAGGGCGTGGGGAACACGCTGCGCGACGACCCCGCCGATCCCGGCGCCTCAGGCTCCTGGCTGGGCGCCTTACGACGGCTCGAACAGGAGGGCAGGATCGACCGCAAGCTGCTGCTCGACGGCTGCGTCAGCCGCTTCCTGCGCGGTGGCGGCGCCACGGACCTCCGCTTCTTCGCCCGCCTGCACGAGTTGCTGCTGCCCGCCCCGGACGAGACGGCCCCGTACACGCGCGACTACCTGCGGCTGTTGCCGGCCGCCCCGGGGCCGGTGGCCGAGCTGGCCCTGCGGCAGCTGCGCGGAGTCGGTCTCGGCGCCGACGACCTCAACGAGGCGATCGAGGCACTGCTGTTCCGCGCCGAGAGCAAGCTCGTGCGCGCCGGGCTGACCTGGCTCGACCGGGCCGCCCGCGCGGCGGCGGACGACCTCGACCATCTGGCCCCCGCGCTGGGCTCGGCGTTCCTGTGCGACTCCTACGACGTGCGGGAGCGGGCCGTACGGCTGGCGGTCAAGCACGCTCGCCGCTTCACGCCCCTCGGGGCCGACGCGGTCCGCGAGGCCGGCGCGGTCCTCCCCGCCGACCTGGCCGTACGGCTGGCCGAGGCGTTCGGCGGTGAGGTCGTCACCGAGGCCGAGGCCGACGACTTCCAGCCGGGAGAGCTCCCTGCCGTCGACGAGCGGGCCGAACCCTTTCCGTCACCGGCCGAGCGGGCGCCCTCGCAGGGCGGGGTCGCCTTCGAGAGCTGGCTGGCGTGGTTCGTCGGTGAGGGTGCGGCCAGGCGAAGGCCCGTGAAGGGGAAGACCTCCCTCTACGACCGGCGTGAGTGGCACCACCTCGAGGAGTGGGCGGAGGCGATGCTGCGCGAAGCCGCCGCGCCAGGTCAGGAGCCGCCCGTTCCCGAGCCTGAGGAGCCACCCGCGTACGCTCGCCGCGGCCTCGGGGTCGGCACCGCCGAAGGCCACTTCGAGGTGGAGTTCGGGCAGCTGCCCGCCGCCGTGCGGGAGAGCATCACGGCCGATCTGAACGCGCACTGGGTGCCGCTCGGCAATCTGGAGCACGTCGAGGAGGCCGAGCCGATCGGCGGCGGGATCCTCGGGTTCTCGATGGCGATGACGGGCGACTGGCCCACCCGCGACAGGAAGCCGGAGCCGCCACGCGACAGACTGCCCAAGAACGTCTCCATGCCGCATCTGGTCATGCTCCGCCGGTGCGCGGAGGTGCACGCCGCGCTCAAGGCCGGGACGCTTCCGCCGTACCTGCTGGCCACGCCGACCCGCACGGACGGCCACCTTAACCCGGCGGTGCTCGTGGCCAGGCTCGAGGGTTACGAGCGGGCGGGTGCCGAGGCGCTCCCCTTCGACCTGCAGCAGGCGCTGCTCCGGGTGCCCCGCGAGGTCGCGCCCGAGGTGGCAGCGCGGGCGCGGGCCCTGAGCACCCGGGCGGGCGCCATCCTGGTCGGCTGGCTGACGAACAGGCCGGAGCCGGTGACCCGCGTCGACTGGGCACACGGAGACGGCGACTACACCCACGACCAGCAGCCCGGCGAGCGCTACTCGTCCCGCCTCAAGCCCCGCATCGCGATCGAGCCCACCGGTCTTGAGATCGTCGACGCGCTGCTGTCCGATCCGGAGCCCTACCACTGGGAGGGGCACGGGCGCTACATGGAGTCCTGGCCGATGCTGCTGCCCGCCGATCGGGAGGTCGTGGCGATGCACCTGCTGCCGCATCTGCTCAACGAGTGGGACAGGCCCGGATACTTCCACCGGTACGTCGCCGCGCTCGTCGACGGAGACGGTCCCCCCGGAGAAGGGCTGGCTCTGCTGCTCGCCAGGCTCCTGGCCGAGCGAGGGCCCTGGCACGCGCGTGATGCCGGGACCACGCTGCTGCTCAGAGCCGTGGCGCGCGGCAGCCTGCCCGCCGTCGAGTGCGGCCGCCAGCTGGGGCTGGTGCTGCGCAGGACCGGGGTCAAGCTCGGAGGCGTCCTTGAGTCCCTGGAGGACTGCGCCAGGCAGGGCGCCCACCGCGAGATCTGGCAGCTTGTCGCGGGGATGCTGCCGGTCCTCCTGCCCGGCACGGACGAAAGGGCGCACTCCGGGCACACCCAGATCCTCGGCTTCGCCGTAAGGGCCGCCGGTTGGGCGGGGGCGCGCGGCCCGATCCCGGCCGTCGCCGAGGTGGCCGCGCGCACGGGGTCGAGCGGCTTCGTGCGGACGGCACGCCGCCTGCACGAGCTGCTGACCCGCTAGGGCGACGGCCCGAGCAGTTGTCGGTGGCGCCCTGTTCAATGGAGCGCATGGAAAAGGAGACGCGGCGGCGCGGACTGTTCTGGGATGTGCAGGAGGGGCTCGCCACCGCGACCGCGCGCATCCAGACCGTCCGCGGGGAGGGGCGCCGCCGTCCCGAGGGTCAGCCTGACTCGTGCGGGGGTGAGCGGTTCGCCACCAGCGGCTCATCCTGAGGAGGGGGCGACACAGGCGTCCAGGAGCGGCCCCAGCTCGCGCGCCACGGTGGTCAGGGCGCGCACGTCCCGCTCGGTCCTGGCCATCAGGATCGCTCCCTCCAATGAGCTGATCATGAGGGTCGCGAGGGACCCGGCCCTGGGGCCCGGGACGCCCATCCCCTCCAGCGCCTGGGCCACCGCGCTGCTCCAGTGGGCGAATGCGGCGGCGGCAGCGGCTCTGACGGAGTCGCTGGAGTCGGCGCAGTCCACCGTCGCCGCGGCGACGGGGCAGCCCGCGACGAACCCGGCCTTCTCGAACTCGTCGGTCCACTGGCGCACCATCGCGGCAAACAGCCCGCTGGGCGAGGGCTCGGACAGCTCGCCGAGAAAGCGGGCGACCCGCTTGCCCGCGTAGGCGCCCGCCCAGGCCACGGCCTCGTTGACGAGCTGCTCCTTGCCTCCGGGGAAGTAGTGCTGGAGCGACCCCCTCGGCGCCTGCGCGTGGGCGGCCACGTCGCGCATGCCCGTGGCGGTGACCCCGTCACGCCGGATGAGCTGAGCCGCGCCGAACACCATCCGCTCGCGCGGCCCCCGTTCGGAAACCGCCACGATGAGCCTCCTCCTCTATGACGAGTGTCATAAGGCTACTACTATGACGGGTGTCATAGCGGACGCGGAGACGGCGGTGCGTCGTGGACGTGGGTTTCATCGGACTCGGCGTCATGGGGCAGCCCATGGCGCTCAACCTGGCCAGGGCGGGCACGCACCTCGTCGTGTGGAACCGCACCCCCGCCAGGTGCGAGCCGCTGCGGGAGGCCGGAGCAGAGGTGGCGGGCAGCCCCGCCGAGGTCTTCAAGCGCGCCAGGACCGTCATCCTCATGCTGGCCGACGGCGCCGCGATCGACTCCGCCCTGGGCCGTGGCACTCCCGACTTCGGGGCGAACGTCGCAGGGCGCACGATTGTCCACATGGGGACGACGTCGCCGGGCTACTCACGCGGGCTCGAAGCCGACGTCCGTACGGCAGGCGGCCTCTACGTCGAGGCCCCCGTCTCCGGATCGCGCAAGCCCGCGGAGGCCGGGCAGCTCGTGGCGATGCTGGCCGGAGAGCGGGCGGCCGTGGAGGCGGTGCGCCCCCTGCTGCGGCCGATGTGCCACGAGAGGTTCACCTGCGGGCCGGTGCCGAGCGCGCTGCTGATGAAGCTCTCGGTCAACCTGTTCCTGATCACCATGGTCACCGGCCTCACGGAGGCCTTCCACTTCGCCGATCGTCACGGGCTGGACAGGGCGCAGTTCCTGGAGGTCCTCGACGCCGGCCCGATGGCCAGCGGCGTCTCCAGGATGAAGGCGCCCAAGTTGCTGGCGCGTGACTTCGCCGTCCAGGCCGCGGCCAGGGACGTCCTGATGAACAACCAGCTGATCGCCGACGCGGCCAGGGCGTCGGGCATCGCCTCGCCCCTGCTGGACGTCTGTCACGCCCTGTTCGGCGAGGCCGTCGCGCTGGGGCACGGCCAGGCCGACATGGTGGCCGTCCTCCACGCGCTCGAGGCCAGGACCGCAGGCGAGACGCCCTGACGTCGTCCATCAGGGCGCGGGCGGAGATCTCCGACGACCGCGGCGCCGTCCCCGGGCCGGGGGATGCGACGTAGCGGGACGGGCGCGCGGCCCCCGCCCTCGGGGTCTGGTCGATGGACTGAGCTGTGGCACCAAAGGAGCGCCCTGCCTTCGTCGCCACGGCCGAGGCCAGGGCCCCTGCCACCGTCTAGCGTTCCCGTCGCGAGATCAGGCGAGGACGAGAGGGACGGGGACATGGCTGACGTTCTTGACGTGGGTCCGCGGGTCAGGGAACTGTCCTGTGTGGCCGAGCAGCAGGCGGCGGCCGCCCTGTTCACCAGGGTGTGGAGCGGCGGCGGCGCCTCCCACCAGCCGCTGGAACCCAGCCTGATCAGGGCCCTGGCGCACGCCGGGAACTACGTCGCCGGTGCGTATGTGGGTGGCGAGCTGGTGGGCGCCACGGTCGCCTTCTTCGCGGGCGACGGCACCCTGCGCTCCTACATCACCGGCGTCCTGCCGGGTCACAGGGGTCTCCATGTGGGTCGGGCGATCAAGCAGCACCAGCGGGCGTGGGCGACGGCCAGGGGGATCACGGAGATCCACTGGACCTTCGACCCGCTGATCGGCCGCAACGCCCACTTCAGCCTGCACAGGCTGGGCGCCAGGGCGGTGGACTACCTGCCTGACTTCTATGGCGCGATGCGCGACGGGATCAACAGGGGCGACGCCAGCGACCGGTTCTACGTGGTCTGGCGGCTGGACTCGGCCAGGGCGGCGGCGGCCGCGGCGGGCGATCCCTCTCCTGTGCCCGAGGCGGTGCTCCGCGCGGCCGTTCCCGTGGTCGGCAGGGCGGGTGACGAGCCGGTCCTGCGTGAGGCCCCCGTGCGGGACGGCTCGCCGCTGCTGGTCGCCGTACCCGAGGACGTCGAGGCGCTGCGCGCGTCGGACCTGGCACTGGCGACCCGCTGGCGCCTGGCCGTCCGCGACGCGATACGGATGGCACTGGCGGACGGCTACACCGTCGAGGGCCTGTCGAGTGAGGGAAGCTACGTGCTGACCTCTTCCTCGCCTCGTGACGGCCGCGCGTAAGCGCGCGGTTCTACCAGGTGATATCCGGGTTCAGCAGGTTCATGGTCAGCGCGAACCAGGTGAAGAAGGCCAGCGCGAGCACCAGGAGCACCGTCCGGATCCGGCGCGAGCGCCACAGGTGCCACAGCGCGGCGGCCAGGCCGAGAACCCCTGCCAGGGTGATGACCTGCCACACGCGCAGCGTGACGGCGTTCGCGCTGACCAGCTGGAGCAGGGGGAGCCAGCCCGCCAGGGAGACGAGCGCGGCCAGTGCGCCGAGCAGGGCGTACCGCCTGGACGGCCCCGCCGTGGTGGCCGGCACGGCCCAGCGTGCCGGGGATGTCGGCCTTGATCGTGCCGTCGGGCTGGGCCGTGAGCGTGGCCTGGGCGGACAGCAGGATGACCTTGCCGAAGGTGCTGCGCAGCTGGCGGGAGGACACGTAGGCGCCTTCGGCGAGAGCGGCGTGCGCGGCCGCGGTCGGCTGGGCGGCGGGCAGGGCGCCGCCGTTGCGCCCGCGGTCGAGGAAGCCGAGCGAGGCGCGCGGGCCCTCGGCGAGGGTGCCCAGCCGGTCGGCGCCCAATGCGGGGCGCAGCATGGTCTCGACGCTCGTACGGCTGAGCGGCCCCTCGCCGCCGAGCACGAAGTTCATGAACCGTCCCATGTCGGCGGCGGTGCTCGACATCGCGCCCGCGGGGGCGTCGGGGATGAACTCGAACGGCACGGTGCTGACCAGGCGGTCGTTCAGCGCCTTGGGCAGCGGCTGGGCGAAGGTCGAGGAGGTCATCCCGAGCGGGTCGAGCACCTCACGCTGGACGTAGTCCTGGAACTTCTGTCCCGAGACGCGCTGCACGATGTATCCGGCCAGCGAGTTGCCGTAGTTGGAGTAGGCGGGGACGGTGCCTGGCTCGAAGATCTGCTCGGGCGGCGCGTCGGCGACGAACTCGCGCAGCGTCGGCAGGGTGGCCTGGTCGGTGTCCAGGAACTCGGAGATCCGCTCCTCGAAGCCGCCGGTGTGGCTGAGCAGGTGCCGAAGCGTGACGGGCCCGGGGGAAGGGCGCCCTGAAGTCCAGATACTTCTGGACGTTCGTGTCGAGGTCGAGCTTGCCCTGTTCGACCAGGCGTATGACGGCCGTCGCGGTGACCAGCTTCGAGACCGACGCCGCGCGGAAGACCGTGCGCTCGGGGTCCATTATATGTCTGCCAGACATATAAGCACACATATGTCTGGCAGACGTATTACGATGAGCGCATGGACAACGTCGAGCTCACCCCCACCGCCTGGGCGATCCTCGGGTTCCTGTCGCTGAAGGCGCAGACCGGCTACGAGATCCTGCGTGCCGCCAAGCGCTCGATGGAGGCCTTCTGGGGCATCAGCAACGGCCAGCTCTACCCGCAGCTGCGCTTCCTGGCCGAACTGGGCCTGATCAGGGCGGTCGGCGAGGCCGAAGGCCCGAGGTCGCGGCAGCGATGGGAGATCACCGACGAGGGCAGGACGGCCCTGCGGTCGTGGCTGGAGTCGATCTCCTCGCCCGTCCAGATCCGCGACGAGAACCTCGTCAAGCTCTTCTTCGCCGGGCGCAGCGGCCCCGACGTGGTGGGCCGCCTCCTCGACGAGCGCAAGAAGCTCTTCGCCCAGTTCGAGAACGTGATCGACGCCGTCCTTCCCGGCGACCAGTTGCCCGAGGCCGAGCAGGCCGCCGCGCTGGGCGCGCCCGAACTGCTCTTCAGGTACGGCAAGCACTTCACCAAGTCCACGATGCGCTGGATCGACCAGGAAGAGGAGCGGATCCGCGACGCCCTCAAGGGCGGCGACAAGGACGACAGGCGCGACGAGGACGACAAGCGCGACAACGACGACAGGCGCGACGAGGGCGACAAACTCGACAAGGGCGATCAGTGCGACAAGGGCGACAACGACAACAAGCGCGACGAGGGCGACGAGGACTGACGTGCCCGATCTGCTCGCCTTCTTCGGTCCGATCTTCAACGCGCTGCTCGTCGCGCTGTTCGCCAGACGGGCGCTCGGCGTGCCGGTCGGCTGGCCGCGCTCGATCGTCATGGGCCTGTTCATGGGCGCGGCCGTGTCGTGGGCGGTCGGCCACTTCGGCGAGCTGACGGGCTCCTTCGTCGACGGCGAGGTCGTGGTCCCGCTCGGGACGCTCTTCGTCATCCTTTCGCTGATCGCCGCGTGGGTCTTCGTCATCGGGCTGATCGTCCTGGTGCTGCTCGAGGTCTTCGTCCCGACCGGCACGCTGCCGTCCCCCATGACGTTCCTGCGCGGCTGGAAGGCGCGAAGGCGGAGGGGCAGGCGCTACACGCAGGTGATCCGCATCGCGGCCAAGCACGGGCTGAGCGGCTACCTCGGCGGGCGGCGCCGGTCGTTCGAGGGGCAGGCCAAGGTCGCCCGCTCGCTGCGCGACGCGCTGAACGAGGGCGGCGTGACCTTCGTCAAGCTCGGCCAGACCCTCTCGACCAGGCGCGACCTGATCCCCGAGGTCTTCGCCGACCAGTTGGCCTCCCTGCAGACCAGGGCGACGCCCGAGCCGTGGACGCAGATCGAGCAGGCCATCGAGCAGGAGCTCGGCAGGCCGCTCGCCGAGGTGTTCGCGAGCGTCGAGCCCGAGCCGCTGGCCGCGGCCTCGGTCGCCCAGGTCCACGCCGCCCACCTGCTGGACGGCACGCCGGTGGTGCTGAAGGTGCAGCGCCCAGGCGCGCGCAAGCAGGTCACCTCGGACGTCGAGATCATCCTCAGGCTGGCCAGGTGGCTGGAGCGGGCCACCCTCTGGGGCAGGTCGCTGCGGGTCACCAGGCTGGCCGAGGGGTTCGCCGCCTCCCTGGAGGAGGAGCTCGACTACACCGTCGAGCTCGACAACCTGCGCGGCGTGGCGGCCACGCTCGACGGCGGCGTCGACGTCCCGGCCGCCTACGAGCGGCACTCCACCAGCAGGCTCCTGGTCATGGAGCGCCTGGAGGGCACCCCCGTGGGCAGCGCGGGAGCGCTGCTGGCCGCGATGCCCGCGCAGGCCCGCAAGGCCCTGGCCCACCGGCTGCTGAGCGAGATCCTCAGGCAGCTCATCCGCACCGGCGTCTTCCACGCCGACCTGCATCCGGGCAACATCCTCATCACCGGCGACGGCGGGCTCGGCCTGCTCGACTTCGGCTCGGTCGGCCGCCTGGACCAGGCGACCCGCAACGCCCTCGGCATGCTGCTGCTCGCCATCGACAAGAACGACGCCATCGCCGCCACCGACGCGCTCATCGAGATGCTGGACAGGCCGGAGGGCCTGGCCGAGCGCGAGCTCGAACGCGAACTCGGGCAGCTGATGGTCCGCTACCGCACGGGGCTCGGGAGGGGCGGCAGCTCGGGGATGTTCGCCTCGCTGTTCGGGCTCGTCCACGCGCACGGCTTCGCCGTACCGCCGCAGATCGCCGCCGCCTTCAGGGCGCTGGCCGCGCTCGACGGGACCCTCGGCCTGATCAGTCCCGACCTCGACGTCGTGGAAGCCGCCCGTGAGCAGGGCAGGGAGATGATGCGCGAGGCCACCGCGCCCGAGGCGGTCCGCGCCGACCTGGAGAGCCGCCTTGCCGGATACCTCCCCGTGCTGCAGCGGCTGCCCAGGCGGATCAACAAGCTTGCCGAGGATCTGGAGCAGGGCAGGATCACGGTCAACGTCAGGTCGCTGTCGGACCAGCGCGACAGGAGCTACCTCACCGGGCTGGTCCAGCAGGTGGTCGTCGCGATCCTGGCCGCGGCGGCGACACTGGGCGCGATCGTGCTCATGGCCGCCGATACGGGGCCGATGATCACCCCCAGCCTGCGGCTCTTCGCGCTGGTCGGCTGCGCGCTGCTGCTGGTCGGCTTCGTGCTGGCGCTGCGCTCGCTGGCACTCGTCTTCCGCCGCCCCTGACCCCGCGTTCTGGAGGGCGGCGGATAACGGGGCTGGTGGGGCACGGCATCTTCGAGCTGGCCGCCTACCGCGACGGGCGCACGCGCTACGAGTCTGAGGGGTCGTTCAAGGGCCGAACGCGATGCCGGTGAGCTGTCCTGGCAGGTCCCGGTGGACGGACTCGGCCAGCAGCGACAGCCGGTCGCCTCCCGCGGGCGCGAACCAGGAAGCGGGAAGGGTGAGGAGCTCGGGGTCGCCGCCGCGCATGGAGGGGCGCGGGTCGCCGGGCAGCCAGAGCCTGCCGACGACGCGGCCGTTGAACCAGGCGGTCAGCTTCATCCGTTCGCCGGTGAGCCTGACGGTCCAGGTGCGGCCCGCGAAGGGAGTGAGATCGGCGTGCAGCCAGCACAGTTCGCCGGGAGCCAGCCGTACGGGGAGGTCGGTCTCCGTCCCTGGGCCGGTGCTGGTGGCGGCCTGCCACAGCGCCGCCTCGTCGGCCGAGTTCGCCGACCACTGCGACGCCCGGCGCCCTTCCAGCAGGACGGCCTCGCCCGCGCTCTCGCCGTGGCGGCGGCGCAGCGTGAGCTCGAGGCGGGCGGGCACACCAGGATCCAGCGCGGGCGTGAGATCGATGTACGGGTCGCGCGGGTTGACCACACCGAGGTCGACGCCGTCGACGCGGACCTCCACATGCGCCGCCACGCCGTCCAGGTGCAGGATCCAGCTGTCGCAGCCGGGGTCGGGGAGCAGATCGGTGACGTAGTGGGTGTCGTCGGGGCGATGGGCGGTGATCCAGCCGCCCCAGGGGGCCAAGGGCGCGGGGGCGGCGCCCACGGGCGGACCTCCCTCGGCCGACCGCAACCGCCACGGGCCGAGGACCCTCGTCGAGCGGACGGCGGTGACCGCGTCGAAGCCGCGAAGGGAGCCGAGCCTGAGCGCTGGCAATCTGGCGTCGTCGAAGTTCGGATGACCCCAGATCTCGGTCCTGACCTCCACCCGGCCTCCCGCGGGGCCGTCCAGCCTGGCGAAGCCGCCGCCGGGGGTGACGGTGCCGAGGTAGCGCCCTCCCACGTGCAGGGAGAGCACGTCCGACGCGCTGTGCAGCAGGAAGGAGTCCGCGGGCTCGGACTCGGCGGCGTACCAGGTGTAGCCGCGATAGGCGCCGAGTCTCTCGGGGCGGACGGGCGCGGCGCCGAGCGCGGTCGCGGGCCCCACCGGCTCGAAGGCCGTACGGCGGAGCGCGGGCGCGCCGGGCGCCTCGACGGTGGGCTCGACGTCGTCGAAGACCGGCGACCCTTCGGGCGAGATCCCCTTCAAGGCGGCGGCGTCGGCGCGAGAGAGGAAGAGCACGCGCAGCTCGCCGACCCTGGTCTCGCTGGTGCCCCTTCCCTGGTACTCCAGGACGACGTCGCCCTCGCCGGGAGCGAGCACCACCTCGCAGGGGGAGTCGCCGGTGAAGACGAGGAGGCCGGGGGCGGCGTGCACGAGCTCGGCCGTGGCCCGCCTGATCAGCGTGCCGTGCAGCGGGACGTCGAGCAGGACGAAGGGGCAGCTCCCCGCCGGGACGCGCACCTCGGTCGAGTCGCCGATCGTCGCGGTGCCTGCCGTCCCGCCGGGGTTGGCCAGGGCGAGCAGGAGCCCGCCGCCCGCCAGTGCCAGCGCGCGGGGGCCGCCGTCGGGCAGCGGGAAGTCGGCGCGGACCTTGAGCTCGCCGGCGTCGGCGGGGACGGCGGCGGCCAGCGCGGGACCCAGCGCCGTGACCAGCCCTGCCAGCAACCTGCCCTCGCCGAACTCCTGCCGCCTGACCCCGGAGGGCGACAGGTAGCCGCCGAAGTCGTAGTCGCTGGTGAGCAGAGCCAGCGGGTCGCCCCAGTTGGTGACGCCGGTGGTGAAGCCGAAGTCGTTGCCCGAGACCTGCAGGTAGGGGCCGAGCAGGCGGACCCCCGTGGACAGCAGCCGCCGCAGCGTGACGTGCGCCCTGTTGGTCTCGGTCACCAGCAGGGGCAGCCCACGCGCGCGCAGCCACTCGCCGTAGACGTCGGCGACCGACTCGACGGCGAGGGAGTCGTCGGAGGGATAGAAGTTGGCGGCGGGCAGCACGCCTCGCGTCTCGCCCGAGGCCCTGGCCAGGTCGCCCTGTCCCGCGCAAGCGATGAGCGGAACCGTGATGCCGTGGTCCAGCGCCATGTCCCGCAGGGCGCCGATGTATCCCGGCACGTCGGCGCAGTCGAAGAAGTCGAGCTCGTTCTCCAACTGCACGGCGACGACGGCCTCGGCGTCACGCAGAATGGGCATGATCCGGTCGAACCAGTCGCGCACCCGGTCGAGGAAGAGCGGCTCGTTGTCGCGCAGCCGCAGCCCCTCGGTGAGCGGCAGCCACGCGGGCAGCGCGCCGCCGTCCCACTCCGAGCAGATGTACGGCCCGGGCCTGGCCAGCACGAGCAGCCCCTCCTCGTGGGCCGCGGCAAGGAAGGCCGCGACGTCCCGCTCGCCGTCGAAGTCCCAGACCCCCGGCGCGAGCTCGTGGTGGTTCCACGGGAAGTAGACGTCGACGCAGGTGTAGCCGGACTCGCGGACGGCCCGCAGCCGCTCGCGCCACTGCCCGCGGGCGATCCTGAAGTAGAACAGCGACGCGCACAGCAGGAGCCTGGGCTCGTCGTCGATGAGGAGGCAGCCGTCGGCAACGCGGACGTTCAGGGGAGAGCTCATTTCTGGTCGGAGCCCGCGGTGACGCTGAGCTCGTGCATGTACTTCTGGCCGAAGAAATAGACGACGATCATGGGCAGGGTCAGGACGAGGGAGCCCACCATGACGAGGTTCCACGGCGGCACCTGGCCTGCGCCTCCCGTGGCGTACATGACCTGCACGCCCAGGGCCAGCGGCATCTTCTCCTGCGAGCTCAGGTAGATGAGCGGGCCCATGAACCAGCCCCAGTTCCAGGAGAAGGTGAAGATCCCGACCGCGATCAGCGCGGGCTTCATCATCGGCAGCACGATCCTGGTGAAGATCCGGAAGTAGCCGAGCCCGTCGAGAGCCGCGGCCTCGTCCAGCGAGCGTGGGATGCGCGAGACGAACTGCCGCATCAGGAAGATGTTGTAGGCGCCGCCGAAGAGGTTGGGAACGATCAGCGGCAGCAGCGTGTCCACCCAGCCGAGCTCGGAGAAGAGCGTGAACTGGGGGATCAGCGTGATCTCGGCGGGCAGCATCAGCGTCGAGAGCAGTACCACGAACAGCGCGTTCTTGCCGGGGGCGCGCAGCCTGGCGAAGGCGTAGGCGACCATCGCGCTGACGAAGACCTGCCCGAGCACCGCGAACCCGGTGAGGATCAGGGAGTTGAGCAGGAAGCTGCCCATCGGCAGGTCCGAGGTGAAGGCGGTGACGAAGTTGCCGAACTCCCACTCGGTGGGCCAGAGCGAGAACTCCGCGCGTGCCGAGGTGGCGTCGCTCGACAGCGACATCGAGACCATGAACAGCAGCGGCGCGGTGAACACGGCCGCCAGGACGGTGAGGGTGGCGTAGTGGAGCGCTCTCACTTGCGGCGCACCTCGTTCTCGTAGAAGACCCACAGGCTCGAGGAGCGGATGACCACGAGTGTGAGGGCGAGCAGGATGACGAACAGCACCCACGCGATGGCCGAGGCGTAGCCCATGTGGTTGTAGCGGAAGGCGTGGTCGAACAGGTAGGGGACGATCATCATGCTCGCGTTGTCAGGCCCGCCCTTGGTCCTGCCGTTGCCGGTCATGATGTAGATCTGGGCGAAGACCTGGAAGGCGCCGATGATGCCCATCACCAGGTTGAAGAAGATCACCGGGGTCAGCATCGGCAGCGTGACGTGCCTGAACTGGTGCCACTGGCCGGCCCCGTCGAGCGCGGCCGCCTCGTACAGGTGCCTGGGAACGCCCTGCATCCCTGCCAGCAGCAGCATGACGGAGGTGCCGATGTGCCACACCGACACCAGGATCAGCGCGGGCTTGACCCACGCCGCGTCCAGGAGCCAGGCGGGGCCGTCGACGCCGAACAGGGCGAGGAAGCTGTTGATCAGGCCGGTGTCGGGCGCGAACATCCAGACGAACAGGATCGACGTGGCCACCAGGGGAACCAGCGTCGGCAGGTAGACGGCGGTCCTGAAGATCCGCATCCCGCGCAGCGGCTTGTTGAGCAGGTATGCCACGCCGAGCGAGGCGACCATGCACAGCGGCACCGACAGGAAGGCGTAGAAGGCGGTGTTGCCGAGCACCTTCCAGAACACGGGGTCGGCGGTGAACAGCTTCACGTAGTTGTCCAGGCCCAGCCACTCGGGCGAGCTGAACAGGTCCCAGTCGGTGAGGCTGAGGTAGGCGGACACGAGCATCGGGCCGAGCGTCAGCACCAGGAAGCCGACGATCCACGGCGAGGCCAGCAGGTAGAACCAGAGCGCCTCGCGGTTGCGGGGGGTGCGGGCCCCTGCCTTCCTCACCGTGGCGGGGGCCCGTTCGAGTGTGGCGGTCATCAGCCGGTGCCCAGCAGCGTCTGCAGTTCCTTCTGCACTCTGTCGAGGGTCGTCCTGGCGTCGGCCTTGTTCTGGAAGAAGGGGCCGAGCGCGTCGGTGAACACCTTCTGCATCTCGTTCCAGTGCGGCCCGATCGGCGGCGTGTAGACCATCGCCGTGGACTCCTTGAAGGCGCCCATGTTCGCGTCGCTCGACTTCATGAACGCGTCGCTGTCGAGCAGCGCGAGGTTGGCGGGAGCGTCCTGGTTGTTCTCCACGATCGGCCGCTGGCCCTCCTCGCTGGTGAGGAAGTCGACGATCTGGAAGGCGGCGTCCTTGTGCTCGCTGTTGTTGTTGATCGACAGGCCGCTGCCGAAGGCCACCGTGGCCCGCTGCTTGCCCTGCCAGATCGGCGCGATGTCCCACTGGATGTCGGGCACGGCCTTCAGCGCGCCGATGTTCCAGAAGCCGGTCAGCTGCATGGCCGCCCTGCCCTGCGCGAACAGCGGGTCGGGGCCGATGTCCTTGCCCAGGTTGGCGTAGTCGGTGGGGGAGGGGGCGACCTTGTCGACGTGGACGAGGTCGTTGTAGAACGTCAGCGCCTCGACGTTGGCGGGCGAGTTGACCACCGGCTTGCCGGAGGCGTCGATGACCTCGCCGCCGTTCTGCTTCATGAAGGTCAGCCACCACGGCCACCAGTCGCCTGCGGCGAAGCCGTACCTGGTGACCTTGTCGCCCTCGCGGACGGTCAGTTTCTGCGCGGCGGAGCGGAAGTCGGTCCACGTCCAGCTCGCGTCCGGGTAGTCCAGCTTCGCCTCGTCGAAGGCCTTCTTGTTGTAGTAGAGGACCATCGCGCCGCTGCGGTCGGGCATCGCGTAGGTCTTGCCTTCACGCTGGTAGGCGGCGCTGACCCGGTCGCCGAAGCGCTGTGAGAGATCGACCTTGGCCTTGGCGAGGTAGTCGTCGAGCGGGGCGAGCTGGTTCTTGCTGGAGAAGACGTGGACGTTCTCCGCGAACTGCATGATGTCCGGGCCCTTGCGGCCCGCCAGCGAGGTCTGGATCTTCTGGTCGTAGTCACCCGAGCCCGGCGTGTGCTCCAGCTTCACGGTGATGTTCGGGAACTTCTTCTGGGCCAGGGCCAGACGCTCGGTGTAGGTCGCGGCGTCCTCCTTGCTGCCCCAGATGCTCATGGTGAGCTGGATCCGCTCCTGGCCGTCAGGGCCGGTCTGCGGGTCGGAGGAGGAGCAGGCGGTGAGGAGAAGGCCGGTGGCCAGCGCCGCCGCGGCGGCTTTCGGGGGGATTTTCATGCGGGCCTCTCAGCGTTTCGTACGGCTTGCCGGTCGGGTGAGCGCCTCGTCGAGGAAGCCCTCGAGGGCGAAGATCGCGGCGCCGAGACTGACCGGATTTCCGGGGATGTCGCACAGGCGCAGCTGGACCGCGCTGTTGGACCTGGCGAGGGCGTGCGCCGCGACCACCTCGCGCAGTTCGGGGAGCAGCCGGGGGCCCAGGGCCAGGCCCGCCCAGCTGCCGACGACCACGGCCTCGGGGTTGAGAATGTTGATCAGGTTGGCGACGCCCGCGCCCAGGTGTCCCGCGGTGCGTTTGATGGTCTCCGTCGCGGCGGGGTCGCCGTGGACGGCGCCGAGCGCCTCGATGCAGGCGGTCTGGTCGCCGTCGTGGTAGAGCGGGCTCGACCTGTCGACCTCCATGAGCGTGCGCATGACGCCGGGAGCGCCGACGTAGGCCTCCACGCACCCTCGGCTGCCGCACCTGCAGGAGCGGCCGTCGAAGACGACGACGCTGTGGCCCCACTCGCCCGCGGCGTTGTTGGTGCCCCTGTAGAGCGAGCCGTTGATCGCGATGCCCGCGCCGACGCCGGTGCCGACGGTGATGCAGACCAGGTTGTCCACCTCGCGGCCCGCGCCCAGCCACAGCTCGGCCACGGTGCTGGCCATGAGGGGGTTGTCCAGGTAGACGGGCAGGTCGATGCGCCGGCGCAGGACGGACAGGAACGGCACGTCGTGCCAGTCCCAGCCGGGCGCGAACACCGACACACCCTTGTCCGGATCCACCTGGCCAGGGACGCTCACCCCGACGCCCAGCACGTCGGTCCTGGAGGCGCCGCACTCGGCGAGCAGAGTGTCGAGCGCCTGCGCGACGTGGTCGGCGACCTCCTGCGGCTGGTTGGTCTCGGGCCCGATCGGGTGCTCGCTGGTGTGCTTCGCCTTCAGCGCGAGGTCGAACAGGTCGACGTGGACGTAGGTCTCCGCGATGTCGACCCCCACCAGCAGGCCGCGCGCGGTGTTGGGGGTCAGCACGGCTCGTGGCCTGCCGCCGCCTGAGTCCTGGAAGTCCGCCTCCACCAGGGCGCCGCAGCCGAGAAGGTCGTTCACGACGTTGGCGATGGTGGCGAAGCTCAGCTCGCAGTGCCTGGCGATGTCCTGCCTGGAGGCCTGGCCGAAGGCGTAGACGCGGCGCAGCACGTCGATCCGGTTGGCGCGTCTGATGTCTCGCGTCGTTCGTCTGAGCACTGTGAGTTGTCTCACTTTCGGAGGAGCGATGAGGTGACGATAGGACTTCGTCTAAGAGTTGTAAATAGCTGTCCGACTTTGTCCGTTATGTCCGATTTTTAAATGCAGTTGCGGGTTAATGGGGTAATTCGGGATGCTTTCCTCATGTACCGCAGCCGAATGTGCCACAAGGCTCGCACGCGACGTTAGGGCGTCGCGTGCGAGCCGTCATGGCGGGTGAGGGTGCTGGTGTGCTCGGCGGTTTCATAAGCCGCACAAGGCGGGTTCGATTCCCGCACCCGCTACGACGCGACGAAAGTCAGCAACGGGGGCAGCGGGTGCGCCGCCGCCTCGTGTGGACCGTTCTCATGGTGGGCGTGCAGGCCGCCAGCGAGGCGTCACTGGTGAGAATGGCAAGCTCCAGCCGGCGTAGCTCGGCGCCGGGTTCGAGGCCGAGGTCGGTGCTGAGGATGTGCCTGCCCGCGCGGTAGACCTCCAAAGCCTCGGCCTGGCGGCCGGCGCGGTAGAGGGCGAGCATGAGCTGGCCGCGGAAGCGCTCCTGGAGCGGATGCTCCTCCACGAGGACCGACAGCCGTCCGATGAGGTCGGTGTGGCGGCGTAGGCGCAGGTCGGCGTCCATGCAGTCGCCCAGCGCCGACAGCCGCTCCTCGTTCAGCCTGGTGGCCTCCTGGTTCAGCAACGGGGGCCCTTCCAGGCCGGAGAGCGCGGGGCCGCGCCACAGGGCCAGGGCGGTGTGGAGCAGGTCGCTCGCCCTTTCGACCAGGCCCGAGGCCAGCGCCTGTCTGCCCTGGTGGGCGAGGCTTTCGAAGCGATGGGCGTCGAGCGAGCCGGTGGGGATGTCGAGGGCGTAACCCTGGGCGCGGTGGACGATGGCCTCCGCGGAGCCGAGCGTGCGTCGAAGCCGGTGAAGGTGCAGGCGCAGGCGTTTGACGCCCTGCTCGCCCGCCTCGTCGCCCCACAGCGCGTCGACCAGCGCGTCGCTGCGGACGACCTTGCCCGCCTGGCACAGCAGGAGGGCCAGCAGCGCCTGCTGCTTGCCGGATCTGACCGTTAGAGGGCGATCATCCTTTATCACGTCGAGCGCGCCCAGAATTCTGAATTCCATGGCACTCAAGAGCTTTTCCACGAACGGAGGATAGAAGCGCGGATCGAGAAATGGAGGAGAAACCCAAGAGAAATCCTCTGAACCCACACTCAAGCGAGAAGTCACCGGCCTCGCGGGCTTTAAACCCACCAAGAGGGGGAATATCGTGAAAAAAGCCTGGTTTGTGCCGGTCGCGATCGGCGTCGTCGCCGCGCTGCCCGCCCCTTCGATCGCCGCGCAGAAGCCGCCGCAGGGGGAGACCCGCGAAGAGACCCACGCCCACGCGGGTCCCGAACGGTCGGACGTGGCGCGTCCCAGGCCGGAGAAGGCCAAGCCACTTCCCAAGGCGAACCTGCGAGCGGTCGAGGTCGAGCAGGAGCCGAGCGCCCGCGCGACCGCCTCTGGCAGGGTCGCGCTCAGGGCGCTGGTGATCGCGGTGGACGGCGCCGACTTCGGCCTGGCCACCTGGAAGGCGGCGCTCGATCGGGCCGGCATGCCGTACGACGTGGTGGAGAGCAGGTCGCAGAGCCTGCCGCCGCTGGTCAGGCAGGACGGCACGGGCGCGTACAACGCGATCCTGCTCACCAACGGCTCGCTGCTCCACCCGGGCGGCGACGGCTACGTCAGCGGGCTCGACCCCGAGGAGTGGAACGCGCTGTGGGCCTACGAGCGCGACCACGGCGTGCGGCAGGTGTCGCTCTACACCGCCTACGGCGCCTTCCCCGAGGACTACTGCCTGCGTCCAGGCAGTGAGGGCGGCATCGGCGCCACGCCGGTCAACGCCACTCTCACTCCTGCGGGCGCCGCCGTCTTCGACCAGCTGAAGGGAACCGTCCCGATCAGCCAGTCCTACCTCTACCGCAGCGTCGTGCAGCAGGGCTGTCAGGCGGAGCCGATCCTCACCTTGGGCAGCGACGTACTGGGCGTCAGGAGCACCTCGCCGGACGGACGTGAGCGGATGGCGCTGACCTTCACCTCCAACCAGTACCTCCCGCAGGCCGACCTGCTCACCCCCGGCCTGCTGCGCTGGGCGACCAGGGGCGTGATGCTGGGAGAGCGGCGCCACTACCTCAACGTGGACGTCGACGACTGGTTCTCCCACACCGACCATCTCAGGACCGACGGCACGATCGACAGCACGCCGGGCTTCAGGATCAGCAGGAACGACGCCGAGGCCACCTACAACCAGCAGCAGAGCTTCAGGGCGAACAACCCGCTCGCCGCGAACTTCAGGCTGGCCCTGGCCTACAACGGCGAAGGGGCCAACCCGGGCGCGCCCAAGACCTGCGTGCTCACGCTGCTCAGCCCCGACCCGCTGACCAGCTACTCCCGCTGCAGAGCCGGCGCGTTCACCTGGATCAACCACACCTTCACCCACCCGAAGATGAACTTCACCGACTACCAGACCAGCTACAACGAGATCGCCGACAACCTCGCCAGGGCGCAGCAGCTCGGGCTGAGCGTCGACAGGACCGTGCTGAAGACGGGGGAGTACTCAGGGCTCGGCGTCTATCACCCCGACCCCGCCAACGACATCGACCCGCCCACCGACCACGGCCTGGCCGCCTCCAACCCCGACCTGCTCCAGGCGGCGAAGGCGGCGGGGGTGAAGTACCTGCACGGCAACATGTCCTTCGGCAGCCACCGGCCCTCCTGCTTCAACTGCGGCACCCGCCATCCGCTCCAGCCCGAGCTGCTCGTGGTGCCCGACTGGCCCACCAACGTCGCCTACCACGTGACGACCAGGGCCGAGCAGACGCTGTTCTACAACTCCTACTACGGGCCGCGCGGCAGGTTCCCCTACTGGCCGGCCGACCAGACCTACGCGCAGATCCTCCACCACGAGAGCGAGGTCGGCCTGCAGCACGTCATGTCGGGCTCGGTCTACGCGCACACCTTCCACCAGGGCAACCTGCGCGGCATGCCGAACCTCGTCTTCGACTGGGTCAACGCCGTGATGAACAAGTACAAGGGCCTGTACAAGGTGCCGGTGCTCACGCCGACCTGGACCGAGCTGGCCGCCCACGTCGAGGCCCGCGACGCCCACTTCGCGGCGCTGCCAGGTGTCGACGCCGTCCTCGACCGGCAGGCGGGCACGGTCACCCTCACCTCCCCGACGGCGGGAAGCGTGTTCGTCACGCACGCGGGGACGGGCGGCACGCCGTACGGCACCGACAGGATCGCCAGGGTCACGCTCGGCGCCGGCACGCCGGTGACGCTCCCCGCGAGCGTGCGTCCGTGAGGGTGACGCTCGTCTCGGAGGGGACCTACCCCTTCGCCATGGGCGGCGTGAGCGTGTGGATGGACCAGCTCATCCGCGGCATGTCCGACTACAGCTGGGACGTCGTCACGCTGACCGTCGACGGGACCGAGCGCTCGCTGTGGGAGCGGCCCGGCAACCTCGCGACCGTGACCGCGCTCCCGCTGTGGCGGCAGCAGGGCAGGAGGAGCGCTCCCGTCCCGCCCTCCTACGCGGAGTTCCTGCGGCTCATCCTCACGCCCGCGGTGATGGGGCAGGGCAGCGCCGCCTTCCTGGCCGCGCTCGAGGACCTGTCGCGGTGCGAGGACCTGCTCGGCGCGCTGACCGGGGCGCGGGGGCTCACGCTTCTCATGGACAGCTGGTACGGCCACCGCATGGACGGCATCAACCTGGCCGACGCCATCACCGCGGCCCATCTGCTCGGCCACATGCTGCGCCCGCTCACCGAGCCGCCCGTCCGCTCCGACCTGACGCACGTGGCGATGAACGGGCTGAGCATGCTGGTCGCCATGGCGGCCAAATGGCGGTACGGCACGCCGATCGTCCTGTCCGAGCACGGCGTCTACCTGCGCGAGCGCTACCTGCAGTACCTCACGGAGCCGGCCTCGCACGCCGTACGCGTGCTGCTGCTGAGCTTCTTCAGGCGGCTGGCGGGCGCGTCGTACGCCATCGCCGACAGGATCGCCCCGCACTCCTCCTACAACAAGCGCTGGCAGCTGAGGGGCGGCGCCGACGACGAGCGGATCAGGGTGATGTACAACGGCGTGGACCCCGACGACTTCCCCGTGGCGGAGGGGGAGCCCGAGGCGCCGACGCTGGTGTTCATGGGCAGGATCGACCCGCTCAAGGACATCCACACGCTGATCCGCGCATTCGCGGTCGTCAGGGACAAGCTGCCCGACGCGAGATTACGGATCTTCGGAGGTGTGCCCGACGGTAACGAGTCGTACCAGGCGAGCTGCGAGGCGCTGGTCGGCGAGCTGGGTCTGGAGGGCGCGGCGATCTTCGAGGGCAGGGTCGCCTCGCCGCTCGAGGCCTACCACGCCGGGCACGTCGTGGCGCTGACCAGCATCTCGGAGGGCTTCCCCTACACCGTGGTCGAGGCGATGGCCTGCGGCAGGCCGGTGGTGTGCACGAACGTCGGCGGCGTCTCCGAGGCGGTGGCGGGAGCGGGCTACGTCGTCGCGCCGCGCGATCACCGGGCGGTCGCCGAGGCCGCGCTGCGGCTGCTGACCGACCCTCCGCTCAGGCGCAGGCTCGGCACGCTGGCCAGGTCGCGCGTCATGGAGAGGTTCACGCTGCGGCAGTCGCTCGCCGACTACCGCCACGTCTACAGGGAAGTCGTGCCGTGAAGATCATCATCGAGCCGATCGACGAGCTGGTCGAGCAGCTGCGGCCGAGGCTGGCCAGGGCGGTCGAGCCGCTGCAGGTGGCCGCGGCGCTGGAGTCGGAGGGGCTCAACGACAAGCTGGCGCGCGAGCGCTACGGCCATGCCGACGTCTTCTCCCTCGCCGAGACCGTCTACGCGCGGCTCGTCAGAGCCGAGCCTCCGCCGCCCGCCGAGGCCGGCCGCGACACCACCTGGCGCTCGCTCGTCCACGGGCCGCTCTACGCCATGCCCGCCGCGCTGCTGCCCGCCGTGACGGCGCTGGTCGGAGTCGAGTCGCTGATGCCCGGCCTCGTCGTGACGACGGGGATCGGGTGGGTGCTCGGCTCGGTGCTGTCGCGGCTGGCCTACGGGCTGACCGGGCTCGGCGCGCCGGCCTCCGCGGCCATGACGCTGCGCAGGGGGCTGGTCCTCGGGGTGATCGTGGCGGGCGGCACGGCGCTGCTGTGGGGGCCGATGTCGATGGTCGTGCTGGCCGTCGCGCAGCTGACCTTCCAGGTGTGCTCGGGGATCCTGCTGTTCCACCGGCGCGAGGGGCTGCTCGCGATGCTGATGCTGCCCGCCACCGTGGCGGGAGCCGGCTACGTGGTCGTGGGCGAGCCGGTCGTCGCGCTCGTCGCCGTGGCGCTGGGCGTGCTGTCCATCGGCGCGGTGGCGTGCGCGGCCGTCCTGCTGACCAGGCACGGCAGGCCGGAGCGGCCGGTCAGGGGACAGTTCACCGCGGACCTGGCGCTCGCGCTGGTCTACAGCGCGCTGACAGCCGGCTTCCTGCTGCTGGCGGAGGCGGCCTACGTCGTCTCCAGGCCCGACCTGGCGGTCGCGGGCGCGGGCCTGGTACTCGGGATGGGCGCGCTCGAATGGCGGGCGCACCGCTTCGAGTCGGCGGTGCGGGGCGTGATCAGGCAGGTGTGCTACCCGGCGGAGTTCACCGCCCAGGGGCACAGGCTGCTGCTGCGCGGCCTGCTCTGCTGCCTCGCCGCGCTGACCTGCCTCACCGTCGCCGTGCTGGCGATGACCGAGGTGAGCCTGCAGGGCGTGGTGATGGCCGCCGCCCACGTGGTGCTCGGCGGCGCCTACTTCGTGGCCTTCCTGCTGGCCAACCAGGGCAGGCTGGCCGAGCTCTGCCTGGCGCAGGGCGCGGCGCTGCTGGCGCACCAGGGCGCGGGGCCGCTGCTGCCGGAGGGCCCGCTGGCCGACGTGCTGCTGTTCCTCGCCGCCTGCCTGCTGTTGCTGTCGCTGCTGCTGGCCCTGATGTCCGGCAGCCTCAAGGACGTGTGGCACTACCGCTGAAGGAGCGCGCGTGAGATCCCCGATCTGTTTCTACTACGGCGACGGACGGCTCGACCGCCTCGCCGCCTACGAGAAGGTCGTCCTGCAGGCCGACTTCTACACCCCCGATCAGCTGGCCGTTCTCAAGGGCCAGGGCGTGCACACGCTCGGCTACCTGTCGCTGTCGGAGGACGTCGGCCCGCCCGCGCCATGGCAGCGGGCCGAGCGCAATCCCGACTGGGGCGGCGCGTTCGTGCACGTGGGCGATCCCGGCTGGGTCGCCCACGTGGTGGAGCAGGCCAAGGCGGCGATCGCCACCGGCTTCACCGGGCTCTTCCTCGACACGCTCAACCTCGAGCAGACCTTCCCGGAGGACCTGCCCCACCTGCTCGCCCTCATCGCCGCGATCAGAGAGGAGGCGGGGCCCGACTACCTGCTGGCCAACAGGGGCTTCGCGCTGCTGCCCAGGGTGGCCGAGCTGGTGGACGGCGTGCTGTTCGAGTCGTTCTCGGCCCGCTGGGTCGACACAGAGACCTACGCGCCGTGGCCCGACGACGTGCTGGAGGTGCACGCCACGGTGGCCGAGCACCTCCTGGAGTACGACCTGGACCTCTACGCGCTCGACTACGCCGACACCGCCGAGCTGGCCGACTTCGCCCACCGCAGGGCGGCGGAGTACGGCATGCTCTGCTTCGTCAGCGACCGCGTGCTGTCGAGGGCGTAGGGCGGATGCCCGCGCCCGCCACGATGGCGGCCACCCCGGCGTCGTCGTCGAACGCCTGCTGGGCAAGGGTCGTGTTGCCGGAGAGCGTCACGCCCTCAGGGGCCTGGCCGGGGTCGGCGTCCCAGAAGTTGCCTGTGAAGGTGACGTGCTCCAGCGGCGGCGACACGTTCAGCACCACGGGTGCGTCGGCCCGATGGACGACGTTGCCCTGCACGGTGACCCACGCGGCCCCGTAGTCGGTGTAGAGGCCGAAGTTGTAGGGAGTGATCGTGTCGCGGACGACGTTGCCTCGGATCAGCGCACCGGTGTCCCGCGAGACGCCCTGGCTGCCCGAGACGTAGATGCCGCCGCCGTCAGCCAGCACCTGCATCGTGTCGTGCACCAGGTTGTCGAGCACCTGGGCGCCGCGCCCCTCGTAGACCACGATGCCCGCGTGCGGCACGTCGTTGACCTCGTTGTGCGACAGGACGGTGTCGCGGGTGCCGGACAGCAGGATGGCCGGTGAGCCGTGGTAGTCGCGCCCGATGTGGTGGACGTGGGTGTTCTCGATCCGGTGGCGCAGCGCGCCCGAGCCGATGACCACGCCGCCGCCCGACACGTCGTCGACCACGCTGTCGCGCACCACGTTGTCCGCGCCTTCGCCGCGGAACTCCAGCGCCACCCCGCCCATGCGGGTGAACCTGCAGCCCTCCAGCGTGACCCGGGAGGCGCCCTCGAAGATCACGTTTCCGGGCATGGTCGCGGGGTCGCCTGGGACGGTGACCTGTCCCTGTCCTTCGGCGAAGGTGACCGTCTGGAGCAGGCCGCCGTCGTAGTAGCCGTTGCCGTGGTAGTGCAGGAAACCCTCGGGGGCGCTGGGCCGCAGCCAGGTCGCGTCGGCGAAGGTGATGCCGAGGAAGGAGACGTCGTGCACGTCCACGGCGTGCAGCAGCGTCTCCAGCACCGGCGCCACCACGTCGCCGAGGTCCTCGCCCGGCAGCGGCAGGTAGTGCAGGACCCCGCCGGCCAGTGCGAAGGAGCCCTCCGTCAGGAAGGCGGGGCTGTTCTCCGCGGAGGTCGGGGCGTCGGCGCCGTTCGACTCCCCGGCGCCAGGGCCGTCCCAGGAGATGATCGAGTGGTAGAGCCGCGCCGCCCAGCCGAAGGCCGGCTGCGCCATGGTGACGGTGGCCGAGCGGTCGTCGCCCGAGATCAGCGCCACCGGGCAGCGCGCCTCGGACCAGGGGTAGGCGCCCCTGTAGACGAACTCCACCTCGCCCTGCCACGAGCCTGGAGCGGGGTCGTCGGTGACGTAGCCGATCTCGGTCCTGGTCAGGCGGTGATCGAGGGTGATGGCCGCGCGGGGGGCGCGCCGCCCCGAGACGTAGAGCTGGCGGGTGGCGAGGCCGGGGACCTCGGCCCTGTGGACGCCGTCGTCGTCCCTGCGCCAGCCGGTGACCGGCCGTCCTCCGCTGATCACGACGCTCTCCTGCTCGGCGGTGCCGTAGCCGTGGGCCTGGTAGACGACGCCGGAGTCGGCGGCCGAGAGCCTGAGCGGCTCGGTGAGCCGGTGGACGCCGGCCCTGAGGCTCACCACGGTGCCGGGCTCGGCCGCCGCGCGGGCCCGCTCCAGTGTCGCGAACGGCCGCTCCTGCGTGCCGGGACCTGAGTCGTCGCCTGCCGGATCAACGAAAAGCATGGGGAGTCCTCTCGCGTGTATGGTGTACACATCTGGTATACAGCATAGACAGGGTGGGAGGTCAAATTGAGTAATCCTGAGCGCAGTACCGAGTTGCTGTGGGGCGCGAGGTCCAGGAGCGGCCTCAGCCTGGAGCGGATCGTGCGCGCCGCGATCGAGCTGGCCGACGCCGAGGGCCTGGCCGCCGTCTCCATGCGGAGGGTCGCCGAGCGGCTCGGCTTCACCACCATGTCGCTGTATCGTCACGTGCCGGGCAAGGCCGAGCTGGTCGACCTCATGTGCGACGAGGTGATGGGCGAGACGGCAGGCAAGGGCGCGCGGCCCCGCGACGGCTGGCGGGCGGAGCTGGAGGGGTGGGCGCGCGCCGATCTGGCGCTCCACCGTCGCCATCCGTGGCTGGTCGAGGCCGCGCACTCCAGGCGGGTGCCGGGGCCGAACGCGATGGCGGGCTTCGAGTGGGCGCTGGAGGTCGTGTCGAGGACGGGGCTGCCGCACGCGCAGGTGGTGGCCGTGGTGACCCTCGTCGGCGGCTTCGTCGAGAGCGCCGCCAGGCAGATGGCTCAGCGGACGCGCACCGAGCGGCGCACGGGCGTGAGCGACGAGGAGTGGTGGGGTGCGCGCGACTCGCTCTTCCAGCACATGGACAGGTATCCGACGCTGAGCCGCATCTACGAGGAGGGCGGGTACGACGCCCCTCTCGACCCGTTCGAGTTCGGCCTGCAGCGGGTGCTCGACGGCATCGAGGCACTCATTCGTGATGAAATACGTGACGAAATTCGATGCGCGGTATGCGGGAAGGCTCTCGACGAGACGGGTAAGGGCAGGCCGCGAGACTACTGCTCCCGCGCCTGCCAGCAGCGCGCCTACCGCATGCGCAAGGGCTAGAAGGCGAAGGCCGCCTCGAAGGAGTTGCGGGCCAGCTGGTCGAGCTGGGCCTCGCTCATCCCGAGCTCCTCACGCAGCGCCCGGTAGTTGTCCTCGACGTACCCGCCGAAGTAGGCGGGGTCGTCGGAGTTCACGGTGACGAGCAGGCCCTCGTCCAGCATGGCCGGCAGGATGTGGTCGCGCAGCGAGGGCACCGCGCGCAGCCGGACGTTCGACAGGGGGCAGACCGTGAGCGGGATCCGCTCCTCGCGCAACCTCGCCACCAGCGACGGGTCCTCCATCGCCCTGATCCCGTGGTCGACCCGCTCCACGCGCAGGATGTCGAGCGCCTCCCACACGTAGTCGGGCCCGCCCTCCTCGCCCGCGTGCGCCACCCTGTGCAGCCCCTCGCCCGCGGCGATGTCGAAGACCCTGCGGTACAGCGAGGGCGGGTGGCCCACCTCCGCCGAGTCGAGCCCGACCCCGATGAACTGCTCCCTGTACGGCAGCGCCGCCCTGAGCACCTCCTCAGCCTCCTCCGGCCCCCTGTCGCGCAGGAAGCACATGATCAGCGCGGCCGGGATGTCGCTGTCCTTCAGCGCCGCGTTCAGCCCGCCGAAGACCACCTCGAGCGGCACGCCCCTGATCAGGTGCGCCTGCGGGTCGAAGAAGATCTCCGCGTGCTGCACGCCCGAGCGCTTCAGGTAGGCGGTGGCCAGGTCGTAGAAGTCCTGCTCGGTCCGCAGGACGGCCATGTTCTCGTAGTAGATGTCGAGGAAGGACTGCAGGTTCACGAAGTCGTAGCGGGCCCTGATGGCCTCCACGTCGAAGGTGGGCAGCTCGACCCTGTTGCGCCTGGCGAGCTCGACGACGAGCTCCGGCTCGAGGGTGCCTTCGATGTGCAGGTGGAGTTCAGCTTTCGGCCGCATGGGATCGAGTAAACCCGAGGGACGGCAGGGCGGGTATCGTGCAAACCTCCGAACTCTCGCCACACGACCTGGGGAAACAGCCATGAGAGTGGCCGACCTGCTCGCGCGCGCCGACATGAGGCTCACGCCCGTGACCGGCGCGATGGACCGGCAGGTGCTGAGGGCCTACACGACGGACCTGCCCGATCCCCGTCGCTACCTGCGCCCAGGCGATCTCGTGCTGACCAGCGGCGTCTGGTACCGCGAGCCCGGCGACTGCGCGCTGTTCGCCGACGCGCTGTGGGCGGCCGACGTGGCGGGGCTCGTGGTCGGCCTGGTCGTGCTCGGCGAGCTGCCCGAGGCGCTGGTCGAAGCCTGCGCCAGGCGCAGGGTCCCGCTCGTGCTCGCCGCGCCCGAGCAGTCGTTCGGCGCCATCACCGAGGCCGTCACCGCCGAGGCGTTCGCCGCCGAGCAGCGCAGGGCCGAGCGGGTCAGGGCACAGGCGCTCATCGACCTGCTCGACACCCAGCAGCTCGCGCCGGGCGAGGTCTCGGCGCACCTGCGGCTGCTCGGGGCCGATCCAGGGCTGCCGACGACGGTGCTGGTGGTGGGCGGCAGGGGGAGCGACCTGCCGGCCGTCCTGCACGCCGCACTGGCGAGGAAGGGCCGCCATCTGGTCGTCGGCGGGACGCCGGAGGAGGCGGTGGTCCTGGTCAACGGCAAGGTCTCGCGCAGGACCCTGGCCGACGAGCTGCGCGGCCTGACGGGCATGGAGATCGCCGTGGGCATCAGCGAACCGGCCGCGAGCGTGTCACAGCTCGGCGCGGCGCTGGAGACGGCGCGGCGCGGGATGGCGGCGGCCAGGAGCGGCCCGGGCCCCGTGTCGATCATGTCGGCGGCCGACGTCGACTCCTTCGACCTGCTGCTGGCCGCGCTGCCCGAGGCGGTGCGCAGGTCGTTCAGGGACCACCTGCTCAGGCCCGTGGAGGAGTACGACGCGCGGCACGGCTCGGAGCTCCTGCGCACGCTCGACATCTTCCTGGAGACCTGCGGCTCGTGGCAGCGCGCGGCGGACGAGCTGTTCGTGCACGTGAACACGTTGCGCTACCGCATGCAGCGCATCGAGGAGCTGACCGGCAGGCGGATGGCCTCGATGCGCGACCGCACCGACCTCTATCTAGCCCTCAGATCGGGGAAGAGCCCCCGCGACGAGCCTGCCGCGTGAGACCACGGCGACGATGTTCTCCGTCGCCAGGTCCTCGATCCGCTCCCACGGACGGCCGCGCAGCACGACCAGGTCGGCGCCCAGCCCCTGGGCGATCCTGCCGACCGGCGCGCCGATCGCGTCGGCGGCGTCGGAGGTCGCCGCGCGCAGCGCCGACTCCGCGTCCATGCCCAGGATCTCGGTCATGTGGACGACCTCGGCCAACTGGTCGCCGAACCGCACGTGATGGCCGTTGGCGTCGGTGCCGAGCACGAACCGCACGCCCATCCGCGCGGCCTCGCGCAGCAGCACGTTGCGCCTGGCCACCAGCTCGGCCGCCTTCTCCATGGCCTCGGGCGTCACCGGCACCCTGCCGTCGGCGATCGCCTCGTTGATCAGCAGCGTGGGCGCCACGGGGGTGCCGCGGGCGGCGAGGGTCTCGGCCAGGTCGTGGCTGAGCAGCGTGCCGTGCTCGATGGAGTCGACGCCCTCCTCCACCGCGATCCTGATGCCCTCCTCGGAGTGGGCGTGCGAGGCCACCAGCATGCCGAGCGCGTGGGCCTCGTCGACGACGGCCCTGATCTCGTCGCGCGTGTAGTTGCGCCAGCCGTTCTTGTCGCCGATCGACAGCACGCCGCCGCTGGTGGTGAGCTTGATCCCGTCCATGCCCGCCCGCGCCCACGTGCGCACCAGCTTGCGGCACTCGTCGGGCCCGTCGGCCGTCGGCTTCCTCTGAGGTACGGCAGGCGGCACGAACAGGTCGTTGTGCCCCGCGGTCATCCCCACGACGCCGTGCACCTGGATGCGAGGGCCCTGCAGCACACCGGCGTCGAACGCCCTGCGCAGCGCCACCTGCGCCTCGTCGCCCGCCAGGTCGCGCAGCGTCGTCACGCCGTGGCGCATGGCCCGCTGGGCGTGGGCCACACCGTGCAGGACCTGCTCGTCGCGCGTCGTGACCAGCGGCCAGGTCGCGAAGTCGGGCATCGCCCCATGACCGGCGTAGCCGACGAGGTGGACGTGCGTGTCGACCAGGCCTGGAATCACGCACAGGTCGTCGTGGCGCTGGGCGGCGGGCCTGACGCCGTCGATCCTGTCGGGCTCCCAGGTGAGGTCGACAGGGCCGCGGTATTGGGTACCGTCCCAAAGGGGAATTCCGTCAAGTCTCATTTCGCGATCGACGTTACCTGACGGCTCGGCCACCTGGAGAAAGCTCCGGACCTGGCGCGGTGGCGCTGTAGAGACCTCCAGCGCGGTGCAGGGGATATGCGCCCTCCATGGCGCGCCGGGCTCGATCGCCGAAACCTTGTCACACGATGGTAATAATCGATGCATACCTTCCTGACCTGCACGTTCTTTCAGGCGCTAGGAGAATTATGGCTACCTTCGACCGTCGCGCGTTCCTGCGGACGACCGGCCTGGCGGGTCTGGCGGTCGGACTGGCCGCCTGCGGTGGCGAGACCCCCGGCACCGGCGGCGGCGATGCCGCCAACGGTTTCGGCTCGGTGAAACTCCAGCTGTCGTGGAAGAAGAACGTCGAGTTCGCGGGTGAGTACTTCGCCGACAGCAAGGGCTACTACAAGGCCGCCGGCTTCGACAAGGTGGAGCTGCTGTCCGGCGGCGGCTCGGGAACCTCGGTCGAGTCGGGCCTGGCCACCGGCAGGTGCTGGATCGGCCTGTCCGCGCCCACCATCACCGCCCCCGCGATCCTGCAGGGGGCGCCGCTGAAGATCGTCGGCGCCACCTTCCAGAAGAACCCCTTCGCGGTCGTCTCCCTCTCCAAGAACGCCATCAAGGAGCCCAAGGACCTGGTCGGCAAGCGGATCGGCGTCCAGGACTCCAACGAGCTGGTCTGGAACGCCCTGCTCAAGGCCAACGGGCTCGACCCGGCGCAGGTGACGAGGGTGCCGTTCCAGTCCGACCCCTCGATGCTGACCTCGGGCCAGCTCGACGGCTACATCGGCTTCGTGACCAGCGGCCCCGTCCGCCTGAGGATGCAGGGCCACGACCCCGCCTACCTGCTGTTCGCCGACCACGGCCTGCCGCTGGTCGCCGAGACCTTCACCGTCACGCAGGACACCATCGACAACGAGCGCGACAAGCTCAAGGCCTTCCTCACCGCCGAGATCAAGGGCTGGAAGGACGCCGTCGCCGATCCCGCCAAGTCCGCCGAGCTCGCCGCCACCGTCTACGGCAAGGACCAGAACCTCGACGTCAAGGAGCAGACCGAGGAGGCCAAGATGCAGAACGAGCTCATCGTCACCCCCGACTCCAAGGCCAACGGCCTGTTCACGATCACGGAGAACCTGATCGGGCAGAACATCGCCTCGCTCGCCCAGGCCGGCCTGAACATCACGCCCGAGCAGCTCTTCGACATGTCGATCCTGAACGAGGTCTACAAGGCCGACCCTTCGCTGAAGCCGGCATGAGCGGCCTCAGCATCAAGGGCCTGAGCAAGACCTTCGGCAAGGGCCTGACCGCGATCAGCGAGGTGGACCTGGAGACGCCCAAGGGCGCCTTCCTCTCGCTGCTGGGGCCCTCCGGCTGCGGCAAGTCGACCGTCCTGCGCATCCTGGCGGGGCTCGAGGAGCCGACCGCCGGTGAGATCACGGTCAACGGCGAGACCCCCTCGCAGCTGCGCAGGAGCCACCACCTGGGCATCGCCTTCCAGGACTCCGCGCTGCTGCCGTGGCGCAGCGTCGCCGCCAACATCCGCCTGCCCCTCGAGGTGGCCGGGCTCAAGCCCGAGCCAGGTGTGATCGAGGACCTGATCAAGCTGGTCGGCCTCGAAGGCTTCGAGAAGGCCAGGCCCTCCGAGCTGTCGGGCGGCATGCGCCAGCGCGTCTCCATCGCCCGCGCGCTGGTCGTCAAGCCCAGCGTGCTGCTGCTCGACGAGCCGTTCGGCGCCCTCGACGACATGACCAGGCAGCGGCTCAACCTCGAACTGCTGCGCATCTGGACGGAGAAGCCCGCCACGACGCTGATGGTCACCCACGGCATCGGCGAGGCGATCTTCCTGTCCGACGTGGTCGCCGTCATGAGCCCCAGGCCGGGCAGGGTCATCGAGATGGTCCCGATCGACCTGCCCAGGCCGCGCACGCCCGACATGATGCGCACGCCCGAGTTTCACGCGCTCCACGACCACCTCAGCGACCTGCTGTTCGGACACGCCTCATGAGGAGGGTCCACGGACTGGCCGGCGTCGTCGCGCTGATCGCGCTGTGGTGGCTGGCAGCGGCGACCGTCTTCTCAGGAAGTGGAGCCGTGCCCACCCCGTGGGCGGTGCTGCGGAGCATCGCCGCCGACGGCTGGGCCTTCTACGGGCCCAACATCGGCGCCACCCTCGGGGCGGCGGTGCAGGGCTTCCTCTGGGGCAACGGGCTCGCGCTCGCCGTCGCCGTCCTCGTGCTGCTCGTGCCGCAGCTCGAGGCCGTCGCCACCCAGCTCGCGGTGATCAGCTACTGCATCCCGCTGCTGGCCATCGGCCCCATCGTCCTGGTCGTCTTCGGCGGCGACGCCACCGTGGTCTTCCTCGCCGCGATCTCGGTCTTCTTCACCACTCTGATCGGCGCCCTGCTGGGCCTGCGTTCGGCCGACCGCACAAGCCTCGACCTCGTCTCCGTGTACGGCGGAGGCCGTCTGGCCAAGCTGCGCTTCGTCCAGGTCATCGCCGCCCTGCCGAGCACGTTCGCGGGGCTGAAGATCTCGGCGCCCTCGGCGCTGCTCGGCGCCATCATCGGGGAGTACCTCGGCAGCAACGACCAGGGTCTGGGCGTCTCCCTCATGATCTCCCAGCAGCAGTTCCAGGTGCCGCGCACGTGGGGCCTCGCGCTGACGGCAGGGCTGATCGCCGGCCTGGGCTACGCGGTCGTCGCGCTGGCCTCCCGCGCGGTCACCCCCTGGGCGTACGGGAGGGCCGCCTCGTGATCGGACGCACCATCGTGCGGGTCGTCGGCCCCCTCGTCCCCCTCGGTCGTCATCGTCGTCGCCGGCTGGTGGCTCTTCCTCGAGGTCTTCGGCATCAGCCCGCTGGTCGGCAAGCGGCCGCCCCAGGTCTGGTCCTACCTGTCCACCCCAGAGGGCTTCGACGCGGTCTCCGGCGCCCTCGGCATCACCATCAGGGACGCCGCGGTCGGCTTCACCACCGGCATGATCGCCGCCCTCGTGGTCGCCGTCACGTTCGTGCTGTTCAGGCCCGTCGAGCAGACGTTCATGCCGGTCGCCATGCTCCTGCGCTCGGTGCCGCTGGTCGTCATGACCCCGCTGATCACCCTGGTGTTCGGCCGCGACCTGGTCGGCGTCGCCGTCATCGGCGGCATCGTGGTCTTCTTCCCCGCCCTGGTGAACATCGCCTTCGGCCTGCGCTCGGCCTCCCCCCAGGCCACCGACCTGGTCATGGCGTACGGCGGCGGCCGCATGACGGTCCTGCGCAAGGTCGCCATCCCCACGGCCATGCCGGCCGTCTTCGCCTCGGCGCGGATCTCCGTGCCCGCCTCGATCATCGGCGCCCTCATCGCCGAATGGCTGGCGACGGGGGAGGGCATCGGCGCGGAGATCCTCCGGGCGATCGGCGGGTTCCGCTACGACGAGGTGTGGGCGGACATCGTGGTCGTCACGGGGGTGTCGATCCTGGCGTACGCCGTGGTGGGCGTCGTCGAGTCCCTCGTCCTGGCCCGCTTCTCCGACGACCCCCTGCACGCGTCGCGCTGAGAGAGCCCACGTATAGGGTCTGCGCATCGCAGTCGAGGCAGGGAGGCGCAGGTGAGGAGAGACTGGGCGTGGGCCGTGGGCATCCCGCTCGCGGTCATCGTGTGCGCCTGGGCGGCGTTGAACCCCTGGCTGTTCTGGCCGGGCATCGTCGTGGGAACGCTGCTCTGCTTCATGGCGTGGATCGTGACGTCGATGCCGCACGACCGGCACGGTCTCGGCGTGCTGGCGATGTTCGGCGCCTTCGCCCTCCTGCTGTTCGCCGGGTCCGCGGCGTACGAGGGGGCGATGGGGGCGTACGGCGTGCGCGCCGACGTCGTGGTGGTGGCGGTGGAGCACAGGGAGAACGACGGGGGCGCCGACTGGGAGTGCCGGGTGGCGCGGCTCGACGGCACGGAGGTGCCGTACACGCTGACCGAGACGACAGGGTGCGGCGAGGAGCTGGCGCGCGGCCGGCACGTCCGGGTGGTGGAGGACCCGCTGGGCTGGTTGCGCCCGAGGCTGGACGAGCCGCCGACCTTCTCGCCGGCGACCCAGCTGGGGGTGGCGGGCGGCGTCACGGTATGCGTCGCCGTGTCGATCCTGTGGGGGCGGTCGCGCCCTCGGCCGGCTCGGGGAGCGTCCGTCAGGAGAGCGTCAACCGGTCCGTACCAGTATTGACCGGACGGGCAGCCGGGTGATCTCATATGAGCAATCCTGCACCCTTTAAGGGTGGATTGAGCATAGGAGGACGAGTGCCCCCCAAACGTCCCGCTTTGATCATCCTTGCGACTGCCCTCATGGCCTCTTCTCTGTTCGCCCCGGTCCCGGCGCACGCCGACGCCGTCGAGATCTATCCGACTCCCCAGCAGGTCACCCCCCGCGACGACGGTTTCCCTCTCAGCCCGGTCGTCGGACTGGTCCGTACCACCCGTAGCGACCCTCAGGCCGAGGCCGTCGTACGGCAGGCGCTCCGAGCCGCAGGGGTGAAGCGCGTCAAGACGACCGACGGCGAGGACCCCAGGACCCCCGTCACCCTCTGGCTGGGCGGCGGCGCCGACAAGCTGGGCGTGGAGGGGTCCCAGGGGCTTCCCGCCGAGGGCTACGTCCTGGCCGCGGGCGAGGGCGTGGGCGGCAAGCACGTCGCCCTCGACGGCGTCGACGCCGACGGCACGTACTACGCCGCGCTCACCTTCGCCCAGCTGATCCGGCAGCGCCAGGGCAACGACAGGATCCCCGGCGTGGTCGTGCGCGACTGGCCCTCCATGGCCTACAGGGGCTCGATCGAGGGCTTCTACGGCACGCCGTGGTCGCACCAGGACAGGCTCGACCACCTGGACTACCTGGGCGCGCACCGGATGAACACCTACCAGTACGCGCCCAAGGACGACCCCTTCCACAGGGACAGGTGGCGGGATCCGTACCCGCAGGACAAGCTGGCGCAGCTCGGCGAGCTGATCGGCCGCGCCAGGGCGAACAGGGTGGACTTCACGTTCGCGATCTCGCCCGGCCTGTCGATCTGCTACACCTCGGCCGACGACGTGAACAAGCTGCTGGCCAAGTTCGAGGCGATCTACGCTCTCGGCGGCAGGTCGTTCAACGTCGCGCTCGACGACATCGACCCCAACAGGTGGAACTGCGAGGGCGACAGGGCGAGGTACGCGGCGAAGGGCCCGGGGTGGGCGCAGACCGACCTGCTCAACACCGTGCAGGAATGGGTGCGCGGCAAGGGTGACGTCTCGCCGCTGCAGACCGTGCCGACCGAGTATTACAACGCCACGGAGACGCCGTACAAGAAGGCGTTCAGGGACAACCTCGGCCCCGAGGTGATCGTCCACTGGACCGGAAAGGGCGTGGTGCCGACGGCGATCCTCAAGAGGGACGCCGCCGAGGCCAAGGCGGTCTTCGGCCACAAGATCCTGGTCTGGGACAACTATCCGGTCAACGACTACGCCCCGGGCAGGCTCCTGATCGCCCCCTACACCGGGCGGGAGAACGGCCTGTCCGAGAGCCTCGTCGGCATCATCTCCAACCCGATGAACCAGGCGGCCGTCAGCAAGATCTCGCTCTACTCCTTCGGCGAGTTCGGCTGGAACGACCACGCCTACGACGCCGAGCAGTCGTGGCTGAGGGCGCTGTCGGAGCGGGCGGGCGGCGACGAGGCGACCGTGCGGGCGCTGCGCGACTTCGCCGACCTCAACACCCTGGACGGCACGCTGCACCGCGAGCAGTCACCGGTCCTGGCCGAGGCGATCGCGAAGGGCGAGGGGCTGCGCGAGCTCGCCGAGAGGTACGCCAAGGCGCCGGAGCTGATCGAGAGCGGCGTGCGTGACAGGGCCTTCGTCGAGGAGGCCGAGTCGTGGCTCGACGCGACCAGGTTGTGGACGAAGGCGCTGGTCAGGTCGCTGGACCTGCTCGAGAAGGTCCGCGCGGACGACGGGGCGGGCGCGCTGGCCATCCGCGGCGAGATCACCCGGCTGGTCGCCGACGCCAAGGCCATCAGGGACGTGCGGCAACCCCACTCCACCACCTACCCCAAGATCGGCGACGGCGTCCTCGACAGGTTCGTCATCGACGCGCTCAAGACGTACGACGCGTGGCTCGGGGTCGGCTCGGGTCGCGCCACCGCCTCCAGCACGCTCGGCGTCTACTCCGGGCACGGGCCCGAGCTGATGGCCGACGGCGACCTCGACACCTTCTACTGGAGCCCCTCCTCTCCGCGCACGGGTGACGCGGTCACGCTCGACCTGGGCGCGGTGAAGTCCATCGGCGACATCGCGCTGCTGATGGGCAAGTCCTCGAGCCCCGACGACTACATCCGCTCCGGTGTGCTGGAGCACTCCCTCGACGGTCAGTCCTGGACGAGGCTGACCAGCGGCACCACCGCCGAGGTCCGGTTCAAGGCCCCCGCCGGCACGCTCGCCCGCCACGTCCGTTACCGCTCGGCGGGCGCGCAGGACAACTGGCTCGTCGTGCGCGAGTTCACCGTCGCCACGCTGGACGACTCGGAGACCAGGCTGACCGCGAGCGGCACCCCCGCGGGCGATCTTCAGGCCACGGTCGACGGCAACCTGGACACCGTCTACACGCCCTCCGCCGTTCCGGCCGAGGGCGACGCCCTCCAGGTCGCGCTGTCACGGCCGCGCCTGATCGACAAGATCGTCGTCATCGGCACGGGAGCCGCCGAGGTACAGGTCAGGACCGGCGGACAGTGGCAGGGAGTGGGCTCTCTCACGGGGCCCTACACCGAGCTGGACGTCACCGACACGACGGGCGACGCCGTACGGCTGGCGTGGACGGCAGGCGGCGCCAAGCCGCAGATCGCCGAGATCGTGCCGCGCTACGCCGACGTGCCCGCCGCCGAGCTCAGGATCACCCCCGGCACGCTGGTGGCGTCGGCGGGTCAGCAGGCCACCGCCACCGTCGTGGTGAGCTCCCAGTTGGCCAGGCCGGTCACCGAGACGCTCAAGGTGGCCGCGCCCGAGGGCTGGACCGTGTCGCCCGCCCAGAAGGAGGTCACCGCGCCGCGGGGCGGCCAGGTGGCCGTCCCCTTCGAGATCACCCCACCGGCGGGCGCGGCGGGCCGTACCGAAAGGCTGTCGTTCACCTTCGGCTCGGTCACGCAGGAGCTCCAGGTGGAGGTCCACCGGCCGGTGGCGGCGGACAACCTCGCCAAGGGCAGGCCCGCCACCGCCTCCAGCGTGGAGGGCGGCACCGTCTTCGAGGCGGCCAAGGCCGTGGACGGCAACCCCGCCACCAGATGGTCGTCCAGGGCGGCCGACGGCGAGTGGATCCAGGTGGAGCTCGCCCAGCCCGTGGACGTGGGCAAGGTCGTGCTGCGCTGGGAGGCCGCCTACGGCTCGGCCTACCGGATCGAGGTGTCGGCCGACGGCGTCACCTGGACGCCCGCCGCCGAGGTGGGCGCAGGTAACGGCGGCGTCGACGAGGTGTGGATCGACTCGCCCAACAGCACCAGGTTCGTCCGCATGCAGGGCGTACGGCGGGCCACCCGTTACGGGTACTCGCTGTGGGAGGTGGAGGTCCACAGGGCCGCCTGACCGAACGTCAGGACATGCTTCGACCCCCCTCCGTGACGGTTCGTCCCTGGCCGGTATGGCCTGGGGCCAGTCGTCCGGGGAGGGGCCGGGGCCTGCGAAGGAAGCTCGTAGGTTTCGGGTGGGTGCGGGGTGGTTTGCCGACTTGGGGCGGGGGGTTGGTGTTGCGCCGAGGCCCTGCTGGCAAGGCACTACACCATGGGGAGCGAGAAGAGGGGGAATGTCCGACGGACTGAATCCATGCTCACCTTCCTCGGCCGGGATCTGGCCATCGATCTCGGCACCGCGACCACGCTGATCCACGTCCGAGGGCGCGGCATCATGGTCAACGAGCCCTCCGTGGTCGCGCTCGACACCAGGACGGGACGGATCGTCGCCTACGGGTCTGAGGCGAGGCGGCCGCCTGCGGGGTCGGTGACCGTACGGCCGGTCAGGAACGGGGTGATCGTCGAGCCCGACATCGCGCGCCGCATGCTGCGATATTTCGTGAGAAAAGTGCACGGGCATCCGTTCGCCAGGCCGCGGATGACCATCGCGGTCCCCGGAGGGATCACCCCCATCGAGCGGAAGGTCGCGTGGGAGGCGGCCTACGAGGCCGAGGCCCGCAGGATCACCTTCATGGAGAACACCCTGGCCGCCGCCTTCGGCGCGGGTCTGGGCACCGGCGACCCCATCGCCGCCATGGTCGTGGACATCGGCGGAGGCACCACGGACGTGGCGGCCGTCTCGCTGGGCGCCGTCGTGGCAGGCGTCTCCAGGCGGGCCGGTGGCGAGGAGATGGACCAGGCGATCAAGGTCGCGGTCCGCCGCCTCTACGACCTCGAGATCGACGACAGGACCGCCGAGACGCTGAAGAAGGAGATCGGCGGCGCGGGGGCGCCGCCGAGGCACCGCGGCCTGCGGGTGAGCGGGATCGATCCCGACACCGGCAGGACGGGGTACGCCACGATCTCGGCCGTGCACGTCCATGAGGCGATCGACCCGACGGTCAGGACGATCATCGACGCGGTGCGCAGGGTGCTCGAGTCGTGCTCGCCCGAGATCGCCACTGACGTGGCGCGCCGGGGGCTGTTCCTCGCGGGAGGGGGAGCGCTGCTGAGCGGCCTGCCCACGCGGCTCGGCACCGAGCTCGGCATCCCCGTGTCACGGGTGGAAAGGCCCGAGCACTCGGTGGCCCTCGGCCTGAGCATGTGGTCAGCCACATCCCGAGCCCCCAAAGCCTGAGCCACCGGAGCCAGGGGCGGCGGATCACGTGCCTCCGCCCCTGGCCGCGTCGTCAGCCGGGGATGCGCTCCAGCAGGCTCTTCATGTCGTCCGCGTGCTCCTCCTCCTTCGCCAGCAGCTCCTCGAAGATCCTTCGCGTCGTCACGTCCTTGTCGCCGAGCCACTGGACGATCTCGGTGTAGGCGGCGACCGCGATGCGCTCGGCGACCAGGTCCTCTTTGATCATTTCGGAGAGTCCGAGGCTGGCGTCGTACTGCGAGTGCGAGCGCGAGGTCAGCGTGTCGGGGTTGAAGTCGGGCTCTCCACCCAGCTGGACGATCCTGGCGGCCAGCTTGTCGGCGTGCTCCTGCTCCTCCGTCGAGTGCTCCAGGAACTCCGACGCCACCGACTCGGCCATGATGCCGCTGGCGGTGTAGTAGTGGCGCTTGTAGCGCAGCACGCAGACGATCTCCGTCGCCAGCGCCTCGTTGCAGACCTGGATCACACGCTCCAGGTCGGCGCCGTACGCGTCGGTGATCGGGCCCTTGCCGATCTCGGCCCTGGCGCGCTCGCGGATGGTCTTGATATCGGTCAGGAACTCAGCCATGGCCCGCATATGCCCAGGAGCCGATCCGTAACGCACCGGACGCCGCAAAGGATGACTCTGCACTTCCTCTCCAGGCACGTGTCCGGCTCGGGACCTACGGATAGAGCCTGAGCAGGTCCTCCTCGCTCTCGCGGCGGACGATCACCCTGGCCGAGCCGTCGGCGACCGCCACGACGGGGGGCCGTGGCACGTGGTTGTAGTTGCCCGCCATCGACCGCTGGTAGGCGCCGGACACCGGTACGGCCAGCAGATCGCCAGGGCGCAGGTCGGAGGGGAGCGGGAGGTCCCTGACCAGCACGTCGCCGCTCTCGCAGTGCTTGCCCACGACGGTCACCTCGCTGAGTGGCGCGTCGGAGCGACGGTTGGCCAGGGCGGCGGTGTAGGCGGCGCCGTACATGCCGGGTCGCGGGTTGTCGCTCATGCCGCCGTCGACGCTGACGTAGCGCCCCTTGACGGTGCCGACCTCGTAGAGCGCGACCGTGGAAGGCCCCGCGATGGACCTGCCGGGCTCGACCGCCAGGCGCAGCCCCTCAGTCTCCTTCCTGAGGACGGCCAGCAGCTCGGCGGGCGTGGGCGGGGCGGGGTCGCCAGGGGTGTAGGCGACGCCGAGGCCGCCGCCCAGGTCGAGCCTGGTGACCCCGGTCGAGGCGGCGAACTCCGCCATCCTGGCCGCGGCCAGGCCGAAGGCCTCCAGCTCGACGATCTGCGAGCCGATGTGGGAGTGCAGGCCGTACAGCTCGAGCGAGGGCGCGGCGGCGACCCTCGCCACCGCGCGGTCGGCCAGCCCCGCGGCCAGCGAGAAGCCGAACTTGGAGTCCTCGCCGCCGGTGGCGATGGCGGCGTGGGTGCGGGGGTCGACGCCGGGCGTGACCCTGATCATCACCCGCTGCCTGACGCCCAGCTCGGCGGCGACGGCCGCGAGCCTGTCGATCTCGGTGAAGGAGTCGACGACCACGCAGCCGATGCCCCACTCCACCGCGCGGCGCAGCTCGGCAGGCGACTTGTTGTTGCCGTGGAAGACCACCCGCTCGGGCGGCATGCCACCCGCCCTTGCCACGGCCATCTCGCCGCCCGTGCACACGTCGAGCGACAGGCCGAGCTCGTCCAGCCAGCGCACCACCTCGGGGCAGAGGAAGGCCTTGCCTCCGTAGTGGACGTCACCGTCGGGCAGCGCGTCGAGCCACGCCCGGGCGCGGGCCCTGAAATCGGCCTCGTCGAGCAGGTAGGCGGGCGTGCCGTACACCTCGGCCAGCTCGACCGCGCCGACGCCGCCGAGGTGGAGCTCCCCTCCGGTCCACGCAGTGGTCTGGGGCCATATGTCCAAGCTCATGACGAGCGAGCGTAGGCAGACGCGATGCCTGAGAGGGTCGAGCCTCGAAGATTTCGTGGCTGAGAGCCGCATGCCTTCACGGGCCTTGGTGGCGCGCGGCCCGCTCACCACCATGGGCCCATGCGGAAACACCTGGTCATCGCCCTGGCGGCGGTCTGCGCACTGAGCGTGGGATGCGGGAGATCAACCTCCGGTACGGCTGCGCCCACACCCCCCTCCTCGACGGGCAAGAGCGCCAAGGAACTCGTGCCCGAGGCGGTCAGGAAGTCGGGCGAACTGCGGATGGCCACCTCGGAGGGCTATCCGCCGATGGAGATGTACAAGCCGGGCACCCAGGAGATGACCGGCGTCGACGCCGACCTGGCCGTCGCGATCGGCGCGAAACTCGGACTGAGGACGCGCATCGTCAACGCCTCCTTCGACGGCCTGATCCCGGGGCTGCAGGGCGGCAGGTGGGACATCGCCATGGCCGCGCTGAGCGACCTGGAGCAGCGGCGCAAGGCCGTCGACTTCGTCGACTACTTCAACGCGGGTGGCGCGATCATGGTCGCCAAGGGCAACCCCGAAGGGATCAAGACCCTCGCCGACCTGTGCGGCAAGAAGGTCGTGCTGGCCAAGGGCAGCTCCAACCTGGAGATCGGCAAGCGGCAGAACGACAAGTGCGCCCAGAAGATGGAGATCATGCAGAGCGAGGACGCTCCGACGGGCCTGCTCAGCATCGACTCGGGACGCACGGTGGCCACGATCGTCGACTCTCCCGTGGCCCACATGTACGCCAAGGAGACCGGCAAGTACGAGGTCCTGCCCGAGCAGTACGACGCGGGCCCCTGGGGCATCGCCGTGGACAAGAGGCAGACGGGCCTGCGCGACGCCATCGCCATGGCGCTGCAGGAGCTCATCGACAACGGCGAGTACGGGAAGATCCTGGCGAAGTACGGCACGACGCCGAACGCCGTCGCCAAGGTCACGATCAACACCGGCGCATGATGGAGCTCCCGATCGAGGCGGTGCAACCGTCCAGGCCGGGGCGGGTGGTCGCGGCGGCGGTGGCGGCGCTCGTCATGGTCTGGCTGGCCTACACGATCATCGTCAACCCCAACCTGCACTGGGACGTGATCGTCGGCTTCCTGCTCGACGGCCGCATCCTCGGCGGCCTGTGGATCACGATCGCGCTCACCGCGCTGTCCATGGTGATCGGGGTCGCGCTCGGCGTGACGGCCGCGGTCATGCAGCTGTCGGACAGCCCGGTGCTGCGCGGCGCCGCCGGGCTCTACACCTGGTTCTTCCGCGGCACGCCGCTGCTGGTCCAGCTCATCTTCTGGTTCAACATCGGCCTGGTCTTCCCCGAGATCGGGATCGGCATCCCGTTCGGCGGCCCGATGTTCCTGCAGTGGCCCGCCAACGAGCTGATCACGCCGTTCACCGCGGCGCTGCTCGGTCTGACCATCAACGAGGGCGCCTACATGGCCGAGATCGTGCGGGCGGGCATCAGGTCCGTCGATCCGGGACAGCGGGAGGCGGCCGAGTCGCTGGGCATGAGGCACCGGCAGATCCTGCGCAGGATCGTGCTGCCGCAGGCGATGCGTGTGATCATCCCGCCCACCGGCAACCAGTTCATCTCGATGCTGAAGACCACCTCGATGGTCTCGGTCATCTCGGGCGCCGAGCTGCTGACCGTCTCGCAGCGCATCTACCTGGACAACTTCGAGGTCATCGCGCTGCTGGTGGTCGCCTCCACCTGGTACCTGCTGCTCACCAGCGTGGCCACGGTCGGCCAGCGCTTCCTGGAGAGGCGGTTCAGCCGTGGCCACTAGCATGGTGAAGATCGAATCAGTGCGGAAGCGCTTCGGGCGTCTCGAGGTGCTGAGGGGCGTCAGCCTCGACGTGCCGTCGGGCGGCGTCGTCTGCGTGGTCGGCCCCTCGGGTTCGGGCAAGTCCACGCTGCTGCGCTGCGTGAACCGCCTGGAGACGATCGACTCGGGACGCGTCTGGGTGGACGGTGAGCTCATCGGCTTCAGCGAGAAGGCGGGAAAGCTGCACCACCTGCGTCCTGAGGAGCTGTGCGGGCAGCGCCAGGAGATCGGGATGGTCTTCCAGCGCTTCCACCTGTTCCCGCACATGACCGCGCTTGAGAACGTCATGGAGGGCCCCCGCACGGTGAAGGGCGTCGCCCGGCCGGAGTCGAGACGGCAGGCGCTCGCGCTGCTCGACAGGGTGGGGCTCGCCGACAGGGCAGGGCACTATCCCAGCCAGCTGTCGGGCGGGCAGCAGCAGCGCGTGGCGATCGCGCGCAGCCTGGCCATGAGTCCCAAGGTGATGCTGTTCGACGAGCCGACCAGCGCGCTCGACCCCGAACTCGTGCAGGAGGTGCTGCAGGTCATGCGCGACCTGGCGGCCAGCGGGATGACGATGATCGTGGTGACCCACGAGATGGGCTTCGCGAGGGAGGCGGGTGACCATCTGGTGTTCATCGACGACGGTGTGATCGTGGAGGAGGGGCCGCCGCGCGAGGTCCTGTCCAACCCTCAGCACGACCGCACCCGCGCCTTCCTCGGGCAGGTCCTGTGAACCTCGAGTTGCTGATCCGCGGGGCACTGGTCGCCGACGGGACCGGCGCCCCCCTGCGCCTTGCCGACGTCGGCGTCGCGGCCGGTCGCGTCGTCCTGTTCCCCCGCGACCCCGCGGTCGCCGAGGAGCGCGGCGCGGCCAGGGTGATCGACGCCGAAGGGCTCGTGGTGACCCCCGGCTTCATCGACGTGCACACCCACTCCGACGCCGTGACCCTGCTCGGCAAGCGGGGCAGGCAACTGGCCGCCGCCCCCGTGCGGATGGGCGTCACCACAGAGATCTGCGGCAACTGCGGGTCCAGCCTCTTTCCCGCCCTGCCCGAGCGCGTTCCCGCCCTGCGCAGGTCCAGCAGGGCGGGCTTCGGCGGCGACATCCCGATCTTCCAGGACTACGGGGCGTTCGTGGAGGCGCACCGGCAGGCCCCGCGATCGAACCATCTCACCTCGCTCGTCGGGCACGGCACCCTCAGAGCGGGCGTGATGGGCTACGAGGACCGCCCGGCCACCGCCCGCGAGCTCGAGACCATGTGCGCCCTGCTCGACGAGGCGCTGGCGGCGGGCGCGGCGGGCCTGTCCACCGGCCTCATCTACACCCCCGGCACCTACGGCGACACCGCCGAGGTCGTCGCGCTGGCCAGGGTGGCCGCACGGTACGGCAGGCCGTACGTCACGCACCTGCGAGACGAGATGTCGCGCGTCGAGGAGGCGCTGGAGGAGGCGGTCGAGATCGCCAGGGCGAGCGGCGCCGCGCTCCACGTCAGCCACCACAAGACCGCCGGCAGGCACGGCTGGGGCAGGACCGAGCGCACCCTGCCGCGCATCGCCGCGCTGCGCGAGCAGGGCCTCGACATCACCTGCGACGTCTACCCCTACACCGAGGGCAGCACCTCCCTGTCGGCGATGTTCCCCCCGTGGGCCAACGACGGCGGCACCGAGGCGCTGCTCGAGAGGCTGCGCGACAGGGCCGAGCGCGAGCGGATGCGCAGGGCCATCGCCGAGGGCGTGCCCGGCTGGGAGAACACCGTCGGCAACGGCGGATGGGACCGCATCTCGGTGGCGGGCGCCACCGGCCACCCCGAGGTGGAGGGCCGCACGATCGCCGAGCTGGGCGGCGACCCCTTCGACGCCGCCGCCGAGCTGCTGCTCGCCGAGCAGGGCGAGGTGACGATCATCAGTCACTCGATGCGCGAGGACGACGTCCTGCGCGTCCTCGCCAGCGAGTTCGCCATGATCGGCTCGGACGGCGTGCCCAAGCCCGGCCGTCCTCACCCCCGCCTGGCCGGCACCTTCCCGAGGGTCCTCGGACGCTACTCCCGCGACCAGGCCCTGTTCCCCCTGGAGACGGCCGTGCACAAGATGACCGGCATGGCGGCCGAGCGCTTCGGCCTCGACGGCAGGGGAGTGGTGCGCGACGGCGCCCACGCCGACCTGGTGATCCTCGACCCCCGCACCGTGGCCGACGGCGCCACCTACACCGACCCGCTGCTGCCGCCCACCGGCCTGGCCGCGGTCGTCGTCGCGGGCGAGGTGGCCGTCGAGGACGGCACGCTCACCGCCAGGCGACCTGGAAGGATCCTCGCCCTGTGAACGCCATCACGCTCGCCATGGCGACACGCGACCTGCGCACGGGGGAGGCCCACGGCGTCAACGAGGACCTCGAGCTCCCTCTGGCCAGCGTCGGCAAGCTGCTGCTGCTGGCCGAGGTGGCGATGAGCATCGAGGGCGGCATCCTGGGAGCGGACGAGCCCGTCGAGCTGCTCGACGACGACTACTGCGCAGGGTCCGGGCTGCTGACCTCGCTCTCGAACAGGGCGTGGACCGTCGGCGACCTCGCCCTGCTCACCGCCGCGATCAGCGACAACACCGCGACCAACGCGCTGCTGCGCAGGGTCGGCGTGGAGCGCGTCAACGCCGCGGCCGCCGCGCTCGGCCTGTCGAGGACCAGGCTGCTCGACCGCGTCAGGGAGCCCAGGGGCCCCGAGCACCCGCCGACCTTCGCCATCGGCACCGCGGCCGAGCTGGTCTCGCTGGCCGTCCTGGTCAGCGGCGAGGAGGGCTGGCAGGTGCTCATGCGCGGCTGGATGCGGCAGAACACCGACCACAGCCTCGTGCCCGCTCTGGTCAGGCACGACCCGGAGGGCGGCTGGCTGGCCAACAAGACCGGCACGGACGACGGCGTCAGGACCGACGTCGGGATCATGTCAGGACGGGTGGCCTACGCGGTGCTCGCCTGCGGGCCGCCCGGCAGCGACCACGAGCTGGCCACCGCCGTACGGCAGGCGGGGCTGGCCCTCGCCTCACCTGAGCGCGGGCTCCAGTGAGTTCCTGAGCTGGGCCGAGGCCGTGCGCAGATAGGCCAGGAACGAGATCGCGGCGGGATTGGGGTTGGTCGGCCTTCGCGCGACGCCGATCCTGCGGAACAGGTTCGGCGTCGCCAGGCGGCAGATCTGCAGCCCCGAGGCGCCGTGCAGGCCGAGGCTCGGCACCAGCGCCACACCGAGCCCGGCCCGCACGAGCCCGATGGTCACCTCGTAGTGGTCGCTGCGGCAGCGGATCTGCGGGGAGAAGCCCTCCAGCGTGCTGGCCCGCTCCAGGATCGACACGGGGTGGTCGGCGCCGAACGTCGTGATCCACGGCTCGTCGGCCAGCTCCGCCAGCCGTACCTTGGGCCGCAGGCCCGCGGGGTGGCCTGCGGGCACGACCAGCAGCTGCGGCTCGTCGAACAGGTGCACCACCTCCACCCCCTCGGGGCACTTCCACGGGTCGAGGGCGTGCTCGAAGACCACCAGCACGTCGAGCGCGCCGCGCTCCAGATCGGGCAGCAGCTCGTACGGCTGGCCCTCCACCAGGTCGAGCGCCACCTGTGGATACCTGGAGGCGAAGCGCGACAGCGCCAGGGGCAGCAGCCGGTAGCCCGCGGAGGCGAAGAAGCCGATGCGCAGCTCGCCCGCGTCCACCCTGGCCTGGGCGAGCAGGTCCTTCTCCGCCGCCTCGATGATGTCCACGACCTCCTGCGCCCTGAGCGCCAGGCGGCGACCCGCCTCGGTCAGGCGCAGGCTCTGGGCGTTGCGCTCCACCAGCCCGACGCCCGCCTCCTGTTCCAGACGGGACAGCTGGTGGGAGACCGCCGAAGGCGAGAGCCTCAGCACCCTGGCCGCGCCCGCGATGCTCCCCGTCCTGAACACTTCGAGGAGCACCCGCAGGCGATTACTACTCAGCACGCCACCAGGGTAGTGACCCTGAGCAGCCCTTCCATGGGGAACCTCGGCCGGTGAGCGGGCTTCACGTCTTGGAGGGGCCTTCCGAGACCACGACGTCGTGATGGTCCCCCGGCGCCAGGAAGGCCAGGAGCCGCCCGGCCTCCTCGACCGCCTCGGCAGGGTCGAACGGCTCCCACCGGTGGATGGTCAGCGTCGTCGTCCCCTTCGCCCGAGCCGTCGTCCAGTCGCCCGCGGGGAACCCGTCCACCAGGATCGTCCTCGGCTGCACGTTGTAGGGGACGAACCGCCTGAGCACGGCCACGTGCTCGACCACCCTGGAGCGGTCCTCGTGCGAGAGGAAGAGGTTGTCGAAGTCGTACATGAACCGCACGGGCACCGGCAGATCCTCCGGCGGCAGCTCGGCGTCGGGAAGGTCGTACAGCACCCGCCCCGAGGGGTCGCGGTAGGTCACCAGGTCGAGCGACGAGACCACCTCCGACAGGCGCGTCAGCCCCGACCACGTCTGCACGTCCTTCACCCCGGCCGGGCCGAAGGCCCTCAGGTAGCGCAGCACCAGCTCGCCGGGCGTCATCGCGGGTGCCTCGAACCCCAGCCACGACGCGGCGCTGGTGTGGGCGATCGGCCCGCTCCTGCCCCACACCCCTCGCGGCGGCACCTGCACCAGCGGCACCAGCCAGCGCATGCCCTGCCCGAGCGCGTGCTGGTCGTGGCCGGGCCAGCGCTCGCCCAGCGCCCTGCCCAGCGCGGCGAACGTCATCGGCCCCTGCTCCAGCAGCGAGCGCCCGAGCGCGGCCAGCTCGTCGAGGTCGACGCCCTCCAGCTTCCTGCCGAAGGCGGAGCGTGTCATGCGCTCGGTCACGACCTGCACCAGCGGCCGCATGGCCAGGCAGTCGCGGGCGCTCACCAGGTGGATGGTCGAACGCTGGAGCGCGATGCGGACGATCTGCCTGCTCTCGAGCAGCTCGGCGGCGTCCTCGGGGCGGAAGTCCTCGATGCGGTTCCACAGGCCCGTGTACCAGGAGTGCGGGGTCTGCGCCTGCAGCCCCGCCACGTGCTCGACGACCTCGATGACCGGCCTGGTGGTCCTGGTGATCAGGAGCTGCCTGTCGAGGGTGGCCCTGTTGAGAGCGCGGCGGCTGAGGACGGGATCCATGAGCGCAACCCTAGAGCCGCTCAGGAACACATCCCGCCGGGATAGGGCGTTTCAGGGAAAAGCCGCTTCCAGCCCTCTTCGTCCAGCGCGCCTCCCGCCTTGGCGCACACCGCCTCCGCGGCCATGGAGGGGTCGACGGGGCTCTCGCGCACGGTGCCGTCCTTCAGGAGCCCGATCAGGCGGGTCCCGTCGGCGCTGAAGGCGACGTCGGCGACGTCCTGCCCCAGCGGCACCCTGCTGATCTCGTGCAGCGTGGCCGCGTCCCACAGCGAGGTGTACTCGCCGGTCATCGCGATCAGCTTGCCGTCGGGGGAGAACCTGATGCCGGTGCCGTACCCGGACGCCTTCATGACCTGCCGCTTCGGCCAGGTGGACAGCTCCCACACGAAGAAGAAGTCGGCGTCGGTGATGAAGGCGCCCCATCGGCTGTCGGGGCTGAAGGCGGTGGCGATGGTGCTGCCGCCTCCCGTCTCCTTGACGGTGCCGGTCGCCGGCTCGACCACGTCATCACCGGCGAACAGCCGCCTGCCGTCGGGCGTGAAGGCCAGCGGCGTCCTGATCGTGTCGAGGGGGCCCTTGACCTGCCTGCCCTCGGGGACACTCCACAGCCTCAGCCCACCGTCGCCGGAGGTCGCCAGCAACTCGCCGTCGGGCGACAGCGCCACGGCGAAAACCTCGCCTGTCGGCACCTCGGCGACTCTCTCGCGCGTGTCGACGTTCCAGACGGTGGTGGCCGGCTTCCCTGCCACGGCCAGCAGTCTGCCGCGCGCGTCGAAGGACAGCTCGCCCGCAGCGGGCAGGTCGCCGAGAGGTCTGCGCGCCTCGACGTCGTAGAGCCTGGTCGAGGACTCCGCCCCGATCGCGGCGATCCTGCCGTCGGGCGAGAGCAGGCGCTGGGCGGGGGCGTACGCGGCCTGCGTGGTGGCGCTCAGCGCCACGGTCTCCTGCCGGGGAGCATCGGTGAGCACGTCGGAGACGTCGAGCGACAGCACCCTGCCGCCCTCGGCGGTGTAGCGGAGGGCCCTTCCGTCGGCGGAGAAGGCGAAGTCTCCCGTCGCCTTCCTGGCCGGAAAGGTGCCGAGCAGCCGGCCCTCACGGACCTCCCACAGGCGGACGTCCTGGCCGAGCTCGGGCTCGTCCGGCTGCCGCTGTTCGGGCGGCCGCTGGGAGGGCGCGTCCGTCACAGGACCGCTCCGTGCGCGCCTCGCGGGGTCGACCTCCTCGGGTTCGAGCGGCTCGAGCAGGTAGCGGCCGTCAGGTGAGAAGACCAGCGGGCCCCAGACGCCGGTCCTGCGTTCGGCCAGGCTGAGGGTGGCCGCGGGCTCGCCTGTGGCGGTGTGGAGGACCAGCCCTCCCTCGCCGCCACCGATCACCAGCAGGCTGCCGTCGGGGCTGAACGCCGTGGTGGGCGGGTACTCGATCCGCATCGTGCTGACGGACGGCTGCGTCGTACGGGCGTAGAGGCGCCTGCGCCGGTCGAGATCCCACACCACGACCTCGCCCGTCACCGAGGACACCGCCGCCCAGCGGCCGTCGGGGGAGGTGGCGATCGCCCTGTCCGTCACGTCGAGCAAGGGGCCGCCGCCACCGCCCGCGTCGCCGCCCGCTCGGTAGAGTCTGGTGCGGAAGCCGTTCGAGACCGACAGAAGCTCGCCCCTCGCGTGGAGCGCGGGCTTGCCGCCAGGCCACTCGCCCTCGATCTCGGCGCCCGACTCCAGGTTCCACACCCGCACCGCGGCCTCGTCACCCGCGGCGTAGACCCTGCCGTCGCCGGTGAGGGAGGTCCAGGCGTCGGCGGGCACGGGGAGCCGGTGCTCGGCCGTCCGCCGCTCAGTGGACAGGTCCCATACCTCCACCTGGTCGGAGCGCTGCTTGAGCAGGCTCTTCCCGTCGTCGGCCAGCCGGTAGGCGGCCCCGCCGCTCTGCCCTGGGTCGGTGAAGGCGCCCAGGTCGGTCTGGCCGAGTGAGCGCTGCAGGGCGTTGCGCGCCTCGGGCACGGGGGCGAGCCTCCACGCCGCCACGCTGAGCTTCATCGCGGTCCTGGGGTCGGCGCTGCGCAGGCTCTCGGCCCGCGCCGCCACCGTCCGCGCGACCGTTTCCGCCGTCTCGTGCCGGCGCTCGGCGCCCTGCCGTACCGTCACGGCCGTGACGGCCAGCACCATGGCCACGCAGGCGGCCAGGCCCGCGACCATGGCCCTGCGCACCAGCCTTCGCCTCCTGAACGGAGTGACATCCTCCGACCAGGAGCGCAGCCTCGGCCACGCGTGGAACAGCGCGGGGCTGACCGGGCCTATCGAGTCGTCGGCGACCGCCACCAGGCGGCCCTCGGGGCGGTCGGAGGGAGGGACGGCGATGCTCCGCCGTACGAGCAGGCCCGCCTCGGTCAGCGCGGCGACCACGGGCTCGTCCTCGACCTCGGCCAGGGGGAGCCTGCCCGGCTCGCGCATGCGCAGCAGCAGCTCGGGCAGCGCGCTCTGCTGCTCGGGCGGCAGCTCCTGGTAGACCTGCTCGGCCACCTCGCCGAGCGGGCGGGAGCCCGACAGGTCCTCGGGCGGCCTGATCTCGGCGGCCAGGTGCGCGCCCACCGCGGGCTCGGCGCTGCCGGTCAGCCCGATCAGCAGCTCGCGCGCCGTGGGCCGGTCTTCGGGCCGCTTGGCCAGCGCTCTGGCGGCCATCGACCTGAGCGGTTCGGGCAGGTCGCCGACGTCGGGGTCGACGGTCAGCACCGCGTGCATGAGCTCGCCCAGGCTCTCCGCGGCGAAGGGGTCGCGCCCCGTCGCCGCGAACAGGACGGTCGCGCCCCAGGAGAAGACGTCGGCGGGCGCGCCGGCCGCGCTGTCGGTGAAGACCTCGGGAGCGGGGCCCTGCGTCCGCGCCGTGCCCACCCCTGTGACCTTGGGGCCCTCAGGGCCGAGCAGCAGGGAGTCGGGCCCCAGGTGGCGATGGGCTGCCCCCGCGTCGTGGATGGCGACCAGCGCCGTGGCCAGTGCCACGGCCAGCCGGTGCAGCCGGTCGCCGGCGTAGGGGCCGGCGTGCGCCACGGCCTCACGCAGGCTCGGGCCCTGCACGAACTCGCTGACCACGTAGCCGGGCCCCGACTCGACCACCCTGGCCACGCAGTGCGGCGCGACCGACGGCGCCCTGCCGCGCGCCATCTTGATCACATAACGTCTGCCGCCGCTGTCGTAGGCGTCGAAGCACGAGCCGAGCCGCCCGGCCAGCCAGTAGCCACCCAGCCGGTCCGGATCCCCCGGGAGCAAACGCGTTGTCACGGCAGCTTAGATGCGCCAATCCCAGGTTTGGTTGTGACCCATTCCTCGCGCAGCACCGACATCACGATTTCGTCGTGCCACTCGCCCTCCCACAGCAGGGCGTCGCGCAGCACGCCTTCCTGGACGAAGCCCACCTTCTTGTACACGTGGAGGGCCCGCTCGTTGAAGGCGTAGACGCCCAGGCTGACGCGGTGCAGCGGGGTGGTGGCGAAGGCGTGGTCGAGCACCAATCTGATCGCCTCGGTGCCGAAGCCCCTGCCCGGCCTGGTCAGCATGATCCGCAGGTTGCAGGAGAGGTTGTCGGCGTCGAGCTCGTTCAGCACGACCTCGCCCACGTAGTCCTCGCCGTGGCAGACGGCCAGGTCGAGACGGTCGGCGTGGTCCTTGCGGGTGGCGTACCACTGGGCCAGGGCAGCCGGCTCGTCCGCGCCGGCGTGCGAGCCGGTCAGCCGCTGGAGCTCGGGGTCACGCACGCCTTCGAGCAGACCTGCGACATGCTCAGGGCCGACGGGGCGGAGCGTGACCAGCTCTCCGACGAGGGTGGGTTTGGTGGCGAACATGCGTCTTGGGTATCACATGGCGTCAAGCGCTTTGTCGGCCGCTTCCTGGGGAAGCGTCGAGGTCACGTCCACGCGCAGGTCGGCTATCTGCCTGAAGTACGGGTCGCGGCGCGCCTTCATCAGGGCGGGGTCGAAGTCGGGGCGGTGGTCGCTCGACTTCATCCGCTGGGCCAGCACCTCGGGCGTCGCGTCCAGCCAGATCACGAACGCCCGCTTGAGCGCCTCGCGCACCTCCGGGCGTTCGACGGTGCTGGCGGCCGCGGTGATCACCTGGTTCTCGCCCAGGGCGCTCAGGACGTGCTCGGCCTCCCGCTCGTGCAGGACGCCGGCGCCCTCCTCCTTCGCGATCTCGGCGGCGCTCCTGCCGTACCGCTCCCTGAGATAGGGGTCGCTGTCGCTCATCGGCACGCCGAGGGCCTGCGCGAGCAGCAGCGCCACGGTGGTCTTGCCCGAGCCCATCAGCCCGACGACGACGACGGGTTTGTTTCTCGACATGGGGATAGAAGTTTCCTTGGCTTTAGGGAGGTATTCCATGACCATCGCCGGAAGCATTTTCCTCATCATGCTCGGCGCCGTGCTCACGTGGGCTGTCGACTGGGACGTCGCCGGCCTGGACATCAACGTCGTGGGCGTCATCCTCATGCTGGGCGGCATCGCTCTGATGCTGTTCGGTCTCTACAGGGTCAGGGTGACGCGGGAGATCGTGGCTCCGGTGGAGACGGAGAGGGACAGGACAACGGTCTACGAGGAGCGACGCTACACCGATCCTCCGACGATCTAGAAACAGCGGGAAGGGGGCTGTCATGCCAGCACGCCAGGAGATGCCGTCGACCATCGCCAGGTCCCCCAGGAAGGCGCAGGAGACGTGGATCAAGGCCCACGACTCGGCCGTCGAGACCTACGGCGAAGGTGAGCGGGCCCACCGGACCGCCTTCTCGGCCTTGAAGCACTCCTTCGAGAAGGTCGGCGACCACTGGGAGCCGAAGGCGCGCAAGGGTCCCTCCGACAAGGGCGCGACCGACCGCTCAGGACGGACCGACGAAGGCGTGGACGCCAACGCCAGCAAGGAACACCTGTACGGCGTGGCCGCCAGGCTCGGCGTCAGAGGGCGCTCCAGGATGACCAAGTCCGAGCTGGTCGAAGCCATCAAGAAGGCCAACAGGCGCGAGAGCGCCAAATCGCGCTGAAAGGGGGATCCCGCACCCCATCGGGATCCCCCTGGCTTTCAGAGCAGCCGCCTGACCGCGGCCACGATCGCGTCCCTTCCGATCCCGGCGTCGGCCAGCTGCTCGCCAGGGGCGGCGGAGCCGGGCATCCCGCGCACCGCGAGCTTGACCACGCGGGGGCCCAGCTCCGAAACCGCCTCCAGCACGGCGTCCCCCAGCCCGCCCTCGGGCCGGTGGTCCTCCACCGTGATGAGGGTGCCCGTCGTGGTGGCCGCCTCGTTCAGCACCGCCCTGTCGACGGGCTTGACGGAGTACATGTCCACCACCCCGACGGAGATGCCCTCCTGCTTCAGCAGGTCGGCCGCGGCCAGCGCCTCGTGCACGGTGATCCCCGCCGCGACGATGGTGGCCCTGTCGTCGGAGGCGTGCCGCAGCACCCTCGACCCGCCGACGGTGAACCTCTCGCCCGGCTCGTAGATGACAGGGGTCTCGCCTCGCGTGGTCCGCAGGTAGGAGATGCCTGAGACGTCGGCCATCTCGGCGACCAGCGCGGCGGTCTGGTTGGCGTCGCATGGATACAGCACGGTGGTGCCGTGGAGCGCGCGTAGCATCGCCATGTCCTCGAGCCCCATCTGGGAGGGGCCGTCCTCGCCGATCGACACCCCCGCGTGCGAGCCGACCAGCCGCAGGTCGGCGCCGCTGATCGCGGCCATCCTGATGAAGTCGTAGGCCCTGGTGAGGAAGGCGGCGAACGTCGCCGCGTACGGCACCCAGCCGCGCACCTGCAGGCCGACGGCCGTGGCGATCATCTCCTGCTCGGCGATGTAGCACTCGAAGAAGCGATCGGGGAAGGCGTGGGCGAACTCCTCCGTCTTGGTGGAGTCGGCCACCTCGCCGTCGAGCGCCACCACGTCGCCACGGGCCGCGCCGAGCGCCTTCAGCGCCGCGCCGTACGCGCTGCGTGTGGCCGCCTTCTCCCCGAGGGGATAGGAGGGCAGCTCCAGCGGCCCGCTGGTGAAGGTGTGCGGAGGGCGGGAGACCTCGGGCGGGCTGACCTTGACGGTGACGCCTCTCTCGCCGCCCAGCTCCACGATCGCGTGCTCGGCGTCCTTCAGCGGCTTGCCGTGCGCGCCCTCGCGGTTGTCCACGTCGTTGACGCCCTCGCCCTTGCGGGTGCGGGCCAGGATGACGGTCGGCCGCCTGCGGGTGTTCCTGGCGTCGCCGAGAGCGAAGTCGATCTGGCCGGGATCGTGCCCGTCCACCTCGATCGTGTGCCAGCCGAAGGCGCCGAACCTGCGCGCGTACGCGCCGGTGTCCCACCCGTGCCTGGTGGGTCCCCGCTGACCGAGGCGGTTGACGTCCACGATCGCGGTGATGTTGGCGAGCCCCTCGTGACCCGCGTGCTCGGCGGCCTCCCACATCGAGCCCTCCGCCAGCTCGCTGTCCCCGCACAGCACCCACACGTGGTACGGCAGGCGGTCGAGGCGCCGGCCCGCCAGGGCCACGCCCACGCCCACGGGCAGCCCCTGGCCAAGGGAGCCCGTGGCCACGTCCACCCAGGGAAGGCGCGGCGTCGGGTGCCCCTCCAGCCGGCTGCCCCTCTTCCTGAAGGTCAGCATCTCCTCGTCGGTGATGGCGCCGGCCGCCTTGTAGAGCGCGTAGAGCAGGGGAGAGGCGTGCCCCTTGGAGAAGATCAGATGGTCGTTGGCGGGATTGTCGGGGTGGTCGAAGTCGTATCTGAGGTGGTGGGCGAACAGGACGGCCATGAGGTCGGCCGCCGACATCGACGAGGTCGGATGGCCTGAGCCTGCGGCGTCGGAGCTCCGCACCGAGTCCACCCGTAGTTGCATGGCCAACTCACACAAGTACTGAACATCCCGCTCGGGCATCGGTCCTCCTAAGGTTTCCCGCCGCCTACCCCGCCCGGCTCTCGCTATGTCAGCGGCGCGCCAGTGTCACCTACGAAGCGCGCGAGCGGCCAGGGCGCCCGCCGCCGCGGCGCCGAGTGTGAGGAGGACGGGCCCGCGGTGCGTGGAGAGCCAGAGCTGCGCGCTGTGAGCGTGCGACCTGTCGTCGAAGCTCCCGTGCGCCCCGTAGTCGTGCTCCTCGTCGGCCGGTTCCCAGAGGTTGGCCACGCCCGTCGGCGGCTTGTCGGTCGCGATCTGCGAGGACTTGCCCGTTCTCGCCAGGTAGCGGTCGACGAGCCCCGGCGCGAAGCGCTGACCGAGCAGGGTGAGCGCCGTGGAGGAGCCGACCCAGTACTCCCTGCGCTCGGGATGGTCAGCGGCGTGGACCAGGGCCCGCGCCGCGACCTCCGGCTGGAAGATCGGCGCCACCGGCTGCGGGTGCCGCCGCAGCCGCGACAGCACCCAGTCGAACTGCGGCGTGTTCAGCGCAGGCAGCTGGACCATGCACACCCGCACCCCGCTGCCCTCGGCCATCAGCTCGGTGCGCACCGACTCGGTGAACCCCTTGATCGCGTGCTTTGCGCCGCAGTAGGCCGACTGCAGCGGGATCCCCCTGTAGGCCAGGGCGGACCCGGCCTGGATCACGACGCCCTTGCCGCGCGGGCGCATCAGGTCGAGCGCCACCTTGGTGCCCCACACGTAGCCGAGGTACGTCACCGCCGTGGTCCGCTCGAACTCCTCGGGGGTCACCTCGGAGAAGGGCGCGAACACCGAGGAGAAGGCGACGTTCATCCACACGTCGATCGGCCCGAGGTCGCGCTCGACGCCTTCGGCGGCCTGCCGTACCTCCTCGTAGGAGGAGACGTCGGCGGGATAGACCACCCCAGCGCCGCCCGCGGTGCCCACGTCGACCGCGGCGGCGGCCAGTCCGGTCGTGCCCCTGGCGATCAGCGCGACGGAGTCGCCGCGCGCGCCCAGCTCACGCGCCACCGCTCTGCCCACACCACCGCTCGCCCCCGTGACCACCACCACGCGAGACGAGCGCATCAACCCGCCTCTCCCGCGCCACGCTCTTTCTGCCGCCTTACGGCCAGCACGATGTCCACGATGGTGGCCACGACCAGCACGCCCGCAACGATGGCCAGCCAGCCGATCCCCGCGATGATGCTGATCGCGCCGATCGCGAAGAGGAAGACCAGGATGAAGGAGCCCGCCCTGATGTGGACGACATCACGGGGAGTCGAAGGAACCATGGGCTTGCCGGAAGAGGAGTGCTCTTCGGGACGGTAGTCATCGTCATGCATGTTCGTCCCCTGCCCGTGCTGTTTGCCGCATAACGTGCCGGGTAGCCGGGCCACGTGCACCCCAGTGACCAGAACGAGCCTGGAATCAGACGCAGGCGCAGGGGGCGGGGGTTCAGCTACTCCTATCCCGACGGGCGTCCCGTGCGCGATCAGGCCACGCTGCGCAGGATCAGGGAGCTGGTGATCCCTCCGGCCTGGAAGGACGTATGGATCTGCCGTTCGCCCGACGGGCACCTGCAGGCCGCGGGCACCGACTCCGCGGGGCGGCGGCAGTACCGCTATCACGACGAGTGGCGCGCCCAGCAGGACCGGATCAAGTTCGACAGGGTGCTGGAGATGGCCGAGCGGCTGCCGGCCTTCAGGAAGGTCGTCCAGGAGCAGCTGGAGAGCAAGGGGCTGGCCAGAGAGCGGGTGCTCGCGGCGGCCGCCCGCCTGCTGGACGTCGGGTTCTTCAGGGTGGGCGGCGAGGAGTACGAGTCGTACGGCCTGGCCACGCTCAGGATGGACCACGTCAGCTGCGCGAACGGCAGTGTCGTCTTCTGCTATCCCGCCAAGGGCGACATCCCCCGCGAGGTGCGGGTCTCCGACGCCTCGGCCTGCAAGGTGATCAGGTCGCTGAAGGCGCTCAGGCACGACGGCGAGCTGCTGCGCTACCGCGACGAGAACGGGTGGGTGGACGTGCGCAGCGCCGACATCAACGACTACGTGCGCGAGACGCTCGGCTGCGAGGCGACGGCCAAGGACTTCCGCACCTGGCACGGCACCGTGCTCGCCGCCGTCGGCCTGGCCCGCACGGCAAACGTCAGCGAGGTGATGCGGGAGGTGGCCGAGTATCTGGGAAACACCCCCGCCGTCGCCCGCGCCTCCTACGTGGATCCCCGGGTGATCGAGGCCTTCGAGCAGGGCAGGACGATCGGGCAGGGAGACCCGGAGAAGGCGGTCATCGAGCTGATCAGAGCCGTTTGACCGGTTCGGCAGCGGGCATGCGAGCGATTTGACGAAGGAGGAAGCGATGGAGGCTCCGCAGTACGTCGCGGCGCGCGTCCAGCGGGCGCTCGCCGAGGACGACAGGACCCATGAGCTGGGCATCCGCGTCGACGTGCGGGGGGATCAGCTGTTCCTGCGCGGCCAGGTCACCGGCGAGGAACACAGGCGGCAGATGGAAAGGGTCGCTCAGGAGGCCGCGCCCGAGCTGCACGTCCACAACGAGCTCCAGGTCGTGCAGGTCCGAGAGCCCGGAGAGGATGAGCATCTTGACTGAGCTCCGTATCGCGGCCGTGGGTGACGTGCACCTGGGCGACGACGTGCAGGGCAAGTACCGTGCCCGGCTGACCGGAATCGAGGACAGGGCCGACGTCCTGCTGCTGGCGGGCGACCTCACCAGGCACGGGACGATAGCGGAGGGCAGGCTGGTCGGCCAGGAGTTCCGCGACCTGCCGATCCCCGTCGTGGCCGTTCTCGGCAACCATGACTACCACTCCGACCTGCAGTACGAGATCATGAGCGAACTGCGCGACAACGGCATCATCGTGCTCGACGACGAGTCGGCCGTCATCACCTGCCGCGGCGCGCGGCTGGGCGTGGTGGGCGGCAAGGGCTTCGGCGGCGGCTTCGCGGGCAAGTGCGCCAGCGAGTTCGGCGAGCGTGAGATCAAGAACTTCGTCCACCACACCAGGGGCATCGCCGACAGCTGGCAGCGCGCGCTGAAGGAGCTCGACACCGACTACAAGGTCGTGCTCTCGCACTACTCGCCGGTCAAGGAGACCCTGGAGGGCGAGCCGCTGGAGATCTACCCCTTCCTCGGCAGCTACCTGCTGGCCGAGGCCGTCGACACGGTCGGGGCCGATCTCATCCTCCACGGTCACGCCCACAAGGGCGCGGAGAAGGGCATGACACCGGGTGGCATCAGGGTGCGCAACGTGGCGCTGCCGGTCCTGGGCAGGGCCTACGGCATCTACTGCCTGAGTGAGTCCGACTCATGTTAGGTCTTGACCGAGCGGTGGCTCGGTGTTGATGTCAGTGCATGGCCCTCCGCCGTGTCCTGGCTCTCATCGCCCTGCTGGGCGCGGTCGCGATGGCCGCGCCCGCGCCCGCACCGTCCGCACCCGTGCGCGGGTTCGTGGACGCTCACAGCCATCTGATGTCGTATGAGGCGTTCGGCGGCAAGCTGCTGTGCGGCAAGCCGTTCGACCCGGCAGGCGCCGCCCGCGCGCTGCTCGACTGCCTCGACCACCACCCGAACGGCGAGGCCGCCTGGTTCGAGAACTTCACCAGGACGGGCTCGCCGGTCGGCACCCACGACCCCGTCGGCTGGCCGACCTTCAAGGACTGGCCGGCCCACGACTCCCTCACCCACCAGCAGGCCTACTACGAGTGGATCGAGCGCGCGTGGCGTGGCGGCCTGCGCGTCATGGTCAACGACCTGGTGGCCAACAGGCAGCTGTGCGAGATCTACCCGCTGAAGAGCAACCCCTGCGACGAGATGTGGGCGATCAGGCGCGAGGCCCAGCGCACGGTCGAGCTCCAGAACCACATCGACACGCTGTCAGGCGGCCCTGGGCTCGGCTGGTTCCGGGTGGTTAAGAGCCCCGCGGAGGCGCGCGAGGTCATCGCGGCGGGCAAGCTCGCCGTCGTGCTCGGCGTCGAGACCTCCGAGCCGTTCGGCTGCCGCACCACGCTCGGCGTCCCGCACTGCACCAGGGCGCAGATCGACCGAGGGCTCGACGAGATGCACGCGCTCGGCGTGCGCAGCATGTTCGTCTGCCACAAGTACGACAACGCGCTGTGCGGCGTGCGCTTCGACTCGGGCACCCAGGGCGCGATCGTCAACCTGGGCAACCTGCTGTCCTCGGGTGGCTTCTGGCGGGTCGAGAGGTGCAGGGGGCCCGAGCACGACAACCCGATCTCGCCCGCGGTTCTCCCGCCCGAGCTGGCCCGATGGCTGCCGCCGGGCGTCGGCCTGCCGGTCTACCCGCCCGCCCCGCACTGCAACCCCAAGGGGCTGACCTCGCTCGGCCGCCACATGGTCGAGGGCATGATGCGGCGCGGCATGATGATCGAGATCGACCATATGAGCGTCAAGGCCGCCGACCAGACGCTCGACCTGCTCGAGGCCGCCGGCTACCCGGGCGTCATCTCCTCCCACAGCTGGGCCGACCCCGCCTTCCTGCCGCGCATCTACCGCCTGGGCGGCATGGTCACCCAGTACGGCCACGCGGCCGAGGAGTTCGCCGAGGAGTGGCGGCGCACCCAGCCGCTGCGACAGGAGAGCGGACGTCCCGGCTACGGCTACGGCCTGGACGCCAACGGGCTCGGCCCGCTGCCCGCGCCACGGGCGGGAAGCGCCGTGACCTACCCCTTCGTCTCCTTCGACGGCGCCGTCTCGCTGGACAGACCGCGCATGGGCGAGCGGGTCTGGGACTACAACGTCGACGGGGTGGCGCACTACGGCCTGGTGCCCGACTGGATCGAGGATCTGAGACAGCTGGCGGGCCAGCCGATCGTGGACGACCTCGCCTCGGGCGCGGAGGCCTACCTCAGGACCTGGGAGGGGGCTACAGCACCCGCAGCGCGATGACGCACACGTCGTCGGAGATGTCGCCGTCCAGGCGGGCGAGCACGCACGCGATGCTCTCCTCAGGGTCGTCGGTGTGGCAGTCGGCCGCCGCGCCGACCAGGGCGTCGAGCCCCGCCTGGACGTCGAGGCCGCGCCGCTCGACGATGCCGTCGGTGTAGAGCACCAGCACGTCGCCGGACTCGAGGACGGTGGTCGTCAGCTCGTAGCTCATGGACTCGAAGGCGCCCATCATCACGCAGGGCGAGTGGTCGAGCAGCGTCGCCTTGCCCTGGCGCACGAGCACGGGGGAGGGATGGCCCGCGCTCGTCCACGTGAGGGTCCTGCCGGCGGGGTCGAAGTGCCCGATGATCGCGGTGCCCGTCGCGGTGACGCCCTCGTTGTTGTGGTACATCAGGTCGTTGAGCCAGGTGGCCAGCTGGCGGACAGGTAGTCGTCGAGGACGCCCGACTTCACCACGCCAGGACTGGTCTCGACGAGACGACGGCCGCGGAGCTGGTCTGCTCCGCGGCCTGTGACGTCTTTCGTGTGCCGGCTGGTGGCGGCGACCAGGAAGTCCACCACCCGCCCTCCCGCGTCCTCGATGGGCACCAGGTAGGCGGCGGAGGCGTGCAACGCCTCCAGCACCCCCGTCATCCACGCGGGGACGACGGGCTCGCACGTCTCCGCCTGCGCCAGGGGCGGCAGGGTGACGTCCCTGGCGACCTCCAGCAGGCCGATGCCGCTGTCGCGCGAGAGCCGCCTGAGGTGGTCGGCCGCCTCGTCGGGGCGGACGTTCATCCGCGCCGCGAGCCTGCAGACCGCCTCGTCGATGGCGGCCTCACGCCGCATCCGCCTGCGGAGGACGGCGAGCTGGTCCCTGATCATGGCCTTGGTGGCCGCACTGTCCTGGCTCACGTGTGCCTTGTGCCCCACTGGAGGGGAGAAAGGCAGGGCCATGCCTTATTTTGGGCAAAGCCTCAGGCGGACAGGGCGCTCGTCCCTGTCCACCCGAGGTGGTCATACATTGAAAATACTGACGCCTCCGGGGCCGACGAGGAATCCGAGTACGATGAGGACGATTCCCCAGAGAATGTCGCGACGGGCCAGGATCACGTAGATCCCAGCGATGACGAGGATTACTGCGATGATCCAGAGCAAAGTAGCCATGGGAACTGAGCTGCCCCAGAGGAAAGCCGTCTAACATTCAACCCCGCGGGAATGGGCCGATTCATGACAACATTCGGCTATTTCCTGGCATCGGAGGAACACAGCCCCAACGAGCTCGTACGGCAGGCCCAGCTGGCCGAGCGCTCAGGCTTCGAGGCGCTGTGGATTTCCGACCACTACCACCCGTGGCTCGACGAGCAGGGCCACAGCCCGTTCGTGTGGTCGGTCATCGGCGGCGTCGCCGCCACCACCCGGCTGCCCGTCACCACCGCCGTCACGTGCCCGCTGGTCCGCATCCACCCGGCCGTCATCGCCCAGGCCGCCGCCACCAGCGCCGCCATGACCGAGGGCCGCTTCCGCCTGGGCGTCGGCACAGGCGAGGCGCTCAACGAACACATCACCGGTTCGGCGTGGCCGCCGGCCGAGGAACGCCTGGAGATGCTCGAAGAGGCCGTCGAGGTCATGCGCAAGCTGTGGCAGGGCGACCTCGTCACGCACAGGGGCGCCCACTACCGCGTCGACACGGCCAGGCTCTACACCCTGCCCGACCAGCCGCCGCCGATCTACATGTCAGGGTTCGGCGCCAAGTCCGTCGAGCTGGCAGGCCGCATCGCCGACGGCTACATCTCCACCGGCCCCGCCGCCGAGATGGTGGAGCTGTTCCACAAGTCGGGCGGCGAGGGCAAGCCCGCGGCGGGCGGCCTGAAGGTCTGCTACGCCCCCGACGAGGCGCAGGCCAGGGCGACGGTCCACCGGCTGTGGCCCACGCAGGGCGTCAAGGGGGAGGCCGCTCAGCTCCTGCCGCTGCCCAGGCACTTCGAGCAGCTGGCCGAGATGGTCACCGAGGAGGAGGCGGCGGGGTCGAGCCCCTGCGGGCCCGACCCCGAGGTCCACGCCGAGGCCATCAGGAAGTACGTCGACGCCGGGTTCGACGAGGTCTACATCAGCCAGATCGGACCCGACCAGGACGCGTTCTTCTCGTTCTACTCCGAGGAGGTGTTGCCGCGGTTGCGGTAGAGGTCCACGAGCGGCTGGACGATCCAGAACCACGCGCCGCTCACCGCCACGGCGCCGGCGAACAGCGCGGCGGGCCAGTTGTTGATCACGGTCTCGGTGACCAGCGCGACCGCGCTGGTCATCGCGATCAGGAGGAACACCGCGCCCGCCACGCCCAGCTCGTTGGCCCTGTGCAGCATCTTCTCCTTCAGTCCCGTGCGGAAGAAGAGGCGATGCTGGGCGGCGGGTGTGATGAAGCAGACCGAGGCGAACGCCGCGGCCATCAGCGACACGAAGAACAGCCATCGGCCCAGCGTGTCGACCCTGGGGAAGCCTGCCTGAAAGGGGAGCGTGAGCAGGAAGGCGAACAGCACCTGCACCCCGGTGACCGCCACCCGCAGTCCCTGCAGCAACTCGGCCAGCTCGCGATCCACCCGTTCCTTGTGGCTCTCGCCGGGCTCGCCTTCGGACTCTCTCACTCCGCCTCCTTCATGAGCTTGGCATAGCCGAACTGCAACCAGTCTGAGACGGCCACGGCCGTCATCGTCGAGCCCGCCAGGCGTGTCATCCGCGGGGCGAAGACCAGGCCTGCGGCGTAGGCGGTGGCGATCCACTGGGCCAGGCAGAAGGGGCAGGCGACCAGCTCGCCCACCGCGCCGCGCGGCTCCTCCTTCAGCTCGGCGGGGCCGCTGACCCCTTTGAACCTGGTGAACGGGGCGCGCAGCGGGCTCGTCACGCTGTCCTTGGCCAGCGTGCGCGACAGCCGGTGGGTGCTCACGCCCATGAGGAAGAGATCGAGAACGCCCACTCGCTCGGGAGGCTTCTTGCCCAGGAGGGCAGCCAGCGCGACCGCGGCCGTGACGGCTCCGCCGTACGCCGCCATGATCCGCAGGTAGCCGCCCACAGGGCGGCCGTACTCCTCGGTGATCTCTGTCATGCAGGGCTCGCTACCCCTGCCGGGCAGGTCTAGTCGCCGATCGTGCGGGTAGCTGTCGCCACATGGGCAGCCACAGCCACGAGGTCACCGATTCCATCTTGGAGACGTTGAAGCGAGCCAGCTCCGGGCTCAAGGACGCGGGCGTGCGGTTCGCGCTCGCGGGAGGTTGCGCCGCCTACGCGAGAGGAGCCGCCCCTTCCCTGCATGACGTGGATTTCGTGATCATGGAGAAGGACGTGCCCGCCGCGCTGGAGGCGCTGATCAGGGTCGGTTTCACCACCGCGAAACCGCCCGAGGACTGGCTGGTGAAGGCGTTCGACGAGGGCCGCCTGGTGGACCTCATCTTCAGGATCTCCGACCGGCCGGTCACCGAAGAGTTGCTGGCCAGGGCCGAGCCGCTGAAGGCCTCGGCGGTGATCGTGCCGGTACTGGAGGCCACCGACCTGGTGATCTCCTGGCTGCTGCCGATGTCGGAGCACGCCTGCGACTACGGATCGCTGCTTCCGCAGGTGCGCGCGCTGCGTGAGCAGGTCGACTGGAACAGGGTGGCGGCGGTCACCGAGCACTCTCCCTATGCCTTCACGTTCCTGACGCTGCTGGAACGCCTGGAGGTCATCGACAAGCCGGTCGAGGCGGTGATGGACGACAGGTGGCCGTGACGGCCCCGGCCATGAGACACCAGCCATGAGACACCCGGCCGTGAGAGACCAGCCATAAGAGACCAGCCATGAGAAAGGGCCGCGCCCCCTGCGGGGCGCGGCCCTTCTGCCTCCTGTGTCAGAAGGTCTGGGGGAAGCGGCCGTAGTAGTCGCCCAGCCGCTGCCGGTAGTCCGGCTCCTTGAACGAGCCCTCGTCGAACTCAGGGGCGTTCTTGATCTCTTCCTTCGTCCTGGAGACGTAGACGTTGCGCTCCTGCGGGTCGATGCGGGTAATCACCGAGCCGGGCAGCATGACCTTCTTACCGAAGATCCACGGTCCGGTGTCGATGATGACGTAGCTCTCGCCGACCTCGTAGGTCGCCTCGTCGATTGACCCGATCTTGCCGTCCGTCGCCTGGACGTGGTAACCCACGAGGTCCAGACTCTGGTTGCGGTCGTAGACGTCAGGACGATAGTTCCAGAGCTCCATAGGTGCTCTCTCCCTCTCTTCTTTCGTCTTGTTCGGGCCCGCCCCCACTACCCCGGCAAATCCCCATCAATCGGCTTGCACGCGAGAAATAGCGCCGCCGTCTTATCGGTCTCGGGAAATGGCCAGGTAAACCGGCATTTAACCGTGCCGGACCGCCGAGGTGACTCTCTTGAGGATGCGGTCCCATTCGGTGCCGAACGGGTTTTCCTGCACCATGTACGTCCATGTCGCCGAAGGGCGCTTCAGGTCGCGGGCGGGGTCCTCGAACGACTCGAGCGAGCGCCGCTCCACCTCGGCCAGCAGCGTCTTGTACTCCGCCACCGCCTCGCGCTGGAACTCGTCCACCGGGCTCATGCGCCCGAGCGCGCGCAGGTGGATGCCCTCGCGCAGGTCGCTCAGGAACGCCAGGTGCTCGGTCCAGCACGTGTCGATGGCGTGCAGGACGATCTGCCTGGCGCGATCATCGCGGGTGTCCTCGTCGAGGGACTCCCAGCGCTCGGGGTCGGCCTTGGCCAGCGCCTGCGCGGCCGAGTCGCCGTGCAGGACCTTGTCGCGCCACTCCAGGATGAGCTCGCGCTGGTGCTCGAGCAGGCGGGTGTAGCGCCAGGTGTTGCGGTGGATCTCCAGGTTGACGCCCTCGGCGACGCGCTGCGCGTGGGCGATGAGGTAGGCGCCGCGGCGGTGCCGTACGACGCCGTCGGGGTCGGCGGCGGGCGGGCGCTCGTCGGGCACGTACTGGGTGATCAGGTCGTCGCGCATGCTCGCGAAGAAGACCGAGCCTCCGGGGTCGCCCTGGCGGCCCGCGCGCCCGCGCAGCTGGTCGTCCAGGCGGCTGCTGACGTGCCGGCCCGAGCCGATCACGTAGAGGCCGCCGAGCTCGGCCACGCCCTCGCCGAGGCGGATGTCGGTGCCCCTGCCCGCCATCTGGGTGGAGACGGTGATCGCGCCGAGCGAGCCCGCCCTGGCGATGATCGAGGCCTCCTCCGCGTCGTTCTTGGCGTTGAGCACGACCGGCTCCATGCCGCGGCGCTGCAGCAGCTTGGCCAGGTTCTCCGACTCGGCCACGTCGAGGGTGCCGATGAGGATCGGCCGCCCCGTGGCGTGCATCTCCTGGATCTCCTCGACCAGCGCCGCGTCCCTGTCGGGCCCGGACGGGTAGAGGCGGTCGGGCTCGTCCAGCCGCACGCACGGCTTGTTCGGCGGGATGACCGCCACCTTCAGCCCGTAGAACTCGCCGAGCTGCTCGCTGACCGCGACGGCGGTGCCCGTCATGCCGCACACCTGCGGGTAGCGCTTGATCAGCCCCTGCACGGTGATCTGGTCGAGGATCTCGCCCTTCTCCGTGGGGGAGAGCGTCTCCTTGGCCTCCACCGCCGCCTGCAGTCCGTCGGGCCAGCGCTGCAGCAGCGCGACCCGCCCGCGCGAGGGGTTGATGAGCTGCACCTTGCCGTCGCGCACGATGTAGTCGACGTCGCGCGTGAGCAGCGCGTGCGCGTGCAGCGCCAGGTTGAGCTCGATCAGCGTGCCCGGCTCGTTCTCGTCGTAGAGGTCGACGTCGAGAATGGACTCCACGCTGTCGGCGCCCTTCGGCGTCAGGAAGACGTTGCGCGACTGCTCGTCGATCTCGTAGTGATAGCCCCTGACGAGGGTGCGCACCAGCGCCGCCATCTCGGGCACGGCGTCGCCGGGGTCGGCCGCGCCCGCCAGCACCAGCGGCACGCGCGCCTCGTCCACGAGCACCGAGTCGGCCTCGTCGACCAGCGCCACCTCGGGCGGGGGCATGATGATCTCGCCCGCGTCGGTGCGCATCCTGTCGCGCAGCACGTCGAAGCCGATCTCACTGACGGGCCCGTAGCAGACGTCCTTGCCGTAGGCCTCGCGCCGCTCCTCGTGCGTGGAGTTCTGGCCGATCCAGCCGACGCTGACGTCGAGCGCCTCGTAGAAGGGCGCCATCCACTCCGCGTCGCGCTGCGCCAGGTAGTCGTTGACGGAGATCACGTGCACGCGCTTGCCCTGCAGCGCGTAGCCCGCCGCGGCCATCGCGCCCGACAGCGTCTTGCCCTCACCGGTGGCCATCTCGGCCACGTGCCCGTGCAGGAGCGCCAGCGTGCCGAGCAACTGCACGTCGTACGGCCTGAGCCCCAGTGTCCTGTCGGCGGCCTCGCGCACGACGGCGCAGAAGTGCGCCAGGTCGTCCATCTTCGGCTCGGGCAGCTCGTCGGGGAAGGACAGCTTGCCGGCCGCCTCGACGATCTTCTTGTAAGGGGTCAGGTTCAGGCCTCCTGGCCGGTCCAGAAGATTCCTGAAAAACCCGGAAAACGACGCCACGACTCCTCCAACGAGCGCTCTGTCGGCACCGGTTCCCGTACGTGTCCGGTACGGCGGCGCCCGCCGTACCGGACACTAGCTCATCCGCGCTCGTGCACGGTGAGCACGACAACAGCGCCGAGCAGAACGAGGCAGCCCGCCGCGGTGAGAGCCGTCAGACGCTCACCGAACAGCAGCACGCCCAGGGCCGCCGCGCCGACCGCCTCTCCCAGGGAGATCACCGAGACGGTGGTTGCCTTGAGCGCGGACAGGCTCCTGAAGTACAGCCCGTACGCCAGGGCGGTAGGCACCGCGCCCAGATAGAGCAGCAGGGCCACGGTCGGCAGCGTCACCTGCGGAACGATGCCCTCGGTCATGGCGAAGGGCGCCAGGCACAGCGCGCCGATCGCAAAACCGCCGACGGCGGTGCCGTAGGGGTCGTCGTGGTGCCGCCTGGAGTGCAGGGTGACGGCGGCGTACCCGGCCGCGGACAGCAGCGCGAGGCCCACCCCCGCGAGCGTGGCGGTGGCCTCGGGCCCGGCGCCGCTCGAGCCCGCCGTGAGCACGACCAGCCCCAGCAGCGCGGCGCCGACGCAGGCCGTGCCGACCCTGTCGAGCCGCTCGCCGAGGAAGAGCCTGCCGCCCACCGCCGTGAACAGGGGCGTGGCGCCCATCGTGACCACCGTCGCGATGGCCACCCCCGAGGTGGCGATCGCGCCGAAATAGGCGGTCTGGTAGATCGCCATGCCCACCCCCACCAGCAGCAGCCTGCGGTGGGTGCCGGGCCTGCGGCGCACGATGGTGATCAGGAAGAGCGCGCCGAGCAGGTAGCGCCAGAGCGACACCCCGAACGGACCGAGGCTCGTGGACTGGAAGAGCAGGGACCCGGCCGCGCCACCGGTGCCCCAGGCGGCCGCGGCCACCGAGACGTACAGCACGCCGCGCCGTACGGAAACTTGCGTCATTGATCTCTCCGGAAGGAGTGGTTGTCGACGTTCGGCCCGTAGGCGGGCGGCAACCACCCCCGGATCACCCAGGATCCGGAGAACTACAGGAGAGTGCCGCCCGCTAGTGCGCGGGGGGCGGAGAGATCACGAAATACGGCACGACTTCACCCTAGCGTCTGCTGTACCTGACAGCAGCTGACAGGTATGCCTGCCAAGGTGGGCCCATGACAACGAAGGCAAGCCTGATCGCCGTCACCATCGACTGCGAGGACCCGGTCAGGATGGCGGAGTTCTGGTCCAAGGTGACCGGCTTCGACATCCAGGTCGCCGAGACCGAGTACTCCGCGGTCGGCGACGGCACCACGAGCATCTACTTCGGCCGTCTGCCCGGCTACAAGGCTCCCGCGTGGCCGAGCGACGACAAGCAGTTCCACCTCGACTTCCGCGTGCCTGACGTGGCGAAGGCGGTCGAGGAGTACGAGGCGATCGGCGCCACCAGGCCCGAGTTCCAGCCGGGCGAAGGGTGGGTCATCATGCAGGACCCTGAGGGCCATGTGTTCTGCGTATGTCCTGAGAGGTCCACCTAAAGTCTGATTCAAGCGATGGCGCAGGGACTCTAAGCTGGACCAATGCTCCTGAGAGGTTCCACGCCCCTGCGCGGGCGCCCATGACGTGGGTAGGCCTGATCATCGCCCTCGCCGGGGCACTGGGATACGCGGTCGGCGCCGCGCTGCAGCAGTTCGAGGCGGTCGCCGAGGGCGCCTCGCTCAAGCTGGTCAAGCGCCCCCGATGGTGGATCGGCGGCGTCATCGGCTTCACCGGCGCCAGCCTCCACGCGGTGGCGCTCAGCTTCGCGCCTCTCGTGGTGGTGCAGCCGGTGTCGGTGGCCACGCTGGTGTTCGCGGTGCCGCTGGCCGCCTACCTGTACGGCCGCAAGCCGTACAAAGCGGAGATCTTCGGATCCATCGCCGTCGCGGTCGGCCTGCTCTGGCTGACGCTGCTGGTGCCGCACACGAACGTGAAGCCGGAACTGTCCTCGGCCTCCGCCCTGGGATTCCTCGCGGTCATCGGGGCGATCGTGCTGGTCGCGAACGCGGCGGCGCGCAGGTCGCGAGGCCCTGCCAAGGCGCTGCTGCTGTCGGTGGGCGCGGGGGTGGTGACCGCCAGCGTGTCCACGTTCGTCCGCGTGGTGGGCGGCGGCATGGAGGGAGACCTCTCCAGGCTCGTCCACTGGTTCACGCTGGCCATCCCCCTCCTGCTGGTCTGCGCGGTGGTGCTGCTGCAGCGCTCCTACGCGGTCGGCTACTTCGGCATCGCCTACGCGGGGGTGCAGGTCATCGACCCGATCACCTCGGTGCTCGCCGGCGCGATCCTGCTGGGCGAGCCGCTGCCCACCTCTCCCTCGACGGCCGTGCCCGCGCTGCTCGCGGCGGCGCTCACGGTCGGCGGCACGATCACACTCGGGCGTCTCGCCCCTGACCAGTCCAGGCCGACTCCGGAGGTGTCCATCCCAGTACCTCATCCATCGAGCGCAGCATCAGATCGGAGCTGAGCCTGCCGGCCAGCGACATGCCCATGTCGCGCAGCCGTACGGCCAGCGGGTTGCGTATCGTGGTGGCCCTGCAGAGCTTCGTCGACCGCGCCACCACCTTCGAGGTACGGGCCAACCTCGCCTCGGTGTAGGCGGGCAGGTTCCGCGCGTTGGCGGCCAGGACGATCGCGTCCTCGATGGCCTGGCACGCGCCCTGACCCAGGTTCGGCGTCATGGGGTGCGCGGCGTCGCCGATCAGCGCCACCCTTCCCCTGTGCATGGCCGGCAGTGGCGTGCCGAGGTAGTAGACGTCGTTGCGGAGGATGTTCTCCGGTCTGGCCGACTCCAGGAGCGCGGGGATGGGCCTGTGCCAGTCGCCGAACCTGCGCAGCAGCCCCGCCCGCTCGTCGCCGTGGGGTTCTCCGGCGGGCGCCAGGTCGGTGGCGTAGAGGTAGACGATGTCGCCGGCCAGCGCGTGGACGCCGAAGACCAGGCCCCTGCCCCACGACTCGGTGCTCTCGACGACGAGGCCGCCCGGGTTGGGGACCAGCACCCGCCACGCGGTCACGCCCGAGTAGACCGGGTCGGGGTGGCCGGGGAAGAGCGTCCTGCGCATGGCGGAGTTGATGCCGTCGCCCGCGACCACCAGCTCGGCCTCGAACTCGCCACCGGCCACGCCCTTGGGGGTGTCTTCTCGGCTGTTCTGGGCGTCGACGCCGGTGACCGTGCTGACCACGCCCTTCTCGGCGTCGACGCCGGTGACCGTGCTGACCACGCCCTTCTCGGCGTCGACGCCGGTGACCGTGGTGCCGAGTCGCAGGTCTCCGACCCGGTCGGCCAGCAGGTCCATGAGGGTGGCGCGCAGCATGATGGCGCCGGAGTCGCCGTAGCGGGCCGCCGCCTTCTCCTCGGTGGTGTGGATCAGCCACCTGCCGCGCGAGGTGCGGACGCCGCCCCTGCCCTGGAGCCTGGAGAGCCGGCGGACCTCGTCGCCGAGCTCGATCGTGTCGAGCGCCTTCAGGGCGTTGGAGGCGATCGCCAGGCCCGAGCCCACAGGTTCGAGCCTCTCCGCGCGCTCCAGGACGGTCACCTGCCACCCGCGCCGCTCCAGCGCGACGGCTGCCGTCAGCCCGCCGATGCCCGCCCCGATCACCACAGCTCTGGACATGCCGTCCCACTTCCTCACTACGCCTGTAGTTCGCGACGCTACTACAGGCGTAGTTGGACTACAAGTGTAGTCTTTGCCTCGTGAAACGTTCGGAGACCGTCGCGGAAGCGGCCATCACCCTGCTCGCCGAGCGCGGCATGCGCGGCCTGACCCACAGGGCGGTCGACGAGCTGGCGGGGCTGCCGCCCGGCTCCACCTCCAACCTCGCCCGGACGCGCGCGGCCCTTCTGGAGTTGACGTTGCTTCGGCTGACGGAGCTGGAGGAGCACGCCTTCGCGCCAGCCGTCGAGGCGGGCGGCTTCCCGGCTCCCGGCGCCACCGTGGAGACCGGCGGGCACCAGCCCGAGCTCGCGGGGCTGTTGGCCGGGGTGCTGGTCGTCCAGTTGAGTGACAGGCGGCGCACGCTCGCCCGCTACGAGCTGGCCCTGGAGGCGACGCGCCGTCCCGAGCTGCGTGAGATCTACGACAGGGTGGGCGCCAGGTTCCGCGAGCCCGCGGTCGCGCTGCTGGCCGCGGCGGGCTCGCAGGACCCCGTACGGCACGGCCGGCAACTGGTGGCCTACGGCGAGGGCATCATGTTCGACGCGATCGCCGGCGCCGGAGTGACCCCGTCGATCGAGGACCTCACCGCGGGGTTGACGGAGTTCCTGTCCGGCATGCTGAGATGACGGGCCGTGGTCAGGTGGAGGCGGCCTGGGTGAGCCTGGCGCGGTGGGCGGGCCACTCGTCGTCGAGGATGCCGAAGACGACCGTGTCGCGCCACGTGCCGTCGAGGCGCGGCCTGTGCCTGCGCAGCGTGCCCTCGTGCACCCCGCCGATGCGCCTGATCGCCGCCTGCGACCTCGTGTTCAGGTTGTCCGTCTTCAGCTGCACGCGGTTGTAGCCGATCACGTCGAAGGCATGGTCGATGAGCATCACCTTGCACGAGGTGTTGACCGCCGTGCGCCACACCGCCCTGCCGTACCACGTCCAGCCGATCTCCACGCTCTGGTCGAAGCCGGGCACGTCGAGGTAGGTCGTCCAGCCGACGGCCCTGCCGCTCTCCTTCAGGACGACCGCGTGCGCCGCGTACTTGGGGCTCTCGATCACCTCGGCGGCCACCGACGCGAGCTCCTCGGCGGTGCGCGGTGTGGCGACGGACAGCCAGCGCCAGACCTCGTCGTCTCCGCCTCCCGCGAGGAAGAGGTCGGGGACGTGGTCATAGGTGAGCGGCTCCAGCCGTACGACGGCGTTCTCGAGCACGACGGGAGAGGGCAGCTTCGCGGTCATGCCGGACACCGTATCGACCGCTCCCACCTGCTCTTATGGCCACCGGTGCGAAATTTCGCCGGACCACTTGTCGACAGCCATACCGGCCGGTCGGTAGGGTCGGCTCATGGACTTCGCCTTCGACAGCGTCACCGAGGACCTGCGCGAGCGACTGCTGCGCTTCATGGACGAATGCGTCTACCCGGCCGAGGAAGCCTTCGAGGAGCAGGCGGCGACCAGCGGCTGGGGAAGTCCCCCGCTGATGGCCGATCTCAAGGAGGAGGCCCGCAAGCGGGGTCTGTGGAATCTCTTCCTGCCCGGTGACCACGGAGCGGGCCTGACGAACCTGCAGTACGCGCCGCTGGCCGAGATCATGGGGCGGAGTCCGAGCATCGCTCCGACGGCGACGAACTGCGCCGCGCCCGACACCGGCAACATGGAGGTGCTGGCCGGGTTCGGCAGCGAGTGGCAGCGCAAGGAGTGGCTGCGCCCGCTGCTCGACGGCGAGATCCGTTCCGCGTTCGCGATGACCGAGCCCGACGTCGCCTCCTCGGACGCCACCAACATCTCCACCCAGATCATCAAGGACGGCGCCGAGTACGTCATCAACGGACGCAAGTGGTTCATCTCCGGAGCGATGAACCCGAACTGCAAGATCCTCATCGTCATGGGCAAGTCCAACCCCGACGCGCCCAAGCACCGGCAGCAGAGCATGGTGCTCGTCCCGCGCGACACCCCCGGTCTGCACATCAAGCGCGGCATGCACGTCTTCGGCTACAGCGACGCCGACCACGGCGGCCACGCCGAGGTGGTCTTCGAGGACGTGCGGGTGCCTGCCGACAACCTGATCGGCGAGGAGGGCGGCGGCTTCGCGATCGCCCAGGCCAGGCTCGGGCCTGGCCGCATCCACCACTGCATGCGCATGATCGGCATGGCGGAGCGCGCCATCGAGCTGATGTGCAGGCGCGCCATCGCGCGCACGGCGTTCGGCAAGACGATCGCCGAGCAGGGCGTCGTCCAGGACTGGATCGCCGAGTCGAGGGTGCGCGTCGAGCAGCTCAGGCTGCTGGTGCTCAAGACCGCCTGGCTGATGGACACCGTCGGCAACAAGGGCGCCCACACCGAGATCCAGGCCATCAAGATCGCCACACCCAAGACCGTCGAATGGATCCTCGACAAGGCCATCCAGGTCCATGGCGCGGGCGGCGTCAGCCAGGACTTCCCGCTGGCAGGGCTCTGGGCGGGAGTGCGCTCGCTGCGCTTCGCCGACGGCCCGGACGAGGTGCACAAGAGGTCGCTCGCGCACAGGGAGCTCAAGAAGTGGATGTAGTCGACAGATTCCTCGAGAACGCGCCCAGTGACCGGCTGGAGTTCCTGCGCGCCAGGTTCGACGCGGGCCTGGCGTGGGTGCACTTCCCCGTGGGCCTCGGCGGCCTCGGCGCGCCGCGCGAGATGCAGCAGGAGGTGGAGCGCGCGCTCGCGCACACCCCGCAGCTCGACACCGGCGTGCAGGCGATCGGCCTGGGCATGGCGGCGCCCACGATCCTCGCCTTCGGCACCGAGGAGCAGAAGAAGCGCTTCCTTCGCCCGCTGTGGACCGGCGAGGAGATCTGGTGCCAGCTCTTCAGCGAGCCCGGCGCCGGATCCGACCTCGCCACGCTCGCCACGCGCGCCGTCAGGGACGGTGACGAGTGGGTCATCGACGGGCAGAAGGTCTGGACGTCGGGCGCCCACCACGCGCGCTGGGCGATCCTCGTCGCCAGGACCGACCCCGACGTGCCCAAGCACCGCGGCATGACGTACTTCATCTGCGACATGCACGCCCCCGGGGTGGACGTGCGGCCGCTGCGCCAGATCACCGGCGAGGCCGAGTTCAACGAGGTCTTCCTCACCGGCGTGCGCCTGTCGGACGACCTGCGGCTCGGCGAGGTCGGCGACGGCTGGCGGGTCGCCCAGACCACGCTCATGAACGAGCGCGTGGCCATCGGCGGCGCGCCCGTCCGCAGGGGCGGCGGCATGATCGGCCTGGTCGCCGACGCCTGGCGCGAGCACCCCGAGCTGCGCACCCACGACCTGCACCAGCGCCTGCTCTCGCTGTGGGTGGAGGCCGAGGTCACCCGCCTTTCAGGGGTACGGCTGCGCGAGCAGCTCGCCGCCGGACAGCCCGGCCCCGAGGGCTCGGGCATGAAGCTGTCGTTCGCCAAGCTCAACCAGGAGCTGACAGGGTTCGAGGTCGAGTTCAACCGCGACCTGGGCTACGACGACTGGGTCTTCCGCCGTTCGGAGTCGGTCGACTTCCTCGGCCGCGACCCCGGCTACCGCTACCTGCGCGCCAAGGGCAACTCCATCGAGGGCGGCACCTCGGAGATCCTGCGGAACATCATCGCCGAGCGGGTGCTCGGCCTGCCCTCCGAACCTCGCGTCGACAAGGACGTGCCCTGGAAGGACCTGCCGCGATGACGCTGCTCTACACCGACGTCGAGGACGAGCTGCGGGCCGCCGTGCGCGACCTGCTCGCCGACCGCTGCCCTCCTGCCGCCGTGCTGGCCAGGGTCGAGGGCGCGCCGTACGACCTGGGCCTGTGGAAGACGCTGGCGCGCGACATCGGCGTGGCGGGGCTGCTGGTCCCCGAGGAGTACGGCGGAGCGGGAGCCTCCGCGCGCGAGGCCGCGGTCGTGCTGGAGGAGCTGGGCAGGGCCGTGACGCCCGTCCCGTTCTTCACCAGCTCGGTGCTGGCCACCCACGCGCTGCTCCAGGTGGGGGCGGGTGAGCTGCTGCGCGGCGTGGCGGAGGGCGATCTCACCGTCGCCCTCGTCGTGCCCTTCTCCGCCTCGCCGTACAGGGAGGCCGGCGGGCAGGTCAGCGCCGCGGACGGCCGGCTGACCGGCGTCGTGGGCGCGGTGGCGGGGGCGGACGTGGCCGACGTGCTGCTCGTCCCCGTGGAGGGGACGCTTCACGCGGTTCCCGCCGCGGAGGCCACCGTCGAGGTCGCGCCCTCGCTCGACCTCACCAGGCCGATCGCCACGGTCACGTTCGCAGGCTCCGTCGCCGAGCCGCTGGGCGCGGTCGACGTGGCCGAGACCCTGCGGTTCGGGGCAGGGCTGCTGGCCTCGGAGCAGCTCGGCGTGGCCGAGTGGTGCCTGGAGACGACGCTCGCCTACGTGAAGGAGCGCTACCAGTTCGCCAGGCCCGTCGGCTCCTTCCAGGCGATCAAGCACAGGCTCGCCGACCTGTGGCTCGACGTCGTGCGCGCCCGCGCCGCGGCGCGCGGCGCGACGGACGGCGCGGCGATGTCGGCGGCGGTCGCGCAGGCGTGGAACGCGGGCGTGGCGGTCCACGTGGCCGAGGAGGCGGTGCAGCTCCACGGAGGGATCGGGATGACCTGGGAGCACCCGCTCCACCTGTTCCTCAAGCGCGCCAAGTCGGCCGAGATCGCTCTCGGAACCCCGGGAGAGCACAGGGAGGCCCTCGCCGCGCTGGCCGACCTCCCTGGTCCCGCCTGACCGGACCCTGACCTGCCTGGGCGGAGAGTTGCCCAGGCAAATCCCGACATATGACCCCCTGAGGTGAGTGACAGACCGCCGACCTGGGTAAGGTAAACCTGGCCTAATTTAGGTTTGCCTCACTTAGGGGATTTGACGTGTTCGCCAGCTTTCTCATCGGACTGCGGGAGGGCCTGGAGGCGACCCTCGTCGTCTCCATCCTGGTGGCGTTCCTGGTCAAGAGCGACCGCAGGGACAAGCTTCCCCTCGTATGGGCAGGTGTCGGCCTCGCCGTCGCGCTGTCGGTCGGGTTCGGCGCCCTGCTGTCGTTCACGGCCGCCAACCTCACCTTCGAGCAGCAGGAGCTGTTCGAGGCGCTGACGTCCATCGCCGCCACGGTGTTCGTCACCTGGATGATCTTCTGGATGCGGGGTGCGGCCCGCACCATCGCCGGCGACCTCCGGGCCAAGCTCGGCCGGGCGCTCAACGTGGGCGGGGTCGCCGTCGCCGTGATGGCGTTCCTGGCGGTGGTCAGAGAGGGCCTGGAGACCTCGCTGCTCTTCTACGCCTCCGCGCAGGGCGCCGCGGCCACGGCGCTGCCGCTGATCGGGATCAGCCTCGGCGTGCTCACCTCGATCGTGATCGGCTGGGGGATCTACGCCAGCGCGGTCAGGATCAACCTCACCACGTTCTTCACCTGGACGGGCCTGCTGCTGATCCTGGTGGCCGGGGGCATTCTCAAGTACGGCGTGCACGACCTGCAGGAGGCCGGAATCCTGCCGGGCTTGAACACGCTGGCCTTCGACATCTCCGCCGTGCTCGACCCTGGCGCGTGGTACTCCGCGCTGCTGGCGGGGATGTTCAACATCACCCCCGCGCCCAGCGTCCTCGAGATGGCGGCCTGGGCGCTCTACGTGATCCCCGTGCTGTTCCTCTTCCTCCGCCCGGCCGCCGCGCCCAAGGCCGCCGAACCCGTTTCGTAACAGGAGACACCCGACATGCGCACTCCATCTGTCGTCGTCACGGGCCTGCTCGCCCTCGGCGCTCTCGCGGGCTGCTCCCAGGAGGCTCCCTCCGCCCAGCCGGGCGCCGCGGGGAGCGCCCCGGCGGGCGGCCCCATCAAGGTGGCGGCCAGCGACACCGCCTGCACCGTCGCCACGTCCGAGGTCGCGGCGGGGACCTCCACGTTCGCCGTCACCAACGGCGGCACCAAGGTCACCGAGTTCTACGTCTACGCCCCCGGCGACAGGGTCATGGCCGAGGTGGAGAACATCGTTCCCGGCCTGACCCGCGAGCTGATCGTCGAGCTGCCCGCGGGCGTGTACGAGACGGCCTGCAAGCCGGGGATGGTGGGCAAGGGCATCAGGGGGCCGCTGAAGGTCACGGGCGAGGCCACACCGCTCAGCGCCGACGCCAAGCTGGCCGCCGCCACCGCCAGCTACCAGCGCTACGTCAAGAGCCAGACCGACGCCCTGCTGATCAAGACGCAGGAGTTCGTCGACGCGGTGAAGGCCGGCGAGCAGGAGAAGGCCAAGGCGCTCTTCCCCGTCGCGCGCACCTACTGGGAGCGGATCGAGCCCGTCGCGGAGATCTTCGGCGACCTCGACCCCAAGATCGACGGCCGTGAGGAGGTCATCGAGGAGGGCATGGAGTTCACCGGCTTCCACCGCCTCGAGCGCGACCTCTGGGTGGACAAGGACGTCAGCGAGTCGGGCCCGATCGCCGACAGGCTGATGGCCGACGTGAAGCTGATCGTCGAGAAGGCCAACAGCGAGAAGCTGTCGCCGCTGCAGCTCGGCAACGGCGCCAAGGAGCTGCTCGACGAGGTCGCCACCGGGAAGATCACCGGCGAGGAGGACCGCTACTCGCACACCGACCTGTGGGACTTCTCCGCCAACCTGGCCGGCTCGAAGGCGTCCGTGCAGGCGCTGCGCCCCGTGCTGGAGGAGCGCGCCCCCGACCTGGTGAAGACGCTCGACACGCAGTTCGCCGCCGCGGAGGCCGCGCTGGAGGAGCACCGCAAGGGCGACGGGTGGAAGCTGCACACCGAGCTGTCGAAGGCCGAACTGAAGAAGCTGTCGGACGCGATCAACGCGCTGGCCGAACCGGTCAGCAAGATCGCTGCCGTCGTGGCGAAATGAGGTCGTGATGAGCGGGGTCAGCCGCAGGAAGTTGCTCGGGTTGGGCGCGGCGGGCGTCGCCGCGGCCGGGGCGTCCGTCGCGGGCGCCAAGATGCTGCTCGACGAGCCCGCGCCGATGCCCGTCAGCGCGGTCTCGGCCCTGGACTCGGTCGCCTTCTACGGCGAGCACCAGGCCGGCATCGCCACCCCCGCGCAGGACCGCCTGCACTTCGCCGCGTTCGACGTGATCACCACCAAGCGGTCCGAGCTCGACGCGCTGCTCCAGGAGTGGACGGCCGCCGCAGCCCGGATGACGCAGGGCCAGGAGGCGGGGACGTTCGGCGCGGTCGGCGGCGTGCCTGAGGCGCCGCCCGACGACACGGGCGAGGCGCTCGGTCTGCCCGCCTCGGGGCTCACGCTGACGATCGGGTTCGGCGCCTCCCTGTTCGACGGCAGGTTCGGGCTGGCAGGGAGGAAGCCGGCGGCGCTGCGCGACCTGCCCCGCTTCCCCGGCGACGCGCTGCTGCCCGAGCTGTCGGGCGGCGACCTGTGCGTGCAGGCGTGCGCGAACGATCCGCAGGTGGCCGTGCACGCGATCCGCAACCTGGCGCGCATCGGCTTCGGCAGGGTGTCGGCGCGCTACTCCCAGCTCGGCTTCGGCCGTACGTCCTCGACGTCGAGGGCGCAGGCCACGCCCCGCAACCTCATGGGCTTCAAGGACGGCACCGCCAACCTGAAGCTGGAGGACACCGCGATGCTCCGCGACCACCTGTGGGTGGCCGAGAAGGACGGCCCCGCGTGGATGAGGGGCGGCACCTATCTGGTCACCAGGAAGATCCGGATGCACATCGAGACCTGGGACCGCACGTCGCTGGCCGAGCAGGAGGCCATCTTCGGCCGCGACAAGGGCGAGGGGGCGCCGCTCGGGCTGGCCAAGGAGTTCGACGAGCCCGACTTCGCGAAGAAGGGCCCCGACGGCGCGCCGCTGATCGGCGAGGTCGCCCACGTGAGGCTGGCCCACCCCTCCAGCAACGGCGGCGCCAGGCTGCTGCGTCGCGGCTACAACTACGTCGACGGCTCCGACGGGCTCGGCCGCCTTGACGCGGGGCTGTTCTTCATGTCCTACCAGCGCGACCCGCACCGCCAGTTCGTCCCCGTACAGCGGGCGCTGGCCAAGAACGACGTGCTCAACGAGTACATCAAGCACATCTCCAGCGGCCTGTTCGCGATCCCGCCAGGGGTGCGCGACGCGGGCGACTACTGGGGCAGGGCGCTGTTCGCCTGACCTCGCTCCCTCACCTGGGGGCGACACCGTGCATGAGGGTGTCGAGCAGCCGCGCCGCCAGCGCGTCGGGGTCGGCGCCCTCGCGGGCGGAGTGCGCCGACTCGGCCAGGAGCGCGAGGTAGGCCTGCCGTACCCAGGCCATGTCGGCGTCGGGCCTGATCAGCCCCGCCTCGCGCGCCCTGGTGAAGACCTCGTCGCACTTGGCCATCACGCCCTCCTGCACCGCGTGCGCCTCGGCGCCCAGCGGGACGGGACCTGCCAGCGTGAAGCGCCAGCCCGGCTTGATCCGCAGGATCGCGGCCGTGGCCTGGTGCAGGGCGACCAGTGGGGGAGCGGTTCTCGGACGGGCGGCCTCGACGACCGCGTCGAGCTCGCGCCATGCCGCCAGCTCCATCGACTCGATCAGCGCCTCCCTGCTGGCGAACCGGCGGTGGACGGTGGCCCGCGCCACGCCCGCGGCCTCGGCGATCTGCTCCATCGTCGCCGCCGGATTCGCTCCGAGCAGCCGCTCGGCGGCCTCCATGATCGAGCGGATGCTGCGCTCCGCGTCCGCCCGCAACCGCCTGTCTGTCATGCGGCGAACGTTACCGCACATATCTGAGACAGACTGTTGCAGTTAACGAAATAAATGCTACATTCCATCTCATGAACAAGACTTCACTGGTGACCGGCGCCTCGTCGGGGATCGGCGCCGAGTTCGCCACGCAGCTGGCCGCCCAGGGCTATGACCTCGTGCTGGTCGCCCGTTCCGTGGGCAAGATGGACGAACTGGCCGAGCGGTTGCGCGCGGCCCACGGCGTGGAGGTCGACGTGATCGGCCAGGACCTGTCGGCCCCCGACGCCGTCGGCCGGATCGCCGAGCGGCTGGCGGGCCGTCCGATCGACCTGCTGGTCAACAACGCCGGATTCGGCACGGCGGGCCGCTTCCAGGACATCGACCCCGGCCGCGAGCACGACGAGCTGATGGTCAACGTGGTCTCGCTGGTCGGCCTCACCCACGCGCTGCTGCCGGGGATGCTGGCCAGAGGCCGGGGCGCGGTCGTCAACGTGGGCTCGACGGCGGGCTTCAACATCGCGCCCTACTTCGCCACCTACGCGGCGTCCAAGAGCTTCGTTCTCAACTTCAGCCTGGCGCTGTGGAGCGAGCTGCGCGGCACGGGCGTGAAGGTGCTCGCCGTGACCCCCGGCCCCGTCGAGACCTCCTTCTTCGAGGTGATCGGCACGCGTGAGGCGGCCATCGGGGCCAGGATGGCCACCCCCGAGCAGGTGGTCACGGCGGCGCTGCGCGGGCTCGAACGTGACCGCGGCTACGTGGTGCCCGGTCTGGGCAACTTCGCGATGGCCCATCTGATGCCGCGCAGGCCGCGCAGGCTCCTCGCGCTGATCGGCAGGATGGCGACCAGGGGAGTGGTCAGGACGCCTGCGGCCGCAACGACGTGAGCAGCAGGTCGGCGAACTGCGCGCCCACCTGGCCGCCGGTCAGCGGCCCCTCGACGTGATACCAGGAGCCCAGGTGGTGGACCGAGCCGAAGAAGTAGTCGACCACGATGTCGGCGGGCACGTCGGCGCGGAAGACGCCTTCGCGCTGCCCCTCGGCCACCAGGTCGCGGAAGCGCTCGTGGTAGCGCCGGCGCTCGGCCCGCACGGTCTTCTGCGTCTCGGGGGCGAGCAGGTGCATGGACCTGAAGAAGATCTTGGAGTCGTCGAGGTTGTCCGCCGTCGTCTCGACGACGTCGGCCGCCGCCGCGTAGAGCCGCTCGGACACGGTGCCGGACCCGTCGGCGATCCGCGTCAGCCGGTCCATCTGCATCCTGAGAACGCGGGCGTAGATCTCGTGCAGCAGGTCGTCCTTGGAGTCGAAGTAGTGGTACATCGCCCCCTTGGTGACCCCGGCTGAGACCACGATCTCCTGCACCGATGTGCTCTCGAAGCCGCGCTCGGCGAACAGTCGCGTCGCCTCGGCGAGCAGCCGCTGTCTGACCGGTTCATCCTGTGCCATGGTCAACAGCATACCGACTGGTCGGTTGAGTGTCCGGTAGGGGCTCATCACGCCTAAGTTAGGCTTGCCTTGGGTATCTTTTGACCGGCGAGGGATCTTCGGCGTGGCAGATCCATGTTTAACCTACTGAACTCGGGGAGTTTGCCGTGCCCGGTGGTTCAATCTACGTGCAGCAGGACGAGAAGTTCACAGGCTCGTCCCCGCAGTGGTGGTACGAGAAGTTCTGGCGCGAGGACGCGAAGAACCGGCAGCGCTCCAGGGCCGTCAAGGCAGGCTTCGGGTTCGTGGCGGGCGTGGCGCTTGCCATCCGCTTCGAGCTGCCGTGGCCTCCCGCCTTCGGGCTGCTGTTCGCCGCTCTCGTGGCCGCCCTCGACTGGGCGATCGTCTGGCACAACTTCAACGCCACCTCCGTCTGGCGAGGCCGCCGCCACGGTGAGGTGATCACCCAGCGCAAGCTCAGGCGCGGCCTCAACAGGCACGGCTACCACATCCTGCAGGGCAGGGCCATCCGCGGCCAGGCCTCGATCGACCATCTGGTCATCGGTCCCGGCGGGGTATGGATCGTCGACAACGAGTCGTGGGCGCCGGACACCGACATCGCCGCGTACGGCGGGCGGCTGTTCTTCGGCGAGAAGTTCGGCTCGCATGTGGCCAAGCCGCTGGTCGCGGCCGCGGGCGCCTTCGCCGAACTGCTCGGCAAGGAGACCGGCATCGCGCTGACCATCCATCCGCTGCTGGCCGTCCACTGCGGGCGGCTGCCGCGCGGCGGCGTGGTGAACGGCGAGGGCATCACGCTGCTCAAGCCGTCGCTGGCCGCCAAGCTGATCAGGCGGTCGGAGCGGGTGGTGCTGACCGAGGAGCAGATCGAGCTGCTAGCCCGCACCGCGGCGCGGGAGCTGGCTAGGCGAGCCGCTCGATGAACTCCGCCAGCTGGGCGATGTTGCGGCACTCCCGCATCGGCACGATCGAGCCGTAGGACGTGGCGAGCGAGTCGCCGCTGTCCCACTGCTGCCTCGGCTCGGGGTTGAGCCAGTAGGCGTGCCTGGCGTCCTTGACCAGCCGCTTGAGCGTGTCGAGCGCGGGCGGCTGGTAGTTGGAGCGCGCGTCGCCCAGGATCAGCAGGCTCGTTTTCGGGCCGATGACGTCTTTCTCGGCGAACTCCTCGAATGCCCGCCCATAATTTGTCCTGCCAAAGCGAGACATATTGGCTTCTGTTGCGAGTTTGGCCAGCGCCTCGCTGACGTCACCGCCCGGCGTGAAGAATCGAGTGATCTCATCCACGGTGTCCACGAAACCGAATGCCCTGACTTTCGTGAACTGCTCCCTGAGCGCATAGGTCAGCAGCAGCGTGAAGTGGGCGAAGGAGGAGACCGAGTCGCTGGTGTCGCAGAGGATGACCAACTCGGGCTTGTGCGGGCGGGGCGGTCTGAACCTGGGGTCCATTGGCACCCCGCCGGTCGACAGCGAGGCCCGCACGGTCCTGCGGAAGTCGAGCCTTCCTCGCCTGCCGTGCCGCTGCTTGACGGCCAGCCGCGCCGCCAGCCTGCGCGCCAGCGGGTGGACCTCCCTGCGCAGCCTCGCGAGGTCCGCCCTGGTGATCCGCAGGAAGTCCAGCTGGTCCAGCGGCGGCCGCACGGCGGAGCGCGCGATGCGCTCGATGCCGGAGTCCTCGGCGATCCTGCGGCGCACGTCGGTGGCGACGGCCTCCTCGAAGCGCTTGGCGTTGGCGTTGACGCGCTGGCGGGTGGTCTTCTCCTCCAGCCCCCCTCTCGGCACGCCCTGCAGGATGCGAGCCATGAGCGTCTCGGGTGACAGCGCGCGCATGACGCTGTAGGAGAACCAGTTCTGGCGGCCCTCGGCTGCCGGCTGCCTGCCGAAGCGCTCGACCATCGCCCTGGCGAACTCCCTCATCTCGGGGTCGGTCGAGCCGGTCAGGAGCCTGGCCAGGTGCTCACGCAGGTCGGGCAGGGGCGCGTCGTCGTCCGGCCTGCTGTACAGGCCCGTGGTCGAGGAGGGGAACCACAGGTCGAACAGCATGTCGAAGCCAGGGCGGTAGGCGGGCTTCTTGACCAGCGTCGCCGCGTAGGCGGCGCGCAGCGACTCGCGCTCGGTCAGGTCGATCACCCGCAGCGCTCTGGCCGCGTCGAGGCCCTCGGCCAGCGAGACGGGCAGCCCCGCCTCGCGCAGGGCGTGCACGAAGCCGACGTGCCTGTCGACCAGGCTCACAGGCCCAGCTCCTTGCGCGCCCTGGCCTGGTCGGAGGCGTGCTTGAGCACCACGCCGAGCGTGCCCGCGACCGTGCTCTCGTCGAGCTCCTCCCGGCCCAGGGCCAGCAGCGTGCGCGCCCAGTCGATGGTCTCGGCGACGGAGGGCGCCTTCTTCAGCTCAAGCGCCCGCAGCGTGGCCACCGTCCTGGCCAGCTGCTCGGCCAGGTCGCTCGTCAGTGTCGGCACCTGCGCCAGCACGATGTCGCGCTCGCGCTCCTGCGTCGGGTACTCGATGTGCAGGTAGAGGCAGCGTCTCTTCAGAGCCTCCGACAGCTCGCGCGTGGCGTTGGAGGTCAGCACGACGAACGGCCTGAGCGTCGCCTCGATCGTGCCGAGCTCAGGGATCGTGATCTGGAAGTCGGACAGCAGCTCGAGGAGCAGCCCCTCGACCTCGACGTCGGCCTTGTCGGTCTCGTCGATCAGCAGCACGGTCGGCTCCGCGCTCCTGATCGCCTTCAGGAGCGGGCGTTCCAGCAGGAACTCCTCGGAGAAGATGTCGTCGTCCGAGCTGGTCGCCTGGATGCGCAGGAGCTGCTTCTTGTAGTTCCACTCGTACAGCGCCCTGGCCTCGTCGAGGCCCTCGTAGCACTGGAGCCTGATGAGGTTCGCGCCCGTCGCCAGCGCGACCGCCTTGGCGAGCTGGGTCTTGCCCACCCCCGCGGGGCCCTCGGCGAGCAGCGGCTTGCCCAGCGCGGCGGCCAGGAACACCGAGGTGGCGATGGAGTCGTCGGAGAGGTAGTCAACGGCGGCGAGGCGCTCGCTCACGTCGGCGGGCGAGTTGAACATCGATGCTCCTGTCTGCGGGGACCGAACTTTATTCTAGCACCAGTGACAATAAATCCAGAATTAGGGGGATTCGTGGGTGGTGATGAAAAACCGCAATAAGGCTGCTCTGCCTTATTGCGGTAATGGACGAGGCAAGAAGCTGATTTGCCCGGTTCGGCGGATGAGACATAGGGGGACTTCATCGCATGACTTCTCAGTCATTGAAGGAGGAAACGCGATGCGTATCGCAGTTCTCGCCGCCGGCCTCATCCTGGCCTCCGGCTTCGGCGTCACCGCCCCGGCGACCGCCGCTTCGGCACAGACCCAGACCGCGGTCGTCGTCTTCACGGAAGACGACAACGGCGACTGGGGCGGTCGCGGCGGTGACCGCGGCTGGGGCCAGCATCGAGGCTTCGACCACGACCGTGGTCGCGACAACAAGGACTTCGACGACCACAAGGGCTTCGGTCACGACAAGGGCTTCGGCCGCCACCACAAGGGCTTCGGTCACCACAAGGGCTTCGGTCACCACAGGGGCTTCGGCCACCACGGGTGCGGTGGCGGGGGCCACGGGTGCGGTGGCGGAGGGTGCGGTGGCGGGATCCCCCACTGGGGCGGCCACCACTGCGGCGGGGGCCACGGTGTGGGCTGGGCCCCCGGCGAGGGTCCCGGCTGCGGCGGCTGGGGCTGGGGCGGGGGCGGCCACGGCTGCGGCCGCGGCCGCGGCCCGCACACGGGCGGCGGCGGGATGGCGACGGTGTTCGCCCGCTAGCCATGACGGGACGCCTCATTGGCCGCCACGCTCTGCGCGTGGCGGCCTTCCTGACCGCTCTCGCCATGGCGTCGGCGCCCGCACGGGCCGACACCAAGCCGCCGAAGCCTGCACCGGCGGATACCAAGCCGAAGCCTGGACAGGCGGACGCTAAGCCGCCGAAGCCTGGACAGGCGGATACCAAGCCGCCGAAATTCGTACCGGTGGATACGAAGCTGCCGAAGCTTGCGCCGGTGGACAGGAGGCCGCCCAAGCCCACGCGGGCCGACGCCGAGCAGCGGAAGCCTGCGCAGGCGGACACCAAGCTACTGCCGAAGCCCGTGAGGACGGATGCCGGACCGCTGAAGCCCGTGCAGGTGGGCACGAAGCCGACGCGGCCTGTGCCGACGGATGTCAGGCCGCTGAAGTCTGTGCGGGCGGATGCGAAGCCGGTGCAGCCTGTGCAGGTGGATACGGAGCTGGCGCGGCCCGTGGGGACGGATGTCAGGCCGCTGAAGCCCGTGCAGGTGGGCACGAAGCCGACGCGGCCCGTGCCGGCGCGGCCCGTGCCGACGGATGTCAAGCCGCTGAAGTCCGTGCGGGCGGATGCGAAGCCGGTGCAGCCTGTGCAGGTGGGCACGGAGCTGGCGCGGCCCGTGGGGACGGATGTCAGGCCGCTGAAGCCCGTGCAGGTGGGCACGAAGCCGACGCGGCCCGTGCCGACGCGGCCCGTGCCGACGGATGTCAAGCCGCTGAAGTCCGTGCGGGCGGATGCGAAGCCGGTGCAGCCTGTGCAGGTGGGCACGAAGCCGGCGCGGCCCGTGCGGAAGGACGTCAAGCCGCCGCCGCCTGCGCAGGCGGACACGAAGTCGTCGGACTCGCCTCCCAGGACCATCCAGATCCCGAGCCTGGCCCTGGGCGCCCGGATCATGCCGGTCGGTTTCGACGGGGGCAGGATCGCCTCCCCGCCGTTCAGCGCGTCGCAGCGGGTGGGCTGGTTCTCCATCGGCCCCAAACCCGGCGCGACCGGCGCGGCCATCCTGGTCGGCCACTACGACAGCACCACGGGTCCCGCGGTCTTCTACCGGCTGAGCGAGCTGCGTCCAGGCCGGCTGATCTACGTGACCAGGAAGGACGGTCGGCGGCTGCGCTTCCGCGTCACCAAGAAGGCCACCTACCCGAAGGACGACTTTCCCGGCAGAGAGGTGTACGCCAACCCCGGCCGGCCGGAGCTGCGGCTGATCACCTGTGGCGGGGCGTTCGACACCAGCACCAGGCACTACGTCGACAACACGGTCGTCTACGCGAGCCTGATCGGCAAGGGTTAGTGGTCCTGATTGCCGCTGATTCGACCTGCGTGGCGAAGCCGGGTATATTTCTTCCCGCGGGCGCCGCTAGCTCAGTTGGTTAGAGCAGCTGACTCTTAATCAGCGGGTCCGGGGTTCGAGTCCCTGGCGGCGCACAAACAGAAGGCTCAGGTCATGTAAATGGCCTGAGCCTTCTTTTGTTTTCCGCCATTCAGCGTGCCTCCGCCGGCCGGAAACGCGAGGTCAGAGAAGCCGCTGAAAGCACCACGGCTAGGCCGGGCACCACGCGCACGTTGACCGCCGTCGCGCAGGCGAACATCGCGAGGGCCGCCGGCCCGCCCCGCGTGGCCCCGACACGCGGAGCTCCAGGCTGATGCTGGCGAAGGCCAGGATGAGGAGCCGGGCGCGCAGATCGGTGGCGACGCCGATGGCCGCGACGGCTCTCGCCGTCCGTGGGTGATGGTTCGCGCGTGCTCATGGTGCGGCCCTCCAGAATTCCTATAAAATCAATAGGGAATGCATGGAAGAGTCAAGGAAGGGCGAAGGTCCATGAGCGTCGCCGGGCGGGGTCCTACTGTCGTGCCCATGTCGATCGATAGGACGTTTCTCCCCACGCTGGAGCGTTCGGTGGCGGCGGTGGTGCCGGCCGTACCCGGCGAGGGGCACTGGGCGGGAGCGCCCAGCGCGGTGGCCCATGACGGGTGGATCTACCTGGCCTACCGCCTGCGCAGGCCGGTGGGGGAGGGCAGGGGCCATGCCGTCGTGGTGGCGCGCTCGGCCGACGGCGAGCGCTTCGAGAGTCTGCTGACGATCACGAAGGAGGAGGCGGACGCCGAGTCCCTGGAGCGTCCGTGGCTGATGCGCACCGCCGAGGGTCGCTGGCGGCTCTACCTCAGCTGCGCCACCCACGGCACCAAGCACTGGCGGGTGGAGGTGCTCGAAGCCGACGATCCGTCCGCCTTCGACTGCAGGCTGCGCGCGACGGTGCTGCCGGGCGATCCGAATACCGGCGTCAAGGACCCGGTGATCGTGCGCAGGGGCGGCACCTGGCACCTGTGGGCCTCCTGCCACCCCCTGACCGACCCCGCAGAGGCCGACCAGATGGTGAGCGCCTACGCCACCAGCGGCGACGGGCTCTCCTGGACGTGGCACGGCACCGCGCTGAGCGGCCGTCCAGGTGCATGGGACGCGCGCGGTACCCGGGTGAGCGCGGTCCGCTTCACCAGCGACGGCGTCCTGGCCTTCTACGACGGCAGGGCGAGCGCGGCGGAGAACTACGAGGAGCGCACCGGAGTCGCCGCGGGACAGGACCCTGCGGCGCTGACCCCGCTGGGCGCCGGGCCTGTCGCCTTCTCCTCCCACCACGGTGGCGGGCTTCGCTACCTCGACCTCGTCGACCTGCCGGGGGGAGGGGTGCGGCTCTACTACGAGTACACGCGGGCCGACGGCGCCCACGAACTGCGCACCGAGCTGCGAGCCGCACCGCGCTCCGCGGGCTGATCACCCCGGCAGGGGGCGGCCGTTGCGCGACTGCCGCTGGCCGGGAGGGCGGGCCCCGACCAGCCCGCCCGAGCGGCCCCTCGGCCGCAGCCAGTCGCTGAAGTCCTCCCCTGTCACCTGCTGGAGGAGCTCGATGTCGGCGGCGAAGTAGGGGATGAGCCGCCGCCGCTGGTCCCAGGTGAGGGGCCGCCGTGAGACGCCCCTGCGCTGCAGGAGGTGCTCGATCGGTCCGGCCAGCGCCCGTCCCACGCCGTGGGGCAGGACCTGCGCGCACGCCCTGAGCGCCGCGGACAGCAGGCTGTGCCGCCCGCCCGCGTCGGGGTGGGCGGTGACGTTCTCCCGCGGAGCGTGCGTGAGCAGGCCCTGCTCGACGCCGAGGAAGGCGCAGATCCTGTCGAGGGTCTCCACGGGCCTGTCGACCAGGTCCCGGTACCTGAAGACCAGGACCTGCTCGCGCGGGAACAGCGTGAACAGGTGGGCGAGCTGCTCGCCGTACCGGCCGAGCCCGATGTAGTGCCAGAAGTGCGCCCATCCCGCCGAGATCCTGCGCTCCTCTGCGGCGCACGCCCGGACCACGTCGCCGATCGGCTCCAGCCCCGCCGACCACAGGTGGGTCCAGTTGGAGTGCGCCCGCTCGACCGGGTCGCGGAGGATCGCGATGAGCCGCGCCCCTGGAACGGTCTCGCGCATGCGGCGCTGGGCGTCCAGGTCGTAGAGGTAGAAGGGGGTGGCCTCGCCGAGAAGGGCGCCTTCGCGGGCGCCGTCGAACAGCGCCTCGTAGTCGGCTCTGCGCCAGACGTGCTCGCGGTAGGTCTGGGCGTCTCCGGGGCCGCCGTGGGAGGGAGGCGGCCCGTCGGTGAGGAAGAACTTGGGCTCCTTGACCCGCGACAGGTGAAGTGCGGGATGCGCGCGGAGCGCGGCGTGCAGGGCAGTGGTGCCGGCCTTCGGGGCGCCGATCACCAGGAAGTGCGGCAAAGGCATCGTCCTCGTCCTTCCTACTCCCTGTCCTTTGTAATCCATGTATAGCAAGTAGGGAATATTGACTTCAGGGAAAGAGGCTCATAAGTTGTCGCCATGAGACAGCGCCTCCTGCTGACCAGCCGCCCGCACGTGGACTTCGGCCACGTCGCCGGCGCGCGGTGTCGTTGATCGCGGACCGATGCCTTCGACTTCCGTCCCCGCGTGTCCCTCGCGGCGGCACGCCCCTTCCTCAGGAGGACCATCCCGTGATCAACACCGTGCGCCCCAAGGCCCCGATCGAGCCGACCCAGGAGGAGCAGTTCCCCGGCGACGTCCACTGGTACGACCTGCCGGACGACGACGTGGAACCCGACGAGGACGACACGCTCCCGCGCGGCCCGCTCCAGGTCGTCGCTTGACGCCGCCTCCGGCCAGGCCGGGTGACCGGCACGTCGGACGATGCGAAGCGACCTCGCCCCCGGCCGTGAGCGCGGAAGGCCCGGCGCGGGCGCGCTCACGGCGCTGTGCTTGGATGGCCGCCTAGGGGCCGCGAAGGAGCGAGATGTCTGTGGAATGCCGCCAGGACGGTGCCCAGGGGACCGGCCGCCGGGTGGCGGCAGGGGGAGCGCTGTTCTCCGTCGCGGTTGCGCTCACCGCGCTGAACCTGCGACCGGCGATCACCAGCGTCGGCCCGCTGCTCGACGAGACGCGCGCCTCTCTCGGCGCGAGCGAGACGTGGGCGGGGCTGCTCACCACCGTCCCCGTCCTGTGCTTCGCGGTCGCGGGCCTGATCGCGCCGCTGCTGGCTCGCCGGGCGGGGGTGGGGGCGGCGGTCTCCATCGCGCTGGCCCTGCTGGCGGGCGGGCTCGTGCTCCGCGTGCTGGACGGCTCGCTCCTCATGATCGGGGGGACGCTGGTCGCCGCCGCCGGCATCGCCTTCGCGGGCGTGCTGATCCCCGTGGTGGTGAAGGAGTCCTTCCCCGCCCGCATCGGCTTGATGACCGGCGTCTACACCGCCGCCCTGCAACTCGGCGCCACGCTCGGGTCGGCGCTGACCCCGCCGCTCGACATCGCGCTCGGGGGGTGGCGGCCCGCGCTGGCCACGTGGGCCGCGCCGGCCGTACTGGCGCTGGTGGTGTGGACGGTCGCCGCGCGAAGAGGCGGGTTCGGGGCCGCCGCGCAGGCCGACCGGCAGGGGCGCTCGCTCCTGCGCAACCGGCTGGCCTGGATCATCACCGTGTTCTTCGGACTGCAGGCGCTGCTCGCCTTCGTGGTGATCGGCTGGCTGCCCAGGGTCCTCATGGACGTCGGAGGGGTCGGCCGCGGCGAGGCGGGGCTGCTGCTCGGCCTGCTGGCGCTCCTCGCGCTGCCCATCAGCCTGGTGGTGCCCGCGCTCGCGGCCAGGAGCGGCAGCCAGAGCGGCTGGATCGTGGGCCTCGGCGGTTGCGGGCTGGCCGGTCTGCTCGGCCTGCTCCTCGCGCCCTCCTTCTCGCCCCTGCTGTGGACGGTGCTGCTCGGTCTCGGGATGAGCGTCTTCTCGCTGGCCCTGACCACCATCGCGCTGCGGGCGCGAACAGGTCAGGACACCGCGAAGCTCTCCGGCATGGCGCAGGGGTTCGGATACCTGCTGGCCGCCGCGGGCCCGTTCCTGTTCGGCCTGCTGCACGATGTCACCGGTGGCTGGACGGTCCCCTTCCTCATGCTGATCGGCGTGCTCGTGGTCCAGATCGGGGTCGGCGCCCTGGCGGGCCGCCCCCGCTACGTGTAGGGAGCACGCCTACGCCTCCGGCCGGTGACGCGAGGCCCCCTGCGGGAGGTGCCGGGTGAACCACTCGCGGGCCAGCGCGGAGACGGCTTCGAGCGCTCCAGGCTCCTCGAACAGGTGCCCCGCGCCCGGCACGACGGCGAGCCGGTTCTCACAGCGCAGCAGCGCCTGGGCGGCTCGGTTCAGCTCGAGCACCTGCCGGTCGTCGCCGCCCACGATCAGCAGCGTGGGCGCCTCCACCTCGGCGAGACGCGACTCGGCCAGATCGGGCCTGCCCCCTCGGGAGACCACGGCCGCGACATCGGCCTGCGGGACGGCCGCGGCCCACAGCGCCGCCGCCGCTCCCGTGCTGGCCCCGAAGTAACAGACGGCGACGTGCGGCAGGTACGCGCGCAGCCACTCGGTGGCCTGGCCCAGCCTGCCTGCCAGCAGCGAGATGTCGAAGACGTTGGCCCTGTGGGTCTCCTCCGCCGAGGTGAGCAGGTCGAACAGCAGCGTGCCGAGCCCCGCCTTGTGCATGGCGCTGGCGACGTAGCGGTTGCGCGGGCTGGAACGGCTGCTGCCGCTGCCGTGGACGAACACGACGACCGTGTGGGCGCCGCGCGGAACGACCAGCTCACCCGGCAGCGCCGTGTCGCCCGCCTCGATCCACACCTCCTCCGACATCCCCGTGACGCACGAGAGCAGCTCGCTCACCTGCTCCTCGCCGATCTGCGTGAAGTCGGCGTACCACTGGCCGATGGAGGTGAGCGAGCGGGGGGTGAGCACGCACACGACGTCGTCGGCCTCCTGGCGCAGCCGTACGGCGGTGTCGGGAGGGCAGACGGGCGTGGCCACGACGACGCGAGCGGCGCCCTGCGCCCTGGCCACCTGGCAGGCGGCGCGGATCGTCGCGCCCGTGGCGATGCCGTCGTCGACCACGATGGCGGTCCTGCCGGTCAGGTCGACCTTGGGCCGCCCCCTGCGGATGTGCGCGGAGCGTCGCTCGAGCTCGGCCCGCTCCCTGCTCTCCACGGTCGCCATGTCCTCAGGCCGGAGGGCGGCGCCCTTGATGATGTCGTGGTTCAGAACGCGCACGCCGTCCTCGCCGATCGCGCCGAACGCCAGCTCAGGCCTGATGGGCACGCCGAGCTTGCGCACCAGGATGACGTCGAGCGGCGCCCCGATGGCGTCGGCCACCTCGAAGGCGACGGGGACGCCGCCGCGAGGAAGACCGAGGACGACGACGTCCTCACCGGCCAGCGGGCGCAGTTTCTCAGCGAGGCGCCGTCCCGCTTCGCTGCGATCGGCGAACATCGGCGTGCTAGTTGTTCGCGGGTGCGGCGCTGATGTCGGCGAGGACGGAGCGGGAGTCCCGCTCGAGGGCCAGGTCCCCCAGCGACACCACGCCCACGGGCCTGCCGTCCTCCAGCACGGGGATGCGCCGGATCGCCTTGCTGCGCATGAGCGCCACGGCCTGCTCGGCGTCGTCCTGCGGCGTGACGCAGGTCAGCCCCTCCCTGCTGCACACCTCGCCGAGCGAGGTCCGCCCCGGGTCGCTGCCCTCCGCGATCGCGCGGATGACGATGTCCCTGTCGGTGACGATGCCGAGAAGCCGGTCGTCGTCCACGACGAGCACGTCCCCGATGTGGTGATCGCGCATCTGCTTCGCCGCCTCCGCCAGCGTCGCCCCCGACGGCAGAGACACCGGCGCCGGTGTCATGATCTCTCGTACCTTCTGCATCATGGGATGCCTCCCCGTCTCGCGCCCGCGTCCGGGCGTGATGCGGTCGGTTCAGCTGGGCGTGGTGGCCGCGTTCTGGGCGACGTCCATGTTGGCCGTTCCGAGCAGCTGGTAGGTCAGGTCCTGCAGGGCCCGGCCGGCGGCCAGCTCGTCCCCGATGTCGGGGGCGGGCGGGTCGTTGGGATTGCGGTGGGCCTCGCCGTAGCCGGCCAGCCGTCCGCCGGACAGAGTGGCGTGGGCCTTGGTGAGATCGCCCTCTTCGGTGATGTCGATCTGCACGACCCAGCGTTTGTCGTTCATGGGTGCGCCTCCTTCTCCTGAGGGGCATCCCTTACCCCCGATGTGGCGCTCATCACAGTGCGGAAGGTCCGGGTACGGCAGGTTACGGTCGTTTTCCGGTTCACGCCGAGGGCAGAGGTCCTCTGAGGAGTGCCCTGAGGCAGGTGAGCGAACATGCGAGGCCCTGTCATAGCGGGAACCGACGGGTCGCCGGCCGCCCTGCGAGCGGTCGAATGGGCCGCGGAGGAGGCGGTCTTCCGGCGGGCGCCGCTGGTCGTCGCGCACGCCATTCCACGCTGGGCCGTCGACATCCCGGTCAACCAGTCGCCCGAGGACGACGAGCGCGCGCGGATCATGCTGGCGGAGGCGGTCTCCATGTCATGGGCGCGACGCGACGGCCTGGAGGTGACCACCGAGATCCTGGACGGCAGGCCGGAGGAGGCGCTCGCCGAACGCGCGGCCGACGCCCAGCTCCTCGTGGTGGGCAGCAGGGGCGGCGGTGAGCTCGCCTCCCTGCTCATGGGCTCCACGAGCCGCGCGCTGACGGCCCGGCCGCCGTGCCCGACCGTCGTGGTCCGCGAGAGCTCGGCCCACGGCGAGGTCGTGGTCGAGATCACCGGCGCGCACGGGCAGGACCCCGTCCTGGCCTTCGCCTTCGAGGAGGCCGCCCTCCGCGAAGCTCCCCTGAGGGCCGTGCATCCCTGGTCCCACCCGAAGCAGCGCCGACACGACGACGACCTGCCCGAGGAGCGCCGCCTGCTGACCGAGGTCCTCGCGGGGTGGCGGGGGGCCTTTCCCGACGTGGCGGTGGTCCAGGACCTCTCACACGACCGCCATCGCGAGAGGCTGCTCGTCGAGGCGTCCGAGCGGGCCGCCATGGTGGTGGTCGGGGCGCACGGCTGGCCCGTCGGGCTCAGCACGCCCGCCTCGCACACGCTGCTGCGCCGCGCCCACTGCCCCGTCGCGGTGGTCGCCCGCTGACGACCTCGGGCGGGGTCTCAGAGGGCGGCCGGTTTCGCGGCGTACGCGCGATCGTGCGAAGCTGTCTTTGTCCCCAAGACCAGGAGGTCCTGATGGCTGAAACACCAGCGGAACCCGAGCCCACCGAGGCCCCCGAGGAGGAGCTGAAGCGGAAGTTCCGCGAGGCGCTGGAGCGCAAGAACAACCAGCACGCCGACTCGGTCGAAGGCGGCAGGGGGAAGGATCCGTCGAAGATCCATGGCGCGCACGGTCCCGCTTCCAACAAGCGGACCTTCCGTCGTAAGAGCGGCGGCTGACGCCTGGTCTCCAGGGGAGGGTACGGCCTGCCGTACCCTCCCCGGATCTTGTCTGGAGCCGCGAGGGCCGATCGCCGGCCTCGCGGGGCAGGCTTGCCACTCTGGCGTAGTTTTCCGCCCCTCCAGTTATAGATATCCATAACCGGCGACATTCCCGACCAACGCTGGCACGTCGGCCCCTCCGGCTCCCTCCTACGCTGTCCCGATCAGCACGACGGCGAGGGAGGTCCCGTGCTCGGACTCGACGACTGCCTGGCCGAGGTCATGGCCATTCCAGGCGCGCTCGACGCGATGGTGGTCGACCACGCGAGCGGTATGGCGGTGGCCGCGACAGGCGCCGACGGCGACGTCGACGCCGCGCGTTCGGCGGCGGCCATCAGCGAGACCCTGCGCGTCACGATGGACGGCCTGGCGCAGTCGGCACCAGGTGGAACGGTCCGGGTCGACGACATGCTCGTCACCACGGACAAGGGCCACCACCTGCTGCGTCCCCTGGGGACGCCGTTCGAGAGCCCGCTGGTCATCTACGTGCGGCTCGACAGGGAGAGGGCCAACCTCGCCCTGGCCCGCTTCCGCCTGGAGGCCATCTCCCGTCAGTTGACGATGTGACATGCCTGCGCTGGACATGCTGCTCGCGGGACTGGCCAGAGAACGGTCGACGGGCGCCCTGCGCGTCGGGCGCTCCGGCACGATCTTCCTCGACGACGGCAGGGTCGCCTACATGGAGTGCGCCGACACGCCGGGCGCCGAGGACGTCCTCGCCGCCAGCGGCAGGGTCTCCGAGCAGACGCTCGGGGCGGCCAGGCGGGAGGGCGCGGGAAGCAGGCTGGTCGAGGACGGCGCGCTCACCAGGGGCGAGTTGCAGCACTGCGTGCTCGGTGCGGTGCTGGACGCCGCCTTCTTCCTGCTCCAGGTCACCGGCTCCAGGCCGAAGTTCAGGCCGGGCGAGCGGCACTGGCTGGGCGGCCAGTGGTTCTTCGAGGTCGAGGCGATCGTCCGCGAGTGCGCCCGCAGGGCCGCGCAGCTGACGGCGATCTGGCCTTCGGCCGAGCTGGACTCCGCCCCGGTCTCGCCGGTCAGGCGGCTGCCCGGGCACCGGGTGGTGCTCAGCGACCTGCAGTGGGAGATCCTCATCCACGCCGACAGGGAGGCGACCCCCCTCGAACTGGCCAGACGGCTGGGCAGACCTGGCTACTCGACGCTGCTCGCGGTGCGCAGGCTGGCCGCCGCAGGACTGCTGCACCGCCCCGCCGCCACGGCGCTGCCCCTGCGCGGCGGCCGGCGGCACCGCGAGCCCAGCCCGCCGCACGACCCCGACGCTCCCGCACTGCCTCTCGGGCCGGCGGTGAACGGCGACCCGACCGACCTGAACCTGCTGATCCGGCTGAAGAAGGCGCTGGAGGAGCTGTCGTGAGGTTCCCCTCACTCAGAAGGAGACCACCGGTGGAGCTGCGAGAAGAGGTGCTGAGAGAGATGGTCCTCCTCAGGGAGCGCACCCCCGACATCAGCGGGAGCGTCGCCTGCACGGTCGACGGGCTGACCGTCGCCTGCGATCTGAACGCGGACAACGCCGAGCAGACCGCGGCGCTCTCCGCCGCCCTGCTCGCGCTGAGCGCGCGCATGGCCGCCATGGCGGGCAAGGGCGCGCTGGAGGAGACGCTCATCTCCGGTACGGCCGGCTTCGCCGCCTTCTACGCGGCGGGCCCCACGATCGTCCTCACAGTCCTGGCCGAGCCCGGAACCAACCTGGGGCTGCTGCGGCTGGAGGGCCGCAAGACGGCGGCGAGCGTGGCCGCCATCGCATCACGCAAGCGGTGACTCACACCCCGACGGAGGAAAGCATGGCGAGCATGGACGTCTCCCTCAAGGAGATGATGGCGATCGACGGCGCCCTCGGCGCCGTGGTGGTCGACTACGGCAGCGGCATGGCGCTGGGCGCGCTGGGCGGCTCCAAGGACCTTGATCTGCAGGTGGCGGCCGCGGGCAACACCGAGGTGGTCAAGGCCAAGCTGCGCACCATGGAGTCGCTTGGCCTCAAGGACACCATCGAGGACATCCTGATCTCCCTGACCGGGCAGTACCACATCATCAGGCCGATGACCGGCAGGGGCGGGAAGGGACTGTTCCTTTACCTCGCGCTGGACCGCGGGAGGGCCAACCTGGCGATGGCCCGCCACCAGATGCGCGCCATCGAGGAGAAGCTCGAGGTGTGACCCGTGGCATCCCCGTGCCCGCCCTCCGGCGGGCATGGGGAGGGCCCGTAGGCCCTGATTCGTCAGGAAATTTCATGATTTTCTTCGCTAGATCGCATTAATGATCAGAGCGCGCGTATTCCACTGTTTTTCAGGGGTTTCGGGTGACTGCAACCCGGTTGATTCGTGACGATAAAGGGTAGATCTTCTGCCCTATTCATGGGTTTGCTTTTGCCTTTGGGGTGTTTTGCCCCTAGAGTCCATTGCGTTACCAGCTGGTGACCTTGCCCTTCATCAGGAAGGCAGGCCGGCTGGCGCCGAATCCCGCAGTGCGGGAACCGGGGACCCATCTCATTGGGGTGAATCCGGCCCACGGGCCGGTAGGGCATCTCCACGCCCGAACCCGTCAGCTAACCCGGTAGGCGAGATGGAGAGGACCGAACCCCCATGCACTACCGCCACGCCCCTGTAGCGATGATACCCGCCGCCTGCTGAGCGGCCCCTTTACTTCCCCCTTCCTCCCTCCGCGCTCCGCGTAGCGTCCGTTCGGCCTGTGCCCGGCTACGCCTTTCGCTGATCTCACTTTGAGCGCGGCATTCCCATTGCCTCAAACAAAGGACTTTCATGACCGCCCGCTTCGGCATGCGCGTTTCCGCTCTGCTCGTCACCACCGCCCTCACCGTCGGCGTCGGCGCCGCCACCGCTTTCGCCGAGCCCACCGCTCCCGACGTCGGTCAGGCCACCGAGCAGCGGACCCTCCTCAAGGGATCCACCACCGCCTCCTACTACTGGGACGACGCCTCCGGCCGCGCCGGTGACACCGGCCTGCCCGCCAGCGGCATCTCGATGCGCAAGGGCCTGGCCGCCAGCCCGAGCTGGCCCCTCATGACCGAGGGCTACGTCGTCTACAAGGGCAAGAAGGCCCCCTTCTTCGTCGGTGACCGCGGTCCAGGCGCCCCCTCGAACAACGGCATCATGCTCGACCTCGACGCCAAGACCTTCGCCGACCTGACCGGCGGCACCTTCAACTCCGGCACGCTGGGCGTGGACGACAACGGCGGCCAGGGCCACATCAAGGTCCAGTACGTCATCACCAAGTGGGGCAAGGGCGTGGGCAAGAAGAACCACCCCGTCGCCTTCTCCACCGGCGCGTGGGGCCGCAAGGACGCCAACCCGGCCAAGCCTCCGGTGGACGTCCTCGCCGTCGCGGCCAAGAAGAAGGCCGCCGAGGAGAAGAAGGCCGAGGCCGCGAAGGTGGCCGCGCTGAAGGAGAAGGCCGAGCAGGTCGAGCAGGCCAAGGAGGCCGGCAAGGCCGCGGTCATCGCGCCCGCCTCGCTGGACACCGACGTCACCGCTGCGACCACCGCCGCCGAGACCAAGTCCGACACCTCCCACACCGGCACCGCGCTCGCCCTCGTCGGCGGCCTCGCGGTCGTGGGCGGAGTCGGCTACCTGGGCCGCGGCCGGATCCGCAGGGCCGTCCGCCGCTAGGACAGTCTTGCCGTCATGCGGAACAGAATGTCATTCTGTTCCGCATGACGCTCATGGCGAAGAGCAACGGCATCGAGATCGCCTACGACAGCTTCGGCACCCCCGGTGACCGACCGCTCCTGCTGATCATGGGGCTGGGCTCGCAGCTCGTTCACTGGGACGAGGAGTTCTGCGAGCTCCTCGCCGCGAGGGGCCACCACGTCGTCCGTTACGACAACCGCGACGTGGGGCTCTCCACCCATCTCACCGAGGCGGGAGTGCCCGAGCTCGTGCCCGGTGCCGCCGCGCCCTACCTGCTGAGTGACATGGCAGACGACGCGGCCGGTCTCATGGACGCGCTCGGCTGGCCTGCCGCCCACGTGCTGGGCGTCTCGATGGGCGGCATGATCGCCCAGGCGCTCGCCATCGGCCATCCCGACAGGGTGCTCTCGCTCACCTCGATCATGTCAACGCCCGGCCCCGACGTGGGACCGCCCACCCCCGAGGCGATGGCCGCGCTGTTCTCACCGCCCGCTCCCGACAGGCAGACCGCCGTCGAGCGGGCGCTCGAGGTCTGGGCGGTGATCGGCTCACCCGGCTACGAGATGGACCGCGAGCGCATCGCGAAGGTCGCGGGCCTGGCCTACGACCGCGCCTACGATCCCGCAGGGACCGCCCGCCAGCTCGCCGCGATCCTCGCCTCGGGCGACCGTACCGAGGGGCTGGGCGGGCTCACGATGCCGGCACTGGTGATCCACGGTGAGGCCGACCCGCTGGTGCAGATCGCGGGCGGCAGGGCCACCGCGGCCGCCATCCCCGGCGCCACGCTGCTCACCTATCCCGGCATGGGGCACGACCTGCCCCGTCCGCTGTGGGAGGAGATCATGGACGCGGTCACAGCTGTTCAAGGCCGGCCTTCAGCCGCAGCAGCAGGCTGAGCTCGGCGGGCTCGTGGCGCACGTCGGTGCCGGGCGGCTTGGCGGCGCGCCTCGGCAGGGCAGGCGCGCGCCTCGGCTTGACCAGGAGGTCGGCCGCCGCCAGCTCCCTCACGGCCAGCAGGACGGTGAAGGCCGTCCTGTCGAGCCTCCTGGCCAGTTCGAGCGGGGTGGCGGCGCCGTCGGCGTGCACGAGCACCTCCCACTGGCGGTCGGTCAGCGAGACCCGCTCGCCCGGCAGCCGGGGGACGGGGACCACGGGCGCCGCGTCGAGCTCGTCCGAGGGCCAGACCTGGTCGAGCTCCGCTGTTCTGCGCCCGCACTCCTCGATCAGTTCGCCGACCTCGAAGTGCCAGTGGGGGCCCAGCCAGTGGCGCTCGCTCGGGCGGAACTTCGGCCGCGCGTTGTCGAGCCCGAACAGCAGCAGGGCCGAGTCGAGCACGGTCCTGCGCAGGGCCTCGGCCAGCTCCTCGCGGGTCAGCAGGCCCTCGCTGAACAGCGGCTCGCCGCCCTCGCGCCTGGTCACGGCCCGCTCCATGTCGGCGGTGCTCACCCTGCCGCCGCTGGTCAGGAGCTCCTCGACGCCCGGCGTCTCGGCGCTCTCCATGTAGGTCACCTTGCCTTCGAGCAGGTAGACCACCCCGGACCTGCCCACGCGCAGGGCACCCGACGAGCAGACCCCCGCCAGCCCGGTGAGGAGGCTCTCCAGCGGACGCACCGAGCCAGGCTATGAAGGCTTCGGCCGCACCGGAAGAGGCGGGTAGAGGATATGTTCCTCTCGGGAGGGGAAAAGGCTCACCGTATAGAAAAGATCACTGTGCGTGGTCGATGGCCTCTCGGCTCCCCATGATGCGCCCGACGTTCTGCTCGGCCCACTGCGTGACGGCGGAGACGGGCTCGTGCAGCGAGCGTCCGAGCTCGGTGAGGGTGTACTCCACCCTGGGGGGCACCTCGGCGAAGACCTTCCTGGTCAGCAGTCCGTCGTACTCCATGGCGCGCAGCGTCTGTGTCAGCACCTTCGGGGTGACGCCGCCGACGCGCCTGCGCAGCTCGGTGAAGCGCATCGGGCCGTCGGCCAGGCTCAGCAGTACCAGCACCGACCATTTGTCGCCGATGCGGTCGAGAACCAGCCTGGTCGGGCAGTTCGGGTCGAAAGCATCGCCAGTATCCATAAGGTACCTATAGCACGATGAAGTAATCAGTATCAAACGGATACCATCGAGCTCATGAAGATCCTACTTTTCGGCGCCACCGGCATGATCGGTCAGCGCATCGCGGCTGAGCTGGGCGATCGCGGTCACGAGGTCACAGGAATGAGCAGGTCGGGCCCGGTCAGGGGCGACGTGGCCCAGGCGGGTGAGCTCGCCAGGGGTTACGACGTGGTGGTCTCCGCCATCGCCCCGCCGCGCGACGGCTCCGAGCCCGAGGCGCCCTTCCTGGCCGCGAACAGGGCCCTCATCGACGGCGTCCGCGCGGCGGGCGTGAGGCGGCTGCTCACGGTGGGCGGCGCGGGCGGCCTCGAGGTCGCGCCGGGCGTCAGCCTCGTCGACACGCCCGGCTTCCCCGAGATCTACAAGAAGGAGGCCCTCGCGGCCCGGGCCGTCTACGAGCAGCTCTACCGGAAGGTCGACGACCTCGACTGGACCTACGTCGCCCCCGCCGCGGAGATCGCCCCCGGCGACCGGACGGGCGTCTTCCGCCTGGGCGGCGACCAGCTGCTCACCGACGCCGACGGCAGGAGCTTCATCACCGCAGAGGACTTCGCGGTGGCCGTCGCCGACGAGGTGGAGAGCGGCGAGCACCCGCGGCGCAGGATCACCGTCGCCTACTGATCCTCTTCGGGAAGGAGCGCCTTCTCGTCGGGCTTGTGGACCAGCACGGTGTCCACGTACGACTTCACCGCGGCGGGCAGGCCCACGTCGCCGCCCGCCGTCTCCGAGAGGTACCAGCGGTGGTCGAGCACCTCGTGGAAGAGCTGCGCCGGCTCCAGCTTGCGGCGCAGCTCCTCAGGGATGGCCTCTATCGTCGGTTGGAAGACCTCGGCCAGCCACCTGTGCGCCACGATCGCCTCGTCCTCGTGCCGCAGGCCCCTGGCCACACGGAAGCCGTCGAGGTCGTTCAGCAGCCGCCGCGCCTGGTTCTCCTCGGTGTCGAGACCGGTCAGGCGCAGCAGGCGGCGCTGGTGGTGGCCGGCGTCGACGACCTTGGGGCGCACGATGAGCCGTCCCGTGCCGACCTTGCGCCGCACCATCATCTCGGCCACGTCGAAGCCGAGGAGGTTGAGGCGGCGGATGCGGTTCTCCACCTTGTGCCAGTCGACCTCCTCGATGATCTCGTCCTGCGTGATCTCCTCCCACAGCCGGTGGTAGCGGGAGGTGATCTGCTCGGCGGTGTCGAGCGGGTCGATCGAGGGGTGCAGCAGCCCGCCTGCCTCGAGGTCGAGCATCTCGCCGAACAGGTTCATGTAGGCGATCTCGATGTCGTGCAGGCGCTGGCCCTCGCTGATCATCGGGTGCATGTCGCCGGTCTCGGCGTCGACGAGGTAGGCGGCGAAGGCCCCCGCGTCCCTGCGGAACAGCGTGTTGGACAGCGAGCAGTCGCCCCAGAAGAAGCCGTTGAGGTGCAGCCGGACCAGCAGCACGGCAAGCGCGTCGAGCAGGCGGGTGAGGGTGTCGGGGCGCAGGGTGCCCGACATCACGGCCCGGTAGGGGAGTGAGAACTGCAGGTGCCTGGTGATGAGCGCGGAGTCGAGCCCCTCGTCCCTGCCCGTCACGTACGCCACGGGCTCGACCGCGGGCGCGTCCAGCCTGGCCAGGTCCCACAGCAGCCGGTACTCCCTCTTGGCGTACCGCTCGCTGATCTCCTTGATCGCGTAGACCTTCCCGCCGAGCCTGGCGAAGCGCACCACGTGGCGGGAGATACCGCGTGGCAGGTCCACAAGGTGGCGGGCGGGCCACTCTTCCAGGGGGAGCTCCCAGGGGAGGCGGATGAGGTCGGGGTCGCCGAGCGCACCGGTGATCTGAAGCGGCATTTCATCAGGATATGGTGCGGAAGGTGGACGAGTTTCTGACCTGGTACTTCACCCGTAACCCCATCTCCGCGACACTGCTGGGCGCCGAAGGCTACGACCGCACGCTCGGCGACTTCACCGAGGACGGCCTGCTGAACTACGAGCGCGAGCAGGCGGGGTGGCTGGAAAGGCTCGCGACGTGGGAGACCCCCACCCTCGACGACGAGATCGACCGTGACCTGGCCGTCTCCCAGCTGCGCGGCGACCTGGCGCTGGCCGCGTGGCCGTGGTGGCGCAGGGATCCCAGCGCCTACCTGGCCGGCGTCTTCGCCTCCCTGTTCGTGCCGTTCCAGCGGGCGCTCAAGCCGGAGTCCGAGCTGGTCGAGGCGGCGATCGCGCAGCTCGGCGAGGTGCCGGACGTGCTCGCGGCCTGCCGCGTCAACCTCGAGCCCGAGCTGGCGGCCGACCTGCAGGTGCAGCGCGCCCTCGGCCAGGCCCGCACCGCGAGGGGACTGCTGACGCAGACCATCCCCTCGATGATCGACGACGCCGTCCTGAGCTCCAGGTTCGCCGTGGCGGCCGAGCCCGCCGCCCGCGCCTTCGACGGCTTCGTGACCTTCCTCGAGGGCTTCGAGGCCCGCGGCAGCTGGCGGATGGGGGAGAAGCTCTACACCACACTGCTGACCGAGCGGGAGCTGCTCGGGTACGGCGCGGCGGGCCTGCACGAGCGAGGCAGGCAGCAGGTGGCGCTGCTCGACGCCGAGATGCGCGAGGCGGCCCGCAGGCTCGACGGCTCTGACGACTGGCGCGCGGCGGTGGCCGTCCTCGCCGACAACCACCCGCCGACCCTGGAGGCGATGCGCGCCGAGTACGAGGCGGAGACGCAGCGCGCCCGCGAGTTCGTCCGCGAGCGCGACCTGGTCACCTTCCCAGACGGCGAGGAGTGCCTGGTGCTGCCCTCGGCCGCCTACAACAGGCCGATCCTGTCCGTGGCGCACTACATCTCGCCGCCCCCGCTGACCAGCTCGCGGCGCGGCTACTTCTTCGTGCCCTACACCCCCGACGGCTTCACCGACGAGCAGGTACGGCAGCGCCTGCGCACCAACAGCCGCTTCCAGATGCCGGCGATCTCCGTCCACGAGGCCTACCCGGGCCACCACTGGCACCTGGCGCACAGGGCGGGCAACCCCAGGACGATCCGCAAGGTGTTCAGCACGCCGTACTTCAACGAGGGCTGGGGCCTCTACGTCGAGAAGATGATCAACGAGCAGGGCTACTTCGACACCCCCGCCACCGAGCTGGGCTACCTGGACGCGCGCATCTTCCGCGCCGCGCGCATGGTCGTCGACACCGCGCTGCACTGCGAGGAGATGTCCATCGAGGACGCCGAGGCGTACATGCTGGCCAACTCCTCGCTGTCGCCCGAGACCGCCAAGGGCGAGGTCAACCGCTACTGCGCGTGGCCCACCCAGGCTCCCTCCTACCTGACGGGCGCGATCGAGATCGAGCGGATCGGCAAGGCGTTCAGCGGGTCGCTCAAGGAGTTCCACGACAGGATCGCGGGCTCGGGCAGCCTGCCGCTCGGCCTGGCCGAGAAGGCCGCGCTCGGCGCCTAGCCAGAAGGCCGCGCTCAGCGCCTGGGAAAGACGGGCGGGTTCGCCGCCCGCTCGACGACGGCGGCCAGCTGTTCGTCGGTGAGCACCACCGGCTTGCCGACGGACAGCCCCCGCACGTAGACCTCGCACAGCCACTCGAGCAGCCGGGTGGCCTCGAAGGCCTGTTCCAGCGTGGCGCCGATGGTCACCCCTCCGTGGTTGGCCATCAGCGCCGCCTGCTTGCCCTCCATCGCCGTCCTGATGTTGGCGGCCAGCTCGGGCGTGCCGTAGGTGGCGTACTCGGCGACCTTCACCACGCCGCCGAGCAGCAGGGCGTTGTAGTGGACGGGCGGCAGCTCGGTCATCGTGGTCGCCACCACCGTGCCGAAGACCGCGTGCGTGTGCACGACGGCCTGCGCGGTGGTGCTCCCGTAGACCGCCAGGTGCATGGGGGTCTCCGAGGAGGGCTGCAGCTCGCCCTCGACCAGGTAGCCCTCGACGTCCACGACGGGGCACATCTCGGGGGTCAGCCGGTCGAGTGCGACGCCCGAGGGCGTGACGGCCACCAGGTCGCCGTGCCGCGCGCTCAGGTTCCCCGAGGAGCCGAGCACCAGGCCGAGCTCGACGGCGCGCCCGCCGTACTCGCAGAGCTGCTGCCTGAGGTGGTCGATGGCGGTCACAGTGCCTCCAGGGTCGTGGTCATGATGCGCTCCAGCTCCACCCTGCCCAGCCGGCCTGGGTAGAGCAGCGAGCGCAGGCTCAGGCCGTCCACCAGGGCCAGCAGCCGTTCGGTCAGGTCGTCGAGGCCCTCGTCCGCGCGGATCTCCCCGGCCGCACGCGCCTCCTCCAGCAGCCGCCGTACGGCGGCGCGCAGCTCGGCCGCCTCCGCCCTCTGCACCTCGGCCAGGCGCTCCACGGCGAGGCTCCTGCTCCAGAAACTGATCTCGAGCCGGGTCTCCTGCGCGCGCTCCTCGTCGAGCGGCAGGTTGTCCATCAGTACCTCGCGCAGCGCAGCCAGCCCCCGCGCGTCGCCCACCCGCTCGGTGATGCGCGCGCGGATGCGGCGATGGGAGTCGCGCAGCGCCGACAGGAGGATCTCGTCCTTGTCGGTGAAGTAGTGGGCCAGCACCCCGTTGGAGTAGCCCGCCTCCTTGGCGATCGCGCGGGAGGTGGCGGCGTCGATGCCGTCGCGCACGATGACGGCGGTCGCGGCGGACAGCACCTCGCGGCGGCGCTCGTCGTGGTCAACGATCTTCGGCATGGTTCCAGCATATTGACTTTTTATTCGGACGTCTGTCTACTACCGGCCATGAGCGTGGTGACCGTAGGCGTGCACATCGTGGACATCCTCACCCGGCCCGTCGAGACGATCCCTGCGGGGCAGGACACGGTCCTGGTCGACCAGATCCGTCTCACGGCGGCGGGAGCGGCGGCGGGGACCGCCGTCGACCTGGTGAAGCTGGGCAACAAGGTGACGTCCATGGGGGCGATCGGCGACGACGAGCTCGGTGACTTCCTGCTGATGATCATGTCCAGGCATGGCGTGGACGTGTCGCTGCTGGCCCGCCGCACGGGCGAGCAGACCGCCGCCTCCATCCTGCCGATCAGGCCGGACGGCGGCAGGCCCAGCTTCCACGTGCCGGGCGCGAACCTGAGCGTGAGCCTCGCCGACCTCGACGTCGAGGTGCTGCGCGGCGCGAGGGCCGTCCACCTGGGCGGCATGGATGTCACCTTCGGCCTGGGCGAGCCCGCCTTCTTCGACGTCCTCGACTCCCTCAGGGAGCGCGGGACGATCGTCACCATGGACCTGCTGTCCGAGATGCCGGACCTGCTGGCCATGGCGAGGTCGTTCCTGCCGCACGTGGACCACGTGCTGCCCAACGCCGCGCAGGCGCTGGCCATGACGGGAGCGGACACCGTGGAGGAGGCCGCGGCCGCGCTCCTGGCCGACGGCGTCTCGGGGGTGCTGGTCACGCTCGGCGAGGAGGGCAGCCTCGTCGTCACCGCCGAGGGCTCGACCCGCGTGCCCGCGCTGGAGGTGGAGGTCAACGACACCACCGGCTGCGGCGACGCCTACTGCGCGGGCTTCCTCACCGGGCTGCTGCGCGGACGCGACGTCGTCACCGCCGCCCGTTGGGGCACCGCGGCCGCGGCCCGCGTGGCCACCGGGCTCGGCTCGGACGCAGGCGATCTGGAAGGGATCTTCGATGAAGGACGCTGAGCTGCGCGAGCGCGCGCGGCAGGTCATCCCCGGCGGCATGTACGGTCACCTCAACGCGGCCATCTTCGCCCCCGGCTACCCCCAGTTCTTCGCCAGGGGCGAGGGCTGCAGGCAGTGGGACGTGGACGGCCGTGAGTACATCGACTTCATGTGCTCGTGGGGCCCCGTCGTGCTCGGCCACCGTCACCCCGTGGTCGAGGAGGCCGCCGCCCGCCAGCTCGCCGAGGGCGACTGCCTCAACGGTCCTGGCCCGGTCATGGTGGAGCTGGCCGAGCTGCTCGTGGACACGATCCCGAGCGCCGACTGGGCGATGTTCTCCAAGAACGGCACCGACGCCACCACCCAGGCGCTCATGGTGGCGCGCGCGGCGACCGGCCGTACGAAGGTGCTCATGGCCCACGGCGCCTACCACGGCGCCGACCCCTGGTGCACGCCCTCGACCGCGGGCACCACCCCCAACGAGCGCGCCGACCTCGTCGAGTTCGCCTACAACTCCCTGGAGTCGCTGGAGGCCGCCGCCGCCACCGTCGAGGGTGACGTGGCCGCGATCATCGTCACCCCCTTCAAGCACGACTCCTTCGAGGACCAGGAGCTCGTCGAGCCCGCCTTCGCGCGCGGCGCCCGCGCCCTCGCCGACCGCCTCGGCGCGGCGCTCGTCATCGACGACGTGCGCGCCGGCTTCCGCATCGACCTGCGCGGCTCATGGGAGCAGTACGGCGTGCGCCCCGACCTGACGGCGTGGTCGAAGGCCATGGCCAACGGCTACCCCATCGCCGCGGTCACCGGCGTCGACGCGCTTCGCGGCCCCGCCCAGACGCTCTACTCGACCGGATCGTTCTGGTTCAGCGCGGTCGCGATGGCCGCGGCGAAGGCGACCATCGAGACGCTGCGCGACACCGACGGCATCGCGACGATGTTCCGCTCGGGGACCAGGCTGCGCGAGGGCCTGTACGCCCAGGCCAAGGCGCACGGTTTCACGGTCGACCAGACGGGGCCCGTGACCATCCCCTGGCTGAGCTTCGACGGCGACGCCGACCTGTCGACCGCGATGTACTGGAGCGACGCCTGCCTGAGGAACGGCGTCTACATCCACCCCTGGCACAACTGGTTCATGTCGGCTGCACACACCGAGGACGACGTCGCTCGCGCCCTCGAAGGCACCGACAGGGCCTTCGCCGAGACGAGGGCGCACCTGGGGTCCTAGGCGCCGGCGATCTTGGACGACTCCGACGCCGCCCAGGTGAAGATGCCCTTGGACATCAGCGAGATCTCGCCGGCCGCGCGCGTGCCGAAGACCTCGGCCCGCACGCGGTGCACGCCGGCGTCGCCGGGCGCGGCCAGCGCGGCCATCTCGGCCAGGTGGCCCGCCAGGCGCTCGTCGCCCTCGCCCAGCGCCTTCAGCGCCGCGTCGGCCAGCACGGAGGCGCCTCCGGCCAGTTCGGCCACCGCGGTGGCGAGCACGGCGTCGGGCGCGGGCTTCAGGTGGGCGGGGTTGCCGTCGTACCAGCCGCCGTACAGCCGCCAGATGTTGCGCACGACGAACTCGGGCTCGTCGTAGCGGGCCCGCAGGTACGGCCGGTCGGCGTAGCGGTCGAGCGGCCTGACGGTGTGCACGATCTCGTCCAGGCGGGCGCCCGCGTTGAGCAGGTCCAGCGTCTGGGTGACCAGGTGCTCCAGCCACTCGGCGGTCTCCAGCAGCGCCTGCCTGACGCGGTCGGCGCCGAAGACGGGCGCCCCGTGGCTAGGCAGCATGATCTCGGCGTCCAGCGAGGCCATCCTGCGCAGCGCGTGCACCCACTCGCGCGGGTAGCGCTGCACCTTCTGCGGGTTGCCGCAGTTGGGCGTCACCCAGATGAACAGGTCGCCGGGGAGCAGCAGCCGGTGCTCGGGGACGTAGCCCACCGTCGCGTCGTCGGTCTCGCCCTTGGCGTGGAACAGCTCGAAGGTCAGCCCGCCCCTGCGCACGGTGAGGGAGTCGCGGTAGGTCACGTCGGGGTAGCGGTAGTCGCTCGGCCAGCGCAGGTTCGGCGCCTGGAACTGGCGCTGGTTGATGATCGCGTTGTATCCGTTGGTGAGGATGTAGCGGTCGAAGCGGGCGCTCACCGCCTCGTGGGCGTAGACCGTGGCCCTGCGGCCCTCCTGCTCGAAGGGGCCGAGGCCGTACACGTGGTCGAAGTGGCCGTGGGAGAAGAAGGCCGTCGTCAGCGGCGCGCCGCTCCACGCGCGCACGTCCTGGTGCATCCGGGCGGCCGAGAATCCGCTGCTGGTGTCGAAGAGCGTCAGCTCGCCCTCGGTCTCGAAGGCGATCACGTTGCCGAACCCGGGCCACCAGCCGAGACCGTCGGTGATCTGCTGGACGCCCTTGCCGTCCATGCCGTTGTCGACGATGCTGTCAGCCTCTTCGCCACGCCAGACGCGGTCCGCGTACTCCTCAATCATGGAATCAGCCTCACAGCAGAAGAAGGTTCTGGGCAAGGGTCACGGTGTGACATCTCAAGGTCACAGCTGCGTCTCGAGGTCTTGACCCAGGTCGCGAGCCCTCCGTACCTTCAGGCAAACGTTTAGGAAACTTTCCTAATTGATCCCTTCATGAGGAGAGCCCCCCATGACCCACCCGGGAGAGATCACCAGGCGTCAGCTGCTGCGCCGGATCGGCATGACCGCTCTCGTCGCCGGCCCCGGTGCGGGCCTCCTCAGCGCCTGCGCCACCGGCGGCGGACCCGAGCCCGCGGCCTCGGCCAGCGCCGGCCCCTCGGTCTCCAGCCTCGTCTCGGCCACCAACCCGCTCGGCGTCGACGCCAAGAAGCCGCTCGAGGTGGTCATCTTCAGCGGTGGCCTCAGCGACGCCTATGCCACAGGCGTCCACCAGCCGCTCTACACCAAGGCCCACGCGGGTGTGCAGATCAAGCACGTCGGCACCCAGAACATCGGCACCCAGCTCCGCCCCCGCTTCCTCAGCGGCGACGTGCCCGACGTCGTCAACAACTCGGGCCCCGAGGCGCTCGACCTGGCCGCCCTGGCCGCCGAGGGCCACCTCGCCGACCTCACCCCGCTGTGGGACGCCCCCTCGGTCGACGACCCCGGCAAGAAGGTCCGCGACACCGTCACCCCCGCCGCCCTCGAGAACGCCAAGCTCAACGGCCAGGACCTGGTCCTCAACTACATCGTGTCGCACCGCGCCCTCTGGTACGACTCGAAGCTCTTCGCCGACAAGGGCTGGACCCTCCCGACCACCTGGGAGGAGTTCAAGGCCCTCGGCGAGACCGCGAAGAAGGAGGGCATCGTCCTGTTCGCCTTCCCCGGCCAGAAGGGCCCGTACTACCAGCTCTGGAACATGCTCTACTCCGCCGCGAAGATCGGCGGCAACCAGGTCATCATCGACATCGACAACCTCGTCGACAACGCCTGGAAGTCCGAGGCGGTCAAGGCCTCCGTGACCGCGTGGCTCGAGATCCAGACCGCCTTCGGCGACAAGTCCTACCTCGGCCTCGACCACACCCAGACCCAGATCAAGCACCTGCAGCACAAGGTGCTGTTCTACCCCTGCGGCTCCTGGCTCGAGAACGAGATGGTCAAGGACAAGCCCAAGGACTTCGAGTACGCCATCGCGCCCATCCCCAGCATCACCGCCGCCGACAAGATGCCCTACGGAGCCATCCAGGTCGGCGTCGGCGAGAACTTCGTCGTCGCCGCCAAGGGCAAGAACCCGGAGGGCGGCCTGGAGTACATGCGCCTCATGCTCTCCAAGGAGGGCGCGAAGGGCTTCACGGAGAAGACCAAGAACCTCACCGTCGTCAACGGCGCCGCAGAGGGCCTCGACCTGACCCCCGGCCTGGTCAGCGCCGCCAAGGCGCAGGACGCCGCCGGTCAGAACATCATCACCGACGCGCGCTTCGAGGGCTGGTACAAGGAGCTGTTCGACTACGCCTGGCAGCAGCAGAACACGCTGATGGCAGGCCGCCTGACCGTCGAGGAGTACCTGGACAAGGTCCAGAAGAAGGCCGACGACATCAAGGCCGACTCCTCGATCGCGAAGCAGACGAGGAACGCCTAAACACAATGGAGCGAACCCGACGCAGTGAGCGAAGTGGGCCCGTGAGGGACGAGCGGGTCCGCGTAGCGAATGAGGAGTGGTGAGCGACCGGTGAGCATGGAGCGGTTGCGCAAGTACGGGTTCGTCGCCGGGTTTCTCGTCGTCCCGCTGACCCTCTATCTGGTCTTCGTCATCAGCCCCTACATCCAGGCGTTCCAACTGGCGCTGACGAGCTGGAACGGATACCAGAGGAACCCGACCTACGTCGGCCTGGCCAACTTCGGCAAGCTCTTCGGTGACGAGGTCTTCTGGCAGGCGATACGCAACCACGCGGTGATCCTGCTCGTGCTGCCGCTCCTGACCATCGCGCTGGCGCTGTTCTTCGCCTTCCTGCTCAACCTGGGCGGCGGGTCGCGCGGCTCGGGCATGAGGGGCGTCTGGGGGTCCACCTTCTACAAGGTGGTCTTCTTCGCCCCCCAGGTGCTCGCCGTCGCTGTCGTCAGCGTGCTGTGGAAGGCCATCTACCGGCCTGACGAGAGCGGTGTCATCAACGGCGCGCTGATCAAGCTGGGTTTCGACCCCGTCGGCTGGCTCACCGAGCCCAGCCTCGCGCTGTGGTCGCTGCTGGCCGTGATGATCTGGCAGGCGGTCGGCTTCTACGTGGTGCTGTTCTCCGCGGGCATGGCCGCCATCCCCAAGGACTACTTCGAGGCCGCCGCGCTCGACGGCGCGGGGCGCTTCAGGCTGTTCTTCTCCATCACGCTGCCGCTGCTGCGCGACACGATCCAGGTCGGCTGGGTCTACCTCGGCATCGCGGCCTTCGACTGCTTCGCGCTGGTCCAGGTGCTGTCGGTGACCGCGGGCGGCCCCGACGGCGCCACGACCGTGCTGCCCGTCGAGATCTACAAGACCGCCTTCTCCTACAACAAGGTCGGTTACGCCTCGGCGATGGGCGTCGCCCTGTTCTTCCTGACCATCACCTTCGCGGTGCTGACCCTGCGCGTCTCCAGGCGCGAGAAGATCGAGCTCTGACATGCGGAACAAGCCCAAGCCCAACGTCTTCAGCGGCCTTTCGCACCTCGCGCTCGTCATCTGGGCCCTGCTGATCATCCTGCCGCTGGTCTGGACGTTCCTGGCCGCCTTCAAGAACAACACCGAGATCTTCGGCGACGCGCTCCAACTGCCGGCCGAGCTGCGCTGGGACAACTGGGCGCGCGCCTGGGACAAGGCGAACGTCGGCACCTACATGATCAACACGGTGGTCGTCGTCCTCTTCGGCACGGCGGGCACCATGCTGTTCGGCTCCATGGCCGCCTACGTCCTGGCCCGCTACACCTTCCCCGGCCAGCGCCTGATCTACCTGCTGTTCGTGGCGGGGATGGCCTTCCCCGTCTTCCTGGCCATCGGCCCGCTGTTCTTCATCGTCAAGCAGTTCGGGCTGCTCGACTCGCACGTCGGCCTGGTCATCGTCTACATCGCCTACTCGCTGCCGTTCACCGTCTTCTTCCTCGCGGCGTTCTTCCGCACGCTGCCCGAGGCGGTCGCCGAGGCGGCGAAGATCGACGGCGCCTCCCATACCCGGACGTTCTTCCAGGTCATGCTGCCGATGGCCAAGCCGGGCATCATCAGCATCACGATCTTCAACGTGCTGGGGCAGTGGAACCAGTACCTGCTGCCGCTGGCGCTGGTGCCGGGCGACAAGGAGAAGTGGGTCATCACGCAGGGCATCGCCGACATCTCCACGATCGCCGGCTACGAGGCCGACTGGCCCGCCCTCTTCGCCGCGCTCAACCTGGCGATCATCCCGGTGCTGGTCATCTACATCATCTTCCAGCGTCAGATCCAGTCGGGGCTCGGAGCCGGCGCCCTGAAGTAACGTGGGCCTCATGAGCGAATGGAAGCAGGAAGGCGAGGAGATCCGGCGCACCGTCACGGCGCCGGACTTCCCCACGGCCATCCGCATCGTCGACGAGATCGCGGTCAAGGCGGAGGAGCTCAACCACCATCCGGACATCGACATCCGCTGGCGCACCCTGCACCTCACCCTGACCACCCATGACGCGGGCGGCCTCACCGACCTCGACCACCAACTGGCGGCCATCATCGACGACATCGCCCGCAAACACGGCGCGTGAACAGCTGATTACTCACTAGAGTGGACGGCCTGTCGCCACCTCTGGGGAGTTCCCTGATGCGCCTGCCTGCCATGCTGTTCGCCCTCCTGGTCGCCGCGCCGGCAGCCGCGGCCTGCGCTCCGAGCGTCGCCGTCAGCCCCACGCCGAACGGCGTGCGGATCTCGGGAGGCGGCCAGTTCGCCACCACGGGCGCCGTCATCGTCTACGACCGTGCGCTGGCGCCCGACGGCGCGCAGGCCAGCGCCACGGTCGAGTCGGTCGCGGGCCAGACCCGCTCGTCCCTGGTCGCCGAGGGGCTGCTGCCCAACAGGGCGTACGGCGTGCACCTGCACGTCAACCCCTGCGGCGCCAAGCCGGACGACGCCGGGCCCCACTACCAGCACGCCCACTCCCACGCCGACGCCAGCAACGAGGTCTGGCTCGACCTGAAGACCGACACGGTGGGCGCGGGCACCTCCTCGGCCCGCCACAGCTGGACACTCAACCGCGACCGCCTGCCCCGCTCCCTGGTCATCCACGCCGAGCCCACCTCTCCCGACGGCACGGCGGGCTCCCGCGTCGCCTGCCTCACCCTGCAGTAGGGCCTGACGACGCGGGAGGTCCCCGCCGCGATCGCGACGGGACCTCCCGCGATGTGGCATGCCGTGTGGCATGCCGGTGTGGGTCAGTGGCCGGCGGGGGACACTGCCGAAGCGCCCCGACTGGTAGTCCTCGAAGGTCTGGACCAGCTCGGCCTTCGTGTTCATCACGAAGGGCCCGTAGTGGGCCACCGGCTCGCCGATCGGCCGCCCGCCCAGGATGATCACCTCGAGGGCCTCCCGTGGGCGCGCCGCGATCCTGGAAGCCAAGGACTTCGAGATGGCCCGGAACCCCTCTGAACTGGCCAACGAAGCCGATGCGCTATTGCGAGGAGACAAAAGCGCCGCCTTTAAGATCGCAAGACGAGCGCAACGGATCCGCACTCACCTGGCCCCCACACTGAACCAATTCACCGACAGCCCCGACACTCGCGGCTGGACCGTTGCCCCCGTCGTGGTCACCAGCCGCGACCTCGTGACCTCACGTGTACTGACGTCGGACGTACCCGTGCTGCCCATCCATCAACTGACGGCATGGGCAGCAGCACAGGCCAGAGACGGCGAGAAAGGCAAGCGCCGCTCCCGCTAGCACTCCCATAGGAGCACCCTTTCCGACGTGTCCGCAAAACACCGACCCGGGCGTCCAGCTGTCCGTGCAGTCCGCACACAGTCGGCGGAAGCCCTGTCGGGGCTCGTCCGCATGTAGCTTCGGCGAGCCCTACAGTCCGCCCTCAGACATCCCGTGCACGGCCGGGATCGTGCCCAACCGTCCTTTCTGGAAGTCCTCGAACGCCTGCTGAAGCTCTTCCCTGGTGTTCATGACGAACGGGCCGTAGTGAGCCATCGGCTCGCGGATCGGCTGCCCGCCGAGGAGGACGACCTCCAGGTCCGGCGTATGGGAGTCCTGCTTCTCGTCCGCGCGGAAGGTCAGCGAACCGCCGGTCCCGAAGACCGCAGTCTGGCCCAGATGGATCGGACGGCGCTCGGCACCAACCGAGCCCTTGCCAGCCAGCACGTACGCCAGCCCGTTGAAGTCCTCCCGCCACGGCAGCGTCACCTCCGCACCCGGCGCCACCGTCGCGTGGATCATCGTGATCGGCGTGTGCGTGACACCGGGACCGGCATGCCCGTCCAGCTCACCGGCGATCACGCGCAGCAGCGCGCCGCCGTCGGGCGTGGTCAGCAGCTGGACGTTGCCGCCGCGGATGTCCTGGTAGCGCGGCGCCATCATCTTGTCCTTCGCCGGGAGGTTCACCCACAGCTGGAGCCCGTGGAAGAGACCGCCGGACACGACCAGCGATTCCGGCGGAGCCTCAATGTGCAGCAGGCCCGAGCCCGCCGTCATCCACTGGGTGTCGCCGTTGGTGATCGTGCCGCCACCACCGTTGGAGTCCTGGTGGTCGAAGATCCCGTCGATGATGTACGTGACGGTCTCGAAGCCGCGGTGCGGGTGCCACGGGGTCCCTTTCGGCTCCCCAGGCTGGTACTCCACCTCACCCATCTGGTCCATCATGATGAACGGATCCAGGTGGCGGTAGTTGATCCCGGCGAACGCCCGACGGACGGGGAAGCCCTCACCTTCAAAGCCGCTCGGCGCGGTCGTCACGGCCAACACAGGGCGAGCCACGGCATCAGCCGGCGCGGCCACGCGCGGCAGGGCCAGTGGGTTCTCTACGGTTACAGCGGGCATCTCGGGCTCCTTCCCTGGAGTACTCGACCCCTGCAACCAAGTTTAGTTTTCAACTATTCCAGGCCGAAGACCGCAGGGGGCGGGACGGGAGCGAGAACGGCGTCGCCCTGGCGGATGGGAGGGGCGCCCGCCACGAAGTTCGTCAGCGCCTCGCCGTACACGCAGCGGGCCTGGGTGAGGCCTCCGGCGGCGCGGCGGGTGAGCAGGTCGACGGGCAGCTCGGCGGGGGAGGCGGCGACGATCAGGTTGCCGAATCTCCTGCCGCGCATGACGCCGGGGTCGGCCAGCAGCGTGACGTGCCTGAACGTGCCGCGGACGGTGGCCACCAGCCGTCTGGCGAAGGCCAGGCCCTTGCCGTCGGCCAGGTTGATCAGCAGCGTGCCGGTGGGGCGCAGGACACGGGCGAGGTCGGCCATGTACTCGGCGGTGGCCAGCTCGACGGGCATCATGGCCCCGGAGAAGGCGTCGAGCACGAGCAGGTCGGTGGAGTCGTCCCAGATGCCCGCGATGGCCTCGAGTCCCCCTTGCAGGCGCACCTTGAGCTTGGGCACGGAGCGGAGGTCGAGCTGGGAGCGGACGAGCTCGACCAGCGCCGCGTCGGGCTCGACAACGATGTGCCTGGAGCCTGGCCTGGTGGCGGCGACGTAGCGGGGGATCGTGCAGGCCCCGCCGCCGACGTGCACACAGTTCAGCGGACCGTCGGGCAGGACGTCGATGACGTCGGCCATCAGCCGCACATATTCGAAATCCAGATATGTCGGATCTTCCAGATCCACGTACGACTGCGGTACACCATCCTTGGACAGCATCCATCCGTGCTGCCGATCAAGATCCCTCAGCAGCTCGACTTCGCCGAAGGTCACCGGATAGCGGCCGGGCATCGGCTCCCGCGCTCCACGTGTCACTTCCGGCTCCCTTTCTGGTAAGACGAGGTGGAACTTGTTCCTGGGAGAACCGTATGCGTAGGCGAAGGCTGGTCGGGCTCTCGGTCGTCCTGGCGGTGGTCGTGGGGGCGGGAGCATTCGCCTTCGTGGCGGCCTCGGGGGTGAGCGGGAACGCCATGGCGACGGCCGGCGCCTATCTGGCGGCGTGGCAGCGCAGCGACATCACCTCGATGGAGCGCATGGTGGCCGATCCGCCCAACGACTTCACCGACAGGCATCTGACCTTCGCCGAGCAGTTCAGGGTGAACGCCCTCACCCTCCAGGCGGGCGCGCTCAAGGTCACGGGGGAGGAGGCGGCGGAGCTGCCGTTCACCGGGACGCGACAGCTGACGGGCATGGGGCCGTGGGGGTTCGCGGGGACGTTGCGGTTGGCCGTCCGCGAGGGGGCGTGGAAGGTGCTCTGGGGGCCTGAGACGCTGCATCCCGCCCTGAAGGACGGCGGCGCCCTCGCTCTGGAGGAGATCGAGGTCTCCGGGGTCGAGCTGGTCACCAGGTCGGGGGCGAAGTTCCCGCACGACAGCGCCGCCGAGCCGTACCTCGACGAGCTCAAGGAGCGGCTCGGCGAGACGAACACCGGCTGGGCGATCAGGGCGGCCGCTCGGGGAGCGGAGCCCAGGACGCTGGTGGTCTTCCAGCCGCCGCCCGCCAAGCAGGTGCGCGTGACGCTGTCGCGGCCGGTGCAGGCGGCCGCGGCCAGGGCGCTGGACGGGGTCGCGAGAGAGGCGGCGATCGTCGCGATCAAGGCGAGCACCGGTGAGATCCTGGCCGTGGCCGACAGGCTGGGGCAGAAGGCGGCCTTCCAGCGGTTCTTCCCTCCGGGCTCGACGTTCAAGGTGGTCACGGCGGCGGGCCTGCTGAAGGCGGGTCTTTCGGCCTCCAGCGGGGTGGCCTGCCCGTCCTCCTTCACCATCCCGAACGGCAGGACCTTCAAGAACGCCAGTGAGAGCGTGACGGCCTCGTCGCTGGCGGGCGCCTTCGCGGTGTCCTGCAACACCACCTTCGCCGAGCAGGCGGTCACCAGACTCGGCGCGACGCGCCTGGACGAGGTGGCCAAGGAGTGGGGCTTCGGCAGGCGGGTGCTGCCCACAGGGGTGGGCGGGCTGTGCGGGGCCATCGAGCCGACCGCCAACCCCGACAGGGTGGGAGAGAACGCGATCGGTCAGGGCTCGGTCAGGGCCTCGCCGCTGTGCATGGCCACGCTGGCCGCCGCCGTCGGCAGCGGCACCTGGCGCGCGCCCAGGTTCGTCACCGCGAAGGCGGCGAGGAAGCTCGACGGCGCTCCGCCCGCCGAGATCGCGCTCGACCAGCGGGTGGCGGGCGAGCTGCGGACGATGATGCGGCAGGTCGTCGCCGACGGCACCGCCAAGGGGGCGGGGCTCGGCGCCGACGTGGCGGGCAAGACGGGAACGGCCGAGGTCGGCGACGGCCCGCCACACGCCTGGTTCGTCGGCTACCGGGGCGACCTGGCTTTCTGCGTCTTCGTCAAGCACGGGGGAGCCGGCGCGAAAGTGGCGCTTCCCATAGCCGTCAGCTTCCTCGGAGCGCTGTAACCTACGCTACCGTAGGTTTCATGACGAGTGTCGCCACCTTCACCAAGCCGCGACTCCGCGGCTGGCTGCACACCGGAGCCCTGCCCATCGCTCTGGTCGCCGGATTCGTCCTGGTCGCTCTGGGCCCGACCACGCAGGCCAGGCTCGCCTCCGCCGTCTACGCGATCACCTCCGCCCTGCTCTTCGGCATCTCGGCCACCTATCACCGCAGCACGCTGGGCCCCCGCCTGGCCGAGGTGCTGCGCAGGTTCGACCACGCCAACATCTACCTGATCATCGCGGGCACCTACACGCCCTTCGCGTTGCTGGCCCTCGACGGGCTGCCCAGGATCGCCGTGCTCGGCGTGACCTGGGGCGGAGCGCTGGCGGGCGTGCTGTTCAGGATGTTCTGGATGTCGGCGCCCCGCTGGCTCTACACCGTCCTTTACCTGGCGCTCGGCTGGACCGCGATCTTCGTGATGCCGCAGCTGCTGCAGGGGGCGGGGATCGCCGCGGTGACACTGGTGGCAGTCGGAGGGGTGCTCTACAGCGCGGGCGCGATCGTCTACGGCCTGCGCAGACCCGACCCCTCGCCCCGCTGGTTCGGCTTCCACGAGGTCTTCCACGCCTTCACCGTGGCCGCCTATCTGGTGCAGTACATCGCGGTCTCGATCGTGGTCTACTCCCATGGGTGAAAACGCTCTGATCGCCGACATTTGACCAGGCAGGGGGCTGCTCGCGCCGCGATTGTGGATAGCAGAGCGGTATGGAGCAATTGGCGAGCACTTGGTGGCTCATCCTCATCCGGGGCATCTGCGCGGTCATCTTCGGCATCCTGGCGATGATCTGGCCCGGCATCACCCTGTGGGTCCTGGTCATCTTCTTCGGCGCCTACGCCATCGTCAGCGGCATCTTCTCGCTGGGCGCCGCCTTCCGCCACGACTCCGGCTCGAAGGCGTGGCTCATCATCTCGGGCGTGCTCGGCATCCTGGCCGGAATCGTGGCCTTCGTCTGGCCCGGCATCACGACCCTGGCCCTGCTCTACGTCATCGCCTTCTGGGCGATCTTCACGGGGGTCACCGAGATCTTCGCGGGGATCCGGCTGCGTAAGACCATCGACAACGAGTGGATGCTGATCATCGGTGGCCTCCTCTCCGTGGTCTTCGGCATCCTGCTGCTCATGTGGCCGGCCACCGGCGCCCTCGCCCTCACCTGGCTGATCGGCGTCTACGCCGTCATCTACGGCATCGCGATCATCCTTCTTTCGTTCAGGGTGAAGAACCTCGCGTAAAGAAGCGTCTTCGACGAAAAGTCTTTACATGTGAGCGGGGTACGGGGGAACGTATGTCGTGATCCGGCTCGAGGGGGAGAGGACATGGACGTACTCGAAAGGCTCGCCCGCCACCTGCTCGTCGATGGTTACCGGCTGGTGCTCGATCTCGACCGCAGCCAGGGCTCCTGGCTCGTCGACGCCCGCACCGGCCGCCGCTACCTGGACTTCTACACCTTCTTCGCCTCCGCCCCCCTGGGCGTGAACCCGCCGCTCGACCCCGCGCTGCTCGGCAGGGTCGCGCTGAACAAGCCCGCCAACCCCGACATGTACACCGAGGAACTGGCCGGTTTCGTCGAGACCTTCAGCCGCGTGCTCGGTGATCCCGCCCTTCCCCACCTGTTCTTCGTGGAGGGCGGCGCGCTCGCGGTGGAGAACGCGCTCAAGACCGCCTTCGACTGGAAGAGCCGCCGCAACGAGGCCGCGGGCCGCTCGCCGGAGCTCGGCACCCGGGTCATGCACCTCACCAGGGCCTTCCACGGCCGCTCCGGCTACACCCTCTCGCTGACCAACACCGAACCGCTCAAGACCGAGCGCTTCCCCGCCTTCGACTGGCCGCGCATCGAGGTGCCCGCGATCCACCACGGCGACGTGGAGGCGGCGGAGGAGCGGGCGCTCGCCCAGGCCAGGGCGGCCTTCGACCGCCATCCGCACGACATCGCCTGCTTCATCGCCGAGCCGATCCAGGGCGAGGGCGGCGACAACCACATGCGCCCCGAGTTCCTGCGCGCCATGCAGGACCTGTGCCACGAGCACGACGCGCTGTTCGTGCTCGACGAGGTGCAGACCGGTGCGGGCACCACCGGGACGCCATGGGCCTACCAGCAGCTCGGCCTGGAGCCGGACATCGTGGCCTTCGCCAAGAAGGTGCAGGTCGGCGGCGTCATGGCGGGGCGCCGCGTGGACCTCGTCCCCGACAACGTCTTCGAGGTCAGCGGGCGCATCAACTCCACATGGGGCGGCGGGCTGGTCGACATGGTCCGCTCCCGCGGCCTGCTGGAGATCATCGAGCGCGACGCGCTCATCCCGCGCGTCGCCCAGGCGGGCGTCCAGCTGCTCGAAGGGCTGGCCAAGCTTCAGGCCGAGCGGCCCGAGCTGGTCTCCAACGTGCGGGGCAGGGGCTTCATGTGCGCCTTCGACCTGCCGGACACCGGCAGTCGGGGGGCGTTGATCACCCGGCTGCGCGAGGAGGAGGGCGTGCTGGTGCTGCCCTGCGGGGAGCGCTCGGTGCGCCTGCGGCCCGCGCTCAACATCGAGGACGCCGACCTCGAGCACGGTGTGGCGGCGCTGTCACGCGCACTGTCCCGCCCGCTGTGAAGCTCGCGCCCGCCCGCCGTACCTTCGTCCGTACGGCGGGAGGGCGCGCGTAGGACGGCGGACCTTCGTCCGTTCGGCGGGCGGGGCGCGCGCGTAGGACAGCGGGGCGCGACGGTCAGGTGTCGCGGTTGAGCCAGAGGCCGATCGCGGTCATGCGGCAGTCGGCACCCAGCTTGGCATAGATGCGATTGACGTGGTTCTTGACTGTCTTCTCGCTGAGAAACAGCCGTTGTGCTATCTCGCCGTTGGACTGACCTGTCGCGATCAGATCCATCACCTCGGCCTCACGCTTGCTCAGGCGTGCGGCGTCGTCGACTCTCATCCGGCCTCCGGAACAGCGAAGTCGGTCAGATCGCCGATTGGCCCCCGTGCTTCCGGCGTAAGCGGTTGACAGCGAGCATAACTCGCATTGTCCTTATTTGGGGCCAAAGTCACTAGAGAAATGCGAAAGACCGGTCCTGAGGGCCGGTGCCACCGCCCCTCCAGCGGTCGATCAGCACCTGACCGTCCGGGAGCGGGAGCGGGCGCCGCGATGAGCGGGCCGACGGTCGGGCGCGGTGTGGCGTGGCGGCTGTCGCCTGGGCCGGCCCGTAGCCGGCCGCCGCCGACGTCGGGGCTCTCGCGATCGCGGTGGTGCCGTCGCCCACGTTCGGTGGGGCGTGGGCGACGGGTCGGCCGTGGTGTGCGCGCCCTGGGGCGCTGCCTCTGAGCAGGCATTCACGACGGGCGGTGCGGGCGCATTTGTGGACGAGGCGTGAGGGCTGTTCGGCGGAGGCGGCGGAATTGCCTGGCCGCCGTGAGACCATCGTCGGCTTCCTGATGGCAATTCCGCCGATTCCCATTCTCGCAGGGCTTCCGTGCGATGCCGGAGATGCTCCAAGTAGTCAACTCGGCACCAGTACGGGGTCAGTGCCCCGCCGCGGCCTTCTTTCGCCCGCGTTCCGCGCAGCCCAAGAGAGGCCAAACGAACAGGAGTCATTTCTCGAATGCAGGTAAGGAATCTTCCGTCATAAACAAAGTCTTCGGTCGCGGGTTTGGGCTAAGGGCCCTCGGGACTACCGAAAGAATACTGACCTTTGGTCCTGGCAGGGTGGGATCCGCTTGAAAGACAGCAGGCAGATAGCCCATTATGATTGCCGAGCGCTTTGGTGCTCTGCCAGAAAAAACTAGCGGCAGCGGTTATCCGCGGGCCATCTCAACGGAGGACACAAACATGCTTCGTCGCATTCTTGTTGGTGCAGCCATCGCCAGCGCCATCGTCGCCACTTCGGGCGCCGCTCACGCGGACTACGCCAAGCCGGAGAAGGGGGACCACGAGTGCTCGCAGAGCAACGTCGCCGCCGGCGGCCTCATCGGTGGCATCCTGGGCAACGTTCTGAACCTGAACAACACCCAGATCGCCATCCTGGCGAACGCTGAGCAGGAGAACTGCGAAGACTAGTCCGTGACTGGTTGGACGCGAGATTGTTCTGACACTTATCCGTCCCGATGAAACGAATTGCAATCCCCCTTCTGGCGCAGTTCTTTCGGGTGTCAGTTGGGCGGCCCGCTTCTCCAGAGCGGGCCGTTCATCGCGCTCAGCATGGCACGAGGCTGGACTTGCCGTTCAGAACGGCACACGCCTGGGCACCCAGGCATTTCAGGTGACGACGACCAACGCTCTGGAGCGATTCGCCGTCACCTGAACCGGTAGGTCAGCGTGTCCGTCCCGCTCGGGAACCCCGGTCATCCGGTAGCGACCTCAGAGGTCGTCGGTGCCGTCTCAGCGGGGCGGACCGCCCCCATGTATCCGCGCCTGACCAGCGGCGCGAAGGTCACGAAGCCGCCCGTGGACGGCGCGTGCACGATCCGCTCCCCGTCGACGGCGATGCCCACGTGCTCGGGTCCCGGCGACACCGGATTGCTGTCATAGAAGACGAGATCTCCCGGTCGCACCTGCCCCTCGGGGACCGGCCATCCGTTTCGCCACTGACCGCGCGCCGTGCGCTTGATGCGCACCCCGGCCTGTGCCCACGCGTATTGTGTGAGCCCCGAGCAGTCGAAACCGACTGTCGCGGCGCCGCGCCCGATTCCGAAACTCGGGCCGTTCGCCCCGCCGCCGCCCCACGAATATGGGACCCCGCGCATTTCCAGTGCGGCGTTCAGCGCCCGCTCCCCGGCATTCACGCTCTCGTACCCGCTTCCCATGCAGCAGAAAAGCAAGGCGGCGGCCAGCGCTGGTCTTTTCCTGGTCATCTGTTCACCACGCGATCCTTCTCCGGTGAAATTCCTACTCCGCAACCCTCACATGCGACACGCGGGGCGTTTGTCGCCAGCAGTCGGATAATTGACAGGAGAATGCGCGTTTCAGTGTCGGCTTGGCACGCGCGGGAGGTCGTCGCGGCGCGTTCCTGGCCACCGGGAAGCAACTGGTTGACTTTTTCAGAGATACTCGAGGCTCGCGACGAATGACCATGCAATCGAGCAGGCGGATACGTTATTTTTTTCCTGTCCACCGAAGGGACGGCAGCCTTGCCCGTTTGATATCAACGGGCAAGGCTCCTGTCCCTTACTCCTCCCCGGAGCGACGCGGCACTCGACGTAGGTCTCGGCGGGGCTCCCGCTGCCGGCTGGTGCGGCCGGCCCGCCGCGGTGTGGTCGGCCCGCGGTGTGGTCGGCCCGCGGGGCAGGCACGGCGACGCTCTCGAGTCCGTGCTCGGCGAAGAACCACGTGAGCGTCCGCTCGACGAGGGGAGGCGGCCGCGAGGGCCGTCCGACGACGCTGTGGAGGCCGGGCCGCTCCCGCCCCGGGGACATCCGGTCACGCAGAAGGCCCGATCACCGGAGTGATCGGGCCTTCTGGCATTTCACCTGGGGTGAGTGAGGGGACTTGAACCCCCGACATCCAGGACCACAACCTGGCGCTCTGCCAACTGAGCTACACCCACCAAGCTCGCGCCGCCGCAGCAGCACATGGAAAAGTGTAGCGGTCTTCGCGACCCTTTGCGCCACTCAGTTACGCGACACACCCTCAGCGAGGGTTCTGGCGGTGGCCGAGTCGGGCCCCGGCTGCGGCACGAACACGGTGGCGCGGTAGTAGCGCAGCTCGCGGACGCTCTCGGTGATGTCGGCAAGAGCCCTGTGCCCGCCCTGCTTCTCGGGCGCGGCGAAGTAGACGCGAGGGAACCAGCGGCGCACGAGCTCCTTGATGGAGGAGACGTCGATCATCCGGTAGTGCAGGTAGGCGTCGACGGCAGGCATGTCGCGGGAGAGGAACGTGCGGTCGGTGCCGATCGAGTTGCCGCACAGCGGCGCCTTCTTCGGCTCGGGGATGTGACCGCGGATGTAGTCGAGCACCAGCGACTCGGCCTCGGCGAGCGTCACGCCCTCGCCGAGCTCGGGCAGCAGCCCTGAGGCGGTGTGCATCTCGCGGACCACCTCCGACATCTGCTCGAGCGCCTCGGACGGGGGCTTGATGACCACGTCGACGCCTTCGTCCAGCTGCCGCAGCTCGCTGTCGGTGACGACGCAGGCGACCTCGATGAGCGCGTCGCGCCCCAGGTCGAGCCCGGTCATCTCGCAGTCGATCCAGACCAGCAAGTCACTCATACGATCAATCTCCTCGCCCAGCGGCTCGGAGCTATCCGCCGCTCGCTCATTAACCCCAGCCTAGTGCCCTGGTCAGGACAGCTTGAGAGAGTTCAGCACCTGAGTGACAAGACCAGTGTCCAGGTTGTCGGGAACCGAAGCGTACAGCAGCGCGGGGCGCTTGCCCTCGCCCCTGTCGACGACCACGACCGCGCCCCGCTCCTTCTTCCACTGGTAGCCGTTCTTCTCCGACTCGGCGGTGAAGTCCAGCTCGTACTCCAGCACCCAGCCCTTGTGGCCGTCGACCGTGATGGCCTTGTCCTGGAGGATCTTCCGCTCGTGCTTGATGGGGTAGAAGCGGGCGAAGTCGATGAAGACGGTGGCGACGGTGCCACGCAGGCCCTGCACGCCTTCGTAGGGGTAGATCGGGTTGAGCTCGCCCGTGTAGATGCTGCCGGTCCAGGTGCTCTCGCCGTCGTACTTCTCGTGCGAGACGGCCGACGTTCCCGCCGACCACTGCTGCATGTTGGGGTCGGGCGCGTTGATCTCGGCGGACTTGGGGACCGCCCACGGGTCGCCTGGAGCGGCGAAGGACAGGCCGGTCCTGGGATCGGTGATGCGGCCGCCCGCGGCGGGGGGCAGCTCGGCGCCGGGGCTCTGCGGCGTCTGCGTGGGCGACTCGCTGGGCGTCGGGCTCGGCGAGGGGGCCGGCTCGCTCTGGCTGGCGCTCGGGACCGGCTCGGGGGTCGGCTGGGCCGTCGTCCCGCTGCTCCTGTTGACGAGGAAGATCGCCGCGCCTGCGATCAGCGCGAGCACCAGGACCACGCCGATCCCGCCGAGTACCCACGGCAGCGCGCCGCCGCCCGACTTGGGCGGCTGGCCGAAGTCGGGCCTGGGCATCTGCGCGGTTCCGCCGCCCCACGGCTGCTGGCCGTACTGCTGGGTGGGAGCGGCGGGCCACCCGCCGCCCTGCGGGGCCGGCCCCTGCGCCCAGCCTCCGCCGGGCGCGGGGTGCTGCCCCTGTGCCTGGTACGGCTGCGAAGGGGCGGCGTTGCCCCCGTGGTACGGCGTGCTCCCCACCACGGGTGCCTGCGGCTGGTGCGGGGAGCCCGCCTGCGGAGGCCCCGCCTGAGGAAACCCTGCCTGAGGAGACCCCGGGGGCGGTCCTGCCTGCGGAGGCGTGGACTGCTGGGCGCCTGACGGCCGCTGCTCCATGGGGTGCGTGGCGTCGGTCCACTGGGCCCCGTCCCACCACCGAAGCTGCGGCGAGCCGTAGGGGTCGGGGTACCAGCCTGCGGGGGTCTGCGTGGTCATGGCCGCCAGACTAATAACAACCGCTTTGTCATGGGTAGATCAGCACTTATACGTGAATGTCGCTTTGTCCTCGATCTTCTGTCCCTGGGGGATGGGTGACAGGACGCGTAGGCGTGCCGTGAGCTTGGCGGTGGCCTCGCCCTTCACCGTCCACCTCAGCTGCACGGTGTGGGTGGTCTTGCCCGAGGGCACGGTCTCGGTCTGCTCGATGGGCTCCTTCCTGTCGCTGCGCAGCCACTGGAAGGTGACCCTGCCCGCCTCGCCGTTCGTGACCAGGCTCCCCGTGATCGTGGCGGTCTTGCGGCAGCCCAGCGTCTTGGGCGCGCTCACCGTCGCCGCCCGCACGACCAGATCGGGTGAGGAGCGCACAGAGAGCCACGCCAGCACCGCGCCGGCGATGACCAGCGCGAACACCGCGGCGGAGACGACGGCCCTGCGGCGCCTGGCTCTGCCGGCCTTCTTCGCGCGCATGCCGTAGCGGGCGGGGCCCCCGGGCCTCGAGCCGTCCCTCCAGATCTTCTCCGCCGTGGTCTCGCCGTGGGCGGCGGCGGGAGTGACGCCGGGGCCGAAGTGCACGGGCTCCTGCGTGGGGCCAGGGACCCTCAGCATCGTGGCGATCTCGCCCTCGTCCCTGACCTGCGGGCCCGCGCCGCCAGGCGAGGCGGGCGGTGCCCAGCGGCGGGCGGTCTCGGCGAGCAGGTCGCGGCTGATGAGGCCGCCGGGCAGCGCCTCGCGTCCGGCCAGCAGGCCGTCCCTGGCCGCGGGCAGACCACGGGTGGTGGCGGTGACCGCCGCCCGCTCGAACAGCTCCGCCGCGCCCCGCGCGCCCGAGGCCCAGGTGGCGGCGAGCCCTCTGGCCAGCGCCGCCCAGGCCGTGACGTCGCGTTCGGGAGCGGGCGGTAACCCTCTGACCGCGTCGGCGAGGCCGCGCTCGCCCAGCAGGGTGGCCCCGTCCTCGGCGACCAGGACCGTGCCGGGGTGGAAGGAGCCGTGGGCCAGCCCCGCCGCGTGCAGGGCGGCGAGCGTCTGCGCGCTCTCCACCAGCACCGCCGCGGCGCTGGCAGGGTCCATGGCGGGCGCGCTCAGCAGCTCCGACAGCGTGGGGGAGACCGCGTGGGCGGCAAGCAGCCACACCTCTTCCCCCGCCGTCACCAGGTCGGCGATCGGCACCAGCCCCGACATGCCGCTCTCCGCCAGCCTGCGGTCGACGATCACGGCCTGGACGAGGCGCTCACGCGCGCCCGGCGTGAGCAGAAGCCCGGGATCGAAGCGCAGGGCGCCCGCCCTGCGCCCGTCTGGCCCCGTCGCCTCGACCCACGTGCCCAGCTCCGTCGCCCTGATCCTGTCGGAGAGCAGGAATCCGGCGATCATGCTCATGAATCCCCCGGTCGCTCGCCCCCGCTAGCTCTTTCTCCTGTGCCGCCCCGCGACGCGGCGTTTCACCGCCAGTGTGACCGGTACCGCGCCAGACGTCACCAGTCCGAGCGCGAGCAGAGCGGCGGGCGCCTTCGCGATCACCTCCGCGGGGCTCTCGGTGACCCTCGGCCCGTCGGTGTCCGTCGAGGTCGGCTCGCCCGGCGACTCGCCGGGTTCCTCCGGGTCGGGGGTCTCTCGCGGCGTCTCGGTGGAGCGCGTCTCCGAGGGACTCGGCGGGGGCGGAGGAGGAGGGGGAGGGGCCGAGGTCGTCGCGGACTGCGAGGGCCTGCTGGACGGCGGCGGCGCGTCGTTGTCCGCCTTGCCGCGCAACGAGGCGTCGGGCGTAGGCGTGGGAGTCGGTGTCCTGGTCGCCTTCGGGCGCGGCGGCGGGGGAGAGGCCCTGATCGGCCGCTTCGACGGCGTGGGCGTGGGCGTGGCGGTCGGCGCGACCGCGGCCACCGTCGGTGTCGGTGCGGGTGTGGTCGTGGTGGGTGCCGCCTCGGCGGTCGGCTCGTCCTCCGTGGGCTCCTCCGAAGCCGACTCCGACGGCGAGGGCGCCTCGATCAGCGAGGTCGGAGCGCTCGGTGTCACAGGCGAGGTCTGCGCCCGCAGCGCGGGGTCGTCCTCGCCCGAGGTGAGCAGCACCGTGGTGACCGTGCCGATCACCGCGACCAGCCCGATGCCGACCATCACCTTCACACCCAGCTTGGCCAGCAGGCGCTGAGGCGCGGCGAACTCTGTCTCGGCCAGCGACGTGCCGGTGTCGGCAGGCGCGTCCGGCGCCTCGGGGAAGAGCACGAGCAGCAGCCCGGCCAGGCGGGCCAGCCGCCGCCTGCCCCGCTCCTCCCAGTCGGGACCGCAGGCTCGCGCCGCCACGCTCTCCAGCTCGGAGAGGAAGGCCTCGGCCGAGGGCGGTCGCTCCATCGGATGCTTGGACAGGCCCCTCTCGACGAGGGGCTGCAGCGCCTCGGGCACCTCCTCGATCGGCGGCGGCGTGGCGTGGTGCTGCCTGGCCAGCGCGGGAACCGTCGCGGCGCGGAAGGGCCGCATGCCGGTGAGGCACTCGAAGAAGACGATCGTCGCGGCGTAGACGTCGCCCGCCGGAGTGGCGGGGCCGCCCGACCACTGCTCGGGCGCCATGTAGGCGGGCGTGCCCGCGGCGTTGACACCCTCGCCCTGCCGGACGGCGATGCCGAAGTCGACGAGCTTGCTGCTGCCGTCGCCCTGGACCATCACGTTCTCGGGCTTGAAGTCGCGGTGGACCACGCCGATCGCGTGCGCCGCCGCCAGACCCTGCAGCGCGCCCTTGAGCACGACCAGAGCGGCCTCGGGACCCGTCGGCCCCTCGGAGTCGAGCAGGGCGCGCAGGGAGACGCCGTCGATCAGCTCCATGATGATCGCCGCGCCCTGGCCGTCCTCGACGTACCCGATCAGGCGGACGTTGTGCGGACTGCGCATGCTGCCGAGCAGCCGCGCCTCGTGCCTGAACCTGGCCACGAAGCCGACGTCGTCGCGCAGGCTGTCGGACAGGTACTTGATCGCGACCTCGACGCCGTCGTGCTCGCGCCGAGCCAGGACCACCCGTCCTGACGCGCCGGTGCCAAGCTCGCGCACCTCGGTATAACCGGGGACCCCCCACCGGTCCATCAGACCACCTCGGATCTATCTGGGCCCCCACCCGTATCAGACGGAGCGTAGCCTAACGGCTCAGACCAAGATCAGGGGTGGAATTGTCGGTATCTGGCCGTTGATCGTCCGGTTTTGGACTCTCGGTCTCGGTCTGCGGACGGCACGCGGGGGTCTTCCCGCCTGCCGAGTCGCTCCCGTTGGCCGCCGCGGGGCTGGTGGAGGCCGTCACGCCCCACGCCGATCCGCACGGCGTCCCCGCGAAGGTGAAGCTGACGGTCCTGGTGTAGGCGGTCTGCCCCGACAGGTCGAGCGACTCGGTGTGCTGGACACGTCCCGCGAGGGTGAAGGTCACGCTGAGCCGTACCGGCTGGGTGCCGGCGGCGGCGACGCTCACCACGGCCGTCGCGCGGCCCCTGGCGTTGAGCGAGGCGCGGGCGACGGAGACCTGCCGCACCGCGGCCTCGCACGGCACCGCGGCCCTGGCGGTGGCCTGCCTGCCGCCCGCCCTCACGGTGACCGTCACCGTGCCGCCGCACGGGCGCTGGGCGAAGGTGTGGGTGACGTCCTTGGCGTAGGCGTCGCGGCCGGACAGCGAGGCGGACGTGGTGGACACCCGCTCGCCGTTGAGCGCGAAGGCGGCCCGCAACCCGACCGTGCCGGTGCCGCTCGTCGCCACGGAGACCCGCGCGGTCACGGCCCTGCCCGGCGCCTCGGCCATGTCGAGCGAGACGCGCAGCCCCGTGACGTCCGTGGGGCAGGCGGGGACGGCCGCGCTGACCCTCTTCAAGCCGCCGGGAGCGGCGGGCGAGGTGGACACGGTGAGCCTGACGGTCTTGCCGCACGCGCCCTTGCCGAGGCCGTGGCTGAAGGTGCGGGTGTAGGACAGGGCGCCGCGCACCTGGCTGGTCGCGGTGCGCACGACCTGGCCGTCCACCGAGAAGCGCGCGGTGATCGTGACGGCTCCCGCGCCGCTGGTGCGGAGGGAGACGGTGGCCGAGGCGAGGGAGTCCGCGTCGACCGTCAGCTTGCCGACGTCCAGCGCCGACACCGCGGTCGGCGGCGTGGGCGTGGGGGTCGGCGTGGGTGTGGGCGTGGGTGTGGGGGTCGGGGTGGGGGTCGGGGTGGGCTTCGGCGTCGGGGGCTTGGCCGTCGGGGTGGTCCCGGGGTCCGGGTCCGGGGCGTCGCTCGTCGCGGGGTCCGGGTCGGGGGCGCCGCTCGCCTCACCGCCCGCCTCGCCCGTGGGCTCGCCGGTGGGCTCGTCCGTGGGAGCTCCCCCCGGTTCCCCGCCCCCGCCACCCGTCTCGGAGGTCTCGGAGGGCAGCGAGGCGGGGCTGGGCAGCTCGGGGGAGAGGGACGGCGCCGCCGCCACCGCGTCGACCGTCGTGGCGGGCGGCTGCTGCGCGCCGGCCAGCACGTACAGCGTGGCCCCTGCGGCGACCACCGCCGCCGCGCTGCCCACCAGCAGCCGCCTGCTGTTGCGCCGCGCGGCGTCGAAGACCGTGCGGAAGAACGTCGAGCCCGCGGCGTGAGGAGGCGCTTGCGGCAGCGGCAGCAGGAAGGCCAGCAGGGCCACGAGCGCGGCCAGCCGCCGCCTGCCCCGCTCCTCCCACTCCTCGCCGTAGGCCGCCACTGCGGCCTCCTCCACCTCGGTCACGAACGCCGCCGCGCTCGAAGGGCGCTCGGCGGGATCCTTGGCCAGGCCGCGCCCGATCAGCTCCCGCATCTCCTCCGGCGCGTCATGGACGGGGACGGGCGCGTGCAGGTGCTGGTAGCCCAGCACGTGCGACTCCGTCGAACGGTAGGGCCTGTGTCCTGTCAGGCACTCGAAGAAGACGACCGTGGCCGCGTAGACGTCGGTCGCGGGGGAGGCCGGCTCGCCGGACCACAGCTCGGGCGCCATGTACGGAGGGGTGCCCGTGGCCCTGGTCGCCGTGCCCTGCCGTACGGCGATGCCGAAGTCGACGAGCTTGCTGACCCCGTCGTCCCTGACGATCACGTTCTCGGGCTTGTAGTCCCTGTGGACCAGCTGCGCGGCGTGCGCCCGCTCCAGGCCCAGCAGTGAGCCCTTGAGCACGACGAGCGCCGCCTCAGGGCCCGTCGTGCCGTTCTCGCGGAGCAGCGCACGCAGGGAGACGCCGTTGACGAGCTCCATGACGATCGCGGCGCCCTCTGGCTCCTGGACGTACTCCCACATCCTGGCGATGTGCGGGTCCACCAGGGTGGTCAGGAGCTCCGCCTCGGACCTGAAGGCGGCCAGCGCCCCTGGCTCCCGCCGTACGCGCTCGGACAGGTACTTGATCGCGACGTCGGCGCCCGTGTCGTCGTGCACGGCGAGGACGACCCTGCCGCTGCCGCCCGAGCCGAGCTGACGCACCTCGGTGTAGCCGGGGACGCTCCATTCCATGGCGCTCTCCCATCAGGAGTGTGGCCCACCTGATGAGACGACTGAACTGGCGTCCTGGTTTGCTGTCAACGGTCCCTAATGTGGGCGGGTGTCGCCGTGTCCTCTGCGAGCACGGGATCGGGCACCGGCGCGCCCCACGACGAGACCACCGGCAGGACCCCCGCCCAGACAGGAAGCGCGTAGTCCTCCTCCTCGTCCTGCGGCGCGCCCGCGCGCAACTTCACCGAGGCCTCCTCCAGCGACAGGGCCAGCACCGCCGTGGCCGCCAGCTCCTTGCGGGTGGGCCGCCTGGCGTAGTCCCACTGTCCCGGCGCCAGCTGCTCGGTCAGCGCGCGCAGCCCGTCCATGCGCTCCTGCTCGTCGGTCACCAGCCTGGCCTCGCCGTAGACGATGGCCGAGCGGTAGTTGACGGAGTGGTTGAAGACCGAGCGCGCCAGCACGATGCCGTCGAGATGGGTGACCGTCACGCAGACCTGCCGGCCCTGCCCCGCGCGCAGCGACCGGGCGCCGGTGGAGCCGTGCAGGTACAGCGTGTCGCCGATGCGGCCGTAACCTGTCGGCACCACCATGGGGTGACCGTTCACCACCACGCCCAGATGGCAGATGAGCCCGCTGTCGAGCACCTCGTAGAGATCGTTCCTGTCGGTGCTGCCGCGGTGCTTCTCACGGCCGAGCGTCGTGCGGGGTGTGGTGGAGAGCATGCTGTCACGGTATTGAGATAGTGGACCTGTCGTTAATGTCCACTAATAACCGCTTCTTGGGGACCACTTCCTTGCGCACGCTCATCGACCTGCCCATCTCCCTGTCGAGAGACGCGGCGCCGCCGCTCTCCGTCCAGCTGGGCGACTGGCTGCGGGGGGCCATGCGGGCGGGCGCGCTCACCGCGGGGACCCGCCTGCCGTCCTCGCGCGGGCTCGCCGCGCAGCTCGGCGTCAGCCGTACGGTGGTCACGGAGGCCTACCAGCAGCTCTACGCCGAGGGATGGCTGGAGGGCAGGCACGGCTCGGGCACCTTCGTGGCCGACCTGTCGGCCGACGCCGCGCCACGCGCCCCGCAGGAGCTCGCCCCGCCCGAGACCAGGCGGGTACGGCAGGCGCCGCTGATCGACCTCACCCCAGGGGATCCGTGGGTGAGGGACTACGACGCGGCGGCATGGAGGCGGGCCTGGCGGAAGGCCGCCGACCTGCCGCCAGGCGACGACCCCGACCCGTACGGCCTGCCGCTCCTGCGCGAGCTGCTCGCCGGGCACCTGCGCAGGTCCAGGGCGATCGCGGTGGGCCCGGAGAACATCCTGGTCACCAGGGGCACGGGCAACGGCCTCGACCTGGTCGCCCTGGCCCTGCTCGGTCCCGGCGCGAGGGCGGGGGTCGAGGACCCCGGCTACCGTGTCGCCCGCAACGTCTTCGCGGCAAGGGGCGCCACGATCGTGCCGTGCCCCGTGGACGAGGACGGCGTCATCGTGTCGGGGCTCCCCTCCGACCTGCGCGTCCTCTACACCACCCCCGCCCACCAGTACCCGATGGGCGGCCGCCTGCCCATCCCGCGCAGGGAGCGGCTGCTGGCATGGGCGCGGCGCACGGGGGCCATGGTGGTCGAGGACGACTACGACGCCGAGTTCCGCTACGACGTGGCCCCGCTGCCCGCCCTCTACGGCCTCGACCCTTCGCGCGTCGTGCTCCTCGGCACGCTGTCGAAGTCGCTGGCCCCCGACGTCGGCGTGGGCTGGCTCGTGGGCGAGCCCGCGCTGCTGAGCAGGATCGCCGAGATCCGCCAGAACCTGTCCGACCGCACCAGCGGCCCTGTCCAGCAGGCGGTCGCGACCCTGCTGGAGCGCGGCGACCTCGACAGGCACCTGCGCAGGATGCGGCTGGAGTACGCCCGCCGCCGCGCGGCCGTGGTCGAGATCCTCGGCCCTGTCTGCCGCCTGCGCGGCGACACCGCGGGGCTGCACGTCCTGGCCGAGCTACCGCCGTCCGTGGTGGAGGCGATCGTCGGCGCCGCCGCCTCCCGTGGTGTCCTGCTGGACACCACGGCCCGTCACCACCACGCCGACTCCCACGTGCACGGCCTGGTCATCGGGTACGGCTCGGCCTCGCTGACCGAGGTGCGGCGCGGCTGCCAGATCCTCGCCGAACTCGTCGCCTGCGCCCGCTAGGCGGGGCCCCGCTGGCTCCACTTGATCTCGTACGCCTTGAACGTGAACGGCTTGCCGTCGACCGTCGCCGTCAGCTCGGCGTCGGTGGTGTTGACCATCACCATCTGGTTCGGCTGGGCCAGCACCCGCACCTTCGGGTCGCTGGTGGTCACCTGCTCCAGCTTCGCGTTGGTGGGGAACCACTTGACGAACCCGCTGAGCAGCCCCGCCATCGGCATCTCGTCGCCGCGCCCCGGCACCCAGAGGCAGCCGTGGCACTCGCCCGCGGGCTTCTTCTGGGGGTTCCAGTACAGGGCGGTGGTGACGCCGCTCCTGGCGAACTCCATCATCGCCGTGGCCTGCACCGCGGCGACCTTCTCCTCGCTCCACCCGGTGTTCTCGGGCTCGACGTAGTACTCGGCCCACCACACGGGCAGGTCGCCGCTCTTCTGGCGCAGCCAGGTGGTGATCGCGGAGAACTTCGCCGTCGCGCCGAACTCGTCGGGCAGCGGCTGCTCCTGCTCCTTGGTCATCGTGGCGCCGTCGACGACGACGAACTCGGCGCCCTTCTTGTGCTTGATCCAGTACTCGATCGCGTCGAGCACCCGCTTGTCGACCACGCCCCACGGCCCGCTGACCTCCGAGGTGCCGATCCTGGGATCGTGGTGGTCGATCGGCACGTAGGGCCCGCCCACCTTGATCTCGGGGTTCACCTTCTTGAGCGCGTCGTAGACCTTGTTGTAGAGCTCGGTGTAGGCCTCGGCGTCCCACCTGTTGCCCGCCTGGTTCCAGAAGCCCTTGAACTCGTTCCACACCATGAAGTGCTTCACGGTCGGATAGCGCTTGGCGACGGTCGCGGCCAGCCTGGCGTAGTCGTCGAAGTGCTCGCGCTTGGGCGCGGTGGTGTGGTTCTTGGACCAGTCGGTACGGCCCGCGGTGCCGCCCTTCATCCAGTCGGGCGCGCAGCACAGCGTGATGACGGGGATCGAGCGGGAGTCCGACATCATCTTCATGCGGCGGTCGAGATCGCGGAAGTCGTACCTGCCGGGGCTCGGCTCGGGGTTGCCCGCGCCCCAGCCCATGATGTGCTGGTTCTGCAGCATCGGCTCACGGGCCAGGATGCCGACGGCGGCCTCCCTGACCTCCGGGGTGTCCTGGTCGGCGCTGTACTGCGTGTGGGTGACCCCCCAGCGCGGCCAGTCCTCGGTCGCGGGCGGGGCGCTCAGGCTGGGCGCGGCCTGCGTGGGCGGGATCGTGGCCTGCTCGCCCGCGGAGCTGTTCCTGGTGCCCGCGTAGATCATGATCCCGGCGACGAGAGCCACCGCGACGATCCCGGCTGCCAGAGCGATCGGCCAGGGGGAACGCCTGTGCGCGTGTCGGCCGTTCGTCGGTATCACCGGGGTCCTCCTGCACCGTTCCACATGACGAAGCCGGGTCATAGAGCCCGGCGCCACTCCAAGGTAACCGCCGGGGTTGCAGGACGCTTGAATCTTCCACTACGGATTAGCTGGGATTCGGCGGCCGCTGTCCTCCTGCCGGCCCGGGCACGCCAGCATAACGGTAGGGGACAGGTGCCCGACCAGGCTGAACGACCAGCAGCGTGCCCGGCTCCTCGGTGTAGAAGGCGGACTCCACGGCGCCCGCGACGTCCTCGGCGGTCAGCAGGGGGAAGCCCGCGCCGACGAACATCTCGCGCTGCGAGGCGACCAGAGGGGTGTCGGTGAAGCCGGGGCAGACGGCGCCGATCCTGATGCCGTCGCGGGCCAGCGGAGCCGCCAGCGCCCTGACCAGACCGACGACGGCGTGCTTGCTCATCGTGTAGATCGGATCGCCGTCGAAGCCGACCAGGCCCGCGAGGGAGGCCGTGACGACGATCGCGCCACCGCCCGCCCTCCTGAGCAGCGGCACGGTGGCGGCGACGCCGAAGACGACGCCGTCGACGTTCACGCCCATGGCGACGCGGTACTGCTCGAGGTCGAAGTCGGCCAGGTCGACGCCGCTGGAGATGCCCGCGTTGAGGTGGACCAGGTCGAGCCTGCCGTACCTCTCCTCTGCCAGCTCGGCCGCGCGCAGCGAGGTGTCGCGCTCGGTGACGTCACCGGCCAGCCAGACGCCGCCGACCTCCTTGGCCATGCGCTCGACGCCCGCCTCGTCGCGGTCGAGGAGCACGCAGCGCGCCCCGCCCGCCGCCATCCTGCGAGCGACGGCGGCGCCGATGCCGCTGGCCGCTCCGGTGATGAGAACCACACTGCTCATCGGGTCACTCCTTGTGGGTCGTCCGCTGCCGCGGAGGAGGGGTCAGGCGGGGCCGTCGTCGAGCGTGCGGTGGGCGCGGGCGAGCAGGGTGGGCACGGCGGCTCCGATGCGCTCGAACCCCTCACCCACGGTCTTACCCTGCCTGAACCTGGCGTGGATACCCTCCACGATGACGGCGAGTTTGAAGTTGCCGAAGGCCACGTAGAAATCGAGGTCGCCGAGGTCCCTGCCGGAGACCTTGGCGTAGTGGGCGGCGAACTCGGCGGCGTTCAGGAAACCCGGGGCGAGCGTGACGTCACCTGCCACGGGGATCGACGCGCGCTCCTCGTCTCCGGGGTCGTGCCAGTAGGTCAGCGTGAGGCCGAGATCGGCCAGGGGGTCGCCCAGCGTGGACATCTCCCAGTCGACGACCGCGAGGATCTCGGGAGGATCGGGCCTGACGAGCGTGTTGTCGAGCCGGTAGTCACCGTGCACCAGCGTGGCGGCGGAGGTGGAGGGCAGGCGGGCCCGCAGTCTGGCGACCAGCGCGTCGTAGGCGGGTTCCTGACGGTCGGCCGACCGTTCCCACTGCTGGCACCAGCGCTCCAGCTGCCGCGTCATGTACCCGTCCGGACGGCCGAAGTCGCCCAGCCCGACCGCGCGGTAGTCCACGGCGTGGATCTCGGCCAGCACCTCGGCCAGGCGCTGCGACAGCCGCCGCGTCTCCTCGGGCCCGGGGGTGGACAGTTCCTGCCTGTTGCGGACGGCGGCGCCCTCGACGTACCCCATCAGGTAGAACGGGGCGCCGATCACCTCCTCCTCGGCGCAGAAGGCCACCGGCTCGGGGACCGGCACGGGGGTGCCGTGCAGGGCGGAGATCACGCGCCACTCGCGGCGCATGTCGTGCGCGGTGGGCAGCACGTGGCCGAGCGGAGGGCGGCGCAGGACCACGCTCCGCCGCGCCGTCTCCACCAGATACGTGAGGTTCGATCTGCCACCGGAGATCAGCGACACCGAGACCGGCTCGCCCGCCGAGGGGACGTGCTCGCCCATCCACGCGACCAGCCGCGGCCAGTCAATGCCAGGTACCGTCATGGGACCCCATTAGAACTCGATTCGGTTCTCGCTGCCAAAAATTAGAGTTCCCTAAATTTGCACCTCATCGTGATCCCCCACCTCCGTCCATCCTTTAACGTTGCTGTACATCGCCGTTTCCATGCAGACCGGCGATCGGGGAACCGCACACCCCAGTAGGAGCTCATGCGCATCACACTTGTACAACCCCGTGACCTGGGGCAGCCGGAAGTGACCCGGTGGCGGGCCTTGCAGGAGGCGGACGCCGCGTTCGACAATCCCTTCCTCTCGCCCGAGTTCACGATCACGGTAGGCGAGTTGCGCGAGCAGACCCGCGTGGCCGTCGTCGAGGACGGCGGCGAGCTGGTGGGCTTCTTCCCCTTCGAGCGCCATCCCCTCGGCATCGGCAAGCCGGTGGCCGCGGGGCTCACCGACGCCCAGGGCCTGGTCCACGCCAAGGACGCGGAGATCGACCCGCAGGCCCTGATCAGGGCCTGCGGCCTCAGCGTCTTCGAGTTCGACCACCTGGTGGCGGGGCAGCCCCTGCTGGCCGAGCGGCATACCCTCTACCCCTCGCCGATCATCGACCTGAGCGACGGCTGGGCCGCCTACACCGAGTTCCTCAAGGCCAACTCCGGCAAGACGTACAAGAGCACGCTGGCCAAGTCGCGCAAGCTGCAGCGCGACGTGGGCCCGCTGCGCCACGACTACGCGACCACCGACCCCGAGCCGCTGCGCGCGCTGCTGGGGTGGAAGACCGACCAGTACCGCCGCACCGGCCGCACCGACAGGTTCGCCATCAGGTGGATCGTCGAGCTGGTCGAGCGTCTGCTGGCCACCCAGACCGAAAGCTTCGCCGGCGTGCTCGACATGGTCCACGTCGACGGCGCCCCGGTGGCGGGCCACTTCGGCCTGCGCACCCGCACCACGCTGGTCGGCTGGTTCCCCGCCTACGACACCGCCTACGCGAAATTCTCCCCAGGGCTGATCCACCACCTCGCCATGGCCGAGGCCGCCTCCGCCGCCGGCATCCAGATGATCGACATGGGCAGGGGAGACAAGGAGTACAAGGAGAAGCTCAAGACGGGCGAACTCCAGGTCGCCGAGGGGCGGGTGGCGAGGGCCAGCGCGGGCGCGGGCGTCCACTGGATGCTCAGGGTCCCCGTGCGCAAGGCGCGGGGCGCGGTCATGGCCAACCCGCTGCTGCTCAAGACGGCCGACAGGGCGCTGAAGACCTACGGCCGACTCCGCACGGCGTTGTCGGCGTGAGCCCGGAACTGGCGTTCGCGGCACGCACCGGCTGTCACTGCCTGCTGCTTCCCTCCAACAGGCTCGGGCTCTACCTCGCGCTGCGCCATTTCTGTTCGCCGGGGCAGCGGCTGCTCATGTCGCCGATCTCGGCCGACGAGATCCTCTTCCTGGTGCTCGCGGCGGGCCTGCGCCCGGTCATCGCGCCGGTGTCCCGCCGTACCGGCAACATCGATCCCTCGCTGGTCGATCTCTCCACCGTCGACGCGGTCCTGACCACCAACCTGTACGGCCTGCCCGACGACATCGAGGCGTTCGCCGGCAAGGTCCTCATCGAGGACGTCGCCCACGCGATGGAGACCACGGTGGCGGGCCGCCCGCTCGGCACGTTCGGTCAGGCGGCGGTGTTCAGCCTGTCCAAGCACCCCGGCGCGGGCTCGGGCGGCGTGATCGCCCTCCAGGACGCCACCGCGGCCAAGGCGGTGAAGCAGGACCTCGAGCGGCTGCTGCGGCCCGGCGCGCTGCGCGCCGAGCTGCTGAGCGTGGCCACCTCGATGGCCCGCCAGGTGGCGCTGCGCCTCGACCTGGTCCGTCCCGCGCTCGCACTCGCGCGCCTGCTCGGCATGGAGGAGGAACGCGAGGGCTACCGCATCAAGCTCCGCGCTCCCGAGCTGGCCGCCGCCACGGCCCAGGCGCCCTCGCTGCCGCCCTTCGACCCATGGGTCCGCGCCGACCTGCACTCCTACAGGACCGCCAAGGGCCCGCTCGCCCGCTGGTACCAGTCACGCAGGGTGGCCAAGGTCGAGGGCGAGAGGCCCAGGCGGCTGCAGGGCGTGCGAAGCCTCGCCGCGCTGCCCAGCGTGGCGGAGGGCGTGCTCGACCAGCTGGACCAGCCGCTGTTCAGGGTGCCGCTGCTGGTGAAGGAGCGCGACCGGGCCATCGCCGCCCTCGAAAGGCGCGGCGTGGCCACCGGCTATCTCTACGACCCGCCCTACGACGACTACGCGCCCTCCTTCACCCAGCCCTCACCCTCGCCCTCCGCGGCCAGGTGGTGGGCGGGGCACGTGCTGCCCGTCGATCCGGTCTACGCCCACAGGGCGCTGCCGGTTCTGAAGGAGCTCACCCCCGCCTGACGGCCTCCGATGCTCAGATGCCCTTGAGGAACCCGCCGTCGACCGCGAACTCGGAGCCCGTCGTGCTCGCCGAGCGCGGCGAGGCCAGCAGGGCGATCACGTCGGCGACCTCCTGCGGCTCGACCAGCCGTCCGGTGGACAGGTTCATCATCTGCGGTGCCACCGTGTCCATCACGCTGTCCCTGTCGGAGCCCGTGGCCCCCGCGAGGATGTCGGCCGCGCCGCCCTCCTCGGTCCACCAGGCCGTCCTGACGGGGCCGGGGCTGACGGTGTTGACCCTGATGCCCTGCGGCGCGTACTCCTCCGACAGCGCCTTCGAGACGTTCAGCAGGGCCGCCTTCGCCGCCTGGTAGTCCACGTTCATCGGGCCAGGCTGGCGGACGGCGCCGGTGGTGACGTTGACGATCGACCCGCCGCCACGCGCCAGCAGGTGCGGGATGGCCGCCCGTACGGCCCGCACGACCGCGAACAGGTTGAACTCGAACATCGTCAGCCAGTCGGCGTCCGTCGGGGTCATGAAGGCGAAGCGGGGCAGCTTCACGCCGGGCGGAGGACCACCGGCGTTGTTGACGAGGATGTCGAGCCCGCCGTAGACCTCCACGGCGCGCTCCACCGCCATCGCCGGGCCCTCGGGGTCCATCAGGTCCACGGCGGCGTGCGTCAGCCTCGGCCCCGCAAGCGCGTCGAGCTCGGGGCTGCTCTTGCGCGAGACGGCCACGACGGCGGCGCCCTCCTCCAGCAGGGTGGCGACGGTGGCGAGACCGATCCCCTTCGAGGCGCCGGTGACGACCGCGACGCGGCCGGAAAGCTGCAGGTCCATGGGAGAGCCTTTCAGTGTGTGCTGTGTGCACCTCTGAAACACCGCTCGCCTCAGGTCGGTTGCACCTGCTTCGAAGGAAGCCGCCCATGGGTGAGCGCTCTGAGGAACCACTCGACGGGGCCGTGGCGATGGCGGCGCAGCCACCAGTGGCTGAAGGCGGCCTGCGCGGCGAAGACGGCGAGGGCGACGAGCAACTCGAGCGGCGGGCTCACCTTGTCCACGAGTGCCAGGCCGTACCCCGTGAAGATCAGCGAGCAGATCAGCGACTGGCCGAGGTAGTTGGTCAGCGCCATGCGCCCAGGGGGCGCGAGCACCCGGCCGAGCGGCGCGATCCTGGGCAGCAGGCGCAGGAGGGTGGCGGCGTAGGCGGCGGCCAGCAGCGGCGCCGTGACCAGGTCGACCGCCTGGCCCAGCAGGCGCAGCACGACGCCCGAGCCGCTCCAGGCCGAGTAGGAGTGGAGCGCCTGTCCCGCGATGCCCACCGTGAAGCCCGCCCACTGCAGCGTGCGCAGCATCCGCGGGTCGGGCCGCTTCAGCGTCGCCCGCTTGCCGAGGGCCAACCCCACCAGACAGGCCGCCAGGACGGCGGGCGCCTGGAACAGCACCCGCAGCACGACGATGACCGACAGCTCGTGCAGGTGCTCACTGACGATCGTGGCGGGCCCGCCGCGCAGCAGGATGTCCGCGCCGAGAGCCTGCGCCAGGCCGCCCGACGTGGCGCCGGGCACCCGCAGACCCAGCACGGCGGCCCCCGCGGCGGCGACGAAGGCCAGAGCGAGCGCCGCGGTCAGCGCCACGGCCAGCATCAGGGCCGCCTTCGGGGTGATCCTGCGCAGCACCAGCAGCGCGAGCCCGACCACCGCGTAGGTGGTGAGGATGTCGCCGGGGAAGAGGAACACCGCGTGCGCGAGCCCGAGTAGGAACAGCCCCGCCAGCCGTCGCAGGAACATCGGCACGAACGCCGCGCCGCGCCTGGTGGCCGAGTCGAGCTGGAGGGTGAAGCTGTAGCCGAACAGGAAGGAGAACAGCAGGTAGAACTTGTTCTCCATAAACATGGTCACGAACCAGCGCACGCCCCAGTCGAGCCCGCTGTCGAACCCGGGCTCGGGCAGCCCGCTCATGCGGTAGCCCGAGGCGAGGAAGGCGATGTTGACCATCAGGATGCCGAGGAGGGCGAAGCCCCGCAGCGCGTCCACTGCGGCGATCCTGTCCTCGGAGGCGCGGGATGGTGACCACATCAAGAGGACATCATCCCGCACCCTGAGTGTTTCCTGTGACTTTCGCGAACTACTGGAACATGTTCAGACCGATGTAGAGGAAGCGCTCCACGATCACACCGACCGCGAGCAGGAAGGCGGGCACCGCCACCATCAGCAAGCGCCTGCGCGCCCTGGGCGCCTTGTCCCTGCCGTGCAGGCGGATCACCTCGTAGGCGAAGAGCGTCAGCCAGGTGATGCCGAGCGCGAGTACGCCGACCAGGTCCCACGGTGAGCCAGGATCACCCGGACCGCCGCTGACGTAGCGAGGGTCGGGGATCTCGGAGCCCTTGACGAACTTCTTCCACGTGTAGAGCGCCGCGTCGTCGTTGGAGTAGACCTTCTTGATCTCCTTGGACCTGTCGAGGGCGGCGACGAACTTGTCGTACCAGTCGGAGGGGAAGCCCTCGTTCAGCTGGAGATAGGCGGCCTGGCCCCGCGTGACGGCGAGGAAGGTGTTGCGCTCGCCGGCCTTGAGCGTCGCGACCGCGTGGGTGATGTTGGCGGGATCCTTGTGGACCAGCGCCTGCTGCGTGAAGTCGACCTTCTCGAAGTCCTTCTCGCCCCACGGCAGGATCGGCGTCACCTCCGGGCCCACCTTGGGCACCAGGTAGAGCACCCTCGCGCTCGGCTTGTCGTGCGCGTAGACGTAGCGCATCGCGGCGACCTCGCCCGTGGTCACCCGCTCGAACTTCTCGTTGCCGTAGCGGGCGACGAGGAAGGCCATCGACAGCGCGAGCGCGACGGTCGCGGCCAGGATGATCGAGATGATCTTCGTGATCCGCGGGTCGAACCTGACGTTGCGCTGGCGGAAGGGCACCGTCTCCTCGCTGGCGTCCTCGCTGTCGGCCGGCAGGTTGGGGAAGAAGGCGTAGGCCGCCAGCAGGCAGGCGCCGGGCAGCATGAACATGTAGACCCGCAGGCCCATCTCGCCGCCGTAGCTCTGCAGGGCCATGGCCAGCACGGGGACGCACAGCAGCACCAGCGCGGCCCTGTCGAACACGCCGCGCCGCAGCCGCCTGAGCAGTCCCACCGCGGCCAGCAGCAGGACCGTCGCGCAGATGGCGAGCCGCGTCTGCAGCACCAGGGCGTGGACGGGGTCGCTGCCCTCGATGCGGTCGTTGGTCCCGCGGGTGAAGTTCTCCAGCAGCCTGCCGATGCCGCCGAAAATGGAGTCCATGTTGCTCTGCCAGAACCCCACGGTCTGGTAGCTGATCCACGCCAGCACCACCAGCCCGAAGAAGAACGGCAGCGCCCACGTGAGGGAGGTCCGCTTGACCAGCAGGAAGGCGGTCAGGACGCCCAGCATCATGAAGGGCGTGATCTGGTGCGAGGCCGTCGCGGCGAATAGCAGCGCGATCAGCATCAGCAGCATCAGCAGCTTGTCGGCCCTGAAGGTGCCGGTGTTTGCCAGCTCGCCTGGCAGCATCGAGTCGAGCCTGGCCAGCAACCTGCGCACGGGGCCCTTGGCGGGCATCGGCTTGGTGCGCGGATCGACCTTGCCGAACCAGCGCAGCAGGATCGCCACGAACGCCAGGTAGAGGGCGAAGGTGAAACCCTGAGGTGAGAAGTAGTCCTGCTGGATCCACTGCACGAGGATGAACAGCAGCGCGGCGAACCACCTGGCCCGCGTGGTGGCCACCACCTGGCGCAGGATGAGCACGAACGGCAGCAGGTAGAGCAGGTTCGACAGCAGCGGCGTCCAGTTGAGGATCGTCGTGAGGTCGGTGATGCCCGCCGCCTTGCCCACGAACGCGAACAGCGCGAAGAAGCCGGGCCACGCCATGCGGGCGTCGAGCTGCACCGAGGTCTCGCCGGTTCTCGAGATGAAGTCGACGAAGCCCGCGTGCACGTAGGCAGTGGGGAAGCGCGGCTCGTCGGCCACGATCGCCCCCGCTCCGTGCAGGGCGAAGGTGATCGCGGCGATCTGGAACAGCAGCAGGAACTTGCGGTCGCTGCTCTGGGTGACCGTGACGAAGAACGAGACGATCATGATGACGATCGCGAAGAACGCGCTCAGCGGCATCGCGGAGATCAGCCCGAGGCCGTCGATGTCGGCGGGGTCCACCCCGCGCAGCGGGCCGGGGGAGACCCGCAGCGCCAGGACGTACATGAGCAGGCCCTCGAGGACCAGCACGACGGGGAGCCAGCGCGGCGCCCCTCGCACCAGCGACGCCAGGCGCGTCTGTTTCCCCTGGGGCGCGGCCTGCTGCGGCCTCCTGGCGGGTACGGCGGGCGCCTCGGGGGCGTGTCCGACCTTCACGGAGGCGGAGGGCAGGCGGAGCGCGACAGTGGTGTCAGCGACTCCCTGCGCGTCCTCGGCCTTGTCCTCGTCCTCGGGCGTGCTGCTCTTGGAGACGGCCTTCGGTGGCGTGGGAAGGCGTACGGCGGTGGTGATCTCCGTGACATCCTCACCCGCGGCCGTGAAGTCGGGCAGACGCAGCGCGGGGTTGGTGTCCTCGTCGTCCACCTCGTACGACGCGCCGGCTGCGGGCTCCTCGCCGCTGTCGGACTCTTCCTCGGCGGGCTCGGTGTGCTCCCGTTCGGCCGCGTCAGAGGCCGGCCCCGCGGTCAGGGGCTCGCGCGGAGGGAAGGCCAGTTCGGTCGTCTCGGCCTCGGCATAGGTCGTCTCGGCCGCCTGTGGCTCATCCGAGGTGGAAGCTGCCTCGGGCTCGTCTGAGGCGGAGGCAGCTTCCACCTCGGGCTCATCCGATGAGGAGGCCGCCTCGGGCTCATCCGAGGTGGAAGCCGTCTCAGGCTCACGTGAGGAGGAGGTCGCTTCGGGCTCGTCCGATGAGGAGGCTGCCTCGGGCTCGTCCGGCTTGGAGAGCGCTCGGCGCTCGTCCGATGAGGAGGACGCTTCGGCCGAGTCGGGGGCCGCTTCGGCGGCCGTCTCGGGCTCGTTCGTAGCCGAGGTCTCCGCGGTCGCCTCGGACCCGGCCGAATCCTCGTCCTGCTCGGCCAGATTCTCGTTCCGGTCGGCCGATGTCTCGTCCTGCTCGGCCGATGTCTCGTCCGGGTCGGCAGGATCCTCGCCCGGGTCGGCCGAATTCTCGGTCAGCTCTTCCGGGGAGTTCTCGGAGGCGCCGGGGCGGGTCACGTCGGAGGCCGTCGGCTCAGAGCCCGTCGTCTCGGGGCCGGTCTCGTCAGAGCCGGTCTCCGCGGATTCGGTTCCCGCGGATTCGGCATCTGCGGCTTCGGTCTCCGTAGTGCCGGTCTCCTCGGAGTCCGTCTCGTCGGAGTCCGGCCGCTTGGAACCGGGTGCATCCTGGTTCGCGGCGGAGCCGGGCTCTTCCGCGTCGGCGCTGGTGCTGGGGTCGGCCCCGGTGCCCACGGGCAGCGTGATCTTCGGGATCACTCCGGTGGCTTCGGGGTCGAAGTCGGGGTCCACAGGCTCCTCGACCTCCTCCACATCCGAAGCACTGGAAGCCTCGGACGTGCCCGTCGTCTCCGTTGTCATCTCATCGCCCGCCGGTTGCCTCACGTTGACCATCATGCGGCCTCAGACGACCGCTGGGTGACACGATGCCGCCCGGTTTCGCCACCTTTGAGAACTTTACGGAGACTTCTGAAGATCAAAAGTGCGACCAAAAGTTCGCTGAAGAGCAGGCCGTACCCCACCGAATTCACGCCCAGGAAGGGGAACAGGCCCATGATCGACGCCAGCACCAGCGCCGCAAGACCGATCTGCACCACGGCCAGCTTCCTCGCCTCGCCCAGCGCACGCAGCGAGCTGAGGTAGACCTCGATCAGCACCCTCGGCAGGACGGCCAGCGCCATCAGCCGCAGCAGCGTCGTGCCCTCGGTGGCGAATTCGGAGCCGAAGACGGCCAGGATGAGGGGGGCGGCGAGGCAGGCCACGCCGATGATCGGCGTGATGATCAGCAGGGCCCGCTTCAGCGCCTGCCTGGCGTTGGCGGCCAGCCGCGAGCGGTCGAAGGAGCCCTCCACGGTGAGCGAGATCGCCATGTTCATGGCCAGCAGCTCGATCATGCAGCCCAGCGTGTGGGCCATGGAGAAGCGTCCGAAGGTGGCCTCGCCCACCCTGGCGGCGACCAGCACGGGCACCAGGTAGACGATCGCCAGCATCGACAGCGTGCCGGGGAAGTCGCCGGCCAGGAACCTGCCCATCTCGCGCAGCCCTGGCGGCCTCGCCTCGCCCGCGGTCTCACGGACGTGCTTGGGCACCTGGAGGCCGAAGATCAGGAAGTTGACGGGGATCAGCGCGATCGCCGTCGGGATCACCCAGGAGACGAAGATGCCGCCCTCGGGGAGCGAGCCCGCCAGCGCCACCAGCAGGCCCATCTTGACCAGGCCGAACACCAGGTTGTTCACCGGAACCCATACGGCCTGGCGCAGCCCGGTGAGCGCGACGTCCTGCAGCGTGAACACCGACCAGACCAGCACCGCGCCCAGGAAGAACAGGCCGTGGCCGAGCCCGCCGAGCACGGAGTAGATCTCGCCCCACATGGGCAGCGTCAGCAGGAAGCCGATCGCGGCGACGCCGCCGGTCGCGGCGGCCATGCCGTACCCGCGCAGGATGACGTCGGCGGTGCGGCGCCCGGCGATCGGGATGTACCTGGCCAGCGCCCCCACGAAGCCAAGGGCGGTCAGGGAGGCGAACAGGCGCATCGCGGTGATGAGCGCCTGACCGCTGCCGAACTCCTCGGGGGTGTAGAAGCGGGTGGCAAGCAGCCAGTAGCCCATGCCGAGGACGGCGGTGATCCCCGTGTTCGCCATGAGCGCGTAGCCGTTGCGGAAAAGGGGGTTGCGCAGGTCTCGCAGGATCTTCTGCAGGACCGATCGGTCAGACATTCCCTCGTACCCGCCGCAATCCGTACCTCGTCCTTCTGACGACCGCGTAGCCCTTGGTGAGCGCGCGTTCCCGCAGGTAGATCAGCGGGATCGCGCTGCCCTCGACCGCGCGTCTGAACATGCTCATGGTGGTGTGGCGGCCGATGGTGAGGCGGGGGATGGCCAGCAGGTCGTGGCGGTCGGCCGCGATGGTGTTGTTCACCGCGCACGCCGCCCAGTAGCCGGCCTTGCGCACCTCGCGGCGCACCCGCGCGCTGGAGTAGCCGTAGGGGTAGGCCATCGTGGCGACAGGGGCGCCGATCCGCTCCTCCAGCAGGCCCTTGTTCTTGCGCAGCTCCTGGCGGAGCTCGGCGTCGGGCAGCTGGTCGAGCTGGGGGTGGCTGTGACTGTGGCCGCCGATCTCGATGCCGGTCTGCGCGATCTCGCGGGCCTGGCCCCAGCTGAGCATGTCGTCCAGTGGTTTGCCCGCGGCGTCCTTGCCCGCGTCGGAGACCCATCCGCTGGTCAGGAAGACGGTGGCGGGGAAGGTGTACTGCTCGAGCAGGGGCAGCGCGTGGGTGTGGAAGTCGGCGTAGCCGTCGTCGAAGGTCACCACGACCGGCTTGTCGGGCAGTGACCTGCCGTTGTTCTTGTGCACGGAGGCGACCAGGTCGGCCACCGTCAGGGGGGTGAAGCCGTTGGTGGACAGGTAGTCGATCTGCTCGGCGAAGTCGCTCGTGCGCACCGCGTGCGGCCTGGTGTCCTGGTTGGGCCTGTCGGTGATCGAGTGGTACATGAGAATCGGCACACGGATCATGAACGCACCAGCTTCAGCCGTACGGAACCCACCACGTAACCCCACGTCGTCCAGGCGAGCCCGACGACGATCGCGAAGGCCCTTCCGAGCCCCGAGACGTCGCCGCGCACCGCCTCACCGAGCCCGCGCAGCGCGCCGAGCGGCAGCGCCTTCAGCGCGTGGGCCCGCTCGCTCTTCAGCCCGTCCTGGGTGCCCACGCTCTGCGTGACCAGGGCCTTGGACAGGCCCTCGGCGTAGCAGCGGGAGCGGAAGTAGCCGAAGGTGGCGCGCTGGGCGGGTACCTTGTGCCCGATGAGCGCGGCCGGCTCGAACAGCATGACCGCGCCCGGCTTGCGCTGGGAGAGCCTGATGCAGAACTCGGTCTCCTCGCAGCCCAGCGGGCGGCTCTTGCGCCCCTGGACGCTGCGGCCGATGCCGCTGTGGAAACCGCCGACCTCGCCTACCGCCGTACGCCTGAAGGCGGCGTTGCCGCCCATGACGTTGCGGATCGGCGAGCGTACGGCGGGCATGCCGCGGTAACTGCACCCCACGGTCCAGTCGAACTCGTAGGGGAACCACCGGGGCCGTCGCCCCGTCTGCCACAGCGGCTCGGTCCTGCCTCCGACGCCGACCACGGCGGGATCCTGGAAGCCCTCCTCCAAAGCCTCCAGCCATCCGGGGTCGGCCACGGCGTCGTCGTCGAGGTAGGCGACGATGTCGCCCGTCGCCACGTCGGCACCGGTGTTCTTGCCCCCCGACAGCCCCTTGTCATGGGTGTTCTCGACCACGACCACCCGCGGGTAGGCCTGCTTGAGCCTGAGCATCAGGTCCTGGTTGTAGTCGACGACCAGGATGATCTCGTGCGCGGGGCGCCGCTGGAGCTCGACGGACTCGACGGCCTGCCTGATGTCCTCCCAGCGGTCCTCGGTGTAGACGCAGATGACGACCGAACTCTTCATGACCGACCTTTTTACGCCACACCCCGGTCGGCCGCGGGGCGGCTGGCCAGCTCGGGAACGGGCTGCGTGGGACGGCGGCGCCGCTCGCGCAGGATTGTCTTGAGCACGCGGATGCCGTCGCGGACGGCGTGCAGGTTGCTCTCACCGTGGATGCGGCAGCGCTCGTGGCTCGGCACCTCGTGCACGCGCAGCCCGGCCTTGGCGGCACGCACGTTCATCAGCGTCTCCACCTCGAACCCGTCGCAGTCGAGGTCGAGCACGGGCAGGTGACGGGCCCAGAAGGCGTTGTAGCCGTAGCAGAGGTCGGTGTACTTCGTCCGGTAGAAGACGTTCACCAGCGTCGTGAGGACCTTGTTGCCGAAGTAGCGGCTGAAGGTCAGGTCGTCGCTGCCGCCACCGGAGATGTAGCGCGAGCCCTTGACGAAGTCGGCGCCGGTGACCAGCGCGCCCACGAAGGAGATGATCTCGTGGCCGTCGGTGGAGCCGTCAGCGTCGATCATGACGATGATGTCGCCCGTGCAGGCGGCGAAGCCGGCGGCCAGCGCGTCGCCCTTGCCCTTGCCGGTCTGCGTTACGATCTTGACGTTGGGCCTGAGCTTGCGCGCCACGGCGACGGTGTCGTCGACGGAGTTTCCGTCGACGAGGATGATCTCGTCGATCCACTGGGGGATGGTGGCGAACACGTGCGGCAGGTTCTCCGCCTCGTTCATGGCCGGGACCACCACGCTGACCGTCGGCGAAATGGCCAGGTGAGGTGTGAGGGGGGTGAACCGCTCGATCGGCGGCATAGATCGCAGGCCGGAGCCATTGATCTTGTGACCGTTGGCCTTGGTGATCTCGGGACTCATGGTGAGACAAATCCTTCCGGGACCTGGTGCTGCCGAACGGACCCGGGGCCATCCGCGATCCTATGGATCATCAGGGATGGCAGAAGTGACGAACGGTGCATGAAGGGTCCAGTGGGGTGAGGGTGCCAATGGATGGTGCTGTGCTGCTGTGGTGCCGGGTGATGCTGCTGGTGCGAGGGGTGGAGCGCGTTACCGCGCTCCTGAGGGTTCCTTGACGACGGTGTCGGGCGGCGAATCGGACTGCAGAGTCGTGCGCACTCGCCCGAAGCCCTTCAGCACGCGATCGGCCACCTTATAGAGAGACGGTCGATCCAGGACGATTGTTCGCGCCTTGTTGACAGGAGTCCTGCCGATCCAGTGGACGGCGGCCGTCGCGGACGGTCGGGAGACGCGTCCTTCGGCGACGTAGAGGACGCCGCTCTTCAGCCAGTCCTTGTACTCCTTGCCGCCCTTGCCCATGTCGACGGCGTGCAGCCCGGCCTTCGCCGCGTGCTCGGCCATCTGCAGGTGGTGCACGATGCCGGGCGAGTAACGCGCGAACTCGGTGTCGTAGGCGGGGAACCAGCCGACCAGCGTCGTGGCCGTGCGCAGACCGAAGTGGCCCGCTACCGGAACGTCACCGGCATAGAGCATGGTGAGGACACCCGCGAAGTCGTCAGAGCGCTCGGCATGCATGAGGTCGATGAGCTCGACGATCCACGGCTGGGCGAACCTGTCGACCCTGCCGGTCCTGCGGTACTGGTCGGACTTCCAGTTGAGCAGGGTGCGCAGCACGGCGGGGTCGGGCGAGGCGTACTCGAAGCGCAGCTGGCCCTGTTCCCTGCCGAGCTTGCGCTCCTTGTAGCGCACGGTCTTCAGGTTCTTGGGCGAGTTCGCCTTCACCTGCTCGATCCAGGAGTCGAATCCCGCGGTCAGGTCCATGATCGGAGCGGGCCTGACATCGGTCTCGAACGCCGCGAACGTCGGCTGACCCGCGACCATGTGGTCGAAGTCGAAGACGCTGAGCTTCGCGGCCCTGAGCAGGGCTTTCGTGTCAATCTTCAGCTCGGGAGCCGAGATCAGGCCATGACACGTGGTGAGAAAGCCGCCCAGCGGCTTGCCGATGCCGAAGCTGTGGCGCTCGTAGGGGAAGAAGCCCGCGATCGAGTCGCCGTCGTGGACGACGGCCACCCTCACGTAGTCGCGCAGGCGGTCCATGGCCACCGCGAACTCGACAGAGAGAAAGGGGTTGTCCAGCGAGGGATCCGCCTTCTGCAACGCCCGCCATCGAGACCGCTCGGAGTCTCCCAGCTCGCCTGGGCGAACAATCGAGATGTTCACCGTGGCCCCGCCCCCTGTTCGCTCTGCATGTTCTTCCCCCGATACAACACGCGCAGTACGTACATGAACCCAGCGAGCACGGCGACTGTCGCAACGCCGGCCCTTGGGGACCATGCGTCGAACAGAAGCATGGCTTGGGCAAGGAGAACGTTAAGAACGAGACTTGCCGCGGCACCTACTGATAGTGCGGCAAGAGGATCACGATCCCGCAACAGTCCGACTACTGCTGCCCCAGGAACGACCAGAAGGAACAGAGAGATCAGAAGCGGGCGCAACGGCGTCTGGATGTCGGCGAGCGCGATCACCGCCCCCGCGATGCACGCTGCCGCGAGCGCCCATGTAAGCGCCCTCCACTTGCTGCCCATCTCCCTGACTCCTGGCTACTCGCTGGCAAAGGCCGGTTGATCGCCGTGTTCATGGGATCAACCTCGCCATGGGCCCGTCAATGCCGACGTCTGGCGACCACTCCAGGTTTACCGGGCATGACGAGATTCCCATGTGTTATTCAACACATAGTCAAGAGCATGCCACGGGGAGCGGCCCCAAGCCATCTAGCTTGCCCTATGGCAGAGGGTCAGCGAGGCCTAAAGTCCGGTTTGTCCGATCTTGTCACCAAAATGAGTTCTTAATCATCTTGCGCCTCATGCGAGGTTGTGCTGCCCGCCACACCTGGCGCCGGCGTCTCGGACGGGTCCGGTGAGGAAGGCGGGTCGTCGGTGGGCTCGGGCTCGTGACCGCCCTGGCCGTCCCACGACAGGGCGCACGAGCCGCCGCCGGCGCTGGAACTGATCGTCACCGTTCCCGCGCCCGAGGAGCCGGGGTCGTTGACCGTCACCCAGACCGACGCGGACTGGCCCGCCTTGATCGAACCGGCGGAGGGGAAGACGTCGAGGCCGTCGGAGGCCCCCGCGCTCCAGGAGATCGCCGCGTTGCGGGCGGACAGCCGAACGGTGCCCGCGCCGGCGACGCCACCGGGGCAGGTGACCGAGAGCCGCGCCGCGGGCGCGGCGGGCCGGGTGCGCGTGGCGGTGGGCGTGGGCCTGGTGGCCGAGGGCTGCGAGGCGGGGCTCTGCACGGGCCTGGCCGCGGGCCGCGTCTGAGGCGCCTGCCCCGTACGGCTCGGCGCGCCCGTCGGCTCGGCGCTCTCCTCGATGTCGTTCTGCAACTCGGGCTCGGCAGAGGGGTCGGCCAGGGGATCGGTCGAGGGGTCGGGCTGCGCGAGAGCGGGCTCGGAGACGCTGGGCGAGGCGGAGGGGGCCATCCGCAGCGCGGCGGGCTCGGACTCCCCGTTCATCACGATCATCGCGCCGGTGGCGGCGAGCACGCAGGCGCCGACGGTGAGGACCGGCGCGAGGCGCCGCGGGCGCCTGCGCGAGCGGCGCTCGACCATCACGGGGAAGCCGGTCCTGTCGAAACTGTCGCCCCGTTCGGTGATCAGCGTGCGGGTCTGGTCGCGCTCGGGGCTGGTGCAGGTCTCGACGACGCGACGGCGCAGCGAGATCGGCGGGAAGGCGACGGGCACCATGTCGAGCAGCCTGCTCGCGGAGACGTGCCGGTGACGGCCCTCGGTGCAGACCTCGCAGCCGCCGATGTGTCCGGAAAGGCGCCTGCGCAGGATCGGGGTGAGCGGGCCCTCCCACGAGTCGACCATCGCCGACAGGTCGGGGCAGTGCGCCCGGCCCGTTCTGGCCAGGATCACCGCGGCGGCCGCGTTCTCCACGTGGTCGCGCGCCCTGCCGAGCCTGCTGGTCGCCTGGCGTGAGGTGAGCCCGAGCACCGCGCCGACCTCGGAGGGGGTCAGCCCGTGCCGCAGCGACAGTTCGAGCACCTCCCGCTCACCCTTGCTCAGCTCGCCGAGCGCCTCGTGCACCAGCTCGGCCAGCTCCGGGTCCTCCGGATCGTCGAGGACGGGAGGCGGGACACCCGGCGTCTTGGGTGTCTTGGCGATGCTCTGGAACCTGGTCAGCGCGTACAGCCACGCGCGCAGCCTGGAGCTCTCCTTGAGCTGGTCGGTACGGCCCTGCGCGGTCACCAGCGCGTCGTGCACGGCGTCGGCCGCGGCGTCGCGGTCGCCGGTCAGCGAGCAGGCGTAGTCGTGCAGCCGTTCGGCGTAGGCGTCGTACAGCCTGGCGGGGGCGTCGGTGTCGGCATGGCGCAGCGCCTCCACCAGTCGATGATCGTCGGCGCGGTCGACAGTAGGCCATCCGGGCACGGATCTTCCTCCCCGCAGGTGAGCTCGTGTTGTCACAGCCCCACGCGGGTAGGACGCCCCCTTACGAAGAGGGGTTGTCCCGGCATAACGACCGGGTATCGCTCAGGCGCCTCAGGTCAGCAGTTCGGCGCGCACAGGCGCCGCTTCATGCCCTGGACGAAGAACTTGCGCACGTCGAGGATGTTCGCCGCGATGTAGGCCTCACCGCCGCTGGCCTCGGCCATCGCGTCCATCTGCTTCTTGCCCTTGGGCGCGTCGGGCCCGAAGGCGATGATCAGGAGGTTGACCGGCCGCTTGGGGTCGTACTCCTTCTTCAGGAACTCCACCATCTGCGCGTTGGTGACCTTGCCCGTCGGGTCGTCGTTGCCCGCGCCGTCGGTGAGGATCAGGATCGTGTTGATCTTGTCGCGCTCGTAGGTGGACTTCATCTCCGCGTAGGCGGCCATCAACGTGTCGTTGAGCCCGGTGTCGCCGGTGGCCTTGGGCTGGACGGTGGACAGCTGCTGGCCGAGGATCTGCTTGCGCGGGACGCCGTCGACCATCTCGCTCAGCGGGCCGACCGAGATCAGCTCCTTGTAGTCCTTCTGGCCGTCGAGCAGCGTGGAGAAGCTCCAGACGCCGATCTCGCTGTCGGCCTCGAACAGGGCGAGCCCCTCGCCCGCGATCTTGGTGATGGCCTGCATGCGGGTCATGCCGGTGCCGGGCACGGGATAGGCCATCGTGCCGGAGACGTCGAGCAGCGCGAGCATCCTGGTGCCGAGGTTCAGCCTCGACCACATCTGGGCCATGCTCGCGACGTTCTTGACGTCGGGGGAGGGCAGCGCCTGGGGCGCCGCCGCCGCGAAGCCCTTGTCCTCGGCCAGGGCGCTGCCACCCTTGCCGTCGGGCGTGCGGAAACCGTGTTCGCGCAGCGTCTTCTGGGCGGCCTCGGTGCCGAGCTCCTGCTGGAAGGCGGCGGCCGCCCTCTGCTTGACAGGGTCCTTGGAAGTGATCACGACGGGGTAGTCCAGGCTTAGCGTGCCGTCCTCCGGATAGAGGGGCACGACGGGCGAGGCGGACTTCTTGGCGTTGTGCGCCCAGATGCTCTGCTCGGAGGAGACGCCGACGGGCACCTTGCTGCCCGACTTGACGGTCAGGCTGGCCAGCAGGGCGGCGGGGTCGGCGGCGATCTGCTCGGAGAGCTTCTTCAACGCGCCGACCAGCTGCTCGTCACCGAGGCCCGCCTCCTTGGCGGCGCCGGCGGCGGCCACCAGCGCGCCCAGACCCGCGGAGTTCTTGGCGGGGTCGAGCGCCAGCACGCGGATCTTCTTGCCCGGGCCGTCGGCGTTGGCCACGTTGGCCACGCTGATCAGGCCCTGCCAGCTGGGCTGCAGGCTCTTGGCGAGGTTGGCCGCCGCGCTCTTGGCGGCGACCAGGACGATGGGGGAGGTGGCGATCGAGCCCGACGGCGCGGGCAGCCCCGCCCCCGCCTCTCCCGCGCGCAGCCTGCCGACCATGAGGCTGGAGTCGGCGATCCACATGTCGGCGTCGAGCTTGCCGTTCACCAGGCTGTTGGCCGATTTGGCGGCGGACTCCCTGACGATCGTCACCGCGAGGCAGTGGCCGTCCACGGCCTTGCCCGTCTTGTTGAACGAGCCCGCGACCTTGTTCAGCGCGGGCGACAGGTCGGGGGTGGCGACCACGCGCAGCGCGAGCGGATCGCCCGTGCAGCCGCGTTCCCTGTTGAAGATGACGAAGGCGGCGACACCCAGCAGGATGGCAAGGGCGAGCGCGCCGGCCAACGGGACCAGCACCCTGCCGCGGCCGCTGTTGCTGCGTCGGCGGGGGGCGTGATAGCCGTCATCGAGCTCGTCTGTACGGTGTCGCCCCACGTTGCCCTCTTTGGTGTCGATACGTTCGGGTCACCATACCGGGGAGATACTCCGCGGTGCTCAGGAACGATACTGGGTGCGCTTGGTGTGGCAAAACCATTGATTTGGTGCAGTGATTACCCAGAGTGGCTGTCAATGGCAGCAGCCGTGACCGCGCCACGCCCGGGCTCCCTCACGCACGGCGACCCCCGCGAGCGCCAGCGCCACGGCCGGATCGACCCACCACCATCCGAGGGTGTTGAGCCACAGTCCGGCCAGCACGCCGCCCGCCATCGCCGCGCAGATGAGGTTCTGCGCCCCTTCGCCCCGGGTGGCCGCCGAGCCGAGCCGCGCGCCGATGCGCCGCTTGGCCACGCCCAGCAGCGGCATGCTCGCCAGGCTGATGGCCGTGACCGCGATGCCGAGCGGGGTCGGCACCGCGCGGTGCCCCGCGTCGAGGTCGTGCAGGACGTGCACGACCAGATAGGGGGCCAGCAGCCAGAAGCTCACCGCCACCGCCCGCTGGGCCTTCTCCTCCGCGTGGGAGGACAGCGTGCGCGCGCCGGTGAAGCGCCAGACCACGATCAGGCTGGCCAGCGCCTCGACGAGAGCGGACAGGCCCCAGCCGATCAGCGCGACCGAGTGCGCGGAGAACCCCGCCGCCAGGCCGAGTGTGCTCTCCAGTCCGAGCCACACCAGGGTGATCAGGGACAGTGCGCGGGCTGTGGCGGCGTCCTTGAGCCAGGTGGCTGACGCGGCCGGATGTGCGTGAACCTGCTGGTCAGACACCATGACCCGAACCACACCTCCCGGCCGACGACAGCGATCCGTATCTTAGTAGTCACAGAGAGTTATCTAGGTGTTTCTGTGCAAAGCTCAGCCAAACAAGACCAAGGGGAGGGTCCATGCCGTTCACGCTCAGCCATGTCGCCGCAGTCGTGCCGCTGCGCAGGCTCACCTGGCTGGACCCGTGGGCGCTCGCGATCGGGGCGATGGTGCCCGACCTGCCGATCTTCCTGCCGTTCCTGCCGGACTACGCGCACTGGCACTCGCCGATCGGGGTGGTCACCATTGATCTCTTCTCGGCGCTCGTCCTGCTGGCCGCCTTCCACCTGGTCTTCAGGCTGCCGCTCGTCGCGCTGCTCCCCGAGCACCTGGCGGGAAGGGCCGCCACGCTGACCCCTTCCCCCAGGGTCCTGCCCGTGGTGGCGGGCGCGGCCGTGGGCGCGGCCACCCATGTGCTCTGGGACTCCTTCACCCACTCCTACGCCAGCGGCGTGTGGGGCTGGAGCTGGCTGGATCACGAGGTGCTCGGCGTGATCCCGGTCTTCAGGGTGCTGCAGTACACCTCGTCGGTGCTCGGGCTGGCGTTCGTGGCCTGGTGGGCATGGCGTGGGCTTTCGCGGATGGCGGACGCGCCGGCGCCCGAGGGACTGCCGCTCGCCGACGGCGTACGGCGGGCGGTGCTGTGGACGGTGGCCGTCGGCGCGGTGGTGGGCGCGGCGTTCTGGCCGGTGCTCGACCCGCCGGTGCCCGGCGCCGCCGGGATGATCACCAGGGTGGGGGCGGGCACCGTCGTCGGGCTGGTCGTGGTGCTGGTGGTCTACGCCGGGATCTGGCAGTTCAGGCGGCTCGTGGCAGGATTCGAACGTGCCTGAGTACGTGACCGACGCCGATGACCCCCGCCTCGCCGACTTCACCGGGCTGCGCGACGTGGAACTGCGCAAGAGCCTGGAGAGCGAGCGGGGCCTGTTCGTCGCCGAGGGCGAGAAGGTGATCAGAAGGGCCGTCGGCGCCGGGTATCCGGTGCGCGCGGTGCTCACGACCGAGCGCTGGCTGGCCTCGCTGGCCGACGTGCTGGGCGACGCGCCCGTCTACGTGGTCTCGGAGGAGGTCATGCAGGGCGTCGCGGGCTTCCAGGTGCACAGGGGAGCGCTGGCCTCGATGGAGCGCCTGCCGGTGCCGCCGGTGGCGGAGGTCCTGGAGGGCGGCTCTCGCATCGTGGTCCTGGAAGATCTGGTCGACCACGGAAACGTCGGCGCGATCTTCCGGTGCGCCGCCGCCCTGGGGGTGGACGGGATCATCCTCTCGCCGCGTTGCGCCGACCCTCTCTACAGGCGGTCGGTCAAGGTGTCGATGGGCGCGATCTTCGCGATCCCCTATGCCCGCATGGACAACTGGTACGACGGGCTGGAGGAGATCAGGGCGGCGGGCTTCCAGACGCTGGCGCTGACTCCCGATCAGGGCGCCACCCCCATGGATGGCGTCGAGATGGGTGATCGGGTGGCGTTGCTGCTCGGGTCCGAAGGGGACGGCCTGTCCTCGCGCTGGTTGCGGGAGGCCGACGAGCAGGTGTGCATCCCGATGAGCCCCACCGCGATGGAGGCAGGGGTGGACTCCCTCAACGTGGTGGCCGCCGCCGCGATCGCCTGCCACGGGCTCATGCGAGGCGCGTCCCTTCATGAGGAAGGTCAGCAGGCGTTGTAGGACCGCCCGGTAGAGAGGTGTGCCGCGCCGGGAGTGAGCGGCCGCTGCCACCTCCGAGGCCGGCGCAGCGCAGGCGCTCCGACGGCCAGCCCACCGACGCGTCAGATGCCGATCCCTGTTTCGAAATCTATTTCTCAAAACTGGTTTTTGAGAACGCGGTAGACGGTGGCTCTGGAGACGTTGAACCGCTCCGCGATCTCGTCGACCGCGTGGCCCTCGCCGTACAACTGCCTGACCGTGGCCGACTGCTCGTCGCTCAGCGCGGGCGGTCGCCCGCCCTCCCTGCCCCGGCTCCTGCCCCGCGTCCCCCCTGCCGGCGATCCGGTACGGCCGGCGGCCTCCTCGAGGCCGTCGCCGCCGCTCGGGGAGCCCCCGCCGCGGTCGTCGAGCAAGGCGTGGGCGCCACCGAGGATGAGCTCACGGAGCACGGCCACCGGCGCGTCGGGGAAGAGGACGACGGGGTCGCCCAGCGAGGCGACGGTCTGGGCCGCGCGGACCCGCTGCTCGAGCCGCCGGTCAGGGCCGCAGACCAGGTCGTTGGCCAGGGCGATGGCGGCCTTGAACCGTTCGCCCACCGGCGCCTGCACCAGCAGCGTCATGTCGCGCACCAGCAGGAGGAGCGCCTCTCTGTGGCGCAGGCAGACGTCCACGTACCCCTCGATCGCCGACCAGCGCACCTGCTCGGGGTCGTCGTGCGTCTCCGCCTGCTCCAGCGCACCCTCCAACTCCTCGAGCAGTGGCTCGGTGAGCCTGTGCAGGAGGTCGTCCTTGGCGGAGAAGTGGTAGTAGAGCGCCGCCTTCGTGATGCCCACCTGCTCGGCGATGGCGTTCATCGACGTGGCTCGGTAGCCGCGGGTGGCGAACAGCGCCCCCGCGGCCGCCAGAATCCGCTGAGGAGTCGCTTCCTCGTCGCGCATGACACTCCTGAGGGTTTTACCGTGAGTCAGCTCAAATGCTAGGTTACTGACCGACGGTCAGTATTCGTTCGTGAAGGAGTGGCGACCATGACGGAGCGGCGCAAGATCTCGTTCGAGTCCGGCGGCACCCGGTGTGTGGGCTACCTCCATCTGCAGGAGAACCTCGCGGAGAGGGTCCCCTGTGTGGTGCTGTGCCACGGCTTCAGCGGCACCATGGACCGGCTGTTCCCCCACGCCGAGCGCTTCGCCGCCGCGGGCCTGGCGGCGCTGGTGTTCGACTACCGCAACTTCGGTGAGAGCGGCGGGCAGCCCCGCCAGTTCGTCGACGTGAGCGGCCAGCAGGACGACCTGCGCGCAGCCATCGGCTTCGCCCGCTCCGCCCAGGAGATCGACGCGGACCGCATCCTGCTGTGGGGCAACTCGCTCGGCGGAGGACACGTCATCTCCGTGGCGGCCGACGATCCGACCGTCAGTGCCGTGGTGGCGCAGATCCCCTTCAACGGATTCGCGAAGGTGCGCGACAGGTCCGCCTCCTCGACGCGCACGTTGCAGGCGGTGATCCTCTGGGACGCCCTCCTCGGCAAGCTCGGCCTGCCACCCCACTACATCCCCATGGTCGGCGCACCGGGTCAGCTCGCCGTCACCGCCACCGCCGAGGCGGAGCAGCACATCAAGACGCTCAGCGGCGCCGGAGGGCTCTGGCGCAACAGCGTCGCGCCCCGCTCCCTCCTGACCATGGCGCGCTACCGGCCCGGCGACGCCGCCGCCAGGCTACGCATGCCGCTGCTCGTCTGCATCGCCGCCGACGACACGGAGACGCCGGAGGAGACGACCAGAAGCCTGGCCGAGCGGGCGCCGCACGGCGAGCTGAAGGTCTATCCGGGCACCCACTTCACCTTCTACAACGATCCTGAGCTGCGCGAGCGCGTGCTCGACGACCAGATCGCCTTCTTCCGCCGCCACCTCCCGCCTGCCTGATCGGCTCGCCGCCCCGGGCTTGAGAGCCGGGCTCGTTCGTCATGTCTGTGGGGACTCGGGCTCTTCGGATGCGCTTCCCGACGTCACGTCCGCAGCGACCGCGGTGGTGGCGGCCAGCCCGGCGACGAAGACGGTCCAGAGGAAGGGCTGCCATCCGGGGAAGGCGTACGTGTTTCCCATGAGGTGGACGGACCACGCCGCCAGCTCGACGATGATGCCGAGAGCGCAGGCCCCCACCAGAGCGAGAGCGAGGCATCGCGCCACATCCGGCAGGCCCATCTCGTCTGCGACCAGTTCGCCGGCGACGCGGACGCACGCGTAACAGGTGAAGAGAAAGGCCATGAGGCAGCCGGCTGCCAGCAGGAGGCCGAGAACGGCTTTTGTCCACGGACTTACGGCCGCATCGGCGAGCCACGGCCACGCTGTCCGAACCCACCAGGCCGCGGTCGAATCCATGGCGGCGAAGACGAACACACGACTGACGGGCGCCGCCACCGCTATGCCGAAGACGACCAGAAGATAGACGATCACCTTCAGAGGGCCGTGCGGACCGAGCGCCCAGAACAGGATCAGGAGCATGAAGACCAGAAGCGACTGGTCAATCCATGGAGACAGGTTCGTCTTCATGACCAGAGGCGGCGGGAGATAGAGAAGCGGCAGGAGATTCTTCTCGCCGCGAAAGTACGGCATGAATCCCTGCGGGTTGCTCTGGTAGATCTCCCACATCTTCCACACCACATTGGTGACGTAGAGAAAGACGATGGCACGGGCGAGTCGCGCACGCCGTGATGAACCACCCGGCTTGGTGGAAGACCGTCCTGGTGGAATCCATAAGAACCTGAAGGGCCATGCCGCGAAATCGACAATGAACGCTGATCGCGGCCGTCCCCGACCCCTGGCGAGGGACGAGCTGCTCCTGCCGCCCCAGCCCTTGCTTCCCTGCCATGAGGTCGACCGCTTACCCAGAGCCGACTTGACCACTCCCTCCGGCCGGGTCTCCAGGGCTCCGGTGTCACGCACGTGAGCCATTTCCAGAGTATTGCCTCAAGTGCGTGCGCGGGCAGATATATCTGCGGTGGCTGCGCCATTCGGAATGTCGGTATATCGAAAAACGGTCAAGCGTGAAACATATTCATGGGGCAACGGAGAGGCGAAGTGAATCGACGTCGGGCCGTAAGTCTCACGGTGTGGTCGTGGCGATCTGCTCCTCGGCGAAGTCGAGCAGTTGGGCCGCGGTGGTGAAGCGGCGGGCGTCCTGGTCGCCGAGCAGGACGCCGACGACCCGACGCCCGTTCCTCTCCGCCGCGAACGCCAGGCAGAAGCCCGCCCTGGTGGTGAACCCGGTCTTCACCCCGAGCACGCCGTCCGCCTTGCCGAGTAGCTTGTTGGTGTTGGTCCAGGTATGCGCTCGGTGGACCGCGCTCTTGGCCACCCGGTACGTCCGCTTGGAGACCACGGTGCCGAACGTCTCGTCCTTGAGGGCGACCCCCACGAGCTTGGCCTGGTCGACGGCGGTCGAGTAGCCGCCGTTCCGTGGCGAGGGCAGGCCGTCGGCGTTGGTGTAGAGGGTGTCGCGCAGGCCGAGCGAGCGCGCGGCGGCGTTCATCTTGGCGACGAAGGCGCTCTTGCCGGGGCCGTACGTGCGGGCCAGCGCGTTGGCCGCGTCGGCGCCTGAGGGAAGCATCAGCCCGTGGAGCAGGTCACGGGTGGTGACCTGCTCGCCCGCGCGCAGCGCCGCGCTGGTGGCGCCGTTGTCGGCGGCGTGCCGTACGTCGGCCCTGGTGACGGTGACGACGTCGCCGAGGTTGCCGTCGCGCAGGACCACGTAGGCGGTCATGACCTTGACCAGGCTGGCCACCGGGACCCTGCGGGTCTCCCTCTTGCCGAAGTGGACCGTTCCCTCCGAGTCGACGACGTACGCCGAGCGCGCGCCTACGTTCGGTGTCGTGTCCCTTTCGGCCTGGACCGATGGCGAGAACCCCACGACCAGGGCGAACGCCGCGATGCCGGTAAGTAGCCGAATACCCCCTATACGCATGCCAGACATCGTGACAGGTGATCAACCGTTGATATGCGGAACTTGACCCTATGGCGGGGAAAACGTCCTCTTGGGTCGGGTAAATGATCACTACGACCGTCATATCGGGGGAGATCGCCATGGCAGGTAAGTTCGTCATCACCAAGGACAGGCGCGGAGAGTTCCGCTTCAAGCTGGTCGCGAGCAACGGTCAGACCATCGCGATCAGCGAGGGCTACACCACCAAGGCGGCGTGCGTGAACGGGATCGACTCGGTGCGCAAGAACGCGCCAGGGGCGGCGGTGGAGGACGACACGCTCGCGGCCGTCTGAGCGGGGAAGCCGATCGGCCGGGCCCTCGTCAGGCGACGAGGGCCTTCTCGCTCTTCCTGCGCCTGCGCCACACCACGAAGGCGGCGACGCCGCTGAGCAGGATCACCGCGGCGACGGCGGCGGCGAGCGGCGAGTGCGCGGCCAGCTCGAGCCAGCCCCAGAGCACCGAGTAGAGCGCGAACGAGGTCACCGGCACCCACGTCAGGCAGCCGAGCGCGCTGGCCACGACGTACCAGGGGTAGGAGATGCGCAGCGCCCCCGCCACCCACGGCAGCGTGTGCCGCAGGACGGGCACCCAGAAGCAGGCGTAGACGGCCAGCGCGCCCCACTTCTCCACGACCCGTTCGACGGAGCGGATGCGCTCGCGCGGGAGCTTCCTGCCGAACCTCGACTCGTAGAGGGTGTCGCCGAGCTTGTGGCCGATCCAGTAGTAGGCCTGAAAGGCGCCGAAGAGGGCGACCGCTCCGACCGCCACGATCAGCCAGTACGGCAGGCCGAACAGTGAGGCGCGCGTCGGGTCGGGGATGACGATCGCAAGGTGCCGCATGACGGACATCACCCCCCCCAACCAGAACATTAGGCCAGCCTTACCTTATTTGATGGGCCTCTGTCGCGCCACCGTGCCCCACGCTACCGCCGAGCTCGGCAGGCGGTGTGTGCGGGACGTCGATCCGGGTAGTGGGGCGGACATCTCGGCGATATCGCCCTGAACTGCAAGTAGGCATCAAGTAGACCTCAACCCCTTACTTCTACAAATGGGGTGAACGAAGAGGGGCACAGATCATGACGAGAAGCGCAGCGGTCACCGGAACCGGTTCGGCCACGGCCGCCAAGCTGCTGGTGGGGGCCCTCGCCTTCACCACCGCCTATGTGGGCGTCTCGGCTTACAGCACCGCCAACTCCGCCCCCTCGGCCGCGGCTGAGGAGCAGGCGGCCGAAGAGCGGGCCGCCACGCAGACCGTCGCCCTGTCGGCGGCCGCCGTCCCGCTCACCGAGCAGACCGAGCCCGAGGCCGGCGCGATCGCCGTGAGCGCGCTGCCGGGCAGGGGCACCTGCGAGCAGACGTTCACGGCCCGCACCGTCGTGCTCAACCCGGACGCGAGCAGCACCGTGCTCTACAGCTGGCGCCTGGTCAGGTGGAGCTCGGTCAGCAGGTCGTGGAAGACCTACCAGACCGAGTACGCCGGCTTCATGGGAGCGCGCAGGAACGTCAAGTGGGAGCTCAGCGTGCGCGACAACCCCGGGTGGTACCGCATCGAGCTGACCGTCGGCGGCGCCAAGAAGCCGATCAGGTCTGATCGACTCCTGGTGAGTTGCTGACCGCCCGCTGCGCCGCCTCGACCCAGCGCTGCACCCCCACCCGCCGCGCCACCTCGAGCGCCTTGTGGTAGTGGTCGCGGGCGGCCGCGGGCTGGTCGAGCCTGATCGCCAGGTCGCCGAGGGTCAGCGCCACAGGCCACAGCGCGACCACGCCGGTGCCCGCGCCCGCGATGCGGTCGGTGAAGGGCTTGAGCTTGTCGTAGCAGTCGACCATCCGCTCGCGGTCGTCGAGCAGCATGCCCGCCAGCGCCCGCCACGTCATCGCCAGCTCGTAGAGGAAGTCGGGCCGCACCGGCGGCCTGGTGGCGGCCACCGCCTTGGCGTCCTTGAGATGCCCTGCGGAGGCCAGCGCCAGGGCGTAGGCGTCGAGGGTCCACTTCGCGCCGCGCTGGTGCGCCTCGGCCAGCACGTCGACCATCTGCGCAGCCCTGCCGTCGACCAGGTGCAGGCAGAACGTCGTGATGAGCGGCAGGTCCTGGCGGCCCTCCAGCATTCCGGCCCTCGCGGTCATCCTGGCCGCGTCGCGGTAGGTGCGCTCGGCTCCCGCGTAGTCGCCGGCGATCATCAGCCGCTGCCCGTCGTACCAGGCGCAGACGGCGGCGGGGGCCGACAGGTCGTACTGCTTGGCCAGCCGTTCGGCCGCCCTCGCGTGCTCGTCGGAGACGGCGAACTCGCCGCGCGCCGCCGCGCACTCCAGCAGCACCAGGTGCGCCAGCGCCTGCACCGCCATCTGCCCCGAGCGCTGAGCCACCTCCAGCAGCTCGCGTCCGATGCTCTCGCGGGTGTCGACGGCGGGGATGTCGTAGGACTGGCGCAGCCTGCCGCTCAGCGCCACCGCCAGCAGCGTGGGGTCGCCGCTCTGCCTGGCCAGCTCCAGCGCCTCCAGCGAAGCCTGCCGTCCGCGCTCGGGCGAGGAGGAGCCCTCGAGCTCGAGCGCCAGCGTGGTGAGCAGGCTCGCGCGCAGCGTCTGCTCGCCCTCGGGCAGCTCGATCAGCGCCCGCTCGGCCACGTCGACGATCTCCCACGCGGTGTGGGTGAAGTCACGGGCGATGCCCTTGTGCGGTACGGCCAGCGCCGCCGCCACCCTCGCGGTCAGCACCGGGTTGTTCAGCGGAAGCGCCAGGTCCATCGCCTCGCGCCGCTTCAACCTGGCCGCCGTCATGTCGCCGCACAGCGCCAGCGCCTTGATCTGGGCCAGCATCAGCTTGAGCCGCTCGGCGCTGTCGCCGCCCGTGCGGTCGAAGGCGGCCAGGGCCTGCGCCCACAGTGTCGCCGCCTCGCGGTGGGCGAACCTGCGCTCGGCCTGCTCGGCCGCGAGCCCCGCGTAGTGGACGGCCTTCTCCGCGGCGTCGGCGGCGAAGAAGTGGTGCGCGAGCGCGGCCACCTCGGCGGGCCGCCGCTGCTCGATGACCGCCGCCACCGCCGCGTGCAGCCTGGTACGGCGCAGCCTGGAGGCGTCGGAGTAGATCGTGTCGCGCACGAGGTCGTGGTCGAAGCGGAGCATGCCGGGCCCCGGCTCGGTCACCAGCCCCGCCAGCAGCGCCGCCTCGACGGCGTCGACCACCTCGTCGGTGCTGTCGACGCGCCCGTGACGCGGGTCGCCGGCCTCGCCCTCCCACCTCGAGCTCCTGCGCTCGATGCTGCCCGCCACCTCGACCAGCACGTCGACGTCGACGTCGCGGCCGATCACGGCGGCCTGAAGGAGGATCTGCTGGGCCCGCTCGGGCAGGCGGGAGATGCGCCTGCGCAGCACGTCGCGCACCCCTGACGGCACCTGCGAGGCCACCTCGGCCGCGGTGGCGCGGTCGCCGCCGACCGCCTCGGCGTCGAGCAGCCGCACGGTCTCGCGGACGAAGAACGGGTTGCCCCTGGTGCGCTCCACGATCGACTCGACCGCGTCCTCGTCCACCTCGCGCATGCAGGTGGCCCGCACCAGCTCGGCGACCGCCTTCGGGTCGAGGCCCGACAGGCCCACCCGCACGGGGCCGAGCCTGGCCAGCGCGGCGAGCACGTCGGACTGCTTGTCGTCGAGCTCGCTGTCGCGGCAGGTCACCACCAGCAGCACCCTGCTGGTGGCCAGCAGGCTCGGCAGCGCCCTCAGCAGGGCGAGGGTCTGGTCGTCGGCCCAGTGGAGGTCTTCGAGCGTGAGCAGCACGGGGGACCTGCGGGCCACCCCCGCGATGTAGCCGCCGACCGCCCTGTGCAGGCGGAAGCCGCCGGAGACCTCGTCGTCGTCGGGGTCGGGATCGGCGTCGTCGAGCAGCGGGGCGAGCAGCTGACCGTACTCACCCGCTCCTGTGACGCCCACCAGCGTGCGCAGGATCTCCACCCACGCCCAGCCCGGCGGGGTGGCGCTGGAGTCGGGACAGGCGCCCGAGGAGGCGATCCAGCCGTCGCCTGTCAGCCTGCTCTCCAGCTGACGAAGCAGCGTGGTCTTGCCGGCGCCGGCGTCGCCGGTGACGATCGCCACCTCGAACCGCGCGGTCCTGGCGGCGGCCGTGGTGAGCCTGGCCAGCTCGGCGTCGCGGCCCACGAAGGGCTCGGGCTCGAGCGGCGGAGGCTCCACGGGGGTGGTCGCCCTCGGCGGCCAGGTGTCGGCGACGGTCTGCTGCGGCCTGGACTGGCGTGGCGCGGCGGCCAGTTCGAGCTCCGGCGACTGGGCCAGGATGTCGGACTCCAGCTTGCGCAGCGCGGGGCCTGGGTCGATGCCGAGCTCGTCGGCCAGGATGCCTCTGGCCCTGCGCAGCGCGGCGAGCGCGTCGCCCTGCCGTCCGCACCGGTAGAGGCCGAGGGCGAGCAGCCGCCAGCCCTCCTCTCGCAGCGGATGCTCGGTGGTCAGCGCCTCGAGGTCGGGTACGGTCTCGGCGGGCATCCCCAGGCGCAGGCCGGTGTCGGCGTGGCGCTCGCGCGCCACCAGCCGCAGCTCGGTGAGCCTGTTGACCTCTGCCTCAGCCCACGGCTGGTCGGCGAAGTCGGAGTACGGCGTGCCGCGCCACAGGCCGAGCGCCTTGCCCAGCCTGGCGCGCGCCGACTGCGGGTCGTCGCCTTCGAGATGTTCGCCTGCGGCCCGCACCAGCTGCTCGAAGCGGAGCGCGTCGACCTGGTCGGGCGCCACGCGCAGCGCGTAGCCGGAGGCGACGGTCACCAGCAGCCTGTTGGGGCCTCCGCGCGGCCTGCCGGGCTCGAGGACCCTGCGCAGACGGGAGATGTAGACCTGCAGACCCGACTGCGCGCCCTTGGCCGCGTCGTCGTCCCACAGGTCGTAGAGCAGGGTGTCGACGGGAACGACCTGCCCTCGGGCAACGAGAAGCCGGGCGAGGACGGCCCGCTGCCGCAACCCGCCGAGGTCGAGTTCGTCGTCGCTGTCGCTTTCGTACGCCTCGACTGGCCCCAGAACCCGGAACGCCACCATGTCAGCCGCCACGCTATGCGTGCTTCCGAATCACGCACAAGGTCTTTGTTGGGTTCGCGATGGTCACGGCTGGGTTTCCAAGCTCTTACGTCGGGTCCTACGGTTCTTGCTCAGCAGCGCCCACCCGCCGAGAGCCAGGCCCCCGAAAGGGATCTCCACAGTGTAGGTCCAGAAGCCGAACAGCAGGGCCGTGGCCGTGGCGGCGGCGGTGTCGACGCCGAACGCGCTCGTCAGCAGCAGCACCACGCCGCCCTCCATCAGCCCTGCCCCGCTCGGCGTGACCACGACCGCGGTGAGCACCCTCGACAGGGCGAAGACGGCGATCGACTGGGCCAGGCCCGGATAGGCGCCGGTGGCCTGCATGCAGCAGTACATGATCAGCCACTGCAGTCCGAGGAAGCCGATCATTCCCGCCGACAGCCCCGCCCACCTGGCCCTGACGATCTCGGCGGTGTCCTTGCGGAGCCTGTCCAGCGCCTGCGAGACGGAGAACTTCAGGCGCACCAACCTGGCCACGGCGTCGAGGCCGCGGCCGAGCAGCGCGGCGGCGCGGTCCCAGTAGAGGGCGGCCGCGACGACGGCGACCAGCACCAGGATCGACAGCGCGCCCGCCCAGCCCGCGCTCGCCACGGTGCGGTTGGGCACCTGGCCCGCCATCAGCAGCGCGATGATGCCCACGGCGGGCAGGACGAACCTGAACAGCGTGTTCCACACACCGCTGACCAGCGTCATCACCACGATGGAACGGTTGGCGAAGCCCCAGCTCCTCGCCATCGCGAACGTCAGCGCCACCCCCGCCGCGCCGCCGAAGGGCAGCAGGTTGCTGACCGCGCTGCCCGCCGCGTTGAGCGTGAGCCCCTGCAGGTTGTTCAGGCCCGGCAGCGAGTTGGTCAGCACGAAGGTGTAGGCGAGCAGGCTGGCCAGCCACACCGCGGTCATCAGCGCGATCATCCCCAGGCTCATGGCCGAGAACTCCGCGCCGATCTCCGCCCACGAGACCTTCTTGCCGGTGAGGGACTGGACGATCTGCGGCAGGTAGACGACCAGCGTCACCGCCAGCGCGAGCGAGAGGACCGACAGGGTGATCTGGAGCCATTTGTTCTTCATCGCTACCAGCCTGCCCCGGCCGGAGCGTGTGGTGCCTCGTTCTGAGGGAGGAGAGCGTTCGTCATCACGGCGCCTCGTCGAAGGGATGCCTGAGGCGGGTGCCCGGCGGCAGGTCGCGCCGGACGTACCACTCGGTGCCGAAGACCAGGCGGTAGAGCGGGCCGGGGATCTTCAGCAGGACGGCCAGCGTCCTGTCGCCGTCGCCGCCGCTGGCCTGGGAGACATGGGCGGACATGCTGGCGCGCTTCTGCCACGCGTACTTCCTGACGTTCACCCTGTGGGTGATCTGGTCGCCCGCGGTGTAGGCGCTCTCGAACGTCCTGAGGTCGAACTCGGGCGGGAACCTGTAGAACCTGCCCGCGAGCCGCAACGCCCTGATCAGCGGGTCCCTGTTGACCGTCGCCTCCAGCACGATCGGCGTGCCCGCGATCTGCGCGGCCCGCCTGCCCACCCTGTGCACCTGCACGTGGTCGGGGTGGCCGTAGCCGCCCGCGGGGTCGTAGATCGTCAGCAGGTCGGCCCGCTCCTCGTCGAGCACGGCGGCCAGCGCCTTGGCCGCCTCCTCCGAGTCGGCGTCGATGAAGGCGTTGTCGGGCCGCTCCTCGGCCACCCCTCCCGAAGGGCTCAGCCCCGAGTCGCCGTAGTCGAGGCACACCACCCGCGCGCAGCCGAGCGCCGCCGCCGACTTGTACAGCTCTCGCATCCTGGCTTCGCCGAGCGCCTCGCCCTTCTCCATCTCGGCCAGGCCGCGCTCGCCCGCGGTGGCCACGACCAGCACCACCCTGTGGCCCTCGGCCGCGAGCATCGCCATCGTGCCCGCCGTCAGCAGGGCCTCGTCGTCTGGGTGGGCGTGGAAGAACACAGCGGTACGTGGCACAGGGTCAGATTACTAACGGCGAGCACGGGCCTCGGACCGCAGATCACGCAGGCGGGCCGTGAGTAGTCTGGGACGGGTGCGGATCCTTCACGTCAGCGACTGTTACCTTCCGCGGCTCGGGGGCATCGAGGTGCAGGTCGCCGACCTCGTCAGGATGCAGCGGGAGGCCGGCCACATCGTCGAGGTGGCCACGGCGACAGGGGGCGAGGAGTTGCCCCAGGTCCACAGGATGGTCGCCAGGATGCCTTTCGACCTGCCCGTCCACCCCCGGGGTGTGGGAAAACTCACCAGGCTCATGACCTCGGGCAGGCCCGACGTCGTGCACGTCCACGCGGGGGCCGTCTCGCCGTTCGCGTGGATGGGGGTGCGCGCGGCCGTACGGGCGGGGCTGCCCGTGGTGGTGACCGTGCACAGCATGTGGGATCCGGTCACCAGGGCGCTCTACACCGCTCTGCGCCTGGGCTTCGAGTGGCACAGGTGGGGCCTGGTCGCCACGGCCGTCAGCACCGCGGCCGCCGTCCCCATCCGCGCCGTCGCGGGGCGGGGCACCCCTGTGCACGTCGTCTCCAACGGGCTCGACATCTCGGGCTGGTGTCCCTCTCCGAACGAGCCGCCCGCCATGTCCGCCTCGTCGTTGGGCGACGAGGTGCACCTCGTCGCCGTCGGCCGGCTGGCCCCGCGCAAGCAGCCCGTCAGGCTGCTGCGCCTGCTCCACGCGGTGCGCTCGCGCGTCCCCTCCTCCGTGCCGCTGCGCGCCACGATCATCGGGGACGGCCCGGCGCGCGGCTCCATGGAGCGCTTCCTCGCCGCCAACGACATGACCTCGTGGGTCTCGCTTCCCGGCCGCCGCACCCGCGAGGAGATCGCGAAGGTCCTCTCCTCGGGTGACGTCTTCATCGCCCCCGCGCCCCGCGAGTCCTTCGGCATCGCCGCCCTCGAGGCCAGGGCCGCGGGCCTGCCCGTCGTCGCCCGCAGCCAGAGCGGCGTCGCCGACTTCGTCAAGCACGGCGAGGAGGGCCTGCTCGGCCGCTCCTTCGACGACCTGGTCGCGGCGGTCGTCCGCCTGTCGACCGACGCGTCGCTGCGCGGGGCCGTCACCGCGCACAACCGCGCCACTCCGCCGGCCGCGGGGTCGTGGCCGCTGGTGCTCGAAGGCTTCGACCGCTGTTACGCCGAGGCGCGTGACCTGGCCGCCCGCCGGTGGACGGCCGCGCGCTGAGGCGACGGATCCATCACAGGGGGTCGGGCGAGGCCGGGTCCGGGCGGCGCAGGACGACGTAGCCGTTGCGCTCGAAGACCCGGACGTAGCCGGAGGCCAGCAGCAGCGCGACACGGTCGGCCTGGGCGGCCGGCGAGCCGAAGGGGTACTCCCACCTGGCCACGTCGGCCACGACCCATGGCGCCTGGCGCGGCGTGCCGTCCAGCAGCAGGACGGTGGCGCGGGAGGTGAGCGCGGGGCCGAGGGAGTTGGTGACCTCGACGACCGCTCCCGAGGGGACCTTCGAGACGGCCGCGGCGGCCGCCGTCGTGCGCTCGGGGTCGGCGCGGTAGAAGCCCGGGTGGGTGAGCTGGTCCAGGGCGAAGCGGGGGAGCAGGGTGAGGGCGACGGCGCACACGGCGACCGCCCACGCCGTCTTCACCGAGGGGGAGTCGGGCCGTTTGGCCCAGCGCAGGAGACGGGCCAGGCCGTCCACGCCCGCGCAGAAGAGGATCACGACGGTGAAGGCGCTGTACTGGAAGTCGGACTGCCACCACGACGAGCGGTCGGACAGCATGCGCTCCAGCACGTGCGGCAGCGCGATGAGCGAGACGGGGGAGAGCAGGCACAGCAGTAGCGTGGGCCAGACCAGCAGGAAGAGCGTGTCCACCTTGGCCTCCTCGCTGAACGGCAGGACGAGCGTGCCGAGCGGGTCGCCGAGCATGTGGAGCAGGGCGCTCGTCGCGTCGGGACCGAGGTGCCCGTAGGCCCAGAAGTCCCCCGCGTCGCCGCCCGCCAGCGGGATGAGGAAGCCGCGGGTCAGGACCGTCCAGGCCAGGCCGAGGGCGACGCACAGCAGGCCCTGCAGCCTGTCACCGAGCAGCGCCACGCACAGTCCCGCCCCCATGGCCATCAGGCCCATGTCCTCCTTGACGAGCAGGAGGGCGAGCAGGGCGAAAAGCGCGGGCAGGGGACGGCCCGCGTGATACCGCTCGATCATGACGGCGGTGAGCAGCGGGACGAACATCACCTCGTGCACGTCGAACGCGGCCGCCTGGGCGATCGGCCACGACAGCGCGTAGGCGACGGACACGAGGTAGGCGGGGGCCGTACCGAGGACGCGGTGGGTGAACTTCCACAGGAAGGGGATGGCGGCCGCGAACAGGACGGCCTGGGCGACGATCAGCGTCGCGGGGCCGTCATGGATCCAGTAGAGCGGCGCGAGCAGCGCGTAGATCGGCGAGAAGTGGTCGGCCAACTGCGGGTAGTCCATGCCGCGGCCGTGGAAGACGCCGACGGAGGGAATGTACGGCGGGCCGAAGCGGGCATAGCCCCGAACCGCCTGATCCACGATGACCAGGTCGAACGTGGTGGCGCGGAAGGTGACCAGCTTGACCAGGCCGAGCAGGGCGTAGGCGAACGCGGCGGCCAGGGAGAGCAGGTAGATCCAGAGACGGGTCATCGGGCGCACGGGCGACAAGAGTAGACATCGGCAGGACATCCTGCCCACGGTCGCCGCGCCGCGCTGCCCCCCGCAGGCGGTGCGGCGACCGGGAAGTCAATCAGGAGCAGGCGCTCTGGATCTTGGTGGAGAAGCTCTGCACCTTCGTCATGGCGTCCGCGCTCGTGGCGTCGCTCTTGAGCGACTCGAACAAGCCCGCCGCCTCGTTGAGGGCCTCGGCGAGCTCGCCGTCGTACTTGCCGGCGAGCGTCTTGAGCTTGTCGGAGGCCTCCTGGGCGGACTTCGCCATGGCCTTCTGCATCTCATCGGGGTTGGTGCCGATGTTGGTCATGCCCTTGGAGTACTCGGTCATGATCTTGGTGGCCTCGTTGTTGGCCTCGACACAGTTGGCGGCGTTGCCGACCGCGCCGCAGGCGGTGAGGCCGGTGAGGGTCAGCGTGGCCGCGGAGATCGTGATGGCCCGCTTGAGGAAACGCATTCTGGTGCCCTTCGTTGGATGTCTAGCAGAAGGGACATTATGGAGCCCTACTTGATGTTCACTTACATCCCGCTTACATCATCGCCCCCACGTCGGGTAGGGGCCGGGTATGACTGTGGGTCAGGGACATCAGCCCGGCTTGAAGCGGGTCATCGGCCGTAAGGTGCTGCTGCTCTTCGTCGTGGGGGACATCCTCGGCGCGGGGATCTACGCGCTGGTCGGCAAGGTGGCGGGCCACGTCGGCGGGGCCCTGTGGCTGCCGTTCCTCGTCGCGTTCGTGCTGGCCGCCCTCACCGCCACCGCCTACGCGGAGCTGGTCGGCAAGTATCCCCAGGCGGCGGGCGCCGCCCTCTACGCCAACAAGGCCTTCCGCATCCCGTTCGTGACCTTCATCGTGGCCTTCGCGGTCATGATGAGCGGCATCACCTCCGCCAGCGCCGCCGCAAGGGCGTTCGGCGGCAGGTACCTGGCCGAGTTCGTCACGCTGCCGGTGATCGTGGGCGCGTTCCTCTTCCTCGGCCTGGTCACGCTGGTGAACTTCGCCGGCATCTCCGAGTCGGTGAAGGTCAACGTCATCCTGACGATCATCGAGGCGTTCGGCCTGCTGGTGATCATCGCGATCGGGGTCTACGCGCTGCTCACCGGCGGCGGCGATCCCGGGAGGGCGCTGGAGTTCCATCCGGCCCACGGGGCGTTCCTCGGCGTGCTGGGCGGCACCGCGCTCGCCTTCTACGCGCTGCTCGGCTTCGAGGACTCGGTCAACCTCGCCGAGGAGGCGAGAGATCCGCAGAAGGACTACCCCCGCGCGCTGTTCGGCGGTCTCGTGGCGGCGGCGCTGATCTACATGGCGGTCGCCTTCACCGCCACCATGCTGGTCGACACCAAGACCCTCGTCGCCTCGACGGGGCCGCTGCTCGAGGTGGTCAAGGTGGCGGGGTTCGCCTTCCCTCCCAAGCTGTTCGCCCTGATCGCGCTGCTCGCCGTCGGCAACACTGCGCTGATCAACATGCTGATGGCCTCAAGGCTGGTCTACGGCATGGCGCGCCAGCGCATCATCCCCTCCTTCTTCGGCGCGGTCCATCCCACCAGGGCCACGCCGTGGGTGGCGATCGTCTTCACGGTGGGCATCGCCGCGGTGCTGGTCGCCACAGGCGACGTCGGGCCGCTGGCCGACACGACCGTGCTCCTGCTGCTGCTGGTGTTCGCGCTGGTCAACGTCTGCGTGCTGCTGCTGCGCAAGGACCGCGTCGAGCACGCGCACTTCGTCGCGCCGACCTGGATGCCCGCGCTGGGCGCGGTGGTCTGCCTGTTCCTGGCGCTGCCCGTCACGGGCAGGTCGGGCGACGTCTACCTGCGGGCGGCGGTCCTGGTCGGCATCGGCGTCGTGCTCTGGTTCGTCAACAGGTTCTTCGTGGGCAGGATCGACGAGATCGACGTCACCAAGATCAACCCGCCCGACTGAGCCGGTGCCGAGCGGGCATCACGTCTCGCTGCTCCACCACTGGGCCACCGAGCGCCTCGGGTAGCGGATCCTCAGCTCGCCGTACTTGATATGGCCGGTGACGCGCACGTGCAGCAGGCCAGGTCGAGGGCGGGCGGGGACGGACACCTTGACCTCGCCGCCCCATCCCGCCTGGTAGCCGTCCACGTTGGCGGTCGCGCCCTCCGGCAGGACGATCTTCGCGGAGCCGTACTTCAGGTCGAAGTCGAGGTCCACGACGGGATGGGCGACGCTCGCCTGCGAGAGGTCGAGGGCGGCGTTGCCGTACTTGGAGACGATTCTGAGCCGTTGGGGCACCAGCCAGTCGCCTGAGCGGCTCACGTCACCCGTCTTCGACTCCAGCACCACCTCCCCGGTCGGGTGGGCGGGCACGACGACGGGGACGATGGCGCCCGCGCCCGGCAGGTCGGACAGCAGCTCGGTGAGGTCGCCGTAGGTCTTGGACCCGAAGACGAGCTCAAGGCGTTCGTCCAGCTCCACTGGGTTGATACGGCCTTCGGCGAAGGCCTTCTGGAGCTGTTGCGCGGCCCGTTCGCGGTCGGCGTCGGACACGCGCATGCGGTGATCGGTCATGGGGGGCTCAAAGGTCATGGGGACTCAGAAAGGGAGGGGCCTGCCGGAGGGAGTGCGCAGGTCGAGGGGGAGGGGACGGCGGGGCAGCCGCGGACGGGGGACCAGCTGGAGCTTCTTCACCTAGTGGAATCCTTCCAGTGGGACGTACCTATGTAATACCCGATGATCAGGCGTAACTCACCCGGTGGAGGTAACCTGACTTTTATGGCGTTCGTGCATCCGGCGCTCTTCTACGAGAACGAGGCGGAGTATCTGTCGGGCACCGTGCCCTTCATCCGCGACGGACTCGAGGCTGGGGAGCCGGTGGCCGTGTCGGTTCCCGCGCCCAATCTCGAATTGATTAAGCAGGAACTGGGCGAGGCGGCAGAGCTCGTGCGGATGCTTGACATGACCGTCGTCGGCCGCAACCCCGGCAGGATCATCCCCGGCGTGCTGCGCGACTTCGCCGACCGCTTCCCCGACCGGCACGTGCGCATCATCGGCGAGCCGATCTGGGCAGGGCGCAGCGAGACGGAGTACCCGGCCTGCGCCCAGCACGAGGCGCTGATCAACCTGGCCTTCGCCGGGCGCAGGGTCACGATCCTGTGTCCCTACGACACCAAACGCCTCGAGCCCCTCGTGCTCGACGACGCGGCGCTCACCCACCCGGTCATCCAGGACGCCACGGGGGAGCGCCGCAGCCCTGTCTACTCCCCCTCGCGGGTCATCGACGGCTACAACCGGCCGCTTCCCGAGCCGGAGGACGCGGCCGCGCTCCGCTTCGACCACCGCAACCTGGCCCAGGTGCGCCATCTGGCCAACGAGTGGGCGATGGCCGCGGGTCTCAGCGGCACCCGCCTCGACGACGTCCAGCTGGCCGTCTCCGAGCTCGGCGCCAACAGCCTCGACCACGGAGGGGGCTCGGGCACGCTGCGGCTCTGGCGCGAGGAGGGGCGCCTGGTCTGCGAGGTCAGCGACTCGGGGCACATCACCGACCCGCTCGTGGGCCGCTCTCCCGTCGACCCCCGTACGGCGGGCTCGCGCGGCCTGCTGATCGTCAACCTGCTCAGCGACCTGGTGCGCATCCACACCGGCGAGGGCTCGACCGTGGTGCGCGCCTACTTCGACACGCCTGGCTGAGCTGGTATCACCTGCGCATGAGGCAGTTGCGCACGATGCGGGCACGGGCGACGGACGAGCCGCATCGCGCGGCGACCCCGCTCGAGCTGTTCTTCGACCTGTTCTTCGTCGTCGCCGTCTCCTTCGCGGGCAGCCAGCTCGGCCACGCGCTGTCGGCAGGCCACCTGAGCGAGGCGCTGATCGGCTACCTGACGGCGTTCTTCGCCATCTGGTGGGCATGGATGAACTTCACCTGGTTCGCCTCCGCCTACGACACCGACGACTGGGTCTACCGCGTCATCACGCTGGTGCAGATGTCGGGCGTCCTGGTGCTGGCGGCGGGGATATCCAGGGCGTTCGAGCATCACGACTACCGCGTCTTCTGGGTCGGGTTCCTGGTCATGCGGCTGGCCATGGCCACCCAGTGGCTGCGCGCCGCCGCGAGCGACCCAGGGCACAGGCGCGTGGCGCTGCGTTACGCGATCGGGATCTGCCTCGCGCAGGTCTACTGGCTGGTGCTGTTCGTGTCGTGGGGCTCCACCCTGATCGCCGCGTTCGCCCTCGGCGCGGTGATCGAGCTGGCCGTACCCGTGTGGGCGGAGCGGGGCACGCGCACCAACTGGCACCCGCACCACATCGCCGAGCGCTACGGCCTGTTCACGATCATCATGATGGGCGAGAACGTCATGGCCGCCACCATCTCGCTGCGTGGCGCGCTGTCCGCCCAGGGGCTGACGCCCACTCTGGTCACGCTGGCCATCGGGTCGCTGGTGATCGTGTTCGCGCTGTGGTGGATCTACTTCGACCCCGACACCCCTGCGATCCTGACCTCCAACCGGCGGGCCATTCCTTGGGGCTACGGCCACTACCTGATCTTCGCGGCGGTGGGCGGCCTCAGCGCGGGCATCGAGGTCGTGCTGGCCTTCGTCACGGGCGAGAGCGCGCTGACCAGATCGCAGGCGGGGCTGGCCATCGCCATCCCCGTCGCGCTCTTCCTGCTGGTGGTGTGGGCGCTGCACATCCGCCCGCACAGGTACGGCGCGGCCGACACCGCCGCGTTCCTCATCGCCGCGCTCCTGGTGCTGCTGAGCGCGCTGGCCCCATCGGCGATCCCGCTGATCGCGGTGGTGGTGGCCGGCCTGGTGGTGGCCACGATGCTGATCAGGCGGGAAGTGTCGCCCGCACGATGAAGCCGCCGCCCGGACGGGGATGGGCGTCGAGCCGGCCGTCGAACAGCGCCACCCGCTCGCGCATGCCGATCAGCCCGTGGCCGAGGCCGTGGCGCTCGGGTGTGGCGTGGCCGGGAGTGGGGCCCTCGTCGGCGATCTCCAGGGACAGCTCCCTGTGCCGGTGCGTGACCGTGACCGCCACCCTGGTCGGGCCCGCGTGCTTGAGCGTGTTGGTCAGCGCCTCCTGGATGATCCGGTAGGCCGACAGCTCCAGGCCCGCCGACAGCGGCGCGGGCTCGCCCCGCACGTCGAGCTTCACGTCGAGGCCGGCCACCCGCACCTGCTCGACCAGCTCCTCCAGCCGGGCGAGGCCGGGCTGCGGCGCCTTGGCCGCCGCCTCGGGACCCGACCTCAGCACGCCGAGCATCCTGCGCAGTTCGTGGACGGCCGCGCGGCCCGCCTCCTCGACGACCGTGAGCGCCTCACGCTCGCGCGCCTGCTCCTCCTCCAGGCGGCGGCGGACCGCTCCCGACTGCATGACCATCACACTGACGCTGTGGGCGACGATGTCGTGCAGCTCGCGGGCGATCCTGTTGCGCTCCTCGTTGACCGCCTCCCTGGCCAGCAGGGCCCCGCGCTCCTGCGCCTGGGCGGCCACCACCCTGTAGCGCTGGACGGCGAGGCCAGCCCCTCCCGCGACGGTGGCCATCACCAGGGCGATCGCGATGTCGCCAGGGCCCACGGGGCCGGTGTCGGTGAAGACGATCAGGCCGATGAAGCCGAGCGCCAGCGCCAGACCCGCAGGGGTGCGGCGGTCGCGCAGCGGCACCTCGGCCATCAGTGTGAACAGCAGCAGCAACTCCACGTAGAGCTGCCAGGCGCCGAGCGTCTCCTTCGACAGCGGGATCGCCGGGCCGCCGACCAGGGTGTAGATGGCCAGCGTGGTGAAAGGCGCGCGCCGCCTGAACGCGACCAGGACCGCGCTGGCCAGCGCGAGCCCGATCCACAGCCAGGGGTCGGCGCGCTCGGGCTCGCCGGTGCGTCCGCCGATCTCCTCTGCCAGCGAGAACAGGGCCACGATCGCGGCGATCGCCCAGTCGAGCCTCATGGTTTTCGACTGTAGAGCGTCGTCGCCCGGCGAAGAATCACCCGCTAGATGGACATCACTGCTCCACGGACGACATGTCGGGATAGCGGGCGCCCTTCACCGCGTCGGCCACCGTCGAGAGCGCGGCGAGCTGGTCGGCGGTGAGCGTGATGGAGGCGGCGGCGGCGTTCTCCTCCAGGTACCTCAGCCGCTTGGTGCCGGGGATCGGGATGATGTCCTCGCCCTGCGCCAGGAGCCAGGCCAGCGAGAGCTGGGCGGGCGTGCAGCCGACCTCGGTGGCGATGGCCGTGACCTGCTCGACCAGCTTCGCGTTGTGCTCGCCCGCCTCGCCCGAGGTCCTCGGCAGGTACTTGCGGAAGTCGTCGTCGGGCAGCTGGTCGGCCGGCGGCAGCGCGCCGCTGAGCAGGCCGCGGCTGATGGGGGAGTAGGCGACCAGCTTGACGCCGAGCTCGCGGGCGGCGGGCAGGATCTCCTGCTCGATGCCCCTGGTGAACAGGGAGTACTCGCTCTGCAGGGCGTGGATCGGGTGCGTGGCGTGCGCCCTGCGCAGGGTGTCGGCGGTCACCTCTGACAGGCCGAGGTGGCCGACCTTGCCCTGCTCGACCAGCTCGGCCATGGCGCCGACCGACTCCTCGATCGGCACGTCGGGGTTGCGACGGTGCATGTAGTACAGATCGATGTGGTCGACGCCGAGGCGCTGGAGCGAGGCGTCGCAGGCCTGGCGGATGTAGGCGGGGCTGTTGTCGATGCTGCGGGCGCCGCCGTCCCGCCTGATGCCGAACTTGGTGCCGAGGAACACCTCGTCGCGGCGGCCCTTGATGGCGCGGCCGACCAGCTGCTCGTTGTGCCCCGTGCCGTACATGTCGGCTGTGTCGAGAAAAGTCACGTCAAGGTCGAGTGCGCGGTGGATGACGGCGATCGACTCGTTCTCGTCGGCCGCGCCGTAGAACTCGGACATGCCCATGCAGCCGAGCCCGATCCTGGAGGTCATGACGTCTCCTTGTAGAGGTTGATCTGGTGGTCCAGGACCCCGAGGTCCTGGGAGAGCCAGGCGATCCCGGTGGCGGCCTCCTGGATCGTCATGCCCCCAGCCTCGCCCTTGGAGTGCGCTCGAAGTCAAATCATGACCGCTGACTGGAGGAACCCTGAGGGGGCCTGCCCTACCAGGGTCGTTCTTCGCGCAGGTCATCAGGGTGAGGCCGGGGATGGTCCTACCAAGGTCGTAGGGGTAGGTTCAGGGGCCGCGTGGGGCCGATCTCCGATACTGCGAAACGCCGTATCACGCGAGCTTGGAACCATGAAGGGTTTGCTCATCGGAGGATTCACGACGCTCGGCACCGGCACGGGCGCCATGCTCACGCTACAGACGCAGGCGGGGCTCGACCCGCTGCACACCTTGATCAGTGAGTACGCCTTCCATCCGATCGGGTGGCTGCTTCCCGCCTCGCTCACGCTCTTCGCGGTGGGCGCGGTATTCATCGCCGAAGGGCTGCGCCGTTCGGGCGCGGGGCGCATGGCGGTGTCGCTGGTGGCGGTCTGGGGGGTGTGCATGCTGCTGCTCGGCCTCTTCCCGACCGACAGGCCAGGTCTCGACCTGTCGATGTCGGGCGCGATCCACCGCTACGCCGGATTTGTCGCCTTCCTCGTGATGCCCGTCGCAGGGCTGCTGCTGGTCAGGGCAAAGGTGAACTACGCGCGGGCCATGAAGGCGCTCAGCGGCATCGCGCTCGGAGCGCTGGTGCTGGTCGTGGTCCCCTACGTGGTGCGGATGGCGGGAGTCCCGCTCGACAACGCCGACATCCCCGCCGGTCTCACCCAGCGGCTGGTGGTGGTCTCCGAGGTCGGCCTGCTCCTGCTGCTCGCCCTCCACCTCGTACGGCTCCCGCACGCCGCGGGCCACCGTACGCCCAGGGTGGTCTCCGTCCAGCACGCCGCTGCCGTTGCGCCCGTCCCCGCGAGGACGTCACGGTCGCTGGCCGCCTAGGCGGGCTCATCGCTCCCAGGGCGGTGTCTCATCCAGCTTCGCGTAGTACTTGGCGAGGTGGGCCTTGACCCGGTCCACCTCGCCTTTCGGGATCTTCACCCCTCCTCTGGCGCCCTGCAGCACCCCGCCCGCGGCCATGATCGCCCGGGGGACGGCCTTGAGCGTGCCGCCGATCACGTCGGCGATCGGCAGCTTGTAGGCGCCGAACTCGTCGGCCTCGTCGCCGTCGTACCAGAGATGCGCCTTGCGGTAGTCGGCGTTGGGACTGTCTTCGGCCTTCGCCCACGCGCGGACGCGTTTGTCGGCCTCGGCCGCGTCCCACTCCCTGTCGCGGTCGGCGAGAGGCAGGTCCTGGAACTGTGTCACGGTCATGCTCCTTGCCCTACCCGTCGGCCGATCCCGAAACGACCAAGGGCGTGAAACGCGCGGGGCGGGATAGAGGTAAAGGCAAGGCCGACTTAAGGGAGACCGAAATGACGATTTTGGTGGCGTACGACGGTTCTGACGACTCCAAGGCGGCGATCACCTACGCCGGTCACCTGCTCAGGGGACAGCAGGCGGTGGTGCTGAGCGTGTGGGAGCGGCTGGCGCTGGCCTCGATCAGGGGCTCGGCGGGGTTGATCGCGCCTGTCGACACCACCGCGGAGGACGAGGCGATAGAGGCGGCGACGAAGGAGCTGGCCGAGCAGGGGGCGCGACTGGCACGGGAGGCGGGGCTCGAGGCGACGGCGCGCTGGGAGCCCGACTCCATGGCCGTCTGGTCGACGATCGTGGACGTGGCGGGGGAGATCGACGCCTCCCTGATCGTGACCGGCACCAGAGGGCTGGGCGGCGTGCGGTCGCTGCTGCTGGGGAGCACCTCCGACAGGGTGCTGCACCACGCCGGACGCCCGGTGCTGATCGTGCCGTCCAAGGAGGACGCGGAAGCGGGGGACGGCACGGCGACAGCGTGAGCGTGCACCTCGCGCACCCGGCCTGAGCTCCCGCCGTCCCTGTAGGGCACAGTGACACCTGCGGGTGTGGCGCCCGCGTACGGGAGGGGTGCGATGGTGCCGGAGCTGGCGCGGCGGCTGGGCACGGCCGACGCCGTCGTCGTGGGGCTGAGCGCGATGATCGGCGCGGGCGTGTTCGCCGCCTTCGCGCCCGCCGCCTCCGCGGCGGGGCGGTGGCTGCCCGCCGCGCTCGCGCTGGCCGCGGTCGTCGCCTTCTGCAACGCGACCTCCTCCGCCAGGCTGGCCGCTCTCTACCCCGACTCCGGCGGCACCTACGTGTACGGCAGGCGGCGCCTCGGCCCGTTCTGGGGCTACCTGGCGGGGTGGGGCTTCGTGGTCGGCAAGACGGCCTCCTGCGCGGCGATGGCCCTCACGTTCGGCGCCTACGTCGCGCCCGATCTGGCCAGGCCGCTCGCGGTGGGCGCGGTGGTGGCGCTGACCGTGCTCAACCTCTTCGGCGTGCAGCGGTCGGCGCTGGCTGCCAGGCTGATCGTGGCGTTCGTTCTCGCGGTGCTGGCGGCGGTGGTGGCCGCGGGGCTGCTCGGCGGACCCGCGCCCTCGGCGCCCTCCGCGCCCCTTCTCGCGCAGGCCGTCACCCCATGGGACGCGCTGCAGGGAGCGGGTCTGCTGTTCTTCGCCTTCGCCGGTTACGCCCGCATCGCCACGCTCGGCGAGGAGGTGCGCGACCCGCGTCGGACGATCCCGCTGGCGATCCTTCTCGCACTCGGCGTCACGTTCGTCGTCTACGTCCTGGTCGCGCTGGCCACGCTGCGGGTGCTCGGCCCCGCGCGGCTCGGCCTGTCGCAGGCGCCGCTGGTGGACACCGTGACCTGGGCGGGAGCGGCATGGCTGGCTCCTGTTGTGAAGGCGGGAGCGGCGGTGGCGGCGCTCGGCGCGCTGCTCGCGCTGATCCTCGGGGTGTCGAGGACGACGTTCGCGATGGCAAGGGAGCGCGACCTGCCGAGCCTCCTCGACGCGGTGCATCCGGTCAGGCAGGTGCCGTACAGAGCGGAGCTGGCGGTGGGCGTTGCCGTCGTCGCGCTGGTGCTGGTGGCCGACCTCAGGGGGGCGATCGGGTTCTCGTCGTTCGGCGTGCTGGTCTACTACGCGGTCGCCAACGCCTGCGCCTTCACGTTGACCTCGCAGGAGGGCGCGCCGCCGAGGGCCGTCCCCGTGGTGGGGCTGCTCCTCTGCGTCGTGCTGGCCTTCACGCTGCCCGTGCCGTCGGTGGTCGCGGGGCTGGCCGTGTTCGCGGTCGGGGCGGTCGTGTGGGCGCTGAGAAGGCGCCGCAGGGGCTCTCCGGCGGCCTGACGACGGGCTGCGCCCCGGAGGTGGGGGCTCCGGGGCGCAGCGGGTGAGGCGGAGATGGTCACAGGGCGGGGTGGGCGTTCTCGACCAGCATGCGGAACTGCGCGGGGAACCAGCCGCCCGCGTGGGGGGCGTTGTCGAGCGCGCCGGTCGGGGCGTTGTTGCGGGAGCCGGTGAACTCCGGGTCACACATGGGGTCGTGCTGCTTGCCCTCCTCGTTCGGCCCGCCGGGGGTGGGCTCGCTGATGCCGTCGGACTCACCGGGCGGCTTGACCCAGACGTAGGCGTCGATGCCCGCGACGGGAGCGGCGGTCGGACGGGCGCCGATACCGGCTCCGGACTGGTTGCACCAGTTGCCGCGGTGCAGGCGGCGGTCGACGCGCGAGCCGTTGACGTAGGTGTTCAGGTCGGTGGAGGTGCTGGCCGCCGTGGGACGGCCCGCGCCGCCCCAGCCGTTGCGCGAGGTGTCGACGAGCATGCCCAGGTCCGTGGAGAAGCCCTTGGCGATGAACGCGGAGCGCAGGGCGGTGGCGTAGTCGGCCTCGTCGAAGTAGGGGTTCCACTCGTAGAACTTGGCCGACTTGATCTGCTGGCCGCCGACGTTGAGGTCGGGGTTGGGCAGGTAAGGCTCCTCGGTCGGGGTGTAGTTGGCGGTGTTGGTGATGAAGCCGTCGACGCTGTCGAGCTTGGCTGTGGTGCGGTTGGCGACGCTCGTCATCAGGTCGACGGTCGGGCCGAAGTTGCTGCTCCAGCCGAGCCAGCCCGAGTGCGCGATGTCGACGTAGGTGTAGACGTTCCTGATCGCGTGGAGCTGGTCGAGGGCGTAGATCACGCCCTGCTCGTAGGCGCCGGTGCTCTTGGCCTCGGCGCACTTGGGGTAGCTGAGGTTGGTGATCAGGTTCGGCAGGGAGTCGGGCTCGATGATCGTGACGATGCGCAGCGAGGCGTACTTCGGGTCCCTGAGAATCGCCGCGATGGGGTCGATGTAGAGCGTCTTGTACTTGTTCAGACCGTCGTTGGCGATCGACAGCTCACCGTTGGAGGCCAGCGCCGAGCAGTCGCGGTTGGGCAGGTCGTAGATCACGATCTGGATGGCGACGGGCGTGCTGCCGCTCTGCTGGGCCAGGGCGGCGTCGAGGTGGCCGCGCAGGCCGCGGCCCGCGGTGATGGCGCCGATGCGGTCCATCCACACGGCGGTGGAGTAGCCGGCGATCTTGCGCATCGCGGTGCCGAGCGCGCCGCCCGTGGCGTCGGCCAGGTCGGTGACCTGCTCGGCGTAGTCGGGGTTGATGTAGCCCTTCGCGCCGTCGTAGGGGTTGGCGACGTGCTCGCCCGTCGGCGGGGCGCCGTCGTTGTCCACCTCGGTCGCGCTCACCTTGGCCCCGGTGTGACCGGGAGCGGTCAGGCCGAACTCGGCGCTGCCGTTGGTCTGGTCGGCGTCCTCGGCCGCCCTGATGGTGAGCGGCTGGGCGGTGTTCCAGTTCGAGGGGGTGAAGGTCAGTGTGGCGGGCGTGGCGCTCAGGTCGGCGTCGCCCGTGCGGGCCGCGGTGACGGTGACGTCGGCCGAGGGTGCGCTGGTGAGCTTGACGCTGACGGGGCTCTGGCCGCCCTCCTGGACGCTGACCGTGCCGGGGCTGACGGAGATGGCGGGGGTGCCCGAGGCGGTGACCGAGATCGCCGTGGCGGCCGAGGTCTTGGTGGCCCCCGCGGTGTCCGTGGCCCTGGCGGTCAGCTGGTAGGCGCCGGCGGCGACGTTCGACCAGGTGGAGGTGTAGGGCGCGGTGGTGTCCTCGCCGAGCTTGGTCGTGCCGTTGAAGAACTCGACCTTGGCGACCGCCCCTGTGGCCTCGGCCTCCAGCGCGACGGTGGCGGGCGCGGTGAACGTGGCGCCGGCCGCCGGCTTGGTCAGGCTCACGGCCAGCGGCTGGGATACACCGCCCGTGCAGGCCGTGCCGTTCAGGGTGAAGGCGGTGGGCTTGGCGTTGGCGCCGGTGTGGTCGGCGTTGAACCCGATGCTGACCGACTGCCCCGACGCCAGCGCCTTGTTCCAGTCGAGGGCGGCGGCGGTGACGTTCGCGCCCGACTGCTGCCAGGTGGCGCTCCAGCCATTGGTGATCTTCTGGTTGCCCGGGAAGGCGAAGCCGAGCTGCCACCCGTTCACGGGGTCACCCAGGTTGGTGATCTTGATGCTGGCGGTGAAGCCGGTGGACCAGTCGGTGGTCGAGTACTCGACCGCGCAGGACACGGCCGCGTGGGAGGGCAGGGCGGGCAGGAAGGCCGCCAACCCGACCGCGGCCGCCAGAGCGATGCGTTTCATGGGGTCTCCAAGGGAGTGGGAGCGCTCCCAAGACTCGGAACGAGCTGAGCGCCTGTCAACACGGACTCACTCCGGTGCAGCACGGCGGTGAAAGTTTCAGATCGCGGGCTATGCTGGGCGACATGACGACGCGGCGAATGACGGCCCCCTAGGGGCTCGCCGACGTCTTCTGCCGAGGCCCTGCTCATCCGGGGCCTCTTCGCATGTCCGGGGCCCCTGTGGAGGTTCCGATGTACATCACGACCACCATCCCCTACGTCAACGCCCGTCCCCATCTAGGGTTCGCGCTGGAGATCGTCCAGGCCGACGTGCTGGCCAGGCACTACCGCAGGCGCGAGCCCGTGCGCTTCCAGACCGGCACCGACGACAACTCGCTGAAGAACGTGCTGGCCGCGCAGGCGGCGGGCGTGCCGGTGCAGGAGTTCGTCGACCGTAACGCCAGAGCCTTCGAGGAGTTGCGCGAACCCCTGGCGCTCTCCTTCGACTCATTCGTGCGCACCAGCCGCGACCCCGCGCACCGGCAGGGCGTCGAGCGGCTGTGGCGGGCCACCGCGCACGACGTCTACCAGCGCCACTACTCCGGCCTGTACTGCGTCGGCTGCGAGCAGTTCGCCACCGAGGACACCTGCCCTGAACACGGCGGCCCGCTGCAGGTGGTCGAGGAGAGGAACTGGTTCTTCCGCCTCTCCCGCTACCAGGACCGGCTCAGGGAGCTCATCGCGGACGGCCGCCTGCGCGTGGAACCCGCCGCCAGGAGGAACGAGATCCTGGCCTTCATCGAGGCGGGGCTCGAGGACATCAGCGTCTCCCGCTCGCAGGAGCGGGCGAGGGGCTGGGGCATCCCCGTGCCCGGCGACCCCTCGCAGGTCGTCTACGTCTGGTGGGATGCCCTGGCCAACTACGTCACCGCCCTGGACGACTACGAGCGCTGGTGGGCACGAGGGCGGAAGATCCACCTGGTCGGCAAGGGCGTGATCCGCTTCCACGCCGTCTACTGGCCGGCGATGCTGCTGTCGGCAGGTGAGCCGCTGCCCACGGAGATCTACGTCCACGACTACCTGACCGTCGAGGGCCGCAAGATCTCCAAGTCCTCGGGCTCCGCGGTCGATCCCGTCGACCTGGCAGCCCGCTACGGGAGCGACGCCGTGCGGTGGTGGCTGCTGCGCGAGGTGCCGCGCGTCGGCGACGCCGACTTCACCGAGGGACGGCTGGCGGCAAGGCACGACGAAGACCTGGCCAACGGCCTCGGCAACCTGGTCAAGCGGGTCGTCACCATGGTTCACAGGTTCCGCGGGGGCCACGTGCCCGACGTGCCCGCCGAACCTCTCGTGCCCGACGTCGAGGAGCGGGTCCACGAGGCGCTGGAGGCCTTCGACTTCCGCGCGGCCGCGTCGGCGGTGTGGTCGATCGTGGAGGAGGCCAACAGGCACATCGAGAGGGAGCGGCCGTGGCAGCAGGCCGATCCTGACGTGGCCCTGGCGACGCTGGTGCAGGCGTGCAGGACGCTCGCCGTACAGCTGGAGGTGTTCCTGCCCGAGGCGGCGGCGAGGGTGGCGGCGCAGGTGGAGGGGGCGCGCCTGCCCGAGCCCTCGCCATTGTTCCCGAGGATCGTTTGACGTAGGTTGGCGCGAACAGACCAGCCGGTATGGGAGGTTGCTCATGCCCACCGTTCCCACCGTCCGCGGGCAGGTCGACGTCGGCGACCTCGGCCAGACCCTGATGCACGAGCACATCTTCGCGCTGTCGACCGAGCACAGGGACAACTACGGTGACGGGGACTGGTGGGACGAGGAGTTCAGGGTCGCCGACGCCATCGGCAAGCTCAAGGCGGTGGCCGCGAAGGGCGTGCGGACGATCGTGGACCCGACCGTCTGGGGGCTCGGGCGATACATCCCGCGCATCCAGCGCATCGCCGACGAGGTGCCCGAGCTCAACATCATCGTCGCCACCGGCCTGTACTTCTACGACCTGCCGCCCCACCCCTACGAGCACCGGGGGCCAGGGCTGCTCATGGACATGCCCGACCCCATGATCGACGACATGGTCCGCGACCTCACCCGGGGCATCTCCGACACGGGGGTCAAGGCCGCCTTCATCAAGTGCGTGGTCGACAAACGGGGGCTGACCGAGGGCGTCGAGCGGATGTGCGGGGCCGCCGCCCAGGCCCACGTGCGGACCGGCGCGCCGATCACCGTGCACACCGACGCGCCGTCGCAGTCGGGGCTTCCGGCGCTCGACCTGTTCGCCAAGGAGGGCGTCGACCTGCGCAAGGTCGTCGTCGGTCACGCCGGCGACAGCAACGACCTCGACTACCTGCGCAGGCTCGCCGACACCGGCGCGATCCTCGGGATGGACAGGTTCGGGCTGGACATGTACAACCCGACCGAGCAGCGCGTCGCCACGATCGCCGCGCTGTGCGAGCTCGGCTACGCCGACAGGATGGTGCTGAGCCACGACACCGCCTGCTTCATGGACTATTTCGGCGGAGAGTGGGACGAAGATGTCCCTCTGGTGGCTCCGAACTGGCGTTATGACCACATTCACGATGACGTTCTGCCTGCGCTGCGCGCCTCCGGTGTAACGGATGCGCATCTGGAACAGCTCCTGGTTACCAACCCCGCCCGCTACTTCTCGTAAAGTAGCGGGATCTGACAGTGCTACACGGGTAGGTGGAGCTGGGTGACTGCGGAGCAGGCCTTGTCGATCAGCCTCGGACTGCAAGGTCCCTGCGTCATCGCGAGGCTCACGGGAGAGTTCGACTTCGGATCGGCGGCCGAGGTACGTGATCGGGTCACCAAGGCGCTCGACCTCAGTCTGCCACCGATGATCATCATCGACATGCAGGCGGTGAGCGTCTGCGACTCCTCGGGCCTGTCCGTGCTGGTCTACCTGCACAAGGCGGTCACAGCCTCGGGCGGACGGCTGCTGGTGTCCGGTCTGAACGGGCGGTGCAAGCACCTGTTCGCCATCACCGCACTCGACAAGTTCTTCGAGATCAGGCCCACTGCCGAACTGGCCATCGCCGAACTCAGCGAATCGGGGCATTCTCCGCCGTTTGTCGGGTAGTCGGGCGGCATGGCGGACCTGTTGGGTGACTACCTCAAGGAGATCGGCAGGGTCCCGCTGCTCACCGCCGAGGAGGAGGTCGAGCTCTCCAGGCGGGTCGAAGCGGGCCTGTACGCGCGGCATCTGCTCGCCCAGGGCGACGACCGGCACGTGCTGCGCGTCGTCGCCATGGAGGGTGAGCAGGCCAAGGACCGGCTGATCCGCGCCAACCTGCGCCTGGTCGTCGCCGCGGCCAAGCGCTACGCGCACAGGGGGCTTCCCCTGCTCGACGTGATCCAGGAGGGCAACCTCGGGCTGATCCGAGCGGTGGAGAAGTTCGACTACCGGCGCGGGTACAAGTTCTCCACCTACGGCATGTGGTGGATCAGGCAGGCGATCGAGCGCGGCATCAACGACAAGAGCAGAACTGTCAGGCTGCCCGTCCATGTGGCGGAGGAGGTCTCGCGGCTGTCCAGGATCGCCAGGAGGCTCGCGTCGGACCTGGGCAGGGAGCCGTCGGCGGAGGAGCTGGCCGGATCGGCCGGCCGTACGGTGGAGCAGGTCGCCGGGTTGCGCAGGCTGGCGAGGGAGACGATCAGCCTCGACACCCCGGTCGGGGAGAACGGCGAGGCGAGCGTCGGCGACCTGATCGCCGACGAGGACCTGCTGCAGGTGCAGGAGCTGATGGAGCTGCGGGCGTTGTCGGCGGAGCTGCGCGAGCTGGTGCGGTCGCTGCCGCAGCGCGAGGCGTTCATCATCAGGTGCAGGTACGGCTTGGTCGACGGCAAGGTCATGACTTATCAGGAAATAGCCGACATTCTGGGGCTGACCAGGGAGCGCATCAGGCAGCTGGAGAAGCAGGCGCTGCGACGGCTCAGGGAGGGTGGGCCGCTCCTGGCCTGGGCGTCCTAGCCACGTTTGACAGGCGGGCCGGTATAGCGGTTAATCGTCGCGTCTGTTCGTCCGGGAATCTGGGGGTTTGATGTTAAGAAGTATCGCTGTCCTGACCGCGGCCGCGTCGGTGGTGTTCGTCGCACCCGGCGTGGCTTCTGCGTCTTCGGGGGCGGTTTCCAGGACGGTCACCGCCCCGGTTGTGGCGCCGGTTTCGGTGTCCGGTACGCCGGTGTCGTCGTCGGCAGCACTGGCCGGATCTGCGTCGTCGGCGGCGTCGGCCTCTTCGGCTTCGTCAGGCTCTTCGGCGTCGTCGGCGCGCCCGAAGCTGCTGCGCGGTAAGCCGTACTTCGGGCGTTGCAGGAGCACGTGCAGGGTCAACGTGCGCATCAAGAACGTCTCCCGGCAGACCGTCTACAGCGTCAGGCTCACCGCCAAGCTGAAGGTCAACGGCAGGAGCGTCGGCAGCTGCAGCGACTGGGTCGGCACGATGCGGGCCGGCAAGGTGCGGGTCGCCTCGTGCACCGTCAGGACGGGCAAGCTCGTGGGAATGTGGCGCGACCGCTACGACTACGGACGCTGGTACGTCAGGGCGCACACCTCCGTGCGCTACCTCTACTACCGCTGATCCCACCGGACGGGAAACGCCGAAAGCCCACGGACGGCTCCTGCGGGAGCCGTCACGCGGGCTGGTACCACGAGCCTTCGATCAGGCAGTGATCATGAGGGCGAGGCCGATGAGGACCACGATCGGGACCACCCACACGACAGCCTCGGCCGCGAACTCCTTGTACATGGTGTGCTCTCCCTCAATGGGCCGCAGATAAGGTCACTGCGCAGCATAGCGGCCGCGGTCAGTCCTGCGGCCCCTGGTGGCGCAGCTCGGCCAGCCTGAGCCGCTTGGCGAGGCTGAAGCGCAACTCGTCGGTCATCGCCGGCGGCAGGTCGCGGGAGTCGGCCTCGACGCGCTGGAGCACCTCGGGACGATCACCCAGATGGCGTGTCCATGCCCGCAGGACCTGCGGCATCGCGCTGACGGCCGCGTCGCTGAGTATGGCCTCCCTCGGCAGCCACGAGGTGAGGAACTGCGTGACTCTGGCCGGACTCCACCACGAAGGACGATCGCCGACGAACTCCACAAGTGTGGCGAACGCCTCATCCGCGCCGGGCAGGTCGGGCAGACCGGCGAAGCTCGTCACGGTGTCGTCGGGGGCGTGCCGGAGAGGGTGCTCGACGGACCTGGCTCTGGCCAGCACGATCGCGCGAGCGGCCGGCAGCGTGTCGGCGACGGGGGCGCCCATGACGGCGTCGGTGAGGTCGAAGGCGTCGAGGATCCGCCCGGCCACCAGGGCGGGGTCGGCGGGACGGACGTCGAGGTCGTCGAGGAACTTGGGCTCCTCGATCACGGCGTCGACCGCGAACCCGCCGTGGGCCTGGTCGATGCCCACCACGGCCAGGTGGGGCTCCTTGCCGTTGGGGTAGATGAAGGAGAGGATCGCCAGGGCCTGCTCGCCGTGGAGGTCGGCCATGCCGTACCAGGCCCCCTCCACCCGAGCCCGCCCCATCAACCCCATCCACGCCTCCCCACCGGCACTCTGGGCGTCGACGCGACCTCCGGCTCCCGCTGTATCCCGGGCTCCGACGGGACCTCCGGCTTCCCCGGTATCCCGGGCTCCGGGACCTCCGGCTCCTGCGGAATCCCCGGCTCCTGCGGGCTCTCCGGCTCCCACGGAATCCCTGGTCCCCGTGGGATGCCCGGCTCCTGTGGAACCCTCGGCTTCCGTGGGGGTTTCTGCTGCCGTTGTTCCCCCGGGCTCGGGGCGGCCCTCGGGCTTCTCCGCAAGACGTTCGGTGGTGTCGGCCTCGTCCTGGGGTTCGGGGGCCGAGGGGGACAGGGCGGCGAGGGCGGTCAGAAGGAGGCGCGCCTCGCGGGTGCGGTCCTTGGTCGCGCGGCGAACGAGCGGCTCGGCCGTCCCCTCTGGTCCTGCGGCGGCGGCCAGCCTGCTCGCCCAGAGCTCGGCCCGCAACGGTGATCGCCACCTGAGCAGGTCACGCGCCTGGCGTACGGCTTCGCGGTAGAGGTCGCTGGTGTTGTCCTTGGCACCCACCCCATGACCGTACCCAGTAGACGGGCCGTCAGCGGCCCCCGTCCGCTCGCCGCTGAACACACCCTCGGCCAGGCCCACCGCTCAGCGGAGGTCCGGCCAGGGCTGCGGTGAGCGGGCAGGGGGAGTGCGCACCGCCCAAGACGCTTGACAAGATCGGCGCTGCGCTGGAAGGTGGGCGCCGCCTTACAAGATCGGCGGCGCCCATCGGTCGTCAGTGGTCGTCGCCCGCCAGGCCGGCCTTGCGCAGAGCCTCCGCCAGCGCGCCCGTCGGGGCGGGGCGGCCCTGGCGGCGCTGTCCGCCGCCCTGGCGGCCGCCGTCACCCCTGCCGCCACCGTTCCCGCGTCCGCCGTCAGACCGGCCGCCGTCAGCCCTGCCACCGTCAGAGCGACCACCGTCAGAGCGGCCGCCCTCACCGCGTCCACCGCCGGAGCGGCCGTCTCCCGGACGTCCGTCGCCGGAGCGCCCGCCGGCCGTACGCCCGTCGCCCGAACGACCGCTTGCCCGTCCATCACCGGAGCGGCCACCGCCCGAACGCCCGTCGCCGGGACGGCCGCCGCCGGAACGCCCGCTGTCCGCACGGCCCTCGCCCGAACCTCGAGCCCCGCGCTCACCGGCACCGGCACCGGCACCGGCACCTGAGCCGGCGGCGCCGCCGGCGCCTCTGCCCTGGCGGGGGCGGCCCTCGCCGTCCTGCGTGGCCTCGTCATCAAGCCGCAGCGTCAGCGAGATGCGCTTGCGGGGGATGTCGACCTCGAGGACCTTCACCTTGACGATGTCGCCTGGCTTCACCACGTCGCGCGGGTCCTTGACGAACGTGCGCGACATGGCCGACACGTGCACCAGCCCGTCCTGGTGGACGCCGACGTCCACGAACGCCCCGAAGGCCGCGACGTTCGTCACCACGCCCTCGAGGATCATGCCCGAGGCCAGGTCGGAGAGCTTCTCCACGCCCTCCTTGAACGTCGCCGTCTTGAAGGCGGGACGCGGGTCGCGTCCGGGCTTCTCCAGCTCGCCCAGGATGTCGGTCACCGTCGGCAGGCCGAAGGTGTCGTCGACGAAGTCGGCGGGCCTGAGCGAGCGCAGCGTCGCGGTGTTGCCGATGAGCGACTTGAGATCGGCGCCCACCGAGCTCAGGATGCGCCGCACCACCGGGTACGCCTCGGGGTGCACGCTGGAGGCGTCGAGCGGGTCGGCGCCGCCGGGAATGCGCAGGAAGCCCGCGCACTGCTCGAAGGCCTTGGGCCCGAGCCTCGGCACCTCCTTCAGCGCCGTGCGCGACCTGAAGGGTCCGTTGGCGTCGCGATGCTGGACGATGTTGTCGGCCAGCGTCGCCCCGATGCCCGACACGCGGGTCAGCAGCGGCGCCGAGGCGGTGTTGACGTCGACGCCGACCGCGTTCACGCAGTCTTCGACCACCGCGTCGAGCGAGCGCGACAGCTTGGTCTCGGCCAGGTCGTGCTGGTACTGCCCGACGCCGATGGACTTGGGGTCGATCTTGACGAGCTCGGCCAGCGGGTCCTGCAGGCGGCGGGCGATCGAGACCGCGCCGCGCAGCGAGACGTCGAGCTCGGGCAGCTCCTGCGAGGCGTAGGCGGAGGCCGAGTAGACCGACGCGCCCGCCTCGGACACCACGATCTTGGTCACTCCGGGCATGTGCTTGACCAGCTCGCCTGCGAGCTTGTCGGTCTCGCGGGAGGCGGTGCCGTTGCCGATCGCGATCAGCTCGACGCCGTGCTTCTGGACCAGCGCCCCGAGGACGGCCAGCGACTGGTCCCACTGCCGCTTGGGCTCGTGCGGGTAGATGGTCGCGGTGTCGACGACCTTGCCGGTGGCGTCGACGACGGCCACCTTGACGCCGGTGCGCAGGCCGGGGTCGAGGCCCATCGTGGTGCGGGTGCCCGCGGGGGCGGCGAGCAGGAGGTCGCGCAGGTTGGCGGCGAAGACCCGCACCGCTTCGTCCTCGGCCGCCTGCCACAGCCGCATGCGCAGGTCGAGACCAAGGTGGACGAGGACGCGCGTGCGCCAGGCCCAGCGGACGGTGTCGTTCAGCCACTTGTCGGCGGGCCTGCCCTGGTCGGAGATGCCGAAGCGGGAGGCGATGCGCAGCTCGTACTCGGGACCCTCCTCGGGCTCGAGCGCGACCGAGAGGATCTCCTCCTTCTCGCCGCGGAACATCGCCAGGATCCGGTGCGAGGGCAGCTTGGTGAACGGCTCGCTGAAGTCGAAGTAGTCGGAGAACTTGGCGCCCGCCTCCTCCTTGCCCTCGCGGACGGACGAGACCGCCCTGCCGTTCGACCACATGCGCTCGCGCAGCGTGCCGATCAGGTCGGCGTCCTCGGCGAAGCGCTCGATCAGGATGGCGCGCGCGCCCTCGAGGGCGGCGGCCGCGTCGGCCAGCCCCTCGACGACGTAGGGGCCCGCGGTGGCGATCGGGTCGAGCGTCGGGTCGGCGAGCAGCGCGTCGGCCAGCGGCTCGAGACCGAGCTCGCGCGCGATCATGGCCTTGGTGCGGCGCTTCGGCTTGTAGGGGAGGTAGATGTCCTCCAGGCGGGCCTTGGTGTCGGCCGCGACGATCTGCTCCCTGAGCTCGTCGGTCAGCTTGCCCTGCGACGCGATCGACTCGAGGATCGCCGTGCGCCGCTCCTCGAGCTCACGCAGGTAGCGCAGCCGCTCCTCCAGCGTGCGCAACTGCGCGTCGTCGAGAGCGCCGGTGACCTCCTTGCGGTAGCGCGCGATGAACGGCACGGTGGCGCCGCCGTCGAGCAGGTCGACCGCCGCTTGCACCTGCCCGTCGCGTACGCCCAGCTCTTCCGCGATCCGCTGGTGAATAGAGAGCACTGATTCGCCTTTCGATGGTCCGCCGCTCAATTCTGCCGGACCGGGGGATGGTGTTCTTCCTGTCTGCCGGGCGGTTGCTGTTTCTCCTCCTGTACGGCAAGCCCGTCCGGCGCCTCCGCCGGCCGCGTGGTGCCGTCCGCCGAGGGCGCGCGCCCAGCAGAACTTCGGTTCCCGCCGTCACGGCGAGCCTGAACCCGAAACCCTAAACCCAGGCACCGACGATTTCGCTCCGGCCCCACGGGTCGGCCGAGGAAGGGCCAGGACGAGGTCGGCCGGGGGGAGAGCCTCGCGGGGTCGGCTGGAGGTGAGGGCCGGGACAAGGTCGGCCGGGGGGAGAGCCTCGCGGGGTCGGCTGGAGGTGAGGGCCGGGACAGGGTCGGCTGAGGGGAACGGTCGGGCGGGTCGGGTGGGGGCGTGCCGCCGCAGGGGTGCGCGCGGCGGCACGGGTCAGCGGGCGATGGCGGCCCCGGCCGGCGCCTGACACTCAGGGGCCGGGCAGGCGGGGCCCGAGCAGGCCGGGCAGGCGGGGTCCGACCAGGGGGCCGGCACCAGGTGGCCGCGGTCGCGCCACGTCACCGCGCTCCGGCCGCACCCGTTGTCGACGTGCCATGCCTCATAGGTGTGCTTCCACTCCGCATGGCACAGGGCGCAGCGGTGCGTCCACGTCTCCAGGACGACGCAGGAATCCTTCATGGTCTTGCTCCGATCATGTGGTGGTACGGCGGGCGCGGGCCCTGTCACGTACGCCACACGCACAGCAGCGTCCTGAGCGCTGTCTTCCGCACGCACGCTGCAGGCGTGGCCACCACGGGATCGTGTCGTCCGAGGAGTGAAGGCGGTGAAGGACGCCGGACGGGAAGCTCGGTCCTCCTCGAGGCGTCGTCGGAGACGGGGAGCCGCTCGACGGCGACGTTCTCGCCCTCCGCGGCGAACGCCTCGGCGTACGCGGGGCCGAGCCCTCCGACCTGAACGGTCCATGCGAGGGCCGCCACCACCACCCACAGCCATGCCCGACCGCCGGGGGACAGTCGGGACATCGCGATACTCACGCTGTGTAACTTCTCCGCCTCAAAGTGAGGAGAATCGTCACACAGTGTAATATTCGTTCGACCTCAGGGGGCTACACGGAGGTCAGGCGGTACTCCTGGGGACTCACTCCCCGCTCTCGTTTGAACGCCGTGCTCAGCGCGAACGCGCTGCCGTACCCCACTCTCCTGGCCACCGACCCCACGGTCGCGTCGGGCTCACGCAGGAGGTCGGCGGCCATGGCCAGCCGCCACCCCGTGAGGTACGTCATCGGCGGCTCGCCCACCAGCTCGGTGAAGCGCCGCGCCAGCGCGGCGCGGGACACCCCGACGCGCTCGGCCAGCGTCGCCACGGTCCACGGGCTGGCCGGCTCGTTGTGCAGCACCCGCAGGGCGCGGCCCACGACCGGGTCGCTGTGCGCCTGGTACCAGGCGGGCGCCCCCGCCTCGGGACGGGAGAACCAGGCCCGCAGTGTGGCGATCAGCAGCAGGTCGAGCAGCCGGTCGAGGAAGACCTCCTGTCCCGGCTGGTCCTTGGCGATCTCGTCGCCGAGCAGCGTGAGCAGGGGGGAGTCGAGCGAGGGCACGACGAGGGAGGCGGGCAGGGCGAGCAGCAGACGCTGACTGATCTCACCGCGCATCTGGTAGGTGCCGCTGAGCATGGCGGCAGGGCCGTCCATGCTCTCGCCCCAGGTGCGGACGCCCAGGTCCATGGAGGCGCACAGCTCCACCCCGTCGACCGTGGTGCTGCGCTCTCCCGGGTGGATGAGGATGGTGGGCTCGGTGTCCGGGGCGTCGGCCACGTTGTACGCCTCGGGCCCCCGCATGATCGCGACGTCGCCCGGACGCAGGCGCAGGGGGTCGCCGCGGTCGGGCAGGACCCATGCCTCACCGCGCAGCATCGAGACCAGCGTGAGCGGCGCGCGGTCGAGGATGCGGACCGACCACGGCGGCGTCATGATCGATCGGAGCAGGAAGGCGCCGCGGGCGCGCGGGCCGTCGAGAAGTCCGGCGAGAGCGTCCATGAGCCGAAGCCTAGACGCTCGATGATGGGGCTGAGCGTGTGAGCCATGGCCCGTCTCGGTGGCCGCCGCCAAGCTGAGGACATGACAGATCTGGTCCTGGGCGGTACCGGCAAGACCGGGCGCCGTGGGGTGGAGGCTCGGCTCCCTCGGCCTGCCGGTTGGCGTGGGCTCGCGGGACGGCACGTCCCTCTTCGACCGGAACGACGAGTACGCCACACGGGCGGCGGCGAGTGGAACGTGGAGTAGATCATGATGACAATGGCCTTGGCCGTGCTCAGTGTGCTGCTGCTGGGCGCGATGGCCGGACTGTTCTTCGCGTTCTCGACCTCGGTGATCCCCGGGCTCGACGCGATCGAGCCCGAGCGGGCCGTCGCGGCGATGAGGAGCGCCAACAGGAAGATCCTCAACCCGCTGTTCCTGCCGGCGTTCCTCGCGGCCAACGTCGCGCCGCTCGTGACGGGCGTCCTGCTCCTGACGCAGGGCCGCTCGTCGGCGGGCATCGCGTTCCTGGTCGCGGGGGGCGTCTACGTCGTGGGCGCCTTCGTGGTCACCATGGCGATCAACGTGCCGATGAACAACGCGCTCGAGGCGGGGACGGGCCCGGCCGAGCGGCTGTGGGCGGACTACTCGCCGGGCTGGCAGCGGTGGAACGTGATCAGGGGGCTGGCGAGCCTCCTCGCGCTGGGCGTCGCGGCGGCGGGCCTGCTGATGTGGTGATACTCGCGAAGGGGGAGGCGTAAGTAGATACGATCTTGCGCGTCGGGTGAAACCGGGCGAAAGGCCCGGATCGCCGCCTACGAAAGGAACTCCCCCCATGCGCTGGCACAAGCGTCTGCTCACCGCAGGGGTCGTCGGCGCCGTGGCCATGACCGCTTCCGCGTGCGCGGGCGGCCAGGTCCGTGGCGCCAGCCAGCCCCCTTCGGCCCCCGCCACCCAGCCTGGCGCGAGCGCGAGCACGAGCGCGGCCCCCGCCGCCGTCAACGACAAGGCCTTCGTCTACGCGCCCAACCTCGACGTGGTCACCGACTGGGATCCCGCGACCTCGTACTCCAACGAGAATATCGCGATGCAGAACATCTACGAGTCGCTGACCCGCTACAACGCCGAGAGCCAGAAGCCCGAGCCGCGCCTGGCCACCGAGTGGAGCTCGGCCGACGGCGGCAAGGAGTGGACGTTCAAGCTCCGCGAGGGCGTGAAGTTCCACTCGGGCAACCCGGTCACCGCCGAGGCCGCCAAGAAGGCCATCGAGCGGACCATGAAGCTGAAGAGCGGCGCCGCCTACATCTGGGACGCGGTCAAGAAGATCGAGGCGCCCGACGGCGGCACGCTGAAGTTCACGCTGAAGTACGCCACCCCGCTCGACCTGGTCGCCTCCTCCGGCTACGCCTCCTACATCTACGACACCAGCGTGGTCGAGAAGGTGAAGGACGGCACGACCGACGCGGGCTCAGGCCCCTACACGATCGACACCTGGGCCAAGGGCAAGGAGACCGAGCTCACGCTCAAGGCGTTCGACGACTACTGGGGCGGCTGGAAGCCGGGGCAGTACAAGAAGGTGGCCTTCCGCGTGACGCCCGAGCTGACCACGGCGTGGCAGCTGCTGAAGAACGGTGAGGTCAACTTCGTCCAGCGGCTCAACCCGCAGCTGTTCGCGCAGGCGGGCGCCACTTCGGGGGTCCAGGCGACGCGGACGCCCTCCTTCCAGAACCTGATGCTGCTGTTCAACACCGAGAGCGGCCCGCTCAAGGACGTGAAGGTACGGCAGGCGCTGCAGAAGGTCCTCGACTACGACGGTCTGGCCGCCGCTCTGGAGGGGGCGGGCGTGAAGGGCTCGGGCCTGGTGCCGCAGGGCCTGCTCGGCTTCACCCCCGGCCTGGAGCCGAAGCAGGACCTGAAGGAGGCGGCCGAGCTGCTGGCCGCCGCCGACTACGGACCCGACCTCAACGAGCTCAAGCTCAGCCTCACCTACGCCCAGGGCGACGCCGACCAGCAGCTCATGGTCACGCTGCTGAGCTCGCAGCTGAAGAAGCTGAACGTCACCCTGCAGGCCAAGCCGATGCAGTGGAACGCGCAGTGGGACCTCGGCAAGAAGAAGGGCCAGGACATCTTCGTCATGTACTGGTTCCCCGACTACGCCGACCCCTACTCGTGGTTCGTCAACGTCTTCCGCAGCGCCGACCCCGTCTCCTTCAACCTCTCCTACCTGAGGGACGAGGCGATCGACAAGGCGATCGACGCGCTGCCCCAGCTGACGGCGACCGACAGGGCGGCGGCCGAGCAGTCCTATGCCGACCTGCAGAAGAAGATCATCGAGGAGAAGGCCGCGGTGGCGGTGCCGTACGTGCAGACCTACCAGCGCGCGCTGACGGCGGGCGTGCAGGGCTACGTCGACAACCCCGCCTACCCGAACGTCGTCTCCTTCTACGATCTGACGCTCGCCGGGTGATCGGGTATCTGGCGCGCCGGCTCGGCCAGGCCCTCCTGGTCGTGGCCGGCGTCGTCACGCTCACGTTCGTCATCATGCGGCTGGTCCCCGGCGATCCCGCCGTCGCCTACGCAGGGCCCAAGGCGACGCCCGAGCAGCTCGCGGCCGCGAGCCGGCAGTTCGGGCTGGATGAGCCGCTCCACGTCCAGCTCTGGAACTACGTCAGGGACCTGGTCACCGGCGACTGGGGCACCAGCCTGCGCACCAGGCAGCCGGTCCGCGAGGACCTGTTCACCGCCTTCCCCGCCTCGCTGGAGCTGGTGGGCGCGGCCCTGATCCTCGCGATCGTGGTGGGGATACCCGTGGGCGTCCTCGCCGCCCGCCACAAGGCGAGGCTGCCCGACCTCGGCGTACGGCTCGGCTCGATGCTGGCCGTCTCGGTGCCGGTGTTCTGGCTCGCGCTCACCCTGCAGACCGTCTTCGCCAGCCACCTCGGCTGGTTCCCCGTCGCCGGCGAGTACGACGCCTCGCTCGACACCACCAGCCCGCTCACGCTCTGGACCAACATCACGATCGTGGACGCCCTCATCACCGGCAACTGGCCCATCTTCACCAGCACGCTCGACCACCTCGTGCTGCCCGCGCTGGTCGTGGCCGCCTACCCGGCGGGCGTGATCGCCCAGATGACCCGCGCCGCGCTCATCGAGGAGTCAGGCCAGGAGCACGTACGGCTGGAGCGCGCCCTGGGCTTCGGCGAGACGACCATCCTGACCAGGTTCGCGCTGCGCCCCGCGCTCAACCCCGTCCTGTCGCTGATCGCGCTCGTCTTCGCCTACTCCCTGGTCAACGGCTTCCTCGTCGAGGCGGTCTTCAACTGGCCCGGTCTCGGCCGCTACGCCTTCAACGCGATCACCTCGGCCGACACGCCGGGCATCGCGGGCGTCACCCTGCTGGTCGCCGTGGTCTACGTCCTGGTCAACCTGGTCGTGGACCTGCTGCAGGGCGTCATCGACCCCAGGGTGAGGACGCGATGACCGTCGTCGAGCCGCGCAGGCGGCTGCCCATGATGCCTGACCGCCTGGCCGCCTTCGGGGCCGTGCTGCTCGTGCTCATCGCGGCGTCGGCGCTCTTCGCGCCGTGGCTGGCGCCGTACGAGGAGAACGACCCGAAGCCGCTGGACAAGCTGCTCGAGCCCAGTTCCTCGCACTGGTTCGGCACCGACCACGTGGGGCGCGACATCCTCACCCAGATCCTGTACGGCGGGCGCACCTCGCTGGCGATCGCCGCGGCCGTGCTGGCCGTCTCGGCGCTGGTGGGCGTCACACTCGGCGTCGTGGCCGGATACGCGGGCGGCTGGATCCGCGACGTGATCATGCGGATCACCGACATCTTCCTGGCCTTCCCCGCGCTGCTGCTCTCTCTCGCGCTCGCCGTCGTGCTGCAGCCCAGCGTGACCACGGTGATCCTGGCGATCGCGGTGACCTGGTGGCCGTGGTACGCCCGCCTGTCGGCCTCGGTGGCCGCCTCGGTGTCCACCAGGAGCTACGTCGACGCGGCCCGCTGCCTGGGCGTGCCCGCGCCGGTGATCGTGTGGCGGCACGTGCTGCCGAACTCGATCACGCCCGTCCTCGTGCAGCTCTCGCTCGACGCCGGAGGGGTGATCCTCACCGCGGCAGCGCTGTCCTACCTGGGGCTGGGCGCGCACGAGCCGACCGCCGAGTGGGGGCTGATGGTGCAGCAGGGCCAGACCCTCTTCACCACGAACTGGTGGGTGGTCACCTTCCCCGGCCTGGCCATCCTGGTGACCGCGTTCGCCTTCAACGTGCTCGGCGAGGGACTGCGGAGCGCGCTCGACCCGCGAAGGACGGTGATCAGGTGATCAGGGTGCGGGATCTGCGCGTCGCCTACGGCGACAGGGTCGTGGCCGAGGTCCCCGAGCTGGACGTGGCGCGCGGCGAGTGCGTGGCGATCGTGGGGGAGAGCGGCTCGGGCAAGTCCACCACGCTGCTCGCGCTCCTCGGCCTCACCGAGGGCGCCCGCGTGTCGGGCGAGGTGTCGGTGTGCGGGGTGGACGTCATGAAGGCGCGGCCCCGCGCGCTGCGTGCCGTACGCGGCGCCAAGGCGGCGCTGGTCATCCAGTCCCCTCAGGCGGCGCTCTCCCCGACGACCAGGCTCGGCGTCCTGATGCGCAGGGCGCTGAGACTCCACGGGGTCGGGGGCGGCTCGGACACCTCGGGGAAGGCGGCGAGGGGGATCGACGAGGTGATGGCTCAGGCGTGCGAGGCCGTGATGCTCGACCCCGCCATCCTGCGCCGCTACCCGCACGAGATCTCCGGCGGGCAGGCCCAGCGGTTCGCCATCGCCCTGGCCATCGCGCTGGGCGCCGAGGTGATCATGGCCGACGAGCCCACCAGCGCGCTCGACGTCACCGTCCAGGCCGAGGTGGTCGGCGTGCTGCGCGAGCTGCGCGAGGAGCGGGGCCTGGCCGTCCTGCTCGTCTCCCACGACCTCGCCCTGGTCTCCACGATCGCCGACCGCGTGCTCGTCATGAAGGACGGCGTGGTCGTGGAGTCGGGCCCCGCGCGCCACGTGCTGCGCGACCCCGACCATCCCTACACCCGCGAGCTGCTGGAGGCGCTCCCATGATCATGCGCGCCGACGGCGTCACCCTCGGGTACGGCGGCCGCCCCGTCGTCCACGACGTCACGCTCGACATCACCGAGGGGGGCGTCGGCCTCATCGGCGAGTCGGGCTCGGGCAAGACCACGCTGGCCCGCGCCTTCCTCGGGCTGCTCAGGCCCATGAGCGGCACGATCGCCTTCAACGGCCAGGACCTGCGCAAGGTGGGCATGAAGGCGTTCAGGAAGGCCGTGCAGCCGGTCTTCCAGGCCGAGTCGCTCGACCCCAGGATGTCGGTGGCCCGCTCCATCGCCGAGGGAAGCCGCGACAGGGCCGCGGTGCCCGCGCTGATGGAGAAGGTCGGGCTCGACCCTGCCCTCGCCGCGCGCAGGCCCCACCAGCTCTCCGGCGGCCAGCGTCAGCGCGTGGTCATCGCCAGGGCCCTGGCCGTACGGCCCGAGCTGCTCATCCTCGACGAGCCGACCAGCGCGCTCGACGTCACCGTCCAGGCGCGGATCCTCGAGCTGCTCGAAGGGCTCGAGGCCGAGCGGCTGCTCATCACCCACAACCTGGCGGTGGTGGAGCGGCTGTGCCGTACCTCTCATGTGCTGTTCGCCGGCAGGGTCGTCGAGTCGGGGCCGACGGGCGAGCTGCTGAGGCGGCCCGCGCACCCCTACACGCTGGCGTTGCGCGACGCCGTGCCGAGGCTCGGAGGGCAGCCGCCGGTGGCGAGGGGGAGGACGGAGGCGGCCCCTGCGAGCGAGGGGTGCCCGTTCAGGCTGCGCTGCCCGCTGGCCGTACCGGAGTGCGAGAGCGCCCCCGAGCCGCGCGAGGTAGCGGGCAGGAAGGTCGCCTGCCACCGTGCCGAGCTCGTCCTCAGTGCTTGATGGTCGCGCCCGCTTCGGTCCTCGTTGGCTCGTGCCTCGCTCTCTCGGCCCGAGCTCCTGCGCTCAGAGGGCTCGCAGCCCGTTGATCACCTCCAGCATCACCTTCGCGTCGGGCGCGGGAGGCGGCTTCTCGACCTCGACCAGCTTCTGCGCGTGCAGGTCGCCGACCAGCACGCGCACCACGCCGATGGGCAGGTTCAGCTCGGCGGCCACGTCCACCAGACGGGTGGGCTTGGTGCACTGCTGCAGGATGATCAGGTGTTCGGGGTTCAGCCCCACGGGCATCGCGAGACCGCCCGCCGTGATGATCACGGCGATGAGGTCGATGGCCTCGCTCGCGGGCACGGTGCGACCACGCGTCAGCAGGTAGGCGGGGACGATAGGACCTGCGTCCTCGTCCAGCCAGCGCTCCTCAGTCACTGGTCACCACCCGCATCCGCCGGGCAGGCTCGGGGTCGTGCTCCTGCGGGGCATCGCTCTCCTCCTCCGAGCTTGTTCGCTCGGAGACGAGCTCTCCTGGGATCAGCACGATGGCGGTGGTCCCTCCATATGGCGAACCGCGCAGCGTCACGCGGATGTCATGCCTGGCGGCCAGGCGGGCGACGACGAACAGGCCGAGCCTGTCGCTGTCGGCGAGATCGAACTCCGGCGGGTTGGCCAGCCGCTCGTTGAGATCGGCAAGCTCCTCCTCGCTCAGCCCGAGGCCCCTGTCCTCCACCTCGATCGCGAACCCGTGGGCGGCGAGCTCGCCGCGGACGGTGACCGCGGTGTGCGGAGGGGAGAAGACGGTGGCGTTCTCGATGAGTTCGGCGATCAGGTGGATGACGTCCCCCACCACGGGTCCCGCCAGCGAGTGGTCGGGCATGGGGGAGACGCTCACCCTGGTGTAGTCCTCCACCTCGGCGGACGCGCCGCGGACGACGTCGTGCAGCGGGACGGGCTTGCGCCAGCCACGCCCTGGGACGGCGCCCGAAAGGATGATCAGGCCCTCGGCGTGACGGCGCATCCTGGTGGTGAGGTGGTCGAGGCGGAACAGGTCGTCCAGCGCCTGCGGGTCGGTGGCGGTGCGCTGCATGCCGTCCAGCTGGATGCGCTGGCGGTGCAGCAGGGTCTGGCTTCGCCTGGCCAGGTTGCGGAAGACCTGGCCGACGCCCGCCCTCAGCTTCGCCTCGCCCACGGCCGCCTCGACGGCGGTCTGCTGGACGGTGGCGAAGGCCTTGCCGACGTCCTGGATCTCGGCCGTCCTGCCCGGCACGGTCAGCGCGGGCACCTCGACCTCCTCGCCCTGGCGCAGCTTGCGCACCACCTGCGGCAGCCTGGACTCGGCCACCTCAAGGGCGGCCTGGCGCAGCGTGCCCAGCTCCCTGGACAGCCTGTTGCCCATCCGCAGCGAGATCACGATCGAGACCACCACCACGACCAGCCCGGTGCCCGCCAGCACCAGCGCCCGCACGAGCACCGCGTCGGCGACCGGCTCGGCGCGCTCGGACAGCAGGATGCTGGCGCTGTTCTGCGCCTCCTGGATGGTGGTGGCCAGCGCGTCGGAGGCGGTGGGCCAGTCGGCGGGCGCGTGGCCCGCGATGATCTGCTCCTCCATGATCCGCAGCCGCTGGTAGGCGGGCGAGGTGATGATGCCCACCTGGATCTCTCGCAGCGGCGCGTCCAGCTCGGCGAGGGCCTGGTCGATGAGGAAGCGGCGGTTGCCGACGAGCTGGGTGAAGAGCTTGCGCTGCTCCTCGCCCGGATCGCCGACCGCGATCGCCTGCTCCCTGGTCAGCAGCTCCTTGGCGTACCCGAGGTTGATGACCAGGCGCGACTGCTCGTAGATCGGGATGTCGTCGATCAGCGCCACGCTGCGCTGCAGGCCGAAGAGCGCGTCGGAGATCGCGTTGTAGGCCTCGATCGTGGGCAGGATCGGCGACAGGCCGGCGTCGATCTCACCTCTGATCCCCTCGAGGTGCGCCAGCTGCGTGAGCACCGTGTCGATCTCCGTGCGGACGGCGGGCGTGGACGAGCCGCGCGAGAGCTCCGACAGCTGACGGAAGCGCTCCCTCGCGGTGTCGGTCCTGGCCCGCTGGGTGTAGGCCGCGGCCTGCTCGTCGGCGGTGGCGCGGTCGACGACCAGCGACGCCGATGACAGACGTTCGCGCTGGAGTTCACCGATCAGCTTGCTCGCCGGCTGGCGCAGGTTGGTCCAGCGCTCCTTGTACGAGCGAAGTTCGAGGCTCTCCCCTGCTGTCACCGCGACGATGATGACCCATAGAGTGACCATCGAGACAAGCGGGACCAACAGTAGGCCGACGATCTTCACCCTGATCGTGCGGCTTCGGGCCATGGCACCTCACTCCGGTCGGTCCCTGGCATCGGAACCCCGGATTGGGACAGAGGAGAGCCTAGCAATAGGCCCACACAATTTCCCGATTTTTCGGGATTTTCGGCGCTGTTTCGTGATCTTGCAGTAAGTTCACCACAAGATCAGGGAGTGGGGGAGACAGATGCGCCGTCGGCTGATCGCGGCCGCGCTCACGCTCCTCATGGCCGGCTGCTCGGGCCAGCAGGCGCAACAGGCGCGGCAGGAGCCGCCGCCCGCCAAGGAGTCCACGTTCGTCTACGTGGAGAACCTCGGCGTGGTCACCGACTGGGACCCTGCCAGCTCGTACTCCAACGAGATCATCGCGATGCAGAACGTCTACGAGTCGCTGACGGTCTACAACCCGGTCACCAAGAAGGCGGGTCCTCGCCTCGCCACCTCGTGGCGCGCCAGCTCCGACGGCAGGACCTGGACGTTCACCCTGCGCTCCGGCGTCACCTTCCACACGGGAAGGCCGCTCGACTCCGCCGCGGTCAAGGCCTCGATCGAGCGCACCATGCGCTCCAAGAGCGGGCCGTCCTACATCTGGAACGCGGTCGAGAGCATCAGGGCCGTCGACCCGCTCACGGTCACCTTCACGCTGAGGTACGCCGTGCCGCTCGATCTCGTCGCCTCCTCCGGCTACGCCGCCTACATCTACGACACCGCCGCCTCCACCGACCTCAAGGCCTGGTTCGCCGCAGGACGCGACGCGGGCACCGGGCCCTACACGGTGGCCAGCTGGCAGAAGGGCAAGCGCGACGAGCTCACGCTCAAGGCATACCGGCCCTACTGGGGCGGATGGGACAGGCCTCACTACACAAGGGTGAAGTACATCGTCATCCCTGACCCCGACGAGGCGTGGCAGCGGCTGCTGCGCGGCGAGGCCAGCTTCGTGCACCGGCTGAACCCCGCCCTCTACCGCAGGGCGGCCAGGACCGCCGGGGTGCGCACGGCCGAGATACCGTCGTTCCAGACCGCGATGCTGCTCTTCAACACCGCCTCGGGACCGCTGGCCGACGTGCGGATCCGCAGGGCGCTGCGCAAGACCATCGACTACGACGGCACGCTGAGGGCCCTGCGCGGAGCCGCCTCGCCCTCGACGGGGGTGATCCCCGAGGGACTGCTCGGCCATCTGCCCGACCGCAGGCCCAAGCAGGACCTCCAGGGCGCCACGCAGCTGCTGGCAGCCGCGGGGTACGGCCCAGGCGGGCGCAACCTGCGCCTCACCCTCACCTACGCCCAGGGCGACGAGGACCAGCGCGTCTTCGTCCAGCGCCTGGCGGCCACGCTCGAACCGCTCAACGTCACGCTCGTGGCCAGGGCGATGCCGTGGGAGGCGCAGTGGGCGCGCGGCAAGACCCGGGGGCAGGACATCTTCCTGATGTACTGGTGGCCCGACTACGCCGACGCCTACTCGTGGTTCACGAACGTGTTCAGGAGCGCGGAGAAGGTCGAGTTCAACCTGACATACCTGAAGGACCGGGTCGCGGACGGGCTGATCGACACCCTGCCCGAGCTGACCGTCACCGACAGGGCGGCGGCGCAGCGGGCGTACGCGCGGCTGGACCGCCGGCTGCTGGAGGTGCAGGCGGCGGCCGCGGTGCCGTGGGTGGTCAACTACCAGCGCGCCTACCTGGGCGGCATCCAGGGCTACAACGACAACCCGGCCTACCCCGACGTCGTCTTCGCCTACGACCTCCGCCCCGCGGGCTGATCCTGTCGTCCGCCGAGGAGGATCGGTGCGGGATCAGCGATGGAGGCCGCTGCCTGCGGTGTCAGGCACACCCTCCCGACCGTGCGCCCCGCGGCGCAGCCAGTAGGCCAGGACCGCGGCCCCCAGCAGCACCGCCCACACCGGGTAGGGCCAGAGCAGCAGCATCTCCAACTGCCCGTTCTCGACGGCGTTGACCACGAGCCCTGGCGTGGCCAGGCAGCAGGCCCCCGCGATCAGCCCTCCCGCGACGACCGGCGGCCGCACGGGGACGGGACGCCCGTGGTAGAACGGCACCCACCTCGGGAAGACCTCGCCCCACCTGCTGATGAGGCCGAGCGTCAGCACCGCACCGAGGAGGGCGGCGAAGGCGATGATCACTCCCTGCAGCCGGGTGCCCGGGTCCAGGGCGCCGGTCAGCGCGGAGTCGGTGGGCCACGGCGTCAGCCAGGTCAGCCGGTAGAGCGCGTACGGCAGCGGGCACATCGCCGCCCCGATCGTGGCCACGCGCCCCCACCTGGCCACGGAGGCGGCGCTCGCCCAGCGCGGGCGCTCGCCGTCACTGAACGCCTTCACCGCGATCAGCGCCCAGACGGCGAAGGCCGCCGCGTTGGCCAGCGTCCAGCCGAGTCGCCCCGCGTATGAGGCGAAGCCCGCGATGATGTTGCTCGTCACGAGCCGCATCACGTCGGGGGAGCTCACCCCCGACACCACTCCCGCGCTCACCAGGGCCACCAGCGCCGCCAGGCACGCGAAACCCGGCCACCTGCCGCGCAGGCAGGCCATCACCACGACGGCGACCAGCGCCACAGGGCCCAGCAGGGCCAGGCCGTACCCCAGCAGCGACATGATGCCGGCGTCCGACATCACCACGCCGAAGAAGAGGAGCTGGACGATCGCTCCCGCCCGCAGCACGGGCCTCGGCGCGAAGACCAGCACCAGGCCCAGCAGCCCGGCGGCGGCCGTCATCGCTCCCGCCGCCGCGTGCTCGATCAGGTGGGACAGCGACACCGTGACCCTGTCGTGCGCGCCGAAGGGATAGCTGGCGGGGTTCGTCCACCACAGCAGCCCGACGGCGGTCACCGCGATCGACAACGCCGCCCCGAGTATCCGATCAGTTCTCGTCATGCCGGCCACGCTAGGAACAGGAAAGCAAGCCTGCCTCCCCCTGCCGAGGGAGGCCGGCCCGCCGGTTCTCGGTTAACGTCGGTCCCCGTGAAGGGCCACATCGCCCGCGGCGTCGGCGCGGGAATCCACCAGGTGCTGGGCGCCGCGCTGCTGACTCCCGTCGCCGCGGCGCTCGGCCTCGTGATCATGACCGAGCTGACACCGGCGCGCGTGCTGGTGCTGTGGGCGGCGTGCCTGCCCGCCTCCGTGCTGCTCGCCGCCGTGCCGCTCGTCCAGCGCATCGAGGTGACCGCGCTGTCGGAGCTGCTCGGCGTCGACGTGCCCGAGCGCGCCGACCGGCTCTACCTGGTTGCTCTCACGAGCCTGCACCTGTACGGCGGGGCCACGCTGAGCGCGGGCCTGCTGCTGCTGGCCCCTGGGCTGATCCACCTCGGCGACCCGGCCCGGTGGCGGGCGGCTCCCGGCGAGATGGGCGAGGTGCTGCTGCTCGCCGTCGCCGCGCTGGGCGCGATGGTCGCCGCAGGGCTCGGCCAGCGATGGGCCGCGCGCCGGCTGCTGCGCGCCGAGCCGTCCCGCGTGATCGAGGAGCTCGGCAGGCGCCAGCGGCTCGCCCTGGAGCTGCACGACTCGGTCGGCCACGCGCTCAGCGTCGTCCTGGTGCAGGCGATGGCCGCGCAGGCCGCACTGCAGGGAGGGCCGCGCGGCCACGAGACGGCGGGCCAGTCGCTCGACCACCTGGTGACGACCGCCAGGGACGCCCAGCAGGACCTCGACGTGCTGCTCGGTGTCCTCGACGACGGCGATCCCGCCGAGGCGCCCACCCTCGACTCGATCGGCGCGCTCACCCGCGGGCTCGACGTGCGCGCGAGCGTCGGCAGCCTCGACCGGGTGCCCGCGCCGGCCTCACGCGCCGCGTACGCGATCGCGAGGGAGGCGCTCACCAACGCCGTGCGGCACGGGCGCGGCCCCATCACGCTCGACGTCGCCGTCGCCGACGAGTTGGTCCTGACCGTGGAGAACGCCACGACCGGCCCTCCAGGCGAGGAAGGGCGCGGCCTGACCGGCATGCGCATGCGGGCCCGCCTGGCCGGCGGGACCTGCACGAGAGAGGAGGTCGAGGGCACATGGCGGCTCCAGGCGACGCTGCCGCTGTGATCCGTGTCGTCCTGGCCGACGACGAGAAGCTGATCCGCTCGGGATGGGCGACCATGCTCTCCGTCCACGACGACCTGCGGGTCGTCGGCGAGGCCTGCGACGGCCGAGAGGCGGTGGAGGCGGGAGCGGGCGCGGACGTCGTGCTGATGGACGTCCGCATGCCCCGCATGGACGGCCTGGCCGCCACCCAGGAGCTGGCCCGCCGCTCGCCGTCCACGCGGGTCGTCGTCGTCACGACGTTCGAGAACGACGAGCTGGTCTGGGGCGCCCTGCGCGCCGGCGCCGCGGGCTACGTGCTCAAGCGCGCGCCCGCGAGCCGGCTGGTCGAGGCCGTCAGGCTGGTGCACACGCGCGACGCGGTCCTGTTCCCCGACGCCCTGCGCCGCATCGCCTCCCCACGTCACGGCACGGCCGGATCACGCCTGCCGGTCGAGCTGACCCCGCGCGAGCTGGACGTGCTGCGGCACATCGCCCACGGGCTGAACAACGCCGAGATCGCCACGACGCTGTACGTGACGAAGGAGACGGTCAAGACGCACGTCAAGAACATCCTGGACAAGCTCGGCGCCCGCGACCGCACCCAGGCGGCCGTTCTCGCCTACGAGCTCGGTCTCGTCTTCGCCGGAGCAGGCGGGCGCGCCTGAGGGGTGTCGCAGAAGAGGCGCTCCCTCGTCCTTCAGGCCTGCTGCGGCGGGTTCTCGACGCGTTCGCGCAGGCGGCTACGGATCTCCTCCGGCGTGTAGGCACGGCGGCGGCGTTCGGCGCGGGCCATGACGACGCCGGTCGCGGCCACGCCCGCCATGCCCGCAAGGCCCAGAATCTTCCACCACTTCGTGCGCATGTGCCTAGGGTAGTGCTGTGCTGACTCTTGACGAGGCCGTGAATCTCACTCGCACAGGCGATCTGTGGGTGTTCAGGGGGCGTTCGGTACCCGACAGGGCCATCCAGACCGTGACCAACAGTCCGGTCAACCACGTGGGCATGTCGATCGTGATCGACGACCTGCCGCCGATGATGTGGCACGCCGAACTCGGCAAGTCGCTGCTCGACCTGTGGTCGGGCACCCACCAGCGCGGGGTGCAGCTGCACGACCTGCGCGAGGCGGTCACCGTGTGGGGCCAGAGGTACGGCCAGCGCGGCTGGCTGCGTCAGCTCGAGCCGCAGGCGACGCGCGAGATGGAGGACGCCGCGCTGCGCACGGTCGCCAGGCTCGACGGCACGCCGTTCCCCTCGACGGCGCGGCTGGCGGGGCGCTGGCTGCGCGGCAGGGTGCCGAGGCTGCGCAGGAAGGCGACGAAGGAGAGCGAGGCGACGCTGGAACGGGCCTACTGCGCCGAGGTCGTCGCGGTGACCTACGAGGAGATGGGCCTGCTGCAGCCGGGACGCCGGCCCAACTGGTACGACCCCGGCAAGTTCTGGAGCGGCGACGACCTCGACCTGTCAGAGGGCGCCCGGCTGGGCGGCGAGATCACCGTGGCCGTTCCGCTGACGGCGAGCTGAGCCGAGGCGTCGGGCTGAGCCGAGGCGGCGATGACTGATGTCGGGTTGACCCGACGCGGCGGTGACCGACGTCCGGGCTGAGCCGACGCGGCGCCGTCCGACGGTCGGGTGAGCAGAGGCGGCACCGACGCGAACGGCGGTCCGCACGGAGAGGGTGATCGGCGAGGCAGCCCTCGGCCAGGACTCCGCCATGAGCGCGCAAGGAGCGCGCGGTTGCCTGGATCCGAGGCCCGCGCCCGCGCCACAGTGCGTCCCTGGACGCGCCGCGCATGGCGGTCCTGGCCGAAAGGGACTCGATGCTCCGTTCCACCGTCGTGCTCTCCTCCGCCGTGCTCATGGCGCTCGTGGGGACCACGCCCTCTTCCGCGCGGCCCGCCGCGGCGCCCGGCGATGTCTACGTGGCGCTCGGCGACTCGGCCGCCGCGGGGCCGCTCATCCCGAACCAGTCGCTCGCCCAGCCTGGCTGCCTGCGCTCGAACCGCAACTATCCCTCGCTCACCGCCGCGGCCCTGGGCGTCACGGTCTTCAGGGACGCCTCGTGCTCGGGCGCGACCACCGAGGACATGTACGAGGGGCAGGTCACGCCCGCAGGCAAGGTGTCCCCGCAGCTGGAGGCGGTGACCGAGGACACCACCCTGGTCACCCTGCAGATCGGCGGCAACGACCTCAGGCTCACCGAGCTCGTCGTGAAGTGCTTCAACCTGCTGCCGCTCGTCGCCGACCCCTGCGCCGACGACGAGCCCGAGGACGGCGAGAACGGCTGGCAGGCCAGGATCCAGGCGCTCGCGCCCAGACTGGAAAGGCTCATCGGCCGCGTCGCCGAACGAGCGCCCATGGCCAGGATCTTCGTCGTGGGATACGCGACCTACCTGCCGAGGGGCGGCTGCTACCCGCGCGTGCCCGTCCTCGGCGAGGACGCCACATGGGTCCAGGGTCTCATCACCCGCGTCAACCGCGTGCTCGCCGAGCAGGCGGTCGCGAGCGGCGCCACCTACGTCGACCTGGAGACGCCGAGCGCCGGTCACGACGTGTGCGCGGCCAGAGGAGTCCGCTGGATCGAGGGGTACTTCCCCACCTCACGCGCCATGCCCTTCCACCCGAACGCCGCGGGCATGCGCGCCTTCGCGGACGTGGTCACCGCCGCGATCGAGGCCCAGGGACGCGCCCCGCTCTAGGTGAGGGCGCGGCGAAGGCGCCAGGTGCCCAGGGCGAACAGGACCAGCGCCAGCCCCGTCAGCACGCCCAGCTGGGGCAGCACGTCGGCGAGACCGGCGTCGTGCCGTACCAGCTGGGCGAAGGCGTCGTACCCCCAGGCGTGCGGGGTCAGGTGCGCGATGGTCCGCAGCGTCGGGTCGAACGACTCCAGCGGGACCGTCCCTCCGCCCAGCGCCGACAGCCCGAGGCCCAGGATCATGGCGAGGGAGATCGGCGGTCCAGGCGTCTTGAACGAGGCGCCGAGCAGCATGGCGGCGCCCGCGCCCACCAGGGAGAAGGCCAGCAGGGTCGCGACCGCGCCGAGGGGGTCGCCCCAGTCGACGCCGAACAGCAGTGCCGAGCCCGCCATGATGAGCGACCCCTGCACCAGCGCGATCGCGACGCGGCCGAGCGCCTCGCCGGCGATCACGGTGCCGACCCTGGTGGGCGAGGCGTGCACGCGCCTGGAGACGCCCAGCGCGCGCGTCTCCACCAGGCCGAGCGCGGCGGTGAGCGAGGTGAGGAAGGTGAACAGGAGCAGCAGCGGAGGCGCTGAGATGGCGAAGGCGCTGAGGCCCTCGGGGAAGACGGCCCTGCCCGCGGTGCTCACCGTGACCCTCGCCGTGGGGGACACGCCGAGGACGCGGGCCGACTCCTGCCTGACCACCGAGCGCACCCATGTGCCGACGTCGTGGCTCCTCGGGTCGGTCTGCCTGACCAGGTAGCGGACCGCGACCGTACGGCCGGCCGCCAGCGACGCGTCGTAGGAGGCGGGAAGCACCAGTCCCGCGTGCACCTCACCGCGCTCCACCGCCGTCCTGAGCGCCGCCTCGTCGGCCGTACGGGTGACCGTCACGCGGGTCCCCGAGCCGAGCGCGGTGACCAGGCGGTCGGCCAGCTGCCCGTGGGCGGCGACCACGCCGAGCCTGAGGCCGTCCTGACCGCCGAAGAGCTGACCGAGCACCAGGATCAGCAGGAAGGGGGCGAGGAGCACGAAGAACAGGTTGGTCCTGTCCCTGGCGAGCCTGAGCAGGCCGACCTGGGCAATCAGCAGCACCTTCATACTCTGACCAGCCTTGCCGCGAAGGGGAGGGTGAGCGCGGCGACTCCGAGCAGCACCGCGAGGGAGGGCAGCGGGGACGCGCCGCCGTGCAGGTCGGCGAGGCCGCGCAGGAACCAGTGGTGCGGGGTGAGCTGGACGAACCACGAGCTCACCGGGAAGAACGAGCCGCCGAGCAGGCCGAGGGCCGTGGCCATGACCGACTGCCAGGTGGCGGCCTGCTCGGCCGTCCTGGCGAAGGAGGCCACGAACGCGCTGAGCCCCATGGCGGCCAGCACGCAGGCCACGCACAGCGCGGCCACGCCGGCAGGGTGACCCCAGCGGGCGCCCATGAGCAGGCTGGTGGCGCCGACCAGCACCGCCATTCCCGCCAGGGCGGCCAGCAGGCCGCTGAGCAGCTTGCCCGCGGCCACGCACGCCCTCGGCACCGGGGCGGCCAGCAGGCGGGCCAGCGTGCCGGCGCTCCGCTCGGCGTACAGCCCCGTGAAGCCGAACAGCACGGCGAAGAACATGAAGAACACCGCCGAGCCGGCCGCGTAGTGGGTCGCGGGGTCGAGCTCGCGGGTGGCGGCGGTGGCGTCCTCGATGATCTCTATCGGTGGCGGGCCCCGCAGCGGCAGCGCGGCGGACTCGGCGATCTCGCGGGCCACCTGGACGGCGATCGGCGCGTCGACGCTGCCGATCACGTGGATGGAGCCAGGGCCCGTCACGAACACGGCGTCCAGGCGGCCGCGTTCGACCAGCTCGCGCGCCTCCTGCTCGGAGGCGACGGGGGCGACGGGCGGCAGCGCGGGCGACGAGGGGAAGGGGGAGGCGCCGACGGCGCCGTAGCGGGCGGCGACCGGCCCCCTGGAGCCCCCGATGACGAGGTCGAACATGAACGCCATCCCGAGCGGCAGCACGATCGCGAAGACCAGCAGCGTGCTGTCCCTCGAGCGGCGGCGCAGGTCCTGGGCGAGAATGAGCAGCATCGCGCGCATGGTCAGTCCCTCAGCGCGCGGCCTGTGAGGCGCAGGAAGGTGCTTTCGAGGTCGGGGTCGCCCAGCTCGGACGGCGTGCCCTCGGTCAGCACGCGGCCGTGGTCGACGATGCCGACCCTGTCGCAGAGCCGCTCGGCCTCCTCCATGTAGTGGGTGGTGTAGAGGACCGCGAGACCTTCGCCGGTGAGCCGCTGGACGCTGTCGAGGATGGAGGTGCGGCTCTGCGGGTCGACGCCTGCGGTGGGCTCGTCCATGACCAGCAGGCGCGGGCGGTGCAGCAGGCCGACGCCGATGTTGAGCCTGCGCGACATGCCGCCCGAGTAGGTGGCCACGGCGTGGTCGGCGCGGTCGGACAGGCCGATGAGCTCGAGGATCTCGGCGATCCTGATCCGCGCCTGCGCCCGCCGCATGCCGTACATGCCGGAGAAGAACCTGAGGTTCTGGCGGGCGGTCAGGTCGGGGTAGAGGGCCAGTTGCTGCGGCACGTAGCCGACCATGGCGCGGGTCGCGAGGTCGGGGGCCCTGCCGGCGATGCGGATCTCTCCCGCGTCGGCGTCGAGGACGCCGACGATCATCGAGATGGCCGTGGTCTTGCCGGCTCCGTTCGGCCCGAGCAGGCCGTAGGTCTCGCCCTCGTGGACGGCGAAGCCGAGCCCGTCGACGGCCACGATGTCCTTGTAGCGCTTGCGCAACCCCACGACCTCGAGTAACGCGCTCATGACACCTTGTTCCTCAACGGGACGTCACGGATGATCAGCCAGGTGAGGCCGAGACCGACCACGAACGCGCCCACGGCGGCGAGGACCGCGCTGAGCGCCGAGTCGGCCAGGTCGAAGCCGATCCTGAGGCTGATGAACGGCAGCGGCGCCTTGTCGCCGATCGTGGCCTGGACGAACAGGACAATGGCGACGGCGGGGACGATGGCCAGCAGCCCCCCGCCCTGCCACCGGTAGAAGGCGGAGGAGACGAAGACGCCGGCCACGAGCCATCCCACGAACATCACGGTGTACTCGAGGAAGATCATCGGAATCTGGGTGGGCGCGCTGAACAGGTGGGCCTGGCCGAGGGCCCAGGTCCAGCCGGTCAGCCCGTACAGCAGCGACTCCAGCAGGAAGCTGATCACCAGCAGGGCCGAGAGGAACGGCGCGAAGATCGCGATGGTGACGGCGGCCTGGAACCCGAACTGGCGGCGGCTCTGCCCGTGGGCGATGAAGAGCGGCAGGAACTCGGTGACCAGGGCGACGCCGACGAACAGCGCGTACCACCTGGTCAGCTGGACGGCCTTCTCCCACACGCTCTCGTTGAGCTCGCCCCAGACGCCGATGCCGACGGTGACCAGCGTGATGACCACGAGGTAGGCCAGCCACGCGAAGAGCGCGAACCACATGTTGGCGGCGAGGAGGCGGCTGGGGAATCTCATGAGGCGGGGCCTCCCGTCAGGTGGATGAACAGTTCCTGCATGGCGATGGGGCCGGTCTCCAGACCCGCCTTGCGGGCCTCCGCGTGGTCGAGCGGGCCGTAGACCATGACGGACCTGGTCGGGCCGAGCTGCTTGGAGCCGAGGACGGTGAGGTCGCGGGTGAACTCCTCGACCTGCTCGGCGGGCCCAGTGACGGCGCTGCCCATGGCCAGCAGCTCGTCGGCGGGGGAGTGCACGACGAGGCGGCCCTTGTCGATGATGACGACCTCCTCGAACAGGGAGCTGACCTCCTCGATGAGATGGGTCGAGAGGATGATCGTGCGCGGGTGTGCCATGAAGTCGGTGAGCAGGGCGTCGTAGAAGGCCTGCCTGGAGGGGGCGTCCATGCCGAGGTACGACTCGTCGAACATGGTCAGCGGCGCCCTCGACGCCAGCCCCACCACCACGCCCACGGCCGAGCGCTGGCCCTTGGACATGGACTTGACGTTCTTCTTGCGGTCGAGCTTGAACAGGTCGATGAGCTCCTGCGCGTAGGCGGCGTCCCACCGGGGGCGCAGGTCCTCGGCGAAGTAGAGCGCGTCCTCCACCGTGCCGAGGTTGACCGTCTCTCCCGCGTCGCGGATGAGGGAGATCTCCCTGGTCGTGAGCCAGTTCTCGAAGATCGGGCTGTCGTCGGCGAGCACCGTTCCGCCGCTGTGCCTGCGAAAGCCTGCCAGCACGGACAGCAGGCTCGTCTTGCCGGCGCCGTTGCGCCCGAGCAGGCCGTAGATCTTCCCTGTGTCGAGCCGTAGCGACAGCGCGTCGATGGCGACGGTCTCGCCGTAGGCGACCCTGAGGTTGTCGATGTCGATCCTCATCGGCTGTCCCTGATCCTCTTGATCACGTCGTCCAGCGGGATGCCGATGGCCTTGGCCTCGGCCACCATCGGATCGACCACGTCGGTGAAGAAGCCCTCCCGGCGCTCGGCCCTGAGCGTGTCACGGGCGGCCGGACTGACGAACATGCCGATACCTCGTTTCTTGTAGAGAACGCCCTCGTCGACCAGCTGCTGGAACGCCTTCTGCGCGGTGGCGGGGTTGATGCGGAAGAACGCGGCGTACTGGTTGGTGGACATCACTTGCTCGTCTCCCTTCAGCGCCCCGCTCAGGACCTCGGCCTTGATGCGGTCCGCGATCTGCCGGTAGATGGGGCTCCGGTCGTCGAACATGGTTACTCGCTTCTATGGTTCATTACTCCTGTAATGAACCATAGAAGGCGTGTGGGAGCGCGTCAACCGGTGGAGGGGGCTCAGCCGAGAAGCAGGTCGGCCAGGGCGGTGCGATCGCTGACGCCGGTCTTCTCGTAGACGGCGTAGAGGGTGTTGGCGACGGTCCTGATCGACACGACCAGGCGCTCGGCGATCTCCCTGTTGGTCAGGCCCTGCGCGGCGAGCAGGGCGATCTCGCGCTGGCGCGGGGTCAGCCCGGGTACGTCGAGATCGAGCAGGGCGGGGGTGCGGGCGCCCTGGCAGCGGCGCGACAGCGCCCAGGCCCTGGTCCGCGCGGCCTGGGCGGCGCGGGTCATCCCCCTGTCGCGGTGCCGGCGGGCGGCCTGGGCGGCGGCCTCGGCGGCGTGCAGGATCAGGCCGAGACGCTCGAACTCCAGGGACACGGCGTCGAGCTCGGTGCCGGTGCCCGCGGCGGCGTGCCTGGCGAACAGGGCGACCAGCGGGCCCTCACCGGTGATGCGGGAGGCGACCAGCGAAGGGCGGCCCAGCCGTACGACGTCGTGGAGGAGGAAGGGCGTCTGGACGGGCAGCGCCTGATCGACCAGCGCGAGCAGGGTCGCGATGGCCCCTGCGACGTCGCCCCTGGCGGCCAGCGTCCAGGCCATGGCCTGCCGCAGGGGGACGACCACGGGAGGCCCGATCGGCAGTCCGGTGGCCTCGGCTCTGGCCAGCGCCTCCTCTGCCGCGTCGACCTGACCGAGCAGGGCGTGCGCCTGGGCGAGCTCGCCCAGGCAGAACCCCGCCCACGCGCCTCGCGAGGGCAGCCGGGCGGCCGCCTCGCGGCCGGCGGACAGGGCGTCGGCGACGCGTCCCCTCAGCCTGAGCGCCCTCGCCCTGTAGGTGCCGAACTCGACGACCGCCCGTGCCCACGCGCCGAACTCGCCGTCGAGCCTGCGCCCCTGGTCGGCATGGTGCTCGGCGGCGTCGAGATCGCCCAGGTACAGCGCGGCCTGAATGGCGGCGTCGAGCAGCGCGGCCCGCAGGCTCGGCAGCGCGTGAGCCGCCCTGTCGAGCGCGGCCCCGGTGCGGGCGACCACTTCCAGACTCTGCGCGGCGCGCCCCTTCGCGGCCAGGATGGTGGCCTCCGTGGTGCCGAACGCCCTGACGTTGCGGGGCTCGATGCAGGGGCCCATCGTCATCGTCGAGCGGAGCGTGGCCGCGGCCTTGTCCAGATCCCCGACGAACGCCTCGATCGACGCCCTGGTGCCCCGCGCCCCCTGCCGCGCGTCGAGCTCGGAGACCGAGTGCTCGGTCTCCTCCAGCAGCTCCAGCGCCCGCCCGACCTCGCCAAGCCCCCAGAAGAGGTTGAACGCCCTGTAGACCCCGCAGGTGGTGCGCGAGTAGTCGTCCATCTCGAGGTCCCACGCCGCGGCGAACACCTCCTCCGACTCGCGGTAGCGGTCGGCGTAGAACAGGACGGTGCCCAGAGCCATGGCGGCGGGCAGGCCGCCGCCCGCGTCGGCCGCCGCGCGGGCCAGCCGCTCGGCCAGCTCCAGGTCGCGGACCATCCTGGCCCTGTCGCACGCGGCCAGCAGCAGGCCAGGCTCGGCGACGGGCCCGCTGTCGAGGCGCCAGACGGCCACTCTCACCACGTCCTCGCGACGGCGTAACCCCGTGGCCGTGACGGCGTCGGCCAGCCTGCGCAGCAGCTTGCGGGCACGAAGGGTGCCGCAGCCGTGCCTGATGACCTCGCCGTACAGCGGGTGGGCAAGGCGCGCCTGCAGGCGGCGGCCTTCGAGGTCGACGGTCACCAGCTGGCGCTCCTCCAGCTGCTCGACCGCGGCCGAGGCGGCCAGCTCGGACAGCAGGTCGGCGCCGAGCGGCTCGCCGTAGGCGAGGTACTCCAGCACCTCCCGTTCGTCCGAGGTGAGGCCGCCGATGCGGCCCGCGATCGTGTCGCGCAGCGAAGGCGTGATCGCCAGCGGCCCGCGCCACCGCCACATCCCTCCGCTCTCGGTCAGCACCCCTGACAGCACCAGCTCGCGCAGGTAGAGGACGTTGCCCCTGCTGGCCTGCCACAGCCTGGTCACCGCGCTCTGCTCCACGCTGCCGCCGAGCGCCCGCTCCAGGATCGCGGCGCTCTCCTGCGCGGTCAGCGGGGCCAGCTCCATGCGCGGCAGCAGGTCCTCCTTCCACAGCGCCCGCACCGCGTCGGGCGCGGGCGTCTCCGTGCGCAGCGTGGCGATCACCCTGGTACGGCCCCGCGTCACCAGATGGTGGACGAGCGCGGCGGAGGCGCCGTCGAGCAGATGGGCGTCGTCCACCACGAGCACGGGCGCGCGCACCGCGTCGGCGGCCCAGCCGAGGGGGTTGCCGGAGGGAGGCGTGGAGGGCAGCAGCGCCGCGAAGGCCCCGAGCGGCAGCTCGGCCGCCGCCGCGGTGGCCCGGACCCAGGCCACCCCCTCCGCCTCGCGGACGGCCTGCGCCACCAGCCTGCTCTTGCCGACCCCCGGCGGCCCCACGACGACCAGGCCGCGGGCGGCCGACCTGATCTCGCTCAGCTGCGCCGCGCGGCCTGCGAAGGGCCACGACCGTGCCACTCTGGAAGGGTATTTGAGTAGGCCTTACTCATGCGAGGGGATCGCGAGGAGAGCAGGGTCGGACCATGGACGTCACGGAGCTGGTGAGACGGAGCCTGGGTGATCCGGAGGCGAGGATCGCCTCGCGTCGCTCCGAGGCCCTCGCCCATCCGTCCGGCGCGCTGTCCACCGCCTCGCTGCGCCGCGTCAGCGGCACCACCACGGACGGCGCCGCCTGGTCGTTCATCGTGAAGTCGATCAGGTCGGTGCGCCACCTGCCGGGGATCGAGGCGGTGCCGGAGGGAGTCAGGGAGGCGGCGATCGCCAACTTCCCTTGGCGCGCCGACCTCGACGTCTACCTGTCGGGCATGGAGCTGCCCAAGGGCCTGCGCCTGCCGCGCCTGCACCACCTGGAGGACCTGGGCGACGAGCGGTACGTGATGTGGCTGGAGGACGTCCCCGTCGACCGCGCGCCGTGGGACCTCGACCGCTACAGGGCCGCCGCCAGGCTGCTGGGGGAGCTGGCCGCCATGCACCCGGCCACGGGCCCCTGCCCGGGGCTGCGGTACTACGTCGACGGGCCGGTCACGAACGTGTTCCTGCCCGCGCTGCGCGACCCAGGCTTCTGGCGTCATCCGCTGGTGGCCTCCCACGCCGATCCGCTGCTGCGCTCGGACCTGATGGCGCTGACGGGGCGGATCGAGCCGCTCGTCGAGGCCGTCGGCGAGCTGCCGCACACGCTCTCGCACGGCGACGCCTGCCCCGCCAACCTGCTCGTCCCCGCCGACGGCTCGGCGGAGTTCGTGGCGATCGACTGGAGCTGGCCGTACCCGACGTGCGTGGGCTTCGACCTGAACCAGCTGCTGGTCGGCGGGGCGCACGCGGGCGAGCTCACCGCCGCCGAACTGCCGGCCGTCCACGAGGCGATCGAGGCGGCGTACGTGGAGGGTTCGGGCTTCGACCCCGCCGAGGTGGCCTACGGCTACGCGGCCACGCTGGTGCTGTGCGGCGCGTGGACGGCCCTGCCGTTCGAACGGCTCGGCGAGGATCCCACGCCCGAGCTGCACGAGCTGTTTCGCAGGAGAGCGGGCCTGGCCAGGTTCATCGTGGACGTGGGCAGAGGGCTTTAGCGCAGGAACCGGACACGGCTACCTCCTCCATATGCGGCTAATCGGTGTATAGCGTCCTACTCTTCTGCTGTAAAGAGCAGACTTTTGCTTGACCGTCGACATAATCACGATCTACCATCCCGAAACATGAGGGACATAAGCCGGGAATCGGCTGATAACCCCCGAGTGGGCATCATCGGGACCGGCTTCATGGGCGGCGTGCACGCCAGGTCCGCTCGCCTGGCCGGGGCCACCATCGTCGGCATCGCGGGTTCGCGCCCCGGTAAGTCGCAGGGTCCCCACCCCTCGGCGGACGCACTCATCGAGTCGGGCGAGATCGACCTGGTCCACATCTGCACGCCCAACCACCTGCACGCCCCGCTCACGCTCAAGGCCCTGGCCGCGGGCGTGGCGGTGATCTGCGAGAAGCCCCTGGCCACCGATGCCGAGACGGCTGCGCTGATGGCGGCCCGCGCCGCCGAGGCGGGCCTGGTGGCGACCGTCCCGTTCGTCTACCGCTTCCACGCGATGGTCCGCGAGGCCAGGCACAGGGTGGCGCGCGGCGACGTCGGCAGGGTCAGCCTGGTCCACGGCAGCTACCTGCAGGACTGGCTGCTGCGTCCGGAGGACGACAACTGGCGGGTCGACCCTGAACTCGGCGGGCCGAGCCGCACCTTCGCCGACATCGGCTCGCACTGGTGCGACCTGGCCGAGTTCGTCACCGGCGAGCGCATCGCCGCGGTGTCGGCCCAGACCGGCGTGGTCCAGCGCGAGCGAGCCGGCCACGCCCCCGTGCTGACCGAGGACGTCGTCACGGTCCAGTTCCGCACGACGGGCGGCGCGCTCGGCTCGGTCACCACCAGCCAGGTCTCGCCAGGACGCAAGAACCGGCTGTTCCTGGAGGTGTCGGGGACCGAGCAGAGCCTCGCCTTCGACCAGGAGGAGCCGGAGAAGCTGTGGGTCGGGCAGCGGAGCGGCTCCATGGCGCTCGTGCGTGACCCCGCCACCCTGTCCCCGCAGGCGCTGCCGTACTCACCGTTGCCCTCGGGACACGCGCAGGGCTACCACGAGTGCTTCGACGCCTTCGTCGCCGACAGCTACGCCGCCCTGCGCGGCGAGCACCGCGACGGCCTGCCCACCTTCGAGGACGGCGCCCGCGCCGCCCTCGTCTGCGACGCGGTCCTCGCCTCCGCGGCGTCGGGGCGGTGGACCGAGTGCTGAGCATGACCGGCATCGGCAAGAGCTTCCTCGGCGTGCGGGTGCTCTCGGAGGTGGACCTGACCGTCGAGGCGGGGCAGGTCCACGCGGTCGTCGGCGAGAACGGCGCGGGCAAGTCCACGCTGATGAAGATCCTCGCAGGCGTGCACGCCCCCGACACGGGGACGATCACGATCGACGGCAGGCAGGTCTCCTTCGGGCACCCGCTCGACGCCCAGCGTGCCGGGGTGGCCATCATCTACCAGGAGTTCACCCTCCTGCCCGAGCGCAGCGTCGCGGAGAACGTCTTCCTCGGCAGGGAGCCGCTGCGGCGCGGGCTCGTCGACCGCGCGGCGATGGACACGGCGACCGCCTCGCTCCTGGAGGGCCTCGGCGAGGACTCCTTCGGCCCCCGCGATCCCGTCAAGCGGCTGTCGGTGGCCCAGCAGCAGGTCGTCGAGATCGTCAAGGCGCTGTCGCTCGACGCGCGCATCGTGGTGATGGACGAGCCCACGGCTGCCCTCGCCGAGCACGAGGTCGAACTGCTCTACCGGCTGGTGCGCCGACTGCAGGAACGCGGGATCGCGGTGCTGTACATCTCCCACCGCCTGCGCGAGGTCTTCGACCTCGCCTCCGAGGTCACCGTGTTGAAGGACGGCCGTCTCGTCTCCACCGTGTCCACCTCCGAGGTCACCTCCGACGACCTGGTCCGCCTGATGGTCGGTCGTGATCTCGGCACCTACTTCCCCCCTCGCGCCTCCTCCGTGGGTGAGGTGCGGCTGAGCGTCACGGGTGGCGGCAACGAGCGCCTGGACGACATCACGCTCGAGCTCAGAGCGGGCGAGATCGTCGGCGTCGCGGGCCTGCAGGGTTCGGGCCGCTCGTCGCTGGCCAAGGCGATGTTCGGCGCCGCGCCCTTCACCAGGGGGACGATGACGCCGCTGCGGCCCCGCTCGGTGCGCGAGGCGGTGGCCGCCGGGATCGGCCTGGTCACCGAGGACCGCAAGGCCGAGGGACTCGCCCTTCGTCAGTCGGTGCGCGACAACGCGCTGCTGGTGGCGCGGGCCGTCGGGCGGAAGGGCTCCTCCGTCCGCGACCTGCTGGAGCGGGTGCGCCTCTCACCCGCCCGCCCCTCACAGGAGGTCCTCTACCTGTCGGGCGGCAACCAGCAGAAGGTCGTCCTCGCCAAGTGGATGACGCTCGCCCCCGACGTGCTGCTGTTCGACGAGCCGACCAGAGGGGTGGACGTCGGGGCCAAGGCGGCCATCCACGACCTCATGCGCGAGCTGGCGGCCGACGGCATGGCGATCATGATGATCTCCTCGGAGCTGCCCGAGCTCATCGGGATGAGCGACCGCGTCGTGGTCCTGCGTGACGGCCGCATCGCCGGCTCCCTCCCCGCCGGCTCGTCGGAAGAGGACATCATCCGCCTGGCCGCGAGCGAGGAGGCGGCATGACCGACAACCTGCACACGCCCGCGCCCGAAGGCGTGGCCTTAACCGGCTCCCCTGGCGACCGGAAGGTGGGGCGCGCGAGGCCCAGGCCGTGGTCCGACCTCGGCTCCACCCAGGTCGTCTACCTCGCCCTGCTGGCCACGATCGTGGTCGGCTGGATCCTGGTCGCGATCGACGGCGGCAACCTGCTCACGCTCGAGACCGTCGTCGGTGTCCAGCAGCGCAGCGCCGCCCTCGGCATCGTGGCCGTGGGACAGACGCTCGCCATCCTCGCGGGCTCCCTCGACCTGTCGGTCGCCTACCTGATCAGCCTCTCGTCCCTGGTCGCAGCCGAGATCATGGAGGCGGGCAGCGTGCCGGGGGCGATCACCGCCGTCATCGCGGTCAGCGCCCTGGTCGGCCTGGTCAACGGCGTGGTCATCACCAAGCTGAAGGTCCATGCCTTCATCGCCACGCTGGGCGTCGCCCTCATCATCAAGGGCGTCGTCGACCACCTCTACGACGGCCCGGCGGGGCGCGTGCCCGAGTCCTTCCAGCACCTCGGCTACGACAGGGTCGGACCCGTGCCCGTCTCGGCGTTGCTGTGGGCGGCCGTGGCCGTCGCCGCGTGGTTCCTGCTCAGCAGGACCAGGTACGGCTACCGCGTCTACGCCGTCGGCGGCGACCCCGACGTGGCCAGGCTGTCGGGCGTGCGCACCGACAGGGTCGTCATCGTCACCCACATCCTGTGCTCGCTGTGCGCGGGCATCGCGGGACTGCTGCTCGCCAGCAGGCTCGGCGCGGGAGCCCCCACCGTGGGCATCGACGGCGGCTACGACCTGGAGTCGATCGCCGCCGTCGTCCTCGGCGGCACGGCGCTGGCAGGCGGCAGGGGAGGCGTGGCGGGAACGGTCGGCGGCGTCCTGCTGCTGGCCGTCCTCGACAGCGTCTTCAACCAGCTCGAAGTCAACTCCTTCTTCAAGGACGTGGTGCGCGGCGTGGTGATCGTGGCGGCGGTGGCCGTCTACGCCCGTCGTGCGGGAAGGAAGCGGCTGTGAAGCGCGCTCTGCCGATCTTCGCGGTCCTGGCCGCGCTGCTGGTCGCCATCGCGGTGGCCAACCCGTTCTTCCTGGAGCCCGCCGGGTTCTTCGCCTTCGTCAAGAGGGCCGCGCCGCTGGTGATCCTGGCGGCGGGGCAGTACTTCGTGATCGTCTCCGGGGAGTTCGACCTGTCGGTCGGGTCGCTGGTGACGGTCGAGGTGGTCGTCGCCGCCCGTCTGATCGACGGCGACGAGGCGGCCACCTGGCCCGTCCTGGCCCTGGTGATCGTCATCGGCCTGCTGGTCGGGCTGGCCAACGGGGCCGTGACGACGCTACTGCGGGTGCCGTCGTTCATCACCACGCTGGGCATGATGCTCGTGCTGTCCGGCGCGGTCTTCCTCTGGACGGGCGGCGCGCCGCGCGGGGCGCTCTCGCAGGCCTTCAGGGTCTTCGGGCGCGACACGCTGTGGTCCACGCTCATCCTGCTGGCCGTGGGCGTCGCCGCGGCGCTGATCATGCGGGCCGACTTCGGCCGCACGCTCATCGCCACGGGTGACAACGAGCGCGCGGCGGCCCTGTCGGGGGTCAGGGTCATCAGGGCACGGATTCTCGCCTTCGTGCTCTCCGGGCTGGCCGCGGCGGTCGCGGGCATCCTGCTCGGCGGCTTCGCTGGGGTCTCCGCCCAGGTCGGCCAGGGGTTGGAGTTCTCGGCCATCACCGCGGTCGTGCTCGGCGGCGTGGCGCTCGGCGGCGGTCGCGGCTCGGTCGTGGCGGCCATGGCGGGCGCCCTCACGCTGGAGGCGCTGTTCACCCTGCTCAACCTGTACGGCATCTCGGGCGCGCTGGAGTTCACCGTGCAGGGCGTCATCATCATCGCTGCCGTGGCGGCGGGAGCCGTAAGGCTTCCCTTCTCCCTCACCCCCCGAAAAGGAGACGCACATGTCGCGTCCTAAGTCCTTCCTCGTCGCCCTGACAGGGGTCGCGCTACTGGCGGCCGCCTGTACCAGCGACAAACCGGCCACCACCGCCACCCAGGCCGCGACGTCGGCCGGCGCCTCCGCCGCGCCGTCCTCGGCGGCGTCCGCGGCGGGGACGGGCGAGCAGTCGAAGTTCTTCGTGCAGGCCGACCACGACGCCCAGCTCGCGATGCGCGCCAAGACCGCGCAGGGCCCCGCCGACAAGCCATGGGAGCAGGCCATCGACCCCCAGATGGTCAGCACCTCCGAGTACAAGAAGAGCGGCGGCTATCACCTGTGCTTCTCCAACGCCGCCGTCAACAACCCGTGGCGGCAGGTCGGCTGGAAGAGCATGCAGGCCGAGGTGGCCCTGCACAAGGAGATCACCACGTTCACCGCCCTGGACGCCGAGGGCAAGGACGACAAGCAGATCTCCGACATCGCCGAGCTGACCGGCAAGGGCTGTGACGCGCTGATCGTCTCGCCCAACACTACCGCCACCCTCACCCCCGCGGTGAAGGCCGCCTGCGGCAAGCTGCCGGTGATCGTCTTCGACCGCGGCGTGGAGACCGATTGCCCCGTCACCTTCATCAACCCCATCGGCGGCTACGCCTTCGGCGCCGACGGCGCGGAGTTCCTGGTGGAGAAGGTGCCCGCGGGCGGCAAGGTGCTCGCCCTGCGCATCCTGCCAGGCGTCGACGTCCTGGAGACCCGCTGGTCGGCGGCCAAGGCCACCTTCGACAAGAGCCGGCTGCAGGTTGTCGGCGTGGAGTTCACCGACGGCGACGCGGCCAAGACCAAGAGCATCGTCAGCGACTACATCGCCCGTCATGGCAAGCTGGACGGTGTGTGGATGGACGCGGGAGCCACCGCCGTCGCCGCGGTCGAGGCGTTCGAGGACGCCGGCGTGCCCGTCCCCGCCATGGTCGGCGAGGACCAGCAGGACTTCCTGCAGAAGTGGAAGCAGAACAACCTGACCGCCATCGCCCCCACCTACCCGACCTACCAGTGGCGCACCCCCGTCATCGCGGCGCTCAAGATCCTCAAGGGCGAGGAGGTGCCGAAGACCTGGAAGCTGCCCCAGCCGAAGATCACCGCGGAGAACCTCGACACCTATCTGCAGCCCAACATGCCGCCGCTGCACTACGCCCTGTGCGGATGCGAGAGCCTGCCCGGCTTCCCCGAGACCTGGGGCGGCAAGAAGTGAACCTGGGTGTCAACACCTGGGTGTGGACCTCGCCGCTGACCGACGGCGACCTGGAGGCGCTCGCGCCCCGGGTCGCCGGGTGGGGGTTCGACGTCATCGAAGTGCCCGTCGAGCAGCCGGGTGACTGGGACCCGGTCAGGGCGGCCGACCTGCTCGCCTCGCTCGGCCTGCGCGCCTCCGTGGTGCTGGTCATGCCGCCGGGCCGCGACCTGGTCGCCTCCGACACGGTCAGGGAGACCCAGGACTACCTCAGGCACTGCATGGACGTGGCCGAGATCGTCGGCTCACCCGTCATCGCGGGGCCCGCCTACAGCGCGGTCGGCCGCACCTGGAGGATGTCCGCGCGCGAGCGCGCGGCCGCCTACGCCGAGCTGCGCGAGAACCTCAAGCCCGTCATCGACCACAGCGAGGTACGGCTGGCGGTCGAGCCGCTCAACCGCTACGAGACGAGCCTGCTCAACACCGTCGAGCAGGCGCTGGAGGCGCTGCCCGAGCGCGCCGGCCTGACCCTCGACATCTACCACCTGAACATCGAGGAGAAGGACCCCGCGGCGGCCGTACGGCTGGCCGCGGGCAGGATCGCGCACGTCCAGGTCTGCGGCACCGACAGGGGAACCCCCGGTCAGGACCGCTTCGACTGGCCCTCCTTCGTGGGGGCGCTGCGCGAGGTCTCCTACGGGGGACCGCTGGTCATCGAGTCGTTCACCGCCCACAACCAGACGATCGCCACCGCCGCCTCCATCTGGAGGCCGCTGGCGCCCAGCCAGGACGCTCTCGCCGTCGATGGGCTGGCCTTCCTCCGCACCCTCTAACGGAGACCCGCCATGCGTCGTGTTTGTGCTGCCCTCATCCTGCCGTTCCTCCTGTTACTCCCCGCCGTCACGGCCAACGCCGCCGTGCACGAGACCTTCAGGGCGCTGCTGTTCACCAAGGCCTCGGGCTACGTCCACGGCTCCATCCCCGCCGGCATCCAGATGGTCAAGGAGCTGGCCGCCGACAACCACTTCGAGGTCGTGCAGACCGCCGACTCCGCGGTCTTCAACGACGCCGACCTGGGCACCTACGATGTGCTGATCATGCTGCAGAACTCCGGCATGGTCTGGGAGAACGACGCCCAGCGCCAGGCGCTGCAGAAGTACGTCCGCTCGGGCAAGGGCGTCGTCGCCGTGCACAACGCGCTCGACATGGGCATCGAGAACGACTTCCCCTGGTGGGACGACCTGGTCAACGGCGGCGCGCACATGCCCGCCCACTCGCCCGGCGTGCTGCGGGGCACGGCCAAGGTCACCGACAGGGTCCACCCCTCGACCAGGGGCCTGCCCCTGCGCTGGGAGCGGCCCGAGGAGTGGTACAACTTCTCGCCCAACCCGCGCGGCAACGTGCACGTGCTGGTCTCCGCCGACGAGAAGACCTACGACCCAGGCCCCTCCGCCATGGGCGCCGACCACCCGATCTCCTGGTGCCGCAACGCCGAGGGCGGCAAGGTCTGGGCCACCGCCATGGGCCACGACAACGCCTCCTACACCGAGCCCGCCTTCCGCCAGCACGTTCTCGGCGGCATCCTGTGGGCGGCGGGCGCCGAGGCGGGTGACTGCGGCGCCACCGTGACCAGCAGCTTCGAGAAGATCACCCTTGACGACAACACCGCCGACCCGATGGAGCTGGACGTCGCCGCCGACGGCCGTGTCTTCTACGTCCAGCGCAAGGGCGAGATCAAGATCTTCAAGCCCGACACGCACACCACCGTCACCGCGGCCACGCTCGACGTCTACACCGGCGGCGAGGACGGCCTGGTCGGCATGGAGCTCGACCCCGGCTTCGCCGACAACGGCTGGATCTACGTCTACTACTCGCCGGCCACGAGCGCCGAGGACGTCAACAGGCTCTCCCGCTTCACCGTGACGGGCGACAGCATCGACCCCGCCTCGGAGAAGAAGATCCTCGAGGTCCCCGCCTACCGGCAGCGCACCTACCCCGAGCCGGGCCACACCGGCGGCGCGGTCGAGTTCGGCCCCGACGGCACGCTCTACCTCAGCACGGGCGATGACGTCCCGCCGAACCTCTCACCCGACTGGCAGGGCTACGCCCCGATCGACTGGCGTCCTGGCCAGCACATGCTCGACGCCGCCCGCACCGCGGGCAGCACCAACGACCTGCGCGGCAAGATCCTGCGGATCAAGCCGAAGGCCGACGGCGGCTACGACGTCCCCGCGGGCAACCTGTTCGCCGCGGGGACGGCCAAGACCAGGCCCGAGATCTTCGCGATGGGCTTCCGCAACCCCTTCAGGTTCACCGTCGACCAGAAGACCGGCTACGTGCACGTCTCCGACTACGGCCCCGACAGGGGAGGACCGACCACCGACAGGGGCCCCGAGGGACTGGTCGAGTACAACGTCATCAAGAAGGCGGGCAACTACGGCTGGCCGTTCTGCCACGGCGACAACCAGGCCTACGCGCCCTACAACCCCGACACCAAGGTCGTCGGGCCCAAGTTCGACTGCGCCGCCCCCGTCAACGACTCGCCCAACAACACCGGGCTGACCGAGCTGCCGCCGATTGAGCAGCCCGTCATGTGGTACGGCTACGGCACCTCGCCCGCCTTCCCCGAACTCGGCTCGGGCGGCTCGGCCCCGATGAGCGGCCCCGTCTACCGCTACGACGCGGCCTCCACCTCCGCCACCAAGTTCCCCGCCTACTTCGAGGGCACGAGCTTCTTCTACGAGTGGTCGCGCCACTACGTGAAGACCCTCCACCTCGACGACCAGGACAAGCTGCTCAAGATCGACCCGTTCCTCGGCACGTTCGCCAAGCCGATGGACATGACCTTCGGCAAGGACGGCTCGCTGTACCTGCTGGAGTGGGGCAGCTCCTTCGGCGGCGGGAACAACGACTCGGGCCTGTACAGGATCGACTACTCCGCGGGCGCCCGCGCCCCCGTCGCCAAGGCGGGCGCCTCCCGCACGGACGGCCCCGCCCCGCTGAGCGTCACCTTCGACAGCGCAGGAAGCTTCGACCCCGACGGCGACCCCGTCACCATCGCGTGGGACTTCGACGGCGACGGCACCTTCGACTCCACCGAGGCCAGGCCGACCCACGTCTACCAGGCCAAGGGACAGTACGCCGCGCAGCTCAAGGTCAGGGACTCCACCGGCAAGGAGGGCTTCGCCAACATCCAGATCACCGCGGGCAACACCAAGCCCGTCGTCACCGTCGAGACCCCGCTGGACGGCAGCACGATCGAGTTCGGGCAGGACGTGCCGTACAGGGTCAAGGTGACCGATCCTGAGGACGGGACGGTCGACTGCGCCAAGGTCTTCGTCGCTCCCGCCCTCGGGCACGACGACCACGAGCACGAGACCGTCGAGCTCCCCGGCTGCGAGGGCACGATCTCGACCAGCGACATCGGCGGGCACCCCGCGGGCGCGAACCTCTACTACGTCGTCAACGCCCACTACACCGACAAGGGCGACAACCCGCTCACCGGGTACGCCAAGGTCGTGCTGCAGCCCAGGCGCAAGCAGGCGGAGTACTTCAAGACCTCCTCTGGTGTGCGGGTGATCGACCAGGCGGGAGCCGAGAGCGGCAAGCGCATCGGCGACATCAGCGACAACGACTGGATCGCCTTCACCCCGCTCGATCTCAACGGCGTCAACTCGGTCTCCTTCAGGGTCTCCAGCCCGAGCGGAGGCGGCGGCATCGAGCTGCGCGCCGACTCGCCCACCGGAACGCTGCTGGCCAGTGCGCCCGTCCACAGCACCGGCGGCTGGGACGTCTACCAGATGACCGCGGCGGTGCCCGTCAAGAACGACGTGCGCACCAGGAGCGTCTACGCCGTCTTCAAGAACAGCGCCAACAACGGCTTCGACCTGGACGCCGTCCAGTTCGCCGGCGACACGGCGGGCGGCGACGACCTCGAGCAGGGCGTCTACACCATCACCGCCCAGCACAGCGGCAAGAACGTCACCCCCGCCTCCCTGCTCGACGACGCCAAGATCGTCCAGCTGGGCGCCACCCAGGGCGACGAGCAGAGGTGGGAGGCGATCCCCCTCGCCGCGGGCGGCTACCAGCTCAAGAACGTCAAGAGCGGCAAGTGCCTGGACGTGCCGGGCGGCTCCACCACGGGGGGCACCCAGCTCGTCCAGTGGACCTGCCACCCCGACGGCGCCGCGCACCAGGTGCACCAGCGCTTCACCATCACCGCCTCGGGCGAGAACCACATCGTCACCTCGGCGGCCAGCGGCCTCTGCCTCGACGTCAACGGCGTCTCCCAGGCCGACAACGCCCCGGTGATCCAGTGGACCTGCGTCAACGCGCCCAACCAGCGTTTCCGCTTCACCCCCGTCACGGGCGCCGACAAGACCCCGCCGGTGACCACCGCCAAGGCCGCCGACCCGAACGCGGCGGGCTGGCACGTCGCCGGTCCCGTCGAGGTGACGCTCACGGCCGAGGACGACGCCTCCGAGGTCGCCGCCACCGAGTGGCGGCTCGACGGCGGCGCCTGGACCGCCTACACCGAGACCGTCCTGGTCAGCGGCGACGGGACGAGGAAGCTGGAGTTCCGTTCACGTGACGGGGCGGGCAACGTGGAGGAGGCCAGGTCGCTGGAGCTCAAGCTCGACACCACCGCCCCGGTGACGACCGCCGCCTTCGCCCCGCCCAACTCGGCGGGCTGGAACAGCGGCGACGTCCCTGTCATCCTGTCCGCCACCGACGCCACCTCCGGCGTCACGAAGATCGAGTACGCGCTCGACCAGGGCTCGTGGACCGCCTACGCCGACAGGCCCGTGGTGGTCGAGGGTGACGGTCCGCACGAGCTGCGCTACCGCTCGGCCGACGCGGCGGGAACCACCGAGCAGGAGAAGGCGGCCGTCCTCAGGATCGACGGCACCAAACCCACGCTGATGGTCTCGGGTGTCTCCGACGGCCAGGTGTACGGCGACGCCCAGGACCTGCGCATCACCTGGCAGGCCGTCGACACCACCTCGGGGGTCAAGACCACCTCGGGCGCACTGGACGGCGCCGCCCTTCAGCCCGACACGGTCGTCCCACTGTTCCCGCAGGCCCTGGCCGCCCACACCGTCGCGGTCACGGCCTCGGACAACGCGGACAACGCGATCAGGACCGAGGTCGGCTACTCGGTGACCACGTCGATGCGGGACATGCAGCATCTGGTCGACAGGTTCCTCGCGACGGACTGGCTGTCCGACCCGGCGGCCCGTGCCCTGACCAAGGAGCTGACCAGAGCCCGCAAGGCGGCGGCCACGGGTAAGGACGCCAAGGCCGTGCGGCTGTTGACGTCCTTCAAGGCCGTGGTGGCCGACAACCGGCTGGTGACGAGGGCGGATGTCCGCCAGGTCCTGACCCGCGACGCCGACCACGTCATCTCCACCCTCAAGTGACAGCGTGAAGGAGCCCCCGGCCGGACGCGCGGCCGGGGGCTCCGTCATGTCGCGATCAGGCGGGAATCCTCCGCTGCAGGTCGATGAGGATCTCCATCGCGGTGGTGTTGAACTCGGTCTGGCTGGCCTTGAACTCCGTGAGTTCGGTCCTGACCTCGGCCACTTCCGTCCTGACCTCGGCCACTTCCGTCCTGACCTCGGCCACTTCCGTCCTGACCTCGGCCACTTCGGTCTTGACCTCGGTCACTTCGGCCCTGATCTCGGTCACTTCGGCCCTGATCTCGGTCACTTCGGCCTTGACCTCGGCCAGTTCGGCCCTGACCTCGGCCTTGAACTCCTTGAGGTTGTTCGCCACCCCGTTGATCCGGTGGGTGACGTCTTCCAGCCCCTGCATCATGTCGGCCCTCGACGCGATCACGGCGTTCTCGATGTCCGTGACGAACTGGAGGCCGGATTCCTTGATGCCCATCATGCTCTCCCTCTACGGTGGGGGAGGGACCTGGACGGTATCAGCGTTCAGGTCCCCGTTCGTGTGTTCTAACGCTAGCGGATGACCGCGCGGCTCGACAGAGGAATGACGCGCTCTGTCATCGCGAAATCACCGCACGTCACCTCTTCTTCCACAATGAGGGAGAGATGTTACTCTTGGTGCACCAAGCAAGCGCTCGATCACGCGCGGAGGCGTCGATGGAACGCACGGCCGTCCTGGTGATGGAGATGCAGCGTGGCGTCGTCGGCGATGTCACGAGATTTCCCGAGCTGGTGGCCGTGTGCGACAAGCGGAGAGTGGTCGCCAACGCCGCCGAGGTGCTGCGCGGGGCGAGAAGCGCGGGCGTGCCGGTGATCCACTGCACGGCGGCCTTCCGCGCCGACAGGGCGGGCTCGCACACCCGCAACAGCCCCTTCCTCGCCCACCTGCTCAAGGACCCCGCCCACATGCTGGAGGGCACAGGGGCCGTCGAGGTGCTGCCCGAGCTGTGGGAGCCAGGCGATCTGGAGAGCCGCCGCCATCACGGGTTCTCGCCGTTCACCGGCACCAGCCTGGACATGACGCTGAGGTCGCTGGACGTGACGCGGGTGGTGGCCGTCGGGGTGTCGCTCAACCTCGGCATCCAGGGCCTCGCGATCGAGGCGGTCAATCTCGGCTACCGGGTCACCGTCGTCACCGACGCCGTGGCGGGGATCCCCGACGACTACGCGCAGGCCGTCCTCGACCACACGATCGGCCTGCTGGCGACCAGGGTGACGGCCGCGCGGGTCTGGGAGGCGGGCCGGTGATGGACGGTATGCGGCTGGACGGCAGGACCGCGGTGGTCACAGGGGGAGCGGGCGCGATCGGGGCGGCCGTCTGCGCCGACCTGGCCGCGCTCGGCGCCCGCGTGGTGGTCGCGGACGTCGAGGGGGAGGGCGCGGCGAAGGTCGCGCAGGCGCTGCCCGCCGGCCTGGGCACGGCGCGCCGCGTCGACCTGGCCGACCCCGCGTCGATCGAGGAGTTCTGCGCCGCGGCGGGCGCCGTGGACATCCTCGTCAACAACGCAGGCCTCTCGATCGTCGAGCCGTTCACCGGCAGCGACCCCGAGCACTGGGACCTCATGTGGCGGGTCAACCTGCGCGCTCCCATGCTCATGGCGAAGCTGCTCCTGCCGGGGATGGTCGAGCGCGGGTGGGGGCGGCTGGTGTTCGTCTCCTCCGACGGCGCGAGGGCGGGCTCGGGAGGGGAGGGCGCCTACGCCGCGACGAAGGCGGGGCTGTTCGGGCTGGCCAAGACGCTGGCGAGGGAGGCCGCGAAGGGCGAGGTCACCTCCAACGTCGTCTGCCCCGGCCCGACGGACACCCCGATGCTGAGGAGGGTCGCCGAGCAGGAGCCTGGACTCGTGGAGAAGATCGCCAGGGGCATCCCGCTGCGCAGGCTCGGCGAGCCCGAGGACGTCGCGGGGCTGGTGGCCTACCTGTGCACCGACCGGGCCGCCTACATCACGGGGCAGACGCTGTCGGTCAGCGGCGGGGTGACGATGCAGTGAGGTCAGAGCGCGTCGTAGACCGCCTTCGTCAGCTCCCACGCCGCCGTGCCGCCCGCGAAGGCCGCCGACATCTCGTTCATGGTGTAGGCGATGGCCAGGCCGCGCGCGGGGTCGGCCAGGCCGAGGAAGCCGCCCATGCCGGCGTGGCCGAAGGCGGTGGGCGCGAAGGGCGCGAACCCCTCGGAGGGCAGCATGAACCCGAGCCCGAACGAGGTGTCGACCAGAAGGACCCTGTCGCGACCGGAGACCCTGGGGCGCAGTGCGTCGCGAAGGGTGTCGGGCCGGAGGATCTCGCCCGCGATCAGTGCCCGGTAGAAGCCGGACAGCGCCCTCGCCGTGGTGACCAGGCCCATGGCGGGCCAGCCCGCGCGCAGGAGGTCGGGGTGGTTGGCGCCGCCCTTCAGCCTGTGCACGCCTGGATTGCCGAGCGCCCTGTTCATCAGGCTGTCCGGATCGCGCGCCGCCTGCTCGGCCTCGCTGGGCGGCACGCTCTCCGCGAGGGGTGCGGCCTCGGTGAGGCCCTGCTGGGACGGGCCGGGGCGGGGGCCGGCGGACAGGCGGGCGGCTCTGGCGATCACGTCGTCGGGGGCGCCCAGCCACAGGTCGAGGCCCAGCGGCCCGGCGATCTCCGCGGCCACCAGGTCGCCGACCGACTTGCCCGTCACCCTGCGCACCACCTCGCCGACCAGGAACCCGTAGGTCAGCGCGTGGTAGCCGTGGGCGCTGCCCGGCTCCCACAGCGGCGGCTGGCGCGCCAGCCTGGCGGCGATCGCGGCCTGGTCGCCGTACTCCTCGACGGGCACCCGCTCCTCGATCGCCGGCAACCCCGCCTGGTGGGTGAGCAGGTGCTCGACCGTGACCTCAGGGGCCGAGAACTCGGGCCACAGGGCGGCCACCGGCGTCGACAGCTCGAACAGCCCCCGCTCGACCAGCAGCAGGGCGACGGTCGCGGTCACCGCCTTGGTGCAGGAGTAGGACAGGACGGGCGTGTCCGCCTCCCACGGCCTGCCGGTGCGCCGGTCGGCGACGCCGCCCCACAGGTCCACCACCAGCTCGCCGTCGACATGGACGGCGAAGGCCGCACCCAGCCCCATCTGCCGCGCGAACACGTCGTCCAGTCGCATGGACACCCCTCTGATGAAAGGAAGCGCTTGCTTGGTATCCGAGCCTAACAACTGGGGCCGCTTCGGCACAGACGACCAGCGCGGCACCCTGAACCTGCTCACCCCCGCCACGGTGCTCGACGCCCTCGCCTGCGCGAGGACCGGCCAGGTGCTCAACCTGGCGATGCCGATCAGGGGCGCCACCTCCTCGCGCGCACCCACGACCGTCCCGCATCTGCGCGGCCGTCCGCTGCCGCAGCACTTCATGTCCGTGGACGGCGGCGACTACGCGGCCGGGGCCAGGGCGATCGGGGCGGGTTTGCGGATGGCCGACGACGCGCTGATCGTCACCCACCACGGCACCACGACCCACATGGACGCGCTGTGCCACATGTGGGAGGGCGACCAGCTCTACAACGGCCACCCCGCCTCCAGGGTCCGCTCGTACGGCGCCGCCCGCTGCGGCATCGAGCAGGTCGGCGGGATCGTGGCGCGAGGGGTGTTCTTCGACGTGCCGCGCCACCTGGGCATGGCGCACCTGCCGGTGGACTTCAGGATCGGGGCGGCGCTGCTGGAGGAGATCGGTCCTGGGCTGCGGCAGGGCGACGTGGCGGTGATCCGCACCGGCTGGCCGCTGACCTGGCCCGACACCTACTGGAGCGGCCAGCCGGGCCTCGCGCCCGACGCGGGCCGCTGGCTGGCGGGGCGCGACGTGGCCGCGGTGGCCTGCGACAACGCCGCCATCGGCGGGCTGAACGCCGACCAGCTCGCCGACGAGAGCCTGGAGGACGACCTGCACCTCATCCTGCTCCACCGCCACGGCGTGCACCTGATCGAGATGCTGTGGCTGGAGGAGCTGGCTCAGGCGGCCCCCGCCGACTTCGTGCTGGTCGTGGCCCCGCTGAAGATCGAGGGAGGCACCGGCAGCCCGGTCAGCCCGCTGGCGATCCTGTGAGGTCGAGCACGCGAAGGGCCTGCGCGGCGGTGTCGCGCAGCCTGGCGGCGTCGTTCGACCCCTTGCCCATCAGGCGCAGCCCCTGCAGCACCGTGAGCAGGAACCTGGCCAGCGAGCGGGGGTCCTGCGCACCGTCCAGCTCGCCCTGCTCCCGCGCCCTGGTCAGCGCCGCCGCGAGCGTGTTCTCGATGTAGTCCCAGTTGGTCTCCACCCGCCTGGCCAGCTCCTCGTCGTGAGGGGCCAGCTCGACCGCGGTGTTGACCACCAGGCAGCCGCGGTGGGTGCCGTCGTGCGCGGCCTCGTCGGCGAACCTCCGCACCAGCTCCCGTACGGCGGGCAGCACAGGCCCCTGGCCCGACAGCAGGCTCTCGAAGTCGATACCCTGCTCCAGGTAGCGCTCGTAGGCCTTCAGGTAGAGCTCGCGCTTGCCGCCGAAGGTGGCGTAGATGCTCGCCCTGCCGATGCCGAGGTGCTGGACGAGGTCGGACATGGAGGTGGCCTCGTAGCCCCGCTGCCAGAACAACTCCATGGCGGCCTGCAGCGCCTGGTCGGGATCGAACTCCTTGGTCCTGGCCATGGCCAGAACCTAGGCTCTATTGGAACGCTCCGTCAAATATCAGCTGTACTCCTGGAAGCGGGGCCAGGCCGTGCGCCATGGCGTCCTGAGGCCCTTGCACACCAGCACGGGCAGGCCGAGGAACTCGTTGTCCACGCCCGCCTCGTTGCTCACCCTGCCGTGCTCCACGCAGCTCTGGAAGAGCGTCTCCATGCGCCTGCGTGGATACTTCACCACCACGGCCACGTCGGCGCTCTCGGGCGGCGGGCCGTACAGGTGGAGCTGGTTGTGCCCGCTGTAGACGGGCGGCAGGTCGCCTGTCAGGTGGAGGGCGCCCGCCTCGCCGTAGCTGCCTGCCAGCAGCACCGCGCGGGCGCGCTCCTCGGGGGTCAGCGTGCCCACGGCGGCGCGGACCGCGCCGGTGAACTCCGGCCAGCCGATCGACTCCCTCACGACCTCGTTGACCTGCGGAATCGGGGTCATGCCCACCACCGACACAGGGATCAGCGGCAGTGCGAAGATCGCGCAGAACGTGCCGTTGACCGCCAGCGAGGGGGCGAGCCCAGGCATCACGCCCGCGCAGAACAGCAGGATGATCAGCCCGGCGGTGTAGTCGAACCGGCCGCCGCTGATCAGCGTCAGCGCCGCGGCGACCGGGTAGGCGAACGCGAGGCAGCGCAGCCTCTCGTCACGCCACAGCCGCAGCCAGCCGCGCGCGGCGACGAAGGCCACCACGGGCCCGAACAGCACGATCTGCATCGGGACGAACAGCACGCGCATCTCCGCGCCCTTGTCCTCGCTCAGCGCGGCCGCCATCTCCAGTTGCGGCCAGCCGTTGACCGCCTGGAAGACCAGGTTGGGCGAGGCGATCAGCACCGCCAGGCCCGCGCCCGCCCACAGCCACGGATCGCGCAGGATCCTGCGCGGGCCCACCGCCAGCACACCCGCGGCCAGTCCGATGACCAGCAGCGCGATCAGGTGCTTGTTGTAGGTCGCCGCGCCGATGACCGCGCCCGCTGCAAGCCACCAGCGTCCCTCGCCTCTGAGCAGGACCCGCAGCACGAACAGGATCGCCGCCGACCAGAGCGGCAGGTCGGCGCTGAGCGTCAGCAGCGAGTGGCCCGCGATCAGGGTGAACGCGCCGGTGCCGATGCCGGCCGCGGCCAGGATCTGCGCCCTGCGGTCGCCGCCCAGCTCGCGGCTGATCATGCCGACCAGGAAGACCAGGATCGCCGTGCACACCAGTGCGGGGATCCTCAGCCCGGTCAGCGTGTCGCCGAACAGCGAGATCGACAGCCTGGCCAGCATCGGGGTGAGCGGAGGCTGGTCGACGTAGCCCCACGCGGGGTGCTCGGACAGCAACCGGAAGTACAGCTCGTCGCGGTGGTAGCCGTACAGCGGGGTGAGCGCGAGGAGCAGCGCCGACAGCAGGGCCGCGATGAGGGCGAGGGGACGCCAGGCTACGGGGGGCACATCGGATCAACGTAGCCGCCCACGCTGCCCTTCGGCCACCTGCTTGAAAACCTGCCGGAACGCGGCATAGGCCTGCTCGCCCACGGCCTCGGCGTGCCGCCGCTCGATGGCCGCGACGATCGCGTCGGACTTCACCATCTGGTCGAGCCCCAGCTCGGTGGGCATGACCAGCTTGGCCCTGCGGTCGCGGGGGTCGGGCTCCCTGCGCACGTAGCCCAGCTCGACCAGCTCGTCGACCAGCGTGCCGATGACCTGTTTGTGCTGCCCGGACTGCTGGGCCAGGTCCGTGGCCCTGCTGCCCTCCTCGTCCAGGTAGGCCAGAACGGCGCCATGGCGCGGGCGCAGCCGTGGGTGGCCCTGCTCGGCGAGCGCGGAGAAGAGCTCCTTCTGCAGCGAGAACAGCACCTGACCCGCCATGACGCCGAGGTCGGGGTCGGCCTTCTTGCGTTCGGCCCGGTTCACGAGCCCCTCCTCTTCGGTCACCAATATTGACTATCAGTCATGGTGATTATAGCGTCTCCGCCAGGCTGATCCTCATCATCGGTGGCCGCTGACCGCGATGGGGCCGCAGGCGCACGCGGGCAGGACCCACGCCATCATGGGTCCTGGGAGCATCTCCATGCGCCAGGCGGCGGCGGAGCTGTCCTCGACCTACCAGCAGCTCTCAAAAGGAGGCCGCCTTTGTGCGGCGTAGGCGATGCCTCTGCTCACGCTCCCGGGTAGTTGCCGCCGCCGTGCGCCAGGTCCAGGGCGTCGTAGTCGGGGGCGAAGCCCTTCTTCGGGATCGACTCGACGAAGTCCACGTGCCTGGGCCTCTTGTAGGCGGCCAGCTGACCTCTGACGTGCTCGACGAGCTCCTCCGCCGAGGCCTCTCCCTTGAGCGCCACCACGGCCTTGACCGCCTGGCGCCACCGCTCGTCAGGCACGCCGATCACGGCGGCGTCCGCCACGGCGGGGTGCGACCTGAGCGCGCGCTCCACCTCGGCGGGGTAGACGTTCTCGTTGCCCGACTTGATCATCCGCAGCTTCGGGCCGATGAAGGTGATGGTGCCGTCCTGCTCGCGCCTGCCGAGGTCGCCGGTGTGGTGCCAGCCGTACCGCGACTTCAGCGCGTTCAGCTCGGGTCTGGCGAAGTAGCCGGAGAAGAGCGTCTTGCCCCTGGCGCAGATCTCGCCGACCTCGCCCTGGGCGACCTCCGAGCCGTCGGGCGCCAGGATGCGCACCTGGACCAGCGGCGAGGGGCGTCCGGCGAACCCCGCGGCGCCCGGAGCGAGGCCGAGGAAGGTGAGCATGCCGCCCACCTCGGTCTGCCCGTATCCGCCCATCTTCGACCTGCACCATGGCGAGTCGTCGGGCGTGGTCATCTCGTCCCACTCCGCCGAGTGCGAGACGAACCGCAGCGACGACAGGTCGTACTTGCGCTCCGCGTTCGCCGCCGCGACCGCGTCGATCATCTGCCCGAACAGGAACGCCTGCGTCACCTTCTCCGCGTCGACCAGCCGGCAGACCTCCTCGGCGTCGAAGGAGGGCGTGAAGACGTTCGTGCCGCCGATCTGCAGCGTGGCCAGGCAGAACATCATCGTGCCCACGTGGAACAGCGGCCCGTTGTTGAGGAAGGTGAAATCTGGCTCCATCTGCCTGACCACCAGCAGCGACATGCTGTGCGCCAGCAGCGCCGCGCTGCTGAGCATGGCGGCGTTCGGTCGTCCCTCGAAGGCGGCGGTGTAGAGGGCGAGCACGGGCGCGCCGTCGTCGACGGGCGGCAGGTCGGAGGGGCTGCCCTCCTCGACGAGCGCCGCGTGGTCGTCCACCCAGGCGTCGGTGGCCAGGGGGGCCGCCGCCTCGAACCGCTCCCACACCACCACCCTCGGCGACAGGTCCTCGACCACGAAGCGCAGCTCGTCGGTGGACTGCCGCCAGTTGGCGGGGCAGAAGAGCGCACCGAGACGCGAGCAGGCCAGCAGCAGCTCCAGGACGGCATGCGAGTTCTGGCCCAGCCACAGGACCCGTTCGCCCTCGCCCACCCCGCGCGCCGCCAGCGCGCCTGCCAGCCGTGAGACCCTGGCGTCGAGCTCGGAATAGGTGAGCCGCAACGAGCCGTCCACCACCGCCGTCACCTTCGGGCGGCTGCGCGCGTGCTCGGACAGGACGTCGGAGAGTGTCAGCGAGTGGATCATCACGCCTCCTGGAACGCGGGTATCACCTCGGTCGCGAAGAACCGCATGACCTTCTTCATCTCCTCCAGCGGCATCGGCCTGGTGCTGCCGAAGTCGCACAGCAGCGTGGAGAAGCCCGCCTCCTTCAGCACGCCGATCTGCTCGATCACGCGGGCGGGGTCGCCGATGACCTCGAGCTGCTCCCAGCGGAAGTCGTTGGAGACCGTCCCGCCCTTGAGATAGCGGTCCTGGTAGTACTCGAAGCCCTGCGCGGCCTTGCCCGTCCTGTGGTCGATGGGCGCGCTGCGCTCGTTGAAGATCCGGGACCTGTCGAAGGAGGCCTCGAACCGTGCCTGGTCCTCGCGCGCCCGCTCGACGGTGGGCGCGACGTAGACGCTTCGCGCGACCACGAGATCGGCCTGCGCCAGGCCAGAGACCGAGCGCCAGGTCTCCGCGGCCTTCACGACCTTGCGGAACGGGGCGGCGGGGTCGGCGAGGATGGGCAGGCCGCGCTCGCCGTACATGGTGACGGTCTCGGGGGAGACGGCGGCCACGTGGATGGGCGGGTGCGGCGCCTGCAGCGGCCTGGGCGTCAGCGACACCTCGCCCGTCCTGTAGAACTTGCCCTCGTGCTGGAAGGACTCCTGGGTCCAGAGCCCGAGGATCACCTCAAGCGCCTCGTTGAAGCGGTCGCGCGCCTCGGCCAGGTCGATCCCGAAGCCCTCGAACTCGAAGCTCTGGTAGCCGCGCCCGATGCCCAGGTCGAGCCGTCCGCCCGAGAGCACGTCGACCAGCGCCGCCTCCTCGGCCACGTGCACGGGGTTGTGCAGGGGGAGCACCACGATGCCGGTGCCCAGGCGGATCCGCTCGGTGCGGGCGGCGGCGTGGGCGAGCAGGGTGAACAGGTTGGGGACCACGCCGTAGTCGCGGAAGTGGTGCTCGGCCAGCCGTACCCCGTCGAACCCCAGCTCCTCGGCCAGCTCGATGAGCTCAAGGTGGTAGTCGTAGACGTCCTTGAAGCTCTGCCCTTCGAACCGGTGGAAGAGGTGGAACGTGGAGAACCTCATGCGTCAGCCCTTCGACTCTGAACCAAGCGCTCGCTTGGGAGCGTATCAGCCGGGGGCGCGGCAGGCTACCTGGGAGGTAATCGCGCAGGGTCGCGGCGCGCTGCCAGGATGGGGCTGTTTCCGCACGATCCAACGCCGGGGGCCACACCATGTCCACGTCCACGACCACGACCACGCGCGCCGCCGTCGAGGAACTGCTGCGCAGGATCGGCGAGGGCGACCCCGAGCGGATCGCCGAGCTGTACGCCGAGGGCGCCGACTGGAAGCTCGACTGGCCCGAGGCTGAGCACGGCCGCGCCGCCACCCCGTGGATCCGTCACCGATCCACCCGCGCCGACGCCGCCGCCCACTATCGCCAGATCGGCGAGCACCACGTGCCCGGCGGCGCGGACACCCGGATCGAGCGCATCCTCGTGGACGGCGCCGACGCGGTGGTGCTCGGCGAGATCCGCCAGACCGCCCGCTCCACCGGACGCGCCTATCGCGCGCGGTTCGCCCTGCACCTCACGATCGAGGACGGCCTCGTCGCCCGCCACCACGTCTACGAGGACAGCCTGGCCGTCGCCCAGGCCTTCGCGCCTACGGAGGGGTGACGCCGCCGTCTCGGATTCAACGGAGGCGATGGTCGTCGGCCCACTGCGCGATGGCCGCCGCGATCGCCAAGGGGTGATCCTCCGGAGTGTGGTGCCCGGCGACCGCGTCGTGGTGCCTGATCTCCAGAGCGGCCATGTTCACCGCGCACCAGTCGACGAGCTCCTCGCCCATCATGCTCCCCGGCCCAGGCTCGAAGGTCAGCAGGAGTTTCGGCACCTGCCCGCTGCTCGCCAGCCAGGCGCCGTACGCCTCGACCCTGGCCACCACCTCGGCGGGCTCCCCGCCCAGCGGCATCGACCGCGGCCACTGCAGCAGCGGCAGTCGACTCTCCCTCGTGGGGTACGGCCGGCGGTAGACGTCGAGGTCGTCCTGGCTGAGAGGGGTGGCGACGGTGGCGGGCAGACCCTGTTCGAGGAAGGCGTTGTCGTCGAGGATCATGGTCTCGCCGACGCCTTTCGTCTTGATCGCCTGGAACAGCGGACGGCCTCCCTCGGGGAACTCCTCCCATGACATCGCCTTGACGATGGTCTCGGTGAACGCGACGCCGCGCACGCGTCCGGGGTGGCGGGCGGCCCAGTCGAAGGCCAGGGCGCCGCCCCAGTCGTGCCCGACCAGCACCACCTGGTCGAGTTCGAGCGCGTCGAACCAGGCATCCAGGTAGCGCGCGTGGTCGGCGAAGGTGTAGTCGATCGGAGGCTTGCCCGACTCGCCCATGCCGATCAGGTCGGGGGCCAGACGGCGCCAGGGCTCACCGACGGCCGGCAGGATGTGCCGCCACAGGTGGGAGGAGGTCGGATTGCCGTGCAGGAAGACCATCGGCGCTCCCGCGCCGAGCTCCCTGTAGGAGATCGTGGAGTCGAGTACGGGCTGAACGGGCATGGCAGGTCCTTGTCAGAGGTTGAGGTTCATCACACGGTCCACCGCGATCTCGATCACGACCCGGTCGAGCGGGTCCGGCGGCGGGGAGCCGTAGCGTTCGGTGTAGCGTCGCGCCGCCTCGGCCACCCGTTCAGGGTCGGCGCTGACGGTGGCGACGCCTTCGAGGGTGACCCAGCGGAACCCCTCCGCCTGGCAGAGCGCGGCGCGGCCGCCCTGGCGGAAGGTCAGGTTCCTGGCCTTGCGCGAGGGCGCCCTGGTCAGGACGCGCGCCAGGCCGGCGGTGGCGTCCCAGGTGAAGCGCACGGGCACCACGTGCGGTGAGCCGTCGGGCCTGAGGGTGGTCAGGGTGGCCGGCTGCGGCCCGGACAGAAAGGCCTCGACCCGGCTCGGCGGCGCGCTCACCTGAAGGCCGCGACGTTGCGCGCGGCCCAGTCGGAGAAAGCGCGGGGCGCACGGCCGAGGAGCAGCTCCACATCGGGGCTCACCTTCTGCTCCTCGGGGGTGGGCTCGCCCAGGATGGCCAGCGTGCCGTCCACGACCGGTTCGGGCATGAACGCCAGCATCTGCGCCCGCGCCTCCTCACGGGTCTGCTCGTCGAACCGCACCGGCGCGCCCAGCGCGGCCCCGATCGCCTCGGCCCGCTCGCGCGGGGTGATCGGCGCGGGACCGGTCAGTTCATAGGTACGGCCCGCGTGGCCCGCCTGGCGCAGGACCACCGCCGCGACCTCCGCGATGTCGGCAGGGTCGATGGTCGGCAGCCCGACCTCGGCGAACGGCGCGGCAGCCGTGCGGTGCGTCCTGATGCTCTCGGCCCAGACGTAGGCGTTGGAGTCGAAGCCGCCGGGCCGCAGGATCGTCCATTCCAGACCCGACTCGCGCACCGCCTCCTCGAAGGCGGCGGGGTGGCGGTAGATGTGCGGCCTGGTGCCCGCGCCCTGGGAGGACAGCAGGACGACGCGCCGCACACCGGCGCTCTTCGCCTGGTCGAGGATGGCCTGCGGGTCCTCGCCCGCGACCAGCAGGAACAGGGCGTCGGCGCCTTCCAGCGCGGTCCGCAGGCCGGCGGGGTCGGCCAGGTCGGCCTGGCTGTGCCGTACGCCGGGCGGGACCGGGGCGGGCTGCCTGGAGACGGCGGTCACGCGCTCACCGGCGTCGGCGAGCACCTGCACCAGCTCGCGTCCGACATTCCCCGTGGCCCCTGTCACTACGAACATCTCATGCTCCTTCAACTGAGTTAGTTGGCTAACTAAGTGATGACCTTAGTGGGCCTGGAGCCTTCGTGTCCATAGTGAGTCAGGTAACTGACTAATGCGGAGCCCTAGAGCTTCTTGGCCACGCCGCCCAGGAGGTAGTCGCCGACGCCCTGCAGCGGGGCCAGCTCGGCCACTTCAGGCCGCCACTCGGCCACGTTCACCAGCCCGGGCTCCACGAACTCCAGCCCGTCGAACAGCGGCAGGATCTCCTGCCTGGTGCGCAGTCTGATGTGCGCCGTGGCCAGGTCGTAGACCGAGGCGATGTCCTCCGACTCGGTGGGACGGTTCGGGCAGGCGTGCGACAGCACCAGATGACTTCCTGGCGCCACGCGCTCCTTCAGCCTGCCCAGGATGCGGGCAGGGTCGTCGCCGTCCTGGACGAAGTGCAGCACCGCCACCACCAGGATCGCGATCGGCTGGTCGAAGTCGAGCAGCCTGCGCGCCTCGTCGCTGTCGAGGATCGCCTCGGGCAACCTCAGATCGCCCTGCGCCACGTCGACACCTTCGGACCCTGACAGGATCGCCCTGCCATGCGCGAGCACGATCGGGTCGTTGTCGACGTAGAGCACGTGAGCGTCGGGACCCGCCATCTCGTGGACGTTGCCCTGGGTCGGCAGCCCGGTTCCGATGTCGAGGAACTGCCTGATGCCCTGACCGGCCAGATACCGTACGGCGCGCTGCATGAACGCCCGGTTCTCCCGCGCCGCCTGCCGTGTCTCGGGGACGACGGCCAGCACCTTCTCGGCGGCCTCCCGGTCTGAGGGGAAGTTGTCTTTTCCGCCCAGATAGTAGTCGTACATCCGAGCCACGCTGGGGATGTGCGGGTTGATGCCGGGGAGAGCGTCATCCATAAAGCGTGATCATAGACGGTCTTCGTCCGGCTCTGAGGCTTTTGCCCCGCGAGGGCGGCGATGCCCTCTTGCGCCTTGGGAGGGGCGGTGTGGCGGCGTGGACGGGCACGCCGGAGGCGGCTGGGGTGCCCTCCCTGACGGCGGCGATCAGCCGTACCGGCCGCCAGTGAAGGATCGTGGCGAGCAGGATGAGGTTGACGGTGTTCAGGTTAAGCGGATTGCCCTTGGCTGCGGCGAAGTAGGTCGCCAGGTACCACACGCCGAGCAGGAAGATCAGGATCGACGCGGGAGGGTGACGGCGTCAGCAGTGCACAGGCGGCCGGCCGTTGGGGCGCGTCGTCGTCGTCCGGGAGGGCGGCATTGGGAGGTGCTCCTCGTCGGAAAGTTCGGCCGAGTCCTGGAGGGGTCAGTAGGCGATGTCGACGGTGTGGCCGTGGGTGGCGGGGTCGGCGGCCATGGAGAGCAGCGCCGTGGCCAGATCGGATTTCGAGAGCGTCAGCCCACCTCTGACCCCTGTGTCGAACGCCATGCGGTACGCCCCCCTGCCCGCCCCCTCCATCAGGCGAGGCGGACGGACGATCGTCCAGTCGAGGCCCGACTCCCTGAGCTCCCGCTCGAACACGAGCCGGTCGGCCTGGGCCTCGCGGAAGACGCGGCGCACGATGCGACGGGTGGCCCGCTGGATCAGCGTGTCGTTCGGCTGGTCGACGAGGGCCGCTGTGACGGCGAGGATACGGCGGGCGCCGGTGGCCCGCATGGCCTCGACGACATGGTGGCCGCCGGAGGAGTAGACCGTGCACGGGCCCGTGGAATGCGGCCCGACCAGGAAGACGACGGCGTCGGTGCCGTTGATCGGCTCCTTGAGGGTGTCGGGGCGCATGACGTCGCCCTGGTAGACGACCAGCCCGGGATGGCGATCGGCTAGCGCCTCGGGTCTTCTGACGACGGCGTCCACGTCGTGGTCGGCATCCAGCGCCTGCCGGACGAAGTGCACACCGGTTCCACCGGTGGCACCGAGGACGGTGAAGCGCATGAGGGCTCCTTTCGCTGGTGCAGCTTGAAGGTGTGGGGCTTCGGTCGGGCTGGGTGCTCGGGGCGCCGACGCGTGGCCGCTTCGACCGAGCCCACGTCGGCTGGGCGTCTGTCGAGGGTCGAGCACGGGGTGCGGGGTTGGAAGGCGGTGGTGGGAGGGACGCCGGGCGGTGGAAGGCAGCAGGGATGCCGGGCGGTAGAGGCGGCAGTGGAGGGATGCGGGAGCGGGGTGGAAGGTGCCAGCTGGGAGGGGGTGCGGGTGGGTGGCGAAGGTGGGAGGGGGTCCGGGTGGGTGGTGGTTGGTTGAGGGCGGGGGTTGATTGGTTTGGCGAGCCGGGAGGGGGTGGGTGAGTGCTTACTCACTCTATGATGGGTAAGCACTCACTCACCCGTCAAGGGGGCCCTCTCATGGACACGCGGGAACGGATTCTCGACGCGGCCACCCGTGCGATGCGCGACCTGGGGGTGGCCAGGGCGACGACCAAGGAGATCGCGAAGGCCGCCGACTGCTCCGAGGCGTTGCTCTACAAGCACTTCTCCAGCAAGGAGATGCTGTACAACGCCGTGTTCAGGGAGCGGATCCCGGTGCTGAAGGAGGCGTCGGCGCGCCTGCACGCCAACGTGGGCAAGGGCTCGCTCGAGGAGAACCTGACCGAGTACGCGCTCGCGGCCGTCCGGCTGTACAAGGACGTGCTGCCGCTGGCCGGGGGGATGTTCGCGGATCCGATGCTGCTCGACGTGATGCGGGCGTCGTTCGCGAGCACCGGGTCGGGGCCGCACCAGGCGGTGCTGGCGCTGGCCAGGTTCCTGCGGGCCGAGCAGCGGCGCGGGCGGGTCCTGGCGGAGGCCGATCCTGACGCGGCGGCGGCGCTGCTGCTGGGGGCCTGTTTTCAGCGGGCGTTCTTCGAGCATCTGGTGGAGCTGCCCGACGACGCCGACCGGTTCGCCGCCGACCTCGTGAGCATGTTGGCGCCTGCGCTCATCGTCTGATCGGGGCTTGGGTCGGGCGCCTGCGCTCATCGTCTGATCGGGGCTCCGGCCAGGCGGTGGCTTCGGTGCCCGGCGTGCACACGCCCCGGTTCGGTGACGGGATCAGCGACGTCGTGCCGCAGGGTTCGGGGGATCTTTTGTCGGTCGGCCGTGATCTAGTTTGTCCCGTGCCCAGACTCGAAGAGATCGCGCCCGACAACGTCTCCGCTGCGGTCAACATCAAGGTGGGGCCTGAGCAGGAGGCCTTCGTCGCCCCCGTGGTGACCTCTCTCGCTGAGGCCTACGCCTCCCGCCGTACTGCCTGGCCACGCCTGGTCTACGACGACGACCGCGCTGTCGCCTTCATCATGGGGAACTTCGACCCTGACAACGAGACAGAGGCCTTCCGCTGTGGCATCTGGCGACTCAACGTCGACGTCGACGAGCAGGGCAAGGGCTACGGCCGCTTCGCCGTCCTCGCCTTTTGCGAGGAGGCAAGGAGACGCGGAAACCGGCGCGTGACGGTCCTGTGGGAACAGGGCGAAGGTGGACCCGAGGCGTTCTATCTGCGGCTCGGCTTCAGGCCCACCGGCGAGGTGCTCTTCGGGGAGACCGTGGGGGAACTGCTGCTCTGAATGCGGTAGCGAGTCAGGCCACCGCTCACCTTCAGGTCATGGCCAAGTGATCGCCGGCCTTGTGGGCTTGAGCGGGGAGCCTGATGAGCCTCCCCGCTTCCCACGACCACTCCGCCAGAAGAGCGCGCAGTTCCTCAGGTGGGGCCAGGCGTCTCACGCAGCGGGAGGCGGACCTCGAACCACGTGTCACCGGGCAAGGAGCGCACCTTCAGCTCACCGCTGTGCCGTCCCGCCACGATCCGGTAGGAAATGTCCAGGCCCAGCCCGGTGCCCTTCCCCACGGTCTTCGTCGTGAAGAACGGCTCGAAGATGCGCTCTTTGATCTCGTCGGCGACCCCTGGCCCCGTGTCGCCGATCTCGATGATCGCCTCGTCCTCGTCGTGGGCCGTCCTGACGGTGAGCGTTCCCTCCTCGCCCATCGCGTCGAGCGCGTTGTGGATCAGGTTCGTCCACACCTGGTTGAGCTCGCCGCCGTACGCCGGGATCGGAGGCAGCGACCTGTCGAAGTCGGTCACCACCGAGATCCCCGGAGGGATCTTGCCCCTGAAGATGGCCAGCGTGCTGTCCAGCAGTTCGTGCACGTCGACGACGCTGAACGGCGCGCGGTCCATCTGGGAGTACTGCTTGGCCGAGGCGAGCAGCGAGGTGATCCGCTCGGTGGCCTCGGTGACCTCGCCCAGCATCTGCGAGATCTCGGTGGCCTCCGACAGCCAGCGCAGCGCGGCCCCTGCGTGGTCGTCGCCCACCTTGGTGCGGATCTTGGCGAGCGTCTCGAGGGTGAACCCCGCGTTCACCAGGGACGGCGCCAGCTCCCACGCGTCCTCGACGCCGAGCTCCTCCAGCGCGTCGCCGATGGTGTCCTCGGCGTCGGAGATCTCCATCGGGCTGCGAGGGGGCAGCGTGCCGACGGCCTGGGCGCAGGCGTCGGCCATCTCGATGAGGTGCAGCAGCTTCTGTGGCGCTATTCCGTCCTCGGCCAGCCCGGCCAGCTGGATGCGCGACGCCCTGATGAGGGTGCGGAGCTCGCTCACCGCCCGTACGGCCGCCGCCGCGGGGTTGTTCAGCTCGTGCGTGAGCCCAGCGGTGATCGTGCCGAGCGCCGTCAGCCGCTGTCGCCTGTCGATGATCTCGCGCGCCGCGCGCCCGCCGTACGTCATGCCCTCCAGCAGGTGGAAGGCCATCGGGAACCACTCGGTGACGATGTAGCCGAACTTCTTGGCGGGGAGCACGAACATCCTGCTGGGCGCGGTGGCGCGCAGGGAGTGCTGGTAGACGTCGGGCGCGCGGTTGCCCAGGTAGGCCTGGACGGCGCCCGCGTAGACGCCCGGCTGCGAGGTGCGCGGCTGGGAGACGGGTCCCGCGCTGGTGTCGGTCAGCATCTGGACCTCGCCCTCGATGAGGACGAAGAAGTGCTCGGACGGCTCGCCCTGGCGCAGGACGTACTCGTCGCGCTCGTAGCCGCGGACCTCGCCCTTGGTGGCCAGCAGCGTCAGCTGCTCGTCGGTCAGCCGTTCGAAGAGGAAGAGCTTGCGCAGTTCGTCTATGTCGATCATTGCTTCTCCATGTAGCGGTGCACCAGAGCCACGGCCATGGCGCCCTCGCCGACGGCGGAGGCGACCCTCTTGATCGAGTCGGCGCGCACGTCGCCGGCGGCGAACACGCCGGGGATGTTCGTCTCCAGGAAGTACGGCTGCCGCCGCAGCGGCCAGTTGCGCGGTCGCTCGCCGTACGCCACCAGGTCGGGCCCCGTGAGGACGAAGCCCTTGGCGTCGCGCTCCAGGTCGTCGCCCAGCCAGGAGGTGTAGGGCTCGGCGCCGATGAAGACGAACAGCCACGACGCGTCGGCCGTCCAGGGGGCGCCCCTGGTGTTCAGGGTCAGCCGCTCGAGGTGGCCGTCTCCCGCGCCGCCCGTCACCTCGGTCTCGTAGTGGACCTCGATGGTGGGGATCGCCGCGATCTGCTCGATGAGGTAGTGGGACATGGACTTCTCCAGACCTTCACCCCTCACCAACAAGTGGACCTTGCTGGCGAATCCCGCCAGGTAGACGGCCGCCTGGCCGGCCGAGTTGGCCGCGCCGACGATGAAGACCTCGCGGTCCTGGCAGGAGGAGGCCTCGGTCAGCGCGGCGCCGTAGTACACGCCCCTGCCGACGAAGTCGTCGAGCCCCGGCGCCTCGAGCCTGCGGTAGGTGACGCCGGTGGCGAGGATGACCGCGTGCGCGGCGATCTCCCCTCCGTCCCTGAAGCCGACGACCCTGGCCTGGCCCTTGGCCTCCAGGCTCATCACCTTGCGCGCGCTGAGCAGCTCGGCGCCGAACTTCAGCGCCTGCCTGCGCGCCCTGTCGGCCAGCTGCGCGCCGGAGACGCCGTCGGGGAAGCCGAGGTAGTTCTCGATGCGGGAGCTCTGCCCTGCCTGGCCGCCCGAGGCGTGCGCCTCGACCAGGACCGTGCGCAGCCCCTCGGAGGCGCCGTAGACCGCGGCGCCGAGCCCCGCGGGCCCGCCGCCGACCACGATGAGGTCGTAGAAGTCGGTCGAGGGCGTGGTGGACAGGCCCACGGCCGAGGCGAGCGTGGACTGGTCGGGCGCCTGGAGCTGCTCGCCCTCCGAGGTGATCACGAGAGGGAGGTGGCACTCCGAGCCCACGGCGGCGACGAGCTGCTTGCCCTCGGGGTCCTCGGACAGCATCCACTGGTAGGGGACGTGGTTGCGGGCCAGGAAGTCGCGAATCTCGTACGACTGCGCCGACCAGCGGTCGCCGACCACCTGCAGCTCGGGTCTGACCTGCCTGTCGGAACGCTGCCACGCGTCGAGCTGGCCGTCGATCACCGGATAGAACTTCTCCTCCGGCGGGTCCCACGGCTTGAGCAGGTAGTGGTCGAGATCGACGACGTTGATCGCCTGGATGGCGGCATCGGTGTCGGCGTACGCGGTGAGCAGCACCCTGCGGGCGAACGGGTACATGTCCATCGCCGCTTCGAGGAACTGCACGCCGTTCATCTGCGGCATCCGGTAGTCGGCCAGGATCGCCGCCACCTCGTCGCCGCGCAGGCGCATCTCGCGGACCGCCTCGATCCCCTGCTCGGCGGTCTCGGCGCGGACGATGCGGTACTGCTGGCCGTACTTCTTCCGAAGGTCGCGGGCGACCGCCCTCGACACGCCCGGGTCGTCGTCAACCGTCACGATGACCGGCTTGTCCATGCCCCCGTCCTTCCCTTTTGGCTTCTACAGGAAGGATGTCATGGCTTGTGGCCTCAGCGGAAAGCGCGGACGCTCAGGCCACGATCCTGCTCTCGCCGCCGTCGACCAGCAGCGAGACCCCGTTGACGAACGAGGCGCGCTCGCTGGCCAGGAACGCCACCACGTCGCCGACCTCCTCGGGGCGTCCGATTCGCCCGATCGGCGTCGTGCCCGTGTGTCCGAGCGACCGCAGCCGCTCGGTGTCGATCGGTCCTGGCAGCACGTTGTTCACCAGGATGCCGTCGCCGCCCACCTCCCTGGCCAGGGTGCGGACGACGCCGGCGACGGCCGTACGGGTGGCGTTGGACAGCGCGAGCCCGTCGAGCACCTCCCGCACCGACCTGCTGGTCACGGTGACGATGCGGCCCCAGCCCCGCGAGCGCATGTCGGGCAGCACGGCCCGCATCAGCCGCACCATGCCGAGCAGGTTGCGCTGGACGGCCACCTCCCAGTCGGCCAGGCTCACCTCGACGAACGTGCCCGCGGGCGGGCCGCCCGCGTTGGCGACCAGGATGTCGATCGGTCCGAGCACCTCGCGCGTCTCCGCGACCACCCGCTCGGCGGCCGCGGGGTCCTCCACGTCGGCGAGTACGGCGTGCACGACGCGGCCGTACTCCTGCAGCTGCACCACGGCGTCCGCCAGACGTTCGGGGCTGCGCGCGCTGACGCACACGTCGCACCCTTCCTGTGCCAGAGCCTTCGCGGCGGCCAGGCCGATGCCGGCGCTGCCCCCTGTGACGAGTGCGACCTTGCCCGAGATGCCGAGATCCATAGGAGCGAGACTACCGATCGCAGAACTGCGCCGCCGCGATGCCCATGACCTGTTCGGTGGACGGGTTGGTGGCCGCGGGGTTGATCGACAGGGTGAGCGAGCGGCCCTCGTCGGAGCGGAAGGCGAAGGTGAGGTAGCCGATCAGCTCACCGCTGTGCCCCCAGACCTTCGTCCCGCAGGGCGTGGGGTAGGCCTGCAGGCCGAGGCCGTACTCGAAGCCCGCGCCGGTCCTGACGGTGGTCCGCATCGCCTTGAGCGAGGCGGCGCTGGTCAGCTTGCCGGTGAGGAGGGAGTCGAAGAAGACGTCCAGGTCGCGCGCGGTGGAGACCATCTCGCCCGCCGCCCAGTCGAGCGAGGGGTTCATCAGCGTGGCGTCGACCAGCTCGCCGCCGGGCACGGGCTCGTAGCCGCGGGCGTGCGGTGCGGGCAGGCCCGGCCTGTCGCCCGGCACGCTGGTGTGCCGCATGCCGAGGGGCCGCAGGATCCTGCGCGCGACCTCCTGGCCGTACGGCCTGCCCGTCACCTTCTCCACCAGCAGCCCCGCCACCACGTAGTTGGTGTTGGAGTAGTGCCAGCGGCCGTCGGCGGGCAGCTTCTTGGCGAAGGCCACCTTCAGCAGCGCCGCGGGGGAGTAGTGGCGGAAGCGGTCCTTGCCTCTCCACCGGTTGGTGGAGTAGCCGGGCTCGCTCATGTAGTCGTAGAGGTGGCTGGTGTGGTTGAGGATCTGCCGCACGGTGATCTTCTCCCCGTCGGGGACGACGCCGGGCAGGTAGCTGTCGACGGGCTCGTCCAACTTGACCTTTCCCTCGTCGACCAGCTGCAGCACGACCGTCGCCACGAAGGTCTTGGTGACGCTGCCGATCCGGAAGTGCCCCTCCGGTACGGCGGGCCGTCCCGACTTGAGGTCGCGCACGCCTGCCGCCCCCTGCCACGAGGAGTCGGCGTCGCTCAGCCTGGCGATCGCGGCGGTCTTGGGCAGCGCTTCCAGCTGCTCCTGCACCTGCGCTCCAGGGAGCGTCACAGCGGCGGCCACCAGCACGTTCACAAAAGAGATCATGCCGAAGACGCTACGGAGCGGAGGGGTGGCGAGGTAATGAGGTGCGCCTCCTATCCCTCCTGTGGAAAACCACGCCCCAGCTTGTCGGGATTGCGAATGGCGTAGATGCCGCGGATCAGACCGTTCTGGATGGCGACCGTGGCGACCTGAGGCTGGCCGCCTGTCATGATCCACAGCCCTGGCGCGCCGTTGACATCGACGATCCTCGTCTCTTCGACGCCGTAACGCCTGATGAGCCCGGCGATGAAGGCGGCCACCTTCTCGCGGCCCTCGATCGGATGGAGCGCCGCCCTGACCTTGCCGCCGCCGTCGGTCCACGCCGCCACGTCGTCGCTGAGCATCGAGGTGAGCGCGGCCAGGTCGCCGCCCTGCGCGGCGTCGAGGAAGCGCAGCAGCAGCCTGGCGTGGTCCTCGGGGCTCGGCTGGAAGCGGTCCCTGCCCTGGGCCAGCCGTACCGACGCTCTGTGGTGCATCTGGCGGCAGTTGGCGACGCTCGCGTCCACGATCGAGGCGATCTCGTCGTACGGCAGGTCGAACGCCTCGCGCAGCACGAACACCGCCCGCTCGGGCGGCGAGAGCCGTTCCATCAGATGGAGGGTGGCGTAGGAGAGGGTGTCGCGCAGCTCGGCCGTGTCGAGCGGCCCGACCTCGGAGGCGGAGACCGGTTCCGGCAGCCACGGCCCCGTGTACGCCTCACGCTTGACCCGCGCGGACCTGAGCTGGTCGAGCGCCAGCCGCGACACGATGGTGACAAGGAAGGCCCTGGGCTCCTTCACCGCCGCCCGGTCGGTGTCGCTCCAGCGCAGCCAGGCCTCCTGCACCACGTCCTCGGCGTCCCACATGCTGCCGAGCAGCCGGTAGGCAAGGCCGAGCAGCACGGGGCGATGGGTCTCGAAGTCCACGGTGGCATCATTCCTGGTCATCGAGGAAGGACGCGTGCCGGGGGCGCCAGTTCAGCACGAGCCTCGCCCGGCTGTTGTCGGCCCCCCGCAGCCTGGTCATGAACGCCACGCCGAACCCGCCGACCGCGAGCTTCGCCGCGAAGGCGGGCACGCGTCTGGGAGCGGGCGCGCCCAGCTTCCTGGCGAAGGCGGGCAGCCAGTCCCTGTGCGCCAACGGCGTGTCGTCGACCACGTTGAGCGCGCCGGAGACGTTCCTGTCGAGGGCGGCGACCACGGCGGTGGCCGCGTCGTGAGCGTGGGTGAAGGAGAACACAGAGCCGCCGTCGCCGACGATCGGCATCCTTCCGGCCAGCACGGCGGCCGTGGTCGAGCCCTCTTTGTCGTAGATCGAGCCCGGCCCCGTCAGGTGGCCGTAGCGCAGCACCAGGCCCCCCGCCCCCACGGTCAGCCGCTCCAGCTCCACCACCGCCCGCACGTTCGGCGCGAACTGCGCGGGGGCGTCGGTCCAGAGCGGCGCGTCCTCGTCGGCCAGCCCCTCGCCGGGACGGTAGGCGAAGGCCAGTCCCTGCGCGATGTGCCTGGCGTCAGGGGCGGCCTCGACGAGGTGACGCGTCCCCTCGGTGCGCAGCCTGTTCGTCAGCTCGAAATCCCTGGCCAGGGTGCGCGGGTTGATGGCCGCCGGAATGGCGGTCAGCATGTTGACGACCACGTCGGGCGCGATCCGTCTGACGGCCTTGACCGCGGCGTCGCGGTCGAGCATGTCGGGGCCGCCCGTCGACCTCGACAGCGCGATCACGTCGTGGCCGACGGCGGTGAGCAGCGGCACCAGCCGGCGCCCGATGACCCCTGAAGCTCCTGCTACCAGCACTCTCATGGTGACTGGACGAGACAGCTCCTGGGCGTGTGACAGTGATCCGGCTCACAGATCGAAGACGGCGCCCGTGGCGAGGAGCATCATGCAGCGGTTGCCGAAGGTCCGCAGGTAGGAGACGTTCCTGCCGTTCCACGTCCCGCTCAGGGAGACGGTGTGCGGGTGGTACTCCTTGGTGCACGCGCCGCGCTCGCCGGGATGGCGCGCCAGGTCGCCCTCCACGGTGGTCAGCAGCGCGCAGGCGGCCGCCGCCTTCGGATGCGTGCCGCCGTCCCACCCGCAGGTCAGCCGCGCCGTGGCGGGAGCCCCCTCTCCAGCCGTGACCGCGACCCGCAGGTTGGCGGTGGTGGTCGGGCACGAGGCCGCGGACGAGCAGAGAACGGCGGCGGCCACCAGGCCCACGATCTTGATCGATGTCATGCGCGGAGTGCTTCCCGCGATCACGTCAACGGACGCCCATGGATTTCCCAGGGTCATCCGTGATGAGGTTGTGACGTGGCGAGAAATCTGATCCTCTCAGGCGGCCTGTACCACGACTTCGATGCCACGTCCGCGGCCCTCGCGCAGGTGCTCGCCGACGTCGGGGTGGAGTCCGAGATCACCGAGGACATCGCGGGGGCGCTCAGCGAACCGTCGGAGTTCCAGCTCATCACCGTCAACGCGCTGCGCTGGCAGGAGAAGGGCTTCACCCTGCCGGCTCAGGCCCGCACCACCCTGCTCGACCACCTCGAGCGGGGCGGCGGCCTGCTGTGCATGCACGCCGCCTCGATCTGCTTCGACGACTGGCAGGGCTGGCCACGCGTGCTGGGCGCCTGCTGGCGCTGGGGCAAGTCGCACCACCCTCCGCTGGGCTGGACGAGCGTCCGCGTCCTCGGTGGCCATCCGATCGTCGAGGGGCTGCGCGACTTCGACGTCGTGGACGAGGTCTACAGCGACCTCGACGTGCTGCCCGATGTCCGGCCGCTGGCCTCGTCGATGGGGCAGCCGCTGGTCTGGGCCCGTCCGGTACGGCGAGGCCGCCTCGTCTACGACGCCCTCGGGCACGACGTCCGCTCCTACGACAACGAGGTGCACCGCGCGCTGCTCAAGAGGGCGGCGCTCTGGCTGCTCAAGCGCCCTCTCGTCCTCGGGGACTGACGTTCAGCCTGCGGGCCGACTCCGACTCCTGAGCCAGCCGACGCAGGGCGTCGAAGGCTCTGCCGTACAGCACGGTGCCGAGGACCAGCGCCTCCACGGCCGTGTCGCGTGGGCCCTCCAGCGGGAACGTGTCCAGCTCGATGTCGGTGACGAGCCGGTAGGCGGCGCCGGCGTAGGCGGTCAGGTCGGTGTTCAGCCCGAGCTGCCGGATCTTGACCAGGGTCTGGGCGAGCTCGTCGCGGGCGGGGGCGTTCCCGTAGACCTGCCAGCCGAGCTCGGCGAGCAGGTGGTCGACCTGCTCGCGGGCGGCCACCCACTCCTCGCCCTCTCCTGTCTCGACGACGGGGCTGAGCGCGTAGTGGGCGGTGCCGAGCATGTCGTGGACGGACATGCTCTCGTCGTCGACCGCCTCGATCACCTTCTTGATGGAGGTGATCGGCAGGCGGCCCACCTCCAGCAGCGCCCTGATCAGCCGCAGCCTGCGCAGATGCGACTCGTCGTACTCGGCCCTGGTGGCCGCCACCTGCTCACCCTGGTGGAGAAGGCCCTCGCGCAGGTAGTACTTGATGGTGGCGATGGCGATGCCGGACTCGGCGCTCAGCTGGGACATGCGCATAGTTGGATAGTACTACTACCCAATAGGCGTCAGGGTCGCCGGCGCTGCCGTCGTAGAGCCGCCCGGGTCGCGGGGGCGTCGCTCGGCGCCCCCGCCTCCCCCGCCGTGAGGTGGTGCGCGAGGGAGGCGACGGTGGGATGGGCGTAGAGGGTGGTCAGCGGGATACGCCGGCTCAGGACGGCTTCGAGCCGCTGCTGGACCTTCGCCATGAGCAACGAGTGCCCGCCCTGGTCGAAGAAGGATCGCTCCCAGTCCACCTCCCGCACCTCGAACACGGCGCCCCAGACGGCCGCGATCACGGTGGCAAGCTCGGCCTCCGGCGCCGGCAGGTTCACCGCCCGCGCGGGAGCGGGTCCAGAGTGCGGGTCTGGCAGGGCGGCCGTGTCGATCTTCCCGGTGGGGGTCAGGGGCAGCGTGCCGACTCCGACGATCTCAGCCGGAACCATGAAGTCGGGCAGCACCTCGGCCAGCCGCTCGCGCAGTCCTGAGGTGTCGTCTCCCAGGACGTAGGCCACGATGTGCGGCTCGCCGCGGACCTCGCGGGTGACGACGGCGGCCCGGGGCACCAGCGTGGCCAGCACGGCCTCGATCTCGCCGAGCTCGACGCGGTGGCCGCGGATCTTCACCTGCCGGTCGAGGCGACCCAGGTAGGCCAGCCGGCCATCGGGAAACCACCGCCCCAGGTCGCCGGTTCGGTAGAAACGCATGCCGTCAGGATCGACGCCGAACCTGGCCTGGTCTCGCTCGGCGGCGCCCAGATAGCCGGCCAGGTACGGGCTGCGGATGACGATCTCGCCCTCCGCAGGGTGGGGCCTGAGCTCGATCTCCACGCCGTCCAGGGGTCGCCCGATGGGCACGACCGGGTCGTCGCCCATCTCGGCTGCGGTCAGGTGGTTCTGGGCGACGAAGGAGATCTCGGTGGCCCCGTAGCCGTTGACGAAGACGCTGGAGGCGGGGAAGTGCCGCTGGAAGCGGACGAGGTCGTGGCGGACGACCTCCTCGCCGCCGAGGATGACGACCCGGACATTCGACAGCACCTCTCCCTCGGAGAGGGAGTCCAGCAGATAGCGGTAGACAGTCGGCGTCGAGTGATAAATCGTGACTTGTCCGGTGACGAGCGCCTCCCTCAGCTGACCCAGGCCATGCAGCCGGAGGTCGACGGGCACCACGGCGGCCCCGTTGAGCAGCGCGGAGAAGCCGTCCGTCACCGCCATGTCGTAGCTGAAGGAGGATACGACGCTGATCCGATCAGCAGGACGGATCCGCAGGTTGTTGGTATGCGTCCGGATCTGGAACAACGCCCCCCGATGGGTCTGCACGACCCCCTTGGGCCGCCCCGTGGAGCCCGAGGTGAACAGGATGTACGCAGGGGAGCCCGGATCCACGGTGACGGGACGGAAACCCGGCGCCGGCGGCATCGAGGTGAGGTCGACGAGGTCGCCGGTGAGCAGGTCCTTGTGCTCGGGCACGGTCACGACCAGCTCCGGCCTGGCCAGCTCGGCCATGCCCGCCAGGCGGGCCGGCGGATAGGCCGGATCGAGCGGTACGTAGGTGGCCCCGGCCGTGAGCACGCCCAGGATGGCGGCGACCATCCTGGGGCCGTGCCCGACCAGGAGCCCGACCCGGGAGGCGCCGTGCACCGCCGCCGCCACGGCCTGGACCTCCTGTGCGAGCTCGGCGTAGGTGAGCGGGCCATCCTCGCCGAGCACCGCGACCCGGCCGGGATGCTCGGCGACGACGGCCCAGAACCGGGCGGCGATGGACTCCTCGAGCCACTCCGCCCGGAACTCGCGATGCTCGGCGTGCATCGGGCTACCTTCCTCGCGCTACGCGCGGGATCGTGGTGGCAGGGGTCGCCGGGGTAGCTGCCGGGGTCGCCGGCTGCTCGGCACGGATCTGCTCGACCCTGGCGGCCATCTGCCGCACGGACGGGGCCTCGAAGAGCGTGCGCATCGGCAGCTTGACGCCGACCGCGGCCCGAGCCTGCGCGATCAGCTGGACCGCGATGAGCGAGTTGCCGCCGAGCTCGAAGAAGTCGTCGTCGGCACCCACGTCGGGCACGCCCAGGATCTCGCTCCACACCCGGGCAAGCGCCGCCTCCACCTCGCCTTCAGGCGCGACGAAGTCCTCGGTCCTGGCCACCGTGGCCTGGGCCTCGAGGCTCTGGCGGGTCAGCCGCTCCCGCCGGGTGATCTCGGCGAGCGCGGTCGCGCTGATGACGACCTGCGGGCCGAGGTCGGCCGCGGCCAGCACGCGGAAGAACGCCTCGGCGCCGTCCGCAGGGCGGATGCCGGTGTCGGACTGCTGGTCCCCTGCGCTCAGCGACCCGGTCACCGCCGAGGCGTCGATGCGCCGCAGCACGAACTCCTCGATCTCCACGAGCACCGTGCCCGCCTCGTCCATCAGCGTCAGGTCGGCCGTGACGACCTCGGCGCCGCCGTCGCCCCTGCGCCGCAGGTGGCTGTAGAAGCGATCCGGAAGCGCCGACCTGACCAGCAGCCGGCCGTAGCTCAGCGGAAGGTAGGCACCGCCGCCGTTGCCCCGGCCGAAGGAGGTGGCCACGTCGAGCAGCGCTGGGTGCAGGCCCCAGCCACCGACCTCCGCCGCCACCTGCTCGGTCCCCTCGACGAAGGCGAGCTCCTCGCCCTCGGTCCGCCAGATCAGCTCGGGCGAGCGCCACCGCGGACCGAACGTCAGCACTCCGGCGTACTCGCCGTCCTGCTCGGCCTCCGGCGTCATTCCGGCCTTCAGCGCCGCCACGTCCACGGCCGCGACGGGCGCGGGCCGTACCCATGCCGCCGCGCCCTGGGTGTGCAGCCGCTCCCCGGCGCGCACCTCGAAGGCCGAACCGTCGGCGAAGGAGACCACGAGCTCGGACGTGGTGTCGTCCGGCACGGCCAGAGGCTCCAGGAAGACCACGTCGCGCAGCTCCACCGCGTGGCCCTCGCCCGGCGCGGGGACGACGGCCGTGAAGGCCGCCCTGGCGCATTCCAGCTGCCCGGTCGCGGGCAGGACCGGCACCCCGCCGATGCGGTGCTCGTCCAGCACCCAGTGGGTGTCCGCGGCCAGCGGCCCCGACGCCCTGTCGTGGGTACGGCTGCGCACGACCGGGTGGTCGACCGGCGTTCCCTCGGTGACGACGGCGGGGCCGGCGGCGGCCAGGCCGGTGGCGTCGGCGTTGGCGGCCATGCCCACCTCCAGCCACGCGCCCCAGTTGACGCTCAGGACGCGGGTGCCGTGCTGGGCACGGGCGAAGGCGTCCTGGAAGGCGTTCGCCGCGCAGTAGTCGACCTGGCCGAACCCGCCGCTGACCGCGGTGACCGACGAGCACAGGGCGACGAAGTCCAGCTCGAGGTCGCCGAAGACGTCGAACAGCGCGGCGGTTCCGGTGACCTTGGGGTCGAGTACGGCCTGCGCGACGGCTCGTTCCTTGATCTCGGCCATGCCGCCGCCTGGCAGGCCGGCGGCGTGCACGATGCCGTGCAGTCCGCCATGGGCGGCCAGGACCTCCTCCCTGACTTCGCGCAACCGGGCAGGATCGGTGACGTCGGCGGCCAGGACCGTCACCCTGCCGCCCGCCTGCTCGATCCTGGCGAGCGCGCGCGCGGCCCTCGGCGTCACCGTGCCGCTGCGGCCGAGCAGCACCACGCGGGCCCGCAGCCGGGTGCCGAGGTGCTCGGCGAGGGTGAGGCCGATGCCGCCCAGGCCACCGGTGATCAGGTAGACGCCCTCCTCGCGCAGCCCGGAGTCGCCCTCGCTCAGCCGTACCGGCTGGAACTCGCGGACCCACCGGCGCCCGCCCCGCAGAGCCAGCACGTCGCCCGCAGGCTCCCTGCGCAGCTCGGCCAGGACGCTGGCGGCGGGGGTGCCGCCGGACTCGAGGTCGAGGTGGCGCACCTGGAGGCCGTCGACCTCCAGCGGTACGACTCGGGCGATGCCCGCCATGAGCGCGTACTCCGGCCGGGTCAGGTCGGCGCCGCCCAGGGGGTCCTCAGTGCCGGAGGTGAGCACGTCGAGGCGGACCCCGTCGGCCCGCTGATCGGCGGCCAGGGCCTGGACCAGGAAGAGCATGCTGAAGAAGCCGTGCTCCTGCGCCTGGGCCTGGTCGCTGTCCAGCGCCCAGGCGTGCACGATGCGCGAGGGCAGGGAGTCGCCGAGCGCGCTGATCAGGGCGTCGTAGTCGGCGCGCTCGCCGGGCCGTACGGTGAACTCGCCGGAGTAGTCCGTGCCGGGGCGGACCACAGTCACCTCGGCACCCTGTGCCCGGAGCGCCGCCACCAGCTCCTCGCCGCGCTCCCCGCTGACGAAGACGAGGCAGCGGGTGACCGGCTCGCCGAGCGGGGAGGGCGCGAGCTGCTGCCACGCGGGGATCTCGAACCAGTCCTCCAGCGCCCGGGAGCCGGAGGGCTGCGTCGCCTTCGGCTTCGCCCCGGCCTCACCCGGCGCGATGAAGCGGTACTCCCGCTCGTAGGGGTAGCCAGGCAGCGGCACCCGGTGGCCCTGGTCGCCGTCCATGGTGATCGGCACTCCGGCGGACCACAGCCGGGCGGCGGAGCCGTACAGCACGTCCAGATCGCCGGCGCTCTCGCCGGGGCCGGGCAGGCTGGTCAGCGGCGGCAGCACGTCCTTGGCGCCGCGCAGCTGCATGCGGGCCAGCTGGGCCAGCTGCTTGCCGGGCCCGCACTCCAGCATCACCCAGTCCTTCTCGGCCAGCAGCCGGGCCACGCAGTCGCCGAAGCGCACGGGACGGCGGATGTGTCCGGCCCAGTAGGCCGGGTCGACGGCCTGCTCGGGGGTGATCCAGTCGCCGGTCACGTTGGACAGGAACGGCAGGGCGGGTGCCTGCCGCGGCACGGCGGCGACGAGGGCCTCGAACTGCGCCAGGATGGGCTCCATCATCGGCGAGTGGAAGGCGTGCGAGGTGCGCAGCCTGGTGGCCTTGACGCCCTTGCCGTCGAGCAGCTCGGCGAAGGCCGTGATCGCCTCATCCGTCCCGGCCACCACGCAGGTGCCAGGGCCGTTCACCGTGGCCACGCTCACCCCGTCGATGAGCAGCTCGGCGGCCTCCTGCTCGTCCTTCATCACCGCGAGCATCGAACCGGCTGGCATCGACTGCATCAGCCGCCCGCGCGCCGCCACCAGCCGCAGCGCGTCGGGCAGGGTGAACACCCCGGCGAGCGTGGCGGCGACGTACTCCCCGATGGAGTGACCGATCATGCCTGTGGGCTGCGCGCCGAGCTCCTGCCAGAGCCTGGCCAACGCGTACTCCACGGTGAACAGCGCGGGCTGGGTGAAGCGGGTCTCGCGCAGCTTGTCGTCGCCGCCCTCGGCGAACATCAGCTGCCTGATGTCCTCGCCCAGCTCGGCACGCAGGAGCTCAGCGCACTCGTCGACGGCGGCGGCGAAGGCCGGCTGGGCGGCGTAGAGCGCGGCGCCCATGCCCGCGTACTGCGCGCCCTGCCCGGAGAAGAGGAAGGCCACCTTGGGCGGTGTTCCGCCCGCGTCCCCTGCCGGGTGCCGCTTGCGGTCGGCCAGCGCGCTCACCGCGCCGGCCAGGTCGTCGGCCACGACGGCGACGCGATGCCGAAGCTCCGGCCGGCCCACCCGCAGCGTGTGGGCCACGTCGGAGACGGAGAGCTCGGGGTGTTCGGTGAGGTGCTCGGCGAGCTGGGTGCGCATGGTGTCGAGCGCGCTGTCGGTGCGGGCAGAGAGCCGTAGCAGCTGCGGCCCCTGCGCGCTCGTGGCGGCGGCGGGGGGCGGCGCCTCCTGGAGGATCACGTGGGCGTTGGTGCCGCCGATGCCGAAGGAGCTCACCGCCGCCCGGCGCAGGCCGTCCTCCCACTTGGTGGGGGTGGAGACCACGTAGAAGGGGCTGGAGTCGAAGTCGATGGCGGGGTTGGGCCGCTCGAAGTTGATGCTGGGCGGGATCAGGCCGTGCTCCATGGCGAGCACCGCCTTGATCACGCCGACGACGCCGGAGGCCTGACTGAGGTGGCCGAGGTTGGACTTCACCGAGCCGATGCCGCACCAGCCGCGATCGTCGGTGCTGCGCTGGTAGACCTCGCTCAGGGCGGCCACCTCGATGGGGTCGCCGAGGGCGGTGCCGGTGCCGTGCGCCTCGACGTAGCCGATGGTGCGCGGGTCCACCCCGGCCACGCCGAGCGCCTCGGCGATCACCGCGGTCTGGCCCGCGTGGCTCGGCGCGGAGAAGCCGATCTTGTTGCTGCCGTCGTTGTTGATCGCGTTCCCCAGCACCACGGCCCTGATGTGGTCGCCGTCGGCCAGCGCGTCCTCCAGGCGCTTGACCACGATCACGCCGACGCCGCTGCCCCAGATGGTGCCGTCCGCGCGGGAGTCGAACGGCTTGACGTGCCCGTCGGAGGTGGTGAAGCCGTCCATGGCCGGGTATCCGGCGCCGTGCGGCAGCTCCACGCAGACCCCGCCGGCCAGCGCCATGTCGCACTCCCCGTTGCGCAGCGACTCGCAGGCCAGGTGCAGGGCGACCAGGGAGGAGGAGCAGGCGGTGGTGACGGTCATGGCCGGCCCGCGCAGGTTCAGCCGGTAGGAGACCGTGGTGGCGACGTAGTCGATGTTGTTGCCGATCGACATGCCGAGCTTGACCGCGTTGCTGTCCAGATCGGGGTTGGTCTGGAGGTTGAGCCACTGGTACTGGCTGGGCCCGGATCCGCCGTAGACGCCGATGGAGCCCTCGTAGGTGGCCGGGTCGTAGCCGGCGTCCTGCAGCGCGGCGTGCGACTGCTCCAGGAAGATCCGCTGCTGCGGGTCGGCGAGCTCCGCCTCGCGCACGCTCATGCCGAACAGGCGGTTGTCGAAGCCCTCCATGTCGATCATGACCGGCGCGGCCTTGACGAAGGAGGGGCTGGCCAGCTCCTCCGGAGTCGCACCCCAGGCGAGCTGCTCCTCGTCGGTGAAGAAGGTCACCGACTCCACTCCGTCGACCAGGTTGCGCCAGAACTGGCCGAGATCGTTCGCGCCCGGCACGCGGGCGCTCATGCCGACGATGGCGATGGGCTCGGCACCCGAGTCGTTGGACAACTCTGTCACTGTCTCCTCCTGCGCTTGTCCCGCAGCTGGCGGCGTGTGTCGGCACGCCGGTCGGCGCGGCTCAGTTCCGGATTCGCGGCATCACCGTCGAGGTGGGCGGCCAGCGCGCGTACGGTCGGGTAGCGGAACATGTCCACGACCGTCACCTGGCGCCCGGTCAGGGCGGCCAGTCGGTCGCGGACCACGACGACGGCCATGGAGGTGCCGCCGACGTCGAAGAAGTTGTCGGTCGCGAGCACCTCGGCTCGGCCGAGCACGTCCCGCCAGATCCCGGCGAGCAGGCGCTCGGTGTCGGTGGCGGGATCCGCGCGGAGCCCGGATTCCGGTTGTACGGCTTGCGCCGGCTCGTCCGTCACGCCGTGCGCGAGCGTGGCGACATGCCTCAGCTCGAGGCCGGCCGCGGGGGCGCCCGGGTCGGCCACGGCCTGGTCGAGCAGGTCGGTGAAGGACCGGAGCAGCAGCTCGACGCGCTCGGCGGTGTAGAGGTCGGTGTTGTAGACGAGGTCGACCGCGTACCTCCCGTTCCGCTCGACGACGTAGACCGTCAGATCGAAAGGGGAACCCGCCGGCGCGGGCACGATGCCGGTGGAGCTCAGCCCCTTCAGCTCCAGCCGCGGCTCCGGGAAGTTGAAGACGTTGAAGAGCACCTGCACCAGCGGCGCACGGCTGGGCTCACGGCGTATCGCCAGTGCTCCGACGATGTCCTCGATGGCGGCGCCGGGCCTGGCCATCGCGTCGATCATCGCATCGGCGCAGCCACGCACCAGCTCCGCGAAGGAGGCCTCCCCGGTCGAGCGCAGGCGGATCGGCACGATGTCGACGAAGAAGCCGATCAGGTCCTGGAAGGCCTCGTGCCTGCGGTCCGCCGCGGGGGTGCCGACCACGATGTCGTCACGGCCGGTGACGCGCCGGACCAGTTCGGCGAAGGCGGCCAGCCACACGCTCGGCGCGGTGGTGCCCAGCCGTACGGCCAGCTCGCGGACACCTGCCGTGGTCTCCGCGGTCAGCGCGGCGGTGGCCAGGGCGCCGGCGTGGCTCTGCACGGCCGGCCGCGGGCGGTCCCTGGGCAGATCGAGCGTCGTGGGGGCGTCGGCCAGCGAGCGTTTCCACCAGGCCAGGTCCTCCCCGGCCCGCCTGCCGTCCCGCGCCGCCCGCCAGGCGGCGTAGTCGGCGAAGGTAGCCTCCGGCTCGTCCAGGACCTCGCCGGCGTAGGCGCGGGCCAGGTCGTCGAAGAACGGGCCCTCTGACCAGCCGTCGAAGACGGCGTGGTGGAAGGTCACCGCCAGCACGTGGTCGTCAGGGCCCAGCCGGAGCAGCCTGGCCTGCCAGAGCGGGCCGCGGGCCAGGTCGAAGTGCTGGGCGCCGGCCCGGTCCAGCCAGGCGCGGACCCCGTCAGGCAGGCCGTCCGACCCGCTGCCCGGCTCGTCAGGCCGGCTGTCCTGCGCGCCGTCCAGGGCCTCGACCGCTATCCGCACCGGTTCGGGCGCGGACACCTCCACGCGGGGCACGCCACCGTCGTCGGGCACCCGCCAGCGGAGCACCTCGTGCCGCTCGGCCACCGCGGTCAGCGCCCGCTCCAGTGCCACCACGTCGAGCGGGCCGCGCAGGCGCTCGGCGAGCGCGATGTTGTAGGCGACGTTGCCGGGGAAGAGCCGCTCCAGGAACCACAACCGGCGCTGCGCCGCGGTCAGCGCGGGCGGGCTGCCGGAGGGCAGTGCCTCGGCCACGGGAGGTGCGGCTTCCACCAGCGCCGCCAGCGCGCCGAGGGTGCGCGCGGCGTAGACGTCCTCCACCGCCACCTCACGGCCCAGTGCCTCGCGAAGGCCGCTGACCAGGCGCATGGCGCTGATGGAATGCCCGCCGGAGGCGAAGAAGTCGTCCTCCAGCCCCGGGACGCGGTCGAGCACCCGAGACCAGACCTCGGCCACGGCGCGCTCGCTCGACGATTCCGGCGGCGAGCCCAGGGCCGGCGCGTCAGGCACCAGCGCATGCAGCGCCTGGAGGTCGACCTTGCCCGACGAGGACATCGGCAGGTTCGGCAGGATCAGGATGTCGGCGGGAACCATCGCCGCGGGCAGCCGCTCGGCGCAGTGCTCTCGCAGCACGTCCTGGCGCACGCCGTCCGCGGTGCAGAAGGCCACGAGCCGGACACCCGCGGGACCCTCGACGGCCTCCACCACCGCGTGCCCGACCTGCGGGTGCCCGCGCAGCACGGTCTCCACCTCGCCGATCTCCACCCGCTGCCCGCGGATCTTGACCTGCCGGTCGGTCCTGCCCAGGAACATCAGGTTCCCGTCCTGCTGCAGCACCACGAGGTCGCCGGTCCTGTAGAGCCGCTCGCCGTCGCCGCCGAACGGGTCGGGCACGAAGCGTTCGGCTGTCAGATCGGGTCGGCCCAGATATCCGCGGGCCAGCCCGACCCCGCCGACCAGCAGCTCCCCCGGCACGCCCGCTGGAACCTCGTGCAGCTCCTCGTCCACGACATGGAGGCGGTGCCCGTGCTGGGCGGCGCCGATCGGCAGCGGCCGGTCCCAGCTTCCCTCGGCCTCGAAGACGGTGACCGCCACCGTCGTCTCGGTCGGGCCGTAGTAGTTGAGAAACCGGCTGCTCGCCCAGCGCTCCACCTGCTCAGGGCCGGGGGCCTCGGAGCCGGTGGTCAGCACCCGCCACTCGGGCAGGCGCGCAGGATCCAGCACCGGCAGCAGGGAGACCGGCAGGTCACCGGAGGTGATGCGGTGCTCCACGCAGAAACGCTGCAGCCGTACGGGGTCACGCCGGTCGTCCTCTCCTGCCAGCATCAGCGTGGCCCCGGCGGCCAGGTGCACGAACAGGTCGTGCACCGCCACGTCGAACCCGAGCGAGGCGAAGGCGAGGCCGCGCGTGTCCTCATCGACGCCCAGCAGCTCGATGTTCCCGAGCGTGTAGGCGCAGGCGCTGCGATGGCTGACCACCACGCCCTTGGGCGTGCCGGTGGATCCCGAGGTGTGCAGCACATAGGCCGCGTTGCCGGGCAGCGCGGGACACTGTCCTGGCGCGGCGGGCGGGCCCTCCACCGGGACGGTCCGCACCCCGTCGAAGAGCTCCGCGGTGGACTCGTCGACCACGATCAGGTCGAGCCCCGCGTTCCTGATGATCTGCTCCCTGCGCGCGGCGGGGCCGTCGGGGTCGAGCGGCACGTACGCGCCCCCGGCCAGAAGCACGCCGAGCACCCCGGTGACCATGCTCGGCCGGCGTCGCAGGCAGACTCCCACCAGACGCTCAGGCCCCACATCCGGCAGCCGCGCGGCCAGGCCGCCCGCCCGCTCGGCCAGCTCGCCGTACGTGAGCACCTCCTGCCACTGCCGCACGGCGGGCGCCTGCGGGCGGCGCTCGGCCTGGGCCAGCACCAGATCGGGCAGCGTCGTCATCCCACGCCTCCAGGAAGGGGGTCGACCATGTGCATACGCAGCTCCGTGAAGTAGCGGCGGCCCTCGGCGTCGGACAGCCAGGTCTGGTCCGGGCCTGGGAGCATCTCGGAGATCACCAGCCGCACGTCCTGCCCGGCGGTGAGGCTGGCAGAGCGGACCATCGAGCAGAGCAGGTCGGCGAAGACCGGGCTGGTGAGGTCGACGTAGAGCGGCTTGATCTCCGTGGACAGCTTGACGAAGACCCGCTCGGGCAGGCCGAGCTCACGCCGCCATCGGCGCACGGCCAGGTACCGTGCGCGCTCACCGCCGACGTCGGTCAGTCCCGTCGCCTCCACGGTGGTCCGCCAGGTACGGCGGGCGACGACCAGCCGGTCGATGGTGATTCTCGGGGTGTGCCGATCGCCTCCGACGAGCTTGAAGCCATCCACGGCGTGGATCGACACCAGCTGCGAGAAGACCTCCAGCAGCGGCCGGCTCCTCCCGTCCGGCATGGTGGCCACCAGTTCCCCGTCCACCTCGTCGACCAGCACGCCCGTGGCGGGCACCAGCCGGTCGGGGTCGGCGCCGGGGGCGGCCGTCCAGCCCAGCTCGATGTCGGTCGGGTGCTCCAGGCCGTGCGTCAGCCGGCCGGTGTAGCGGGGCCACTCCACCGGGTAGAGCGGCCTGACCCGGTCGGTTCCCAGGTCCTCGGCCAGCGCGTCGCGCAGCGGGCCTGGATCGGGGTGGGCGAGGGTGAAGACGGCGCAGTCGAAGGTCGCCCAGGCCGCGTGCATCTCGCCCATGACCACCAGGTAGTCGCCGCGGTTGACGGCCTCGACGCTGTCGGCGCAGATCTGCAGGTCGGGGCTGTGCAACCGGCCGTCCGACCAGCCGGGGCCGGCGGCGGCGAACGCGTCGGAGGCGGCCAGCCCGCGGGCGGTGAAGGTCAGCTCGGCGGTGTCCGGGGCGACCTGGTCCAGGCCGAACAGCTCCGACCAGCGGCGGGCGAACTCCTCGGCGATGGCGTCCACGGGTCTGGGACCGGTGCCGAACAGCATGCCCTGGGCGAGGTACCACAGGTCGGACAGCAGCACCGGGCCGTCCGCGCGCAGCTCCTCGTACAGCTCGCGCAGCGCCTGGCCGTAGGTCGACGCCAGCTCGGCCGTCAGCCAGCGGGCGGCCTGGAGCATGAGCGCCAGCGGCTCGGCGATGCCGTCGATCAGCGGCTTGCCCACGGTCACTCGCACGTCGCGCGTGGTGTCCTCGTAGACCAGGCCGCGGCCGGCGTAGGTCCGGCCGGTCCTGCGGACCGAGTCGGCGCCGGTGACCTCGCTGAACACCGTGCTGAGCGCCTCCATCGCGGCGCGCAGGGCATCCGGGTCGCCCGCGGCGCGCGCCACCTCTCCCTTGGCCGATGCCAGCCGCTCCAACCCGGCATGGGCCCGCTCGCGCACGGCCGGGTCCTCGATGCCGGCCAGCAACCGCCGGAGGTGCTCCTCGGCGTGCGGGCTCTGCGGCACGTCGCCCTGCCAGGTCAGCAGGCCGCGCCCGGCCAGGAGGTCGAGCAGCAGGTAGGCGTCGGCTTCGGTGCGGATGCCCGCCTGCCCGGCCACCTCGGCGGCCACGTCGACGGCACGGCGCCTGCCGTCGCATCGCGACAGCAGTAGTGCCTCGGCGGCCGACACAGGGGCGGGCGGCTGCGCCGGCCGCCGCACCTGGCGGCCGTCCAGGGTCAGCTGGGGTTGCAGGGCGGGTGGGAACCAGCGGCGCACCTCGGGATCCTCGGCCAGCTTCGCCGCGTACGCGCGCAGCGCCCAGTCCTCGAAGAACACGCGCCGGTCCGACAGCAGCCGTTCGCCGGGCCGTACCTCCAGGGCCGGGCCGTCCTCCGTGCACCGAACCCAGGTCACCGGCCCGAAGAAGCCCACCGTCTCGTTCTTGGCGCTGTAGCGCTGCCAGTACTTGACGGCGATGCGCTCCCGTTCGCGCCGCCTGCTGTCGCGGCGGCCGCCGGAGGTCAGGGCGTCCAGCGCGACCAGGGCGCCCCGGTTCTGCCAGGTGATCGCCTCGCGGAAGAGCGGGTCGGCGGCGATCTCCGTCAGCTCGTCGCCCAGCTCGTGGCCGGCCTCCGCGAGGATCTTGTCGAAGTCTTCCGCCGCGAGCTCGCCCGAGAGCAACGCGTCCGCCGCCTGCGCGCAGTCGGGGGCGGACAGGCGCGTCAGGCCGTCGGCAGGGAAGCCGGTGCTGCGCAGCAGCGCCTCGCTCCACACCCACCAGCCGGTGTCGCCGAGCGGCATGCGGTGGTCGCTCATGCGCGCACCCGGTCCAGGATGTGGTCCCGCCGCTCGCGCAGGAAGAAGTGGCCGCCCGGCTCGACGCTGAGAGTGAAGCCTGCGCTGGTGTGCCTGGCCCAGCCCCGCATGGCCTCGACGGAGATCGACTTGTCGTCGGCTCCTGCGAAGGCCTCGATCGGCACCTCGATCGGCGGCCCCGGCTGGTAGACGTACTCGTGCAACCAGGTGAAGTCCGCGCGCAGGACCGGCAGGAGGAGCTCGCACAGCTCCGGCTCGGCCAGCAACTCCTCCGGCAAGCCGCCGAGCTCGGTGAGCCTGCCGAGCAGCTCCTCGTCCGACACCTCCGACAGCTCGGCAAGCGGTTCGACGTGGTCCGGCGGCCGGCACCCGCCCAGGTACAGCCGGCGCGGCAGCGGTTCGCCCCGCCTGGTCAGTTCGCGGGTCACCTCGAAGCCCAGCCTGCCGCCCATGGAGTGTCCGTAGATCGCATACGGCCGGTCGGCCCGGGCCGAGACGGCGTCGGCGAGTTCCCCGATGTCGATGCCGAAGGGCTCGGAGAAGCGGCCCTCCCGGCCCGGCAGGACCATGGGCAGCACCTCGAGCCCGGGTCCCGCCGCGGCGGCCCAGCCCTGGAAGGCTCCGGCCCCGGCGCCCGCCCACGGCAGGCAGAACAGCTGCATGGGCGCCGCGGGGCGGGGCTGTGGAACGGAGAACCAGCGGTCGAGCGAGCTGGTGTCGGGTCTCATGGTCAGACCTCCTGCCGTTGGAACGGGTAGGCGGGCAGGGAGATGATGCGGCCGTCCGCCGGCGGCCAGGCGGGCTCGTCGCCCGCCACCCAGGCCTCGGCCGCCCGCATCAGGTCCTCTGGCGCGTCGTACGGCAGGCCGCGCAGCCGGGCGACGGCCTCGGACAGGTCCCGGCAGACGATCGCCGCCCTGTAGGAGAAGGCTCGGCGTCCGGCGGTCAGCGTGTGGGCGACGTCGTCCAGGTCGGTCCGGGGAGTCGCCTCCAGGTGGTCGGCCAACCGCATGCGGGCCTGGCGCAACGCCTCGGGCGTCCGGGCTGAGACGGGCAGGACGCGCCAGCCGGTGGCGGCTGGGCGCGGCGGTTCGTCCGCGACCTGCTCGACGATCACGTGGGCGTTGGTCCCGCCCAGGCCGAAGGAGCTCACCCCGGCCCGCCGGGTCTCCGCCTCCCAGGCCACGTTCTTGACCGGCACGTAGAAGGGGCCGAACTCGACGTCCGGATCGGCGCGCTCGAAGTGGAGGTTGGCCGGGATGACGCCGTGCCGTACCGCCAGGACGGCCTTGATCAGCGCCGCCGCGCCCGCCGCCGCGTCGAGGTTGCCGAGGTTGGTCTTGATCGAGCCCAACGCGACGGCGCTCGGTGGCAGCGGGTCGCCGGAGAAGGCCTGGGCCAGGGCGGCGACCTCGATCGCGTCCCCGACCACGGTGCCGCTGCCGTGCGCCTCGACGAAACCGATCGCGCCGGGTGCCAGCCCGGCGTCCGCCAGCGCCTCGGTCACCACGCTCGCCTGCCCCTCGAGCCCGGGGGCGGCGAACCCGGCCCTGCGGGCGCCGTCGTTGCCCACCGCCCAGCCCCGGAGCACGGCGAGAACCTGGTCCCGGCTCTCGACCGCGTCCTGCAGTCGCTTGAGCGCCAGGACCGCCACGCCGCTGCTGTAGGCGCCGCCCTGACCGGCGGCGTCGAAGGCGCGGCAGCGGCCGTCGGGCGAGACCAGGCCGCCGGGCGTGTGCAGGAAGCGGGGTTCCGTGACGCTCACCCCGCCCGCGAGCGCCAGGTCGCAGCGGTAGTCGAGCAGGTGCTGGGCGGCCACGCAGACCGCGGTGAGCGAGCTCGAGCAGGCGGTCTGCACGGCCATGGCGGGGCCGGTCAGGCCCAGCCGGTAGGCCACCTGGGCGGCCACGTAGTCGGGCGCGAAGCCCGGGACCAGCGGCTCGTCCGGGTCGCCGGTGAACTGCCGGTAGAGGAAGTGCCTGTTGACCGAGGCACCGGAGAAGACGCCGATCAGCCCGTCGAAGGCCGCGGGGTCGCAGCCCGCGTCCTCCAGCGCGATCCAGGACTGCTCGAGGAAGAGCCGTTGCTGGGGATCCATGGCGGCGGCGTCGTCCGCTGTCACGCCGAAGAAGTCGGCGTCGAACGCGGCCACGCCGGGCAGGCGGCCGCCCGCTCGCACGTGCGCCGGATCGGCCAGCAGCCGCTCACCCACCCCGAGCGCGCGCAGCTCGGCCTCGGTGTAGTCGTGCACGACGTCCACGCCGTCGAGCAGGTTGCGCCAGAGCGAGGGCACGTCGGGAGCGCCAGGGAAGCGCCCGGCCATGCCGACGACGGCGATCGCGTCCTCCGGGAGAGACATCAGCGGCAGACCACCGCGGCGACGTCCTCGACGGTCGCGACCTCGGTCATCGCCTCCGGCTCGAGCGGCGTGTAGTCCGCCGAGGTGTAGCGGCCCGACCCGTGCACCACCACGTCGCGCCAGTCGTCGGCCAGGCCGCGGTCGACGGCGTTGAGCACGCCCGTCATGGCCATGACCAGGGACCATTCCCGGAGCCGGCGGAAGTCGGCGGGCAGTTCGCAGCCGGTCCCGGCGAGCAGCTCGCGCACCTGCGGGTAGCGGGCGACGCATTCGGCCAGCGAGACCACGATGCCGTCGCCGCCCGAGCGCTCGATGATCGCGTTCATCGAGGGAGAGGTGGCGGGCCGGTGGGTGTAGAAGGTCGGGTCGAGCACCTCGTCCGGGTCATAGGTCAGCGCGGGGAAGCGCGGGTCGGCCGACTGCCGGTAGAGGCCGTCCGTCAGGGCGTACTCGGGCAGGTTGGCCCGGTCGAAGGATCCGTTGCGGAGGTTGAGCACCATGTCGGGGGTGCCGAGGTGCTGCACGAGCAGGCTGGCGGGCCGGTGCTCCGGGCTCGAGGAGCCGGAGGCCTCCAGCACATCCCTGCCGCGGTGGTAGCCGAGCAGCCCGAAGGCGCTGGAGACCGCGTGCGCGTGCAGCCGGGGCCCGGCGACAGGGGAGGCCGCGTGCTCGAAGTACGCCCTGGCGGTGTCGGCTACGAGATAGTTGGCCAGGTCCAGCGAGTACCACAGGTTCTCGCCGTTGGCCCGCAGGTCGCCGGCGTACTTGTCGGCGAAGGCCCGGCCGAGCGCCTTGACCTGCTCCGGCTCGGGGCCGTTGTAGACGAGCATCGGGTTCAGCTCGCGCAGCTCGGGGTCGGTGGACAGCCGGCTGGAGCGGAGCTTGGCCAGGCACGAGCCGGGCGCCAGGATCACCGTGCGCAGCTGGTCGGGCCGGACCAGTCCGCTCTCGATCGCGCGCAGGACCGCGTCGCGCAGCGCGACGCCCTTGTTGGCCGAGGTGGGCGAGAAGATCGTGACTGCTTCGCCGTACCGCCTGATGTACTCCACCGCCCGGGCGACGATCATCAGCGAGGCGAAGGTCTTGGTGGTGCCCGTGGCGGGGTTGCCCGTGAGGTCGAGCAGGGTCAGCCGGTGCTCGCCGTACTCGCCGAGCGGCTCCCAGCGGGCGGTGGCCACCGACAGGAAACGTTCCACATCCGCGTCGAGGGCGGGCAGGTGGTAGCCGGGGGAGAAGCCGATGTCCGATCTGACCGGTTCGAGGTCGTCGACGCAGGCCGCGATCGAGGCGGGAAGGCGGTCGTAGTAGTCGATTAGCAGGTTCGCTGCGTGCATCGTCGGGCGCACCTCGTTAGGGATAGGAGGGGAGGTCTCGGAGCCGGTCTCTGAGCTGGGTGAAGGCTTCGGTGGCAGAGTCCAGGTCCGCGGTGTGGAAGCCGTCGGCGAGGTCGGGGGCGACTCGGGCGAGTTCCTCCCGGGCGGCGGGGCCGAAGGTGACGCGCGTGCCCTCCACGACCACCCCGTCCTGTACGGCTGAGCGCTGGTTGAAGGCGATGGCTTCGGCACGGTCCAGGCCCGGCGGCAGGCGCAGGCTCAGCTGACCGGCCGCGAGCCGTACCGGATAGCCGCCAGGCAGCCCGAGCGGGCCCGGCAGGGAGGTGTCCAGGTCGCCGCCGGTGAGCAGGCATCCCAGCACCCGGGCGGCGGTCAGGCCGGTGACGTGGTTGAGCTCGGTGCGCGAGGTGGCCCGCTGGGCGGCAAGGAGCGTGCCGACGTCGGCGAGCGCGCGGCCCTGGTGCCAGGCCTGCGCCTCGTCCTCGGGGGAGGAGGGCGTGTACAGGTGGACGTGGTGGGCGAGCACCTGCAGCTCCCGCTGGTCGGCCAGGCCGAGGGCGGTCTGGAGGCTGGCGGCCAGCAGGCCGGCGTTGCCGATCCCGCACAGCACCGGGACGCCGCACGCCGCCAGCACGGGGTTGACCGCGTCGGGGAAGCAGGCGTTGACGAACCAGGCCCCAGGGCTGGCCGAGGCGATTGCCGTGCCCGCGCGGACGGCGGACTCGGCCTGGAACGGCAGGGTGAGTCCGAAGCCGCCGCGCCGGAGCAGGGAGGTCCAGGCCGAGGGGGAGCTGAGCGACTCCCAGGGGGATTGGCTGGAGGCGGCCAGCAGCACGCCTGCCGGAGCGGCGGTCGCCAAGGCCTCAGGCAGGGAGTCCGTCATGGGGCGGAAGGTCACGTTGGAGCCGGCGAGTGCGGCTCTGGCCATACCGATATGGCATAACTCGGCGGTCCGAGCCGGATCGCGCCCGATCACGGTGATCCGAGCAGACGGCCCGGTCACGGCCAGGGCATAACAAACGGCTCTGGCCAGGCCCCCGGTGCCGATGACTGCCAGCTCGGTCATGGACCCTCCTCCGTCGGCCCCATGACCAGGTCACTGCGCCTATCGATGACCTCGACAAGCTCGGTCATGCTGCTCTGGCCGGCATCGGGAGGTAACTCTGCACCGCCATGCTGGACTGAGCCTCTCTACATGCTGGGTAAGCACGGAATTCAAGGATTACTCCCCAAAACGGACGGATTGCCCGTTATGACCCCAAACCGTAGTGGTGTGTTTGGGCCCGGCTTATATTCCACAGGGCATCCAGGTGCTGTCAATCTCGTTTCGGTCATGAGTACTGTCAGTGATCGTTGGATGCGGTTCTCCCGACATGTGTTGACTTGCCGGGTTCCTGTGGACTTCAATCGGCGGCACTTCGTCGAGGACGACTACTGGGGCTGTCAGGGCCGACAAAGCGCCCTGCTGCTCCATTGCTGGCCGTAACATGTCGTGTTTTGCGGCTCTAAGTCCCACATTGTTCTTTGGCGTGTCCGGCAACCCCTGGCGCGGCGAAAGGGAGATAGGCGTACCCATGCCCAGTGGCGACTACAAGGTAGTGATCAACCACGAGGAGCAGTACTCGATCTGGGCATTGGATCGCCCCGCGCCGACAGGCTGGCGGGATGAAGGGTTTTCGGGCGACCGTAATAGCTGCCTTGCGCATATCGACAAGGTATGGACGGACATGAGGCCCCGCAGCCTGCGTGAGGCCATGCAGGAGTCCGAGCGGGCGTGAGCGCGCCTACCGATCAGGCGTCGGGTTTCGCGCTTCCTGCCTCTTTCGCGCAGGAGCGGCTCTGGTTTGTGGACCAGCTGGAACCTGGGCTCGCCGTCTACAACATCCCGTTCGGCACCAGCCTGCCGGCCGGTGCCGAACCCGACGCCGTGACCGCCGCCCTGGCCAGGGTCGTCGCCCGCCATGAGGTGCTGCGAACCGCGCTGGAGAACCGCGACGGCGTGCCGACCCAGATCGTGCTGCCCGAGGTCCCGATCGAGGTCGCGGTCACCGACCTGCGTGGACTCCGCGCCGATGAGCAGCAGGCACGGCTCGCCCAGGTACGTGAGGCCGACGCTGCCCGGTCCATCCCGCTCGATCAGGCCCCGCTGTGGCGGGCGCGCCTGATCCACACCGGGGGCGAGCACGACCACCTCTTCTTCACCGTGCATCACGTCGCCTTCGACGCCGCCTCCGTGGCGATCTTCCAGCGGGACTTCCTGGCCTGCTTCGGCGAGGCCGACCTTCCCGAGCCGCCCATCCAGTACGGCGACTTCGCCGCCTGGCAGCGCGGCCGGTGGGAGGGCGGCGAGCTGGCCGACCAGCTCGGCTACTGGCGCAAGCAGCTCGCCGACCTGCCCGAGCCGCTGCGCCTGTCGCCCCGGGCGCCCGACCCCGGCCTTCCGCGGCACGCCGGCGGCGACATCGGCTTCGAGCTGCCCACCGCCACCGTGCAGGGTGTGCACCGGATGGCGCGGGAGCGGCGGACCACGCCCTTCGTGGTGTTGCTGGCCGGGCTCAAGGCGCTGCTGTCTCGCCTGGCTGGGCGGGCGGATGTGGTGGTCGGCTCCCCGGTGGGCGGGCGGCCGCTGCCCGAGCTGGAGCCTCTGATCGGCAACTTCGTCAACACCCTGCTGCTGCGCACCGAGTGCGCGCGGGAGGTGAGCTTCGACGAGCTGGTCGACCGGGTGCGGACCGCGGTCTTCGACGCCCTCGATCACGCCGAGGTGCCCTACGAGAGGCTCGTCGAGGAGCTCCGGCCGGACCGTTCTGACGGTGCGGGTGCGCCGCTGCACCAGGTCGTGTTCAACCTGCTGCCCTCTCTGGTGACCAATGGGCAGGTACGCAACGGCACCGCCAAGGTGGACCTGCTGATCGACCTCGCCGAGGTCGACGGGCGCATCGACGGGCGCATCGAGTACGCGGCCGCGCTGTTCGACGAGGCCTGGGCGAGGGGGTTCGCCGCCCGCTACCGTAATCTGCTCGACGCCGCCCTGGCCGCGCCGGAGACCTCCCTGGCCGACCTGCCGCTCCTGCTGCCCGGCGAGGAGGAGCGCCTCACCACGGCGTCACCACCGTTCGGCGCCGAGTTCGACACCGTGACGGAGGCCTTCGCTGCCCAGGTGGCCGACCGCCCCGACCAGGTGGCGGTGGCCGACGCCGAGGGGCGCAGCCTGACCTATGCCGAGCTGGACCGCAGGTCCAACCGGCTGGCCCACCGCCTGGCCGGGGTGGCCCGCCCAGACACCCCGGTGGCGATCTTCCTGGACACCGACGTCGAGCTCGCCGTGGCCGTGCTCGCCGTGCTCAAGGCGGGCGCCGCCTACCTGGCGCTCGATCTGGAGCACCCCGTGGAGCGGCTGCGCCAGCTGCTGGCCGACTCCGGTGCGACAGCCGTACTCACCAGCGCGGCATTCGAGACCGACCTTCCGGTCATCGACGTGCGCGAGACGGGCGAGCTGCCGGAGACGGCCCCCGAGATCACCCGTCACCCGGACATGCTCGCCTACGTGATCTACACCTCCGGCTCGACCGGCCTGCCCAAGGGGGTGGGCATCGCCGACCGGCACCTCACGGCCTACGTGGCCGGGGTCAGCGGGCTGCTCGGCCTGGCCCCGGGGTTGCGCCACTCGATGGTGCAGCCGTTGACCTTCGACTTCAGCGTCACCGTCTTCCACGGTTCGCTCCTCACCGGCGGCACGCTCCACCTGGCTCCTCGGGAGCGCGCGACCGACGCCGCGTGGATCGCCGAGCACCTCCGGCGCGACCGGATCGACCTGCTGAAGATCACGCCCTCGCATCTGGCCGCCCTGCAGCTCGACCAGTTGCCCGCGCGCACGCTGGTGTTCGGCGGCGAGGCGTCTCGCTGGGATTGGGTACGGCAGCTGCGCGCGCGTCCGAGCGGTCCCGCGGTCGTCAACCACTACGGCCCCACCGAGACCACCGTCGGCGTCCTCGGCCTCGCACACGATCAGGAGCCGGCCGGAGCGGGCCCGGTCACGCCCATCGGCTTCCCGCTGCCCCATGCCGAGGCCTACATCCTCGATGAGGACCTGCGCCCGGTGCCCGACGGGGTCGTCGGCGAGCTGTGCATCGGCGGCGCCACCGTCGCCCGCGGCTACCTGGGCCGGCCAGGACAGACCGCGGCCGTCTTCGTCCCCCATCCCTTCGGCCGGCCGGGTGCGCGCATCTATCGCACCGGCGACCGGGCACGGCGGTTGCCGGGCGGCGCCATCGAGTTCCTCGGCCGTGCGGACGGCCAGGTCAAGATCCGCGGGCACCGGGTCGAACCAGGAGAGGTGCAGGCCGTCCTGGCCGCCCATCCCGCCGTCACCGACTGCGTGGTGGTCGTGCGCGGGCAGGACGAGCCCGAGCTGGTGGCCTACGTCGTCGGCGACACCCGACAGCTGCCCGGCTACCTGGCCGAGCGCCTGCCCGCCTACCTGATCCCCGCGCACCTCGTCGAGCTGCCCGCGCTACCGCTGGCCGCGCACGGCAAGGTCGACCGGTCCAGGCTGCCCGACCCGCCCGACGCCGTGGAGGCCGAGCGGGTGCCTCCGCGCGGCCCGGTGGAGGAGCTGGTGGCCGGCCTGTTCGAGGCGCTGCTGGAGAGCGGTCCCGTCGGCAGGGACGACGGCTTCTTCGCGCTGGGCGGCCACTCTCTGCTGGCCATCAAGCTGATGGGCCGCCTGCGCAAGGCGTTCGGCGTCGGGCTCTCGCCCAGGGCGCTGTTCGAGTCGCCCACGGTCGCAGGGGTCGCCGCCCTGGTGGCCGCGGCGCAGGGCCGCGGTGCCGAGCAGGTTCCGCCTGTCGTCCCCGTGCCCCGGGACGGCCTGCTTCCCGCCTCCTACTCGCAGCGCCGGCTGTGGTTCCTGGACCAGCTCGAGCCGGAACTGGCCGTTTACAACACGCATGTGCGCCTACGACTTCGCGGTGCCCTGGACGTGGCGGCGCTGGAGCGTGCCCTGGTCATGGTGGCCGCCCGCCATGAGACGTTGCGGTCGCGGTTCGTGCAGCGCGACGACGACCTGTTCGTGTCGGTGGCGGCCGAGGCCGTCGTGCCCTTCGAGATGGTCGAGCCTTCCGAGCTGGAAGCTCGCGGTGCCCGCCGGTTCGACCTGACCGCCGAACCGCCGATCCGGGCTGCTCTGGTACGGCATGCCGTGGATGATCACGAGTTGCTGGTGACGCTGCACCACGTCGTCACCGATGCGTGGTCGGCGGTGCTGTTCGCCCGCGAGCTGGGTGAGTGTTACGCGGGCAGGGCGTTGCCGGAGCTGACCGTGCAGTACGCCGACTTCGCGGCCTGGCAGCGGGAGCGGGTCGAGGGCGAGCTGCGCGGCACGCAGCTGGCCTACTGGCGCAAGCGGCTCGCCGGAATGCCGGAACGCCTGGAACTCCCGACCGACCGCCCGCGCCCCGCTCGCCGGGACTACGTGGGCGCGAACGTCCCGATCACCGTCCCAGGCCCTGTCGTGGAGCGGCTGCGCGCCATGGGCGCGCAGGAGAACGCCTCCCTCTTCATGACCATGGTCGCCGCGCTCTCGATCGCGCTCTCCCGCGCGACCGGGCAGCGGGACATCGTGATCGGCACGCCGGCGGCCGAGCGGCCCCGGCCCGAGCTGGAGTCGCTGATCGGCTGCTTCCTCAACACGCTGGTGCTGCGTGCCGACACCTCGGGCGACCCCACCTTCCACGATCTGCTCAAGCAGGTCAGGGCCACCACGCTCGAGGCCTTCGCCAACTCCGAGGTGCCCTTCGAGGCGCTCATCGAGGAGCTGCAGCCCGAGCGCGACCTGGGCGCGACGCCACTGGTCCAGGTGCTCTTCAGCCTGGAGGACGCCGACCGCCCCGCGGTGAGCTCGGGCGGGCTGACCATGGAGTGGCGGGGAACCGGCACCTCGACGGCCAAGTTCGACCTCACCATGTACCTGCGCAGGGAACCCGGCGGGGTCGGCGGCATCCTGGAATACCGCACCGACCTGTTCGACGAGGCCACCGCCCAGCGCATCGCCGCGCTCTACACCGAGGTGCTGGCCGCCGTCGCGGCCGGGCCCGAGGAGCCGATGTCGGCCCTGCCCGCGCTGACCGCCGCCGACGAGGCGCTGGTGGAGCAGTGGAACGACACGGGCGCGCCGGAGGAGTACGCCTCCCTGGCCGAACTGCTGGCCCGGCGGGTGGCTTCGTCGCCGGACGCGCCGGCCGTCTGGGACGGCTCCTGGTTGACGTATGCCGAGTTCGGCGCGCGGGTTCAAGGGCTGGCTTCGGTCCTCCGCGAGCAGGGCGTACGGCTGGGCGATGTGGTCGGCGTCTGCCTTCCGCGCAGCGCCGACCTGGTCGTGGCCGTCCACGCGGTCGTGGCTGCCGGAGCCGCCTACCTGCCACTCGATCCCGGCTACCCCGACCAGCGGCTGGACTTCATGGTCGAGGACGCCCGCGCCGGCGTGGTGATCACTGAGGAGCCTGAGCGCTTCCCCGGGCTCGTCACGGTGGCTCCGACCGCGTCCGCGGACGGGCCGCTCGACCTTGCGATCCCACCGACCGCCCCGGCCTACCTGATCTACACCTCCGGGTCGACGGGCGTGCCGAAGGGCGTGCTCAACTCCCACGAGGCCATCGTCAACCGGCTGACCTGGACCGATCACGCCTTCCTGCTCACCGCCGAGGATCGGGTCCTGCTGAAGACGACCTTCACCTTCGACGTGTCGGTCTGGGAGCTGTTCTGGCCGCTCATCGCCGGAGCCGGGCTCGTGGTCGCCGCCCCCGACGCGCACCGCGACCCGGCCGCGCTGGTCCGGCTCCTCGCGGCTCACGGCGTGACCACCGTGCATTTCGTGCCGTCGATGCTGGACGCGCTCCTGGACGAACCAGTCCTCGACCTGCCCTCGCTGCGCCGGGTCTACTGCTCCGGCGAGGCGCTGCCGTCTTCCCTGGTCGCACGCGCGCACGAGCGGCTGCCTGGCATCGAGGTGCACAACCTCTACGGTCCCACCGAGGCCGCCATCGAGGTGACCTGGCACAAGTCCGAGCCGGACGAGTCCCGCACGCCGATCGGCGCGCCCATCCGGGGCGTCAGGATCGAGATCCTCGACTCCGACCTGCGCCGCGTTCCCGTCGGCACTCCCGGCGAGCTGTGCATCGCCGGCATCGGCGTGGCCCACGGCTACGCGCGGCGTCCCGGGCTGACCGCCCGGCAGTTCGTACCCGACCCGTACGGCCCGGCCGGCGCGCGCATGTACCGCACCGGAGACCTGGCTCGCTGGTTGCCGAACGGCGAGGTCGACTACCTGGGCCGGATGGACGGCCAGGTCAAGATCCGTGGCATGCGCGTCGAGCCAGGGGAGATCGAGTCGCTCCTGGCCGCGCACCCATCGGTCAGGAGCGCGGTGGTGCAGCCCGTGCGGGGCGTGCTCGCCGCCTACGTGGTCGGCACGGCCGACCCTGCGGCGCTCACCGGCCTCCTGCGCGAGCGGCTGCCCGAGCACATGATCCCGGCCTCGTTCACCTTCCTCGACGAGCTCCCGACCAACGCCAACGGCAAGCTCGACCGCGCCGCCCTGCCCGAGCCCGGTCAGGTGCACCAGGACTCCGCGGGCACCCCGCCGCAGGGTCCGGTGGAGGAGCTGGTCGCGACGCTGTTCGAGTCGGTGCTGGAAACCGGTCCGGTCGGCAGGGAGGACGGCTTCTTCGCGCTCGGCGGCCACTCGTTGCTGGCCATCAAGGTCGTCACCCGCCTGCGCGCCGCCTTCGGCATCGAGCTGCCGGTCCGAGCCCTGTTCGAGGCGCCGACCGTGGCCGGTCTGGCGGAGCGCATCGCCGCCGCGCGCACCGCCACCTCGGTCGAGGTCGTGCCCATCCCGCGCGACGGGTTGCTGCCCGTGTCGTACGGCCAGCGGCGGCTGTGGTTCCTCGACCAGCTGGAGCCGGAGCTGGCTGTCTACAACACGCAGGTGTGGTTGCGGCTGCGGGGCCCGCTGGATGTGGCGGCGCTGGAGCGTGCGCTGGTCGCGATGGCTGTCCGGCACGAGGTGTTGCGATCGCGGTTCGTGCAGCGTGACGACGATGTGTTCGTCTCGGTGGCGGCCGAGGCCGCTGTGCCGTTCGAGGTGGTGCGGTCGGAGGAGCTGCGGGCCTTCGGTGCTCGGCGGTTCGATCTGACGGTGGAGCCGCCGATCCGGGCTGCTCTCGTACGGCACGCGCCGGAGGATCACGAGCTGCTGGTGACGATCCATCACGTGGCCAACGACGCGTGGTCGTCCGGACTGTTCGCCCAGGAGCTGGGTGAGCTCTATGCGGGTCGCGAGCTGCCTGACCTGGCCGTGCAGTACGCCGATTACGCGGCCTGGCAGCGGGACCGGGTCGAGGGCGAGCTGCGTGACACCCAGCTGGCCTACTGGCGCGAGCGACTGGCGGGCATGCCGGAACGCCTGGAGCTCCCGACGAGCAGGCCGCGTCCCGCTCGCAGAGGTCATGACGGAGGCAACATCCCGTTCATGATCTCTCCGGAGGTCTCCGAACGCCTCCGGCTGCTCGGCGCGGACGAGAACGCATCGCTCTTCATGACGCTCCTGGCCGCCTTCACCGCTCTGCTCGCCCGCCACACCGGACAGCGGGACATCGTGGTCGGCACCCCCGCTGCCGAGCGGCCCCGGCCGGAGCTGGAGCCGCTGATCGGCTTCTTCCTCAACACCCTCGTGCTGCGCACCGACTGCTCCGGCGACCCCACCTTCCGAGAGCTGATCGGCCGGGCCAGGAACACCGCGCTCGATGCCTTCGCCAACTCGGAGGTGCCCTTCGAGGCGCTCGTCGAGGACCTGCAGCCGCGTCGTGATCTCGGCAGCACGCCGCTGGTCCAGGCGCTCTTCAGCGTGGAGGACGCGGAGCGGTCCGAGCTCCGCGTCGGCGATCTGGAAGCCGAGTGGGTGAGCTCGGGCACGACCACCGCCAAGTTCGACCTGTCGCTGTATGTCCAGCGCTTCCCCGGCCAGCTCGGTGGGATCTTCGAGTACCGCACCGACCTCTTCGACGCCGACACGGTTTCGCGGCTGGCCGAGCACTTCGCCGCTCTCCTGTCCGCCGCCGTCGCCGATCCTGACCTGCCCGTCTCGGAGCTGCCCCTCCTGATCGCCGATGTGGCGTCGGTGGAGGGGTGGAACGCGACGGGTGCGGCTCGGGAGTTCGTGGCGTTGCCGGATGTGGTGGCTCGGCGGGTGGCCGCGTCGCCGGATGCTCCTGCTGTCTGGGATGGCTCCTGGTTGACGTATGCCGAGTTCGGGGCACGTGTGAACGCGCTGGCCTCGGTGTTGCGGGAGAAGGGTGTACGGCTGGGCGATGTGGTGGGCGTGTGCCTGCCTCGCGGTGCCGACCTGATCGTGGCCGTGCATGCCGTGATGGCGGCCGGAGGTGCCTACCTCCCGCTGGAGCCCGGCTACCCCGATGAGCGCTTGTCCTTCATGGTGGCCGATGCCGGTGCCCACGTCGTGATCACCGATGAGCCCGAGCGCTTCCCCGGGGTGACGGTGAGTCCGGCTGCGTCAGGGGACCCGGCTCCGCCGGGTGTCCGGATCCCGCCCGGCGCCCCCGCCTATCTGATCTACACCTCCGGCTCCACCGGCCGTCCGAAGGGGGTGCTCGTTTCCCATGAGGCCATCGCCAACCGGCTGGTGTGGATGGGGGAGGCCTTCCCCCTGACCCCCAGTGATCGGGTCATGCACAAGACGCCGTTCACTTTCGACGTGTCGGTGTGGGAGCTGTTCTGGCCCCTCATGGAGGGAGCCGGCCTGGTGGTGGCGCCTCCTGGGGCTCATCGCGACGCGGACGCGCTGGTCGAGCTGATGCGACGGGAGAACGTGTCGATGGTGCACTTCGTGCCGTCGATGCTGGACGCGGTCCTGGAGGAGCCGGACCCGGCGGTGCCGTCGTTGCGGCGGATCGTGTGCTCGGGGGAGGCGCTGCCTTCTTCTCTGGTGGCTCGGGTGCACTCAGCATGGCCCGGCGTCGAGGTGCACAACCTCTACGGCCCGACCGAAGCGGCGGTGGACGTCACCTGGCACGCCTGCCAGGTGGGCGAGGAGCGCACGCCGATCGGGGCGCCGATCAGGGCGACGCGCATCGAGATCCTCGACGCCGATCTGCGCCGGGTGCCCGTGGGCGCCGCCGGCGAGCTGTGCATCGGCGGAGTGCAGGTCGCGCAGGGGTATGCCGCGCGGCCGGGCCTGACGGCCGATCGGTTCGTCCCCGATCCGTTCGGACCGCCCGGGTCGCGGTTGTACCGCACGGGCGACCTGGCACGCTGGCTGCCCGATGGCGAGGTCGACTACCTGGGCCGCATCGACGACCAGGTGAAGATCCGCGGCATACGGGTGGAGCTCGGCGAGATCGAGGCCGTCCTGGCTCAGCACCCTGGCGTCCAGGCGGCCGCGGTGCGTCCGGCCGGTGGCGTGCTGGCGGCCTACGTCGTCGGCACGGCGGATCCGGAGGACATGGCCGGCTTCCTGCGCCAGAGGGTGCCCGAGCACATGGTGCCCGCCTCCTTCACGGTGCTGGACCGCCTGCCGGTGACCGCCAACGGCAAGCTCGACCGCAAGGCGCTCCCCGAACCGCAGGCCCCTGTCGGCGTGCCGTACGAGGAACCGAGCGGTGAGATCGAGCGGGCACTGGCCGAGGTCTGGGCGGAGGTGCTGGGCGTCCCCACGCCCGGCGCCCACGACAGCTACTTCGCACTGGGCGGGGACTCCATCAGATCGCTCAAGATCGTCGCGCGCCTCCGGGCCCGCGGATACACCCTCGCGCTCGAGGACATCTTCATCCACCAGACGGTGCGCGAGCTCGCCCAGGTGGTCACCACCGGGACGGTGAACGAGAGCCGCGGCAGCGAGGCGTTCAGCATGCTCGGCGCCGCGGACCTGGACCGGCTGAAGCAGCGTTTCCAAGGAGGCAAGCGTTGACCGCTCTGGAACTCGAGGACGCCTACCCGCTGACCGCGCTGCAGTCCGGGATGCTCTTCCACAGCGCCTACCAGGAAGACTCCGCGACCTACCATGACGTCTTCACGCTGATCCTGCGCGGGCCGTACCAGAGCGACACCTTCCGTGCCGCCCTTCGCGAGGTCATGGCCCGGCACTCGGTCCTGCGCACCTCGTTCGACCTGACCGGCTTCGACGAGCCCATCCAGCTGGTCTGGCAGGACGTCGAGCCACCCGTCCAGGAGCTCGACCTGTCCGGGTTCGAGGACCCCGGGCAGCGCCTGAGCATCTGGCGCGAGCAGGAGAAGCACCGGCCCTTCGACTGGGAGGCGCCGCCGCTCTTCCGCGCCGTCATCCACCACCTCGACACCGACGAGTTCGCGCTCACGCTGAGCTTCCACCACGCGATCCTCGACGGCTGGAGCGTCGCCACCATGGTGACCGAGCTGCTGGACCGCTACGCCGCGGGGCTGCAAGGGGTACGGCAGGCGCCGGCCGTGCCGCCGCCCTCCACCTTCCGCGACTTCGTCGCCAGGGAGAAGGAGGCGGTGGCCTCGCCGCAGACCGAGCAGTTCTGGCGGGACGTGCTGGCCGACGCGCCGGTGACCGCGCTGCCCAGGCTTCCCGGCTACCGGACGGGAGACGCCGAGGACACCGTCTCGCATGCCGTACGCCTTGATGACCAGCTCGTCGAAGGGCTGGAGCGGGTGGCGCGGCAGGCGAGGGTGCCGCTGCGCACCGTGCTGCTCGCCGGGCATCTACGCGTGCTGGCGCTCCTGACGGGCGACAGCGACGTGGTCACCGGCATCGTGACGCACGGCAGGCCCGAGCACGAGGCGGCCGAGCAGGTCCTCGGGCTGTTCCTCAACAGCGTGCCGGTGCGGGTGCGCACCGACGTGCCGAGCTGGGAAGAGCTGATCAAGCGGGTCTTCGCCGCGGAGGTGGCGTTCCTGCCGCACCGGCTGTATCCGCTGTTCGAGATGCAGCGTCTCAGCCAGCGCTCTCCCCTGATCGACGTGCTCTTCGACTATCGCGACTTCCACGTCTACCAGGACCTCGGTCCCGGCGGGGTCATCCAGGTCGTGGAGAGCGAGTTCTTCGAGCAGACCAACCTGCCCCTGTCCGCGAACTTCACCTGGTCGCCGCAGGTCGGCGGGCTGGAGTTGAAGCTCAAGTACGACATCACGCAGTTCTCCGCCGATCAGGTCGTGCGGGCGGGCGAGCACTACCGCCGGGTCTTCACGAAGATCGCCGAGGATCCGGCCGCTGACCCGCGCGAGTCCGAGGAGCTCCTGGCCGCCGATATGTCGTCGGTGGAGGGGTGGAACGCGACGGGTGCGGCTCGGGAGTTGGTGGCGTTGCCGGATGTGGTGGCTCGGCGGGTGGCCGCGTCGCCGGATGCCCCTGCTGTCTGGGATGGCTCCTGGTTGACGTATGCCGAGTTCGGGGCTCGGGTTCGCGGGTTGGCCGCAGTGCTTCGCGAGCAGGGTGTACGGCTGGGCGATGTGGTGGGCGTGTGCCTGCCTCGCGGTGCCGATCTGATCGTGGCCGTGCATGCGGTGATGGCCGCTGGTGGGGCCTACGTGCCGCTGGAGCCGGACTACCCGGATGAGCGTTTGTCCTTCATGGTGGGTGACGCCGGGGTTCGTGTCGTGATCACGGGGGAGCCTGGCCGTTTCCCTGGTTCGGTGGTGGTGGCTCCTTCCGAGTCGGCGGAGGGGCCGGTTCTCGGCCTGACGATCCCGCCGAGCGCTCCCGCCTATCTGATCTACACCTCCGGGTCGACAGGGCGCCCGAAGGGGGTGCTCGTTTCCCACGCGGCCATCGCCAACCGGCTGGTCTGGATGGGGGAGGCGTTCCCTCTCGGGGCTGGTGATCGGGTCGTGCAGAAGACGCCGTTCACCTTCGACGTGTCGGTGTGGGAGCTGTTCTGGCCCCTGATGGAGGGGGCCGGGCTGGTGGTGGCGCCACCAGGTGCCCACCTGGACGCGGCCGCGTTGATCGAGTTGATGCGCGCTCACAGCGTGTCGATGGCGCATTTCGTGCCGTCGATGCTGGACGCGGTCATGGAGGTCCCGGATCTGGACGTGCCGTCGTTGCGGCGGGTCGTCTGCTCGGGTGAGGCGCTGCCTGCTTCTCTGGTGGCTCGGGTGCACTCATCGTGGCCCGGCGTCGAGGTGCACAACCTCTACGGTCCGACCGAGGCCGCCGTCGACGTCACCTGGCATGCGTGCCGGGTGGGCGAGGAGCGGACGCCGATCGGGTCGCCGATCAGGGCCACGCGGATCGAGATCCTCGACGCCGATCTGCGCCGGGTCCCGGTCGGGACCGCAGGCGAGTTGTGCATCGGCGGGGTGCAGGTCGCGCAGGGGTATGCCGCGCGGCCAGGTCTGACCGCGGAGCGTTTCGTGCCGGACCCCTATGGCGAGCCAGGGGCGCGGTTGTACCGCACGGGCGACCTGGCACGCTGGCTGCCCGATGGCGAGGTCGACTACCTGGGCCGCATCGACGACCAGGTGAAGGTCCGCGGCATGCGGGTGGAGCTCGGCGAGATCGAGGCCGTCCTGGCTCAGCACCCTGGCGTGCAGGCCGCGGCAGTGCGGCCCGTCGGCGGCGTGCTGGCGGCCTACGTGGTCGGCACGGCGGAGCCGGAGGAGCTGGCGGGATTCCTCCGCCAGCGGCTGCCCGACCACATGGTGCCCTCGTCCTTCACCGAGCTGGACCGGTTGCCCGTCACCGCCAACGGCAAGCTCGACCGCAAGGCGCTCCCGGACCCGGCGCCGGTGGCCCGGGCTCCCTACGAGGCGCCCAGGGACGAGCTGGAAGAGACCCTCGCCGGGATCTGGGCGGAGATCCTCGGCGTGGAGCGTCCCGGCATCCGTGACGACTTCTTCGACCTGGGCGGACACTCGCTGCTGGCGCTCCGCCTGGCCCTGCGGATGCGGCAGGCGCTCGGCAGGGAGATCCCGGTCGCCACGGTCCTCGCCGCGCCGACGATCGCCCAGCTCACCGAAGCCCTGGCGGACGAGGGCGACAACCCGATCTCCCGTGGCCGGGTCGTGCCGCTGCGCACCGCGGGCAACCGTCCGCCCCTCTTCCTCATCCACGCCCTGGGCGGGCAGGTCTTCCGGTACCGGCCGCTCGCCCAGCACCTGGGTGACGACCAGCCGGTCTACGCCATTCCCGCGCACGGGCTGACCGAGGGCGACGCCGTACAGACCACCATCGACGAGATGGCCGAGACCTACGCCGGCTACGTCCGCGAGCTCTTCCCCGACGGGCCGTACTTCGTCGGCGGCTTCTGCATCGGCGGGAACATCGCCCTCGAAGTGGCCCGTCGGCTGCGCAAGGACGGCCACGACGTGCCGTATGTCTTCCTGGCCTGGTCCTCGGCGCAGGAGCCGGTCGTCGGCTCGACGCTGGAGGACGACACCGCGCTCATGGTGCACGCGTTGGCCGGCGGAGCCACCTCGCTCGACCCCCGCGAACTGAGCCTGATGGAGCCGGCCGAACGGCTGCTGGCCATCGTCAACGCCGCCACCAAGGAAGGCCAGCTCCGCACCGAGAGCACCGACCTCGACCAGATCCAGCGCTACGTCGAGGTCTTCCGCGCCAACGCGCACGCGGTGGGGCGCTACAAGCACGACACCTTCGACGGGCCGGCGATCCTGCTGATCCCCGAGGAGGACAACGCCCCGCCCGACGAGGACTACGGGTGGCGGGCGTTCGTCCCGAACCTGGAGACCGGGCTCATCCCCGGCGCGCGCTTCAGCGCGCTCTACAACCCCTACGTCACCCGCACCGCCAACGCATGGAGGAGGTGGATGGACCGTGGTCTCGAACACCGCGCCCGCCACTGAGGCAGCACCGACAAGCCTCTGGAAGCATCGCGACTTCCTCAAACTCTGGGTCGGTTACAGCACCTCCCAGTTCGGCGGCCAGATCACCGTCGTGGCCATGCCGCTGGTCGCCATCGTCGTGCTGGGCGCCACCGAGGCCGAGGTCGGCACGCTGGGCGCGGTCGGGCGGCTGCCGTTCCTGCTGTTCCTGTTCGCCGGCTTCTGGGCCGACAGGTTCCGCAAGCGGCCCACCATGATCGCCGCTGACATCGGCCGCTCCCTACTCCTCCTGGCGGTCATCGGCCTCTACGCCGCCGACATGCTGACGCTCTTCTGGCTCGGCGCGATCTCCTTCCTGTCGGTCGTGCTGTTCGTGTTCTTCGAGGTCGCGAACATGTCGCACCTGCCGTTCCTGGTGGGACGCGAGTTCATCGGCGACGGCAACGCCAAGCTCCAGCTGAGCAACTCCGTCGCCCGCGTCGCGGGCAACAGCGTCGGCTCCGTGCTGGTCAACGCCTTCATCGCGGTCCAGGTTCTGATCATCGACGTGGTGGCGCTGGTCGTCTCCGCGATCAGCTGCGCGCTCATCCGCAAGCCCGAGCCCGTGCCTGAGCGCAGCGAGGACCGGCCCGGCGTCTTCTCCTCCATCGCCGAGGGCCTGCGCTGGGTGCTGCGCGACTCGCTGATCCGCCCCAGCGTGATCGCCGCAGGCTTCTACATGTTCTTCTTCACCGGCATCGAGGTGCTGCTGCCCATCTGGGTCATCAAGGGCCTGGGCCTGCCGGTGTACTGGGTCGGCATCCTGCTGGCCATCGGCGGACCCGGCGCCATCCTGGGCTCGCTCCTGGCCGTCAGGTCGATGAAGAAGATCGGCATCGGGCCCTCCTTCTTCTGGATGACCGTCATCGGCAACCTCTCGCTCTTCCTCATCGGCCTGGCCACCGGACCCACCTGGCAGCTCGTCACCATGATCGGCCTCGCGCAGTTCCTGCTCGGCATCACCGGCCCGATCGCCATGGTGGCCAGCGGCACCCTCCGCATGGGCGCCACCCCCGAACGCCTCCAGGGCCGCGTCATGGCCTCGCAGCGGGCCGTCGCCCTCAGCTTGGCGCCCGCGGGCGCCCTGCTCATGGGCCTTCTCGCCGAAGGCATCGGCCTTCGCACCACCCTGCTCATCTGCGCCGCGGGCGCGGTGATCCCGATCATCGTGCTGGCGCTCTCCCCGATCCCTCGCACCAAGGGCATGCCGGACCCGCAGGAGCACTGACATGGACAAGTTCACTTCTGGCGCGACGACCATCGCTGTTCTGGGCTCCCCCGACCGCGACTCCGCTGATTCGCTGCTGCTTCAGCACGGCGCCGTCCTCTTCCGAGGGCTGGGCGTCGACTCGCCTGCCGCGTTCCACGAGTTCGTCAGGACCTTCGGGGAGCCGTTCACCAACTACCGCCACGGCAACTCGCCTCGCGTCGCCGTACAGGCCGGTGTCTGGACCTCCACCGAGTATCCGGCGGAGTACGAGATCTCCCTGCACAATGAGCTGTCCTACTCCCACCGGTGGCCTTCGCGGCTGTTCTTCTACTGCGATCAGGCCCCTGCCACCGGTGGCGCCACCCCTGTGTCCGACTCGCGTGCCGTGCTGGACGGGCTCTCGCCTGAGGTGCGTACGCGGTTCACGTCCCGTGGGGTCGCCTACCTGCAGAACCTGCATGGCGGGTTCGGACTCGGTAAGTCCTGGCAGGACACCTACGAGACCGAGGACCGGGGCGACGTTGAGCGCGCTCTCGCCGAGACCGGCGCCGAGTTCCGATGGACGGACGACGATGACCTGCGCGTGCGGCAGGTTCGGCCGGCTGTTCGTCAGCACCCGGTGACGGGGGAGGAGGTGTGGTTCAACCAGGCTGAGCAGTGGCACGTGTCCAGCTTGCCCGCCGATGAGGCTGAGGCCTTGTTGGAGATGGCCTCTTCCGATGAGGAGCTTCCTCTTCAGGCGACGTTCGGGGACGGCGGTGCCTTGGGCGTGGATGACCTTCGTATGGTGCGGGAGGTCGCCAAGCGAAACGAGTGCTCGTTTCCGTGGGAGCGGGGGGATGTCATGATGATCGACAACCTCCTGGTGATGCATGGCAGGCACGCTTACACCGGTAGTCGGAGGATTCTCGTCTCGATGATCTGACCTCGATCGCGGGAGCGCGGCGCGTACGGTGATCGTCCGCCGTCCGTTCGGTCATGCCCACCTGGTGGGCGAGCGCGATCTTCCTGGTGCCTAGCAAGCGCTTGCCTAACTCAGGGTGCCGCACTACCGTAACGGGCGGACGATCGGCTCGCCCGCACCGCCACCCACCGACATCCGGCGGTCAGAGGTCTGGGGGTGACGACGACGCCACTCGCCGGGAGGAGCATGCGCGGCACCATCGCCGGGATCGGGATGACACCCCTCACGCGGGCTTCCGGCAAGACGGAGCTGGAATTGGCGGTCGAGGCGGCCCGGCTCGCCTGCGCCGACGCCGGCCTGGACCCGCGCGAGCTCGACGCCGTCCTGAGCTACCACCTCAACGACTCCGCACCGGTCGTCCAGGTAGCTCGAGCGCTCCGGATCGACAGACTCGGCTGGCACAACGACATCTCCGGCGGCGGCACCCAGGCCGCGTCCATCCTCGGCGACGCGGCGATGCTCATCGGGGCGGGCCTGGCGCGTCACGTCCTGATCTATCGAGCCCTCAACGGCCGCTCGGGCAAGCGCATGAACACCGTCTCGACGGGCCCGCAGGAGCGCTTCACCATCCCGTACGGCATGGCGGGCCCCATTCCGATGTTCGCGATGGCCGCCACCCGCTACCTCCACGACACCGGACTCACCGAGGAGCACCTGCACGCCGTCGTCGCGCAGTCCCGCGAGAACGCCGCCTCCAACGACAGAGCCCTCCGCCGTGGCCCCCTGTCACTGGAGGACTATCTCGCCAGGCCCTTCGTCTGCAGTCCCCTGCGTACGGTCGACTGCTGCCAGGAAACGGACGGCGCCTGCGCGCTGGTGGTGAGCGCGGTGCTGCCAGGCCCGAGGATCAGGGCAGTGGTACGGGGAGGCGGCCCCGGTTGTTCAACAATGGACCGCTCACCCGACGTCACCACGATCTTCTCGACGTACGTGGCCCCCATGCTGTGGACAGCATCCGGTATGCATCCCACCGACGTGGACGTGGCCCTGCTCTACGACGCGTACTCGTGGCTCGTCCCCCGCCAGCTGGAGGACTTCGGCCTCGTGCCCCGACCGGACCTCGGAGCCTTCTTGCTGGCTCGGGGACACGCCGGGGTCAATCCACACGGGGGATTGCTCTCCGAGGGATACGTTCACGGACTCAACAATGTGGCACAGGCCGTACGCGAGGTGAGGGGTGGCGCGGGCGTCGCCCTGGTAACCGGCTTCGGCGGCTCCTACGGCAGCGCCGCCCTCCTCACCCTCTGACCCCAACCCCACCAGCCTCAGCCCGGATCCCTATGCCGGCCTCCGGGGCTCGGCCTCCGGGGCTCGGCCTCCGGGTCTGGGCCTCCGGGTTTCAGCCCTCGGGTCTCGGCCTCCGGGTTTCAGCCCTCGGGTCTTGGCCCGCGGGTGTCGGCCAAGGGCTCCAGGATCCGGCTGCTCGGCCTTCGCGGGGCCCGGCTCACGGAGCTCAGTTCGGGGAGTTCGGCGTTCGCCTTCCGCCGCTCGGCCCGTTCCCACGGGTCCGGGGCGACAGGCCAGAGGACCCCTTCTCCTCAGCGCGCCGGTCGTGATCGTCCCGGATGAAGACGGCCGGCGTCACGGTGGGGCCCTGGGGGCGCGTGGCCGGGGTCCGAAGTCCGGTTCTGATGGCCGGTGAAATGGTGGCCGGGGTTTCGACATGGAGAGGTGTCCGAAGTCCGGTTCTGATGGCCGGTGAAATGGTGGCCGGGGTTTCGACATGGAGAGGTGTCCGACATTTCGTAACCCAGGAGGCTGATCGTGGGAATCGCCCGTGGATGAACGTCGCAGGTCCAGGTTCGAGGCCGTCTATGCCGACACCTACGAGCAGATCCTGGGCTACGCCGTACGACGCTGTGCCTCACCCGACGACGCGGCCGACGTCGTGGCGGAGACCTTCGCCATCGCCTGGCGGCGGATCGACCAGCTGCCAGGCGGGGACGGGGCGCGCCTCTGGCTGTACGGCGTGGCCCGCAACGTGCTGGCCAACCACCGCAGAGGCACGGCCAGGCACCAGGCTCGCACCGTGGAGCTCGATCTCGACCTGGCCGACCTCTACGCCACCACGCCGGACGCCTCGGTCGAGCGCGGAGTCATCGCCATGGCCTTCAGAGATCTCCCAGCCGACGACCGCGAACTGCTCGCGCTCGTCGGCTGGGAGGGGCTGGAGCGCGGTGAGATAGCCGCCGTGCTCGGCTGCTCGCGCAACGCCGTACGGATCAGGCTGCACCGAGCGCGCAAGCGCTTCGCCCGCGCGCTGGAGGCGGCGGGCGTCCAGGTCGACCGGGTAGCTCTTGCGGGGAGGCAACGATGACGAACGTGGATGACCAGGTCGGCGGTCTGGCCAGGGTGCGTGACGAGGACCTGAGGGGACGGGCGTCCGGCGCGGGGGCGCGGACGCTGCTGGAGACGATCATGGAGGCCGAGCGCGTCCACGAGCCCGCCGTACGGCCGCGCCGCGTGCGCAGGTTCGTGATGGCGGGGGTGGCGGTGTCGGCGCTGGCGGCAGCGGCGGTGGTCGGTCCAGGGCTGCTGACGGACGGGCCCGGGCTGGCCACGTCATACGCGAACGCGGCCATGGAGATCGAGCGGCGCGGCGACCAGTGGGTGGCCAAGGTCAAGGACCCCTACGCCGACCACGCCAAGTACGCGGAGGCGTTCAAGGCGGTGGGCCTGAATGTCGCGCTCACGCTGCTGCCGTCGTCCCCGACCGGGGTCGGGAAGGTCGTGCGCATCGGCGGCTCCGGAGGCACCACCCCGGGTAAGGGCCTCGGCGGCGGCCTCGAGCCAGAGGGGTGCCAGATGGGCACCCCCGGCTGCGCGCTGGCGGTCACGGTGGACGTGGGCTACACCGGCAAGGGCGTGGTCTACCTCGGCCGTACGGCGCAGCCGGGTGAGCGGTACGACAACTGGGCGCCGGCCACCAGCGAGGGTGAGGCGCTGCACGGGCTCAAGGTGGACGAGCGCACGGTGGGTGAGGTGCGCAAGGAGGCGGCCGAGCGCGGGATCAAGTCGGTGGTCACGGTGATCGACCCGAACGAGGGCGGCGGCTACGGGTACAACCCTCACAAGCAGCCGGACTCCGTCGGGGACGACTGGATCGTGTGGGAGGCCCAGGCGCTGTCGGCCGACGAGGTCAGGCTGTTGGTGACGAAGGAGCGGCTGGAGAAGAACCCGGTCTACGACGGTCCCAAGCCGGCCGACCTCGACTAGTACCCCAGTGACGCTTCGAGATCCTTGGGCGTGAGATGGCGTGCGGACGGCCGCCGAGGTGGTTCGTCCGTCGGCCGCCCTGCCGTCGTACACGTGGGCGATGGCGTTGGTCTCCCCCTCGTCCACGTCTTCGTGCTCAAGGAGATCAAGGACCCGCCGCCCTGGCGGCCCGGAAGCCGTGCGAGCCGCCGTACTCGCCTGACGGGTCTGTCACCCGGTAGGTGAGTGAGAAGGCCGTCACCCGCCCAGCGTCCACGGCGCCGGGCTCGAGGGTCCAGCTCCGGTCGCCGCGCCCGCCCCGGAAGGTCCCCTGCGAGGTGCGGCGCAGCATGATGGGTGCCTCGCCTGCGAAGCCCTTCAGGCGCAGCGCGCAGGCGGGTCCGCCACAGGCCGCCTCCAACCGGACGGAGCCGTCGGCCTGGTAGATCCCGGCCAGCCGATCCAGCTCCTGCTGCAGCGGATACGTCTGCGCCGGGGCCTCCGGCAGGAACGCCGCCTTGGTGCGCTCTGTGTCCAGCACGAACGTATAGCTCCCGGCGAGTTGGGCGGCGCTCGCCCGCACGGCGGTGGCCTTCGGCTCGCCGGGCGTGGCGACGGGCCGCGGCGAAGGGAAGACGGGTACGGCAGGGAAGGCCCCTGGACGCTCGCAGACCGGCACGAACGTCTCTCCGGGCGCGTACCGCTCCCACTCCGTCCGCGTCATCGAGCGGCCCGCCGCCGCACAGGCCGCCGCCTCCAGGTCCGGAGGTTCCCCCGTGGCCCATAGCCGCAGCGTCCCCGTGCCGTCGACGGAGGCGAGCACGCCCGGCTTCGAGAGGAAGGCGAGATCCGTCACGAAGTCCCTGGCCCCCGTCAGCGGCCGGCCGATCGCCGACCGGGTGGCGGCGTCCCACACCCGAACGGTCCGGTCCCTCCCGCCCGACGCGAGCACGCGGCCGTCGGCGCTGAACGCCACGGCCAGCACGTCGTCGCCGTGCCCGGTCAGCGGCTCGCGGGAGGGTCGCCCGGTGGCGGCGTTCCACAGCCTGACCGTCCGGTCGGAGCCCGCCGTGGCGACCAGTCCGCCGTCGGGGCTGAAGGCGATGTCGTTGACCAGGTCGGCGTGGCCGCTCAATGGCGCGCCCGCGGGCCGACCTGTCGCGAGGTCCCACAGCAGGGCGACTCGTCCCGCGGCCGTGGCCAGCAGGCGCCCGTCGGGGCTGAGTGTCAGATGGCCCTGCGGCGGCGTGTCCACTGCCGGCCGGTACGTCCGCAGCCTGCGGCCGGACGCGACGTCCCACTGAACCACCTCGTAGCCGGCCCTCGACCCTCCCGCCAGCAGTGACCGGCCATCGGCGGAGAAGGCCAGCGTCTGCACGTCGCCGCCCACCAGCACCGTGCGTGCCTGTCCACCGGGCAGGTCCCAGATTCGAACGGCGTCGTCGGTCGCGGCGGCCAGCCTCGTACCGTCGCGGCTGAACGCCAGGGCGGTGGTCCAGCTCTTGTGCCCGCCCAGCGCGGTGCCGCGCCCCGTGGACGGCTCCCAAAGCGTGACCCTCCAGTCGCCGTTGCCCACACCGCCTGTGGCCAGCGCCGTCCCGCGTGGGTCGAGCGCCATAGGACCGTTTCGCTCGGGCACCGACAGCAGCAGCGGAGGACGGGAGTTCCACAGCCGAACTGTGCCGTCACCGCTCGCCGTGGCCACCGTCGCGCCGTTGTGGCTGAACGCGATCGAGGTGAGGACGTCGGTGTGGCCACGGATCGGCTCGCCTAGCGGCTGCCGGGCGGCTACGTCCCACAGCCGCAGCGTGCGGTCGCTGCAGCCGAGGGCGAGCATGCCCGCGTCGGCGCTGAACGCGGCGCTGTCCGCTCCCGTCCCCGCCGGGCAGCCGGGGAGGTCTCCCGCCGCCCTGCCGGTGGCGGCCGTCCAGAGGCGGAGCCCCGAGTCTCCGGCGGTGAGCAGGTACTTCCCGCCGAAGGCCAGCGGACGGCCCGCACCGGTCAGGTCCGGGCCGCTCTGGCGACGGATGGCGGTGTCCCACAGGCGTACCGTGCCGTGCTCGTCGGCGGTGGCGACCATGCGGCCGTCCGGGCTGTGGGCGACCGCGGACGCGGTGGTGGCAAGAGGCTCGCCGACAGGGCCGCGCGTGGCCAGGTCCCACAGGCGGGTGCCGGTGAAGACCGTCGCCCCGTCCGTGCCGAATGCGATGGGGCCGCTGTCGCCGACCGCCAGTGTCGCGGCCCGACTGCCCGAACTTACGTCCCACACCTGGACCGTGCGGTCTCGGCCCGCGCTGGCGAGCGTGCGGCCGTCGCGGCTGAACGCGAGCGAGGTGACCTCCTCGGAGTGCCCCGCCAGCGGTCTGCCGACGGGCCTGCGCGTGGCGGGGTCCCAGAGCCTGATCAGGCTGTCGGCACCTGCGCTGGCCAGCAGCCTGCCGTCGGGGCTGAACGCGACCGCGTTCGCGCCGCCCAGGTGAGCCTCCAGCGTGCCGCGGTGTGGGCCCGCGGCCACGGCACGCAGGCTGTAGCGGGCTTCGTCGGTGTGCGCGGCCTGCCAGGCGGCCGCCGCCAAGAGCGCGGCGGCCACCGGATCGGGGTCGGCCACGCTGCGTGCGGCCAGCCGACGGGAGAGCCGTTCGGCCTGCCCGCGGTCCACCTCCCTGTCCGCCAGCACCGCCAGGAGCGCTGCTACCAGCGCCACCACCAGAAGCGCCGCCACTCCGCCCAGCGTCAGGCGCTGTCGCCGGCCGCGCGCGGCCTCGGCCTCGGAGGAGGCGTCGAGGAACTCCCGAGCGGTGTCCTCCAGCGTGGGATAACGGCCGGGGTCGGACCGCCAGCCCTCCGCCGCCAGCCGGACCGCCCTGAGCTGTCGTCCGCCGTAGAGGAACGACGGGTCACGCTCGGCGCGCAGCCACTGGTCGGCGTCGTGGGCCAGGCGGCCGTGCAGCTTCCACTCGTCGGCGTCGGTCTCAAGCCACCTGCGCAGTCGCGGCCAAGCGGTCAGCAGCACCTGGTGGGCGGGTTCGGCGGTGCCCTTTCCCAGCACGACCAGCCGCTTCCCTGCGAACTCCGTCAGCACCGGTCCGGCCCGCTCCGGCAGGCTCTCCAACGGCACCCGACGGCAGAGCGCCCGCCCATCGCGGTCGATCAGGGTCAGTCGGCGCAGTACGTCGCGGGCCACCTCGCGGTCCTGCGGTGCCAGCGCGGCGTACGCCTCCTCCGCCGCCATCTCCACGGCACCGCGCACCCCGCCGGACAATTCGTAGTCGCCGACGGTCAGCTCGTCGCCTTTGTGTCTCTCCCAGGTCATGAGCATCGCCTGGGACAGCAGCGGCAGCGCGCCCGTCTCGGCGTCCGGCGCCGAGTTGCGCAGCTCGGCAAGGACGGTCTCGACCAGCCGCCTGCCGATGCGAAGCCCTGCGGCGTCCGCGGGGCCGGTGATGGCCTGCCGCAGCCCCGTCTCGTCCATCGGGGCCAGGACGAACTGGCTGTCCTGCAACGCCTGCCGCAGCGGTGGGTAGCGGGCGCAGCGCGCGGCCTGGTCACCGCGGACTCCGAGTACCACCAGCGCGGGCGGGGCCTCGCCGCCGTCCCCTACGGGGGACGCGGCGGCGTGCAGGGCCGCGACGAACGCGGCGGCCTCCTCCTCCGGCGGCCCGTCGGGCGCGAACAGCTCCTCGAACTGGTCCACCACGAGGACCAGCCGCAGCTCCTCATTCCTGCCGCCCACCGCCTGGCGGCGCATGGTCTCGGCGAGTACAGCCTGCCTGGCCAACAGCCGCGCCTGGTCGGGGGCCAGCGCCAGCCGCTCGCGCAGCGCGACTGGATCGGCTCCCGACATCGCCGCGAGATGTACTGCCAGCACATCCAGCGGCGAACGGGTCGGTGTGATCACCATCCGGGGCCACGCGGCGGCCTCGGCCGACAACGCCTCGCGCGCCAGCGCGGGTAGCAGCCCGGCACGCAGCAGCGACGACTTGCCGACGCCGGACACTCCGGTCACCACCACCAGGCCGACACCCGTCAGCCGGGCGGCCAGAATGCCGACCAGCTCGGCAACGGCCTGCGTGCGCCCGTGGAAGACCGCCGAGTCGCCCTCGCCGAAAGGCATCAGCCCCCGGTACGGCGCCCCGCCCTTCCATCGCTCAGGGGGCGCCTGCCTGCCGCCACCCCTGCGCCGTCTGAGCGCCGCCAGGTCCTCGCGCATGAGCCGGGTGCTGGCCGACTGCTGGTGCAGCAGGTCGATGATCTGGCGCTGCTTGGCTCCCTGCCGGTCGATGCTGCCCTGCATCGCGTTCAGCGCGGCGGCCACGTCGCCGACCAGGAACCGGAACTCGCCGAACTCCTCGCCCAGCGCGGTCAGTCCGGTCATGAGCTGGGACTGCAGCTCGCGGTCGCCGAGCTCGACCGCCTCGTTGACCAGCGTGCTGACGACGCCGACCTCCTGCAGGACGCGGGCGATGTCGGCGCGGAGCAACCCGGCCACCTCGTCGTCCGCCTCCAGCGCCTCCTCGATGCGCCGCTGGACCTCCGCCTCCAGCGCCTCCGGGGGCTGGCCCGGCTTGATGGTCTCGACGGCCCCCTTGAGCACGTCGGTGAGCACGTTCGCGCCGACCGAAGCCAGCACGCCGAGCGCAGCCCCGAGCACGCCCCCGACGGCCACGCCCGCCGTGGGCAGCAGCGGGACAAGCGCCCCCGTCGCCAGCACCCCGATCAGGGTGGGAGGGGACCAGCGGCGCAGCCCCCTGCCGGAGGAGCGAGCCCACCGGCCGAGCCGGTCGCGCATCCCCTCGCGCATCAGGTGTCGCTGCTCGTCGGCCGTCATGGCTCAGCTCAGCAACGCGTCGTAGGTGAGTGCGGTATGCGGGCCGAAGGTGAACCCGGGCGGCGCGGTGGCCGGCAGCGCGGCGGCGCCCTGCTCGGCCCACGGGCAGGCGATACGGACCATGGCCTCAGTGGGGTCGTTGGAGCTCAGACAGAGCACTGTGCCGGTCTTCACGGTGATCGTGCAGGTGGCGGTACGGCTGCTGGCCGACCACTCCCCGTTCCTGCACAGGTCGAGCCTGAGGGTGTCGAACTCGTGGACCAGGGCGGGGTGACGGTCGCGAGCCTTGGCCGTGAGGCGCACGACTGTGCCCTCAGGAGCGACGAACCGGCAGGCCACGGCCTGAGGCGGCGGCTTGCCGCGCTCGCGGACATCGGCGCAGAACGTCTGGCCGGGCAGGTCCGTGCCGATGCCGCCGCTCCACGCTGTCGGCATGAGCACGACCAGCGGCACGCCCTGGGCAGGCGGGGAGGCGGGAGTCGTGGCGGCCTTTTCGGCCGGGCCGCCGGTTCCGCCGCACCCCCCGAGCGCCCCGATTAACGCCGCAATGAAAGCATATTTTTTGTTTCGCCCAATCATGGAACCTGCTCTTTTTCGGCGCATTTGCGGGACAATTCCTGCTCCATGGGGTCGAGGGTGGACAGACATACGGTCTTGGCCCCGCCGGCGCCGTACACGATGCAGGTGATCGCGTCGGCGTATCCGGCACCGCTGTCGCACCCCTCGTATGTCGCCACGTGGAGGTCCCACGTGCGCGCCGCCTCGGGGTACGGATCATTGGCCCGCTCGAACCGGGCGCGCAGGTGGTAGATCTTGCCGGGCACGATGGAGATCTCGCACCTCCGTCCCGCGACGCCGCCGTTGGAGCAGGGCTCGGTGAAGTTTCCGGACACCCTGACCCGCCACTTGGTGTTGAGTACCACCGACAGGATCCCCGCCCGGCCGACGGTGGAGGCGGGGACGGGCACGGTGCCGCACGGCCTGCGGGCCACGTCGGCGGGCCCGGTCGTGGTCACACAGACGGATCCGTCGCGGTCGGAAGGAACCGTGCAGATGGCTGCGCCTGGCCCTTCGAGGCAGCCCCAGTAGGCAAGCCGTACTCCGGCGGGCAGCGCCCCGCGGGGCACGACGCTGACCGATCGCGTCCGCGGCGCCTTCTCCACGGTGTACGTGGACCGGCACACCCCGTCGGCACACTGCCCCTCGGCCGTCCCTGGCAGCGACAGCGGCACCAACCGGGTGTCGGACCGCACGTCGAGCGCGACCGAGTCGGGGGAGCGCAGCAGAAAGTGAGCAGTGACGGCGCTGACGGTCAGGAACAGGCCGAGGATGAGTGTCGCCTGTGCGAGCCGGCGGCGTCTCGTCACGAATGGCTCCCGCGGGGGTGGTTCGCGAGAAAGGACGATATCACGCGGACAAAGCCCGGACTATATAAGGGAATATGCTTGAAATATCTATTCGGACAGGCGATGCCTAACGGTGTCGAATTAATCGGCGGCCACCCGCCGAGCGACTTCGCGCGGTCGCCCGCGTAGCTCTTTGCCCCGTACTCCAGGGACCCTTTGAGATCACGGGGATCGGCACTGGAGGACTAGCCGACGAAGCGGGAGTGCAGCGCCGCCGCGCGCGAGGGGCCGAGGAGGTCCAGTGCGGCCAGCCACGCCGCCGCTCCCGCTCCGTCCTTCGCCACCGTGATCGGGGCCGCCGCCCACCGCCGTCCGAGCAGCTCCCTCACGGACTGCTGGACGGGACCTCCGCTGGTCAGCACGCTTCCTGCCAGCACGAGGGGGGAGCGGTCGAGAGGCTCGCGCACCTCGGAGGCGGTACGGGCCAGCCTGGTGGCGGCGGCCTCGACGATCGACAGCGCGGCGGGGTCGCCGTCGGCGGCGGCCCTGCTCACGAGGGGGGCCAGCTCGGCCAGCGCGAGCGGCGGCCTGGACTGGACGGTGGCCGCGATCCTGTCCACCAGCTCGCCGACCTGATCGACCCTCCCCAGCCCCGTGGCGTCCCGGTCAGCAGCACCGGCGGAGTCACCGGGCGGGAGGTGCGAAAGGGCAGGCGCAGTGGAGTCGCCGGGCGGGTGGTGCACGAAGGGGGGCGAGGAGGGGAGAAGGTGCTCGGTGACCAGGCGGGTGAGCAGGCCTGGCGTACCCGCGTTGAGCTCCCGCACCGTCACCCTCGCCGCGGCCCTCCCGAGCCAGAACCCCGACCCCTCATCGCCGAGGAGCCATCCGTACCCGTCGGCGAGCCGCCCCTGAGCGCGGTCAATAATTTTTGCCGCGATGGCGCCCGTCCCCGACACCAGAACGGTGCCGTCGGCCGCGGGGGTACCTGCGGCGAACGTCACCACGACGTCCCCCGCCGCCCTGGGAACCACCGGAAGGTCGGAGAACACCGCCGTGAACGCCGCCATCGCCGACGGCTCGCGCAGCAGCCCCGAGCCCGCGAGGCCCACGACGCCCCTCTTGATCAAGGAGCGGTCCGCCGCACCGAGGGCCTGCTCAACGGCGGTGCGAAGGTTGCCGAAAGCCACCCGCGCACCCGCCGCCATCGGGTTGCCGCACCCGGCGAGCCCCCTGCCCACCACCTCGCCTTCGAGGGACAGCACCGCCGCGCGGGTCGACGTCCCGCCCGCGTCCACTCCTAACACCATGGCCATGTCAAAAATTATTCTCCAGAACCCTTGACCCGTCGAGACGTTGAGCATAATTTTCATCGCGTGGAACTGCTGAGCCGTATCAGAGCGGAACAGGCCGACCAGCCGGAGGCGCTGCGCAAGGTCGCCGAGGTGATCCTCGCCAACCCCGCCGAGGCCGCGCGGTCGACGATCGTCGACCTGGCCGAGCGCAGCGGCACCTCGACCGCGACGATCACCAGGTTCTGCCGCGCGCTCGGCTTCGGCGGCTACGCCGAGCTGCGCGTGGCCATCGCCACCGAGACGGGCAGGACGGCGCGGCAGCGCTGGGAGACCGACATCGGCCAGGAGATCCTCCCCGACGACGGTCTGGACAGGGTGCTCGGCGTGGTCTCGGGCAACGACATCAGGCTCATCCAGCAGACCGCCGCCCAGCTCGACCTCGCCATGGTCGAGAAAGTGGCCGAGGCGATCGCCCACGCGGGCAGGGTGCTGCTGTTCGGGGTGTCGAGCAGCGCGGCGGTCTCCAGCGAGATGGAGCATCGCCTGCAGCGCATCCGCATCCCCACGTGGAGCAGGTCCGACGCGCACTCCGCGCTCAGCGACGCCGCGCTGCTCGGCCACGGCGACGTGGCCATCGGCATCTCGCACAGCGGCAGGACCCGCGAGGTCATCGAGGTGCTCGCCGAGGCCGGCAGCCACGGCGCGATCACCGTCGCGGTCACCTCGCACCCCAGCTCGCCGCTGGCCGAGGTGTCGGAGCTGGTGCTCGCCACGGCCAGCCGCGAGACCACCTTCCGCGCCCACGGCTTCGCCGCCATCCACTCCCAGCTGCTCGTCCTCGACGTGGTCTACGTCTCGGTCGCCCAGCGCACCTACGAACGCACCCGCGAGGCGTTCGACCTGACCGTCAGGGCCGTCGAAGGCCACCGCCTCTCAGAAGGAGAATCGTGAACCCGGCCGACTACGCCAGGCATATCGCCGACCTCGTCGCCGCCATCCCCGACGACCCCCAGATCCCCAGGGCCGCCGCCCTCTTCACCAAGGCGCTCGACAGGGGAGGTGTGATCCAGGCGTTCGGTTCGGGGCACTCCGAGGCCACCGCGATGGAGATCGCGGGCCGCGCGGGAGGTCTCGTCCCCACCAACAAGCTCGCGCTCAGGGACATCGTCCTGTACGGCGGAGCCGACCCCGCCGAGCTCGAACGTTACGACCTCGAACGCGACCCCGGCCTCGCCGCGCGCATCCTCGACCTCGCGCCGGTCAGGGACGAGGACCTGTTCGTGATCATCTCCAACTCCGGCGTCAACGGCGTCGTCGTCGAACTGGCCGCCCTGGTCAAGGAGCGCGGCCACGACCTGATCGCCATCACCTCGCTCACGCACAGCTCCGGCGTGCCGTCCAGGCACCCGTCGGGGCGCAAGCTGTTCGAACTCGCCGACGTGGTCCTCGACAACAGGGCTCCACGCGGCGACGCCGTCCTGCCGCTGCCCGAGGGCGGCGCCGTCGGCGCCGTCTCCACGATCACCTCGGCCCTGCTGGTCCAGCTCGTCGTCGCCGAAGCGGTGCGCGACCTGGTGAAGGCAGGACAGACGCCGCCGGTGTACCTGTCGGCGAACGTCCCCGAGGGCGACGAGCACAACCTCGCACTCGAGGCCCGCTACGAAGGCCGCATCAGAAGAGGCGGCTGACCCCAAGGAGATCAAGCCGTGAAGATCCTCCTCGCCTTGGCCCTTCCCTTCGCCGTCGTCGCCGCCCTGCTGGCCGCCCCCGCCAACGCCGCGCAGGGGCTGCGCCTGCAGTACAAGAACTCCTCGACCACCCCCACCATCGCCCAGGCCGAGCCCTGGTTCCAGCTGCTGAACGACGGGACGTCGGCTGTGCCGCTCGCCCAGGTGAAGATCCGCTACTACCTGACGGGCACGGAGACCTACAGGTTCGCCTGCTCGTGGGCGGTGGTGGGCTGCTCGACGGTGACGGGCACGTTCGGCGACGGCTACCTGGAGGTGGGCTTCACCTCGGGGACGCTGGCGCCCGGCTCCAGCACGCGCGACCTGCAACTGCGCTTCCACCGCGCCGACTGGCAGAGCTTCGACCAGTCGGACGACTACTCCTTCGGCGTCCAGACCGGCTACGCCGACTGGGAGAAGGCCGCCGTCTACGTCAACGGGCAGCCGGCCTGGGGCAGGCCGCCCGGCGGCGGCGAGCCGACACCCACTCCCACCCCCACCGACCCGCCCACGGGCTCGGCGGGAGTCCTGTTCGACGACTTCTCCTACACCGGCTCGGGCGACCCGCGGCTCGCACAGCGCGGATGGACCGTGAGGTCCAGCTCAGGAGGACCGGGCGTGCCGGGAGCCACCTGGTCGCCCGCGGCCGTCACCTTCCCCGGCGGCGTGCTGCAGCTGGAGTCGTCCACCGACGGCACCGGCGCGGGCACCGTCCAGACCGAGCTCTCGACCGCCAACCGCAAGTTCTTCGAGGGCACCTACGCCGCCCGCGTGCGCTTCAGCGACGCCCCCGTGACGGGGCCCGACGGCGAGCACGTCGTGCAGACCTTCTTCACCATCACGCCGCTGCGCCAGAACATGGACCCCGACTACGGCGAGCTCGACTTCGAGTACCTGCCGAACGGCGGATGGGGCGAGCCCGCCAACATCCTCTACGCCACCAGCTGGGAGACCTACCAGGCCGACCCGTGGCAGGCGGTCAACACCCACACCGAGGAGAGGACCAGCTTCTCCGGCTGGCACGACCTGGTCGTCCAGGTGTCGGGAGGGCGCGTCAAGTACTACGTCGACGGGCACCTGTTCGCCGACCACGGCGGCGTCTACTACCCCGAGACCCCGATGTGGATCATGTTCAACCAGTGGTTCATCGACCTGCAGGGCGGATCCACCAGGCGCGCCTACCAGCAGCAGGTCGACTGGGTCTACCACTCCAAGAACGAGGTCGTCTCGCCCGCCGGTGTGCTGAGCAGGGTCAACGCCCTCCGCGCCGCGGGGACGGCCTTCCAGGACACCGTCTCCTGACACTCGTACGGCCAGGCCGTACCCACCCTCCATTCGAAGGTGACCCCCCATGAAGTACCGCCTTCTGGCCCTCGCGGCCCTGTTCGCGGTGACCGCGTGCGGTTCCACGGACCCCGGGCCCGCCGCGAGCGCGGCCCCCGCCAAGCTGACCGTCTGGATCATGGACGGCAGCGTCACGCAGGAGCTGCTCAAGCAGTTCGAGACCGACTACGAGGCCGCGCACAAGGGCGTCGACCTCGACATCCAGATCCAGGCGTGGGACGGCATCGGCGAGCGCGTCACCGCCGCGCTGGCCAGCACCGACGCCCCCGACGTGATCGAGGTGGGCAACACCCAGGTCGCGCAGTACTCCGCCAGCGGCGGCGTCAGGGACCTCACCGGCAAGATCGCCGACCTGCGGGGCGAGGACTGGATCCCCGGCCTCGCCGAGCCCGGCAAGATCGACGGCAAGCAGTACGGCGTGCCCTGGTACGCCGCCAACCGCGTCGTCGTCTACAACAAGGACCTGTGGGCGAAGGCGGGCATCAAGGCCCCTCCGAAGACCAGGGACGAGTGGCTGGAGGTCACCGCCTCGCTCAACAAGGGCGGCGACCAGGGCATCTACCTCACGGGTCAGACGTGGTACGCCCTGGCGGGCTTCATCTGGGACGAGGGCGGCGACCTGGCGGTCAAGGAGGGCGACAGGTGGAAGGGCGCCCTCGACACCCCGCAGGCGCTGGCGGGCATGGAGTTCTACCAGCGGCTCCAGGCGCTCGGCAAGGGGCCGAAGGACGCCGACGAGGCCAACCCGCCGCAGCACGAGGTGTTCGCGCAGGGCAGGGTCGGGCAGATCATCGCCGTGCCCGGCATCGCCGCCCGCGTGCTCGAGGTCGAGCCCGGTATGAAGGGCAAGATGGGCTTCTTCCCCATCCCTGGCAAGACCGCTGACAAGCCGGGCGCGGTGTTCACCGGCGGCTCCGACCTGATCATCCCGGAGGCGTCGAAGAACCACGACGCCGCCTACGAGGTGGTCAAGGCGCTGGCGGGGGAGAAGTTCCAGACCGAGCTGGCCAAGGCGATGAGCTTCGTGCCGAACAGGGCGTCGCTGGCCGGCGTGCTCAGCGGTGACGAGGGCACGGCCGCGATGGCGGCGGGAGCGGCCAACGGCAAGGCCACGCCCAACACGCCCAACTGGGCGGCGGTGGAGGCGACGTCGGTCGTCAAGCAGTACATGACGGCGGTGCTGACGGGCAAGGACGCGGCGGCCGAGGCCCGCAAGGTGTCGGAGTCCATCACCACGACCCTCAACAGCGGTTCCTGACCCCTCCGAGACCAGGACCGTCACCCCGCGACCACCTTCAGGGGTGACGGTCCCCGCCGTACGCCAGAGACGATCCCAGGAGGGAGCGCATGCCCGCCGCCACCCGAGCGCCCGCGCCGCCGCTCGCCCGAACGCCCCAGCCGGCGCGCAGACGGGCCCGCCGCCGCACCAGCCCGTGGCCCTACCTGCTCATCGCCCCCGCGGTCGTGGCAGGCGTGCTGCTCCTGCTCTACCCGCTGATCAGGGCAGGCGTGATCTCCGTCCAGCACTTCAGGATGGGCGAGCTCATCAGGGGCGGCGCCACCTTCGTCGGCCTCGACAACTACCGCGAACTGCTCACAGGCGAGGAGTTCTGGAGCGTCCTGCTCAGGACCGCTGTCTGGACGGCCGTCAACGTGGTGCTCATCGTCGGACTGTCGACCGGCGTCGCGCTCATGCTGCTGCGGCTGGGCCGCCGCATGAGGGTGGCGCTGATGAGCGCCCTGGCCCTGGCGTGGGCGACGCCGATCATCGCGGCCACCACCATCTTCCAGTGGCTGTTCCAGTCGGAGCTCGGCATCGTCAACTGGCTGCTGGACATCCGCGGCTACTCCTGGTTCGCCGACGGCGGCGCCATGTTCGCCGTCCTGGTGATCCTGGTCGTCTGGCAGTCGGTGCCGTTCGCCGCCCTCACCCTGTACGCGGGCCTGACGACGATCCCGGGCGAGCTGTTCGAGTCGGCCAGGATCGACGGCGGCACCAGCAGGCAGATCTTCACCAAGGTCGTCTTCCCGATCCTGCGCCCGATGTTCGCGCTGATCACCTCGCTGGAGGTGATCTGGGTCTTCAAGTGCTTCCCGCAGATCTGGGTGCTCAGCCAGGGCGGCCCCGACGGCGCGACCACCACGCTGCCCGTCTACGCCTTCAAGATCGCCCGAGTACTGCACAGGTACGACCTGGGCTCGGCCGTGGCCGTCGTCACCGTCGTCATCCTCGCCGTCGCGCTGGTCGCCAACCTGCGGCGGATGCTCAGGCAGGAGTCGTGATGCGCAAGGCTGCGCTCAACGGCGCGGCGCTGGTCACGCTCGCGCTGACGATCTTCCCCGTCTACTGGATGGTCGTCACCGCGTTCAAGCCGACCAGGGACATCCAGTCCGACACGCCGTCACTGCTGCCCGTGAACCCGACGCTCGACCACTTCGCCACCGCGATGAGCGCCGAGGGCTTCTGGTCCTACTGGCGCAACAGCCTGATGGTGACGGGCGCCGCCGTCCTGCTGGCCCTGGTGGTGTCGCTGCTGGCCGCCTTCGCGGTCGCGCGGCTGCGCTGGAGGGGGAGGGGCGTGTTCGTCGTGGCGGTCTTCGCCGCGCAGATGGCGCCGTGGGAGGCGCTGCTGGTGCCGATGTTCATCATCGCGCGCGACAGCGACCTGCTCGACTCGCTGGCCATGCTGTCGGGCGTCTACTTCATGGTCACGCTGCCGTTCACGATCGTGACGTTGCGCGGCTTCCTCGACGCGGTGCCGATCGAGGTGGAGGAGGCGGCGCTGGTGGACGGGGCGACGAGGTTCACCGCGTTCCGCCGGGTCATCTTCCCGCTGCTCGCGCCAGGCCTCATGGCGACCTCGCTGTTCGGCTTCATCACCGCGTGGAACGAGTTCTCCTTCGTCAACGTGCTCATCATCAAGGACCAGGACAAGCGGACGCTGCCGGTCTGGCTGTCGACCTTCCGCGACGTCTACGGCACCGACTGGGGTGCCACGATGGCCGCCGCCACGCTGTTCGCGCTGCCGGTGCTGGTCGTCTTCCTGTTCCTGCAGCGCAGGGTGGGCGCCGGCATGGTCGCGGGCGCGGTCAAGGGCTGATCAGCCGGTGAAGACGGGATGCAGCCGCGTCGCCGCCGCCTCGGGCAGCAGGTCGAGCGCCGCCAGCCAGGCGGCCGCTCCCGCGCCGTCGCGCGCGACGGCGACCTTCGCCTCCCACCGCTGCTCCAGCAGCCTCTGTACGGCCTGCCGTACCGGCCCTTCGTTGGTGAGCACCGAGCCCGCCAGCACGATCGGGCCGCCGTCGTAGACCCTGGCCACCGTGGCGGCCAGGTGGGACGCGGCCCGCTCGGCGATCTCCAAGGCCATCGGGTCGCCCTCGGCGGCGGCCCTGCTGACCATGCCGGCCAGCGGGCCGAGGGTGGTCCTGTCGGCCATGGCGAGCCTGACGATGCGCTCGGCCTCCCGGCGCGGGGTGGGGCCTCGGTCGTCGCCGAGGAAGTGGGCGACGACCAGGTCGGACAGCAGCCCGCCCGTCTCGCCGCGGTCGAGTGCGTGGACCACGGCCTTGGCGCCCGCCCTGCCGATCCAGAAGCCGGAGCCCGCGTCGCCCAGCAGCCAGCCGAGCCCGTCGGACAGCTCGTCGAGGTTGTGGGCGGTGAAGCGGGCGGCGACCGCTCCTGTGCCCGACAGCAGCAGTGTGCCGGAGGGCTCGGCCGAGCCCGCCGCGTAGGCGATCGGCACGTCGTTCATCAGCCGGGGGCCGAGGGGCAGGCCGTGATCGGCCCACAGCTTGTCGAGGACGGCTCCGAAGGTGAGGCTGTTGCCCGCCACGCCCGCGACCGAGCGGGACACGCGCGAGGGGTCGAGCCCTTCGAGGGCCCGGGTCAGCGCCGCCCCGATCGCCGCGGACGCCGCCTGAGCCCCGTGGGCGCTGGGGTTGCCGCCGCCCGCCGTGCCGTAGCCCAGCCTGCCGCCGTCGAGGGCGTGCACGGCCACCCGCGTGGACGTCGCGCCCGCGTCGACGCCGACCACCATGTCACCGCGTTCCACGGCTCACCCATCCACTTCGTTCGCGCCGACCGTGCTGGAGGCCACCGTACCGCTCGGCCGTACGCCAAGGAGAGCCCGGCTCGCGGCCACGGAAAGGGGCGGAAGCGACGTGGTGCGCAGAGAGAGGCCCAAAACCCCGCCTGGTCTGATCGCCGTTATGCACGTGTCACATCGTGGGTCTTGACGTGACCCGATTGCAAGAATAATTTTCGCCGCAAGGTCCGATATTCGGAAGGAATATTCGTGCCATCTGGTGCCCTCGGCCGCGTCGAGACAGAGCTGCCCGGACTTCCCGAGGCCCTGCGCAGGGTCGGTGAGGTGATTCTCGGCGATCCCGCCGAGGCCGCGCGCTCCACGATCATCGCGCTCGCCGAGCGGGCCGGCAGCTCGCCCGCCACCGTGACGAGGTTCTGCAGGGCGTTCGGCTTCTCCGGCTACGCCGAGCTGCGCGTCGCGCTGGCCACGGAGACCGGCAGGGCGGCGCAGGCCGGTTGGGGCGCGGGAGTCGGCCAGGACATCGGCCCCGACGACCCGCTGGACGCCGCGATCGAGGTCATGGCCGCCGCCGACAGCCGGCTGATCCAGGACACCGCCGCCCAGCTCGACCTGGCCGCCGTCGGCCAGGTCGCCGACGCGATCGTGGCCGCCAGCAGGGTGCTGCTCGTCGGCGTCTCCACCAGCGGCGCCGTGGCCACGATGTTCGAGGGACGGCTGCGCCGCATCGGCGTGCCCTGCTGGAGCTCGGGCGACGCGCACGTCTCCCTGGCCGACGCGGCGCTGCTCGGCAGGGGCGACGTCGCGATCGGCATCTCCCACCGCGGACGCACCCGCGAGGTGATGGAGGCGCTGACCGAGGCCCGCACCCACGGCGCGGTCTGCGTCGCCGTCACCTCCTTCGCCCGCTCGCCGCTGGCCGAGCTGGCCGACCTGGTGCTCACCACGGCCAGCAGGGAGACCACGTTCAGGCTCGGCGGGCTCGCCGCCGTCCACTCGCAGCTGTTCGTGCTGGACGCCGTCTACGTGGCGATCGCCCAGCAAACCTACGAACGGACCAATCAGGCCTTCGAACTGACCATCAAGGCCGTGGAGAGTCATCGACTGGAGTAGCCATGCCGAACACCCCCCACACTCCTCGCATCACGCGACGCGAACTTCTTCGCAGCGCCGTCCTCATTCCGGCGGCGGGTGCGCTCGCCGCCTGCGCCACGCCCGCGCAGGCGCCCGCCTCCTCCGCGCCGGCCGCGGCCCCGACCAGCGCCGCCAACCCCTTCGGGGTCGCGGCGGACAAGCCGCTGGAGATCTGGATCTTCGACGGCGGATTCGGCCAGGCGTACGCCAAGGACATCCACCAGCCGCTGTTCGCCACGAAGTACCCCAAGGCGCAGATCAAGCACAACGCCACCAAGGAGATCACCAAGGTCCTGCAGCCGCGCTTCGCCGGCGGCAACCCGCCCGACGTCATCGACAACTCCGGCGCCAACGCCATGGACTTCGGCGCCCTCGCACAGGACGGCCAGCTGCAGGACCTCACCCCGCTGCTCGACGCGCCCACCTGGGACGACCCGGCGGTGAAGGTGCGCGACTCCATCGACCCTGCCGTGATCGAGATCGGCACCTATGACGGCAAGTTCAGCGTGCTCGGCTATGTGAACTACATCTTCGGCATCTGGTACTCCAAGAAGGCCTTCGACGAGAACGGCTGGGCGACGCCGAAGACGTGGGACGAGTTCACCGCGCTCTGCGAGACCATCAAGAAGTCCGGCAAGATGGCCCCCTTCACCTACGCGGGCAAGTTCCCCCAGTACCTCTACGAGGTCCTGCTGACCATGGCGGCCAAGATCGGCGGGAACGAGGTGCTCGTCAACATCGACAACCTCGAGGACGGCGCCTGGACCACCGAGGCGATGAAGGAGTCGGCCACCCGCTGGGCCGAGATCGGCGCCAAGTACCTGATGCAGGGCACCGCGGGCCTCGACCACGTGCAGACGCAGACCGCGCAGAACAAGTACGAGGTCGCCATGCTGCCCTCGGGCTCCTGGCTGGAGAACGAGCAGAAGGACACCACCCCCGCCGACTTCGCCTACCAGATGTTCGTCGTCCCCGACGTGACCAGCTCGGACAAGCTGCCGTACGGCACGCTGCACACCGCGCCGGGCGAGAACTTCATCGTGCCCTCCAAGGGCGCCAACCCGCAGGCCGGCATGGAGTACCTGCGCGCCATGCTGTCGAAGAAGGCGGCGGGCGACTTCAGCGAGCTCGTCCGCACCGTCACCGTCGTCAAGGGGGCCGGCGAGGGCAGGCAGCTGTCGCCCGGGGCCAAGAGCGCCTCCGACGCGGTGAGCGCGGCGGGCGCCAACACCGTCTACTACCGCTGGCAGACCTGGTACGCCCAGCTCAAGGACGAGGCCATCGCCGCCACGGGCCAGCTGATGAGCGGCGGCCTGACCCCCGACAAGTACCTCGAGCGCATCCAGAAGAAGGCCGACGAGATCAAGAACGACTCGGCGATCAAGAAGTACAAGCGCTGACATGCTGCGTCGTCGCCTCTTCATCACCTCGTTCCTCGCGGCGCCCGTCACGCTCTACCTGGTCTACGTGATCGCGCCGTACGTGCAGGCGTTCTACATCGCGATGACCGACTGGCGCGGCGTGTCCGCCGCGCCGCGGTTCACCGGCCTGGAGAACTTCCAGCGGCTCTTCAGCGACGGGATCTTCTGGAAGGCGGTGTCGCACAACGCGCTGCTGCTCGTCCTGCTGCCGCTGATCACCATCGTCCTGGCGCTGTTCTTCGCCTTCCTCCTCAACGTGGGAGGCAAGGGCGTCACGGGGGTGTGGGGATCGAAGTTCTACCGGGTGGTGTTCTTCTTTCCCCAGGTGCTGGCCGTGGCCGTGGTCGCGGTGCTGTTCCAGCAGGTCTTCAGGCCCGACGACAGCGGCATGCTCAACGGCCCGCTCATGGCGCTCGGGCTGTCGCCCGTCGGGTTCCTGTCCGATCCCTCCGTCGCCTTCTGGTCGGTCCTCGGCGTCATGGTCTGGCAGGCGGTCGGCTTCTACGTCGTGCTGTTCTCCGCGGGGCTCGCCTCGATCCCCGGCGACATGTTCGAGGCCGCCCAGATCGACGGCGCGGGCCGCTTCTCGCTGTTCTTCCGCATCACGCTGCCGCTGCTGTGGGACACCGTCCAGGTGGCATGGGTCTACCTGGGCATCCTCGCCCTCGACGTCTTCGCCATCGTCTGGGTGATGACCGACCAGCACGGTGGCCCCGACTTCTCCACCACGGTCATGGCCGCCGAGATCTACCGCAACGCCTTCCAGTACTTCAGGTTCGGCTACGCGTCGGCGCTCGGCGTGATCATGTTCTTCTTCACCATCGGCTTCGCGATCCTGGCCCTGCGCCTCTCGCGTCGGGAACGAATCGAGTACTGATGTACCTTTCCCGGAAGTCGGTCAGAAAGGACCGGCGTACTCGGCTGGGGCCGCTGTCGGCGCTGAGTCACGTGGCGCTGATGGTCTGGACCGTCCTCATGATCGTGCCGATCCTCTGGACCTTCCTCGCGTCGGTCAAGAGCGAGGAGGAGATCTTCGGTGACGCCTGGTCGCTGCCCGCCTCGCTGCGGTGGGACAACTTCGCCAGGGCGTGGGAGCAGGCCCACATCGGCCAGTACATGCTCAACAGCGTCATCGTGGTGTCCTTCAGCACGCTCGGCACCATGCTGCTCGGCTCGATGGCCGCGTACGTGCTCGCGCGCTACCCCTTCCGCGGCAACCGCGCCTTCTACCTGCTGTTCGTGTCGGGGCTGGCCTTCCCCGTCTACCTCGCCCTGACCCCGCTCTTCTTCGTCGTGCAGAACATGGGGCGGGTCATCCCCTTCATCGGGCTGAACACCCACGCGGGGGTGGTGCTGGTCTACATCGCCTACTCGATGCCCTTCACCATCTTCTTCCTCGCCGCCTTCTTCCGCACCCTGCCCACCGCGGTCGCCGAGGCGGCCCTGGTGGACGGCGCCTCGCACACGAGGATCTTCTTCCAGATCATGCTGCCGATGGCCCGCCCCGGTCTCGTCAGCATCACGATCTTCAACGTGCTGGGGCAGTGGAACCAGTACCAGCTCCCGCTGGTGCTGTTGCAGGAGCGCGACAAGTGGGTGCTGACACAGGGCATCGCCGACATCTCCACAGCGGCGGGCTACGACCAGGACTGGTCGGCGCTGTTCGCCGCGCTGACCCTCGCGATCCTGCCCATGCTCGTCGTCTACACCGTCTTCCAGCGTCAGATCCAGAGCGGGCTGACGGCGGGCGCGCTCAAATAGCGGCACCCGCCGTCCGCCGAGGTGGCGGGCGGCGGGTGTGGGGCACCGTGCTCAGTCCGGCGGTTCGATCCCCCCGTCCACGCCGGACTGCGCGGTGGACTCGTCCCACAGCGTCTGCCGGTGCTCGGCCTCCTCGGGGTCCCCGTCCTCGGCGCCGCCCTCCTCGGAGTAGCGGCCGCGATCAGGGTGCACCGGCGCCGCCTCGGCGTCCGCCACGACCTGCGCGTCGCGCTGGTCCATCTCGTCGGGCGCCGCGTCGTCGTTCAGGGCCTTGTCCACGCGCTCGGCCGCCTCTTCCCCCGTGTACCTGTCATCAGGTGTCTCGCTCATGACCGAGCAGCTACCCCGGCATCCCGCCCGGTCACCGTCGTCGGGGGGCGAACTTCTCCGCCCGGAGGAGAGGGGCCCGCCCCCATGGGCCCCTCTCCTCCGGCTTCACCCCTGGGGCAGGGTCAGGAGCAGCCCCGCTTCCTCCATTCCGTCTTCACGAGGTGGTCGGCCTTCGGCTCGGCCCCTGCGATCAGCTTGGCCTTGCCGGGCATGACCAAGAAGCCGCTGGTGACGTACCACGAGTCGGGCACCGTGGTGAGCTCCTTGACGTCGTCGGGGCCCTTCCCTGTCGCATACCCCTCGATGGACAGCCCGCGTTCGGCCAGGATCGTGCGCACCTCGCCCACCTTCTTGTTGACGTACGGCACGCAGTGCATGGGCTCGCCCTTGGCGTCGAACCCGGTGAAGGCGTCGTACTTCTCGCCCGGCTCGGCATCGCGGTTCAGATCCACCAGCGCCGTGCCCTTGTAGCCGACGGGGATCTTCAGCCCGATCGGGCAGGTTCCCACCTTGTCGCAGGGTCCCGGGCGGTCGATGGTCTTGAACTCCTCGACCACCTCGTTCGTGGGCGTGGTGGCGAAGAGGTTGCCGACCAGGCCTGGGGTGGCGGGAACCAGCCTGAGCGAGACGTCCAGCCCGAGCCCTTTCAGCTGTGCCTGGTACTTGGCCGGGTCGGCGCGCAGGTCCTTCACCTGGATGACGTAGTAGCCGTCCTCCTGCGTGATCTCCAGGGCGGCGGCCACCGGCTCGGGGCCGAAGACGGGCAGGGCGGAGGTCCAGCCGAGCACGGTCACCGAGGCGGCGAGGACGGCCACGGCCGGCACGGCGATCCGCCAGCCCATCCGCCTGCGCCGCCTGGCCGACTCGACGGTGGGCTGGACGGCCGGTGCGGGGGAGGTGTCCATGATCTCTCTCATCAGGTCGTGGGCGCCGGGAACCAGTCCGGGGCCGGGGTCGGGGGCGATGGCGGCGACGACGCGGTCGAGGTCGTGGGTCATGAGCACTCCTTGGCGAGCGCCACGGCACGCGAGCCGTACCGGTCGAGGTCGAGGTCGGCGGCCGCCAGCTCGGCGGCCAGTCGCTTGCGGGCCCTGTGCAGGCGGAGGCGCGCGGCGCCGCCCGAGCAGCCGAGGACCTTGGCGATCTCAGCGGTGTTGAGGCCCTCCCAGCCGACCAGCGACAGCAACTCCCTGTCGTCGTCCGACAGCCGGGCGAAGGCTTCACGCGCCGCGTCCGGCTCGCGCTCGGCCACGGAATGCGCCCAGCGGGTGAGGTCCGCCCGCAGTCGCACGGCCAGCGCGCTCCTTCGTGACTCGGCGCGGTAGTGGTTGGCGAGGATGCGTCTGGCCACGCCGTACAGCCACAGCTTGGCCTCCTCTCCCGACGGGATGTCGGCGAGCCGTCGCCACGCGGTCGTGAACGTCTCGGAGATGACGTCGGCGGTGTCGTCGGGAGAGTCGGTGCGGCGGGCGATGTATCCGGACACAGCCGGATAGTGAGCCAGGTAGATCTCCTCGAAGAGCTGCCGCGGTTCGGGTGGTCCCACGCGGTGACTTCCTTTCCTGGGGAACGCGTCACCTGGGAGATGTGCGGCTCAAGCGAGATGTTTCAGGACGAAAGCCAAACAAGTCTCAGCCGAGCAGCGACTCGTCCAGCGGGGGCAGCCAGGAGCCCGGCGGCCGGTCCGTCCAGCCGTCCTCCTCGGCGATCGCCTGGAACAGCGCGGTGAGGCCAGGGTGCCGCAGCCCCTGACGGTGGACCAGGCTGACCAGCGACAGCGGCACGGGATCGACCAGCGGGCGGACCACCGCGCCCTCGAGGTCGGCCCAGCCGGCGCTCGACAGCACAGGCTCACCGTGCCGCCGCAGGTAGACGAGCAGTTCGTCGAGCCCGATCGGGCAGGCGTGCGGGGCGGCCAGCGTGAGTCCGAACTCCTCCGCCAGCCGCCGGCCCAGGTCCGTCCACTCGGTGGTGGCCGGGTTGCCTGCCATGATGTCGAGGGGGAAGCCGGCCATCACGCTGAGCGGCACCTCGGGCAGCTCGGCCAGCGGGTGCTCGGGCGGCAGGATCACGGTCAGCGGCTGGAGCCGCACCGGTGTCTGCGCCAGCCGGGTTCGCACATCAGGGTCCAGGCCTGCGAAGCGGCCGAACGACACGTCGGCCGCGCCCGCCAGGATCGCCGCCGCCCCCGCGGCCAGCCCGCCGTGGTAGCGCGCGACGATCTCCGCCTCGGGCGCCAGCTCTCTGGCCCTGATCAGGTGCCGGGGCAGCGCGGAGCCCGCGCTGTTGAAGTCGACGAGGAGCGGTCCCGCCGCGCCGCGGATCTGCGCAACCAGCTCGTCATGGACGGTGAGCAGCCGCCGCGCCGAGGGCAGGAGGTTCGCCCCTGCGGGGGTCAGCTGCACCTGCCTGGTGGAGCGCGCGAAGAGCGTCGCGCCGAGCTGCTCCTCCAGCCTGCGGATGTCTCGGCTGAGCGCCTGCTGGGCCACGTAGAGCCGGGCGGCGGCGCGCCCGAAGTGGAGCTCCTCGGCGACCGCCACGAACACCCGCAGGAGCCGGGGGTTGATGTCCACGCGCACACATTAACAACAGATACGCGTTAATCCTGATATTTCCGGTGTTGGACGCGGTGTCCGTATCGGCGGGAGCCTGAAGACATGTTCTTCCGGTTCACCCACGCTCAGGTCTTCGTCCTCCTCTCCCTTCACAGGGGAGGCTTCATGATGTGACTCAGTTAAAAACGTGACTCGGTTACACTATCTGCATGACCGAACTCGAGACAGAGCGCGCCTACGTCGACGAGTGCAGGAAGGGGCTCCAGCGCATGCTCGACGGAGCCCGCCACAACGTCATCGTCGGCGAGAGCGTCGCGGGCGACCGCTACAGCGCCGAGCGGCTGGGCCGCCACCTCAAGAGCCTGGCCAAGGAGCTCGGCGAGGCCCCCGAAGGGCCGCCGTTCTTCGGCCGCCTCGACCTGGAGGACGGCCACCGCCACTACCTCGGCCGCCGCCACATCTCAGGAGAGACGGGACACCCGCCCGTCGTGATCGACTGGCGGGCTCCCGTCTCCACGGCGTTCTACCGCGCCCACGCGGGAGAGCGGCGAGGAGTGGCCATGCGCCGCAGGTACGGCTGGTCGGGCCTGACCCTCACCGGCTTCGAGGACGAACGCCTCGACGACGGCGAGCGGGTCGCCAGCCGGATCCTGGCCGCCGAGCTCGAGCGGCCCAGGGTCGGCCCGATGCGCGACATCGTCGCCACCATCCAGCCCGAGCAGGACGAGCTGGTCCGCGCCGAGCTGGAGGAGTCGATCTGCATGCAGGGCGCGCCCGGCACGGGGAAGACGGCCGTCGGGCTGCACAGGGCGGCCTACCTGCTCTACGCCCACAGGCAGCGGCTCGAACGGCACGGCGTGCTGATCCTCGGGCCCAACCGCGCCTTCCTCGGCTACATCGGCGCCGTGCTGCCCGCGCTCGGCGAGGTCGACGTCGAGCAGACGACCGTCGACGAACTGCTTCAGCGCACCCCTGTGAAGGGCGAGGACAGCGTCGAGGCCGCGCTCGTCAAGCACGACGAGAGGATGGCCGCGGTGCTCAGGCGGGCGCTGTACGGGCGCATCACCAAGCCGGTCGAGCCGGTGGCGGTGCGCGACGGTGCGTTCGTGTGGCGCGTGGCCGAGGACGAGCTCAGGCGCATCGTGGACCAGGCGCGGCGGGCGGCGCTGCCGTACAAAATCGGCAGGGAGAGGGTGCTCTCGCAGACGGTCGCGCTGGTGCGGCGGCAGGCCGAGCTGAGGGGCCGCGCCGCCGACGCGCCCTGGCTGCGCAGGATGACCAGGGCGGTGACCCCCGCGGTCGAGGCGGTGTGGCCGAACGTGAAGCCGGAGGAGGTGCTGGCAGGGCTGCTGTCGGACCCGGCGCCGCATGCCGAGGGCCTCCTCAGCGCGCGGGAGCAGGCGGCGATCACCCGCCGCCGGCACGTCTGGACGGCGGCCGACGCGGTGCTGCTCGACGAGCTGGCCGGGTTGCTCGACCATCCCAAGGGCTACGGTCACGTGATCGTCGACGAGGCGCAGGACCTGTCACCGATGCAGTGCCGCGCCATCGCCCGCAGGAGCGAGTACGGCTCGCTGACCGTCCTCGGCGACCTCGCCCAGGGCACCACTCCGTGGGCGGCCCGCGACTGGGCCGAGCAGATGAAGAACCTGGGCAAGCCGGACGCCAGAGTGATCGCGCTGACCACCGGCTTCAGGGTCCCCGCCGTGGTGGTCGAGCTGGCCAACAGGCTGCTGGACCAGCTCGGCGTGAACGTGCCGCCCACCCGCTCGTTCAGGTCCGACGGACGGCTGAAGCTGCGCGGGAGCGACGAGGTGGAGCTCGCCGTCAGGGAGGCGCTCGAGCACGAGGGCTCGATCGGCGTGATCGCCGCCGACGCCGCGCTGCCCGCGCTGGCGGCCAGGCTGGCCGCGCACGGCATCGACGACGAGCGGGTGAGCGTGATGCCGGCCAGCCTGGTCAAGGGCCTGGAGTACGACCACGTGGTGGTGGTCGAGCCCGCGGCGGTCGTCGCCGCCGAGCCGCGCGGGCTCAACCGGCTCTACGTGGCGCTCACCAGGGCCGTCTCCAGGCTCGACGTCATAGGAGCGCTTCCCGTACCCGCAGGGTCGCCCTGACGACGTTGGCGAGCGACGCCTCCACCTGCTCGTAGGTGCGCGTCTTCAGGCCGCAGTCGGGGTTGACCCACAGCCGCTCGGCGGGCAGCACGTCGAGCGCGGCCTTCAGCAGCGACTCCACCTCCTCCTCCGAGGGCACCCGAGGGGAGTGGATGTCGTAGACCCCTGGGCCGAGCCCGCGCGGGAAGCCCTCCGGCGCGGGCGCGCCCGACCTGGCCGACTCGATCGTGGTCACGTCGGCGTCGAGCGCGTCGATCGCGGAGATGATCTGCTCGGCGTCTGAGTAGCACAGGTGGGTGTGGATCTGGGTGCGGTCGGCGGCCACCGAGGTGGCCCTGCGGTAGGCGGCGACGGCCCACTGCAGGTAGGACGGCTGGGCGGAGGCGCGCAGCGGCAGCAGCTCGCGCAGCGCGGGCTCGTCCACCTGGATGACGGAGATGCCCTCCGACTCCAGGTCGCGCACCTCCCGCGCGATGGCGTCGGCGACCTGGAAGGTCACCTCGCGCAGCGGCAGGTCGTCGCGGACGAACGACCACGCGACGATCGTGACGGGCCCTGTCAGCATGCCCTTCACGGGCTTCGCGGTCAGCGACTGCGCGTACCGCGCCCATCTGACCGTGATCGGCGCGGGCCTGCCGACGTCGCCGTGCAGCAGGGGAGGGCGGGTGCAGCGCGAGCCGTACGACTGGACCCAGCCGTGCTCGGTCACCGCGAAGCCGTCGAGGTGCTCGGCGAAGTACTGCACCATGTCGTTGCGCTCGGGCTCGCCGTGCACCAGGACATCGAGGCCGAGCCGCTCCTGAACCCTGATCGCGCGCTCGATCTCCCCCTCGACCAGCGCCTCGTAGCTCGCCCGAGGCAGCGAGCGGTCGGCGCGGGCCGCCCTCAGCTGCGCGGTCTGAGGGAAGGAGCCGATCGTGGTGATCGGCAGCTTCGGCAGCCCGAGATGCTCGGCCTGCACCTTCGCCCTGACCTCGTAGGGGCTGCGCGCGCTCGGCTCGGCCCGCTCGGCGCCCGCCGGAGCCGCCGCACTCGTGGGGGCGGGCGTCGCTCCCTCGGCGAACAGCCGCGCCAGGGCGACCACCTCGGCCACCTTCTCCTCGGCGAAGGCGAGGCGCTCGCGAAGGGCCGGCTCCAGGCGCTCCTCCACCGCGAGGCTGTAGGGCACGTGCTGCAGCGAGCACGAGGTGCTCACCACGACCTCGCCGGCCCGTACGGCCCGCAGCGCCGCCAGCGCCTCCGCCTCGCGAGTGCGCCAGACGTCACGCCCCGACACCACCCCCGCGAACACCGTCCTGCCGGGAAGCTCGATCGGCAGGCTCCCGCGCACGAGGTCGACGCCGATCCCCTCGACCGGCGTGCCCGCCAGCACGGGCAGCGCCTCGCCCAGGTCGCCGAAGTAGGCCGCCACCAGCAGCGAGGGCCTGGACGGCCGCGCGCACAGCCGCTCGTAGGCCGCCCGCACCGCCTCCAGCTCCTCCTTCGTCCTGTCGCAGACCAGCGCGGGCTCGTCGAGCTGCACCCATGACACGCCCTCGGCGGCCAGCGCCGACAGCAGCTCCTCGTAGCACCCGAGCACCTCGTCGAGTCGCTCCAGCGCCCCCGCCAGCAGCACGAACGTCACAGGTCCGAGCATGACGGGCCTGGTGTCGAACCCCAGCGCCCTGGCCTGCCGTACCTCGCCGACGGGCTTGGAGGCGTCCAGCCTGAACACTGTCGAAGGGGAGATCTCCGGCACGAGGTAGTGGTAGTTGGTGTCGAACCACTTGGTCATCCGCAGCGGCGCCAGGCCCTGGGTGCCGCGCGCCATCGCGAAGTACGGATCCTCGGCCTCGCGGTAGCGCTCGGGCACCGCTCCCAGCATCACCGCCGTGTCGAGCACCTGGTCGTAGAGGGAGAAGGTGTTGGAGGGCAGCGCGTCGAGCCCCAGCTCGGCCAGCCGCCGCCAGGTCTCCTCGCGCAGGCCTGCTCCCACCTGGTCGAGCTCGTCACGGGTGATCCGCCCGTCCCAGTAGGACTCGAGGGCCCGCTTCAGTTCACGGTTCGGGCCGATCCTCGGATAGCCCAGCACGGTCGTTCTCATGCCGCCCACCCAACACGCGATCTCCGTCCGGGTGCATCATCTATTCGTGCTGCTTATGCTTCGGGAGATCCAATGCTTCGCGAAGGTCGCCGCGCTGCTCAGCTTCTCGCGGGCGGCCGCCGACCTGGGCCTGTCGCAGCCCGCCGTGAGCCAGGCCGTCACCCGGCTGGAGAACGCCGTGGGTCTGCGCCTGTTCGACAGGACGGCCAGGCAGGTGCGGCTGACACCCGAGGGCAAGGCGCTGCTCGACCATGCTCACCAGGTGCTCGACGGCGTCACCGCCTTCAGCCGTGAGGCGGCGCGACTGGCCCGGCCTGTCATTCACCTGGCTTATCCACCGCTGGCAGGACCGCTCGTCGCCAGGGTGGCGAGACGGCTCGCGGCGAGAGGCATCGCCGTCGAGCTCGCGACGGCGGGGCGGGGCGCGGCGGCGCGGGCGCTCGACACGGGCGAGGTGTCGGCCGCGATCGTGGCCGTCCCCGCGCCACCCAGGTTCGGCACGGGGGCGAGGTTCCACGTCACGGTGGACCGGCTGGCCGTACCCGTGGACCATCCGTGGCGCTCAGGGGTCACCGCCGCCGACCTAGGCGGTCGTGACCTGCTGATTCCCGGCGGACGGTGGGCGGGACTGCCGGGCAGGCACAGGCAGGTGGCCGAGGACGACTTCGCCGCCGCGCTCGACCTGGTCGCCGCCGGCGCGGGGCTGCTGCCGATCCCGCAGTTGGTGGCCAGGACCGTGCGCCGCGACGACGTCAGGTTCGTGCCGCTGGAAGTGGCCGACCTGCGCCTCACCTACACGCTGGCGTGGGCTGGCGAGAGCGTCAGGCCCGAGCTCATGGCGCTGGTGCAGGCGGTGCAGCAGGCGCTATGGACGCGGTGATGTTCTTCAGCGCCTCGCGGCGGCTCAGGCCGGTGATGCCCTTCGCGTCGACGTAGCGGACGACCTCGCGCGGGTTGGTCTTGGCGTACTCGCGCAGCGCCCACCCGATCGCCTTGCGGGCGAAGAAGTCGATGTCGGACAGACTCGGCTCGATGCAGGCGTAGAGCAGCGCGGTGTCGGTGCGCGCCTTGAACCTGTTCTGGCTCAGGATCGCGGTGCGGCGCTTCCACAGGTCATCGGAGTGGGCCCACTCCAGCAGCAGTGGGCGCATCGCGTCGGGATAGGCGGCGAGCAGCCCGCCGATCCTGTGCGTGGCCAGTTCGTCGACCAGGTCCCACCAGGCGCCTGTGACGATCATCTCCTCGTACATCGGGACCGTGTAGAGGGACTGCCACGGACGGTAGTAGCGAAAGCCCGACAGCTCGATCGCGGCGTAGCGCTCCTCGCGGTATTCGGCCTCGCGCCACAGCTCCAGCACCGCGCGCCGCCACTCGGGAGCGGCCTCGAGGCGCTGCCCGGCGAAGACCCTCTTCAGGGCCGTCCGCCGCGGCCCCGCCTGCACGCCGAGGAAGGGCAGGTCAGACTTCATGTACGCCTGCATGGCCGCGGCCTTGTCGGGCTCGGCGGCCTCCTGCAGCGCGAGCCGCACCGCCTTGCGGAGGCTCATGCCTGCGGCTGCGTGGACCGCTCGCCGGTGGCCAGGCCGTCGAAGAGCACCGTGATGTAGTGCTCGGCCAGGCCGGTGGTGTTGAGCCTGCCGCCTGGGCGGAACCAGCGCACGGCCACCCAGATGGTGTCGCGGATCATGCGGTAGGTGAGCTTCGGGTCGACGTCGGCGCGGAACTGCCCCGCCGCCTGGCCCGCCTTGATCTGCCGTACCCACATCTGCTCCACGTCGTCCTCGGCCTTGACGAGGTAGTTGAAGCGGGGGAACTGGCGCAGGTAGTTCCAGTCGTTCTGCATGACCGTGATCGCGGCGCGGTGGGGCTCGAGCGTGCCGAACCCGATGCGCACCATCTCCGACAGGACCGCGCGTGGTTCGCCGCCGCTCTCGAGCGCCGCGCGGTAGCGGGCGATGAGGTCGTCGAGGAAGGTGGAGAGCACCTCGTCGACAATTGTCTCTTTTGAGTCGAAATGGTGGTAGAGACTTCCGGAGAGGATGCCCGCCTCGTTGGCGATCTCGCGAACGGTCGTCGCCTGGAAGCCCTTGCGTGCGAAGATCTCCGCGGCGAGCTTCACGAGGTGGTCACGGCGCTCGGAGGCCGATCCCGACGCGGTGGCGCGCTTGGTCTTCGGGGGTGCGGCAGTGGCGTTCTTTCGCGTGGTCACCTCTCCATTATGAGCCCTTGCGCAATCGCTTGTTCACCCAACACCCGCAGCTCACGTGCGGTTCCTCTCTGAACCAAGCGCTTGCTAGTCTAGGTGGCATGAGCGAGGCCTACATCGTCGCCGCCGTCAGGACCCCAGTGGGGCGCAGGAACGGCGGGCTGGCGGGGGCGCACCCCGCCGACCTGGGCGCCCATGTCATCAACCAGGTCGTCTCCGGCGTCGACCCCGCCGCCGTCGACGACGTGATCTTCGGCTGCGTCGACACGGTGGGGCCGCAGGCGGGAGACGTCGCCCGCACCTGCTGGCTGGCCGCGGGACTGCCGGAGGAGGTGCCGGGCGTGACCGTCGACAGGCAGTGCGGCTCCTCCCAGCAGGCGCTGCACTTCGCCGCCCAGGCGGTGCTGTCCGGCACGGCCGACCTGGTCGTGGCCGGCGGGGTGCAGAACATGAGCATGGTGCCGATGTCCTCCGCCATGGTCTTCCCTGGGTTCGACACGCCGTTCTCGGGCTCCAAGGGCTGGGCCGCGCGGTACGGCACGCAGGAGATCTCCCAGTTCGCCGGCGCCGAGCGGATCGCCGCCGACTGGGGCCTGTCCCGCGAGGAGATGGAGGCGTTCGCCCTGTCCTCGCACGAGCGGGCGCTGCGCGCCGTCGACACCGGGCGCTTCGAGCGGGAGATCGCGCCCTATGAGGGCGTCGCCGTCGACGAGGGGCCGCGCAGGGACACCTCGAGGGAGAAGATGGCCTCGCTGCGCACCCTCCTGCCCGGCGGCTCGCTGACCGCCGCGCTGTCCTCGCAGATCTCCGACGGGGCCGCGGCGCTGCTCGTCGCGTCGGAGCGGGCCGTACGCGAGCACGGTCTGACGCCCCGCGCCCGCGTCCACCACCTGTCGGTGAGGGGCGCCAGCCCCGTCGTGATGCTCGACGCCCCCATCCCCGCGACCGCGCACGCCCTGGCCAGGGCCGGCATGTCCATCTCCGACCTCGACGCCGTCGAGATCAACGAGGCGTTCGCCTCGGTCGTGCTGGCCTGGCTCAAGGCGACGGGCGCCGACCCCGCGGTGGTCAACCCCAACGGGGGCGCCATCGCCCTCGGTCACCCTCTCGGCGCGACGGGCGCGGTGCTGGCGGTGAAGCTGATCCACGAACTGGAGCGTGTGGGCGGGCGCTACGGTCTCCAGACCATGTGCGAGGGCGGCGGCCAGGCCAACGTGACCATCATCGAGCGCCTCTGACTTGTGCCAGGCCGAGAAGAACGTTTTAATCCGCTGACGTCACACTTCGACGCAGAGGAGCTCACGTGATCGTCTACGGCGGCGACTGGAACCCCGAGCAGTGGCCGGAGGAGACCTGGTCCGAGGATGTCGTCCTCATGCGCGAGGCGGGGGTCACCCGCGTGAGCGTCGGCATCTTCTCCTGGTCGCATCTGGAGCCCGAGGAGGGCAGGTACGACTTCGCCTGGTTCGACAGAGTGCTCGACCTGCTGGGCGAGCACGGCATCGAGGCCTGTCTCGCCACCCCCACCGCCGCCCCTCCTCCGTGGTTCGGCCACACCTATCCCGAGGCGCTGCCCGTGGACAGGGACGGGCGAAGGCTCCACCACGGCAGCAGGCAGGGCTTCTGCCCGAGCTCGCCGATCTACAGGGACAGGGCGCTGCGCATCGCGGAGAAGGTCGCCGACCGCTACCGCGACCACGAGGCCGTGGTCATGTGGCACGTGCACAACGAGTACGGCTGCCACAACGCCCGCTGCTACTGCGACGCCTCGGCGGAGGCCTTCCGCGCCTGGTTGTGTGAACGCTATCAATCGCTGGAGACGCTCAACGACGCGTGGGGCACCGCGTTCTGGTCCCAGCGCTACTCCGACTGGGCGCAGATCCTGCCCCCGAGAGCCACGCCCACCCTCACCAACCCCGCGCACGAGCTCGACTTCAAGCGCTTCTCCTCCGACGCCCTCGTCAGCCTCTACCGGGCCGAGCGCGCCCTGCTCGGTCCCAAACCGGCCACCACGAACCTGATGACGGGCGCGCACTGGGACATGGACTGCTGGAGCTTCGCCGAGGCCGTGGACGTCGTCGCCACCGACCACTACCTCATCGGCGAGCACCCCCACGAGGACCTCGCCTTCGCCGCCGACTACGCCCGCTCGCTCAACGGCGGCAGGCCGTGGCTGCTGATGGAGCACTCGACGAGCGCGGTCAACTGGCAGGGCCTCAACCTGGCCAAGGACCCTGGCGAGCTGCGCCGCAACTCCCTCGCCCACCTGGCGAGGGGCGCCGACGCGATCATGTTCTTCCAGTGGCGGCAGTCGAGGGCCGGCGCGGAGAAGTGGCACTCGGCGATGCTGCCCCACGCCGGCACCGACACCAAGACCTGGCGCGAGGTCGTCGCCCTCGGCGCGGAGCTCGAGTCGCTGCGCGACGTCTCGGGCAGTACGGTCGCCGCCGACGTCGCCATCCTGCTCGACCACGACAGCGTCTGGGCCCAGGACCACCCCGCCCAGCCGACGGACCGCCTGAAGCCCGTCGAGGTGATCAAGGAGTGGCACGCCGCGCTCTGGCGTGCGGGGATCACCTGCGACCTGGCCAGGCCCGAGCACGATCTGTCCGGCTACCGGCTGGTCGTGGCGCCCTCGCTCTACCTGGTCTCCGACGAGGGCGCGGCCAACCTGGAGAGCTTCGTCGCGGCGGGCGGCGTGGCGCTGGTCGGGCCGTACTCGGGGATCGTCGACCCCCACGACCGCGTCAGGCTCGGCGGCTACCCCGGCGCCTTCCGCGACCTGCTCGGGGTGAGCGTCGAGGAGTTCTTCCCCCTGACCGAGCCGATCGCGCTGGCCGGGGGAGGCGTGGGCAGGATCTGGAGCGAGCAGGCCCGCCTGACCACCGCCAAGGCCCTGGACACCTACCGCGACGGCCGGCCCGCCTGGACCCGTAACGAGTGGGGCGGCGGCACCGCCCACTACCTCACCACCCTGCCCGCCGACCTGTTCCCGATCATGGCCAGGGTCTGCGAGGAGGCGGGCGTCACCCCTGCGGCGCAGGCCCCTCCGGGGGTCGAGGTCGTCCGCCGCACCCACCCCGACGGCCGCTCCTACCTGTTCGCCATCAACCACACCGACGAGGACGCCGTGGTCGAGAAGGCGGTGGTACCCGCAGGAGCGGTGACGGTGATCCGCACCTGACCCTCCTGCTGAGCGCCTGTCACCACTTGTCCCACTGCCGGGTGGCCCACCAGCGCCCTCCGAGGTGCTCGAAGTCCACCGCTAGAGCAGGCTCCTGGCCGGTCGGCGACCACGCGAAGCCGACGGCGCTCTCCACACCGAAGTCGGTGACAAGGAACATGGCTCCACCGGGCGGGGGATCTCCCAGCCAGTCCTTGCACGCCCGGTACAGGCCCACGCGTTCGCAGTCGGGATCCGGTTCCGCGCCTTGCGCGAGCTTCTGCGCGTAGGCCTCCAGGCTCGCCTCCGACAACGCGAACCGCACGTGGAAGGGCGCGTCCGTCGCGAGCACGCCGACGGCGGCCGCCAGGATGAGCGGGGGCGCCAGCCAGCGCCCCCGCGCCCGCGCGCGGCTGAACGTGGTACTCGCCATCGCCATCGCCGCGATCCACCAGATCCACCAGATCGTCATGAGCGCCGTCCAGACGAGCCCTATGAAGAGGACAGTCTCGACAGGCAAGAACGGCGCACTGGCCCACCAGAACGTGAACACTCCCGCGGCGGTGACCAGCGTGAGGAACGTCCATCCCGGTGGCCGGTCGATCAGCTCCCGCTTCGCGGTCGAAGGCCGGGCCTGGCTGTCGTGCTCCACCATGGCGGCGAGCATCCCACGCCCCAACGAGATCCGAAAGAAGCGTCCAGGCCTCCACTCACGAGCGCTCTTCCATCGAATCGCCACCGTCCTCTGCCGTCCGTCGGCGGGGAGGATCGATCTAGGCGGACGGGCGCATGGCTTCTTGGGCCTTGCGCATGGCCGAGGCCATGGTCGTCAGCTCGTGCCTGGAGAGGAGGTCGATCAGGAATCTGCGGACCACCTCGACGTGCCCCGGGGCCGTCTTCTCGAGGTGGCGCATGCCTTCGGCGGTGAGCACCGCGAGCACGCCCCTGTCGTCGCCGGGGCAGGTGGTGCGCTCGACCAGGCCCCGCTTCTCCAGCTGGGTGACCTGGTAGGTGAGCCCGCTCTTGGAGACCACCACCCTGCGCGCCAGCTCGGTCATCCGCAGCCGGCGCTCGGGTGAGGCCGACAGGATGGCCAGGATCTCGAACTGCGGGTGCGTCAGCCCCGCCGCGCTCTTCAGCTGCTCCTCGATGCGTCTGTCCAGCAGGTGGGAGGCGGTGAGGAACGCCTGCCACGCCGACATCTCCTCGGCGTCCAGCCATCGCGACTCGCTCACCTTGTCAGTGTATGACTTGTTCGAAGTTGAACGACCGCTTATGGTAGTTGTTCAAACTCGAACAACACTGTGAGGCACCAATGGCTCGATCCATCACGCTGCTGCTCGCCAGAGTGGCTGTGGGAGTGACCTTCCTCGTCCACGGCTGGATGAAGTTCACGTCCATGGGGATCTCGGGGACGACGGCCTTCTTCGAGCAGGTCGGCATCCCGCTGCCGGGTCTGGCCGCGCCCGCCGTCGCCGTGCTCGAGGTGGTGGGCGGCATCGCGCTCATCGTCGGCGCGGCACTGCCCGTCTTCGGGGTCCTGCTCGCCCTGAACATGGTCGGCGCCATCGTCTTCGTCCACCTCGGCAACGGCTTCATGGCCGACAAGGGCGGCATCGAGTTCCCGATGGCCCTCGCGGCGGCCTGCCTCGCGCTGGCGTTCACGGGCGGCGGCGCGCTCGCCGTCGACCGTCTCTGGCAGAAGAGCAGGGCCGACGTCGTCGCCTGACTAGCATCGGAGGATGCCGAATCCGTTCACTCTGGGGGTCGCGTCAGGCGAGCCCCTACCGGATGGCGTGATCCTCTGGACCAGGCTGACCGGTCTGTCCCGCGCCGCCGACGTGCAGTGGCAGGTGGCGGAGGACGACCGCTTCGCCAAGGTCATCAGGCAGGGCGTCGCGAGGGCGCAGCCCGCATGGGCGCACAGCGTCCACGTGAAGGTCGAGGGGCTGCGCGCCGCGACCGACTACTTCTACAGGTTCAGGTCCGGCGGCGAGCTCAGCCCCGCCGGCCGTACCAGAACGGCCCCCGGCCCGACATCCACGCAGCCGGTCAGGTTCGCCGCCGCCAACTGCCAGCGCTTCGAGCACGGCTGGTACACCGCCTACAGGCACCTGGCCGACGAGCGTCCCGACGTGGTCTTCCATCTCGGCGACTACATCTACGAGTACGCCAGGCCCGCCCACGGCGTGCGCCGCGTCGATCCCGCCGACGAGACCACCACGCTGGCCGGCTACCGCGCCCGCTACGCCAGCTACAGGAGCGACCCCGACCTGCGGGCCGCCCACGCCGCCGCTCCCTGGGTGCCGGTCTGGGACGACCACGAGGTCATGGACAACTACCACGGCAGGGGCGACGGCTCCGACCGCTTCCTCAGGCGCAGGGCCGCGGCCTACCAGGCCTACTACGAGCACATGCCGCTGCGGGTGCGCCCACGCGACGGCGGCCTGCAGATGTACCGCAGGCGCACCTACGGCGTGATCGCCGACTTCATGGCCCTGGACGTGCGGCAGTTCCGCGGCCCTGCCACCATGCTCGGCGCCGAGCAGGAGGCGTGGCTGCTGGCCAGGCTGGCCGCCACGCCCGTCAGGTGGCGGGTCCTGGTCCAGTCGCTCTTCTTCACCAGGAGGTTCGTGCCCGGCCCCGCGCCCAACCTGCGCAAGGAGTCGTGGGACGGCCAGCCCGAGCAGCGCGCCCGCCTGCTCGCCGCCGTCCCGCAGAACCTGGTGGTGCTCAGCGGCGACGTGCACAACGCGTGGGCGGGCGACATCGTCACCGGCGCGGGCGTGACGGTCGGCGCGGAGTTCGTCGGCTCGGCGATCACCAGCAACCCGCCGGTCACCGACGGCCCGGGGGTCCTGGCGGCCAACCCGCACCTGCGCTACTTCGACGCCCACCGCGGCTACCTGTCGGGTACGGCGAGCGCCACCGACTTCCGGGTCGCCTTCCGAGGGGTGGACCACGTCGACAGGAAGGGCGCGCCCGTCCGCACACTCGCCGAGTTCGTCACGGAGGGACGTGGAATCAGACGCGTTGACGTCTGAAAATGCCTCTAGAAAATAGGAAACTTTCCTATTAGATTTCGGTCATGCCCAAGCCTGGCCGCGACTTGCTTCGCCTTGCCGACTCCGTCATCCTTCCGGGTTTCGTCGGGACGGCGCCCCCCGACTGGCTCCGCCGCCGACTGTCAGAAGGCCTGGCGGGGGTGGTGCTTTTCTCCCGCAACATCACAGGGCCCGCCCAGGTGGCCGAGTTGACGGCATCGCTGCGCGCGGAGAACCCGTCGGCGCTGGTGGGCGTGGACGAGGAATCGGGCGAGGTGACCAGGCTGGAGGTCGCCAAGGGCAGCAGCCGCCCTGGCAACTACGCGCTGGGCGTGGTGGACGACGTCGCGCTCACCGAGGAGCTCGCCCGCGACCTCGGCAGGGACCTCGCGGCCGCGGGGATCAGCATCGACTTCGCCCCCTCGGCCGACGTGAACTCCAATCCGGGAAACCCCGTCATCGGGCTGCGCGCGTTCGGCGCCGACCCCGAGCTGGTGGCCAGGCACACCAGGGCCTTCGTCAGAGGCATGCAGGCGACGGGCGTGGCGGCGTGCGCCAAGCACTTCCCCGGCCACGGCGACACCTCCGTCGACTCCCACCACGGGGTGCCGGTGGTGGCGGGCGAGATCGAGGAGCATCTGCGCCCCTTCCGCGCAGCCATCGAGGAGGGCGTCAGGTCGATCATGACGGGACACCTCCTCGTGCCCCGCTACGACCCCTCGACCCCCGCCACGCTCAGCCCGCACGTGCTGACCGCGCTGCTCCGTGACGAGCTGGGCTTCGAGGGCGTGGTCATCACCGACGGGATCGAGATGGCCGCCGTCTCGGGCGCGTACGGCGTCGGCGGCGCCTCGGCGACGGCCGTCACGGCAGGGGCCGACGCGATCTGCGTGGGCGGCGAGCGGTCGGACGAGGCGACGGCCGCCGAGGTGCGCGACGCGATCGCGCTGGCGGTGATGGAGGGCAGACTGCCCGAGGAGCGCCTGGCCGAGGCCGCCGGCCGGGTGGCAGGGCTCGGCGCGTGGTCGGCCGCGGCCCGCGCCGCCCACGCCCAGGCCGCCCGCGAAGGCGACGGGCGCGTCGAGGGTGAGATCGGGCTCATCGCCGCCAGGCGGGCCGTCAAGGTCACCCGCAGGTCCTCCGCGGCCGTCCTGCCGATCACCGTCGCAGCCCAGGTCGTGGAGTTCGCCCCCGAGATGAACCTGGCCATCGACAAGGGCACCCCGTGGGGCGTCGGCGAGCCGCTGGGCAAGCTGCTGCCGGGCACGACCGTCGCCCGCCTCACCGCCGAGGAGTCACGCGCCGCCGTACTGGAGGATCTGCTGCGCTCCTCGGCCGACCGCCCGCTGGTGATCGTCGCGCGTGACGCGCACCGCTACCCGTGGCAGGCCGAGGCGATCGGCCACCTGCTCAGCGCCCGCGGCGACGCCGTGGTGGTGGAGATGGGCCTGCCCGCGCGCTCCGACCTCGGCGCGGTGCACATCGCCACGTACGGCTCGGCCCGCGTCTGCGGGCAGGCCGCCGCCGAGGTGATCACGGGTACGCTCTGACGTCGTGAACTTCGACGGCGAGGACCTCTCCGGCACATCACTGACCGAGCGGCTGAAGGGCGACGAGCCGCACGTCTTCCGCGAGTGCGACCTCACCGAGACCGACTTGTGGGGAGCGTCGCTCGCGGGGGCCAGGTTCGAGTCGTGCGTGCTGGAGCAGACCGACTTCCGCAAGGCCGACCTCGACGGCGCCGTGTTCACGGGCGGCGGCGGGCTGCGCACCAGGTTCACCGACGCCGACCTGCTCGACGCCTCCTTCACCGACGTCGACCTGTCCTCGGCGCACTTCGGCGGCGCGCTGATGACCGACGCCTCGTTCACCGGCTGCCGGATGATCGGTGCCTCGCTCACCGGATCGAGGGGCACGGGCTTCCGCCTCTCCCGCTCCAACCTGATCATGGCCAATCTCGGCGGCTGCACGCTGCGCGGTCAGCTGCTCGAAGGGATCAGGTTCGACGACGCCGACCTGTCGGGTTGCGACTTCACCGAGGCGGTCTTCAGCGACTGCCGCCTGACCGGCACCAAGCTGCTGAGGGCGGTGTTCGCCAAGGCCGACCTGCGCGGCGCCGACCTCGGCGAGCCCGACGACGCGAAGGTGCGCGCCCTCGCAGGCGCGGTCATCAACCAGGCGCAGGCCAACGCCATCCTCGGGGCGCGCGGCCTCACGGTCGTGTGATGCGCCCCAGCGTCGCCTCCGCCTCGGCCATGATCCTGGTGATCAGCTCCTCGCACGAGGGCAGGTCGTCGAGCACGCCGACCACCTGACCCGAGGCCATGACGCCGAGATCGGTGCGGCCCTCGACCATGGCGGCCCTGAGCAGCACCGGGGTGTTGGCGGCCTGCAGCACCTGGGCCCAGGTCAGCTCCCTGCCCCGCCGCATCCTGCGGCCCTCGCCGATCAGCTGGGCCCAGGTCAGCCCGGACAGCCGCTTGAAGCGGGCCCCGTTGACCACCGCGCGCAGCAGCCTGGTGCGTTCGAGCGAGGCGACGAAAGGCGTGGCGAGCACCCGGTGCGGCACGCCGTCCACCTTGCGGGTCACCAGGGTGTCGGTGGAGTCGAGGTAGAGCCGCTTGACCGCGTCGGGGACGGGGGAGTCCTGGGTGAGCAGGAAGCGGGTGCCCATGGCGATGCCCGCCGCGCCGTACGCCATGGCCGCCACCAGGCCGCGGCCGTCGAAGAAGCCGCCCGCCGCGATGACGGGGATGTCGACGGAGTCGACGACCTGGGGCAGCAGCAGCGTGGTGGGGATCGGCCCCGTGTGCCCGCCGCCCTCGCCGCCCTGCACGATCACCGCGTCCACGCCCCATGCGGCGACCTTCTCCGCGTGGCGGCGAGCGCCGACGGAGGGAATGGTGACCACGCCCGCCTCCTTCAGCCGCGCGATGAGCTCCCTGCGCGGGGCCAGGGCGAAGGAGGCCACGCGGACGCCCTCGCGGATCAGCACCTCGACCCGCTCGGCCGCGTCGGCGGCGTCGGAGCGCAGGTTGACGCCGAAGGGCTGGTCGGTGCGCTGCTTCACCTCGCGGATGGCCGTCGTCATCTGCTCGAGCGACATGGTCGCGGCGGCGACGACGCCGAGCCCTCCCGCGCGGGAGGTGGCCGCGGCCAGGCGGGCGCCCGCGACGTAGCCCATGCCGGTCTGGACGATCGGATGGCGGCAGCCGACGAGGTCGGTGAGCGCGGTCCTCACATCGCCTCGCGCAGGTTGCCGGGGTCGAGCGTCTCCAGGACGCGCAGCTCCTCCTCGGTGGGGCCGCGGGTGGTGGGCACGTCTGGCGGGATCACCAGCTCGAAGCCCGTCGCGTCGACCACCTCCTCGACGCTCACCCCCGGATGGACCGAGACCAGCCGCATCGAGCCGTCGGGCGTGCGCAGGTCGAGCACCGCCAGGTTCGTCACCACCCTGCGCAGCAGCGGCCCTCCCACGCCCGAGACCATGTCCACCCTCTCGACGAAGACGCGAGGGGAGTGGCGGGGGATCCAGTAGCTCGTGGGACAGCACACCGTGTTGCCCGGCGCCCCCCGCACGCCGAGGAGCTGCGCCTTCGGGCGCTCCCACGCGCCGATGCAGGAGATGTTGGTGTTGCCGGCCCTGTCGATCTGCGAGGCGCCCATGAACACGTGCCGCCTGCCGGTCAGCACCAGCCACAGATGGTCGCGGAAGGGCAGCCAGCCCTCCGTCACCTGGGGATCGTCGCCCGTCAGGTGGCAGACCCCGTCGGTGGTCAGCAGGTCGGGCTCGAACGTCATCCTGGCCAGCCGCGCCCCCAGCGTCGTGATCGGCCCGCCGATCCCCGCCGCGAGGATCTCCCCGTCGCCCCTGAACGCCTCCGCGCAGGCGACGACGCACACATCAGCCCTGCTCATCGTGGTACTCCAGCCATGGGGTCGTCGCGTAGCGCCGCTGCTCGGCCTCGTCCCTGCCGTAGTCGGGCTCGCACGAGGTGAACCCGGCCCCTCCTGGCGCCTCGACCACCCCCGTGACGAACGCCCTGCTGATGAGCAGCGACTGGACGGGGCCCTCCTTCAGCAGGTCCGCGCTGTCCACGAGCCGCTCGCAGGAGACGTAACAGCTCGTGGCGGCCTTGGCGTACAGGTCGTCGAAGTAGGGGTCGGGTCCGAGGTACTGCGCGTTGCCCCGCCGGTCCGCCCTGTTGAGGTGCACCAGCGCCACGTCCATGGTCAGCGCCGGCACCGCCACCAGATCCTCCTCCGTGTACGGCGAGCGCACCGTTCTCAGCCCCTGGTTGACCCGCATGACGTCGGAGCCGAGCCCTGCCCTCGTCGGCAGGAACGGCAGCCGGTGCGCCGCGGCGAGCAGGCCGAACATGAACATGCCCTCGTCGTACTCCACGAACTCGATCGAGCCCTGCTGCCGTGCGGCTCTGAAGTGGGGCTCCAGCGGGATGGTGTCGAGGGTGACGAAGGGGGCGACGACCCTGCGGACCCTGCCGGCCGCGCACAGCATGCCGACGTCGGCGCCGCCGTACGAGATGATCGTCAGGTCGGTCACGGAGGTGTCGAGCAGCGCTCTGACCAGGGCCATCGGCTTGCGGCGCGAGCCCCAGCCGCCGACGCCGACGGTCATCCCGCTCTCTATCCGCGCCGCCACCTCTGCGGCCGTCATGACCTTGCTCACCCCAGGAACCTCTCCCTGTGCTCGTCGCCCGCGCCCACGAGGTTGAGCTCGAAGGTGAGGCCCTGCTCGAAGCGGTAGCTGCGCTTGACGTCCACGGGGTCGATGCCGTTGAGCGACTCCTTGGCGCGGCGGATCACGTAGGGGTCCTTCTCCGCGATGACCCGCGCGACGGCCAGCGCCGCCTCGCGGAGTTTGTCGCGCGGGGTCACCTCGAGCACCGAGCCGAAGGCGTGCAGTTCATGGGCGGTGACGTTCCTGCACGTGTAGACCATGGCGCGCATGAGGTGCTGCGGCACCAGCCTGGCCAGGTGCGTCGCCGCGCCCAGCGCGCCCCTGTCCACCTCGGGCAGCCCGAAGTAGGCGTCCTCGCTGGCGAGCACGATGTCGGCGTTGCCCGCCAGGCCGACCCCGCCGCCCAGGCAGAAGCCGTGCACCGCGGCCACCACGGGCACCTCGCAGTCGTAGACGGCGGCGAAGGCCCTGTAACAGCCCCTGTTCGCCTCGACCAGCGCGGTGTGGCCCTGTGTCGCCTGCATCTCCTTGATGTCGACGCCCGCGTTGAACCCGCGTCCCTCCGCCCGCAGCACCACGACTCTGGTCGCGGGGTCCTGCCCCGCCGTCTGTACGGCACGGGCCAGGTCGTTCCAGTCGCGCACGCGCAGGGCGTTGACCGGGGGGGACGTCGACGACCACCTCGGCGATCGGCCCGGAGTGCGTCGTGATGGCCATGGCGCTCCTGTCGGTACCTAACGCTTGCTTGGTACCGTAGCATCCGTGATCGCCTTCGACTACACCGGCAAGGTCGTCCTGGTGACGGGTGGGACCAAGGGGCTCGGCAGGGGGATCGCCCGCGCGTTCCTGTCCGCGGGGGCCACCGTGATCGTCTGCGCCCGTACCCCGCCCGACGCGCCCGTCACCGCCCCCCTTCATCCGCGGGCCCCGGCTCCCGCATCGGACGGCCGCACCGGCGTGGCCGGGTTCGTGCGGGCGGACGTGCGCGATCCCGAGGACCTCGAACGGCTCTTCGCGGGCCTGGACCGCCTCGACGTGGTGGTCAACAACGCGGGCGGCGCGCCGTACGCGATGGTCGCGGGGACCTCGCCCCGCCTGCACGCCCGCGTCATCGAGCTCAACCTCATCGCCCCGCTGCTGGTCGCCCAGCGCGCCCACCCGCTCCTGGCCGCCGCCCAGGGTGCGGTGATCATGATCGGCAGCACCAGCGGCACCCGCCCCTCTCCCGGCACCTCCGCGTACGGCGCGGCCAAGGCGGGCCTGCACCACCTGGCGGCCTGCCTGGCCGCCGAGTGGGCCCCCGACGTCAGGGTGAACACGGTCGTCGTCGGCCTGGCCGAGACGGAGAACGCGGCCGAGCACTACGGGGGCAGGTCGGAGCTGATGAGCGCGACCATTCCCGCAGGGCGGATGGCCGGGCCGTCCGACGTGGGTGAGGTCTGCCTGTGGCTGGCGGGCTCCGGCTACGTGACGGGCGCGCAGATCCTCGTGCACGGAGGCGGCGAGACCCCTGCCTGGAAGTGGGTCGCATCTGATGGAATCTCCCGATAACCAAGGCGCAGGAGGCCGTGTGACAAGGATCTGCGAAGGCCGGGTCGTGATCGTGACGGGCGCGGGCCGTGGCATCGGAAGAGAGCACGCGCTGGAGTTCGCCAGGCAGGGCGCCAAGGTGGTCGTCAACGACCTCGGCACCGGCCGCGACGGCGGAGGGCGCTCGGGCGCGCCCGCGCTCGCCGTGGTCGAGGAGATCCAGGCGCTCGGCGGGTACGCGGTGGCCAACTGCGACGACGTGGCCGACTGGGACGGCGCCGCGAGGCTGGTGAAGATGGCCGTCAGCGCCTACGGCAGGCTCGACGTCCTGGTCAACAACGCCGGCTTCCTGCGCGACAGGATGCTCGTCTCGATGACCGAGCACGAGTGGGACGAGGTCATCAGGGTCCACCTGAAGGGCCACTTCCTGCCGTTACGCCACGCCGCCGCCCACTGGCGCGAGCGCTCCAAGGCAGGGGAGCGGGTCGAGGCGAGAGTGGTCAACACCTCCTCGGGCGCGGGCCTGCTCGGCAGCGTCGGCCAGGGCAACTACTCGGCGGCCAAGGGCGGCATCGCCACGCTCACCCAGGTCGCCGCCGCGGAGCTGGCGCGCTACGGCGTGACGGTCAACGCGATCGCCCCCGCCGCCAGGACCCGGATGACCGAGGAGGTGTTCGCGGGCGAGATGGGCAGACCCGAGACCGGCTTCGACCCCATGGACCCCGCCAACGTGGCCCCGCTGGTCGCCTGGCTCGGCTCGACGGAGTCCGGGCACGTGACGGGAAGGGTCTTCGAGGTGGAGGGCGGCAGGATCTCCCTCGCCACGGGCTGGGCCCACGGTCCCGGCGTCGACCGCGGCGCCCGCTGGGACGCCGCCGAGGTGGGCGAAGCGGTGTCGAGACTCATGGCGGAGGCTCCTGACCCCGAGCCGGTGTACGGAGCGTCAGGAGGGCTCGGCGCAGAATAATCTTCTGATTACTCAGTGCTACCCTTTCTCTACCCTCGGTTATATGCTCGCTTTGGCTTTGACCCCACCGGGTCAAGCGGAGTCAAAAGGGCAGTCGCGCGCCAGGGGCCCCATGCGCGCTTCTGCCCGCGACGCCACACTGGCGAAGGAGCTGAAGTGATCAAGAAGCTGTGCGCGACCGGTGCCGTACTGGCAGCGGCCACGGGCGTCACCCTGGTGGCGACCCCGGCACACGCCGACGACTGGACCAGCAACTGGAGCCGTAACATCGGCTCCTCGCAGTCCGGCAACAACTTCGGGAACGTGGCCGCCGTCAACCGCGGCGCCAGCGGTTCCACCAACGTCAACAACATCAACGGCATCGCGACGACTGCTTCCGACAGCAGCATCTCGGTGACCTACATCTTCTACTAAGCCGCCACGCCTTCCCCATACCTTCCCCGCCCGCCGGCTCTGCCGTGCGGGAACGTTCCAAAACCCGTGATCTGGAAGGAAGTCGAGATGCTCAAGAAGCTCTGCGTCACCGGAATCGTCGTCGCCGCCGCCGGCGCCACCCTCATGAGCGCTCCCGCGAGTGCCGACACCGACACGCGCAACGCGAGCCGCAACAGCGAGGCGTCGCAGTCCGGCAACAACTTCGGCAACGTGTTCGCCGGCAACGTGGGCACGAGCCGTTCGACCAACGTCAACAACATCAACGGCAACGCCGTCACCGGCACCAACGGGAGCTGGGTCGGCGTCAGGGTCGCGATTGACGACTGACCGATCCCGATGAGCGTGCGAGCCGGGTCGTCACAGGCCCGGCTCGCGCCGTTTGTCCGGCCCCGTACCATCCGTTGAGTGACTATCTGTGCATACGTAACCTTTGATGACCCTGATGGCAACGACGACGAGCGGGAGCTCGTCCTCGCCTCCTGGCGGGAGGCGGGCATCGAGGGCAGGGCGGTCAGGTGGGACGACCCCGAGGCCGACTGGAGCGCGTTCGACGCGGCCGTGGTCCGCTCGGTGTGGGACTACGTCGAGAGGCGGGCGGAGTTCGTCGCCTGGGCCCACCGCGCCGGTAGCGTGACGAAGCTGCTCAACCCGGCGGCGGTGATCGAGGCCAACACCGACAAGACCTACCTGCGTGACATGGGCGTGCCGATCGTGCCGACCCACTGGTCCTCGGGCGACTTTCCTCAGTGGGACGAGTACGTCGTCAAGCCCGCGATCTCTGCCAGCGCCAAGGGCACGATCAGGACCACCGACAGGGCCGCCGCGAAGGCGCATGCCGCGCAGCTCGAGGCCGAGGGTCGCACGCCGATGATCCAGCCATACCTCGACATGGTGGAGGCCGAGGGCGAGACCTCGCTGCTCTACTTCAACCGCGTCCTCAGCCACGCCGTACGGCGCAACCCCATGCTCGCTCCCGGGCAGACCCAGGCCGACCTCGCCCGCGCCGAACTGCGCACACCCGCTCCCGACCAGCTCGAACTGGCCGAGAAGGTGCTCGCCGAGGTGCCGGGCGACCTGCTCTACGCCAGGGTGGACCTGGTCAGGCTCGCCGACGGCAGGCCCGTGCTGATCGAGCTGGAGCTGACCGAGCCCTACCTGTTCCTGAGCCACAGCGAAGCCGCGGTGGGCAACCTGACCAGGGCACTGGGCGAGCTCCTCTGAGAAAACCCGTTGCGGTAGACGGGCTCCGGTTGGTTGACTGCGGGCGAGCCTTCAAAGGGGGGATGTTGATGACCGCGCGCCACGAGGTCGCCGTCACGCGCCCTCGAGCGGAATCGCGCCCCCGCCGGAGCATCCGGCGGGGCTGAGTCCGCCTGGCGTGGTGACGGCACACGCGGTCCCGTCCGTCATCGCCCGAAGGTGTTACTCCGTTGCCTCGTCAGAGCTCGTTCCGCTGTGTCAACTGCCGCCTCGACGTCTCCATGGACGCTCCAGGCACCCGCCACCGCAACCACTGCCCGACCTGCCTGTGGTCGCGCCATGTCGACCGCACGCCGGGCGACCGCGCCGCTGACTGCTCCGCGGGGATGGCCCCGATCGCCATCCACGTACGGCAGGGCGGCGAATGGCAGCTCATCCATCGCTGCACCTTCTGCGGCGAGCTGGACGCCAACCGCATCGCCGGTGACGACAACCCGCTCACCCTGATGCGCCTGGCGGTCGCCCCGCTCGCCCAGCCGCCCTTCCCCCTCGACTGGTTCGCCAGCCTGTGAGAGCCGTTCAGGCGGTGATCCCGCCGTCGACGGGGATCACCGTGCCCGTCAGGTAGGCGCCCGCCCGCGAGGACAGGAAGATCGCCGCCCCGGCCATGTCGTCGGGGCGGCCGATCCTGCCGAGCGGCACGCCCCCCGCGACCAGCTCGCGGGTGGCGGGGTCGTCCAGCGCGAAGGCCATCATCTTCGACTCGAACGGCCCTGGCGCGATCGCGTTGACCGTGATGTGCTCGGGCGCGAGCTGCCTGGCCAGGTGCCTGGTCAGCATGTGCACCCCGGCTTTGGTCGCCGAGTAGGCGTAGCTCTCCAGCGCGGGCACCCTGATCCCGTCCACGGAGCCGATGTTGATCACTCTGGCGGGATCGTCAGGGGTGGCCGCGGCGCGCAGGCGGGGGAGCAGGCGCTGCGTCAGGTGGAACACGCCCTTCACGTTGATGCCCCACAGCTTGTCGAAGGCGTGCTCGGGATACTCCTCCAGCGGCGCGCCCCAGGTCGCGCCCGCGTTGTTGACCAGCACGTGCACGGGCCCCTCGACCGCCTCGGCCAGCGCGCCGACGCCCTCGGGCGTCGACAGGTCGGCGGGCACGGCGGTGCAGCCGAGCTCGGCTGCGGCCTTGTCGACCTCGGCCGTCTTGCGTGCGGAGATGTAGACCGTGGCGCCCGCGGCGACGAACCCGGCCGCGATCATTCGCCCGATGCCCCTGGAGCCGCCGGTGACGACGACCGTCTTGCCTTCCACGGAGAACAGAGTCATGTTCTGGGAGCATGCCATACCGACCGGTCGGTTGCCAGAGTTGGGCGTTCGTCAGAGCCCGGGGATGCGGCCGTTCCTGAACAGGTCGACGAAGGTCTGGTGATCCTGGCGGGCCTGCGCGCCGTACTGGTGGGCGAAGTCCACCAGCATCCCGACGAAGCCCCGCCTGTCGCCGTCGACGACCGCCACGATCGCCTCCTCGGTCGAGAAGTCGACCAGGTCGTGGCTGGACTCGTCGTCGGCCACCGAGTGCATGCGGGCCACCGCCCTTCCGAGGTCCAGCATGATCGAGCGCAGCTCGCCTGGCTCGTTGACGTCCTCCCAGTCCAGGTCGGCGGAGTACGGCGAGACCTCCGCCACCAGCTGCCCCACCCCTTCGAGCGTCGTGTAGCCGAGCCACGGATCGGCGTAGGCCTGCAGGGCCCGCTGCGACTCGGCCGTCCTGTGGCCCTGGTGCCTGAAGTAGGCCGCCACCCTGGCGTCGTCGATGTGCCTGGCCACGGCGGGCACCTGGGCCTGCTTCATGTAGAGGATGACGTCGTTCTCCAGCGCCTGCGAGCGTCCCTCCAGGAGCAGGTTGTAGGAGGGCAGCCCCGCCGAGCCGATGCCCACTCCCTTGCGCAGCGCCACGTCCTTGATGAGGTGCCCCATGGGATCGGCTTCCCCCGGCAGCGTGCCGAGGTAGTCCTCGAAGGCGTCGAGCACCGCGGCGCGCGTCCTGGCCGAGACCGGCTCGCGTCCGTCCATGAACGCGAACCGCCGGTCGTAGTCGTCGATCACGGTCTCGACGTCGAGCATGGCCACGCGGGTGTTGAGCCTGGCCGTCTGCAGCACCCTGTGCAGCACGCCCGAGGTGGTGGCCAGCGTCAGCGAGCCGATCGCGTCGTCGCCGCCCTTCGCGATACCCGTCAGCTCGGTCAGGTAGGCGTCGCCGAAGTCGGTCACGAGGCGGGTGATCGCCTCGTCCGAGAGCGCCTTGCCGTAGCCGATCAGCGCCACGCTGGCGGCGAAGCGCTTGAGGTCCCAGGTGTAGGGGCCGACGTAGGCCTCGTCGAAGTCGTTGACGTTGAAGACCAGGACGCCCGAGGCGTTCATGTAGGTGCCGAAGTTCTCCGCGTGCAGGTCGCCGTGGATCCACACCCTGCTGGTCGGCCCGTCGAGGAAGGAGTCGTCGGCGTGGTCGCCGGTCAGGTCGGCGTAGAAGACGGCGGCGCTGCCCCGGTAGAAGGCGAAGGCCGAGCCCGCCATCTTCCTGAACTTGCGCTGGAAGGAGAGCGGGTCGCGCTCGATCGAGGGGCCGAACTCGGTCAGCAGGACATCGAGCAGGTGGGACGCGCGGCTCTGTGACGCCATACCTCGCACAGTAGGCCGCGCGTCCCCGCTCTGACTAGGCGGAACGTCCCTGACCGACCCCGGGGACGCCCTCGACGCGCGGGAGGGCGTGCATGGCCGCGACGGTGAGCGCCACGGCCAGGACGGCGAGCGCGGCGGCCTGGGCGAGCATGGTGAGGGCCATCGCCTGGACTCCGTCTCCTTGGGCGCCGAGGTAGTGGAAGGGAGCCCTCAGCGCGATCATCGGCACCGCGGCGATGGCCAGGGCCAGCAGGAGGGAGGGGTTGGCGCGCCTGGTCAGGCACACCGTCCCCGCCACCAGGAGCGCGGCGGTGGCCACGCCCTGCGGGTCCAGCCAGGGGGCCAGCCATCCCACACCCTCGAAGGGTGAGTCCGCCACGCGCGGCCCGATGGTCAGGGCGAACGCCTCGTAGAGCACGGCCACCCCCAGGGGAGCCGCGGTCAGCGGGGCGGAGGGCCGCACCGGCGGCGCGTCCGCGTGGTAGGCGGACAGCAGGGCCACGACGGGCAGGGCGGTGGCGAACAGGAACGCGAGGAGGCCCCAGCCGAGGGTCTCGGGCGTCATCACGCCGAGGACGGCGTACATGAGCACCGAGGCGGCAAGGCCCGTCACCGCGAGCACCTTGGCGGGCCGCACCCTGGCGAGCGCGAGCATGGCGAACGCCGCCGCCCACACCAGGCCCTGCGCGATCCACAGGAGAGCCCATGCCCACTGCTCGCCGGTGACGAGGTACTCGTCGGGCGCCGCGCGGACCAGGCCGAAGAGGACGAGCTCCGCGGCCACATTGTCCCACGCCAGCGCGGCGAGGTAACCGAGCCCGAGCAGCGCGAACAGTCGGACGGCGTCGCCCGTCGCCCTGGCGCGGGGCGGGGCGCCGAGGCCGCCGATCCTGGTCCTGACCGCCAGCCCGGCGACGGAGGCGACCTCCGGCAGACCGGGCCTGAGGTTGTCCTCGTCGCGGACGTCTCCAGCGGCGTCGAGGAAGGCGTCGACCATCTCCTCCTCGCGCTCTGCCCTGTAGGAGGCGGGCAGCATGCGCAGGACGAAGCGGTAGCGCTGTTCGAGCAGGCTCATGCGGCGCCTCCGGCGATCGAGGGGCGGACGGCGACGGCGCCCCTGCGGGCGCTCAGTCGTTCGGTGGCGGTCTGCAGGGTTCCCGCCAGCCTGGACACCTCCGACTGCAGGGCGTGCTCGCCCGAGTCGGTGAGGCGGTAGTAGCGGCGCAGCCGGCCCGACTGCACCTCCTCACGGTCGAGTTCGACGAGGCCTTCGGCGGCCAGCCGGTCGAGGACGCCGTAGAGAGTGCCGATCTTCAGTTGCACCTTGCCCTCGGACAGCCGCTCGACCTCCTGGACGATGCCGTAGCCGTGGCGCGGCTCGTCCACCAGGGCGGTCAGAGCCAAGAACATGGGCTCCGTCATATTCATGGCTCCACTATACCCTGCCGAACAAGATATCAGGCGCGCTGGCTCGAAACGGAGACGACCTCTCCCGTCATGTAGCCCGAGTAGTCGCCGGCCAGGAAGACGATCACGTTGGCCACCTCCCACGGCTCCGCCGCCCTGCCGAACGCCTCCCTGGCCGTCAGGTCGTCCAGCACCTCCTCGGTGGTGACCTTGGCGAGGAACGGGTGCATGGCCAGCGAGGGCGCGACCGCGTTGATCCTGATCCCGTGCTCGGCCGCCTCCAGTGCGGCGCACCTCGTCAGCGCCATGACCCCTGCCTTGGCCGCCGCGTAGTGCGACTGGCCGCGCTGGGCCCGCCAGCCGGCCACCGAGGCGTTGTTCACGATCACGCCGGAGCGCTGCGGCACCATGTGCCGCAGCGCCGCACGGGTGCAGCGCATCGTGCCGGTCAGCGTCACGTCGAGCACGGCGTGCCACTGCTCGTCGGTCATCTCGCTCAGCTCGGCGGTGCCGCCGAGGCCCGCGTTGTTGACCAGCACGTCGAGGCGTCCGTGGGTTTCGAGCACCGCGTCGAACAGCGCGCGCACCTGCGCCTCGGAGGTGACGTCGCACGGTACGGCCAGCGGCTTGACCCCCGTCAGCTCGGCCAGCGCCTCCGCCGCCTCCGCCAGGCGGCGTTCGTGCCGGTCGGAGACGACGATCGTCGCGCCCTCCTCCGCGCAGCGTCTGGCGGTCGCGTAGCCGATGCCGGTGCCCGCCGCGGCCGTCACGAGCGTGACGCGGCCGTCGAGCAGGCCGTGCGAGCGAGGGTAGGGGGGGCTGCGGGCTCATCGGGGCTCCGTCCTCGGCTCTTTCGGCAGTCCGAGCGCGCGCTCGGCGATGATGTTGAGCTGGATCTCGCTCGAGCCCGCGTAGATGGTGTCGGCGCGGCTGAACAGGTAGAGCCGCTGCAGGTCGTTGAGCTCGCCGACCAGGCCCTCCTTGCCGAGCACGTCCTGGGCCAGCTCGCCGAGGCGCTGGTGCCATCGCGACCAGTAGAGCTTGGCGATCGTCGGCTCGGTGTCGGGCCGCAGCGCGTTGAGCCGCATGATCCGCAGCTCCAGCCACGAGCGGGCCAGGCCGTCCCTGACCAGCGGGTCGTCGAGGGCGCCCGTCCTCCTCGCGGCCTCGATCACCTTCGTGAGCTCACGCTGGAAGCCGAGCTGCTGGCCGAGGGTGGAGACGCCCCGCTCGTAGCCGAGCGTGGCCATCGCCACCCGCCAGCCCTCGCCCTGCGCGCCGAGGATGTTGCCCGCGGCGGTCCTCGCGCCGTCGAAGAAGACCTCGTTGAACTCCGAGGTACCGGTGAGCTGCCTGATCGGGCGCACCTCGACGCCCGCCTGGCGCATCGGGACCAGCAGGTACGACAGGCCGTGGTGCCGCCTCGAGCCCGGCTCGGTACGGCACAGCACGAAGCACCAGTCGGCCACGTGCGCCAGCGACGTCCATACCTTCTGTCCCGTGACCACCCACTCGCCGCCTTCGAGCACCGCCCTGGTCTGGACGCCTGCCAGGTCCGAGCCCGCCTCCGGCTCGGAGTAGCCCTGGCACCACAGTTCGTCGCCGCGCTGGATCGGCGGAAGGAAGCGGTCCTTCTGCGCCTGGGTGCCGAAGTCCAGGATGGTCGGGCCGATCAGCCCCTCGCCGATGTGGCCGACGCGAGCAGGGGCGTCCGCCCTGGCGTACTCCTCGTGGAAGGCGATCTGCTCCTCAAGGGAGGCGGCGCGGCCGCCGTACTCCTTGGGCCAGCCGAGGCAGGTCCAGCCCGCCCCGCCGAGATGGCGCTCCCACGCGTGCCGTACGGCGTGCCCCTCGTGCTCGCGGCCGGGGCCGCCGAGCCCCCTGGCGTGCGCGAACTCACCGGCCAGCGCCGACTCCAGCCAGGCCCTCGCCTCCTGCCTGAGCGTCATGAGGTGAAGCGCCCGTAACCGCCGCGGTAGAACACCAGCGGGCTGCCGTCGGCGTTCGCGTCGAGCTGGTGGACCCTGGCGACGACGATCACGTGGTCGCCGGCCGGGTGCTCGGCCTCGATCGAGCACTCGAGCCAGGCCAGCGCGCCCTCCAGCAGCGGGTTGCCGCCGGGGGAGCGGGTCCATGACAGCCCCGCGAACTTGTCGCCCCCCTTGGCCGCCAGCTGCGCGCACACCGGCTGCTGGTGCTCGGCCAGCACGTTGACCGTCACCGTCTTGGCCGCTCGAAGCCTCGGCCAGCTGGTGCTGGTGTGGGCCACGCAGAAGGCGACCAGTGGCGGGTCGAGGGAGACCGAGGTGAAGGAGTTGGCGGCGAGGCCCGCGGGCTCGCCCGTGTCGGGGTCGAGAGCCGTGATGGCCACCACGCCGGTGGCGAACCTGCTCAGCACCGACCTGAAACGCCGCCCGTCCAGATGGCCGTTCCCCTGCATCGCGGCTCCGTTGACGGTGTGGTGCGGCATGACAGGCAGCCTGTCGTCACAGCTGTCCACCGCGATCAGCCGGGCGGCGTGTGTGCTCATGGGCGCCTCCTGTCCACCACTGTAGATTACCAAGCGCTTGCTTGGCACGGTAGGTGTCTTCTCGAGAAGGCACGTTGACAGTCGCGTGGAGGCCCGCATAGCGTCAGGGTTGTGGCCAAGCGCTTGCTTGAATTCCGGAACGACACCGCTCTCGTGGGCATCGGCTACACACCCTTCTCCAAGGACTCGGGCGTCAGCACGCTCACCCTCGCCTGCAGGGCGGTCATGAGCGCTCTCGACGACGCCGGACTCACCCCCGACGACGTGGACGGCATCGCCACCCACAGGGTCGGCGACTCGGCGGCGCCCTCGCTGGTCGGCCCCGCGCTCGGGATCCACGCGCCCACCTGGCACCTGGACCAGTTCGGCGGAGGCAGCGTCTCGCACGCGATCGTCGGGCAGGCGGCGCTGGCGGTGGCGGCGGGGATCGCGGACGTGGTCGTGTGCTACCGGGCGATCAACGCGCGCTCGGAGTTCCGCATGGGCACCGCGCCGAACCCGAGCCCGGAGACGCAGTACCTCGCCCCGTACGGCTACGGCGCGCCCGTGCAGCAGTTCGCGATGTACGCGCGCACACACATGCTGAAATATGGCACGAAGGCGGAGGATTTCGGGCGGGTGGCGATCAGGCAGCGCGCCTATGCGGCGAGCAATCCCCGCGCGCTGATGCGCGAGCCGATCACCATGGACGACTATCTCGCCAGCCGTCCGATCGCCGAGCCGCTGCGCCTGCTCGACTGCTGCCTCGAGACCGACGGCGCGTGCGCGGTCGTGGTGACCACCGCCGAGCGCGCGCGAGACCTGCGCCGCCCTCCCGTCCTCGTCTCGGGAGCGGCATGGGGCGGCGGCGACTCCTTCCTGGCGCCTGGCGAGCCCACCGTCACCGCGGCCGCCGCGCTCGCCCCGCGCCTGTACGGCATGGCGGGCGTGGGCCCCACGGACATCGACGTCGCCGAGCTGTACGACTGCTTCACCTACTCGGTGATCGTCCAGCTGGAGGACTACGGCTTCTGCGCCAAGGGGGAGGGCGGCCCCTTCGCGGCCTCGGGAGAGGGCCCGCCGGTCAACACGCACGGCGGATTCCTGTCGGAGGGGTACGTCCACGGGCTCAACCACGTCGCGGAGGCGGTCTCGCAGCTGCGCGGCGACGCGGGTGAACGGCAGGTCGCCGGGGCGGAGGTGGCGCTGTCCACCGCCCAGCCCGGCCACATCCTGCCTGCCACGTCGGCGCTGATCCTGCGGAGGGGGTGAGCCGTGGACAGGGACTCGGCCGAGTGGTGGGAGCTGGCGGCCAAGGGGGTGCTCGCCGTGCAGCGGTGCGACGCGTGCGGGCTGACGCGCTTCCCCGCGCGGGCGTTCTGCGCCGCCTGCCGTACCGAGGGCTGGTCATGGGCGCGGCTCGCGCCGCTGGGTGTGGTGGAGAGCTGGATCGTCGGCCGCTGGCGCGCGCCCGAGCCGTTCACCGTGGTGAGGGTGCGGCCCGCGGAGGCGCGGGGGTGCGTGATGTACGGGACCTGGCGAGGGGAGCGGGAGCCCCGCCAGGGGGAGCGGGTGGTCGCCGTCTTCACCGAGCGGCCGTCGATCGAGTGGCGCCCCGAGGACCCCGGCGGCCACGCCACCTGACTCGAAGGGGAGAGCGCGCCCTGGCGGGCGTGGGGGACCCGCCAGGACGCGCCTCCGTACCGTGCGCGTCGACCCAGGACCCCGGCGAGGGATGGGGTCCTAGGCCGAGTGCTCGCGCACGGAGTCAGTGAGGGTGTGACCGTCTGCAGTTGGATGCCGATAGCGCTCGGCGATGCGGTGCGCCGCGCCTACCGGGTCGTCGATCGGGTGGGTGACGGGAGATCCATCCTCATTCCAGATGAATGATCCGTCTTTGCACCACACGGTCACCTCGGTCAGTACGGAAAGCACGGACATGCCATTCCCATTGCTCTGGTAGGTGTGGGTGAACCCCTCGCGGTGCAACGCGTAACGCAGTAAACGTGTTGCCTCGCGGGGATCGTGCCAGGGCAGGTAGCTTCGCAAGCTCGCTTGCTTCGCATACGGCGTGCCCGCGTGGACCGGCGACACCGGCAGTCACCCCCTCGCCCGACCTTTCGATGGATTTGTACCAACGAATGGATGATGGGGCTGTCAAGGCCGTGCGGTCAAGGGGTTGTAGCTAGCCAGAACCAGATCGTCTAAATTGTTGGAACAAAAGGGGTGAAAGTGGCACGGTCGTCGCTGTATCAGCAGGTGGCTTCGGATCTGCGAAGGGCCATCTACTCCGGCGACCTCGGCCCTGGGGCGCAATTGCCCACAGAAGCGACTTTGCAGGACAAGTACGGCGTAAGTCGCAATACCGTCAGACTTGCCTTGGGTGAGCTGGTGAACGAGGGCCTCGTCACACGTGCTCCCCGGCGCGGCACGATCGTGCGCGACCGCAGGCCCCTGCTGATGTACCCGCAGCGGGAACTCGCCCCGCAGCCGACAGGCGAAGTGCGCGAGGCCTTCGCCTACGCCGTCTCCCAGGAGGGACGCGAGCCCAGCCAGCTGATCGAGGTGCAGATCGTCAGCCCGGTCGAGGAGATCGCCAGCCGGCTGGAGCTCGGCGACGCCGACCTGGCCGTCGTGAGGCGGCGGCTGAGGTTCGTCGACGGGCAGCCCTACAACACCAACGACTCCTACTTCCCGAGAGACCTCGTCCGCGGCTCGGAGATCGAGCGGCCAGGGGACATCGCCCGAGGGGCGAACAGGGTGCTCGAAGAGCTCGGCCACGGGCAGGTGCGCGTGGTCGACGACATCATGGCGCGGATGCCGAACCAGTCCGAGGCCGAGCGCCTCCAACTGGAGCTCGGGACCCCGGTCGTGGTGTACATCAGGGTCGGCTACGACAGCGGCGACACGCCCGTGCGCGTGGCGGTGTCGGTGCTCCCTGCCGACAAGCACTTGATCCGTTACGAGCTCGCTCTCCGCTAGGAGCGGCTCGCTTGGGGGTGATCCCTGCCACGGGGCGCGGATCGTTCTGCCGCGCTGGGCACTAGGGACTCGTGCATACTCCCCCAAATTGCATTCTTCCTAGAAATATCGCCACGAAAGCCGTGCGCCACCGGATGGACACGCTCCGTGTTCACTCAGTCACCCATCGGAACGAAGGGTAGAACCATGCACTCCAACACCCTGCTTCACCCGCTGACCCTCCGGCGTGCCGTACCCGCCGACCTCTCAGGGGTCCTCTCCCTCCTCGCCGACACCTCCGAATGGCTGCACCGGCAGGGCGTGCGGCAGTGGCCGCGCGGCGGCTTCGGTCCCGAGCGCATCGAACCGCTGATCGAGGAGCAGGTCCTCTACGTGCTGGAAGGCGACTTCGGCACGACCGTCGCGACCATCGCGCTCGACGGCCACGCCGACGCGGAGTTCTGGACCCCCGCCGACGAGCCGGGCTCGGCCCTGTACGTCCACAAGCTCGCCGTCTCCCGCGCCGCCTCGGGCACGGGGCTCGGTGACGCGCTGCTGGACTGGGCGGGCGCGAGCGTCGCGGCCTCCGGGCTCGACTGGCTCAGGCTCGACTGCTCCAAGGACAACGCGCGCCTGCAGCACTACTACCGGCGCCGCGGATTCCGCCACCTTCGCACCGTCGACCTGCCGCACCGGGCATCGGGCGCGCTGTTCCAGCGTCCGGCGATGGTGCGCACCAGCACGGCGGACGGACTCTTCCGGACACGGGATCTTGTCAATGCCTGACATGGTTTGTCAGAAATAACCCCTACCCTCCTCTCTGCCGGGAGGAGGGTGAAATAGGCTATAACCTCTGGTTCATGACCGGATCCTTGCTCGAGGTGATCGCGCTCGACGTGCGCGACGCCGTGGCCGCAGAACAGGGTGGCGCCGACCGCCTGGAGGTCGTCGCCGACATGGCGGCCGACGGGCTCAGCCCCGCCGCGGAGACGGTCGCCGCGATCGCCAGGGAGTGCCCGCTTCCGCAGATGGTGATGCTGCGCACCGAGGCGAACTTCGGCGCCGACTCGCTGGACAAGCTGAGCTCGCTGGTGAAGGAGCTGGCCGACGCGGGGGCGGCAGGATTCGTGTTCGGCTTCCTCGATGCCAAGAGGGCCGTGGACCTGGCCGCCACCGAGGCGCTCATCCACGCGGTCTCGCCGCTGCCGTGGACCTTTCACAGGGCCGTCGACCACGCCGCCGACACCCAGGCCTCCTGGCGGGCGGTGCGGCTGCTGCCCAACCTGGCCACCGTCCTGACCTCGGGCTCGCCCAACGGCGTCACCGACGGCCTGCCCGTGCTCAAGGCCCGTGCCGAGGCGGGCGACGCGGGGCTGATCCTCGCCGGCGGCGGCCTGAAGCTGCGCCACATCCCGACCCTGCTCGACTACGGCGTGCGCGCCTTCCACGTCGGCAGCGCGGTGCGCGACTCGTGGACCTCTCCCATCGAGGCCCGCCTGGTCTCGCAGTGGCGCGCCCTGATCGACCGCGACCTCTGACGCGGGTCAGCCGAGTGCGGAGTCGGCGCGGCGGAGTGCGGCGACGAGAGTCTTGATCGTCGCCGGCTCGTCCATCACGCCGCCGCCGGCCTCGCGGCTGTCCTCCCACGCCCGCACCCTGGCCGCGTAGGAGTCGTAGCGCTCCAGGTGGAAGGCGTAGACGGTGGCGAAGCGGGAGACCAGGTGCGAGGGGTGCATGTCCCAGCCCTGGTAGAAGCCGTGCGAGAGCGAGTGCCGCACCAGCTCCGCGTGCCTGCGCCACAGCGCGTGGACGTCCTGCGTGGACGGCGAGGCGGGCGAGGCGGCGAGCGAGCCGTCGGACAGCTCCACGCCCGTCCCCGCGAAGGCGGCCTGCATGACATGGCGGGCGTGGTCGCAGGCCGGGTGGTCGAGCCGCTGCTCGTGCGGGGGCAGGCCGATCGCGGCGGTGTAGTCGAAGACGCCGAAATGGGCGGCGGCGAGCCGTCCGCCCAGCGACTCGGCCAGGTCGGAGCGCAGGAACAGCACGGTCTGCGGCGCCTCGACCTGGATCTCGAACCGCAGCGGGGCCGGCAGGCCGAGCGCGCTGTCGAGCTCGGCCAGGACCTGCGCGAACTGCCCCAGATACTCCTCCATGAGCACCTTGGGAAAGGTGACCGTGAAACCGGGCGGCAGCGAGCCCGTCCTGGCGACCAGCTCGACGAGGAAGAGCTCGAGGGTGCGGACGGAACGGGCGGGGTCGCCGTCGGCGAACGACTTGATCCGCAGCCCCCACCGGCGGGGCAGCCTCCCTTCGGCGTGCAGGTCGGCGAGCGCCGAGGCCGCCGCCACCGCGTCGCCGTCCTCGGCGCCGGGGCGCACGCCGTACCCGTCCTCGAAGTCGACGCGCAGGTCCTCGACGGGCTCGGCGGCCAGCTTCGCGGCGACCCGCGTGTGCACGCCCGCCGCCAGGCCGGAAGGGACGCCGAACACCTCCGCCAGGGCGTCGGCGTCGGGCAGGTGCGTCTTCATCAGGTCGAGGGCCTGGCCGCCCCATGTCGAGGGCGTCGAGGAGGAGAACCTGTCGGCCGGCACGTAGACCGTGTGGACGGGCTGCCAGGCCGGCTCCCGCACGGGGTAGCGGGCCTGCTGGATCCTGTGGACGTCCTCGAAACCGCCGACGGTGATGCGCATCGTCACACGCTATCGAGGGGTGCAGGTCACGGTCACGGCGGTGCCGGGGTGACGCGGCCGCAGGCGGCCAGCATCGCCTCGAGCCCGACCAGCTTGACCCTCTCGCCCCTGCCGAGCGTGCGGGCGAGCGAGGCCTCCGCCTGCTCGATCGCCATCCAGTCCTCGTAGGTGACGGGCCTGACGCCACGCGCGGACAGCAGCTCGTCGATCGAGGCCACGCGGCCGTGCGGGTCGTCGGCGAGCAGCGTGCGGACCGTCTCGGCGGCGTCGGACTTGTTGGTGCCGATCACGCCGGTCGGCCCGCGCTTGAGCCAGCCCGCCACGTACTCGCGGTCGCGAACCCTCCCCTCGACGTTCGGCACGGTCATCGTCTCGCTGGAGAACGGCACGCCGGGCAGCGCCACGCTCTGGTAGCCGACCGAGCGCAGCACCATCCCGACGGGCAGCGTCTCGAACTCGCCCGTGCCCACGACCCTGCCGTCCTCCGACAGCCTGGTGCGCTCCAGCCGCAGCCCCTCCACACCGGTGGTGCCGAGGATCTCCACGGGGCGCAGCCAGAACCGCACGTCCAGCCTGCGCGGACGGCCGACCGGCTCACGCTCCGACCACGACCTCAGCACGTCGATGTTGCCCTTGACCTGCCTGGGGAAGTCGCCGCCCAGCACCACCGCCTCGTCGGGCCGCACGCACACGTCGGCGTTTGCCAGCTCGCCGAGCTCGCGCAGCTCCTTCAGCGTGAACTTGGCGTGCTCGGGACCGCGCCTGCCGATCATGTGGATCGCCTTGACCTGGCTGTCTGCCAGTCTGGCCAGCACGTCGTCAGGCACGTCCGTGGAGCTCAGCTCCTCGGCGGTCTTGGCGAGCACCCGCACCACGTCGACCGCCACGTTGCCGACGCCGATCACCGCGACCTCGGGGCTGTCGAGGGTGAACCTGTCGGGCGAGACGTCGGGGTGGCCGCAGTACCAGTTCACGAAGTCCGTCGCGGCGACGCTGCCCACCAGGTCCTCGCCGGGGATGCCCATCCTCCTGTCGACCATCGCGCCCGTGCAGTAGACGACGGCGTCGTAACAGGCCAGCAGGTCGTCGACGGACACCTCCGAGCCGAGCGTCACGCCGCCGAGAAAGCGCACCTGCGGCAGCTCCAGCACCCGCTGGAGGTAGTTGGCGATCGACTTGATCGAGGTGTGGTCGGGCGCCACCCCGTACCGCACCAGCCCGTACGGCGTGGGCAGCCGTTCGAGCACGTCCACCTCGACGGGCCCTGCCGACTGCTTCACCAGTGCCTCGGCCGTGTAGATACCGGCGGGACCCGATCCGACGACTGCCACGCGCAATGACACGCTGCCTCCTCGGGGGCGACGCTATGTCCGTGATTGTGTACCCACTAGGTGCAGGCGGCCAAGGTCGTCGAGGAAACCCGTGTCGCCCGTCCTGACGAAACCGTCTCTCGCGAACACTCGTGCGTCGCCGTCTCCGACGTACCCGCTCATGACCGCGTGAGACCTGAGGAGCACCTCCCCTTCCCCGCCCGCCGGCAGCGGGCGCCCTGCCTCGTCGCGGACGGACAGGTCCACGCCCGCGCGCGGCCTGCCGACGGTGTGCTCGGCGGCTTCCGGCGGATCGTCGGGGCGGGTGCCGAGGCCGAGACCCGCCTCCGTGCACAGGTAGCGGTTGCAGACGGGCGCGCCGAAGCGCTCCCTGAGCCGTCTGATCAGGCCGGGGGCGGCGGGCCCTCCGCTGGAGAGCACCAGCTCGACCGAGGGCGGCTCGCCTCCTGGCTCCAGCAGGGCGGCCAGCTGCTCGGGCGTGCCCTGCAGGACGCGCAGCCGCTTCTCGCACACCAGCCGCAGCGCCGACTCGGGGTCCCAGCGCGGCAGCAGGTAGGTGGTCCTGCCGGTCTGCAGGATCACCGGCAGCCTGGTGGCGAAGGCCATGTGGCTCATCGGGTGCGACAGCAGCCGCGCGTCGCCCTTGCCCCACCTGACGCCGGCCCCGTGCGCCCTGATGGCCTCCAGCTGCCTTTCGCCGAAGAGCACCGCCTTGGGCGGGCCCGTCCTGCCGGAGGTGTGGGTGATCACGACGGGCCGCCCAGGATCGGGAGGCAGCGGAGGAGGAGGGGGCTCGTTCCTGGCGAGGGAGCCCAGCCAGGAGGCGGGAGGGGGCACGCCGAGCGCGTCCGTGGTCATCCGCAGCGACGCAGGCAGGGTGACGACCTCGCGGCCGGGCAGCGAGGGGAGCAGGCGCGGGGCGGTGACGACGAGAGCGGGATCGAGCCTGGTCAGCAGGCCGAGCCTGGCCGGGTGCCGCGCGTCGATCCCCGCCGTCACGGCGCCGATCTTGGCCGCGGCGAGGTAGCAGACGACGAACTCGGGGCCGTCGGGCAGGACGAGGGCGACCACGTCGCCGACGCGCACGCCGCGATGGGCCAGCCCCGCGGCCACCCGGTCGGACAGGTGGTCGAGATCGGTGAACGACAGGCGGGAGGTGCCGGACTCGACCGCAGCGCGCGCCCCGAACCTGCGTGCGGCCTCTCCGGCCAGCAGGCGCAACATGGCTGGCTCCTGACGAAAGGCGCACTGTCTGTCTACCCGCCCCGCGCGGCCTCACGCAGGGCGTTCTTGTCGAGCTTGCCGTTGGCGTTCAGGGGGAGCTCCTCGACCACGCGCACGCGCAGCGGCACCTTGTAGTCGGACATGTTCGCCTTCGCCCACGCGCGCAGGCCCTCCTCGGTGACCTCGGCGCCCGCTCTCGGCACCACGAAGGCCCAGCCCGCCTCGCCCGAGCGCGCGTCGGGCATCCCTATCACCGCCGCCTGCGCCAGCGACCCCTCCCTGAGCAGCAGCGACTCGACCTCCGCGGGGGCGACGTTGAAGCCGTTGACGATGAACAGCTCCTTCTTCCTGTCGACGACGGACAGGTTGCCTGCCAGGTCGAGCAGGCCGATGTCGCCGGTGTGCAGCCAGCCGTCGTCGTCGATCACCTCGGCGGTCATGGCGGGCTCGCCCCAGTAGCCGCGCATGACGCCGTAGCCGCGCTGGAGGATCTCGCCCCTCTCGCCCCTGGGCACCTCCTTGCCCGCCGCGTCGACGATCTTGACCTCGATGCCGGGCACGGGACGTCCCGCCGAACCCGCGATCACCTCGACCGGATCTTCCGCCCTGGTCATCGAGACGACGGTGCCCTCCATGAGGCCGTAGGCGTTGATCATGCGCTCCAGCCCCACCCGTTCGACCAGCCGGGTGACGAGCGAGGCGGGCACCGCCGCCGCCCCGCAGATGGCGACCCTGAGCGAGGAGACGTCTCGCGGACGCCTGTCGAGCTCGTCGAGGAGGCGGACGAAGAGGGTGGGCGGCCCCGCCAGGATGGTGATCCCGCCGTTCTCGATGAGGTCCATGAGGCCGTCGGGGGAGAAGGAGGCGACGGGCATCATCGTCGCGCCGCGCAACACACAGGCCAGCAGCCCCGCGTTCAGCCCGAAGCCGTGGGCGAAGGGTGCGATCACCGGGTACCTGTCGCCTTCGCGCAGGGTGACGATCTCCGCCCAGTCCCCGTAGCCCCGCAGGATCTGGGCATGGTCGAGCATGACGCCCTTGGGGATGCCCGTCGTGCCGGAGGTCGACATGATCTCGCACATGTCCTCGCCCCGTACGGCCAGCGCCCTCTCCTCGGCCTCCTCGACGCTCGCCAGCGCGTGCCGTACGCCCTCGAAGGGCCGGACGGAGGGCAGGCGCCGCTCGCTGACCAGCAGGCGGGCGCCCGTCCTGCCGGCCAGGTCGGCGGCCTCGAGCTCCTTGGCGCGGGCGGAGATCGGCACGAGCACCGCGCCCGCGTCCCAGACCCCGAAGGCGTTGACCACCCAGGACAGGTCGTTGGGGCCCCAGATCGCGACCCTGTCGCCCGGACGGACGCCCTGCGCGATGAGCGCCCGCGCCACCGTCTGGGCCCGCTCCCGCAGGGAGGCCAGGTCGAAGTCGAGGGTGACGGCGGCGCGCGGAAGGCGCTCGGCCTGGTCCCGCAGCATCCGGGGGATCGTTTCCCACTGCATGACGGGCTCCTAGACGAGAGCGCGGTCCCTGCCGAGGTGGTGGCCGCGATGGTCGGTGACGACGCCGGGGGTGGAGCTCTCCGCGGCGTCGGGGGAGATCTCCACGGCGATCGAGATCGGCGTGAGCGCGGCGAGCGCCTGCTGGATGCGCGATCTCCACATCGGGTTCTTGACCAGGCTCTGCCTGGCGAAGGTCACGGTGAGCGCGGCGGCGTCGAGCGTGCCCTGCCTGCTGATCGCCAGCTCCCACCCCGAGACGCCGTCGATCTTCGACAGCGCCTTCTCCATCCTGGGCAGCGAGAGCCACACCCCGCGCACCAGCACGTGCTCGCCGACGGTGTGCGCGAGCCGGCCTTCGACCGTGACCTGCCCCGTGCGCAGGACGGCGTCGCCGTACGGGATGACCAGCTCGCCGCGCCCTTCGTCGATCATGGTGTCCTTGCCGATGGAGGCCAGCCCGAGCACGCCCTCGGCCAGCGGCGTCAGCGGCTCGCTCTCGGCCGGCCTCCACGCCAGCGCGCCGCCCGAGAACGGGCTGGAGTAGACCTCGGTGACCCGCGCCTCGAACTCCGAGGCCAGGTGGCCGAGGGTTCTCCTCGAGGCGATCTCGCCGGTCAGCACGATGTGCCGCAGGCCGAGGTCGAGAGGGTCGAGCAGGAACTCCAGGTGCAGCCTCGCCAGGAAGTCCATGGCGCCCGTGGGGGTGGCGACCAGCGTCGTGGCGCCCATCTCCTGGAGCGCGTGGTGGAGGCGCATCCTGCCGCGCGGCCCGACCGACGCGGCGGCCTCGGCCACGGACGCGGCGGCCGTCGCCCACAGCCCGCCGACGGGCTCGGCCAGCGCCACCACCACCCTGTCGCCCTCGCCGACGCCCGCCTGCCGCAGCGCCTCGGCGGTCAGCTCGGGACGCAGGGGCAGGCCGCCCGTGAGGTTGAGCAGCCCGGTGGCGCTCCTGGTCGTCAGATCGTCGCGGGTCAGCCACCGGGTCACTGCATCACCTCGGTCATGAAGAGGTTCATGGAGTCGCAGACCAGGTCGTGGGCGAGCCCGCCCACCTGGCACTGCAGGATCAGGTCCGTCGCGCCTGCCTCGGTGATGCGGGCCACCGCCTTGCGCGAGCCCTCCACGTCGTCCACGACGACCATCAGGTGCTCGCGCAGCGTGGCCATGGCCTCCTCCGGAGGCATCCCCGCGGCGAGCTGGCCGAGCACGCGGTGGGTGGCGTGGCGGGCGTCGTAGTAGTCGGGCGGGGTGACCAGGTTGACCTGGCGGCGGATGTACCAGAGGACCGCGTCGGCGGCCTCGTCCCTGGCCTGCCCGACGTACCAGGGGATCATCAGCGCGACGCGGCGGGTGGCGGGGTCGAAGCCGTTGTCGGCCAGGCACTGCTTGTAGCTGGCGATGTCCTCGGCCACGTCGTCGACGCCCTTCAGCATGGTCATGCCGAGCAGGTTGTAGCCGTGCCTGGCGGCGGCCAGGTACCCCTCGAGAGAGGTCGAGGCGACCCAGACGGGTGGGTGCGGCACCTGCGTGGGACGCGGGTAGACGGCCACGTCGGGGATCTCGAAGAACTCGTTCGACCTGCTGACCGGCTCGCCGTCGGCCCGCCAGATCTCCAGCGTCGCCTCCAGGCTGTCCTCCCAGATCTGGCGCGACTTCTCGAACGGCCGCTGGAAGGCCTGGTACTCCAGGGGTGAGGCGCCGCGTCCGGTGCCGAACTCCACCCTGCCGCCGCTCAGCACGTCGAGGGTGGCCACCCGCTCGGCCGTCCTGATCGGGGACTGGAAGGGCAGCAGCACCACGCCAAGACCCAGGTGGATGCGGCTGGTGCGCTGGGAGATCGCTGCCAGGACGAGGTCGGGTGCCGAGGAGTGGGAGAAGCCGCGGGTGAAGTGGTGCTCCACGAACCACGCGGTGTCGAAGCCCAGCCGGTCGCCGAGGACGACCTGGTCGATCACGTTCTGGAACGCCTGCCGTTCGACCTCGCGGGTCCTGCCGCGGACCTCCAGCTCGTATCCCAGGCTGATCCGCATCCACGCCTCCCGTTGATAAACCAAGCGCTCGCTTGGTTGAGCGTATCAGGCCATACGGACTTGCGGGAAGGGCGCGGGGAGATCAGAGTGAGTGTCCGTGAGCGCGGAGAAGCGGCGAAAGCAGGGGCTGAGGCGGCCGAAAGATGGCACGCTCGCAGACATGAGATTGCGTCGCGCCAGGGAGGCTCAGGACGAGCCGGTACCGGCCAGCGCCCGCAGGTTCGAGGCGTTCGGCAGGGTGATGGCCGCGCTGGCGAGCGAGGCGGAGTTCATCGAGTCCTGCCGCGACCTCACCTGGTGGCGAGGGGCCGACCACAGCTGGCACATCTCGTGGCGCGACGGGCCCTACGCCTCCGAGGTGGTCACGCTGCTGGCCAGGCAGGTGCGCGAGCCGGGTCTCGACGCGGGCCTGGTCAGCGTCGCAGGGCCGTGCAGCCCCTCCTCCGCGGTGCTCGACGTGATGGGGGTGCGCTTCGAGCTGCTGGCCATCGACCCGATGGGAAGGGCCAGGGTCGGCACGAGACCAGGCTTCTGGCGCCTGGCCGAGGCGCTCGACACCACGCGCCGCACCAACGCCAGGCAGCCGTGGGAGGAACTGCTCGGCGGTTAGCCGATCTCCAGGCGCGCCCTGTGTGAGCGGGGCGGGCCGAACAGCCGCGCGTCCGAGGTGGCCCGCTTGAAGTAGCGGTGCGCCTCGTGCTCCCAGGTGATGCCGATGCCGCCGTGGACCTGGATGCTGTCGCCCGCCGCCTTCAGATAGGCCTCGCCGCAGTAGGAGCCGGCGATCGCCGCCGCCTGCGCCGAGGGGTCGCCGACCGCTCCCCACACCGCCGACCTGGCCGACTCCACCACCAGCAGCAGCTCGGCCAGCCTGTGCTTGATCGCCTGAAAGGAGCCGATCGGCCTGCCGAACTGGTGGCGCAGCCTGGCGTGGGCGGTGGCCGCCTCCAGGCACCTGGCCGCGCCGCCCACCTGCTCGGCGGCCAGCGCGATCACCGCCAGGTCGCGGACCCGCTCCCACGCGGCGCCGTCCCCCGCGGGCCGCGCCACGGCCCCGTCGAAACTCAGCGCGGTGAGCGGACGGCTGGCGTCCATCGTCTCGTACGGCACGCGCGCCGAAGGCTCGGCCGCGACCAGTGACCCGCCGACGTAGAGGAGGACCGCCTCGGCGTCCAGCACATAGGGGGCCGAGCCGGTCAGGCGGTCGCCGTCCAGGACGCAGGAGTGCTCGCCCGGCAGGACGACGGTCGCGGTGAGCGCGCCCTCGGCGATGGCCCCGAGCAGTTCGGGGTCGTCGGTCGCGGCCGTGGCCATGACGGCGGTCTGGAGAAAGGGGTGAGGGGACAGCGCCCTGCCGATCTCCTCGGCCACGACGGCCAGTTCGGAAAGGCCGCAGCCGGCTCCGCCGTATCTCTCGTCGACCGCCAGGCCCGCGACTCCGAGTTCTCCGGAGAAACGCGCCCATGACGCGGCCGGATGGGCGGCGAGAAAGGACCTCACGACGGTCCGCAGCTCGGAGAGGCTCACGACCGACGATGCTAACCAAGCGATTGCTCAACTAGCCAGCCTGACTGGGGGTTGACCGAAATTTACTTTTCCTGTATGTGCACATAGTCTGATTAGCGAACTATGGAGAAGATTGCTATCGAGTATGCCGATTTCGCCGAATACGATCGGCGACAGCGCGGCATCCAACGTCACGTGCTGGCCGCCTTCCTCGGGGGACTGGTCGTCGGCCTCGTCGGTGTGGTTGTGTCCGAACTCGCCACGGACTTCCACTACGACCCCTACATCTACCTCGCGCTGGCCGTGGCCGTTGGCGCGACGGCGTCGGGCCTCGGCTGGGCGCTGCTGACCACCTTCCTCGCCTCCGCCTCCACCGTGGTGGCCGCCATGGGCGGCAGCGCGCTGCGCGGCGACCTGAACTTCGAGGCCATCGGCGGCACCAGCTCGGGGTTGAACCTGGTCGTCGGCCAGCTCGTCGCCCTCGGACTGCTGGCCTACGTCAGCCGAAGGAGCGACGGCTGGGGCGATCTGGGCGCGGGCGTCGTCTCGGGCCTGCTGCTCGCCGACGTCATCGACAGGGCCACCCCCGGCGGCATCGACTGGGAACCCGCCTTCTGGCCGGTCCCCGCCGTCGCCGTCACCGTCCTCTCCGTCCTCGTGATCTTTCTCCTCAGGCGGGCCACGGCGGGCAGGGTCAGGGCCGCCGCCGTCGCGGCCGTGGTCGCGGGGCTGCTCACGCTCGCGCTCCACGCCCTGTGACCGGGGAAAGTCGGTAGCCTGTATGTCCTCACATCCGGGCCCTAACTAGGAGTAGCCGTGTTGCTGCGCATGTCGTCGTTGTTGCTTCGCACCCTGCGGGACGACCCGGCAGACGCGGAAGTCCCGAGCCACAAGCTCCTGGTCCGCGCCGGCTACGTCCGCCGCGTCGCGCCCGGTATCTACTCATGGCTGCCGCTGGGCAAGATCGCCCTCGAGAACGTCACCCGCGTCGTGCGCGAGGAGATGAACAGGATGGGCGGCCAGGAGGTGCTCTTCCCCGCCCTGCTGCCCCGCGAGTACTACGAGACCACGGGCCGCTGGACCGAGTACGGCGACAACATCTTCCGCCTCAAGGACCGCAAGGGCGGCGACTACCTGCTCGGCCCCACCCACGAGGAGCTGTTCGCCGACATGGTGAAGGGTGAGTTCTCCTCCTACAAGGACTACCCCGTCACGCTCTACCAGATCCAGAACAAGTACCGTGACGAGGCGCGGCCCAGGGCGGGCATCCTGCGCGGCCGCGAGTTCCTGATGAAGGACTCCTACTCCTTCGACCTCGACGACGACGGTCTCAAGCGCTCCTACGAGCAGCACCGCGAGGCCTACATCAGGACCTTCGACAGGCTGGGCCTCAGCTACAAGATCTGCTTCGCCACCTCGGGCGCCATGGGTGGCTCGGCCTCGGAGGAGTTCCTCGCGCCCACGCCCACCGGCGAGGACGCCTTCGTCAACTGCCACCACTGCGGCTACGCGGCCAACGCCGAGGCCGTCGTCACCCCCGCGCCCGCCGCCCGCCCGCTGGAGGGGCTCGCGGCGCAGCGGGTGCTCGACACCCCCGACACCCCGACCATCGAGTCGCTGGTGTCGCTGGTCAACGCCGAGTACGGCCTGAACATCACCGCCGCCGACACCCTCAAGAACGTCGTGGTCAAGGTCACCACCCCCGGCTCCGACAAGGAGGAGACGCTGGTCATCGGCGTCCCCGGCGACCGCGAGGTCGACTTCAAGCGCCTCGAGGCCGCTCTGGCGCCCGGCGAGCCCGCCATCTTCGAGGACTTCCACAAGCACCCCGGCCTGGTGCGCGGCTACATCGGCCCGCAGGTGCTGAAGGACCTCGGCATCCGCTACCTCGTCGACCCCCGCGTCTCCACCGGCACCTCATGGGTGACCGGCGCCAACGAGAAGGGCAAGCACGCCGTCGACGTCGTCGCCGGCCGTGACTTCGTGCCCGACGGCACGATCGAGGCCGCCGAGGTGCGCGCGGGCGACGCCTGCCCCCGCTGCGGCAACGAGCTGTCCATCGACAGGGGCATCGAGATCGGCCACATCTTCCAGCTCGGCCGCAAGTACGCCGACGCCGCCGGGCTCGACGCCCTCGGCCCCGACGGCAAGCCGATCAGGATCACGATGGGCTCCTACGGCATCGGCGTCTCCAGGGCGCTCGCGGTGATCGCCGAGCAGAAGTACGACGCGCTCGGGCTCGTGTGGCCGCGCGAGGTGGCCCCCGCCGACGTGCACATCGTCGGCACCGGCAAGGAGAACCAGGTCGAGGTGGCCGTCCAGCTCGCCGAGGAGCTCGAGTCGCGGGGGCTTCGCGTCCTGGTCGACGACCGCCCCTCGGTCTCGCCCGGCGTGAAGTTCAAGGACGCCGAGCTGCTGGGCATGCCCACCATCGTGGTGATCGGCCGAGGCCTCGGCCAGGGCGTCATCGAGCTGCGCGACCGCGCGACGGGCGTCAAGGAGGAGATCCCGCTCGCCGAGGCCGCCGAGCGCGTGCTCGCCGCCTGCCGCGACTGACCCTGCGCCAGGGGGGCGGAGGCTGACCCGCCGTCCCCCCTGGCCGTACGGCGAAAGCCGTTACATCGCCCGCTCGCGGGAAGCAGTGTCGCTGTGAAGCATCGACACATCGACGTGGACGGAGTGCGGGCCTTCTACAGGGAGGCGGGCCCCGAGGGGGCGCCCGTCATGCTCCTCCCGCACGGCTACCCGTCGTCCTCCTTCCAGTTCCGCCACTTCATGCCCGCCATGGCCGATCGCTGGCGACTGGTGGCGCCCGACTACCCGGGCTTCGGCTACAGCGCGACCCCCGAGGACTTCCCCTACACCTTCGACGGCTACGCCGCCTTCCTCGACAGGTTCGCCTCGGTGATGGGCCTGCGGCACTACGCCCTCTACCTGCACGACTACGGCTCGCAGATCGGCCTGCGGCTGGCGATGAAGGCGCCGGAGCGCGTCACCGCCCTGATCATCCAGAACGGCGACATCTACGAGGACGAACTCGGCCCCAAGTACAAGCCGCTCAAGGACTACTGGGCCGACCCCACCCCCTCGGGCCGCGAACGGCTGAGCCAGGCGGTGTCGGAGGAGGGGTTCAGGGACGAGTTCGTCGGCGAGGTGGCCGAGCATCTCGCCGAGCGGATCAGCCCCGACCTGTGGGAGCTGTCGTGGCCGCTGATGGACACCCCCGCGCGCCGCGAGATCGCCGTGGGCCTGATGGAGGGGCTGAGGGAGAACCTCGGCTGGTTCCCTCGCTACCAGCGCTCTCTCAGGGAGCACAGGCCGCCGACGCTGATCGTCTGGGGCCCCCAGGACGGGTACATGCCCGAGGGCGCCGCCCGCGCCTATCTGCGCGACCTGCCCGACGCCGAGCTCCACCTGCTGGAGGGCGGGCACTGGGCGCTGGAGACGAACCTGGACGAGATCGTCGCCCTCACCCGCGACTTCCTCGGCCGCCTCGCGCCCGGTACCCCGCCTCAGCGGTAGTAGCGGTGGCGGCGACCGCCGAGGGACTTGCTGAGGTGGAAGCCGCCGGGGAGCCTCACCGTGACGTGGCGGCGGCCGTCGGGGGTGGTGCTGACGTGGAAGCGGCGACCGCCGAAGCTGTGGCCGACTCCGTGGCGGGACAGGTTGATCCTGAACGGGCCCACCTTGATCGACTTGCGGTAGTGCCAGCCCATCGAGCCTCCTCGGGGAAAAGTCCGTGGTGCCCTGAAAACGAAGGGCACCACGGAGGAGTTCCCTGATCAGCGGCGTGCGCTGCCGCCCAGCGTCTTGCGCCAGTGGAAACCGCCGGGGAGATTGACCGACAGCGTGCGCCGTCCGTCGGCGGTCCTGGTGACGCGGAAGGCTCTGTTGCCCCAGCTGTGCCCGACACCACCGCGGGACAGGTTCAGTCGGAACGGCCCTATTTTGATGGACTTGCGATAACCCCAGCCCATTGATGCCTCCATTGGGGGATTGGCGACGCGTCCCCGCTACCCATCCGAGAAGGCATGAATCCCGCTGACGCCGCGTGCGTCGTCAGCCGCCGGGGCCGGCGGACGGCGGGGCCGTGGTCTTCGCGGGCATGCCGGGGAAGGCGGTGACCGACGGACGGAAGCCGTACGACCTGATCACCGACTCCTGCATGGCGAGCGCCGCCAGCCTGCGTGTGGCGGCCCCCTGCGCCGCGCTGAGCTCGAGGTAGGCGGCCGTGACGCCCTCCTCCACATGGACGGCCAGGCGGACGGCCTCCCTGGCGTTGCCGGGCACCACGGGCAGCGCGTAGGCGGCCTCGGGCTCGACGGGCCTGCCGCCGCCCGAGGAGATGAGCGCGCGCAGCTGGTCGCGCCTGGCCCTGTGGGCGTCGAAGGCCGCCGCCACCTTCGAGCGCAGCGACCCCGTCGTGCGGGCGCCCATCAGGCCGTAGGCGTAGACGGCGGCGTGCTCGGCGGCCAGCGCCTTGCCCAGCGCCTCGACGTCGCTCATGACAGTCCTTCCCTCGAAGCCCTGGCGGCTCTCACAGCTACGGCCCCGCAGGCGCTCTGGTCCCGCCTCACCGCGGCCTCGGAGGCGCTCTGGTCCCGCCTCACCGTGGCCTCGGAGGCGTGCGGGTCGCTCACAGCGACCTCGGCAGGGCGAGGGCGTGGAGGGCCTCACAGGCCCCGATGCTGGCGATCAGCTGCGACAGCGGGGGAGAGGCCTTGCCGAGCTGGCGAGGGCGCAGCGCGGCGGCCTTGCGCTCCAGGTCACGCAGCCTGTTCAGCGTCACCTTGGGCGGCGAGGGCGTCGGGGAGGGCGCGGGGGAGGAGGGGGAGGGGGAGGGGGTGCTCTCGCGCGGCAGCCGTTCGCGCAGCGCGGCCAGGTGCTCCTCGTGACGGGCCAGGAACGGCGCGAGCTTCTCGCCGCCCCCCGCCACCAGCGCGGAGTAGAGGCCGATCGTGCGCTCCTTGTCGGCGATCAGCTCGCGCAGCAGCAGGTGCTCGGGATCGGGGGCCTTCGAGGCGACGGGGGCGGGTTCGCCCGCCGTACAGCCGGACAGCGCCGCCATCGCCGCGCCGCCCGCGAGCACGGCACGCCTGGACAGGGGACGCAAGGGTAACCTCCGGTCACGTCGGGAAGGCACATAGCATCGTAAGGGCTGGCGCACGCCGTTGGCGCGTTCCGCCTGATCGTGCCCAGGTGCGATATGGTCTCGCTCTCTTGAGACTCAGCCGCCCGACCCTGTCGAGTGGCGCTCTTCCGTGCCCTGGTACGGATAGGGTAAGAGCAGTCGTCGACTGAGCGGCCGCCGTCTTCGGCGGCCATGGATCGCAACACAATAGGGAGGTCGATATGGGCAGCGCATCATCCCGCGACCACCTGATGAAGCTCCTGGAGCCCGTCGTCGCCACAGCAGGTCTCGACCTGGAAGACGTCACCGTCACCCGCGCGGGCAAGCGAAGCCTGCTGCGCGTGGTCGTCGACAAGGACGGCGGGGTCACGCTCGACGACATCGCCGAGGTCAGCCAGGGCGTCTCCGACGCGCTCGACGGCGACGACTCGATGGGGCAGTCGCCCTACACGCTGGAGGTCTCCTCTCCCGGAGTCGACCGCCCGCTGACCGAGCCGCGCCACTGGCGCCGCGCAGCCAAACGCCTGGTCAAGGCCGAGCTGCGCGACGGCGGCCTGGTGGAGGGCCGCATCCGGGCCGCCGACGAGAGCGGCGTGGAGATCGACGTCGACGGCGCCCCGCGCAGGATCGACTATCAGGACCTGACCCGAGGACGGGTACAGGTGGAATTCCGCCGGTTCGAGGACGAGGAAGACGACCTCGACGACACCGGCGACGAGGGCTAAGGGGGAAGCCTCGTGGACATCGACATGAGCGTCCTGCGCAGCCTTGAGCGGGAGAAGGACATCTCCTTCGACCTGGTCGTGAAAGCGATCGAGGATGCGCTGCTGATCGCCTACTTCCGCACGGAGGGCGCCGCGGCCAAGGCCAGGGCGGAGCTCGACCGCGCCACAGGGCACGTCACGATCTACGCGGCGGAGCTCGACGACGAGGGTGAGATCGTCAGGGAGTTCGACGACACCCCTGGCAACTTCAGCCGCATCGCGGCCACCACCGCCAAGCAGGTCATCCTGCAGCAGCTGCGCGACGCCGAGGACGAGATCAACTTCGGTGAGTTCGCCAGCCGCGAGGGCGAGCTGGTCTCCGGCGTCATCCAGCAGGGCCAGGACCCCCGCGTGGTGCTCGTCGACCTCGGCAAGATCGAGGCCGTACTGCCCCACAACGAGCAGGTCCCCGGCGAGGACTACGTCCACGGCGAGCGCATCCGCGCCTACGTCGTCCAGGTGAAGAAGGGCCACAAGGGTCCTTCCGTCACGCTGTCGCGCACCCACCCCGGCCTGGTGAAGAAGCTCTTCGCGCTCGAGGTGCCCGAGATCGCCGACGGCACCGTCGAGATCGCGGCGGTCGCGCGCGAGGCGGGTCACCGCACCAAGATCGCGGTCGCCTCCCGCAAGGCGGGCGTCAACGCCAAGGGCGCGTGCATCGGCCCGATGGGCGCACGCGTGCGCAGCGTCATGACCGAGCTGCACGGCGAGAAGATCGACATCATCGACTGGTCCGAGGACCCCGCCGAGTTCGTGGGGAATGCGCTGTCTCCCGCACGCGTTTCGCATGTGGAGGTCCTTGACCTCGCCGGCAGGGTGGCGCGCGTCACCGTGCCCGACTACCAGCTCTCCCTCGCCATCGGCAAGGAGGGGCAGAACGCCAGGCTCGCGGCCAGGCTCACCGGATGGCGGATCGACATCCGTCCGGACACCCAGGCCGACGATCCCGCCGGTTCCGTAGATGCGTCCAAGCGGTAAGCTGGAATATGGTGGCCAGGCGGCCCCGCTGAGAACATGCGTGGGCTGCAGGGTTCGCACGGCTAAGTCCGAGCTGCTCCATCTGGTGCTCGTCGGGGATCTCGTGATCCCTGACCTGCGAGGACAGCTCCCTGGCCGGGGTGCTTCGCTGCATCCCGACCTGAGCTGCCTGGAGCTTGCCGAGCGTCGCCGAGCGTTTCCGCGCGCGTTTCGCGTGCCGGGGCCGCTTGACATCTCGCGAGTGCGAGCGCACCTGGAGAAGGAGAACCACGAAATGTCATGTAGGACGCCGAGTTGATGGGCGGAGTCAGATTGCTATGAGCGCCTGATGAGCACGCGGCGATGAAGACGTCAAGTTAACGACGGTCCGGACGGCACTGCCAGCCTCCCGGGCCAAGTAAGGGAGTGCAGTGGCGAAGGTCCGGGTATACGAGCTCGCTAAGGAGTTCGGCGTCGAGAGCAAGGTCGTCATGGCCAAGCTCCAGGAGATGGGAGAGTTCGTCCGTTCGGCGTCCTCCACCATCGAAGCGCCGGTAGTCCGCAGGCTCACCGAAGCTTTGGGCGTATCCAAGCCCACGAAGGGCGGCGGTTCGTCGTCCAAGCCGCAGCCGCCGAGGGCTGCGCCCCGGCCGGCTGACAGCAGCCAGGCCGGCAATGGCGTCGCGGAGGCGCCCGTTTCCTCAGGCCCGCGTCCGGGTCCTGTTCCGAAGCCGGGGCCCCGCCCCGGTCCCGCAGCCGGTGGCACTCCGCGCCCGCCGGTTCCGATGCCCCACCAGCAGCCTCAGCCCGAGGCCGCCAAGGCCGAGGCTCCCCGCGAGGCTCCGCAGGCCCCCCAGGCTCCGCGTTTCGAGAGCCCCAAGCCCTCCGCGGCTCCGCGTCCTGGGCCGGCTTCCCGCCCCGCGGCTCCCGGCCCTCGTCCTGGCCCCGCCCAGCAGGGCGGTCGTCCCGCGGGTCCCGGTGGTCCCCGTGACGGTGGCGCCCCGCGTCCCGCCGGTGGTCCCGGTGGTCAGCGTGAGGGGGGCGCGCGTCCAGGCCCGAAGCCTGGTCCGCGTCCCGGGCCTCGTCCCGGCAACAACCCGTTCTCGTCCAACGCGACCGGCATGGGTCAGCGTCCGCCGCGTCCCGGCGGCCCGCGTGAGGGCGGTCCCCGCGAGGGTGGCCCGCGTCCCGGCGGTCCCCGTGACGGCGCTCCGCGCGACGGCGCGATGCCGCGTCCGCCCGCGAGCCGTGGTGGTCAGGGCGCTCCCGGCGCCGGTGGCCCCCGTCCCGGCCCCGGTGCAGGCGGTCCGCGTCCCGGTGGCGGCCCAGGTGCGGGCGGTCCCCGTCCCGGTGGTCCGCGTCCCAACCCGATGATGATGCCGCAGGGTCGCCCCGCGGGCCCCGGTGGCGGTGGCGGCGCAGGCCGTCCCGGCGGCGGTGGCGGTGGCGGTCGTCCCGGCGGTGGCGGCGGTGGCCGTCCCGGTGGCGGCGGCGGTTTCGCCGGTCGTCCCGGTGGCGGTGGCGGCGGCGGTTTCGCCGGTCGTCCCGGTGGTGGCGGTGGCGCGGGTCCGCGCACCGGCACCGGCGGTCCCGGTGGTGGCGGCGGCTTCGCCGGTCGCCCCGGTGGCGGCGGCCGTGGTCGCGGCGGCGGTACGGCAGGCGCGTTCGGCCGCCCAGGTGGTCGTCCCGCGCGTGGCCGCAAGTCCAAGCGTCAGAGGCGCCAGGAGTTCGACAACATGTCGGCGCCGGCGATCGGCGGTGTGCAGGTTCCTCGCGGCAACGGCGCGACGATCAGGCTCCCGCGCGGCGCTTCGCTGTCCGACTTCGCCGACCGCATCGGCGCCAACCCCGCCTCGCTGGTGCAGATCATGCTGCACCTCGGCGAGATGGTGACGGCCACGCAGTCGGTCAACGAGGAGACCCTGCAGCTGCTGGGTGCCGAGCTCGACTACAACATCCAGGTCGTCAGCCCGGAGGAGGAGGACCGCGAGCTTCTCGAGGCCTTCGACATCGAGTTCGGCGAGGACGAGGGCGACGAGGCCGACCTGGCCGCGCGTCCGCCCGTCGTGACCGTCATGGGTCACGTCGACCACGGTAAGACCAAGCTGCTCGACGCCATCCGCAACACCAACGTGGCGGCGCGCGAGGCCGGTGGCATCACCCAGCACATCGGTGCCTACCAGGTCGCGACCGAGCACGAGGGTGAAGAGCGCAAGATCACCTTCATCGACACCCCCGGTCACGAGGCGTTCACCGCCATGCGTGCCCGTGGTGCCAAGGCCACCGACATCGCCGTCCTGGTGGTCGCGGCCGACGACGGTGTGAAGCCGCAGACGATCGAGGCGCTCAACCACGCCCAGGCGGCCGACGTGCCCGTCGTGGTCGCGGTCAACAAGGTCGACAAGGAGGGCGCGGACCCGAACAAGGTGCGGGCCCAGCTCACCGAGTACGGCCTGGTGGCCGAGGAGTTCGGTGGCTCGACGCTGTTCGTCGACATCTCCGCGAAGAACGGCACCGGCATCGAGAACCTTCTCGAGGCGATCATCCTGACCGCCGACGCCGAGCTCGACCTGCGGGCCAATCCGACGATGGACGCTCAGGGCATCACGATCGAGGCTCGCCTCGACAAGGGTCGCGGCCCCGTCGCGACCGTCCTGGTCCAGCGCGGCACGCTGCGCGTCGGCGACTCCATCGTCTGTGGCGAGGCCTTCGGCCGCGTCAGGGCGATGCTCGACGACAACGGCGACCCGGTGGAGGAGGCCACGCCTTCGCGTCCCGTCCTGGTGATGGGTCTGACGGCCGTGCCGAGCGCCGGTGACAACTTCATCGTCGTCACCGACGACCGGATGGCCAGGCAGATCGCCCAGCAGCGCGCCGCGCGCAAGCGCAGCGCCGACATGGCGAAGTCGAGCCGTCGCCTGACCCTCGAGGAGCTGTTCAGCAACCTCGAGAAGGGTCGCGTCGACGAGCTCAAGCTCATCATCAAGGGTGACGTGTCCGGTTCGGTCGAGGCGCTGGAGGACGCGCTGCTCAAGATCGACGTCGGCGACGAGGTCAGGCTCCGTGTCCTGCACCGCGCCGTCGGTGCGATCACCGAGTACGACGTCAACCTGGCCGTCGCCGACGACAACGCGGTCATCATCGGCTTCAACGTCCGCCCCGAGCCTCGGGCGCGCGACCTGGCCGAGCGCGAGGGCGTCGACATCCGCTACTACTCGGTCATCTACCAGGCGATCGAGGAAATCGAAGCGGCGCTCAAGGGCATGCTCAAGCCCGAGTTCGAAGAGGTCCAGATGGGCACCGCCGAAGTCCGCGAGGTCTTCAAGGTGCCGAAGATCGGCAACGTCGCCGGTTCGCTGGTCCGTTCGGGCACGATCGTGCGCAACAGCAAGGCGCGGATCATCCGCGACGGTGTCGTCATCGCCGACAACCTCACCGTTTCGTCGCTGCGTCGCTTCAAGGACGACGCGACCGAGGTCCGTGAGGGCTTCGAGTGCGGTATCGGTGTCGGATACAGCGACATCAGGATCGACGACGTCATCGAGACGTTCGAGATGCGGGAGAAGCCGCGCGGCTAAAGCGCGGTCGGGCGCCCGGTGGAGTCTCCGCCGGGCGCCCCTCGCACGCCAGGGTGTCGTACGCATCACTGGCGTCACCTGCGCGGCGAGGACTAAGTCGCCGCGCGCGGGCGTTGACGAAGAAGGGCGTTGCCCATGAGGTCATGGGTGGCGCCGCGCCGTACGCCGGGGGATGGCCCCGCGCGTGCGGGGCGTACGAGGAACCGGGTAGGGCCCCCACCGCGGCCCTTCAGGACTGCCTCGCACGCTTCCGGCCACGAACCGAGCGGTGGATGCCAACGATGTATGTCGGTGCCTTGACCCTGGACATCCTGCTCGGCGACGTGCACTCGCTGAAGCAGAAGCGCGGCGTGGTGCGTCCCCTCGTCGCGGAGGTGCAGCGACGCTTCCCCAGCGTCGCCGTCGCCGAGACCGGCCATCTCGACCTGCACCGCAGGGCCGAGATCGGCATCGCCGTCGTCTCGGCCTCCGCGGGCAACTGCGGCGAGGTGATGGACGCCTGTGAGCGGCTGGTGGCCTACCGCCCTGACATCGAACTGCTGTCTGCCAGGCAGCGGCTCTACAACGACGAAGACTGACCGAACACTAGGGGGATCGAAGATGGTGGACGCCGCACGAGCGCGCAAGCTCGCCGACCGCATCCAGCAGATCGTCGCCGAGATGCTGGAGCGGCGGATCAAGGACCCACGGCTGGGCTTCGTGACCGTGACCGACACGCGCATCACCGCTGACCTGCGGGAGGCGACGGTCTTCTACACGGTGTTCGGCTCCGACGCCGAGCGCGCGGACAGCGCGGCCGCGTTGGAGAGCGCGAAGGGGATCATCCGCTCCGAAGTGGGCAAGCAGACCGGTGTGCGCCACACACCCACGCTGACCTTCAAGCACGACCCGCTGCCTGACAGCGCCCGCCAGCTCGACGAGCTGCTGGCCGCCGCCAAGGAGCGCGACGCCGAGGTCGCCAAGCGGGCGGAGGGAGCCTCCTACGCGGGCGAGGCGGACCCGTACAAGAAGCCCGAACTTGACGAAGACGAGGACGAGCCCTCCGACCGCGCGGGATACTCCGCAACGTGACGCCCGACGTGCGTGACGAGATCCGCCGTCCGGCCGCCGGGCCCGTCCAGGGTCCGGCGGACGGTGGTATTTCGCGTACGGCGATCGGCGAGGGTGAATGGGAAAGGGCGCTGCGGCTGATCCACGAGGCCGACGAGGTGGCGCTGGCCTGCCACATCTCGCCCGACGGTGACGCCCTCGGCTCCATGCTCGCCGCCGCCAAGGCTCTCACGGCGATGGGCAAGCGCGTCGTGGCCTCCTTCGGCGACCGCAGGTTCGTGGTGCCGAGGCTGCTGCGCTTCCTGCCCGCCCTCGACCTGCTGACGGTCCCCTCGGCCTTTCCCGCCGAACCCGACCTGATGATCACCTTCGACGCCTCCACGCTCGAACGCCTCGGCGTGCTCGCCGCCACCGCGGGCAAGGCGCGCGAGGTGATCGTGGTCGACCACCACGCCTCCAACCAGGGCTTCGGCACGGTGAGCCTCATCGATCCCGGAGTGGCTGCGACGGCCGTCCTGGCCGAGGAGCTCATCCGCCGCCTCGGACAGCCGCTCGACCGCGACATGGCCACACTGCTGTACGTGGGCCTCTCGACCGACACGGGCCAGTTCAGGCACTCCTCGACCACGCCGGCCGCGCACCAGATGGCGGCCAGGCTGGTGGCCGCGGGGCTGCGCACCGATGAGATCGCACGCGAGCTGTGGGACCGTTCCCCGTTCGCCTACCTCAAGGTGCTCGCGGCGGCGCTGGAGCGTGTGGTGCTCGAGGACGGCCTGGTCTGGACGTACATCTCCCACGCCGACAGGGCGGCGTACGGCCTGCCGTACGACGAGATCGAGGGCGTGATCGACGTGATCCGCCGCACCGACGAGGCCGACGTGGCCGTGGTGCTGAAGCAGGACGACGACGGCGCCTGGCAGGTGTCGGCGCGTTCGAAGGGCGGCGCGGACGTCGGAGCGATCAGCACGGCGCTGGGCGGCGGAGGTCACTGCTACGCTGCCGGGTTCACCTCGCACGACAGTGTCGAGGAGACCATGGCGCGCTTCAAGGAGATGCTGTGACTGAGAGCGGCTTGATCATCGTGGACAAGCCCGCCGAGTGGACCTCCCACGACGTCGTCGGCAAGATGCGGCGCATCGCGGGCACCAGGCGAGTGGGCCACGCGGGCACGCTCGACCCGATGGCCACGGGCGTGCTGGTGATCGGCGTGGAGAAGGCCACCAGGCTGCTGGGGCATCTGGCGCTGACCGAGAAGGTGTACGAGGCGACGATCAGGCTGGGCGTCACCACCAACACCGACGACGCCGAGGGCGAGGTCACCGCGACCTTCGACACCGGCTCGGTGACGTCCGAGGCGGTGCGCAAGGGGATCGAGGCGCTGACGGGGCGCATCATGCAGGTGCCCCCGCAGGTGTCGGCGATCAAGGTGAACGGCGAGCGGGCCTACAAGCGGGCGCGCGCGGGCGAGGAGGTCGAGCTGGCCGCCAGGCCCGTGACCGTCCACGACTTCGACGTCGCCTCCATCGAGGGGCCCGAGATCAAGGCCACCATCCGCTGCTCCAGCGGCACCTACATCAGGGCGCTCGCCCGCGACCTCGGCGCCTCCCTCGGCGTGGGCGGTCACCTCACCGCGTTGCGCCGCACCAGGGTCGGCCCCTACGACCTGTCGCTGGCCAAGACGATCGACGAGCTGGCCGCCGACTGTGTGGTGCTGCCGATCGGCGAGGCCGTCAGCGCGGCCTTCCCCCGGCGCGACGTGGACGCCGACGAGGCGCGCGTCATCTCGCACGGCGGCCGCCTGTCAGCGGCCGGTCTCGGCGAGGGCCCGATCGGGGTGTTCGGGCCGGACGGCGAGCTGCTGGCGCTGGTGGAGGAGCAGGGCAGGTCGGCCAGGCCGCTGGCGGTCTTCGTCGGTTAGGTCTACCGCTTGCGGGCGACCATGATGTCGCGGACGATCGCCTGGTCCACCCAGTGCTCGAAGTCGGGAAGGGCCACGACCTCGAGGCCGTGCGCGGTGAGGATCCGCGCCAGGTCGTCGCGCGAGCCGCCGTAGGTGTTCCACGAGATGCCGATCGCGCCGCCGGGGCGCAGCAGCTCCTGCCAGACGGGCACCGCCCTGCCGATCAGGTCGAGGGGGCTGCGCGACAGGCCGCCCCCCGCCTTGCTGCCGTGCTGCACGCCGTACGGCGCGTCGGTCACGATGACGTCGAAGGAGCGCGGCTTGAAGAACTCGCGGCTGCGCAGGGTGTCGGCGTTGACCACGGTCACCTGCTGCGCCTCGCCCGCCTTGTAGGCCTCCTTCGAGAGCCCGAAGCTCGCGTTGAACCGCCGTCCGACCAGCGCCCGCTCCCTCCTGACGGGCACGGTCTCCGCGGTGTGCTTGAGGCGCTTGTTCTTCAGCCAGGTCCTGAGGAAGCCGGTGTAGGCCTCGAAGTCCTTGCCGTCGACGTCGACGCCGTAGGCGTCGTAGCCGTACATGAGGGCCTGGTTGAGCGTGGTGCCGCGCCCGCACATCGGGTCGAGGACGGACAGGCGCGCGTCCAGCGCGAAGTCGGAGGCGAGCACGGTGACGTTCAGCAGCAGCTTGGTGAAGTGCTCGTTGGTCTTGCCCGCGTACTTCTGGATCGTGATGAGGTCACTGGACAGCCGGTCGAGCGGTGTCATCTCCAGAGGGCGCAGCAGGTCGCCCTCGATGCCGAAGATCGCGTAGACGGACGACAGGTTCGACAGCAGCGCGAGGTCGGGCGAGTCCGCCTCGAACGTCACGTACGGCACGCCGCCGATGCGCGTCTCCTCCACCTCGGAGACGTCGGCGAAGACCGCCAGCTCGCTCCTGGTCAGGCGGATGGAGCTCTCGCCGTAGACCCGGTTGAAGGCGGGCAGGATCAGCAGCGCGTAACGAGACATGCAGCGGATGGTACCGCCCGCGCGCGGTCGGGCCCTCCACGGCGCCTTGACGGAGGTCGGAGGGTGGACGGGCGGCTGCCGCCACCCTCGGTTGCGAGGAATGCCGCCGGGCATGGCACGCTTGAGGATGGTTGATCCGCCAAGAGACGAATGGGGACCGGGCGTGCAGGAGTCGGAAAGATCCGTCGTCACGGTCGGCGTGTTCGACGGCGTGCATCGGGGCCACCGTCAGGTGGTCGAGCGCGCCGTCGCCGTCGCCCGCTCGCTGGGGCTGCGATGCGTCGCGGTGACGTTCGAGCCGCACCCCGCCGAGGTCGTACGGCCAGGCACCCAGCCGCCGCGGCTGACCACCCTGCGCGAGCGCACCGCCCTGCTGACCGGGCTGGGCGTGGACGAGGTCGTGGTTCTGCCGTTCACGATGGAGGTGGCGCGTCTGAGCCCCGCCGACTTCGCCCAGAGCGTGCTCGCCGAGCGGCTGCGCGCCGCCGCCGTCGTGGTGGGCGCGAACTTCACCTTCGGCCACCAGGCCGCGGGCGACCCGTCGGCCCTGCGCGTGCTGGGCGACAAGTACGACTTCGCGGTGGAGGAGATCCCCCTGGTGTCCGGCGTTTCATCCACTCTCGTCCGTGAGCTCGTCGCCGCCGGTGACGTCTCGGCCGCGGCCACCCTGCTCGGCCGTCCGCACCGCGTGGAGGGCGTCGTCGTCCGCGGGTACCAGCGTGGCAGGCAGCTCGGCTTCCCCACCGCCAACGTGGAGACCCCGCCGAACACCGCCATCCCCGCCGACGGTGTCTACGCGGGCTGGCTGCGCTGCGTCGCCGTGGGCAACCTGCCCGCCGGGTACGACGGGTGCGTCTGGCCCGCCGCCATCTCGGTCGGCACCAACCCGACCTTCGAGGGCGTGCCGCGCACCGTGGAGGCGTACGCGCTGGACAGGGACGACCTCGACCTGTACGGCATGCACGTGGCGGTGGACTTCGGGGCGCGGCTGCGGGGGAACACGAAGTTCGACTCGATCGAGGCGCTCATCGCCCAGATCCACGCGGACGTCGACAGAGTCAGGGAGCTCACCTCCGGTGAGGATAACCGGTAGATCGGCTGTTGCTCCGTTGCCATAATCACCCGGTGCGATTGTGGACGGTCCAGCACCGAGTGGTTGTCGAGAAGCTGGAGCAGGCCGGTGAGGTGGTCGGGGACTGGACCACGGTGATGAGCCGCTCATATCTGCCCGCCTACAGGGAGATGGTGGCGGAGATGGCGCGGCGCGGCATCGACTGCGCGGGCCGGCCGCCGCTGTGGGCCTGGCTGGGGCCGGACACCCGCGACGACGAGGTGGCGGTGACGGCGGAGCTGCTCCTCTGCCCTGAGGGCCCCGAGGAGTACGCCCGCTACGTCGTCCTGGACCTGGAGGTCCCCGACGAGCTCGTGGTGCTCAGCTCGTACGGGCGCTGGAACGACTTCATGGAGGCGACCCTCTTCGGCCCGGGCTCACCGCGCATGGACTGGACGATCGAGCGGAGGGAGTTCGACGACGCCGGCCGCGTCCAGGCGTGCCTTCCGCGCCTGGCGGCCCCGTGGGTACTGAGCGTCCGCCCGCTGGAGCCGACGCTCGACGAGCCCGAGCCGACGCTCGTCGAGAGCCTCACCGACGAGGACGTCGCGGACGCGCATACGACGACTGAGGCTATCGTTGCACTGGGCGTCGAGAGCAGAGAGCGGGTCGGCGAGCCGGCCGACAAGGCGGCTGACAAGGCCCTCGTCTCCGGTGACTCTCCCGCCAACGATCCGATGGACGACGAGTCCATGTACGGCAGGAGCTTCCAGGGCCCCTGACGGGCACCTGTGGGAGGTTGTGTGGATGGACCCGGCGGCCGTCGAGTCCTGACGAGCCTGCGCGCCGATTGCGGGCGGTGCCAGGGACTGTGCTGCGTCGTTCCCGCCTTCGCCGCCTCGGCGGACTTCGCGATCGACAAACCGGCGGGCAAGGCCTGCCCCAACCTGGGCGCGGACTTCCGCTGCGGGATTCACACCCAGCTCAGGGACAAGGGCTTTCCCGGCTGCACGGTCTACGACTGCTTCGGCGCGGGCCAACATGTCACCGAGGCGGGGGCCGCTGGACGGGCCGCCGAGGTCTTCCCCGCCATGCGCGACCTGCACGAGCTGCTCTACTACGTCACCGAGGCGCTGGGCTGGCAGGCCGCCGCGCCCGTGCACGACGAGCTGGGCCGTACGGCGGGCGAGCTCGAGGAGCTCATCGCCGCGCTCACCGTCGTCGACACCGGGGCGCTGCGCGGAAGGATCAGCCCGCTCCTGCTGCGCGCCAGCGAGCTGGTGCGCGGACGCGGAGGGCGCACGATGAAGATGGACCTCATCGGGGCCAGGCTCAGGGGCTCCGACCTGCGCAGGGCCAACCTGCGCGGCGTCCTGCTGATCGGGGCCGATCTCAGGGGGGCCGACCTGCGCGAGGCCGACGTCATCGGCGCCGACCTCAGGAACGCCGACCTGAGCGGCGCGAACCTGACCGGCGCGCTGTTCCTGACCCAGTCGCAGCTCGACGCGGCCAGGGGAGACGCCTCCACGCGCATCCCGAAGGCGCTCAGCCGTCCCGCGCACTGGGCACGAGCCGAGCGGCCCGCTCGGCGGTGAGGTGGGAGCAGGCAGCGGGCGCCGCGCAGAGCCGACGATGAACGATGTGTCAAGGGACGGACCGCGATGGTAACCTTGTATGTCGGCTCTGTAACGGTGGCGCTGTGCGCTGCCCTGAAGGCCTTCTCGCGGCGACTGTAGGCACGCATGGTCGTTCGCACTCTCATCTCATTCACGCGTGTCCGTAGATTGAAGGAGAGCCGTGTCCCTCGACACCGCTGCCAAGAAGGCAATCATCAGCGAGTACGCGACGGCCGAGGGCGACACCGGGTCGCCCGAGGTGCAGATCGCGCTGCTCAGCAAGCGCATCAGCGAGCTCACCGAGCACCTGAAGACGCACAAGCACGACCACCACAGCCGTCGTGGTCTGCTGCTGCTCGTCGGTCGCCGGCGTCGCCTGCTGAAGTACCTGCAGAACAACGACATCGCGCGTTACCGTGCGCTCATCGAGCGCCTCGGCCTGCGCCGATAGAGTGGTAAGGGAGCGGCGCTGCGCGCCGCTCCCTTCTCATATGGGTCCCGGCGCGCCTAGCGTCGGACAACTGAATAACCGAGACACACTGATAGCCCCCGCGTCCGCTACAGCACCATGCGACCCGCGACGCCTGCGGGCCGGTCCTCGGTAGTGGCTTCCGGTCGGGATGACCGGGCGCTTCGATCGAAGACCGGCGCTGCACCTAACGAGGGTGCCGGTGAGAAAAGAGGGCGCGGGAGACCGACCAACCTAGGAGGTCCCCCGTGGAGGGTGTCCACACCGCTGAAGCCGTCATAGACAACGGCTCTTTCGGCACGCGCACGATCCGGTTCGAGACCGGCCGGCTCGCCCGGCAGGCCGCAGGCTCGGCCGTCGCCTACCTCGACGGCGAGACGATGGTCCTGTCCGCGACCACCGCTTCCAAGAACCCCAAGGAGAACCTCGACTTCTTCCCCCTCACGGTGGACGTCGAGGAGCGCATGTACGCCGCGGGCCGCATTCCCGGCTCGTTCTTCCGGCGTGAGGGCCGTCCCTCCGAGGACGCCATCCTCACCTGCCGCCTGATCGACAGGCCGCTGCGCCCGTCGTTCGTCAAGGGCCTGCGCAACGAGGTCCAGGTCGTGGCGACCATCATGGCGCTCAACCCCGACCACCTCTACGACGTCGTCGCGATCAACGCCGCGTCGCTGTCCACCCAGCTGGCCGGGCTGCCCTTCTCCGGCCCGATCGGCGGCGTCCGCGTCGCGCTGATCGACGGCCAGTGGGTCGCCTTCCCGACCCACCCCGAGCTCGAGCGCGCCACCTTCGACATGGTCGTGGCTGGCCGCGTCCTCGAGGACGGCGACGTCGCGATCATGATGGTCGAGGCCGAGTCCACCAGGGAGACGCTCAAGCTCGTCGCGGGCGGCGCCGTCGCCCCGACCGAGGAGACCGTCGCGCAGGGCCTCGAGGCGGCCAAGCCGTTCATTAAGGTGCTGTGCGAGGCGCAGTCCAAGGTGGCCAAGGTCGCCGCCAAGGAGACCGCCGAGTTCCCCGTCTTCCTCGACTACCAGGACGACGTCCTGGCCGCCGTCGAGAGCGCGGTCAAGACCGAGCTGGCCGCCGCGCTGACGATCGCCGGCAAGCAGGAGCGCGAGAGCGAGCTCGACAGGATCAAGGCCATGGCGGGCGAGAAGCTCCTGGCCGACTTCGAGGGTCGTGAGAAGGAGGTCAGCGCCGCCTTCAGGTCGCTGACCAAGAAGCTCATGCGCGAGCGGGTCATCAAGGACGGCGTCCGCATCGACGGCCGCGGCCCCAAGGACATCCGCGCGCTCAACGCCGAGGTCCACGTGGTCCCGCGGGTGCACGGCTCGGCGCTGTTCGAGCGCGGCGAGACCCAGATCATGGGCATCACCACGCTGAACATGCTGCGCATGGAGCAGGTCGTCGACACGCTCAACCCCGAGCGGACCAAGCGCTACATGCACAACTACAACTTCCCGCCCTACAGCACGGGTGAGACCGGCCGCGTGGGCTCGCCCAAGCGCCGCGAGATCGGTCACGGCGCGCTGGCCGAGCGGGCGCTGATCCCGGTCCTGCCGACGCGCGAGGAGTTCCCCTACGCGATCCGTCAGGTCTCCGAGGCGCTCGGCTCCAACGGCTCGACCTCCATGGGCTCGGTCTGCGCCAGCACCATGGCCCTGCTCGACGCCGGTGTGCCGCTCAAGGAGATGGTCGCGGGCATCGCGATGGGCCTGATCGGTGAGGGTGACACCTACGTCACGCTGACCGACATCCTCGGCGCCGAGGACGCCATGGGCGACATGGACTTCAAGGTCGCCGGCACCAAGGACGTCATCACCGCCCTCCAGCTCGACACCAAGCTCGACGGCATCCCCGCCTCGGTGCTGGCCGCCGCGCTGAAGCAGGCCAAGGGCGCCCGCCTGGCGATCCTCGACGTGATGGAGGAGGCGATCGACTCTCCCGCGGAGATGAACGTGACCGCGCCTCGCATCATCACGATCAAGGTCCCTGTCGACAAGATCGGCGAGGTCATCGGCCCGAAGGGCAAGATGATCAACCAGATCCAGGACGACTCGGGTGCGGAGATCACCATCGAGGACGACGGCACCATCTACATCGGTGCCACCGACGGCCCCTCGGCCGAGGCGGCGCGCAGCGCCATCAACGCCATCGCCAACCCGCACATGCCCGAGGTGGGCGAGCGTTACCTGGGCACGGTCGTGAAGATCGCCGCCTTCGGCGCGTTCATCTCGCTCATGCCGGGCAAGGACGGCCTGCTGCACGTCTCCCAGATCCGCAAGCTGCACGGCGGCAAGCGCATCGAGAACGTCGAGGACGTCATGGGCGTCGGCGAGAAGATCCAGGTGGAGATCGCCGAGATCGACTCGCGCGGCAAGCTCTCGCTCGTGCCCGTCGAGGTCATCGAGAAGGAGGCCGCCGACAAGGCCGCCAAGGGCACGGAGGAGCCTGCCGGTTCCGGCGACGCCCCCGTGGCCGAGGCTCCGGCGGCGGCGGCCGACGAGGACAAGGCTCGCGACGACCGGCCTCGCCGTACTCGCACCAGGGTTCGCAAGCCCGCCGGTGACGGAGAAGACCGCAACTCGTGACCGAGCGTAGCGAGGGAGTCATTCAACACAGCACCCTGGTCACGGGGCCGACGAAGGAGGTCCCGTGACCACGACCACGCTGCACCCCGGCAAGGACGGTGCCGGGGTCGTCAGGCGCACCGTCCTCCCCGGTGGGCTGCGCGTGGTGACCGAGACCATGCCGACCGTGCGTTCCGTCGCGGTCGGCATGTGGGTCGGCATCGGCTCGCGTGATGAGGCCCCCGAGCACACCGGGGCCACCCACTTCCTCGAGCACCTGCTGTTCAAGGGCACGCCCACGCGTGACGCCATGGAGATCTCGGCGTCGATCGAGGGCATCGGCGGTGAGATCAACGCCTTCACCGCCAAGGAGTACACCTGCTACTACGCGCGGGTGCTCGACGAGGATCTGCCGCTGGCCGTCGACGTGCTGGCCGACGTGGTCACCTCGTCGCTCATCACCGAGGAGGACGTCGAGTCGGAGCGCGGGGTGATCCTCGAAGAGATCGCCATGCACGACGACGACCCGTCCGACGTGGTGCACGAGCAGTTCTCGGCGGCGCTGTACGGCGACTCGCCGATCGGCAGGCCGATCCTGGGCTCCGTCGAGTCGATCAACGCCCTGCAGCGTGACCGGATCGTGGAGTACTACCGCACCTACTACCAGCCGCCGCGCACGGTCGTCTCCGTCGCGGGCAACGTCCGCCACGAGCACGTGGTGGAGCTGGTGGCGCGGGCGTACGAGCGGTCGGGCTCGCTCACAGGGCCGAGAGAGAGCGCTCCTCCGCGCACCAGCGGCCCCGGCGCGCCGACGCAGTCGGGCGTGCGGGTCGTCGACAGGCCCACTGAGCAGGCCAACCTCGTGCTCGGCACCACCGGCATGGCGCGCACGGACGACCGCAGGTTCGCGCTCGGCGTGCTGAACGCGGCGCTGGGCGGCGGGATGTCCTCCCGGCTCTTCCAGGAGATCAGGGAGAAGCGCGGGCTGGCCTACTCCGCCTACAGCTACACCTCCGCCTACGCCGACACCGGCCAGTTCGGCATCTACGTCGGCTGCATGCCGTCGAAGATCGACGACGTGCTGAAGATCTGCAGGGACGAGGTGGCCAGGGTCGTCTCCGAGGGCATCACCGAGGAGGAGATCGTCCGTGGCAAGGGCCAGATGCGCGGCGGTCTCGTGCTCGGGCTCGAGGACACCGGCTCGCGCATGTCGCGGATCGGCAAGAACGAGCTGGTCTACGACGAGCTGATGTCGGTGGACGAGGTGCTGTCCCGCATCGAGACGGTCACCCCCGAGGAGATCGCGTCGGTGGCGGGCGACATCCTGAACAGGCCGATGACGCTGGCCGTCATCGGTCCCTACGCCGACAAGGACTTCTCCCACGCCATCAGCTGACCATCCTGTACGGCACAACCTTTCTCAGCCTGTACGGCACAGCGGCGTCACGGCCACCGGGGTCACTCGGTGGCCGTCCGTCTTTCACGCCACTCCAGCGGGACTCCGGTTCCCGCCGTCACGTCAGGTTCGTCGGCGTGGCGGCTTCGCCACTCGCTCAGGCAGGATCCACCGAAATGGTGGTGGGAGTTAAGCAGGCCTGCCGTGCAGCGTGAAGGGACAGGATGCACCGCTAAGGTGGAGGGGTGATCAGAGTAGGTGTGCTAGGGGCGCGTGGGCGGGTCGGCGTCGAGGTGTGCAAGGCCGTCGAGGCGGCCGCCGACCTCGAGCTCGTGGCGGCGATCGACAAGGACGAGCCGATCGATTCCCTCGAGGGCGCGCAGGTGGTCGTCGACTTCACCCATCCCGACGTCGTCATGGGCAACCTCGAGTGGGCCATCGCGCACGGCATCCACCCGGTGGTCGGCACGACCGGCTTCGACGAGGCGCGCCTGGCCACCGTCCGCGGCTGGCTGGAGCGCTTCCCCGGCACGAACTGCCTGATCGCGCCCAACTTCGGCATCGCGGCCGTGCTGATGATGCACTTCGCCCAGCAGGCCGCCAAGTACTTCGACTCCGTCGAGATCGTCGAGCTGCACCACCCGAACAAGGCCGACGCCCCTTCGGGCACCGCCCGCCGTACGGCGGAGCTGGTGGCCGAGGCGCGCGCGAAGGCCGGGAGGGCGGCGATGCCCGACGCGACCAGCTCCGAGCTCGAGGGGGCGCGCGGCGCTGACGTCAACGGGGTGCACGTGCACGCCGTACGGCTGGCGGGGCTGATCGCGCACCAGGAGGTGCTGCTCGGCGGCGACGGCGAGACCCTCACGATCAGGCACGACACGATGAACAGGTCGTCGTTCACCCCTGGCGTGCTGCTCGGCGTACGCAGGGTGGGCGAGCTGCCCGGCCTCACCGTCGGCCTGGAGCGCCTGCTCGACCTGTGAAAGAAATGTGCCCATGCCGGAGCATGGGCACATTCTGTGGAGAGGGTTCCGGCTCCGCACAGCCGGGCGCACGATCATCACACTAGTACCACACCCGATCAGCGGCGGAAAGGCGAGTGCGTGTCGGTGGTCCGTTGGGCCCGCGAAGAGGAGCTTCCCGCGCTGGCCGAGGTGGAGCGCGCCGCCGATGGGCTGTTCGAGCAGGTCGGCATCGTGTTCCCGCCGGGCACCACGATGATCGAGGAGTGCGACGATCCCGGCAGGGTGCTCGTCGAGGGGCGGGGCTTCGCCATGATCAGCATGGTCGACGGCAACGTGCACCTCGACCAGCTGGCCGTCCACCCCGACAGCATGCGGCAGGGCATCGGCGGCAGGCTGATGGCCGCCGTCCACGACCACGCCCTGGCCGTGGGCGCCCCGGGTGTGACGCTGACGACCTTCCGCGACGTGCCGTGGAACGCGCCCTGGTACACCAGGCACGGATTCGCGCCCATGGAGGATCCCGGCCCCGAGCTGCGAGCCATCGTCCAGCACGAACGCGAACTGGGCCTCGAAATAGCACCACGGATCGTGATGTACCGTCCCGTAGTGTGAGGTTTCGCGACGAGCTGTGGCGGGCGATGGACGGCATCTATCGCCAGATCCTGCGCCATCCCTTCCTGGAGGGTCTGACCGACGGCTCGCTGCCGCGCGAGGCCTTCCGCCACTACGTCATGCAGGAGGCGCACTTCCTGCCCGACTACGCCCGCGCGCTGGCCGCCTGCGCCGCCAGGTCGCCGCATCCGCAGGCGGTGCACAGGTTCGCCGCCGACGCGGCCAGGACCGTGGAGGTCGAGCACAGCCTGGTGGTGGAGTTGCTGGCCGCCTTCGGCCTCGACGAGGTCGAGGCGCTGAAGTCGCCCGCCGCCCCCACCACCGTGGGCTACGCCTCCTACCTGGTGCGCACCTGCTCGCTCGGCACCTTTCCCGAGGCGCTCGGCGCGATCGTGCCGTGCTACTGGATCTACGCCCGCGTCGGCGAGAAGCTGCTGGCCGAGTCGTCGCCCGACCCGCTGTACGCCTGGTGGATCGAGACCTACGGCGGCGAGGACTACCAGGACACCGTCGCCGGCGTGCTCGACCTGCTCGACGACCTCTCGTTGAGCGCCGAGGAGCGCGAGCGGCTGCTGGAGCGCGCGGTCACGACCGCCAGGTTCGAGTGGATGTTCTGGGACGCGGCCTGGCGCCAGGAGAGCTGGCCATGCGGCTGAAGGACCTGGTCCAGGACGATCACCTGGCGCTGAAGGTCCTCACCGGGCACGACCTGCTCGACCGCAGGGTGCGGGGGGTCGCCACCACCGACCTGCCCGACCCCTCCCGCTTCGTCAAGCCGGGGGAGCTGGTGCTCACCGAGCTGACCTGGCACACCGGCGCCGACTCCGCCAAGGAGTTCGTGGACCGTCTCGGCGACGTGGCCGCGCTCGTCTGCGGCACCGCGCTCAAGGTGCCGCCGACCGACCTCATCGACGTGTGCGCCCACGCGGGGCTGCCGCTGCTGACACTGCCGGTGGACGTGCCGTTCAGCCAGCTGACCGAGCACGTGCTGCGTGCGCTCATCGCCGAGCTGGGCTCCAACCCCCGCAGGCCGTACGGCGGGCGCAGGCGCCTTGCCAGCACCCTCGTGGACGGCGGCAGCCTCACCAAGCTCGTGGACACGGTCGCGGGCGAGCTCGACGTGCCCTGCTGGGTGATGTCGGCGACGGGCAGGGTGATCGTCGGCTCGCAGCCGCTCAACGAGGACTCCAGGGCGCGGCTGGCCCACACCTTCCTCACCGCCCGCTTCCTGCCCGGCATGGTCGACGGCCTTTCGGTCTTCCCGATCAGCAAGGGGGTGTCGCACAGGATCGCCAACTGGTTCCTCGCCTACAGGGGCGAGGACGTGCAGGGCGACAGCGAGGACGTCATCGTCGAGCTGGCCGCCCTCGTGGCGCTGGAGCGCTCGCGCATGGAGGCGGCCCATCGGATCGAGCGCCGCGTCCTGGACCAGCTGTTGCAGCTGCTGGAGTCGGGCGACGCCGACCTGCCGGGGCTGGTCTCGCGCCTGCACACGCTGCACGTCGAGACCGAGCACGGACTCCTCGTCGTGGCGCTGACGGCGGGCGGCCCCGAGGTCAGCGTCGCCGTCCTCGACGAGCTGCTGCGCCCGCTGGCGCCCGGCATCGTGACGGCCTCGAGTGCGTCGGGCACCTGGTCTTCGCCGGGTGCGTCGAGTGGGTCCGGTGCTTCGGGCTCGTCGGGCTCGTCGGCCTCGTCGGCCTCGTGGGGTCCTGCGGGGGAGGCCGTCGCGCTGGTTCCCCTGGCCGGCAACAGCGCCGCCGAGCTGGCCGACCACCTCGTACGGGGCGCCCGCATCCTGGAGGCGGGCCTGGGGGAGGAGCGCATCTCCCTCGGTGTCAGCAGCGTGACGACCGGTCCCGCAGGGCTGAACGGTCTGATCGAGGAGGCCAGGCACGCCCGCTCCCTCGCCTCGCTCGGCACCGGCAAGGTCAGCGTAGTGACCGGCGACGACGTCAGCTCCCACCGCACGCTGCTGGCGGCCATCCCCGACCCGCTGCGCCGCTCGTTCAGGTCGAGGCTGCTGGGACGGCTGGAGGCGTACGACGCGACGAACCAGACCGAGCTGCTGGAGACGCTGGAGACTTTCCTGGAGGAGTCGGGATCGTGGTCGGCGACGGCGGACCGGCTCCACGTCCACGTGAACACGCTGCGGTACCGGCTGAAGCGAATCGAGGAGCTGACGGGACGGTCCCTGAACTCGTGGGACGAGCGAGTGGACTTCCTGCTGGCACTCCGCATGCGCTGACCCGCATCCCTGAGGAGCGGATGGCCCAGAGCCGCTTATGTCGATGCCATCCACATGAACGCGGGCGCTGGGCGGCCTCAGGTGGAGACGGTCGGGGTGAGGCGCCGGGGAGGGGTCCCGGTAGCAATCGCGGAAATTCCAACGAAGCTACCGCTGAACTGCGGTTATTCGTGTTCGTGGGACGGGTGACGGTCTCTCTCGCTACGGTTCGTGCTGGTTCCGTTGCGTCTGTAGAGGTTGGTGTGGTTTGGCGACCCAGTTCTTTTCTGACGAGCAGATGGAGCGGTTGCGGTCGTACCCGGATCGGCCGGGAGGAGTTGGCCCGGTTCTTCACCCTGACGCGCAAGGACTTGGGGTTCATCGACAACCTGGGGCGGGGCGGTGGGCGGGGCCCTGCCGCGAGACTCGGGCTGGCCGTGCAGTTGTGCACGCTGCCGTGGCTCGGGTTCATCCCCGATGATCTGTGGTCTGTGCCGCAGGCCGCGGTGTTGCGGCTGGCGAACCAGTTGGCGGTGTTCCCCCGGGGTGCTTGACCAGTACGGGCAGCGGGCGCAGACCCGGAGCGATCATCTGAAGCTGGTGTTGAAGTATCTGGACTGGAAGTCGGTGCCGACCGGCGGGGAGCCGTTGAAGGAGCTGGAGCAGTTCCTGCAGGACCGGGCGATGGAGCACGACACCCCGTCCCTGCTGTTCCACCAGGCGGCGGAATTCCTGGTCAGCGCCCAGGTGACGCGGCCCGGGGTGGTCACGTTGATGGAAATGGTCGCGACCGCCCGCACGGGCGCGAGTGCGTTGACGTCGGAGCGGGTCGACCATCTGCTGACGCCTCAGATGCGCAGCCACCTGGACCGGCTCCTGGTCCACGACGCCGGGCTGGGGATGAGTCGGCTGATGTGGTTGAGCACGGCGGCGGTGGAGGCGACGGCGCCGTCGGTGAAGCTGGGTATCGACAAGCTGCTGTTCCTGCGCGGCTTGGACGCCCACCTGCTGGTTCTGTCGATGCTGCCGCGTGAGCGGCGCCGGTTCTTGGCGACGCTGGGCCGCCGCTCGACGGTGCAGGGGCTGGAGCGGCGCGGGGAGCGCCGTTACCCGATCCTGCTGGCGCTCGTTGCGCAGTCCGCGGTGGACCAGTTGGACGAGGTCATCGCGTTGTTCGACCAGGCGGTCTCAGCGCGCGAATCCCGGGCGAAGGCCAAGACCACGGAGGCGTTGGCGGAGCGGGCCCGCAAGGGCGAAGCCCGCCAGCTCATCATGGACATGGTCCTGCCGGTGCTGGCCGACCCGTCGGCCTTCCCGGACGAGCAGGTCGGGGATCTGCTACGGGGGCGGATCGGGATGGACCGGATCCGGGAGGTCGCCGCGGAGAGGTGGAACGCTCTGCCGCGTGACCACGGCTGGCTGGCCGCGTTGGATGCCTCCTACTCCTATCTGCGCCGGTTCACCCCGCAGGTGCTGACCGCGATCGACTTCCAGGGCGGGCCCGGCACCGCGGATCTGATGGACGCTGTGGAGATCCTGAAGGAGCTGAACGGGTCGGCGGCCGAAGGTACCGGCTGGGGTGCCGGTCTCGTTCGTGCCCGCCCGGTATGCCGATTACCTGGCCAAGGCCCGCAAGGGCGGGGACGACACCGCGTTCCGCCATTACTGGGAGATGTGCGTGATCTTGGCGTTGCGGGACGGGCTGTGCAGTGGGGATGTGTTCGTGCCGGGTTCCCGGCGGTACGCCGACCCGGGCGCCTACCTGTTCACCCCCGAGCAGTGGCAGCCGCGCCTGGCGGAGTTCTGCCAGCTTGTTCGCAAGCCGCCGACAGCGGCCGAGGCCATCGCGCAGGTGAAGGACGAGCTCCACCAGGCCCTCACGGACCTGGAGGAGACCCTGGCGGGCGCCTCACCGGGCGACGTCGGCGCGGTCCGCTTGGACGAGCAGGGGAAGCTGGTGATCCCGCCTCTGTCGGCCGAGGACATCCCGGCCGAGGCCAAGGCTCTGCGCGACGAGCTCGCCTCGATGCTGCCGTTCGTGCCGATCGCCTCCCTGTTGATCGAGCTGGACGCCCGCACGAGCTTCCTGGCGTGTTTCACCCACGCCGGCGGCCGCAAGTCGACCTTGTCGGTGGAGACCAAGCGGAACATCCTCGCGGTGCTGATCGCCGGTGCCACCAACCTCGGGCTGACCCGCATGTCGGAGGCATGCGGGGTCTCCTACGACACTCTGGCCTGGACACAGCAGTGGTACGTCCGCGAGGAGACGCTCCGCGAGGCCAACACGGTGATCGTCAACCATCACTACACGCTGGAGCTGGCCCAGAAGTTCGGCGGCGGTACCATGTCGTCTTCGGACGGGCAGCGCTTCCCCGTACGCGGCAAGTCCACGACCGCCCGGGACATGGTCATCCATGGCGGCCGGGTCCTGTCGACCTACACCCACGTGTCCGACCAGTGGTCGACGTATGGGACCAAGCAGATCGTCCCGACCGCCCGCGAAGGCCACTACGCCGCCCGGTACCTGTCCGACCCGGTCTACCGGCGGAAGATCTCCCGGCAGCTCAACAAGGGCGAGTCCCTGCACGCGCTGCGCCGGGACCTGCACTACGCCCAGCAGGGCACCATCGTCCGCCCCCACCTGCAAGACCAGACCGAGCAGGCCTGGTGCCTGACCCTGCTCACGAACTCGGTGATCTGCTGGACGACCGAGTACTACGGGATGGGCATCGGCGAGCTTCGCGGCCAGGGCCGCGAGGTCGGGCATGACGCACAGGTAGACGGGCCGTCAGCGCGATCGGGCTGCCCGAGAACCTGTTCGCGGACGTGGGACCGAAGGTGCTGGCGGGCTGCGGTCGAATCGCCGTCGCATCTGCGGCGCCGTGCGCGCAGTTCGCAGGCGTCCGCGGTGAGGTTGCTGGCCGTGCTGTTGGTGGAGCGGGAGCGGGAGGTCACCGATGCGCTGGCGGATCTGCTGATCGCCACGGTGCACCGGATACCTCTCATGGTGCGAGTCCTTCCTGTGTGGGTGTGCCCTTCACAGTGCTCGCGGCGACATCCGTCACGCGGGTTCGGTGCGGCCCCTCCGCCCCGGTGGGCGGAGGGGCCGTGACCTGCCGGGAACCGATCTATCCGAGCACCGGGTAGTTCGCGCGGAACACGTTGTGCGGGTCACGGGCCCGCTTGATCTCCCGCAGCCGCGCGAGCGCGCTGCCCGAGAAGGACTTCGCCGCCGTGTCACCGGGGGACAGCACGGTGTACGGCTTGCGGCCGCTGATGTAGGCCTCCAGGTCGGCCACGACCTCGGCCTGCTTGGCGCGCGTCGCGTCGGCCGCGTGCGGCAGGCCGAGACCCACCAGGCCGAGCAGGTACGGCTCAGCCACAGCGCCGCTCGCACCGGCCCCGCCGCCCGGCTCGGCGAGCGCCCCACCCAGGTGCCTGATCTGCACGTTGATGAGCGGTTCGACCGGCTTGGCCAGCAGGAGCTCCACCGCGTCCGCGTCCAGGCCGGTGAGCAGCTCCGCACGAGCGATGGATGGGGCCGGATCGGTCGGTTCGGCGGCGATGCCCCCCAGGTCGGCAACCGGGACGACGCCGCGGCTGTCGGAGATCGCGTCCTCGATCTTGTCGATGCGCGCCAGCAGGTCCTGCCCCTGAGCCGCCTCACCCAGGTAGGCCAGATCCAGCGTCACCATCGGCGGCGCGCCGGGGGGGCTGGAGCCGGTTGATCCAGACACTGAGTTCACGCGGCGCCTCGGCGGTGATCTCCAGGAACGCGTCGTACACCTCCCTGGTCCGGTGCTCCGGCCAGATCACACGCCCGCCGTACAGGACTGGCGCGGGATACAGCTCGAGTTCGAGGGCGGTCACCACCGCGAAGTCCCCGCCACCGCCGCGCAGCGCCCAGAACAGCTCGGGATCGGACTCGGCGGTCACCCGGCCGGGCTCGCCGTCGGCGTCCACGATGTTGATAGCCCGCACGCTGTCGGAGGCCAAGCCGTACTTGCGGCTGAACCAGCCGACCCCACCGCCCAGGGTGTAGCCGGTCACGCTGACCCCCGGCGCGCTGCCGGCCAGGCCGGTCAGACCCAGCGGACCGGCCGCCGCCAGCACCTGCCCCCACTTCACGCCCGCGCCCACCCGGACCACGCGCTCCTGCGCGCGTACCTCCACCTCGTTCAGCAGGCCGGTACGCAACAGGATCAGGCCTTCCACATCACCCGAGGCGCCATGCCCGCTCGGCTGCGCGGTCACCGTCATACCCGCCCGCCGCGCGTAACGCACGAGCGCCGCCACGTCATCGGCATCCGCGGCCTCCGCCACGGCCGCCACCGGCTGCCTGACGGTCAGATTCCACGCGGTGGCCGCCTGTTCGAAGCCGTCGTCATCGGCCAGGAGCACGCGCCCCTTCAGGACACCGCGCAAATCGTTGATCGTCATCGTCGTCTCCTTTAGTCGAGTTCTCAGAACATGCGAAGGGATGCCGTGCACGCCTTCGGGGCGTGCAGACGTCAGGCGGGCTGCGCGGCGGGCGCTGGGGCGGCGGCCTCCTGGGACTTGCGGGCCTTGCTGGTCTCGCGGAGGATCAGCAGGCCGGTGGCCACCATCAGCGCCGAGGTCAGGCCGTGGACGCCGAACGCGGTGGCCATGGAGCCGTGGTGGGCCAGGACGGTGGTCATGTCGCCGAACGGGGCGACGGCCTCCATCAGCAGGGCCCAGCCAAGGGCGCGGCGGTGGCCCGTCACCAGCAGGATGCCGAGGACCAGGCCCATCGCGATTTCGCGGCTGCCCTTCGCGATGAGGAAGCCGCCGCCGTCGCCAGCGGGCCAGTTCGGCAGACCGAAGCCCGGGGCGAGGGTCTCGGGGGTCAGGATGTAGGACGCCCCGAGGGAGATGACGAGCAGGGCAACGGCGGTGGCCAGGACGGTGTTGATGTTCTTCAGCGACATGGTTCTTCTCCTTGTTGACGTTCAGACTGGGTCGGGGGCAGGGTTCAGCCGCGGACGCGGCGGATGTGGCGGGCGTAGCGGGGGCGGCCGATGACGTGCCAGATGAGGCGGACCGGGGCGGGCAGGCCGCTGAGGACGAGGGCGCGCTCGGCCGGGTTCGCGTCTTCCAGGACGGCGCCGAAGAGCGTGAGCAGGGTGAGCTTGGGGGTGTTGTTCACCAGGTGGTCGCCCAGGGAGTTCCATTCCTGCTGGGTGATGTGCTCGGCCGCGAGCGGAAGGAGGGTGGCCTCCTCGTCGTCGATGTGTTCCAGCACTACCGCGCGGTGCTCGGTGAGTGCGGCCACGAGCGTGTCGCGCTCGTCGGCGCCAGCAGTGGCCTCCCAGGCGGGGAACGCGGCGTCGAGCCTGGTCAGGGTGGCCGCGATGCGGTCGTGCTGGGCCTGCATGCGCAGCACGATGTCGGCCTCCAGGTCCACCCGGGATAGCAGCGGCGGCCACAGCAGCTCGTCCTCGCCCTCGTGATGGTGGTGCAGGCCCAGCCGGTAGATGCGGAAGTGGTCGGCGATCACTTTGGCCCGAGCAGTGTCACCCGGGGCGACCGCCGCGACGAGGTCCACCAGCAGTCGTGTCTCCCGGCGGAAGACGCGGTGGACGATCTCCATGTCCTGGGTGTTGACGCTCATCTGTTCCTGCCCCTCATCGGTTGCGACGTGTTCATGTTGCCCCCGGGTGTTTGGAGGGGACTTGGAGCCGATTTGGAACAGTCCACGTATTATGTCCGGATCATGGTTTTCATCCGCGTACTGGGCTCGTTCGCTGCCGAGGCGAACGGTGCGGCCGTCCCCCTCGGCGGGCCGCGGCAGCGCGGCGTACTGGCCTTGCTGGTGGCGGCGCGCGGGCAGGTCGTGCCGGTCGACCGGATGATCGAGGATCTGTGGCGCGAGGAGCCGCCCGCGCGGGCGCTGATGTCCCTGCAGGCGTACGTGTCCAACCTGCGCCGGCTGCTGGAGCCCGGGCGCCCGCCACGCACGCCGGCCCGGCTGCTGGTGAGCGCGTCGCCCGGCTACGCGCTGCGGCTGCCGCGCGAGGCGGTGGACGCGTGGCGGTTCGAGGACCTGCTCGACCAAGCCCGTACGGTCACCGCCCCGCGCGTCGCCCGGGCTCGGCTCGCCGAGGCGTTGGGGCTGTGGCAGGGACCGGCGTTCGCCGAGGTCGCCGACGAGCCGTGGGCCGCCGCCGAGACGACCAGGCTGAACGAGCTGCGCCTGGTCGCCACCGAACTGCACGTCGCGGCCGGTCTGCGCATCGGCGACCCGGCCGCGGTGGTTCCCGAGGCCGAGCGCCTCACCCGCGACGAACCCCTGCGTGAGGAGGGCTGGCGGCTGCACGCCCTGGCACTGTGGAGCAGCGGCCGCCAAGCAGATGCGCTGGCGACGCTCCGCCGCGTCCGCGGGATCCTCGCCGAGGAGTTCGGGCTCGACCCCGGCCCGGACCTGACGGCGTTGGAGGAGGCGATCCTCACCCAGCGCACGGACGTCCTCCACGCGACCGCGCCCCTGCCACCGCCGACCGTCCCGCTGCCGCAGACGGTTCCGATCACCGAGGCGCCGTTCGTCGGACGCCAGGAGGAACTGGCGGCACTGGTCGCGGCCGCTGCCGAGGCCGCCGCCGACGGAGCCCGCATCGCCCTTGTCACCGGCGAGGCCGGGCTCGGCAAGTCGACACTTCTGGAACACCTCGGCAGGCGGCTCGAACGTGACGGATGGCTGGTCGCCGTCGGCCACTGCTCGGAGGTCGACAGCGCGCCGCCCGCGTGGGTCTGGACTGAGGCGCTGAGAGCCGTCGCCGCGACCACGTCTCCGGGCGGGTTCGCCGATGACCTCGCGCCGCTGCTCACCGACACCGGGCCGGTGAACGCCGACGCCACAGCGGGACGGTTCCGCCTGCGCCAAGCCGTGTGGAAGTGGCTCGCGGCGGTCGCCATGGAACGCCCGGTCGCCCTCGTGCTGGACGACCTGCACTGGGCGGACGCCGCCACGCTGGAACTGCTCGGCGGCGGCCTCGGCATTCGAGCCCCGATCCTGGTCGTGGCGGCGTACCGGGCGGACGAGAGCGGGCACCTCACCGAAACGCTGGCCTCCCTCGCGCGTGCCACGCCCCTGCGCCTAGCGCTGCCGGGGCTGAACGACGAGGCTGTCGCGCAAGTCGTACGGACCGAATGCGAGGCCGACGAGGAGACCATCGCCGGGATCGCCGAGCGCACCGGCGGCAACCCCTTCTACGTGCGCGAAAGCGCCCGGCTGCTGAACGGCGAAGGCGCGCTGGTCGCCCTCTCCGAGGTCCCCGAAGGCGTACGGGACGTCCTGCGCCGACGGCTCGCGCGCCTGCCCGAGGGAGGCGTGTCCATCCTCCGGCTGGCCGCGGTCGCAGGCCGGGAAAGCTCGGTGGACGTCCTCGTGGACGCCGCCGACACCGACGAGGAAGGCGTGCTGAACGCACTGGACGCAGGCGTCATCGCCGGGCTGCTGAACGAGCCCGCCCCCGGACGCGTCCGCTTCGTGCACGCCCTCGTCCGCGACACCCTCATCGCCGACGTCAGCCGCCTCCGCACAGCCCGCATGCACGCCCGCATCGCCGCCGCCCTGGAAGCCACCGGTGACATCACGGCGCTGGCCCACCACTACGCGCGAGCCGGATCTCCCAAGGCCGTCGGCTACTGCGTCCGGGCCGCCGAGCTTGCCGAGGCCCGCTACGCCCACGACGTGGCGGCCGACCTCCTCACCGACGCCGTCACCAACTCGACCGACCCGGACGAACGGGTCGAATTGCTCGGCAGGCTGCTGCGGGCGCAGATCCGGGCGGGAGCCGTCGGAGCCGCCCGCGAGACACGCCGTGAAGCCGTGGAGTACGCGGAGTCCCTGGGCCGCGACGACCTGATGATCACTGCATTCACCGCGTGGACAGAGCCGACCGCCTGGCAGTCCCGCGAGTACGGCACGGTGGACCGGCCCATCGTCGACCGCCTGAGCCGCCTGCTGAAGCGTGACCTGGCCTCTTCGGTGCGGTCCCGGCTCCTGACGGCGTACGCGCACGAACTGGTCGGCGAGGACGACCCGACCGTTGTAGAGGCAGCGCAGGAGGCGCTCGACCTTGCCACCGAACCCCGGCTGCGGGCGGCGGCCCTCCAGGTCCTGACCCGCGGCCACGGCGGCTTGCCCGAACGCGACGACCTCTGCCGGGAGCTGGTGGCGATCGGCATCGAGCACGACCTGCCGGTCTATCGCGTCACTGGGCTGCTCAACCAGGCCGGCGTCGCCGCCGCCGCCAATGACCCGGTGACCATGCGCCGCGCGGCCGCCGAGGCCCTGGAACTCGCGCGTACCTACCGAATGCGCGAGGCGATCGCCGTCGCCGAGGTGGCGCTGGCGAGCCTGGCGCTCATCGAAGGCCGGTTCGCCGACGCCGAGCTCCTCTACATCAAGGCCGACAAGGGCATGCGGCGCATCGGATCGGTGCACGCCACGGGCTTTCTCCAACTCGCCCTGGCCACGATCTGGCTGAACGAGGGCACGCTCGGTGCGCACCTGGACGACGTTCGCGCCCTCCACGCCGCGTTCGGCCCCATGGTCTCCGACCTGCTCGCGCTCGCCCTGCACGCCAACGGCCTGGACGCCGAAGCCCGCGAGGTCCGCGCGTCACCCAGCCCGATCCGCCCCGACTACTTCTTCACCTTCGCCACCACGTTGCGCGCGATGGCCATCGTCGCCTTGAACGACCGCGACGCCGCCGAGGAGATCTACGCGACGCTGCTTCCGCATCGCAACGGCCCCCCGGCTGGCGCCGCGAGCCTGTCGGTGGCGCTGCGCCCGGTCGCCCACACCCTCGGTGAACTGGCCGTCTTCATCGGCCGCACCGACGAGGCCGCCGCCCACTTCGCTCAGGCCGCCACCATCGCCGACCGGTGGAACGCACCTCATTGGGCCGCCGAGGCCCGGTCGCGAACGACCACCTAGCCACTGCCCACGGCGCCGCACATCTGTGACACAGAATTCGTATTACCTGTCACACTGGCCTTCCCGGCGGCACTCCGCCCCTGCTCGCCGCATCGCGGACCGGGGCTGACTCGGCAACGTTATGTGTCACATCCCCGGGAGGCTCCGGTGACCATCGTCCCGATGCCAGGCCGTGCCGGGCGGCCCGGCCTGGTCCGTGTCGCTGACGCGGTCGACCAGTACCTGGAGGCCATCCAGACGGCCACCACCCGGGCCAGCTACGCCGAGACCCTCGCCAGGCTCGTCGAGGTCGTCGACCCCAGCCCCGCGGCTCTCCTCATCGCCCTGGATTGCGATCACTACGCCGCGACGATGAGCCGCTGGGATAGCGCGGCGGCCGCGACGTGGAACCGGCATCTGTTGGCGCTGACGTCCTTCACCACCTGGGCCCAGCGCCAGGACCTCCTGGACACCAACCCGGCCCGTCGGCTGGAGCGCCGCAAGCCCGCCCGCCGCGGCGACCGGTCCATCCCCCGCACCCGCCTGGACACCCTGTTCGGCGACGATCAGAACTCCCTGCGCGAGCGGGTCCTGTGGCGGATGCTGTACGAGACCGCCGCCCGCGCCGAGGAACTCCTGTCCCTCAACATCGAGGACCTCGACACCGAATTCCGGCGGGCCCGGATCACCTCCAAGGGCGGCGCGGTCGAGTACGTCCACTGGGCCACCGGCACCGCTCGCCTCCTCCCACGCCTTCTGCAGGGCCACACCACCGGCCCGGTGTTTCTGGGGTGCCACCGGAATACGGCAGTAACGGGCCGCGAGGTGGCACAGCTGCTGGTCAGCGTTATGCGAGTGCTGCGTAGGCGGCGGAGTCGCCGAGGTGACTTAGACGCCGGCTTGCGCTCTTGCCCGTAGTTTGGTGTTGATCATAGAGGGGCGGAGGGATCGGGGTGGTGTAGTGCGGATGCTGTCAAGGCGGTATGAGCTGCTGGAGCCGTTAGGGCGCGGCGGTATGGGGGTGGTGTACCAGGCGCGTGACCGGGAGCTGGAGCGGATCGTGGCGGTCAAGGTGCTGCCCGCGCAGATGCTCCGCGATGAGGACTTCCGAGCCCGGTTCCGCCGGGAGGCGCGGGCGGCGGCGGGCTTGTCGCATCCCAACATCGCGACCGTCTACGACATCGGTGAGGACATCGCTGACGGGGATCCGGTTCCGTATTTGGTGATGGAGCTGGTGGAGGGCGGGACACTGGCCGATCTGCTGCGCCAGGCGCCGCCGACCCCCAACGAGGCCGGGCAGATCGTGGCGGCGGTCTTGGAGGCGTTGGAACACAGCCACGAGCGAGAGGTGGTGCACCGCGATATCAAGCCCGCCAACATCATGGTCCACCGCGCCGGCGGCCGGGTGCGGGTGAAGGTGATGGACTTCGGGATCGCCAAGCTCATGTCGGAGACGGCCACCCGATTGACCGCCACCGGAATGCGGATCGGCACCCCGTCCTACATGTCGCCCGAACAGGCCGACGGCAAGCCCGCCGACGCCCGCTCGGATCTGTACTCCACCGGATGCGTGCTGTATGAGATGCTCACCGGCCGGCCGCCCTTCACCGGGGACTCGCCCACCGCCGTGCTCTTCCAGCACCTGCACAAGACCCCGCAGCCGCCCTCACAGCTGAACCCGGCCCTGGCCCCCTCCTGGGATCAGGTGCTGGCGACCGCGCTGGCCAAAGACCCCCAACAGCGCCACCGGGATGCCGCGGCGATGCGACAGGCCATAGAAACCGGCTCAGCCGCCCCCACCATCCAGGCGCCTGCGCCGGCCCCGCCCTCCGCCTTCGCACCGGCTGCCCGGCTTGAGGCCCCTCTACCTACCGAACCGGCGCCCACCGAACCGGCACCCCACGCGTCGGCCCTCCACGCATCCCACTCTCCCGGTCTCGGGGAGCGGTCCGCGCCTGCATCCGCAACGCAATATCACGTCGTTGCCGCGCCGCCCCGGGTCCTGACCCGCCGCCGCGTGCTCACCGGGCTGGGTGTCGCAGGCCTGGCCGCCGCGCTGCCGGCCGCCTACTACGCCTTCACCCGGGAAGGCACCGCCACCCTCCTCGGCCAACCCCTCGCCGGCCACAACGGCGTCGCCCACTCGGTGGCGTTCAGCCCGGACGGCAAGATCCTGGCCACCGGCAGCAGTGACGCGACCGTGCGGTTGTGGGACGTGGCCACCCGCGCCCTCCTCGGCCGTCCCCTCACCGGCCACCACGACGGGGTCGACTCGGTGGCGTTCAGCCCGGACGGCAAGATCCTGGCCACCGGCAGCAGTGACGAGACCGTGCGGTTGTGGGACGTGGCCACCCGCACCCCCATCGGCCGCCCCCTCACCGGCCACACCGACTGGGTCTTGTCGGTGGCGTTCAGCCCCGACGGCAAGATCCTGGCCACCGGCAGCAGGGACGACACCGTGCGGTTGTGGCAACTGTGAAGTGATCCCGATCGATGATCAAGCCTGTGGCCCGTTTCTGCCGTATTCCGGTGGCACCCGTTCATCGGCTGCCTGGCCGACCACCTCGATGTCGGGCTCGCCGTCCAGCATCATGCGTAGTACGTCGCGGACGGCCGATCGCTCATCGGCGATCACTACCCAAATGATCATGCCGTCCTCCTCACACTCGCCGCCGCGAGGGTGATAGCGGCATACCCGCAGGCCACAGCCAACCCTGCCCATGGCGGGAGCGGGTAGTAACCCCCGAGCAGTGACTGCTGCACGTCCACATGCGCGAACGTGGGGACGCTCTGCGTGATCGCGAACCCGGCGGCAGGAGTGATCATCAGCAGCCAGGGCGCGAGACCCGCGATCGCCAGGAAGTAGGGCACGACGACCAGCGCGATGGCCAGCCCAATGGCGATGACGGCCCGCTTGACCAGCGCGGCCAGGCCCAAAGCCAGCACGGCGGCTGCCGCGGTCAGCGCCGCATAGCCGACGATCACTCGCAACCCGGTGCCCAGGGTGAGCGGCTGGATCGGGTTGTCGTTGGCGCGCAGCAGAGCCAGCCCGGCAGGGACCACAACCGCCGAGGTCACCAGCCCCGTCACGAACGCGACCGCGCCCATCACGGCGGCTTTGGCCGCCAGCAGCCGCTCCGGATGCGGCCCGGCCGGCGGGCCGGTCCTGAATAGCCCGCGCCCGCCTTGCGCCGTGACGAACGTGGCCGCTACCACGAGCACCGGGATCAGCCCCAGGGCGCCGCCGATCAGCATGAGGTCGGCGCGCAGACCGCCTTCCACCGTGGCGGGCCCGATGTCACCGCCCCCGGTGACGATGAGCTTGTCGCCGGACTCGACGACCCCGCCCGGGTGATGCGGGGTCTTGCCGTCGGACTCCAGGACGACGCCGACGTCGTCGCGGCGCCACGAACCGTTCGCGCCCTGCACCGTGATCTGGTCGAAGGTGGCGGTGGCCTGGGCGAAGGCTTGCGCCATGTCCCACGAGGCGCCTGGTGAGGTGGCGAACAGCCCGATCTCGAGCGTCTCCGGCAGCCCGGCCAACTTGACCGTGCTGACCTCGGTCCACGTCTTGCCGTCGTCCGACTCGTAGCCGGTGATGGTGTCTCCCGACCTGGTCAGCCGCAGCCACTGCGGGCCGTTGTGAGGGCCGCCGGCCACGTCGTGGATGTAGTTGTGCTGCATCCGCACGCCGTGAGCCCCGGTGAGCATGACGGCGGCGTACGGTGTGCCCTGCTTGAGGCTCTGCCTGACGAGCAGCCCGGCCTTGGCCCACGGCACCACCCCCTCCTGGACGTTGCGCACCCCGGGTACGGCGTCCGGCAGCCGGATCTGCCCGGTCATGTCCGATACGCGGGCGGTGATGCTGCCGTTCCCGGTGAGCGGCTGGTGCACGAAGTAGTACTTGTCGCTCACCGCCGTGCCGTCGGGCCCCACCAAGGGCGCGGGGCAGGTGCCCTCTCCCTTCCCGGTCACGCAGGTGCTGCGGGCACCCCCGGCAATCAACAGCCCGAGCGACACGGTGACCAGCACGGAGGCCGCCATGGCGAGCACCCAGCCCCGCACAGAGAGGAACGTGGCCCACTCCGTGCGCAGCGACGCGGAGAAGCCGGCCCGCCGGCTGGTTCGGTGAGGTGTGAATGAACTCATGCCGACGGTTGTACGCGGCACCCGGTTCCGGCCCGGTCGCGGCCGCTGCGACCGGGCTGCGACCGGGGATCTGGCATCGTTGAGCAGTGGCAGCTCGCTCCGGCGGACGGTCCGCGCCGCCCTGCCCGCGCGACGACCATCGGTGCGTGGCCTTGAGCGGCAACCAATCGGTCAATGGCGGCAGCAAGCCGGCACGTGCTGCGTTACCGTCTCCAGCGCTCCGATGCGGGTGGCAGATGCCGCCCCTGTTTTGCAGTCGTCCCCTGATGTCAAGGACGGTTCGGACGGGATCCGTGTGCGAACCGCACGGTGATGGACAGACCCCCTCCGGGGCGTGCGCCGGCGATCAGAGTAGCGTGGTGAGCCCGCGTGACGGCATGGACGATGGCCAGGCCGAGGCCGTAGCCGTCGCCGCGGCCGTGACGATCGGGCGCCAGCTTCTGGAAGGGCTGGAAGAGGCGCTGGATCTGGTCGCCGGGGATGACCGGCCCGGTGTTGGTGACCGTGAGGGCCACGTGCGTGCCGGAGGTCCGCGTCCTGATCTCCAGGTGCCCGCCTTCGTGGTTGTGGCGGATGGCGTTGTCGATGAGGTTGGTGACGAGGCTTTCGATCAGCCCCGCGTCCCCGGCCGTCACCGCGGGCGAGAGATGTTCGGCCAGGCCGATGCCTTTCTGCGTGGCTTGGTCGCGGCGGGAGGCGAGCACTCCTTCGACGACGTGGGCGAGGTCGAGGGTGTCCCAGCGGGTGACACCGCGCTCGCTGGTGGCCAGGTCCAGCAGGGCGTGGACGAGCCGCTCCTGGTGTGCGCCGAGAGCGAGGGCCTCCCGGCAGGCCGAGCGCAGGGTGCCGATGTCGGCATCAGGGTCGGCCAGGGCGACTTCGAGCAGGGTACGCAGGCCGGCCAGAGGGGTCCGCAGCTCGTGGGAGGCGTTGGCGACGAAGTGGCGCTGGGCATCGAAGGAGGCCTGCAGGCGGGCGAACAGGCCGTCGAGAGTGTGGCCGAGCTCAGTCAGCTCGTCCGTGGGCTCGCCGAGGCCGAGACGCCGGTGGAGGTCTCCGGCGCAAATGACGTTCGCGGTGGCGATGATGGCGCGCAGCGGCTGCAGGAACCGGCCGGCGACGAACCAACCCAGAGCCAGGGCGACCGGGATCAGGATGACCAGCGCGACGGCGGATCCTATGAGGAGCTGGGGCAGGCCGATGCCGGGCCCGGCTCCGGTGACCGTACTCGGCGAGGGCCGGCCCTTGGGGACGGCCGCGTCGATGCTCGCGAGCGGGACGGCGACCATGACGAGCACGAAGACGCCGGCGGCGTAGATGCCCGCCGCGTAGGCGAGCCCGAGCCGCGTCTGCAGGGACCTGTCGGCCAGCCGCTGGGAGATCACGACGGTCCGATGCGGTAGCCGCCTTCGCGGATGGTCTCGATCACGGGCGGGTCGCCGAGCTTGGCCCGTAGCCGGTGCATGGTGTGCTTGACGGCGCTGCTGAAGGGGTCGGCGGCCTCGTCCCAGACGCGTTCGAGCAACTCCTCGGCGGAGATGACCAGGCCGGGTGCGGCGAGTAGGCATTCGAGCAGGGCGAACTCCCTGGGGCTCAGCTCGAGACGCCGGCCGGCCCGGTACGCGATACGGCGGGGCGGATCCAAGGTGATGTCCCCGCATGCCAGGGTGGGCGGCAGCGGCGGGGTGGCGCGGCGGGCCAGGGCACGGACGCGGGCGACCAGTTCGGCGAACGCGAACGGCTTGGGCAGGTAGTCGTCGGCGCCGAGGCTGAGCCCGTCGACGCGGTCGGCGATCGTGCCGGAGGCGGTGAGCATCAGCACGCGGGTCTCGCAACGGCCGTGGGCCAGCCGGCGGCAGATCTCGTCCCCGTGGACGCCCGGCAGGTCGCGGTCGAGGATCACCACGTCATAGCGGGTGACGGCCAGGCGCTCAAGGGCCGCGGTTCCGTCCAGGACGACGTCGACGGCCATGCCCTCGCGGCGCAGCCCGGTTCCGATGGAGCGGGCGAGGACCTCGAAGTCCTCGACGACGAGGACCCTCACCGCCACGCACCACCGATCGTCACGCGGGCGGGGCGGCCGGACCGGCCGCCGGGTCGAGATGCCATGGCTCAACGATGCCAGGTCCCCGGTCGCAGCTGGGTCGCAGCGGCTGCGACCGGGCTGGAACGGGGTGCCGCGTACAACCGTCGACATGAGTTCATCTCGAACCGTGAGCTTGCTGTGAGGAGCGCCCCGGGATCGTCGTCGACGGACTGCGCAAGCGGTATGGGGCGACCCTGGCCCTCGACGGCATGTCCTTTTCCGTCCGTCCGGGCGTGGTGACCGGCTTCGTGGGGCCGAACGGGGGGTACGGCCGGAATACGGCAGAACGTACCGCGCCCGACCCCTGACCGGACAGAAGCAGGGCTCGTCCGGTCCACCGAACGACGTCCCCAGAGGTCGGCGCGTCGATAGCCCATGCGGACCGCAATCCGGCCCCAGGCTGGGCATGGTCATCCACAGCCGAAACCTGGCCCTCCGCCTCACCGTCCGACCTGCGGATTCGAGTGACCGCGGCCCGTTTCTGCCGTATTCCGGTGGCACCCCTTTCTCGCTGACCGGCGGGCTCCCGCCGAAGGACGCCGCGCCCCGGCGGCCGCAGACATCTGCCCGATCACCGGGCGCGGCCGGCTGTCCTACCCGCGCGCCGAATACCTGTTCAAGACCGCCACCACCATCCTCGACCCGCACGGCACCGGCTGGACTCTCCACCAGCTGCGGCACTCCGCGCTCCTGCACCTGGCCGCCGCCGGCCGGACCGCGCCCGAGCTCCAGGCCAAGTCCCGGCATCTGCACCTGGGCAGCCTCGGCCCCTACGTCCAACTCGGCGAACAGACCTCCGCCCAGGTCACCGCCGACGCCGACCCCGCCGCCCGCCGACGGTCCCGCTGACCCCGCACTCCGGGCTGTGGCACATCAACGCAGGTCAGCGGTAGCTTCGTTGGATTTTCCGCGATTGCTACTGGCACCCCGGGGAGCCCGAGCGAGCGGAGTCGCGTCACCGGAGGCGCGCCTCAGCAGATCCAGCGAACCGGCTGCCCGGTGAGGCGGGAGATGGTGTCGAAGTCGTTGTCCGCGTGCTCGACACCACAAACTCACCGTGCTGAGGCCGAGCCCCCACCGGGCGCTGTCCGAAGCCTCACGCGCGGAGCGCGCCCGGTGAGGGCCTTGCTGTTTCCGGGGGGCTACTGCTTGGCGTAGGTCTCGAGTTCGGCCAGGTAGGCGTCCTTGAGGTGGCGCGGCAGCCAGGTGATCTCGAAGGCGTTGCGCTGCACCTGCAGCAGTTCCTCCCTGGAGAGCTCCAGAGCCTCCAGGTTCTCCTGCACGTACCCGGGGAAGTACGCGGGGTCGTCGGAGTTGATCGTCACCCGCACCCCCAGGTCGAGCAGCTTGCGGATGCCCTCGGCCTTCATCGAGTCCGTGACGTAGGAGTTGGAGATCGGGCAGCAGGTCAGCCCGATGCCCTTGTCGAGGATCTGCTGCACCAGCGCCGGGTCCTCCAGGATGTTCACCCCGTGGTCGATCCTGTCGACCTGGATGTCCTCGAGGCACTGGCGGATGTGCTCGACGGAGTTCTCCTGGTCGACGTCGCAGTGCATGGTCAGCAGGTAGCCCTCCTGCCTGGCCCGCTCGTAGACGGCGGCGAACTTCGCGGGAGGGTTGCCCTTCTCGTCGGAGTCGAGGCCGACGCCGACGATCCACTCCTTGTACGGCAGCGACTCCAGCAGCGTCGCCATCGCGTACTCGGCCTGGAAGTCTCGCAGGAAGCACATGATGAGCTGCGCGCGCACGCCGAGCCGCGCGTGGGCGTCCATGAGCGCCCTGCGCAGACCGCGGATCACCACGTCGAACGGCACGCCGCGCGAAGTGTGCGCCTGAGGGTCGAAGAAGATCTCGGCGTAGCGGACGTTCTGCGAGGCGGCCTTGCGCAGGTAGGCCATGGCCAGGTCGTAGAAGTCGGGCTCGGTGCGCAGCACCCGCATGCCCTCGTAGTAGACGCCGAGGAAGGACGGCAGGTCGTCGAAGGCGTAGGCGGCCCGCATCTCCTCGACCGTCGCGTACGGCAGCGCGATGCCGTTGCGCTGGGCCAGCTCGAACTTGAGCTCAGGCTCGAGGGTCCCCTCGATGTGCAGGTGGAGCTCGCACTTGGGCAGCCCTGCGATGAAGTCCTTCATGATCAGGCCTCCGTGAGGATCGGGTCGATGACCTCCAACCGCACGCAGTCAACCAGACCGAGGTCGGTGACGGCGTAGTCGGGGATCGCGGTGATGGACAGGAAGAACAGGTACATCAGTGGCGCGGGCAGCGTGCAGCCGAGCGAGCGGGCCACCTCGTCGAGCCGCTCCTCCAGAACGGCCATCTCGGCGGCGGGCAGGTCGGAGACGATGCCGGCGACGGGCAGCGGCAGCGACTCGACGACGGCGCCGTCCACCACGATGACCTGACCGCCACCCATGGCCGAGACGGCGTTGACCGCCAGCGCCATGTCGGAGCGGGAGGCGCCCACGCAGATGATGTTGTTGTCGTCGGGCGCGGCGCTGGTGGCGATGGCGCCCTTCCTCAGTCCCATCCCGCTGACCATGGCGACCGGCATGTTGCCCGTCTTGCCGTACCTCTCGACCACGGTGACCAGCAGCGCGTCGTCGGCGACGGACGGTTCGACGATCCCGTCGACGACGGGAAGGCGCACGTCGCGCCTCTTGCGGACGAAGACCTGCTCGGTGAAGTTCAGGGTGAGGACGGTGACCTCGTCGGCGTCCGAGCGGAGCGCGAGGTCGTCGGCGATGATCTCGCGAACGGGGAAGGGACGCACCTCACCCCTGGCGGGCGGTACGGCCGGCGTGACCATGGCGCCGTCGCGCGCCACCAGACGTCCTCCCGCGACGACCTCGCGAACGATGAAATCGTTCAACGAGTCAACGATCAGAACGTCGGCGAATCGGCCGGGCGCGATGCTGCCGACCAGGTCGTCGATGCGGTACATCTCGGCGCAGTTGACGGTGGCCATCTGGATGGCGGTGACGGGGTCGACGCCCGCCTTGATCGCCATCCGCACCAGCTTGTCCATGTGCCCGCCCGCCAGCACGTCGGCGGCGTGGACGTCGTCGGTGCAGAAGGCCACCCTGCGGGCGCCGACCTTGGCCACGACCTGGATGTTCTCCTGCAGGAAGTGCGCGACGGACGACTCGCGGATGATCGCGTAGATGCCCTGGCGCAGCTTCTCGAGCATCTCCTCGTGGGAGTAGGACTCGTGGTCGAGCCTGATGCCGGCGGCGGCCAGGCCGGCGATGCGGCGGGCGTCCGACAGGGGAGCGCAGCCGAAGATCGGCAGCCGCCTGCGGCGGGCCAGCTCCAGCGCCTCCATCACGGCGGGATCGCCGTGCTCGACCATCTCCTGGACGGTCTCCCAGATGCCCACGCACTCGGGCCACTCGTGGGCGACGCGGTGCTCGTCGGGGCCGAAGGTGTGGCCGACGGTCGACTGCGGCACGGTGTAGGGGGCCTTCGCGGGGGCGCCCCACCAGATGCGCATGCTGGTCGCCGCCGCCTCGTCCAGCGCCTGCCGTACGCCGGGAAGGCCCTCGGCCACGAGGATCTGGTCCAGGCCCGAGACCACGCTGGTGGTGCCGAAGGGGACGGCCAGGTTGGCGAAGCTGGTGACGGACAGCTTGCTGCACTCGATGTGCAGGTGACCGTCGATGAGGCCGGGCACGAGGTAGCCGCCGCGCGCGTCGATGATCCGCGTGGAGGGGCCACGTTCCAGGGACGGGCCCACCGCCGCGATCCTGTCGCCGCTGATGCCGATCTCGGCCTGGTAGGTCTCGCCGGTCAGGACGTTGACCAGCACCCCGTTCGCGATGATCGTGTCAGCGGGCCTGCGGCCGTAGGCCACATCGAGCAGGTCATGCATGGGCGAGCTCCTTGACGGGGACCGCGCGGCGGTCCAGGGCGGCGTAGACGACACCGGCGACGACGAAGCCGGCGAAGATGCTGAGGTCGGAGCCTCCGGTGGCGCTGGACAGCCAGCCGACGTAGACGCTGGAGTTGAGCCAGAGCCCCGCGGCGAGCATGCCGACCGCCTGGGCGATCAGGCCCGCCCAGCGGATCTGGCCAGGCCCGCTCTCGTCGAACAGCGAGGCGGCGTCGTAGACACCCTTGCGGCGCAGCCAGTCGGTGACGTAGATGCCCGCCCAGGGGGCCAGCCAGACGACGACCAGCCCGAGGAAGGCGTTGAGCATCGTGTTGAACGAGTCGGAGGTGATGGCGACGAACGTGATGATCACGCAGAAGATCAGGTCGAGGACGACCGCGGCCCACCGCTTGATCCTGATGCCGGCGGCCTGCAGGTTCAGCCCCGAGGAGTACAGGTCGGTGGTGTTGGCGGCGAAGAGCGTGACCACCGTCAGCAGCAGGTACGGCACGACGAACCACGACGGCAGCGCCCCCGGCAGGCCGGAGATCGGGTCGCTGGCGTTGGTCACGACGGTGGCGACCGCGGCGCCGAGGATCATCAGCAGCAGGTACGGCACGAAGCCGCCCAGGAACGCGTAGCCGAACACGGCCTTTTTGGAGGAGTCGACGGGCAGGTAGCGCGAGTAGTCGCCGCCGAGGGGCGCCCACGACAGGCCACCGCCCGACATCACCAGCATGACCGCCAGCGTGAACGTCGAGAAGTCCGCCGAGCCGCCCGCCGTGAGGTTCGCCTTGGGCGCGACCAGGACCGCCATGACGACGAACATCGCCACGAACACCCAGGTGAGGTACTTCTGCGCCTTCATCACCGCGGCGTGGCCGATCAGCGGCAGGATGAGCTGGATGACCGCGGCGATCAGCACGATCGCCACCTTCAGCCCGAGGCCCTCGCCCTCCACGCCCGCCTGCTTCAGCAGCGTGAGCCCGGCCAGGGTGATCATCACCATGCCGCCGGCCTCGAAGCCGACCATGTTCAGCCAGCCGAAGAAGCCGAGGACGCGGGCGCCCTTGTTGCCGTAGGCGGCGCGGGAGATCGCCATGGTCGAGGTGCCGTGCTGCATGCCCTGGATGCTGCTGAATCCGACCAGGGGGAAGGCCAGCAGGTTGCCGATCACGATGGCGGCCACGGCCTGCCAGAAGCTCAGCCCCATGGCGACCACGATCGTGCCGTAGACCACCGTGAAGACCGTGGTGGTCGTTCCGGCCCAGAGGAAGAGCAGGTCGCGCGGGCGGCCGTACCGCTCGCTCGCAGGAACCAGCTCGATCCCGCGTTGCTCCATGGGGGTCCCCTCACTGTCACCGAATATCCGGGTTCAGTGAACCAGAGGGGGTTGACCAGGACGTTTATTCGCGCATACGAGAGTGCGACGCCGGTTTGTATCCGCCTACAAGGTGATCGCCAAGCCGACGGCGAACAGCAGGCCGTAGGCCATCTGCAGCTTTCCCGTCGCTTGGAGCACGCCGATCAGCGCGGGGCCCGTGGCGCCGGCCAGCACGGTCCTGATCGGGCCGATCGCCAGCGGGGCGGCGAGCACGGTCAGCGCGGTGAACGGCGTGAACGGAATCAGCAGCAGCGCGATCAGGAAGGGCAGGGTGAGGCAGGCGGTGTAGAGCGTGCGGGTGCGCGTGGCGCCGAGCACCACGGCCAGCGTGCGCTTGCCCGCGGGGCCGTCGGTGACGACGTCGCGCAGGTTGTTGACGACCAGCATCGAGCACGACAGCAGGCCGATCGGCACCGAGGCGGCCAGCGCCGTCCAGGACAGCTGCTCGGTCTGCACGTAGGCGGTGCCGACCACGGGGACGACGCCGAAGAAGACGAAGACCGCCAGCTCGCCGAGCGCGCGGTAGCCGTACGGGCTCTTGCCGCCGGTGTAGAACCAGGCGGCGGCGATCGCCGCCGCGCCGACCAGCAGGATCCACCAGGCCCTGGTCGCGATCACCAGAGTCAGGCCCAGGACCGCGGCGGCGGCGAAGCTGCCGAGCGCGGCGGCGAGCACCTCGCGCGGCGCGGCCGCCCCCGAGCCGACCAGGCGCATCGGGCCGACGCGCTGGTCGTCGGTGCCGCGGATGCCGTCGCTGTAGTCGTTGGCGTAGTTGACGCCGATCTGCAGCAGCAGCGCCACGAGCAGCGCCACCACGGCCCGCCACCAGCTCGGGGAGCCCTCGCCGATGGCCAGCCCTGTGCCGACCATGACGGGCACGATCGCGTTGGGCAGCGTGCGCGGGCGCGCGCCTGCCACCCACTGGTTCAGTGAAGCCATCAGCTGATGTCCGTCGTCAGCCTGACCATCCGGATCGGACGGCCCATGTCGAGCACGCGTTCGGCCATGTCCTCGCCCCATCCGGCTGACTCGAGGAAGCCGAGCACGGCGTAGTTCTCGGCGAACACCCAGGTCACGATCTGGCGGAAGCCGTCTTCGCGCAGGTAGTCGACGGTGGCGTTGAGCAGGCGGCTGCCGTGCCCGCGCCTGACGAAGTCGGGGTCGACCAGCAGCGTCAGCATCTCGGCCGTCACCGTGGGGTCGAGGTCGGGATCCTCGGCGGGGGCGTGCGAGGCCAGCCCGACCACGCGCTCACCGCCGCGCGGCGTCGCCGTGACGTTGACGCCGCCCTGGCCGAGCGCGGGGAAGCCCTCGGTGTCGAGGATGGTCTCCACCGCCACCAGCACGCGGTGCATGCGCGTGGGAGGCGCGACGATCGCCTCGTCCCACTGGCGCAGCCACATCTTCTCGGCCGCGGGGCCGGTCATCTGCTCAAGGGGCCCCTCGGGGAGGAACTCCCTGTAGCCATAGCGCCAGGCGCGGACCTGAGTGTTCGCAACCTGGAGCACATCCTCGCGCCGGGCCGCCCGGACGCCTACGTCTGCCATCTCGGCCCGCTCCTTCGCCTGCCGTTGTGCCCGCGACCGGAGGATCTCGGGGGCACGTGTTACACCGTATCGGTGATTCAGGGCTCGCGATGACGCCTGGCTCGATAACGAAGGGTCTTCGTCCCGGTTTCCCGCGCGAGACATGGGCCTGCTCAGGTGGCGGGCGCTTCGCTGAGACCAGCGTACGCCTCGGCTAGCCGCCGTACGCCCTCGGTCAGTTCGGCCAGGTGCGTGGCGGCGCTGTGCGTGACGCGGACGCGCGGCCCCGGCGGCTCCGCGGGGTAGTAGATCCGTCCGGGGCTCACCTGGACGCCGTTCCTGCGCGCCCCTTCGACCAGCGCGGCCTCGTCGACGTGCGGCGGCAGCCGTACCCAGAGGTGCAGGCCGCCGCGCGGGACCAGGTGTGGCTCGGCGTCCGGAAGCAGGGAGAGCATCGCGGCGGCCAGCGCGTCGCGCCGGGTGGTCAGCTCGGCGTGGACGGAGGACAGGTGGCGCGGCCACGACGGTGAGCCGACGAACTCCAGCGCGGTCTCCTGCAGGGGCCTGGCCACGAAGAACGACTCCACCAGCTGGCTGGCCCTCAGCCGGTGCGCGGCGGGGCCGCGGGCGATCACGGCGGCCAGGCGCAGACTGGGGGCGAGGATCTTGGTGAGGGAGCTGATGTGGACGACCGTGCCGTACCGGTCGAGCGCCACCATCGACACGGGCGCGTGGGCGGTGAGGAAGCGGGCGTAGTCGTCCTCGACCACGAACGCGTTGTTGGCCCTGGCGACCTGGAGCACCTGCCGTCTGCGTTCGGCGGACAGGGTGGCGCCCGTGGGGTTGTGCAGGGTGGGCTGGCAGTAGAAGACCCGCGCGCCTGTCACCGCGAACGCCTCGGCCAGCAGGTCGGGCAGCACGCCGTCGCGGTCCATCGGCACGGCCGTCGCGCGCAGGCCGGCCGCCTTGGCCGCCGCCAGCGCCCCCGGATAGGTCGGCGTCTCGACCAGCACGTGCGTGCCCGGCGCGGCCAGCGCGCGGAAGGCGTGACTGAGCGCGGCCTGGCCGCCGCTGACGATCAGCGCGTCGGCCGCCGTCACGTCGCCTCCCGCCTGCCTGGCGAACCATCCCCGCAGCTCCTTGAGGCCGGTCAGCGGGGGCAGCGCCCACGCGTCCGCGCGCTTGACGGCCCGTGAGGCCGCCGCGGACAGCTGCCTGTCGGGACGCATGGCCGGGTTGAGGTAGCCGCCTGTCAACGGGATGACGTCGTCGGGCGGCGCGGTGAGCAGCGCGGTCACGCCCGAGTCGTCGACCACGCGGTCGCCCAGCGCGACGGTCTGCCACGAGAGGTCGCTCATCTCGCCGACCGAGGGCGCCGCAGGGGCGACGAACGCGCCGCTGCCCGGCCTGGTGACCACCCTGCCCTCGGCGGCGAGCTGCCCGATCGCCCTCGACACCGTGACGGGGCTGACCCCATGGCGGCGCATGAGCTCCCTGCTGGAGGGCAGCCGGTCGCCCGGCCGCTTCGCCGCTATCTCCTGACGCAGCGTCGCGGCGAGCTGGACGATGCTGCTATCGTCTTTCATGAGAGACAAGAATAGCGCTATCGTCGGCGGTGGAGTAGCGGTTCCCCTCGCGGTCAGGAGTGACGAGCTGAAGGGCACCGCTCTCGCCTTCGCCGGCGTGCTGGCCTTCTCCGGCTCCTTTCCCGCCACCGTCTTCGCGATGCGCGGGTTCGACCCTTGGCTGGTGGCCGTCGGCCGCGCCCTGCTGGCCGGGATCGTGGCGCTGGTCTGCCTCCGTGCGGCGAGGGTGCCGCTCCTGCCGCCGCGGTCGCAGTGGGGCTCCTACGCGCTCATCTCTCTCGGCGTGGTCTTCGGCTTCCCCGTCTTCAGCGGCCTGGCCCTGCACCTGGGGGCGAGCACTGCCCACTCGGCGGTGGTGATCGGCCTGCTGCCCGCCGCCACGGCGGCCTTCGCCGTCCTGCGGGCGGGCGAGCGTCCGCGCCCGCTGTTCTGGGTCGCCTGTACGGCGGGAGCCGTCGCGATCACCGTCTTCACCGTCTCGCAGGGCGGCGGCAGCCTCTCCCTGGCCGACGTGCTGCTGGTGGCGGCCCTGCTGTCGGCGGCGCTCGGTTACACCGAGGGCGGCAGGCTGGCGCGTTCGACGCCGGGCTGGCACGTCATCTCCTACGCCCTGGTGCTGTCGCTCCCCGTGACGCTGCCCGTCTCGGTGGCGCTGGCCGCCGTCACCCCCGTCACGCTCACGGCGGCCTCGGTCGGCGGCTTCCTCTACGTCGGCCTCGTCTCGATGTTCCTCGGATTCATCCCCTGGTACGCGGGCCTCGCGCGGGGCGGCATCGCCCGCGCGGGCCAGACCCAGCTCGTCCAGCCGCTGCTCACGCTGGTCTGGGCGTGGCTGTTCCTCGGCGAGAGGTACGGCCTGGCCACCGTGCTCGGCGCGCTCGCCGTCCTGGTCTGTGTGGCCGTGACGCAGCGGAGCCGCTCGTAGTCCTTGAAAGACGTGACACCTCAGCGCAGGATAGGGGCAGGAGGTGTCACAACCATGGCCGACCTCACGATCCCCGAAGGCGGATTCTGGCCAGCGCCCGAGATCCCCCAGCCGAACATCTATCCGATGGAATGGCGGGTCGAGACCGAGAAGCTGGCGGCGATCTACGAAAAGTCCAAGCGCATGGTCTGGAACCCGGCCGACCTGCCGTGGGACGGGCTCTCCCCCGACGACTTCACGGTCGAGCAGCGTCTGGGGATCATGTACTGGTTCGCCGTCCTGGCCAACTTCGACGCCTCAGGGCCCGCGGTGTTCGCTCGGGCGACCATCCAGGCCTTCGAGAAGCACGAGGAGGATCCCGTCCGCAAGTGCTTCTTCTCGATCACCAGGGACGAGATGAACCACGAGGAGTGCTGCCAGCGGACGATCGCCAAGCTCTGGCCCGGCGGTCCTCTCGACTGGACTCCCGTCACCGACCTGGAGAAGGCGGCGCACAACAACATCGGGTGGCTCTACCACAACGGCGGGCGCTACTGGACGGGCTACAGCTCGGCGGTCGGGAAGTACTCGCTGCCCGTGCTCTTCACCTCGTTCATGATGGGCGAGATGGCGGCGTCCACCCTGTTCAGGGGCATGGCGTCGGGCACCCAGCACCCGGTGTTCAGCGAGATGTTCCAGCGCATCGGCCGCGACGAGTCCCGGCATCTCCAGATCTGCATGACGATTCTGGAGAACGAGTGGCCCGGGCTCACCGACGACGTCCGCTCGCTCATCACCCGGCAGCTGCGGGCAGGGTTCGTGTTCCTGTCGATGATCCTCTGGGAGCCGCCCGAGGGCTTCTGGGAGCTTCCGCCGTACTTCCTGGACAACCACCGGGTCCTCATGGACCACGCCAGGGAGGCCGGGCTCGGGGTGCTGTCGTACGAGGAGCAGGCGGAGAACTGGCGGGTGGCGATGGCGAGGATCCGCGCGATCGTCGAGCGGTGGGGGATCGAGTTCCCGGCCATTCCCGAGCTCGACATCGAGGGCGTCCACGTCGACTTCCTCGACCCCGAGGAGATCATCCCGGTCTTCTGACCCTTCCGGAGGTCCGCGGGCCGCCGCCTTCAACAGGCCCCGGCTTGTGAGGGCGGCGGCGGCTGGCCGTAGCCTGCGGGTCATGTGGGGAAGGATCGACGGACTCAGGGTCCTGGGGCTCGGCACGCCGGGCGGGCTGCGCGCCGAGTTGAACGGCCTCGTGCTGTCCGGCGCCAAGACCGGCACGGCGGGGTTGCTCGAGCACGACTACCGGGCGGAGGGCGAGGAACTGGAGCGGGCCGGCGAACGGCTCGCCCTGGTCGACGACGACGACCAGCCGATCGCGGTGATCGAGGTGACGGCGGTCGAGGTGGTGCCGTTCGGCGAGGTGACGTGGGAGTTCGCGGACTCGGAGGGGGAGGGGTACCGCTCGGTGGAACACTGGGCCGACTCCCACCGCCGCTTCTGGAACAGCCTGGGCCACACCGTCGACCCCACCACAGAGATCGTCTGCGTGTCCTTCCGCCTGGTCGAACCTGAGGTCCTCTCGGACGAGGCCCAGATGAGCAGGTCCTGAGTCGGTTGGGCCGCTCGGCACATCACCCCCCATCGAAGGTCCACCGAAGCTGACCGACGCCGAGCTTGCGAAGCCGCCGTGCCCCCCGAGGGAACGACCATTCGCACGGCGCTCCGGTGCGGCCGTGGGCGCCAGGCCGTCGAACTGGGCTCGGCGTGCCAACCGTTGCGGGGCAGGACGCCCGAGCGAGGTTGTCATGGCTGACCGTCGGGGGGAATCGTCATCCCGTGAAACCCGCCGTCCTTGTGCCGGGGCGTCCCGAGTCGGCGGAGGCGATCAGCTGAACGCCTGGATCAGCTGCATGTGGGGGAAGGTGACCTGGACGGCGCGGGAGTTTGCGTCCTTCAGGAATGCGACGAACGCCGGGTCGTGGAAGGCCGTGCCCGCGGTCATGTCCTTGACCGCGTTCGTGCCGGGAGCGGTGATCCGGTGCCGGGCATACCAGGGGTCGATGACGTAGCACTGGGGACCCCATGAATCGACGTCATCGGGCGTTCCCGCGCGGTTGACCACGATGAAGGCGTGGCCGCCCTGATCGCCCTCGTACTTGAACAGCTCGACGACCGAGCCCGGATCAAGAAGATTGTGGTTGCGAGCGAGGTGGCCGAGGGCCGCACAGGCGAACATCGTGCAGACCCCACTGGAGAAGTTCTTGATCGACTCGTCGCCGCGCTTGAGATAGTCGATCTTCAGCTGAGTGCGGAGTTGCTCGAACACCGGGGCGGTCAGAGCGCTCCACTCCAGCTCTTTGTCGAGCAGACCGCTGTGTTTGGCCGCGGCGGCGAAAGCGACCTTCTCGTTGCGGCTGGCATTCGCGAACGTCTTGGCGTCCGCGATGACCTGCGGCACCTTCGGATCCAGATCCGGCCGGGCGCTGAAGGCGGCTGTCGGTCCCTCCGCGAGCGAGTGGAACGGGTTCCAGACTCTGGCACTGCTCAGAGAGGTGCTCTGTAACGACTGGTTGATGGCGGTCATCGCGGTGAGCTTGGGCATCCGTGTCTCCTCGTGTCGGGCCCCCGGATGGTCTCACCTCAGGAACGTTCCATCCACCCCTTTCGGCCCTTCACATGGGGGCGTTCGGCGACGAATTGTCGATACCGGCTGATCAAGCCTGGTTGTGAAGGGAGGGGCGAGCGCTGTCTCCCGGCCTGGGCCAGAAGTACTCCTGTCCCGGGTCTGGAGTACTGAAGACGCCGCGCTGTCAGGAGTCCGGTCTCAGCTAGAGATCGTTCCTGCCGTCGATGAACCGAAGCCTGGATATCAGCAGGCTGAGATACATGTCCGACATCCTCGATCGCCTGCACCGGATGTTCTTCCGAATCGTCTCGCTTCTTCCCGCCTCCGTTCAGGGTCGCTTTCTCCGCCACTACTTCGAGTGGGTTCATCGCTTACCTGACCCTTGGCGGTATGACACCGAGCCGTATGAGATCGACAAGTATGAGATGACGTTGCGGCACGTGCCCCACCGTGCCTACAGGAGAGTTCTGGACGTGGGATGCAGCGAAGGGGCATTCACCCGCAGGCTGGCCCGCGCATACCCGAGCGCGGAGTGCTGGGGGGTGGACGTCTCGGATCGGGCGGTCACAAGGGCGGCGGCGAAGGCGGCTGGCGCGGCGAGGTTCGTGGCGCTCGATTTCCTCAACGAGGACCCCGACGGCACCTTTGATCTGGTCATCTGCGCCGAGACGCTGTATTACGTGGGCCGCGACGAACGGCTGCGCCTGGCTCTCGGGCGACTTCGCTCGTTCATGGTGCCGGGCGCGGTCCTGGTCCTGATGCACGAGTGGCCCGAGGCGCGCCGCCTCTACCGGCACCTCGACGAGAACCCGTTCTTCCGCAGAGTGAGCGAGCACCCGTACGAGCACCCGGTGCGCTCGTACGCCGTCACAGTGTACGAACGCGTGGAACCCGCCTCGAGTGATCGTGCCGCGCTTCTGCGGGCACCACGCACCGATCCCATGACCCGCCTCGGCAGGGGGCCCAGGCCCCTGGGCCGTGATTTCGTCGAAGGACGGCATGGCCCCGCCTCCGCGGCGATGCGGGGCAAGAGACGGGATCTCTCCCGTTCGCGGATGCGGCCCTTTCGGACGCTGCTGCTGGCCGCCGTGCTCGCCACGGGGACGGCCGCCGCGGGCCGGCCAGTGGTGGATGAGCTGCCCCTTCCCTTGGCCTTCGATGCCCACGCACTCCAGGACCGCTACGAACTCCACGCGTGGTCGGGCCGCCAGTTCCTGGCATGGAGCCGCAGGGGCGACGGCCAGGCGATCGAGGTCGTAGGAGATCTTGCCAACGCGCGGAGAGTCATCGTCTATGTGCCAGGCTCGGGACAGAGCCTGGCCTCCTTCGACGACTCCGCAGAAAGCCCCGGGCGAGCGGCCCGCGCGCTCTATGACGAGGCCGCCGCGTTGGGGCAGGGGACCGCGGTGATCGGCTGGCTGGGCTACGATCCGCCGGACCTCGTCAACCCGGAGATCGCCACCATCTGGCCGGCCGACAGAGGCGCCCGGCGGCTGAGGTCCTTCCTCTCCATGCTGCCGCGACACGTGCGGATCAGTCTGGTCTGCCACAGCTATGGCTCGGTGGTTTGCGCTCGTGCCGTCGCGGGATCGCCGGTCCGCGATCTCATCGTCACCGGCAGCCCAGGCCTGGGTGTCAGAAGGGCATCGGACCTGCACACCTCGGCGCGTATCTGGGCGGCGCTCGGCGGCCGCGACGACGTGCTCCGCTCCGGCCTGCTGATCGGGCCGTTCGGGTTCGGCACCGATCCTGTGAGCGCCGAGTTCGGCGCGCGAGTCGTCGATGGCGGCGATGCCCAGCATCACACCTACCTCAGGCCCGGCACCCGGACCTTGACGGAGATCACCCACATCGCGGTGAGGGGGCGGGAGCGTGCAGCGTGAGCAGCGAATCGACGTGCTGCTCGCCACGTCTGTCACGGTCGGCATCCTCGGACAATGGCTCGTCACCTCGTACGTCGTCACGGACGATCTCCACGTGGCGAGCCTGCTCGTGGCCCTGCCGGAGCTGGCGCCCGCCACCTGGCTGCTGCAGACCCTGCCCGTGTTCTTCTTCACGAGCGGATATGCCCATGGTGGAGACGAGTCCTCGGCAGCGCTGCGGCTGCGCCCGATGCTGACCTTCCTGCTCGCCTGGGGAGCGGGCCTGGCGGTCCTGTCGGTCAACGGATTCTCCCTCGCCGCCATCCGGGAGATCCTCAACCCCGTGCTCCAGCCGCTGTGGTTCCTGGTGCCTTACCTGCTGCTGACCGCGGTCGCTCCATGGCTACGTCGGGCGGTGCTTCGACACGGCTGGGGGACGGCGCTCGTTCCCGGAGTCTCTGTGGCTCTTGTCGACCTTGCCCGTTTCGCCTGGCCCCAGCTGGAGTGGTTGAGCTCCGTCAACGCGATCTCGGCCTGGGCGGTGCCGTTCCTTCTGGGCCTGGCATGGAGGCAGGGCCGCATCAGCGGAGCATGGTTGCTCATCGGGGGCGGGATGCTCACGGCGATGCTGATCGCCTTCGGCGACTACCCCGTCGGCATGGTGGATGTACCTGGCGCGCCGGTGTCGAACATGGCGCCACCGACCGCGGCTCTACTCGCTTTCGGATGCGCGCAGTGCGGGCTCGCGGCACTGGCGGGCGATCGGCTCGGCCGCTGGGCCGAAGACTCCCGCGTCGCGGTCATGATCAGCGACGCGGCCTTCCCGCTCTACCTCTGGCATCAGACGGCGCTTGCTCTCATCTCGCTGGCCACGGTCCAGCTCGGCCCGATCGCCGGGCTCACCAGCCCGCCGACCAGCACGACCTGGCTGACGCTGCGGCTTGCCTGGATGCCCCTCTGCGTGACGACGCTGATCGGATTGCTGGCGCTGGCACGGCCGCGGGAGCGATGGCCGCGCTTGCCGAAGCCCTGACCATGCGGATCACAGCAGCCTGTCACGCGTGATCGTCACGGCCTGGCGGAGCCGTCCCAGGGGAGATGCCGCGACGGCCGTGGTGGCGCAGGCGGAGGAGCTCCTCGGCTTCTCCACTCTGGCCTGGACGTCAGGGGCGCGGCCAGGCGGCGATGACACGACGCAGGGCCGGTCGCCGAGCGAGACCTCCGCCTTGAGCCTCACGTAGCGTGAGGCCCTTGCGCCCGGCGGCATGGAATTCATCGTTCACGACACCCTCGCGCCGATGTCCGCGATCCTCTAGCTGCCGCTGGAGGAGCGGGCCGGGGCGCTGGCGCGCCAGGACCAAAGCTTGTCGGGGTTGCGTACCGCCCAGACGTGCATGATCCGGCTGCCTGCGACGTCGAACGCCGCCACCGTCATGGTGACGCCGTTGTGCTGGGCCACCAGACCTGGCTGACCGTTGACCGTACGCTCCAGGAGCGTCAGGTTGGGCGCTCGGTCGGCAAGAGCGAGGATGTAGCGGGCAACCTGCTCGCCGCCTTCGACGGGGTGGAGCGCGGCGCTGACCAGACCGCCGCCATCGGCGATCATCGTGGCGTCGGGGTCGAGGAGACCGACGAGGGCGGAGATGTCCTTGGCCTCCCACGCCTGCTTGAAGTCCCTTACGAGCCCGGCGTGCCGGGCTGCCGGAGCCGACGGAGTCTGCGACGCGTGAATGCGGCGGCGGGCCGAGAAGGCCAGCTGGCGACATGCCACCGGGGTACGCCCGACGATCTCGGCCACTTCCGCGAAGGAATACCGGAAGACATCGTGCAGGATGAACGCGACGCGCTCGGCCGGGGTCATCGACTCGAGCACGACCAGGAACGCCATGTTGATCGACTCGTCGAGCGTGATCCGGTCGGCCGGGTCGTCCGTGCCGGCGCTCTGCCCGTTGATCCACTCCGTGTGATCGGGCAGCGGCTCCGGAATCCATTCGCCCACGTAGCTCTCGCGCCGGGCCCGTGCCGAGCCGAGCAGGTCCAGGCAGATGCGGCCGGCGACCCTCGTCAGCCAGGCGCCGGGGGATTCGATGGCCTCCTGCTGCTTGCGGGACATGGCGTACCAGCGGGCGTAGGTCTCTTGTACGACATCCTCAGCCTCGGCCAGGGAGCCGAGGAGCCGGTAGGAGAGATTGATCAGCTGACGCCGCTCGCTCATGATCGCGCTCAAACCCGGATCGAGCAGACCGTCTCCCGGTTCGGATGGGGTGGTCATCGTTTCGCCGATTCCCTTGGTCGCATCGGGCCCTCACCAGATCGACGAAAGGTGAGGTCGGCGCGTCGCCTAACATTTCCGGCACCTGTTTCGTCGGACTACTGAGACACCCGGATCACCGAGCCTCAGACACCGCTGACAGGGAGAAGGAAAACCCGCCATGCCCACGCACACGACGACGAAGCGAGGCCTCCTCATGGTCTTGCAGGTCGCCATCACCCTACAAACCGTGGCCGTCTTCGTCCAAGCGATCACTGCTGGGCTGTTGTTGTCCACCCCCAGTGGTGGGGCGTTGCACAGTGCCGGGTCGTACACGGTGTTCATCGTGACGCTGCTGCACCTGATCGTCGCGATCCTGGTGTGGCGGCCGGGCGGCGGCTCACCCAGGCCCATCCGGTACGCCGCCGGGTTCTTCGCGCTCACCTCGGCACAGGTGGCGCTGGGCCTCGCGCACATGACGGCCCTGCACGTCCCCGTGGGAGTCCTGATGTTCGGCCTGAGCGTCCTCCAACTCGTCCGGATCTGGACCGGCCGCCGCGCTCACGGGGCTGCCGCACCATCGACGGTCGGCCGGGCCGACGGCGTCACTTCCGAGGAGTCAACACCGGCAGGGCAGATCTGACCACCGGGCACATGGCGGCCCGGGGAGCTGCCTGAGGCCGCAACATGTGATCACAGAAGCCCGCGATGGGCCAGATTCACCACGTAGCCCGGGCGTCGCGATACGAGCAGCTGAGCGGCTTCAGGCCTGGGGCCACGACTCCTTGGGTGAGACGAAGCTGCCACGGGCCGGCACGGTGTAGATCCACCCTTGCTCGCGCAACAGCGCCATGGCCCGCCGTACGGTCTCCCTGGCCACCTCATACTCCTGGACCAGGGTGGACTCACCCGGAATCGGGCGGCGCGGCTGGAGCTGACCCGCTCTGATGCGCTGCTCGATGTCGCCCGCGATCTGGCGATACAGCGGAACCCTGCGCGCCCCGCGCGGCGCCTGGCCAGGCTCGTCGACAAAGGCGCCCGATCCGGGGGCGGTGTAGATCAGGCCCTCCTCACGAAGCACGCGCAGGGCGCGCCGGGCCGTCGTCCGGGCGACACCGAACTCCCTCTGCAGCTCGGCCTCGCTGGCGACAGGGTCGCCGGGGGAGAGCCCGTGGACGATGCGCGACCGGATGATCTCACTGATCTGCAGGTAGAGATGGGTGTCACCATCAGGGTCGAGCATGGTCTAAGCATATACAGGCGATGGGACTAGTGGGGAGGAGAAGGGGGCCACTTGTCCTTGGCCGACACGTAGGTGCCACGGTAGGGAACGGTGAACGCCCACCCCTGTTCCCTGAGGTGCGCCACCGCCTGGCGGGCTGTGACCTTGGCGACGCCGTACTCCTTCATCAGCGCCTTCTCGCTCGGGATGGGCCGGTTCGGGGCGATGTCGCCTCGGCGGATCCTGACGGCGATCTCCTCGGCGATCTTCTGGTAGAGCGGCGTCTTGCGCGGGGCGCGGGGGATTCCAGGCTCGCCGACGAAGGTGCCCTCGCCCTGGATCGTGTAGGCCACACCCTGCTCGCGCAGCTCTCTGGCGACCCGCCGTGCGGTGGTGCGGGCGATCTCGTAGTCGGCCTCGAGCTGCGCCTCGCTGGGCACGGGCTCGCCTGGCTTCGGTTCGCCGCTCTCGATCCTGGCGCGGATCAGTTCGGCGACCTGCTTGTAGATAGGTACGGGGCCGTCTCGGTCAAGCACACTCGAACTATAGACCAAAAGGTACATGCGCATACAAAGCAGACGCTCAAGTGAACCTATAGAGAGAAGTAGGTAGACCTAGGAAGACGTGTTACCTATAGTGAGGAGCATGGCGGTGGACGACGAGCTGGACCGCTGCAACTCTCCTCACCTCTCACCGGTGAGCGAAACGTTCGTGCCGATCGACTGGGCAGTCGCAACGCCCCGCGCGGATCGCGTTCGAGTGCGGGCGCATACGTGCGACTGCGTGCCGGTGGCGTACGAGTTGTGCCAGGCGGCCGGGCTCATGTTCATCCGGCGCACGAGTCGAGGGGAAGGGGCGACGGTGGTGCACGAGTCCCCGTGGGAGCGGGTGCGCGAGGTGGAGGAGCTGTGGCGGCGCCTCCTGGAAGGGATGGCGCGGTGATCGCGATACGCAGAGTCGTGGGCTGGCGCGCCCTCCTCCGGTGGGGGCAGACGCGCTGGAAGGCGTCCACCGTCGCACGCGTGGCGCGGCACCGGTCGGGGGCGCAGACGTGGGGGTGGTGGGTGCCGTTGGTCGGGCAGTTTCACGAACGCGGCGCCCACCGCGAACCCTGATACGTGCTCTGGGCCCAGTGGCCTTTCGGGCGGGCGCTTGGCGGCCGCTCGGCCCAGGGCGCTTTGACCTCCGCGGGCATGCTCCATCCCGGCCTGCCCGCGGAGCCGTTCCTCCGGCGGGCAGGGCCCGGTCCGCCGGAGGGGCGGGGAGATGTGGAGGCTCCGCTCTGCGCAGCGCGGAAGGCTTCGCTGGATAGACGGGGTCGCTCCTCCGGGTGGAGCTGAGACCCGTCTAGAAAATGGGCGCCTGGCGGGCCTCCGAGTGACTGGGGAAGGGAGTCGGAGGTTCGCCGGGCGTCCTCTCTGTGCACGTGGTGCCGGTCGTATCTGGGCTTCTGGCAAGCTCCCGCGGCCTCCAGCGGGGGGATCCCCTTTCCCCTCGGCTGGAGCGGCGGCCCCGCTCTTCCAACAGACACTGTTGGCGAAGTAGACCAAACAGAAACGGCCCCGTGATCACAGAAGCGATCATGGGGCCTTTCCCATGCTAGGAGCTGTCGAGCCCGCGCAGTCCGCTGCTCTAGTTGGGAGGGGTGGGCTTGGCGTTGCTCCAGCCCGTGTCCAAGACCGCCCGATAGTACAGCGTCCTGCCGGGAACCTGCCACTTCTGGCTTTTGGGGCCTGGTTCAAGCTGGATGTCACGGCTGCCCAGGACCTTGCCGGTCTTCTGGTCGAAGAACACCTCCCGCTGGATCTTCCCACGGCCATCGGCGCTGTCGAATGGGACCGCGAGGCCGACCGCCGACCGGCCGAGCGGATCCGTGACGGCGCCTAGCTGCCGCACGCCCGGATAATCGGTGATCAGACGCATGAGACCGGCTCGCACCTTGGGCGGCACGGGCGTATCTACGAGGGCGAAGTAGACCCGGCCGAGCACCCCTGTAGGGCCGTTGCAGCGCCTCGGCGCTCCAGACCCGCCCGCTATGAACTTGACCGAGCCTTCGCACAGCAGCTTGCGCAGCTCTCCGGGGTCGGTAGGCAGCTCTTGGAGCTCCTGATAGGTGAACTGGCCGACGCCGCCGATGAGGAATGTGCCGCCGCCCTGGTCGTTCGGATGTTCCTCCTGCCAGGCACCAGACTTCGTCCTGACGGTCCTGCTCACGCCCGACGAGCCCACCGTCCAGCTCGAAGGGGAACCCGCCGCGCGCCAGGCAGCGGCGTCGGCGCTGGTCTGGGGCTTACCCGCGAAGGAGCGGCCGTAGAAGGACTGGCCGTCGCCGCGGGCGCGCCCCGTCCATCTGAGGATCTCGCGGCGCTCCTCCACGACGTAGCCACCGGTCCTGCCGAGCGCGAGCGCCGCGAAGGCGGAGCGCTGGTGGGTGTACCAGTAGCGGCCCTGCTGCTGCAGCTCCGCCTGAGAGGCGGCGGCCAGCATCATGTCGCGAGGCGACAGAGGATGAGGGATGGCCGGCACGCCTGTCGGTGGTCGTGCGGGATCGTCGTGAGCGAGCGTCATACCCGCTGCCACGGCCGCGGCCGTGGCAGCGGCTACCAAGCCGAGCGGCATGCGCCACGTACGGCGAGAGCGCGGCCGTGCGGTGTCGTCCTGGCTCAACATCCGGGTACGGGCGGCCGCCGCGGCCTCTGCGGAAGGCGGGGCCGGGTCGTCGTACACCCCACGTACGAGATGCAGCTCGTTCATCGATGTGTCTCCTCCTCGTCAAACAGCGGATTCGTTCCGCCCAGCGCCTTGCGCAGCTTCTTGCGAGCCCGGTTGAGCCGCGAGGACACCGTGCCGAAGGGCACGTCCAGAGCCTGCGCCACCTCGTCGTAGCTCAGCCCCGAAAGCGCCACCAGCAGCAGCACGTCACGCTGGTCCGCGGGCAGGGCGGCGATGGCCCTGGCCAGCGCGCCTTTGACGGCTTGCGCGCTCACCTTCGCCGTCACCTCGTCCTCGTGACCTCGGGCCGAGTTCGCCTCCGGATGCAGCCGGTCCACGGCACGAAGGAGGCGCACCTCGTTGCGGCGGTGCCGGCTGATGAGGTTGGTCGCGATGCCGTAGAGCCAAGGGCGGGCGCTGCGGTGGCTCGTGTCGTACCGGCGACGCTGACGGAAGGCGAGGGCGAACGTCTCAGCGGAGACATCGTCGGCGGCGTGCGGACCGAGCCGGCGGGATACGTACCGGTGAATCTCCGCGTAGTGCGCGTCGAAGACGGCGCCGAAACGCTCGGGTTCGTCCCAGGACCGCTCGATCACCACGGCGTCGTCCTGCGACGGTGGGGCGTCGCCCGAGGGATCGGCCAAATAGGGCTCATTCATTCACAGGCCTTGAGGTCGGCGGGACATCGTTCACCTGTTGTTGTCCGCAGGCCGCTTGCGCCTTCCCCTGAATTTCGGCGCGCCGGCTGGGGAGCAGTCTCAGCGTGGCCCCGTCCCATAGGCCCGCAGCGCGTGGGTGCACCGTTGGAAGCTCTCCGGCTATCTGGCCGGGTCCATCTCCGGGCCGTGTTTCGCGCAAACCGACCAGTGGAAAAATCGCTACCAGGCACGGCAGGGCATCGAAGCCACCATCGCCCAGGGCGTCAAGGCGTTCGGCCTGCGACGATCACGCTACCGGGGCACGGCCAAGACGCACCTGCAGCACCTGTTGACTGCCGCCGCGATCAACCTGGTGCGGCTTGACGCATGGCTGACCGACAAACCTCTGGCACCAACCCGGGTCTCCCACTTCGCAGCCCTGGCCCCCGCCGCGTAACAACCGCCACGGGGACCAATTCGCCAACAGTGTCCCAACACAGAGCGGGGCCGTCTGCTGTCCACCGGGCGGCTTCTCGGCTTCAGAAGTTGTCTCCCATCCCAGGTGGGCATCGCTTGGAGGCCTCACGGCGCTTACCGACCGCCCCTGGTGCACCGCTGTGACGACCCGCCTCTCATCGGGGCGACGACGTGCGCTGGCTGCTCGTTTCCGCCGGTGGCCATCCCGAAATGTGGTGGGATCCTGCCATATGAGATCACTGAGAGGCGCAGTGGTAGGGCTCGCGGTCGGGGTGGTCGTGGCTCTCATCTACGCCCATGCGATCGCACTGAAGCACGAGATCGGCACGATCCTCCACCACATGCTGATGTTCGTGGTCCCCTTCCCGATTGGCGCGGCGGGCGCGGCGCTGCTGCGAATGCAGCGCTGGGGCGTCGTGGCGATCGCCGGGCCGATCGCGACGTCCGTGCTGGGGACGGCGCTGATGCAGGTCATCCCCGACTTCCGCCTCTTCGGCTTCGATGAGATGTGGACCACAGGGGTGTGGGTCGCCGCTGGAGTGCTCGGATACGTGGCGGCAGCCTGGTGGGCCCGCGACCGGTGGGTCGCGATCACGGTCACCGGCCTGCTGCTGTCCGCGCATGTGATCTCGGAGCAGGTGCTGGATCAACTGAACGAATGGGAGGAGGTCCTGGCCTTCCAGCAGGAGGTCGTGGCCTTCCAACGGTCGGGCATCCCGCTGCTCGCACCGGAGATCCCTGGCTACACCATGAGGCGAGCCGAACTGTGGAACAGCGAGGAGGCCGGCCCGGCCATCCTGCTCGAGTACACGCGCCCGGGCCGGATGGACGTTCAGGTTCTCCTCCGTCGTTCCTCGGCCTCCACTCCCAGGGCTGCGTGCGGCTCGCCCTACCCTCCCCGCACATGGGGCACAAACGGCGTCTCCTGCACCCCGGCAGGGGGTGACCGATGGATTCGTAAGGACTCGTACAAGGAGGCCGCGGTGTTCGCCTGGGAGGGAACCGCTCTGATCCAGGCCGTCGGCATGACCACCCCTCGGGAGCTGTTCGCGCTCCTCGACAGTTTGCGTCCCATCACGGCCACCCAGCTCGCCCGGGTGTAACCGGTTGTCATGCGTCGTTGGAGGGATCACGGACAGCTGCTCAGGGGCCTACCGGGTGTGACGGATCGGCTGAGGGGTGCGGGATGCGGCGCCAGGCGGTGTCGGTGACGATCACGTGGTCGAGGAAGCGGAGGCCGACCGTTTCGGCGGCCTCGGACAGGCGGTGGGTGGTGGCGAGGTCGGCTTCGCTCGGGTCGAGGGAGCCGCTGGGGTGGTTGTGCGCGACGCCGAACGCCGCGCCGCCCGAGGTGAGCACCGTGGTGATGATCTCGCGGATCGGGGCCGGGGTGTGGTCGGCGCCGCCCTCCGTCATCAGGGCCCGGCGCAGGACGGCGCCGCGAGGGTCGCAGACGATGACGACGAGGCGTTCGCGGGGGTGTCCGCGCAGGAACGGGGCGGCCTGGGCGGCCAGCTCGCTCGATGAGGTGATCCGGGCGCGGGCGGGGCCCTCCTGCGCCCGCCGTACGAGGTGGAAGGCGGCGGCGATGCGGGCGGCCTTCGCGGGACCGACGCCTCGGACGGCGAGCAGGCGGTGAGCGTCGGAGCGGGCCAGCTCGCCCAGGTCGCCGCAGTGCTCGATGAGCTGGGCGGCCAGGTCGACGGCGTCGCTCCCCCTGGTGCCCTGGCCCAGGAGGAGGGCGAGGAGCTCTCTGTCGGCCAGCGCTCCAGCACCGCTGGCGAGCAGGCGCTCGCGTGGGCGGTCGGCGGTGGGCAGGTCCTTGACTCGCAATCGACACCTCCGGATCGGCACCTTGCCGGTTGTATCAACGGGCACCGACAAATCCGGGGCGGACGGGGAGCTCGCGCGCGGGATGGTGAGGAGCCCCTCCGTCGGGGCGGCGGGGCCGATCCATGGCGAACGGCAGGCGTGAGGCAAGGGGCGACGAGCCGCGCCGGGGCACGGGAGGAGGCTGGAGCCGCAGGGGGTGGAGAGTGGGTGGGTGCGGCCGGGCGGCGCGGGCATGGGGCGCCGCCCGGGCGGGGTTCGGGGACGAGGTTCCAGACGAGCAGGCGGGCTGGTCAGAGGTGGACGGCCATGCTGTAGACGATTTCAAAGCGGTCGCCTGGAACCACGATGTCGCTCGTCTCCACAGGACGTTCGCCTGCCCAGTGCGTTCGTTTGAGGTGCAGCACATGCACGCCCGCCGGCAGATCGAGCGCGTCGATCTCGGAGGGACGGGGCACGCGGGTGTGCACGCTCTCCACGATCTCGGTCACCTTGATGCCATAGGAGGACAGGCGGCCGATGAGGCTGCGGCGCTCCTCGTCGGAGTGCGGAGCGAACTCCAGCGGCTCGTAGGAGGTGGCGAGCTGGAGGGGCTTGCCGTCGGCGCGGAACACGTAGTGGGTCCTGGTGAGGGTGGTCGACTCCTCCACGCGCAGGCGCTGGGCGATGTCGGCCGTGGCCTCCACGGGTTCGCTGTGCCAGTCCCAGGTCACGCGCCGGCCCTGGCTCTGCAGGTCGGCGGCGAAAGGGGCCTGGTGGTCGTGGAAGCGCCATCTGTGCAAGGGAGCGAGGTCGGGACGCTCCCTGACGTAGTGTCCCGACCCCACCCGGCCGAAGATGAGCCCTTCGCCTGCCAGTACGCGCAGCGCATGGCGGGCGGCGGTCTCGCCGACCTGGTACTTGCGGGTCAGCTGCGCCCGTGAGGGGATGGGCGCGCCGGGGGGAAGGGTGCCGTCGTTGATCTGCCGCCGAATGTCTTCGACGACGCGCAGGTAGACCGGATCGGAACTTGCCACTAGTCCATCCCTGGGGTTGCTGTGAGGCGTTGCCCCATGTTGCCGTATTCGGCAGGTAACCCACCGTCATCGACGGGAGATGGAGTTCCAACTTTGGATGGCCGTAAAAATATTCCGAGAACTCTGTAACGCGGGCGTAAGGGGCTGCGATTCTCCGGTAGAGGTCGTCGATGTGTGTACCCCCGAGCACATATCGGCGGCCTCTTCCATGTCTCGTGCCAGTCGTGACGCTCTGCGACCGACGACGCGCTCCAGGTGAGCGGCGCGCGTGCCCGCCGTACGGCAGGCGCGCATGAACGCGAAAGCGGCGTGATAAGGGCCTGGAAATGGCGTTATGGGGGTGGCGGGGTTCGGGAGTCGGGGGAATCCGGGTAGCGTTCGCACTATGGGATCGCCCACTCGAACCTCCGAAGCCCCCTTCGGGCGCATGCTGACCGCCATGGTCACGCCGTTCACCGACGACGGCGCCGTCGATTATGACAACGCGCGCAGGCTCGCCGCCTACCTGGTGGACGAGCAGCGCAATGACGGTCTGATCGTGAGCGGCACGACGGGGGAGTCCCCGACCACCAGCGACGCGGAGAAAGAGCGTCTGCTGCGGGTCGTGGTGGAGGCGGTCGGCGACAGGGCCACCGTCGTCGCGGGCGTGGGGACGAACGACACCCATCACAGCATCGAACTGGCCAGGCAGGCCGCGCGCGCGGGCGCGCACGGGCTGCTCGTGGTGACGCCGTACTACAACAAGCCTCCGCAGGAGGGCCTCTACCGGCACTTCGCGGCTGTGGCCGGCGTGACGGGGCTGCCCGTCATGCTCTATGACATTCCCGGCAGGAGCGGCGTGCCGATCCAGACCGAGACGCTGCTCAGGCTGGCCCAGCACGACACGATCGTGGCGGTCAAGGATGCCAAGGGCGACCTGTTCGCCGCCTCCCTCGTGATGACGGCGACCGACCTGGTCTTCTACTCGGGTGACGACGCGCTCAACCTGCCGTGGCTTTCGGTGGGCGCGGCGGGGTTCGTCAGCGTGGTCGGGCACGTGGTCGGCGCCGAACTGGCCAGAATGATCGAGCTGCACAGGGCGGGCGACGTCGCGCAGGCGACCGCCCTGCACCGGCAGCTGCTTCCCGTGGTCGACGGGGTCATGAACCGCGCGGGCGGCGCGATCATGACGAAGGCGGCACTGAAGCTGATGGGCCGGTCGGTCGGCCCGATGCGGCCTCCGCTGGTGGAGGCCACCGAAGGACAGATCGCCGAGCTGCGGGCGTGCCTCGTGGCCGGTGGAGTGAAGTTGGCTGACTGAATGACAACGGGGAGGAACGGAGATATTGAGAACACGATCTGACCGGCATGGGGGCGCCGCATGAGCCATCCGCATCCGGAACTCGGCCCCCCGCCGCGCCTGCCCGACGGCGGACTGCGCATCGTGGCGCTCGGCGGCCTGGGCGAGATCGGCAGGAACATGGCGGTCTTCGAGTACGAAGGCCGGCTGCTGATCGTCGACTGCGGGGTGCTGTTCCCCGACCCGGAGCAGCCTGGTGTCGACCTGATCCTGCCCGACTTCGAGTACATCAGGGGCAGGCTCGACGACGTCGAGGCGCTGATCCTGACGCACGGCCACGAGGACCACATCGGCGCCGTGCCGTACCTCCTGCGTGAGCGGCGCGACATCCCGCTCGTCGGGTCGAGACTGACGCTGGCCTTCATCGAGGCCAAGCTCACCGAGCACCGCATCCAGCCGGAGAAGCGGCACGTCGTCGAGGGGGAGCGGCACCACTTCGGGCCGTTCGAGTGCGAGTTCTTCGCGGTCAACCACTCGATCCCCGACGCGCTCGCGGTCGCGATCAGGACCCCCGCGGGCATCGTCCTGCACACCGGCGACTTCAAGATGGACCAGCTGCCCAGCGACGGCCGCCTGACCGACCTCGGCGGGTTCGCCAGGCTCGGCTCCGAGGGCGTCGACCTGCTGATGTCCGACTCGACCAACGCCGAGGTGGCGGGGTTCGTCACCTCGGAGCGGGAGATCGGTCCCGTCGTCGACGAGGTGATCCGCACCTCGTCCAAGCGCGTGATCGTGGCGAGCTTCGCCTCCCACGTGCACCGCGTGCAGCAGGTGATCGACGCCGCGGAGAAGCACGGCCGCAAGGTCGCGCTGGTCGGCAGGTCGATGGTGCGCAACATGGGGGTCGCCCGCGACCTCGGCTACCTGCGCATCCCGAACGGCCTGGTCGTCGACTCGCGTGACATCGAGGAGTGGCCGCCGGAGGACGTGGTGCTGATCTGCACCGGTTCGCAGGGCGAGCCGATGGCCGCGCTGTCGCGCATGGCCAACCGCGACCACGCGATCCGCATCGCGCCGGGCGACACGGTGCTGCTGGCCTCCTCGCTGGTGCCAGGCAACGAGACCGCGGTCAACAAGGTCATCAACGGGCTGACCAGGTGGGGCGCGCGCGTCATCCACAAGGGCAACGCGAAGGTGCACGTGTCGGGGCACGCGGCGGCCGGCGAGCTGCTGTACGTCCTGAACCTCACCAGGCCGTCGAACTTCATGCCGGTGCACGGCGAGTGGCGCCACCTGCGCGCGCACGCCAAGCTGGCCTCGATGACCGGCGTGCCCGACGACCACATCGTGATCGCCGAGGACGGCGTCGTGGTGGACCTGGTCGACGGCGTCGCGAAGATCACCGGTGCGGTGCAGGCGGGGTACGTCTACGTCGACGGCATCTCGGTCGGCGAGATCACCGACACCTCGCTGAAGGACCGGCGCATACTCGGTGACGAGGGCTTCGTCTCGGTCGTCGTGGTGGTCGACTCCAACACCGGCAAGCTCACCGCGGGGCCCGAGATCCACGCCCGTGGTTCGGGAATAGACCCCGAGCGCTTCGACGAGATCATCCCGGTGATCGAGAAGGCGATCGAGCAGAACGCCGCCGACGGGGTGGTGGACATGCAGCAGATCCGCCGCGTGGTCCGCAGGACGGTGGGGCGCTGGGTGAGCGACACCTACCGCCGCCGCCCGATGATCATCCCGGTGATCGTGGAGGTCTGAGCCAGGCCTTGCGAAGACCCCAGCCCGCAGTCCGGGGCTGGGGTCTTTCCCGTTGGGACGGCGTGGCCGCGTGCGTGGTCAGACGTCTCGTCCCCGGATGAGGAGGAGGCCCGCGCCCAGCGGCACCACCGCGTACAGCACCAGCGCCACCGCCGCCGCGAAGGGGGACAGCAGGGCGCCGTAGACCGAGGACGTGAGGTCCTCGCCGGTGATCTCGCGGGGCAGCGCGCCGAGCATCACCGAGCCGAGCCGCTCGCTCCACGGCTCCGGCAGGTTCCCGACGATCATCGGGATGACGTAGACCAGCCCCACCAGGATCGCGATGGCCCCCGCCGCCGAGCGCAGCACCGCGCCGAGGCCCAGGCCGAGCAGCGCGTACACCGCGACGGTGAGGCTGGAGGTGACGAGTGTCGGCAGCCTGTCGGCGAAGCCGGCCACGGGATAGCGGCTCTCCAGCATCCACCAGGAGACGGCGTACGTGGCGAACACCACGACGGGCCCGACGACGAGGCCCAGGCCGCCCACGACCACGGACTTGGCCGCCAGCACCGGCCAGCGTCCGGGTACCAGGGCGAGGCTCGTCCTGATCAGGCCGGTGGCGTACTCGGAGGTGATCGCGAGCACGCCCATGATCCCCATGGCCAGCTGGGGCACGATCAGCACCACCTCCTCCAGTTCGGCGACCCTGGCGCCGGCGCGCATCGAGGCGGGGGCGCTGTCGTACATCGCGATCGCCGACATGGCCACCGCCACCGCGAGCGGGATCGCGCCGAGGGAGATCGCCAGGATGAGAGGGCTGGAGCGGATCGAGCGGATCTTCAGCCATTCGGCGGCCAGCACGTTCACGCGTCCCTCCTCTCGAAGACCAGGAAGGCCGCGACCAGCGCCACGAGCGCGTACCCGGCCAGGACGGCGACCGCGGCGGCAGGGGGCAGCAGGCCGTCCAGCCGGGTGGAGATCCGCTCGCCCGCGATCTGCGGCACCAGGTTCGGCAGCATCCAGGCGCCTACCCTCACGTTCCACGGCTGCGGCAGGTAGGGCGCGATGCCAGGCAGGACGAACAGCAGCCCCACGACCAAGCCGACGGCCGCGGCGGTCGAGCGGGTGACCACGCCGAGGCCCAGTCCGACCAGCGCGAGGACGGTCACCGACAGCACCGAGCCGAGCAGCAGCGGCAGGTCGTCGCTGAAGGAGCCCGCGTTGTAGCCGACCGCGCGGTCACCGGCGATGAGGTGGCTGACGGCGTAGGTGATGAAGATCACGGCGAGCGCCGACAGCGTCGTGGCGGCCGCCACGACCGTCGCCTTCGCCGCCAGCAGCGCCCCGCGGCGCGGCACGGCGGTGAGGCTCGCGCGGACGGTGCCCGTGCCGTACTCCGCGGTGACGGCCAGCACGCCGACCAGGGCCAGGCTGATCTGGACGAGCGGCAGGAACCCCTCCTCGGGCGCGGCGGCCCTGATGGAGCCGCGCGCGTCGGCCAGCGTGCCGACGTAGAAGCTCCAGACCGCGCCCAGGACGATCACGAGCGCGGCGGCGCCGATCGCGTAGCGGGTGGAGGAGACCGAGCGCAGCTTCAGCCACTCCGAGGCGATCACAGGGCCGCTCCGTACTCGACGCTGCCTGCGGTCAGGGCGAGGTAGGCCGACTCCAGGGAGTCGTACCGCTCGGTGAGGTCCTTCACCGACGTCTCGACGATCAGCCGGCCCCTGCCGACGATGACGATCCTGTCGGCGGTCAGCGCCATCTCGCTCATCAGGTGGCTGGACAGCAGGACGGTCCTGCCCTCGGCGGCCAGCGAGCGCATCAGGTCGCGGATCCACCGCACGCCGTCGGGGTCGAGCCCGTTGACGGGCTCGTCGAACATCAGCACGCCGGGGTCGCCCAGTAGCGCGGCGGCGATGCCGAGACGCTGCTTCATGCCGAGGGAGAAGCCGCCCGCCTTCTTGCGCGCCACCCCGGCCAGCCCGACCTGCTCGAGCACCTCGGCGACGCGCACGGGGCCGATGCCGTTGCTGCGAGCCATCCAGAGCAGGTGGTTGTAGGCCGAGCGGGTGGGATGAAGAGCGTTGGCGTCGAGGAGCGCGCCCACCTCGTGCAGGGGCCTGCCGAGCGTCGCGTAGCGGCGGCCGTTCACCAGCGCCTCGCCCGAGGTCGGGGTGTCGAGGCCGAGGATCAGCCGCATCGTGGTGGACTTGCCCGCGCCGTTCGGGCCGAGGAAGCCGGTGACGTGACCCGGCTCGACGGTGAACGACAGGTCGTCCACGGCGCGGGCCGTCCCGTAGCGTTTGGTCAGCTGTTTCACTTCGATCACCCCCTCACGGTCGGGGAAGGCGGGCGCCCCGCACATCGGACCCCGGTATGACGTGGACTGTCGGCGCCGCCGGATAGCGTTCGGGTCGTGGACTTCACCAGGCGGCTCACCCGAGGCCAGCTCATCGGCCTCGACTGCCTGGCCGGATGGGCCATCGCCATGGTCAGCCTGACCTCCGCGGCCACCGCGCAGGCGCCGGTCTGGGCCAAGCTCGCCCTCGCCCTCGGCCTGGGCCCTCCGCTGGCGGTGCGCAGGCTGTGGCCGGTGAGCGTCTTCGGCTTCGTCCTGGCGGTGTCGATGGTCGCGAGCGTCTCCGGCGTGGTGAGCATGGCCTACCTGTCGCCCACCTACGCGCTCTACGTCGTGGCGCTGGAGCGGCCCGGCAGGGTGCCCACCAACACGGTCGCGATCGTGACCGTGGTCACGGCGGTGTCGCTGACCGTGGCGGGAGCGCCGGCCGGCTGGGCGCGCGGCGTCGGCGACGTCCTGTTCGGGCTGGCCGCCATGGGCGGGGCGTGGACGGTCGGGCGGGCCGTCCACGAGAGAAGGCTCTACGCGGCGCGCGCCGCCGAGCGGCTGGTCACCGAGGAGCGGCTGCGCATCGCCCGCGAGCTGCACGACGTCGTCGCGCACAGCATGGGGCTCATCGCGGTCAAGGCGGGCGTGGCCAACCACGTGATGCGCAGCAGGCCAGAGGAGGCGCACGACGCGCTGAAGGTGATCGAGAGCGCCAGCCGCGACGCGCTGACCGAGATGCGCCATCTGCTCGGCGTGCTGCGCACCGAGCCGCCCGACCTGCGTCCCGTGCCCGAGCTGGCGGAGCTGGCCGAGCGGACCAGGCTGGCGGGGGTGGCGGTCGAGCTGCGGGCCACCGGGGTGGACGACCTGCCCGAGGGCGTACGGCTGGCGGTGCACAGGATCGTGCAGGAGGCGCTCACGAACGTCGTCAAGCACGCCGCCCCCGCCCCCTGCAGGGTGACGGTGACGGCCGACGGCGGGCAGGCGTTCGTCGAGGTGGTCGACGAAGGGCCGGGGCGGCGCACGTTGCCCGCCACGGTGGAAGGTCACGGGCTGATCGGGATGAGGGAGAGGGTCATGATGTACGGCGGCACGTTCTCGGCGGGGCCGGGCCCGTCGGGGGGCTTCAGGGTGGCGGCGACCCTGCCCTACCCATGATCCGCGTCCTCATCGCCGACGACCAGGTGCTGCTGCGCGGCAGCTTCAGGGTGCTGGTCGACAGCGAGCCCGATCTGAGCGTGGTCGGCGAGGCGGGCACCGGCGCGCGGGCGGTGGAGCTCGCGCGCGCCACGCGCCCCGATGTGGTGCTGATGGACGTCAGGATGCCGGAGATGGACGGCATCGAGGCCACGCGCAGGATCGGCGGCGTGGCCAGGGTGCTGATCGTGACCATGTTCGACCTCGACGCCTACGTCTACTCGGCGCTGCGGGCGGGCGCGTCGGGGTTCCTGCTCAAGGACACCCCTCCCGCCGACCTGCTGGCGGCGATCAGGCTCGTGGCCAGGGGGGAGGCGCTGCTCGCGCCCACGGTCACGCGCAGGCTGATCGAGGAGTTCGCGCGGCCTGCCGTACGGGGGCTGGAGGGCATCACCGACAGGGAGCGCGAGGTGCTCACGCTGATCGCGCGCGGCCTGTCGAACACCGAGATCACCGAGCGCCTGCACCTCAGCATGGCGACGGTCAAGACGCACATCGGCCGCCTGCTGACCAAGCTCGAGGCCCGCGACAGGGCCCAGCTGGTGATCGCGGCGTACGAGAGCGGGCTCGTTGTACGGTCGGGGGCATGAAGGTCATTTTCCGGAAATATGGCGGTTCCCTCCACTGGCACCACCCCGCCAGGCTGCTGGGCGAGGACGCGCACGGCGTGTGGGTGGGCTGCGAGGCCGGCACGACGGGCGCCAAGGGCGACGGGCCGCCGGTGGTGTGGGAGCGCGCGTTCGTGATGCTCTTCCCGCGCGACGCGTGGTGGGTGGCGCTGTTCAACGACGAGGGCCACAAGCTCGACGTCTACGTCGACGTCACCACCGTGCCCGAGTGGCGGGACGGGGAGGTCACGATGATCGACCTCGACCTCGACGTGGTGCGCACGAAGGAGGGGCGGGTCTTCGTCGACGACGAGGACGAGTTCGCCGAGCACCAGGTGCTGCTGGGGTATCCGCCCGAGGTGATCGCCCAGGCCGAGGCGGCGGCGCGCGGGCTGGTCAAGGCGGTGACCGACCGCGTGCCGCCCTTCGACGGCACCCATCTGCCGTATCTCTCCCAGGTCCGCTGACGCGCCGCCGCGATACCGCCCCGAAGGACTCTCAAGGGCGCAGCCTTCGGGAAAGTCGTCGGGATCTCAGGACCGGACGGCGCGCAACGCCCTGGCCAGCGTGTCCAGGCGGGCCGGTGAGGCGAGGCCGACGTGGTAGAGGTGCAGCTCGTCGGCTCCCGCCTTCGCGTAGGCGGTGAACGACTCGGCGAGCTGGGCCTCGTCGGCGGGCTTGGGCGGCAGGAACAGCGCGTAGGCCCCCAGGCGCTGGCCGGGGGAGGAGAGCGCGGACAGCCTCGTGAGGTTCGAGACGGCCTCCTCCTGGGTGCCCCAGCACATGCCCACCAGCCCGTCGAGCGAGGGGTCGGCGTCGGGCAGGGTAGCGAAGGGGCCGGCCGCCCACGGGTCGGGGCTGGCGTGCGTCCTGATCGGCAGGCCGGGGGACAGCTCCCTGGCGGCCGCGACCAGCCTGGCGCGCAGCGAGCTCGCCAGCCTGCCCCGACGCTCCCGCACGGCCCCTGCCGGCTCCCTGAGCGCCTCCTCCACCGACCCGGCCTCCACAGGCCCGGCATTCACAGGCCCCCGCCCCGCTCCCGTGCCCGGGGCCCCGATGGTGTCGGAAGGGCCGTCGATGGCGGTGCGGACTCTCGTGCGCAGCTCGTCGGCGTCGGGGTAGCCGGGCAGGCAGGCCGTACAGAAGCAGAGGGAGAGCAGGGCCGAGTGGACGGAGGTCCAGTCCGCGCCGCCCGTCTTCTCGTGGACGCTCTGGTGACCGAACCCCATCGGCCCGCACGCCTCCAGGATCAGCCCGTCGGGCGCGCCCACTGAGACGATCTCCCTGACCAGCCGCTCGCAGTACTCGGCGACGTCCTCGTGGGAGGGGCACAGAGCGTACGGGTAGGCGTCGCCGAAGGCGTTGCGGACCACCACGTCGGGGTGGGCGGCGCCGAGGTGGCTGCTGTGGGTGAGGATCGTCCAGGCGTGGACGGGCAGGCCGACGGCGTGCAGGGCGTCGCGCGCCTGCAGGAACGCGTCGGGGGAGGTCCAGGTGGGGTTCGGGGGGACGAGCCTGCCCCATGCCGACGGTCGTACGGGCAGGTAGAAGGCGGAGTAGGGCACGTCGAGCACGCGGTGCGCGGGGTGGAGGGGGGTGGCGGCGCGGGTGGAGTGGTAGGAGGCGGCCAGCGCGACCGCGTCCACCCCGAGCGCGGCGATCCTGCCGGGCGCGGCGGGGTCGCCGACGACGTCCCAGGGGTAGACGTAAGCGATGTTCATGGGGGCCGATTCTCCAGGGATCGTGTGGGCGCGCTCTCGACAAGCGGCCCGCGGCGGACGGTGGGCGCCTCTGGTGAGGGAGGGCCGATCTCCGCGGAGCCGGTTCCGGAGCCGGCGGAGGTGACTACAAGGGGGTGCCGACCGGCGGGGCGGCATCCCCTGGAGTCACCAGCGTGGCCGGGTGTTGGTGAAGGAGGGGTTGAACCTGCGCATGTACGAGGTGTCGTCACGCGCCGTGAACCCGCACGTGAGGTACTGCTCGTGCATCACCGCCAGCGCGTCGCGGTCCAGTTCGACGCCGAGCCCCGGCCCCTTCGGCACCGGTACCGCGCCGTCCACGAAGCGCAGCGCGCCGGGTGCGACCACGTCCTGACCGTCCTGCCACGGGGTGTGGGTGTCGCAGGCGGTGGCGACGTTCGGCACGGCGGCGGCCAGGTGGGTCATGGCGGCCAGGCTGATGCCGAGGTGGGAGTTGGAGTGCATCGACAGCGAGATCCCGAACGTCTCGCACAACCGCGCCAGCTGCACCGAGCGCTCCAGCCCGCCCCAGTAGTGGTGGTCGGACAGCAGCACACCGATAGCTCCCTGCCTGATGGCGGGCGGCAGGTGCTCGAACGTCACCACGCACATGTTCGTGGCCAGCGGCATCGGCGCCTGAGCGGCGACCGCCGCCATGTCCTCGATGCCCGCCGTGGGGTCCTCGAGATACTCCAGCGTTCCCTCCAGCGCCCGCGCCACCTCGAGCGAGGTTTCGACCGACCAGACGGCGTTGGGGTCCAGGCGCAGCGGGTGCGAGGGGAAGGCCTCGCGCAGCGCCAGGATGGCGTCGACCTCCTGCGAGGGTTCGAAGACGCCGCCCTTGAGCTTGATGGAGCGGAAGCCGTACTCCTCGATGAGCAGGCGGGCCTGCGCCACGATCCCTTCGGGATCGAGCGCCGCGCCGAACCTGTCGTCGGCCTCGCCCGGGTGCCCCGCCCACTTGTAGAACAGATAGGCGCTGTACGGCACGGCCTCGCGCACCGCGCCGCCGAGCAGGTCGCTGACGGGACGGCCGAGCGCCTTGCCGCGGATGTCCAGGCAGGCCACCTCGAACGGGGAGTAGACCCGGTCGACGCTCTTCTCCTTGGTGGCCGCGCCCGTCAGGCCGTGCAGGTCGGACACCACGTCGCCGACCAGGGCCGCGACGCGGGAGTAGATCTCGTTCTGCGCGTGGACGTCGAGCCCGATCAGCGCCTTCGCCGCCGTGCGCACCTTCTCCAGGTGAGCCAGGTCGCCGTAGGTCTCGCCGAGCCCGGACAGGCCCTCGTCGGTGACGACCTCGACGACGGTGCGCAGCGCCCACGGTTCGTGGACTCCCGCGGCATTGAGCAGGGGAGGGTCGCGGAACGCGACGGGGGTGACAGTGATCTCTCTGATGTTCATATATGTGAACGACCGCCAGAATTGTGGACGACTGTCGGTAACTGTAAGAATCGGGCGCAGTGAGTGTCAATAGCAGGCTAAAGTGAAGTGTGATATTGCACAGGGGTGAAGCGATGATCCACGCATACGACCCGCGCACCGGCGAGAGCTTCGGCGAGGCGATCGCCGAGAGCACCGACGCGGAGGTCGACGCCGCCGTCGAGGCGGCCCACGCGGCCGCCCCCGCCTGGCGCGCGGCCGCCAGGCCTGAGGTGCTGGAGGCGGTTGCCTCCGCGCTGGAGGCCAACGTCGAGGAGCTCTGGACGGTCGCCGACAGGGAGACCGCGCTCGGCGAGACCAGGCTGCGCGGCGAGGTGGCCCGCGCGGCCAGCCAGTTCAGGCTGTTCGCCGAGGTCCTCAGGGACGGCGGCCACCTGGAGGCGGTCATCTCCCGCCAGGCGGACGTGCGCCGCATGAACCATCCGCTGCCCGGCGTCGTGGGCGTCTTCTCGGCCTCGAACTTCCCCTTCGCCTTCTCCGTCGCGGGCGGCGACACCGCGTCGGCGCTGGCGGCAGGCTGTCCCGTCGTCGTCAAGGCGCACCCGGCCCACCCGCTGACCTCCGAGCTGTCGGCCGGCGTGATCAGGTCCGCGCTGCCCGACCCCGCGCTGCTCGGCCTGGTCCACGGCCTCGCCGCAGGCAAGCGCCTGGTGCAGCATCCCGACGTGGTCGCGGTCGGGTTCACCGGGTCGATCCCCGGCGGCAAGGCGATCCAGGCGCTCATCGACGAGCGTCCTGAGCCGATCCCGTTCTTCGGTGAGCTGGGCAGCGTGAACCCGGTCGTCGTGCTGCCCTCGGCGGCGCGCGAAGGGCTCGCCTCCGGCTTCGCCGCCTCCCTCACGCTCGGCACGGGCCAGTTCTGCACCAACCCCGGGCTGGTGTTCGTGCCGGACGACGCCGACCTGGTGGCCTCGCTGGGTACGGCGGTGGCGGGCAGCAGCGGTTCGGCCATGCTCAGCGAGCGGATCAGGCAGGGCTACCTCGACGGCGTCGAGCGCCTGGCCAAGCTCACCCTGCTGGCCGAGGGCGCGCAGGGCGAGGCGGCGTGGGCCGTCGCGCCGCGCGTCTTCACGATCGACCTCGCGGCCTTCGCCGAGGGGCTGCCCGCGATCGCCGAGGAGTGCTTCGGGCCCTCGTCGATCGTGGTGACCTACGGAGACGCCGCCGAGCTCCCCTCGGTGCTGGAGCGCCTGGAGGGCTCGCTCACGGCCACCGTCCACGCCACCGACGTCGACGAGGCGCGCCCCGTCGCCGAGGCGCTGGCGCGCAGGGCGGGCCGGCTGATCTGGAACGGCTGGCCGACGGGGGTCGCGGTGTGCTGGGCGATGCACCACGGCGGACCGTGGCCGGCCAGCACGGCCTCCGCGCACACCTCGGTGGGCGCGATGGCGATCAGGCGCTGGGTACGGCCGACGGCCTACCAGGGCTGGCCGTCGGAGCTGCTGCCGCCGGAGCTGCGCGACGACAACCCGCTGGGCGTCCCGCAGCGCGTCGACGGCTGATCCGACCGGCTGATCCGACCGGCAGAACCGACCGGCAGAGACGGCGGGACAGCCCAAGGGGCCCGTGCGGGAGAGCCATCAGGCCCTCCCGCACGGGCTCCGCTCTCCCTGCGGGCCGGATCGCCGGCTACCCGGCCAGCTCCAGGCCCGTGGCGATGATGCGTTCCAACACGGCCACGTGCTCGGGCGTCGCGTCCACCAGCGGCGCGCGCACGCTGCCCGCGTCGAGCCCGCGCAGCCGTACGCCCGCCTTCACCAGCGACACCGCATAGCCGGGCACGAGGTCGCGCAGCTCGACCAGCGGCAGGTAGAACGAGGTCAGCAGCCGCTGGACCAGCACCTCGTCCCCGCCCGTCACGGCCTTGTAGAAGGCGAGCGCGATCTCGGGGGCGAAGGCGAACACCGCGCTGGAGTACAGGGGCACGCCGAGTCCCCTGTAGGCGGGGACCGTCAGCTCGGCCGTGGGCAGGCCGTTGAAGAAGGTGAAGTCGCGATCGGTCGCCTCCCGTACGCGCAGGATGATGCGCTGGAGCAGGTCGAAGTCACCGAGGCCGTCCTTGAAGCCGATGACGCTGGGCAGTTCGGTCAGCGCGACGGCGGCCGTCGGGGTGAACCTGGCCGTGCCCCGCTGGTAGACGATGATCGGCAGGTCGGTGACGGCGGCGACCTGCCGTACGTAGTCGACCAGACCCGTCGCGGGGGCGGTCACCAGGTAGGGCGGCATCAGCAGCAGGCCGTCGGCGCCGGCCTCGGCGGCGGCCCTCGCGCACGACTGCGCGAACGGGAGCGACCCGCCCGCGCCCGACAGGACCGGCGCATGACCGGAGGCGGCTGCGACCGAGGTGGCGACCACGGTGGCGTACTCGTCCAGGCTCAGGGCGTTGAACTCACCGGTGCCGCAGGCGGCGAACACCCCTCCGGCCCCCGCGGCGACCCCCTTGGCGACATGCGCGGCCAACGCCTGGCCGTTCACGGACCCGTCGGTATCGAAGGGGGTCACCGGGAAGAAGAGAACACCATCAAGACGCATTTTTCCTCCAGAAATGCGCCGGATGATGATTTATCGGATGCCCTCCCGGCGCAGAGTGGCAGCGAATGTGCGGGTATGCCTGATGACTGCCTCGGCGATCCGCTCGATCTCTTCCTGGGGCAGCCCCGCGGGCATCGAGCAGCTGATGGCGTCGGTGGCGGGGATGCGGTAGTCCACGGCCACGGCCACGCAGGCGACGCCGGGGGTGCCCTGCTCGCGCTCGAGCGCGTAGCCGCGGGCGCGGACCTGATCCAGCTCGTCGGTGAACTTGGTCAGGTCGGTGATCGACTGCTCGGTGAGCGCGGGCAGCGGATCCGGCAGCAGCGCCGCCACCTCGTCGTCGGTCAGCTGCGCCAGCAGTGCCTGGCCGAGCGCCGTGACACTGGCAGGCAGTCTGCGGCCCACCCTGGAGATCGCGTGCCTGTCGCGGGACTCCCTCGTCGCCAGGTAGAGCACGTGCCCGTCGTCGCGGCGGGCGAAGTGCACCGTGTGCCCGATCTCCTCGCGCAGGTCCTCCAGCGCGTCGTGCGCCAGCGGCAGCGCCGGGTCCTTGTCGAGGTAGGCGGTGCCCGTCAGCAGCGCGTGCGGCCCGATCCCGTAGGCCGAACTGCCCGTGTCGGCCTCGATCCACTTCAGCTCGACCAGCGTGCGCATCAGCGCGTGCAGGCTGCTGCGGGGGAAGCCGGTGCGCTTCTGAAGCTCCGACAGCGTCAGGCGTTCCGGTGAGGCGGCCAACGCCTCGAGGATCCGGACTGTCCGCTCCGCTGACTTGACCATCGAGGGCTCCATGGGTGCCAGAATAATGGATGCCATCCATATACATGGACATCTAACCCTTGATGGCGCCGCTGGTGAGACCCCGCATGAACTGCCGCTGGAAGGCCAGGAAGGCGATCACCGAGGGCAGCAGCGCCAGGAGCGAGGCGGCCAGCAGGATGCCGATGCCCACCTCCTCGTCCGAACGCAGCGAGCGCAGCGCGATGGGGAGTGTCCAGTGACTCGACTCGTTGGCCACGATCAGCGGCAGCAGGTACTGGTCCCAGATCATGGTGAACCCGAAGACGCCGATCACGCCGAGCGCGGGCTTGCACAGCGGCAGGATGATCGTGAAGAAGGTGCGCAGCTCGCCCGCGCCGTCGATGCGCGCCGCCTCCTCCAGCTCGACCGGCACCTCCTTCATGAACTCGGTCATGACGAGGATGGAGAAGCCCCACGCGCCGACCGGCAGGATCATGCCCGCGTAGCTGTTGATCAGGTTGGCGTGGATGAGCGGCATGTCGGCGAGCACCAGGGAGAGCGGGATCGCGATGATCTCCTCGGGCAGCATCATCGTGGCCAGCATGATCAGCATGACGAACGTCATGCCCCTGAACTTCTTGCGGGCCAGCGAGTAGGCGGCGAAGACGCTCACGATCATCTGCAGCGCCAGGCCGAACCCGACGACCACGAAGGAGTTGAACAGGTAGAGGTAGACGTTCTTGTCGGCGGCCTGGGTGAAGTTCTCCAGCGTGAACTCGTCGGGCCACAGCGAGAAGCTGGTCGGGTCGAGCGTCTTGCTGAACGCGCTGACCAGCAGCCCGACCAGCGGTCCCGTGAAGACCAGCACCATCACCGAATAGACGAGGACCTTCCCCGTCGTCGCCAGCGGGCCCTTCTTCGCCTCCAGGCCGAGCGCGCTGTCGAATCTCATGACGCCTGCCTTCTGCGCATCAGCTGGACCGAGACCGTGAGCACGAGCGTGGCGACGAACAGGACGATGCCGCCTGCCGCCGCGATGCCCAGCTCGCTCCGCTGGAACCCGAGCTTGTAGATGAGGGTCATGAGCACCTCGGACGAGCCGTTGGGCCCTCCGTTGGTGAGCACGTAGACCTCGACGAACACCCGAAGGCCCCTGATGGCCGCCAGCGTGAACAGGATCCAGAAGACCGGCCGCAGCGCGGGCAGCGTGATGTGCCGCAGCCTGGACCAGGTGCTCGCCCCGTCCACCGCCGCCGCCTCGTACAGGGTCCTGTCGATCCCGACCAGCCCCGCCAGGAAGATCATCATGTCGTACGGCGTGCCGCGCCAGATGCTCATCCCCATGATCGACCAGAGCGAGGTGTCCTCGCTGGCCAGGAAGGGCTGGGGGTCGATCGCCACCCAGCCGAGGATGGAGTTGAGCAGGCCGGTGTCCCCGGGGTGGTACATGATCCGCCACACCTCGGCCACCGCCGCCATGGTCGTGACCACGGGCAGGAAGGCGGCCGTCCTGACGAACCACAGGTAGCGGGCGGGGCCCTCGATCAGCAGGGCGAGCGCGAGGCCGAGGACGAGCGAGCCGACCGTCGTGCCCACGGCCAGCAGCACGCTGTGCCAGACGGCGCTGACGAACGCGTCGTCCGACATGATCGTGGCGTAGTTGTCCAGCCCCACCCACTCGTCGCCGAGGAACGGCTGGACCTTGAAGAAGCTCATCCTCAGGCCCTCGAACATGGGGATGAACTTGAAGTACAGGAAGAGGATCAGCGCGGGGGCCAGGAAGAGCCACGCGACGGCGGTGCCGCGCCACCGCCCCCTGCCGGGGCGGCGACGCGGTTCCGTCCGCTGAGACGGCCGCTCGAGGGTGGTGGTCACGATGCCTTCTGCGCCTGCAGTTCCGCGGTCAGCTTGGTGGCCAGGCCGTCCATGCCCGCCTTGACGTCGGCGCCGCAGTCGGCCCACACGGCGTTGATGGCGTCGGCGGTGGTCTGCCTGATGGGCGCCCAGTTCGGCACCGGCGAGCTGTAGACGGCGTCGGCGTAGGCCTCCTGGAAGACCTTCCATCGCGCGTCCGACCGCTCGGCCGCCATGTCCACGCCCTTGTGGACGGGCAGGCGCACGATCGCGCCCGGCGCGTCCTTGTTCATGCCGATCCGCTGGCCCTCTGGGGAGACGGCGAACTCGGCGAACTTCTGCTGGCCCTCCTCGTTGGCCGATCCGGCCATGAGGTAGACGTTCTCGCCCTCGCCGAGCGTGCCCGGACCGCCGGAGGGGCCCTTGGGCACCTTGACGACCTCGATCTTGTCGGTGCCGATGCTCTTGACGAACCTGGCCAGCACGTAGGGCCCGACCAGGTAGATGCCGCCCTGGCCCTTCTCGAAGACCTCGTGGGTGACGGTCGTGTCGTTGCTGACCGCGCCGGGGTTGACGGTCTTGGCGACGCAGAACTGGTCCTGCAGCCACTTGACCGCCTCGACGGTCTTGGGGTCGGAGACCGCGGGGGTGAACTTGCCGCCGCCCGCGTCGGTGAGGAAGTTGCCGCCGTTGGCGTAGATCAGCGAGGAGGCGTACCAGGACGCGTAGCCGCGCTTGGTGCCCGCAGGGGCGACGAAGCCGAAGGTGTCCTTCTGCCCGTTGCCGTCGGGGTCGTCCTCGGTGAAGGCCTTGGCCAGCTTGCCGAGGTCGTCCCAGGTCTGCGGGGGCTCCAGGCCGACCTTCTCCCTCCAGTCCTTCCTGATGATCAGGGCGAAGGCCTGGGCGGAGAACGGCGCCGCGTAGTGCTTGCCGTCGCCGGCCGCCGCTGCCTGCCATGCGCGGTCGGCCAGCTGGTCGCCGCCCTTGAGCTTGGCCTTGTCGACCGCGCGGAGCCAGCCCTGCGACTGCATGTTGCCCAGCTGCGCGGTGTCGTTGATGACGATGTCAGGCAGGTTCTTCTGCGCCGCCTGCTGCTGCAGTTTGGTCTCGAAGTCGTCGAAGAGCGCGACGACCTTGGTCTTCACGCCGCTGGCCTTGGTGAAGGCGTCGGCCAGCTTCACGGCGGTCTTGGCCGAGTCGGAGTCGGGAGCCTGCCGGATCCAGATCTCCAGGGCGTCGTCGCCCGAACCCCCACCGGAGCCGCAGCCGGCCAGGGTGACGGCGAGCGCCGTGACAATCGCGGCCCCGAGCAGATGACGTGGCATCAGACCGCCTCCTGTTCACATACGTGGACATGTTTCGCGGATGTGTTTCGCGTTCATGTGAACGTAACGAGTGGCCTGGATCACGTCAACATTCCATGGATGTGAATTCACGTCATATGCGTGTACAACAGTCCCCATGCGAATCCTTGTCACCGGCGCCGCCGGCAAAGTCGGCACCCTGCTCCGCCCGCGGCTCGCCAGGGAGGGACGGATCGTCCGCCTGTCCGACGTGGTCCCGCTGGAGGCGGGCCCCGGAGAGGAGGTCGTGCTCGCCGACCTCGCCGACGCCGACGCCGTGGCCGCCGCGATGAAGGGCGTCGACGCCGTGATCCACCTGGGCGGGCAGAGCCGGGAGCACCCCTGGGCCGACATCGTGCGGGCCAACATGGACGGCACGTACGTGCTCATGGAGGCCGCGCGCCAGGAGGGTGTCCGCCACGTCGTCCTCATGGGCAGCCATCACGCGGCGGGCTTCCACACCCGCCCCGCCGACGGCTCGGAGCTGCCCGACTACGCCTTCCCCAGGCCCGACACCCTGTACGGCGTGAGCAAGGTCGTGATGGAGGCGCTGGGCAGCCTGTACCACGACCGGTTCGGCATGAACGTGACGGTGGTCAGGCTCGGCACCTGCAACGAGGGCTCGGCCGACACCAGGGGCCTGTCCACCTGGATCTCCCCCGACGACTGCGCCCGCCTGGTGGAGGCGGCGCTGACGGCGACCGGCTACCACGTGGTGTGGGGGGTGTCGGACAACACGCGGCGCTGGTGGTCGCTCGAGGAGGCCAAGGCGATCGGCTACGAGTCGCTGGACGACTCGGAGGCGCACGCGGGGCCGATCCTCGCCGAGCAGGGTGAGCCCGACCTGACCGAGCCGCTGCACGATCGGGCCGGCGGGGTGTTCACCCTGAACGAGCTAGGCGGCCGGTGGTGACGGCGAGGGGCCGGTGATCGCGACGATCACCGGCCCTTCGGCTTCACCCGCCGTCAGCCCGGCGCGGGCAGATTCAGCGCGGCGGGGCTCGCGTACTCCAGCACTGTGCGCTTGACCAGGTTGGCGTTGACCAGCGGGCGGTAGGCGTAGACCTCGGCGGGGGCCCAGCCCACGTCGGTGGTGAACTCCAGTGCCGTCCACGCGGGCGGGGCGCTCCCCGCCGCGGCGGCCTTGGCCAGCTCGGCCGCCTTGGCCGCCTCGAACTTGCGCCTGGCCACGGCGACCACGTCGACGGGGCGGCCGTTGAACCAGGACCGCCTGTCGAAGAAGCGGTGGGCGTTCCAGTTCTGGACCACGATGTCCTGCGGCCCGTCGTACTCGAAGGCGTTGTGCTCGGAGTAGACCCTGGACTCGATGCCCAGGCCGAGGTAGTGACTCGGACCGCCGAGCTCGTTGCTGACCAGGGGCTGCTCTCCGGTCACCGAGCCCCTGTAGTAGTTGTTGAAGACGTGCACGGCGCCGTAGCGGACGCGCGGCGAGCGCTGCGAGACACCGTCGAAGAGGTTGCCGTAGTAGGTGACGCGCAGCTTGCCGCGATCCCTGTCGCCCCTGCCGTCGCCGGAGCCGACCAGCATGTTCTTGTCGTGGTTGACGAACCGGCTGTAGGAGACGGTGATGAGGTCGGAGCCGTCCTCGATGTCGAGCAGGCCGTCGTGGCGGTTGACCGGCTTGCCGTTGGGGCCGGTGGGAGCGTCCCTGTCGAGGTGCTGCCCATCGGTGAAGGTGCAGTGGTCGATCCAGATGGTCGAGCCCGTGACGATCCCGAACGCCTTGAAGCGGGCGTTCCACGAGCCGCTCTCCCCGTCACCCGGATCCCAGCTGGTGAAGTGATCGATGGGCGACTCCAACTCGAGGCCGCGCACGATGATGTTCGAGCCGGTGTTGACCGAGAGGAAGACGCCCTCGAGGCGGGCGTCGGCGCCGATGCCGAGCAGCGTGGTGTCGCTCGGCACGGTGAGCTGGATCTGCCGCTTCTGGTTGTTCGAGCCGGTCTGCCTGAGCCTGCGCATCTGGCCGCACCACGCGTGGGCCTGGTCGCTCCACACCTTGCCGCCGACGAAGCAGGCCAGGTACTTGCCGAGGTCGTAGCCCGGCGCGTAGTCCTGCTCGCCGAGCAGGACGCCGTCGTCGGTCTGGTTGCCGTAGATCGTCCCGCGTACGTGGATCGTCTTGGGCCCGCCGGTGGCCAGGGCGTCCTTGAGCTCCTTGCGGGTGGTGACGACGTGGACAGGGCCGCCCGCGCCGCCGGTGGCGCGCTCGCCCCAGCCGATGGGGCGGTCCGGATCGGGCAGCGGCGGGACGGCGTGCGCGGGTGGCGCCACGGCCAGCGCGCAGGCGAGTGCGGTGATCAGAGTGAGGGTGCGGCGCACGGTGCTCCTTGAGAGGTCGGTGAGCCCGTACGGCCCTAGCGTCGCGGGCCGCACGGGGGAGAAACGGGGGAGAAGGAGGAGGGTCAGCCGCTCACGCGACCCCGGCCGCCAGCTCTGCGGCGGCCGCCCTGTCGAGCCGGCCGTCCGCCACGACGGTGACCACGCGCCTGCTCAGCGTGTGCGCGACCTCAAGAGGTCGCTCCCAAGCCAGCGCGGGGCCCACGCCCGGATACTCCGACACCCTGACGAACCACGGGTCGGGAGGGCCGCACTGAACGAAGACCAGGCTCCACGCGTCGGACGCCATGGCCAGCCACCGCGTCACGCTTCCGTGGACGTCGCTCTCGCCCTCGGCCTCGGCGGTGAACACCTCCAGGCGCGTGGAGGCCGCGGGCGCCCGCCAGAAGAACCCGCCGTATCCCGCGCCCGGCCGTCCCTTGCACGCCGAGCTTTTGATCTCCAACGGCTCGGCCACCGCGAGCGTGAAGGAGAAGTCCAGAGCCCACGCCTGTCCCTGGGGGCGCGCCAGCACGGTTCTCTGCTCGCGCGCGACGGCCGCGCCGTCGGGCCCGAGCCAGGTCAGCGCCTCCCTGAACCCCTGCTCGAGCTCCTCGAAGACGTCGTGCCGCTGGTGGCCGTGGTCGTCGAGCCAGGTGGGCCCGCTGCCCTCGACGAAGGTCCTGCCGCCCCAGAAGTTCACCCCGCCGACGTCCGCGACGGCCAGGCTGACACCGAGGTGGTGGACGTGGTCGGCGGGGCGGAACTCGCTCACCTCCACGCCCCCGAGCGTCCGCACCGGATGCAGGTAGGGCCTGGGGGAGTCGGTGAAGGGCAGTGCGGGCCTCCAGACGTACGAGGCCACGGGGGTCGTGCCGGCCCGCAGCTCCCGGCTGCCCGCCCACGGCGCGCCCAGCTCGGAGAACAGGGCCAGCCGCTCGGCGCTCAGGTCGGTCAGCTCCCTGACGCCTTCGACCTCGCGGCGGCCGGGATGGATCCTCTGGTGCTCCTCCGCGATCGGCAACGGGTCGGGCGCGAGCCGCACCGCCTCGAGGAACTCCATGAACGCCCCCGTCCTGGCCAGCGGAGCCAGGAGCTCGGCGCCGGTCGTGACGTGTTCGACCAGGTTCTCCAGCAGGTCCGCGCGCGGGTGGACGGCGCCGTTGAGCTCGTCGGTGGTGTAGACGAGCCGCGCCGTGCCGCCGGTGCCGTGCACGATCAGGTAGGGCTCGGTGCGCCCCGTGGCGCACAGCGTCACCGCCACCGTGATCATCCGGCCGTCGGCCAGCCTGATCCTGGCGGCTGAGGTGTCGTCCGCCTCGATCGGGTTGGCGTGGAAGAGCTCGAGCTCCACCGAGGCGACGGAGCCGAGCTCCTCGGCCCCTGCGACCGCCAGCGCGGTGGCGGTCGCGTGGGCGAAGGGGTTGGTGAGCGCGCCGTCCACCACGTCCTGGCCGTTCAGGCGGCGACGGCCGGACCACGGCGAGCGGGTGAAGTAGTCGGAGGGCCGCTCCCACGCGCCCGCCACCCCGATGCCGTGGATGTCGCCGAGCTCGCCGGAGGCGATGAGCTCGCGCAGCGCGGGCACGGCCGAGGAGCCGAGGCTCTGGAAGCCGACCTGGCAGCCGAGCCCGCTCTCCCTCTGGGCCGAGACGATCCGCTCGAAATCGGCGAGCGAGGCGGCGGGAGGCTTCTCCAGCAGGACGTGCGAGCCGGCCCGGAGGGCGGTGACGGCGAGGTCCGCATGGGTGTTGATGGGCGTGCACAGGATCGTGATCTCGGCGCCCGTGCCCTTGACCAGCGCGGCGAGGTCGCCGGGGCCCGCCTGCACGGGAGCGCCCAGACCGTGCAGCGTGGCGGCCTCCACGGGACGCACGTCGCAGATCCCCGCCAGCTCGACCAGGCCGCGCGCCGTGAGCCTGCGCAGGTTGTCCAGGTGCGAGCGGCCGTGGCCGTACGCGCCCGCGAGCACGACCCTCGTCACGCCGCCCATGTCAGCCCCAGCCCGGGGCGCCCTGCCGACCGCAGCGCGGCGCCCTCGATCACCACGGGGTACGGCTCGGCGAGCAGGCCGAGGTCGGCCAGCGACGCGTCCTCGACCAGCTCCACCATCGCGGGATGGTGCAGCGTGAGGGCCAACTGCCCCGACAGCTCAGTGAGCAGGTGCGGATAGACGGGGACGCCGAAGGTGCGGGCCAGCTCCGCGATCCGCAGGAACGGGGTGATCCCGCCGACCCTGACCACGTTGGGCTGGACCACGTCGCACGCGCCCGCGGTCAGCAGGTCGCGGAAGCCGTAGGTGGTGTAGACGTTCTCGCCCACCGCCACGGGGACGTCGATGCGGCGGCGCAGCTCCACGTGGGCGGCGAGGTCGTCGGCCTGCAGCGGCTCCTCGATCCAGTGCAGGTCGTACGGCTCGAGCGCGGCGATCGCGCGCCTGGCCCTGTGCAGGTCCCAGCGCTGGTTGGCGTCGATCATCAGGAGCGTGCCGGGACCGACGATCTCGCGCACCGTCGCGACCCGCTCGACGTCCTCCGCCAGGTCGGGCCTGCCCACCTTGACCTTGACGGCGGGCAGGCCCGCCGCCGCCCAGCGCTTGGCCTGCCCGGCCAGCTCGTCGAGCGTGTAGTGCAGGTTGACGCCGCTGCCGTACACGGGAACGCTCTCGCGGCGCGGTCCGAGCACGTCCACGAGAGAGTCCTGCCCGCAGCGCAGGTCCCAGAGCGCCAGGTCGATCCCCGCCAGAGCGATCGTGGTGATCCCTCCTGCCCCCGCCTCTCTCAGGTGCCGCCACAGCCGGTCCCAGACCAGCTCGGGGTGGGCGGGCAGGCCGATCAGCGCCTCGCGGACGTCATGGTCGAGCAGGGCCTGCACGGCGTGCGCGCCGATCTGCGGCGTCCAGGAGAACCCGGTGCCCCTCCGCCCGTCGGCCAGCGTGATCTCGCAGACGATCACATGGTTGTGCCGCACGTCCTCGCCCCACGGACGGCGCAGCGGCACCGACCTGAGCGTGGTCCTCAGGTCGGCGATCATGCCGATACCAGCCTGAGGCCGGTGCCGATCAGCTCGTCGAGCTCGCGCACGTGCTCGGGGGTGAGGTCGGTCAGCGGCGCCCTGACCGGGCCGACGTCCAGGCCCCGCAGCCGAAGCCCCGCCTTGACCAGGGAGACCGCGTAGCCGGGAACCCTGCTGCGCAGCTCGACCAACGGCGCGTAGAACTCCTCCAGCAGCCGGTCGTGGCCGTTGAAGTAGGCGACGGCGATCTCGGGGGCGAAGGCGAACACCGCCGAGGAGTAGAGCTCGATGCCGAGAGCGCGGTAGGCGGGCATGGTCAGCTCGGCGGTCGGCAGGCCGTTGAAGAAGGTGAAGCCGGGGCCGATCTCCCTCCGCATCGCCAGCACGGTGCGCTGCAGCCTGTCGACGTCGCCCAGGCCGTCCTTGAGCCCGATCACGCCGGGAACGCGGGCCAGCTCCACCACCGTGTCGGGGTCGAGCACCACCGGCCCGCGCTGGTAGATGATCACCGGCAGCTCGGCGGCCACCGCGCGCACGTAGGCCGTGAATCCCGCTCCCGTGCCCTGCGCCAGGTAGGGCGGCATGAGGAGCAGTCCGTCCGCGCCGGCCGCGCGCGCGGCGCGCGCCTGCTCCAGCGCCGCGCCGAGCGGCCCGCCCGCCCCCGCCAGCACCGGCACCCTGCCCTGCACGGTGTCGGTCGCCACCGCTACGGCACGGGCGTGCTCGCCCTGCGACAGGGCGGAGAACTCTCCCGTGCCGCAGGCCACGAAGACCGCGCCGGGGTCGTTGGCCAGCCCCTTGCCGATGTGCTCGGCGAGCACGTCCTCCGCCAGCGCGCCTTGGGTGTCGAAAGGCGTCACGGGGAAGAACAGGACGCCGCTGAGATCCATGTCAGATGCTCCCTTGAGTAAGTTCGGTGCGCCAGCTGCGCTTGGCCTGCCAGCCGAGGAGTCGTTCGGCCTTGGCGGAGGAGAAGGCGGGGGCGCAGCCGGTGAGAGCGGAGGCGAACTCCGCCGTGGAGGGGATGACCTTCGGCAGCAGCTCGGCCAGCGGCTCGCGGGCGAGGGCGTCCGCGGCGCCGGCGAAGAACACCTCGCCGTTGGGCAGGTCGGGCAGTCGGTCGAGGAGGGTGATCACCAGGTCGGCCGCGTCCCGCGCGTCGATGTAGTTGAACAGCGAGACCCCCGCGATGTCGGGCCTGTCCAGCCGCTCGGCCACGGTGTGGCCCGACTGGGTGGGGGCGCCCTCCCACTCCTCGGGGGCGATCACGAAACAGGGCCTGACGGCGGCCAGGCGCGTGGCGGCGGTGCGGGCGAAGGAGCGCATGGTCTCCTCGGCCACCAGCTTGGAGAGGCTGTAGGTGTTCCACGGCCTGGCCGGATGGGCCTCGTCGATGGGCAGGTAGTCGGGCGCCCAGCCGTTCGGCGAGCCGTACCCGATGACGGTCGGGCTGCTGGCCACGATCACCTTGCCCACGCCGAGGGCCACCGCGGCGTCGCACACGTTGAAGGCCAGTTGCGTGTTGGTGCGGAAGGTCACCACGTCGCTCCGGCTGAACGGGGTGGCGATCGCGGCCAGGTGGACGACGGCGTCCGGACGGAAGCGCGCGATCACCTCGTACGCCTCGCCCAGATCCGTCAGGTCGGCGGGTAGCTCGGCGGCGGCGTCGGCGGGGGTGCCCTGCGCCCTGTCCACGCCGATCACCTCGTGGCCTGCGGCGGCCAACGCGGACACGACGCTGCGCCCGAGGCGCCCCGCGCTCCCGGTGACAAGAGTTCTGCTCACGGGTTGTCTTTCCCTTCTGGCAGTCCCGAGCGCGCTCAGGACTGCAACCAGTTGCATGAAACACTGTCGGTGCCAGCCGGAAACGTCAAGAGCGCAATTTGGCACAGCCCGCTTGACCTGCGTCCTTCAACGCCTCCCCAGTCTGCGCACGGCCGCAACCGGTCGCAGGATCGGGGGTATCTGCCCTGGTGAGGGTGCAACCGCTTGCGTTAGGGTGCGGCGGAGGGCTGGAGGCGTCATGGCGGTGACGATCAGGGATGTGGCGCGGGCGTCGGGGGTGCATGTCTCGACGGTGTCGCGGACGTTCTCGGCTCCGCATCTGGTGAATGCGGAGACGCGTACGCGGGTGTTGGCGGTGGCTGAGGGGTTGGGGTATCGGCCTAATCGTGCGGCGCGGGCGTTGACGACGGGGCGGACGCATAATTTGGGGTTGATTGTGGCGGATATTGCGAATCCGTTTTTTCCGCCGTTGATCAAGGCTGCTCAGGCTCAGGCGCGGGAGCGGGATTATCACGTGTTCGTGGCGGACACGGATGAGGATCCGTTGTTGGAGCAGGAGTTGATCGAGACGTTGTGCAAGCAGGTGGATGGGGTGTTGTTGTGTAGTCCGCGGTTGTCGAATCGGGTGATCGAGCGGTTGCGGGCGCAGGTGCCTTTTGTGGTGGTGAATCGTCGGTTGAAGGGTTTGACGACGGTGTTGATGGATGTGGGGCAGGGTGCTGGGGTGGCGGTGGAGCATGTGGCGGGGTTGGGTCATCGCAGGATGGCGCTGCTGACGGGGCCGGCGGGATCGTGGACCAGCGGCGAGATGCGCCAGGCGACCACCGCCAGGACCGCCGAGCTGGGCGTGGAACTGACGGTGATCGGGCCGAACGAGCCGACCGAGCACGGCGGCCTGGCCGCGGCCCAGGCGGTGGCGGCCTCGGGCGTGACGGCGGTGCTCTGCTACAACGACCTGGTCGCGCTGGGCCTGATCGAGGGGTTGAGGGAGCGCGGTGTGGACGTCCCCGGTGACGTGAGTGTCATCGGCGTGGACGACAGCCTGCCCGGCAGGCTGAGCAGACCGAAGCTGACCACGATCACGATGCCCACCGCCGCCGCGGGCCGCATGGCCGTCGACCTGTTGCTCGCCACCATCGCGGGCCCCGACGCCGGGGCGCCTCCGCGCACCACCGTCAGGCTGGAGACCGGCCTGCTGATCAGAGAATCGACTCAGAGAGTGAGTTCATCGTGATATTTGGGACCACGCCCGCGGGCGACACCGTGGACCGGCACGTCCTGTCGAACGGCAGGATGCGCGCGGCGGTCCTGACTCTCGGCGCGATCGTCCAGTCGATCGAGCTGCCCGACGGCGGCGACGTCGTCCTCGGCCTGCCCACCGTGGCCGACTACCTCGAGCGCAGCCGCTACTTCGGCGCAGTGGTCGGCAGGTACGGCAACCGCATCGCCAACGGCCGCTTCACCCTCGACGGTGTCACGTACCAGCTGCCGCTCAACAACAACGGCCACAGCCTCCACGGCGGGGAGCGCGGCTTCGACAAGCGGATCTGGCACGCCGACCCTGACGGCGAGCGGGCCGTCAGGCTGACCTACGTCAGCAAGGACGGCGAGGAGGGCTACCCGGGCACGCTCACCACCTCGGTCACCTACACGCTCACCGACGAGGACGAGCTGCGCATCGACTACCACGCGACCACGGACGCGCCCACGGTGCTCAACCTGACCAACCACTCCTACTTCACCCTCGGGCGCCCCGCGGACGTGCGCGGCCACATCGTCACGATCGAGGCCGACCACTACCTCGACGTCGACGAGGGCAAGATCCCCCTTCCCGGCCCTCCCGCGCCCGTGGAGGGCACGCCGTACGACTTCACTGTCCCGACGCGCGTCGGCGACAGGCTGGACGGCTGCTACGACCACTGCTACGTCCTGCGGCCAGGAGGCGTGGTGCGCGTGGAGGAGCCGGTCAGCGGCAGGGCGATGGAGGTGACGACCACCGAGCCTGGCGTGCAGTTCTACACCGGCCACATGCTGGACGGCGTCGCCACGCCGTACGACAGGTTCGCGGGTCTCTGCCTCGAGACGCAGCGCTTCCCCGACGCGCCCAACCGCCCCGACTTCCCCTCCGCGGTGCTGAGGCCGGGGGAGGAGCACCGCTCGACCACGACCTACCGCTTCACCTGGTGAGGTAGCCCCGCTCGACCTCGGGAACCGTGACGCGCCCGACTCTCGCGTCACGGTTCCCTTCGTGCTGCTGCCACTGCAACCGCTTGTAGCAAGTGGGTCATATTTTCAAGATTGTTGGACGGTCGACATCTGATGGAAACGCTCTGACCTGCGCTGATTATCTTAGCGATATATCGGTAACAGCCGTGTAACGCCTGCAAAGGGTTGACGTAACTTTCCTCGGCGCTATAGGAAAGCGCCATCCATTCACGTCACATCGGGAGGTCCCGTGATGACGACTGAGTCAAGAAATGTCCGGGCTCGATCCATGCAGGGGCCCCGCCGTGGTTGATTCGCTGTCGTTGAAGTCCGCGGTCGCGACCGAGCCCCACGCTCCCAAGGGCAGGCGCAGGCGCACCGCCGTCAACCGCTCCCGTCGCGAGGCGCTGACGGCCTACGTCTTCCTGGCGCCGTGGTTCGTGGGCCTGTTCCTGATCACCATCGGTCCCATCGCCGCGTCGCTCTACCTGTCCTTCACCGACTACAGCCTCCTCGACGAGGCGAAATGGGTCGGGCTGGACAACTACACGACGATGTTCGAGCAGGACCCCAGGTTCTGGACGTCGCTGAAGGTGACCACGATCTACGTGGTCGTCTCGGTGCCCCTCCAGCTCGGCTTCGCCCTCGGGCTGGCGCTGCTGCTGGACCGCGGACTGCGGGGCCTGTCGTTCTACCGCTCGATCTACTACCTGCCCTCGCTGCTGGGCGGCAGCGTCGCGATCGCGATCCTCTGGCGGAAGATCTTCGGCGCCGACGGTCTGGTGAACTCGGTGCTCGGCCTCTTCGGCATCCAGGGCACCAGCTACGTCAACAACCCCGACACCGCGCTGGGCACGCTGATCCTCCTGCACGTCTGGACGTTCGGCGCCCCGATGGTCATCTTCCTGGCCGGTCTGCGGCAGATCCCGCGCAGCTACTACGAGGCCGCGGCCGTGGACGGCGCGACCACGCTCAGGCAGTTCAAGACGATCACCCTGCCGCTGCTGACGCCGATCATCTTCTTCAATCTCGTGCTCGAGGTGATCAAGTCGTTCCAGTCGTTCACGCAGTCGTTCATCGTGAGCAACGGCTCGGGCGGTCCCAACGACTCGACGCTCTTCTACACGCTCTACCTCTACGTCAACGGGTTCAAGGAGTACGAGATGGGCTACGCCGCGGCGCTGGCCTGGGTGCTCGTCCTCATCATCGCCGGTCTGACCGGGGTCAACTTCCTCGCGTCCAAGTATTGGGTCTTCTATGGCGACAGCAAGTAGGCGGCTGCCGGTCCTCTACCGGCGCCGCGTCACCAGGGGTGCCAAGCACCTGCTGCTCATCGGCTTCGGCCTGATCATGCTCTACCCGCTGCTGTGGATGATCTCCAGCGCGCTCAAGCCTGAGGAGCTGATCTTCAGGGAGCCCGGACTGATCCCGAGCGAGATCACCCTCGAGAACTTCACCGAGGGCTGGACGGCGCTGGCCCACCCGTTCGGCTACTACATGTGGAACTCCGCCGTCGTCACCGGGCTGTCGATCGTCGGCAACCTGGCGGCGTGCTCGATGGCCGCCTACGCCTTCGCCAGGCTGAACTTCCCGATGAAGAAGTTCTGGTTCGCGATCATGCTGGGCTCGATCATGCTGCCCCTGCACGTGGTGATCGTCCCGCAGTACATCATGTTCTCCAAGCTCGACATGATCAACACGGTGTGGCCGCTGATCCTGCCGAAATTCCTGGCCCACGACTCGTTCTTCATCTTCCTGATGGTCCAGTTCATCAGGACGCTGCCGCGCGAGCTCGACGAGGCGGCCTCGATCGACGGAGCCGGCTACTGGCGCACATTCTTCCGCGTCATCCTGCCGCTCTGCACCCCGGCGCTCGCCACCACGGCGATCTTCACCTTCATCTGGACGTGGAACGACTTCCTGAGCCAGCTGCTCTATCTCAACAACCCCGACAACTTCACCGTTCCCGTGGCGCTGCGCACCTTCCTGGACTCCAGCGGCGAGTCGTCATGGGGGCCGATGTTCGCCATGTCGATCATCGCGCTCGGCCCGATCTTCGGCTTCTTCCTGGCCGGCCAGAAGTACCTGATCCGTGGTGTGGCCACCACGGGTCTCAAGTAGTCCTCTTCACCCCCTGCGAACGATCAAGAGGAAGGACGGAGAGATGCGCTCTCTCAAGACCACGGCTCTGCTCGCGGCGGCCGCGATGGCACTGGCGGCCTGCGGCGGAGGCGGCAGCGGCGGCGACGCCTCAGGCGACGACAAGGTCAAGCTGCGCTTCTCCTACTGGGGCAGCGACTCCAGGCAGAAGCTCACCGAGCAGGTCATCGCCGCGTTCGAGAAGAAGAACCCGACCATCGACGTGGTCGGGGAGTTCTCGGACTGGCCCAGCTACTACGAGTCGCTGGCCACCAAGGTGGCCGCCAACGACGCCCCCGACGTGATGACCATCGAGATCCGCGGCCTGGCCGAGTACGCGGGCCGCGGCGCACTCGCCGATCTCACCGGCAAGGTCAACACCGCCGACCTCGACTCTCAGGTGCTGGCCTCGGGCAGCGTCGACGGCAAGCAGTACGCCATTCCGACCGGCGTCAACGTCTTCTCGATGCTGGCCAACAAGGCGACCATCGAGAAGGCGGGCCAGAAGCTCCCCGACGACAAGACCTGGACGTGGGACGAGTTCGTCAGCCTCTCCCAGAAGATCACCGCGGGGGGAGACGGCTCGGTCTACGGCGCCGAGTACAACTTCAACCCCGCCTACCTGACCATTTTCGCCGCGCAGCGCGGCGAGAAGTTCTACGACAACGGCAAGATCGGCATCACGCCCGACACGCTCAAGGCGTGGTGGGCGACCTTCACCAAGCTCATCGAGACCAAGGGGTCGCCCGACGCGGCGAAGATGGGTGAGATCGCCGCGGCGGGCCAGGAGCAGTCGCTGATCGCCACCAACAAGGGCGCCTTCGGCATGTGGTGGAGCAACCAGCTCGGCGCGATGGCCAAGTCGTCGGGGCAGGAGCTGACCCTGCTGCGCCTGCCGAAGCTGCCCGACGCGACGAACGCCGGCATGTTCCTGCAGCCCGCCATGCACTGGACCGCCTCCAGCAAGAGCGAGCACCAGGCCGAGGCGCACAAGTTCATCGACTTCCTGATCAACGACCCCGAGGCGGGCGGCCTCCTGCTGAGCGACCGCGGACTGCCGATCAACTCGAAGGTCCTCGAGGCGATCAAGAGCAAGCTGCCCCCCGCCGACCAGCAGACGCTGACCTTCCTCGACTCGGTCAAGAGCGAGCTGTCCCCTGTGATCGTGCCGCCCAAGGGCGGCTCGAAGATGGAGGACATCCTGAAGCGCTACTCAGAGGCCGTGACCTCGGGCCAGCAGAGCCCCGACGAGGCCGCCACCAAGCTGCTCGAAGAGGCCAACGCGGCCCTGGCGGGCTGACGATCACCTTCACCGCCGTACGGCTCGCGCGAGCCGTACGGCACACCCATCGGGGAGACAGATGAGATACGGCATCGCAGGACTCGGGCACCGCGCCCAGATGTACGTCGGCGCGCTGACGGGCGACTGGAGCGACACCGGCGAGATCGTCGCCTTCTGCGACACCAACCAGACCAGGATGGACTACTACAACGAGCTCGTGGGACGGCCGGTGCCGTGCTTCGGACCCGATGACTTCTCCGCGATGCTGGAGCTGTGCGACGCGGTGATCATCACCACCGTGGACGCCACCCACGCCGCCTACGTCTGCGCGGCGCTGGACGCCGGCAAGCACGTGATCGTGGAGAAGCCGCTCACGACCGACGCCGCAGGATGCGCCGCGATCGCCGCCGCCGCCGAGCGGAGCACCGCTTCTCTGATCGTCACCTTCAACTACCGCTACTCGCCGCGCAACTCCGCGGTGCGGCGCCTGCTCATGGACGGCGCGATCGGCGAGGTCACCTCCGTCCACTTCGAGTGGGCGCTGGACACCATCCACGGCGCCGACTACTTCCGCCGCTGGCACCGCGACAAGGCCATCTCGGGCGGCCTGCTGGTGCACAAGTCCACCCACCACTTCGACCTGGTGAACTGGTGGCTGGCCGCCGCGGCGCGCAGCGTGTACGCCCAGGGCGAGCTGCGCTTCTACGGCGCGCAGAACGCAAAGGCCAGAGGCATGACGGCCAGGCCCGAGCGCGCTCATGGCGCGCCCGAGCTCGGCAGCGACCCCTTCCTGCTCGACCTGTCCGCCGACCCGAGGCTCAAGCGGCTCTACCTGGACGCCGAGCACGAGGACGGCTACCTGCGCGACAGGGACGTCTTCAGCGAGGGCATCACGATCGAGGACAACATGGCGGTCCTGGTGCGCTACGACAGCGGCGCGATGCTCACCTACTCGCTGAACGCCCACGCGCCGCACGAGGGCTACCGCGTCGTGTTCAACGGCACAGGAGGCCGGATCGAGCTGGAGGTGTGCGAGCGGTCGTGGACCTCCCCGCACGCCGCGATCGACCCGAGCGCCTCGTCGAAGGAGCACGCGGCGGGCTCATGGGAGCGGCTCACGCTGCACCGGCACTGGCAGCAGCCCGGCGAGATCCCGATCGAGCAGGGCGAGGGCGGGCACGGCGGCGGCGACAGGCTCCTGCTGAACGACCTCTTCCGAGGGGCGGGCGACGACCCCCTCGCCAGGCAGGCCGGCTACGTCGACGGGATCCGCAGCGTCCTGGTGGGCGCGGCGGCCAACGAGTCGATCCGCTCGGGCAGGCCGGTCCTGCTGGCCGACGGCGGCACGCGCATGGCTGACAGCTGAGCCGTGCCTGGCCCCCTCGACTCGAGTCGCCTGCGACACCTCGGCGACTTCTCCGGGCTCGCCGAGATCGCCATGGCGCAACGGGAGCTGTTCCCCCCACCGGCCCCTGACCTGCGCGACAGGGCACGCGAAGCGCTGGGCGTGCTCGCTCTGACCGCCGCGCACGTGCGCACCGAGCGGACCTGGACGGCGGGCGAGCTGTCGGGGGAGGAGGTCTCGTGGGAGGTCGGATTCGGTCCCAGAACACACGCCTACGTGTTGCGCCCGACGCGCGCAGCGGACGGCGTGCTGCCCGGCGTCGTCGCGCTGCACTGCCACGCGGGGATGAAGTGGGCGGGCAAGGAGAAGATCGCCGACGGCCCCGAGGGTCCTTCACCCGAGGTCGCCAGGCTGAGAGCCACGCTCTACGACGGCAGGGCATGGGCGGCGGAGCTGGCCCTGCGCGGGTTCACCGTGCTGGTGCCCGACGTGCTCGGCTGGGGCAGCCGCAGGTTCTCTCCCGCCGACATGCCGGACGGCGTGCCGGATGATCTGGACCCGCCGCTCAGCGAGGCCGACCGCTACGACGTGGCGGCCGCCCGCCACGAGCACGTGCTGGCCAAGTACTGCACCGTGCTGGGGACCTCGTACGCGGGCGTCGTCGCGGGGGAGGACCTCGCCGCGGCGGCCTACCTGCGCTCGCGTCCCGACGTCGGAGCCGTCGGCTGCGCGGGCCTGTCGGGCGGCGGGTTGCGGGCCGCGCTGCTCGGAGCCTTCGACCCCGACGTCGAGGCGGTGGCGGTGGTGGCCATGATCTCCTCCTACCGCGACCTGCTCGACGGCTTCGTGGCCCGCCACACCTGGATGTTGTACCCGCCGGGGCTGTCCCGGCTGTGCGATCTCCCTGACCTGGTCGCGAGCGGCGCTCCCAGGCCGTTGCTCGTCTGGTACGGCGAGCGCGACGAGATCCTGCCGCTGAGCGGGATGCGCCGGGCACATGCGATGATCGCGGCACACTATCGGCGGGCTCCGGCCGGCTACACGGGGGTCTTCGCCGATGCGGGGCACAGCTTCGGCCTCGTCGCGCAGGAGCGGGTCTTCGGCTGGCTCGCCCGCCATTTGAAAGCAGACGGAGGTACGGCGTGGCCGTGACGATCAGGGATGTGGCGCGGGCGTCGGGGGTGCATGTCTCGACGGTGTCGCGGACGTTCTCGGCTCCGCATCTGGTGAATGCGGAGACGCGTACGCGGGTGTTGGCGGTGGCTGAGGGGTTGGGGTATCGGCCTAATCGTGCGGCGCGGGCGTTGACGACGGGGCGGACGCATAATTTGGGGTTGATTGTGGCGGATATTGCGAATCCGTTTTTTCCGCCGTTGATCAAGGCTGCTCAGGCTCAGGCGCGGGAGCGGGATTATCACGTGTTCGTGGCGGACACGGATGAGGATCCGTTGTTGGAGCAGGAGTTGATCGAGACGTTGTGCAAGCAGGTGGATGGGGTGTTGTTGTGTAGTCCGCGGTTGTCGAATCGGGTGATCGAGCGGTTGCGGGCGCAGGTGCCTTTTGTGGTGGTGAATCGTCGGTTGAAGGGTTTGACGACGGTGTTGATGGATGTGGGGCAGGGTGCTGGGGTGGCGGTGGAGCATGTGGCGGGGTTGGGTCATCGCAGGATGGCGCTGCTGACAGGCCCGCAGTCCTCCTGGACCAGCGAGGAGATGCTGGCCGCCGCCACGCTCGCCGCCCACGAGCGCGACGTCGAGCTGGTCGTGATGGGGCCGAACGAGCCGACCGAGCAGGGCGGCCTGGCCGCGGCCCAGGCGGTGGCGGCCTCGGGCGTGACGGCGGTGCTCTGCTACAACGACCTGGTCGCGCTGGGCCTGATCGAGGGGTTGAGGGAGCGCGGTGTGGACGTCCCCGGTGACGTGAGTGTCATCGGCGTGGACGACAGCCTGCCCGGCAGGCTCAACAGGCCGAAGCTCACGACGATCACGATGCCCACCGCCGCCGCGGGCCGCATGGCCGTCGATCTGCTCCTGGCCGCTGTCAACGCGGGCGACGCGGGCACGCCCACGCTCGCCAGGCTGGAGACCCACCTGGTCGTACGCGAGTCGACCGCCGCGCCAGCCCGTGACGGAGGACGCTCCGTCCTGACCCCGACATAAGGGATATCGGCGAGCCTCCACGCCATCGCCCCCGTCTCCGACGTACCTTTGGCATCATGGCCACCCGTACGCCGAAAAGCGCATCGAAGGGGCCGGCGAAGCGGTCGACCTCGTCACGCTCGACTCCGGCCAAGCGGACGACCGCCCAGTCCTCCGCGAGACCCAAGGCGAAGACGACGGCGTCGGCCCGCAGACCCCCCGCCACCCACCAGGACCCGATCAGCTGGGTCTTCACCATGATCGGCAAGCTGATCGTGGGGCTGTGGATGCTGGTGGCCAACGGCATCGGAGGAGCCGCCAGAGCCCTGGGCAACCAGGCGCGCGAACTCGACCCCGTGCACAGACGCGACGGCGTGGGGCTGGCCGTGCTGGCCGGCGCCATCGTGCTGGCCGCCATGACCTGGCGACAGTCCAGGGGCGCGGTCTCCGAGGTCGTCAACGCCGTCGCGCACGGCGTGTTCGGCTCGCTGGCGTGGGCGATCCCGCTGCTGCTCGGTCTGCTGGCCTGGCGCTTCCTGCGCCACCCCGACCAGAACGCCGACACCGGCCGCATGGTGATCGGCTGGGGCGCGCTGCTGACCGGCGTGCTCGGGGTCATCCACGTGGTCAACGACGTGCCGTACCCGGCGGGTGACTCCACCGACGGCATGGACAAGGTGTCGGCCGCCGGTGGCATGGTCGGCTTCATCGTCTCGGCCCCGCCCGCCAGCATCCTGCCCGCGTGGGTGACGATCCCGCTGCTGCTGCTCCTTTCGGGATTCGGCGTGCTCGTGATCACCGCGACGCCCGTGCACAGGATCCCCGAGCGCCTGGGCGAGCTGCGGCACATGCTGTTCGAGAAGAGCGGCGCGCCCAAGCAGGGCGACCAGGTCAGGAAGCGGGTCAGGAGCAAGAAGCCCGACCTGCCCGACGGCGTGAAGCCGTACGACACCCCGGTGATCGCCGAGAAGGACAAGCACTCTCCCGAGATCGTGCCTGGCCTGGTGGACGACGAGCCGCAGGAGGCGCCCGAGCCGTCGAAGCCGGTCGTGGCCGCGGCGCCCGAGCCGACTCCCGCGCCGCGCAAGGTCGAGCAGCTGGTGCTGTCGCCGCAGGCGGGGCCGTACATCCTGCCCGACCTGCAGTCGCTGAGCGCCGGCAGCGCGCCCAAGCAGGAGACCAAGGCGAACAAGACGGTGGTCAACGCGCTGACCAGCGTGCTGGAGCAGTTCACCATCGACGCGCAGGTGATCGGCTTCACCAGAGGGCCGACCGTCACGCGCTACGAGATCGAGCTCGGCCCCGCCGTGAAGGTGGAGAAGGTCACCGCGCTCACCAAGAACATCGCCTACGCGGTCAAGTCGGCCGACGTGCGCATCCTCTCCCCGATCCCCGGCAAGTCGGCGATCGGGGTCGAGATCCCGAACGCGGACAAGGACCTGGTGGCGCTCGGCGACGTGCTGCGCTCGCAGGTGGCGCAGGCCGACCACCACCCGATGATCGTCGGGCTGGGCAAGGACGTCGAGGGCCGCACCATCGTGGCGAACCTGGCCAAGATGCCGCACCTGCTCATCGCGGGCGCGACGGGCGCGGGCAAGTCCGTCTGCGTCAACGGCCTGATCACCTCGATCCTGCTGCGCGCCACGCCCGACGAGGTGCGCATGGTGCTGGTCGACCCCAAGCGCGTGGAGCTGTCGGTCTACGAGGGCATCCCCCACCTGATCACTCCGATCATCACCAACCCGAAGAAGGCCGCCGAGGCCCTCGAGTGGGTGGTGGGAGAGATGGACCGCCGCTACGACGACCTGGCCGCCAGCGGCTTCAGGCACGTGGACGAGTTCAACAAGGCGGTGCGCGCGGGCAAGCTGGTGCCGCCGCCCGGCAGCGAGCGGGTCTACCAGCCCTACCCCTACCTGCTGGTGATCGTCGACGAGCTGTCCGACCTCATGATGGTCGCCCCCCGCGACGTGGAGGACTCCATCGTCCGCATCACCCAGCTGGCCCGCGCGGCCGGCATCCACCTGGTGATCGCCACGCAGCGGCCCTCGGTGGACGTGGTCACCGGTCTGATCAAGGCCAACGTCCCCTCCCGCCTGGCCTTCGCCGTCTCCAGCCTCACCGACTCGCGGGTCATCCTCGACCAGCCCGGCGCCGACAAGCTGATCGGCCAGGGCGACGCGCTGTTCCTGCCGATGGGCGCCAGCAAGCCGATCCGCCTGCAGAACGCCTTCGTCTCGGAGAAGGAGATCGCCGGGATCGTCGCGCACTGCAAGCAGCAGATGCAGGCCGAGTACCGCGACGACGTGGCGGCGGTCGCGGTCAAGAAGGAGATCGACGAGGAGATCGGCGACGACCTCGATGTGCTCATCCAGGCCGCCGAGCTGATCGTCACCACCCAGTTCGGCTCCACCTCGATGCTGCAGCGCAAGCTCAGGGTCGGCTTCGCCAAGGCGGGCAGGCTGATGGACCTGCTGGAGTCGCGTGGCGTGGTCGGGCCGAGCGAGGGATCCAAGGCTCGCGAGGTGCTGCTGAAGCCCGACGATCTGCCCGGACTGCTGGCCGACTTGCGCGGGGAGTGACCCCTGCGCACCCTTGCCCCCGGTTACTGATTGAATATGGGTAACTACGCAACGTCGGGGGCGGGGAGGCGTTCGTCGTGAACGAACAGACCATCGGAACGATGCTGGCCGAGGCCAGGCACGCGGCAGGGCTGACTGTCGCGCAGCTGAGCGGCGTCACGAAGATTCGTGAGGCGCTGCTGTACGCCATCGAGCGGGACGACTTCTCACTGTGCGGGGGCGATTTCTACATCAGGGGCCACATCAAGGCCATCGCCAAGGCGGTCGGGCTCGATCCCGAGGCCATGGTCCATCTCTACAACGAACAGCACGGCGGGCTGCCGAAGCCGGTGAAGGCCGCGACCGTCTTCCAGAGCAGCAAGGGCGTCAAGCTGCGCGAGCGCGGCTCACCCAACTGGACCATGGCGCTGGGCGTCGCGCTGGCCATCGTGGTCGTCTTCGGGGTCGTCAAGGTCATGGGGGGCACGGGGCAGATCCCCACGGCCGAGATCACACCCGTGTCGTCCTCGGGGCCGACCGTGCCGCCGAACGCGCCCATCCGGCCTGCTCCGGCGCGCCGTACGGCGGCGCAGTCGACGCAGAACGACAGCGACCTCGTCGTGGTGAAGGTGAAGGCGAACCGCTCGTCCTACATCAACGTGCGCGACTCCGAGGGCAAGCGCCTCTTCGCCGGCACGCTGAGGGCGGGCAGCAGCGACACCTGGACGGCCAAGGCGGGGCTCAATCTGGTGCTGCGCGACGCGGGGGCGGTCTCGCTGCAGGTCAACGGAAGGAACCTGGGCACACCGGGAGCCAGCGGCGAGTTGGTCAGGCGCTCCTACGGTCCGGCGACGCCTCGTCCGAGGTGACTAGTGCGGGGGAGGTGCGACGGTAGTGGCCAAGTGCCGATACCGTAGTGTCCACCATGTCATCCCGCCGAACCGTATCGCTGATCACTCTGGGCTGCGCGCGCAACGAGGTCGACTCCGAGGAGCTCGCCGCGCGACTCGATGCTGCCGGTTGGCAGCTGGGTGACGACGACCCAGACGTCGTCGTCGTCAACACCTGCGGCTTCATCGACTCGGCGAAGAAGGACTCCATCGACACGCTGCTGGCCGCGGCGGACTCGGGCGCCAAGGTGGTCGCCGCGGGCTGCATGGCCGAGCGCTATGGCAACGAGCTGGCCGAGGCGTTGCCCGAGGCCAGCGCGGTCATCTCCTTCGACGACTACACCGAGATCGGCGAGCGCCTCGACGACGTGCTCGCCGGCAAGGCGCTCAAGCCGCACACGCCGCGCGACCGCCGCACGCTGCTGCCCATCTCGCCCGTCGAGCGCGCCTCGGCCGCCAAGACCAACATCCCAGGCCATGGCGACCTGCCGGCGGGCCTGGCGCCCGCCAGCGGTCCTCGCGTGCTGCGCAAGCGGCTCGACGAGAGCCCTGTGGCCTCGCTGAAGCTGGCCTCCGGCTGCGACCGCCGCTGCTCGTTCTGCGCCATCCCCGCCTTCCGCGGCGCCTACGTCTCGCGTGCGCCCGAGGAGCTGCTCGCCGAGGCCGACTGGCTGGCCCACCGCGGGGTCAGGGAGCTGGTCCTCGTGAGCGAGAACTCCACCTCCTACGGCAAGGACCTGGGCGATCTGCGCGCCCTGGAGAAGCTGCTGCCGCAGCTGGCCGCCGTCGAGGGCATCGAGCGGGTGCGCGCCAGCTACCTGCAACCCGCCGAGCTGCGCCCTGGGCTGCTCGACGTCATCGCCGCCAGTGAGGGCATCGCGCCCTACTTCGACCTGTCCTTCCAGCACGCCAGCGGCACCGTGCTGCGCAGGATGCGGCGCTTCGGCGACCCGGAGCGCTTCCTGGGCCTGCTGGAGCAGATCAGGGCCAAGGCTCCTGAGGCGGGCGTGCGCTCCAACTTCATCGTGGGCTTCCCCGGCGAGACCGACGAGGAGTTCGGCGAGCTGGTCGGCTTCCTCGAGGAGGCCAGGCTCGACGTCATCGGCGTCTTCGGCTACTCCGACGAGGACGGCACCGAGGCGGCGACCTTCGAGTCGAAGGTGGCGCAGGAGGTCGTCGACGAGCGGGTGCGCATCCTGACCGAGCTGGCCGAGGAACTGACCTCCCAGCGCGCGGAGGAGCGCATCGGCACCGAGGTCGACGTGCTGATCGACGAGGACCTCGGCGACGGCGGCTACGAGGGCAGGGCCGCCCACCAGGGCCCCGAGGTCGATGGCTCCGTCACCGTGCAGGGCATCGGTCTGGTTCCCGGCCAGATTGTCAGGGCGGCCGTGATGGACGCCGAGGGGGTCGATCTGATCGCCCGGATCAAGGCCGGTCCATGACCCCTGACGAGCGCCGCGTGGTAAGTCCGTGGAACATCGCCAACGTCCTCACGGTCCTACGGTTGGCGCTCGTCCCCTTCTTCGTGGTCTGCCTGTTCCTGCCGGGCGACGGGTGGCGGGTCGCGGCCCTGGTCGTGTTCGGCGTGGCCTCGCTCACCGACCATCTGGACGGCGAGCTGGCCAGGCGTTACCACCTGATCACCGACTTCGGGAAGATCGCCGACCCGATCGCCGACAAGGCGCTCACCGGCGCGGCGCTGGTGAGCCTGTCGATACTCCAGGAGCTGCCCTGGTGGGTCACGCTCGTGATCCTCGCCCGCGAGCTGGGCATCACGGCGCTGCGGTTCGTGGTGATCAGGCACGGGGTCATACCGGCCAGCTACGGCGGCAAGGTCAAGACCGCCCTGCAGATCGCCGCGATCGTGCTCTACCTCCTGCCCGGGGTGCCTGACGTGCTGCGCTGGGTGGTCATGGGTGCCGCGCTGGTCGTGACGGTCGTCACGGGAGCCGACTACGTCGTCCGCGCGATCAGGCTGAGGCAGGTGGCCAAGCGGGCCAGAGCGGAGTGAGCCGATGAGAACCGACGTGCTCGGCGCCGAAGGCGTCATCCGCCTTCTGATCCGCCAGGGCGCGACGCTCGCGGTGGCCGAGTCGCTCACCGGCGGTCTGCTCGGGGCGACCTTCACCGCGATGGGCGGCGCCTCTGCGGCTTTCAGGGGCGGGGTCATCTCCTACGCCACCGATCTGAAGCGCGAGCTGCTGGCCGTACCGGGAGAGCTGCTCGAGAGGGAAGGGGCGGTGCACCCCGAGGTGGCCGCGGCGATGGCGCGGGGGGTGGCCAGGCTCTGCGGCGCCACGTACGGCCTGGCGGTCACCGGGGTGGCAGGACCCGACCCGCAGGACGGGAAGCCGGTCGGCACCGTTCACGTGGCGCTGAGCGGCCCTGAGGGCAAGATCTGGCACCGCGAACTGGCTCGCGGAGGGTCGCGAGGACGCATCAGGCAGAGGACCGTGGACGAGGCTGTAGATCTCCTCGCAGGTGTGCTGAAGGCGAACATGGGGGAACATTCCGGGTGATTACCGTGTTACGTCCCGAGCGAACATGCGAACCACGGTCTGACGCGGTGTCGGTGGATACGGGTACGGTGGAGCTGTGAGTGAGGTCCGTGAGCCATCTGCAAGCCCCGCGAGCCAGGCTGGCGGGCCCAACGATCCGCGCAGGCGCCCGATGATGACGGCGAGGAGTATGTACGAAGCGAAGAAGAAAAACGGGCGGCACGATCCGATCGCGCATGGCACGGTGAAGACCACCGCGCCGGGGAGGGAGCGACAGATGATTCTGCTGCGTCAGCTTCTTGGAGACGTTCTGAGGCGGCTGCGGGTGCGGCAGGGACGCACCCTTCGCGAGGTGTCGACGCTGGCGCGCGTGTCTTTGGGCTACCTGTCCGAGGTGGAGCGTGGTCAGAAGGAGGCGTCCTCCGAGCTGCTTGCCTCGATCTGTGGTGCTTTGGGTGTCCCCCTGTCGCAGGTGTTGCGTGAGGTTTCCGACCAGTTCGCGCTGGCGGAGCTCCAGGCCGCTCCTGTGCTCGCGGACGTTCCCGAACGCGAGCGCCTGCCGCTGTCGGAGACAGTGCCAGGGTCGATCTCCGACTCGGTCTTCCCTGAAGTCAAGGACATGGTCGCGGCCTGACCGCCGGTGGGGCTCAGTCCCGCTGGCAGTGGTCGCACCACAGGATGAGGCGTTCCTGCGGTCGTGACCCCATCTCTCCTCGCCTGATGCGAGATCCGCATCGGCGGCAGGGTCTGCCTGCCCTGCCATAAACCCACGTCTCGTAGCCACGGCGGCGATCACCCGTGGTGACCGTGTCCGCGTGGTGCTTGTTGGCCTCCAGCAGCCGCCGCGCCAGCGAGACCAGGCCGTCGAGGTCATCGATGCCCCCGACGGGACGCCAGGGCGACACCCCCCTGAGAAACAGTGTCTCGGCGCGGTAGATCGTGCCTATCCCTGCGAGATTGCGCTGGTCGAGCAGCGCCTCCCCGATCGTCGTGTCCTGATGCTCCCGCAGCCGCCGTACCGCCTCTGCCTGATCCCAGCCAGGGCCGAGCAGGTCGGGGCCGAGGTGGCCGATCACCGTGTCCTCCCTCTCGGTCCTGAGCAGGTCCACCATGCCCAGCCTGACGCCCACGGCCTGCCACTCGGCGTTGGCGAGCACGAGCCTGACCAGGTCACCGCCCGGCATGCGGCGGCCCTCCGGCATGACCACCCAGCGGCCGTCCATGCGCATGTGCGTGTGGACCGTCAGGCCGCCCTCGACCCTGGTGAGCAGGTGCTTGCCGTACGAGCTGGTCTCCAGGACCGTACGGCCGGTCAGGTCGGCGGTGGCGTGGCGCGGCACCCGGAAGTCGGACCTGGTCAGCACGCGGCCGTCGAGCGCCCCCCGCAGCCGTCGCGCGGTCCTGTAGACGGCGTCACCCTCGGGCATGCGCGCTCACCCACGTGTCCACGAGCGCGGTGAGCTCGTTGAGGGCCGCCTCCACCCTCGGACGGTCCCCGGTCGTGAGGAAGTCGTTCATCAGCCCCGCGTAGGCGGCGTTGACCAGCGTGGAGATGCGCAGCGCGTCGGCTGAGGGGACTCCGCGCTCACGCAGCAGCTCGGCCACGAACGCCGACCGGTCGGCCAGCAGTCCTGGCACGTGTCCCGCGAGACGGCCTCCCGCGGCAAGTCCCTCGATCTCGCGGATGAGCCTGGCGACGGGGAGGTTGTCCTCCTGGAGCTGCCAGTCCCATGTGCGCCTGACGATCGTGCCGACGCTGTCGTCGCCCTGCCATCCTGGGAGCTCGCGCAGCCAGGCCCGGTGGCGGGCGTCGAGGCGCTCCATGGTCGCCGACAGGAGCTCCTCCTTGTCGGCGAAGTGGTGGGTGAGAACCCTGGTGCTCTTGCCCAGGTGCTCGGCGAGCGGACGCATGGACAGCGTCGACAGGCCGTGGTCGGCCAGGTAGTCGACGATGGAGTCGAGCAACTCGGCCCGCCGCCGTGGATTCGCCGTCCTCGCCACACCCTCCCCCTTCACCGCATGCCCCCTCGGGCGTCGTGAACTTCCAGTCTCTCGCGCCCAAGGGAAACGCGCGCCCCAGGGAAACGCGCCCTTGGGAAACGCGCGCCCCCGGGAAATCCGCGTCCCTGGAAACGCGCGCCTCCGGGAGCGGCACCACGGCCGGACCTCTTTCGCGGAGCGGCATGAGGGTGACGAGTGTTACCTTATAGAGGAAACGTTCGTTACCTTTATGGAGGCAGCATGAGACGCGCCTGGCCGGCGGCGCTGGTCTTCACCACGTTCACCTTCGCCACCGACGACTACGTGGTGGCCGGGGTGCTGCCCGAGATCGCCGCCGCCCTCCTGGTGAGCGAGGCGGCGGCCGGTCAGCTGGTCACCGCGTTCTCCCTGGCCTTCGCGCTGGCCGCGCCCGTCGCCTCGGTCGTGACCGCCACCTGGCCGCGCAGGAGGCTGCTGTTCTGGGCACTGCTGGTGTTCACGGGGGCCAACGGCGCGGCCGCTCTCACCACGTCATACGCCGCCCTGATGGGGCTCAGGGTGCTGGCGGCGCTGGCGGCGGCCGCCGTCGTTCCCGCGGCCTATGCGATCGCCACCTCCCTGGCCCCTGAGGGCAGGCAGGGCCGCTATCTGGCGCTGGTGATGGGCGGGCTCACCGGTTCGCTCGTGCTCGGCGTCCCGATCGGGACCTGGGTCGGCGGCGCGTACGGCTGGCAGGCCACCTTCGCGCTCGGCGCGCTGATGGGCCTGATCTCGCTGGTGGCGGTGATGGCGACGCTGCCTGACGCGCCCGCTCAGCCCGCCATGCCGATCAGGGCCCGCCTCGCACCGCTCGGCAGGGCGCCCGTGCTCGCGGGGCTGTTCGGCGTGATGGCCATCGTCCTCGGCAGCATGATGGTCATGACCTACCTCGCGCCCTTCCTCCGCGACCTGGCGGGCACCGGCCCCGCCGAGCTCGGCGCGGTGTTCGCGGTCGCGGGCGTGGCGGGACTCGCCGGTGGGCAGCTCGGCGGAAGGGCCGCCGACAGGTGGGGCGCCGACAGGGCGCTCCTCATCGGGGTCACGGCGTTCACCGTCGTGATGGCCGCGTTCGTCGCCTGCTGGCTGCTGCGCCCACTTCCGCTGCTCGGGCTGCTGCCGTTGCTGCTGGTGTGGGCCGTCGCCTCGTGGTGGATCCCGCCGCCCGCGCAGGCGCGCCTGCTGGCGCTGGCGGGAGAGGCGGGACCGCAGGCGCTCGCGCTCAACAGCAGCGCCGTGTACGTGGGGGTGTCGGCGGGCGGCGCGCTGGGCGGCCTGCTGATCGAGGGGTACGGCCCCGGCGCCCTGCCGGTCGGCGCCGCCGTCGCGGAGCTCGTGGCGTTGCTGTCGTTCTGGTGGGCGAGCCGTCAGTCCCAGGCGGCGGGGTCGGCGGCGAGCGAGCGGACCCGCTCGGGCAGCGCGCCGGTGGCGACCTGATCGAGCGTGACCTCCTCCAGGATGGCCCGTTCGGTGGCGCGCAGGGCGATCCAGACCTGCTGCAGCGACTCGGCAGGCCCCCGGTAGCCCACGTGCTCGGGACGCTCGCCCCTGACGTTGGCCAGCGGGCCGTCGACCGCGCGGATCACGTCGGCCAGCGAGATCTCCGCGGCGGGACGCGCGAGCACGTAGCCGCCCTCAGGTCCTCGCTGCCCGCGCACGAGCCCCGCGCGGCGCATCTGGAGCAGGATGTTCTCCAGGTACTTGGGCGGCATGTCCTGCTCTTTCGCCAGCTCGCCCACGGTGGTCGGGCCGGCGCCTGCTGCGGCGAGTTCAGCGGCGGCACGGAGGGCGTAGTCGACACGAGCGGAAAGGCGCATGTTGTCGATTATCCCTCCTGGTCAACACTGGTTATGCGCAGGGCGGCCATCACGGGCAGATGATCCGAGTACGGCAGGCGCGGCACGTCCGCCGATTCCACCCGCACCCCGCCGGTGACCAGCACATGATCGATGCGCTCCACCGGAGCGTCGGCGGGCGAGGTGGCGGGATTTCCGAGCGCGATCAGCGGGTCCGACAGCCCTGCCGACTCCAGCACCCGCATCTCCGGATCCCCTGGACGGGTGTTGAGATCGCCGGCCAGCACCACGGGGCGCCGTCCGCCCGCGGACAGGTCGCGCACGAGCGCGGCCACCTCGGGAGCCTGCCCCGAAGGAGACTGCAGGTGGGTGTTGACGATGCCCACCTCGTTTCCGCCGACCTCGATCACCGCCGTCTGGGCCTGGGCGCCCGTCGGGTAGCCGTGCTTGCCAAGCGGGTGCGAGACGACCTGCCTGACCGGCAGGTTCGTCAGCAGCGCGTCGCCCCACACCTGGTCGGCGGCCGGTGCGAAGTAGGCCCGCAGGCCCAGGCCACGCGCGATCCTGTCGAGGTCGTCGTGGCCGCCGTTGAGCAGCCAGCCCCTGTCGACCTCGCTGAGCAGCACCACGTCGGGGCGCTTGGCCGCGGCCCATGCGGTGATGTCGTCCAGCGAGAGCCTGCCGTCGAGGCCGAAGCCCATCCTGATGTTGTAGGCGAGGAGCGTGAATGACGCACCCTCCTTGGGCTGGACGGCGGGTGCGCTCCGCCATCCGGCCGCCAGCGAGAGCCCGGTGAGCAGCACGGCCGCGCCCACCGGCCGCCACAGACCGGAGAACCGCCACAGACCGGAGACCTGTGCGGCCGCCCTGCGGGCGAGGGGCTCCGTGGTGCGCAGGGCGGAGGTGACGCCCACCAGGGCCGCGACGACGGCCACGGCGGTGGCGACGAGGCCGTTGGGGAAGCCGAGGTCCAGGTCGTAGGCCGCGTAGTAGCCGAACACGCCGACCAGGAACACCAGCCCGCCGCCCAGGACCCCTGCCCCCGGCCGTACGGCGGGCGGGCCTGGCCGGGCGGTCACGGCCAGCAGGCCGCCGACGCTCAGGGGGACGAGCTGGCCGTGTCCGGTGGCGAGCATGAGGACCGTGCCCGCGACCAGGAGGACGGCCAGGAGCAGGGCGGCCCGCTTCGAGGACACGGGACGGGCCGCGAGCCACACCATGAGCGCCACGCTCAACCCGAACGACCCGAGCCCCAGCGCCGCCCCGCCCAGGGGCAGGCCGTGCCACGCGGCCGTCGACAGGCCCGCGCTCATGCCGACGAGCAGCAGCGAGGGGCCGAGCAGGAACCACGCGGCCCCGGGGGCGAGCTCCCCTACCCCTGGGGCGACCTGCGAGAACGGCGACGGATCCCGGGTGGAGGCGTGACCGCCGGACGCCGCCTGTCGGCGCGCGTCAGGTGGGCTCTGCGCCCGAGTGCCGGTTGAAGGGGCCCGCGGGCCGCGGAAGGAGGCAGTGCGGAGGAGTGCCGCGAAGGCGGGAGTGCGGAGGAGTGCCGCGGCGAAGGCGGCGCTCAGGATCAGGATGGCGAGCCAGGGGAGGGGACCGTCGCGCCAGACGAGGTCCACGCCGTCGAGCAGCAGGTGGACCGCGACGGCGAACGCCAGACCTGCCGCGATGCCCGTCGGGACGGCCGCGCGGGGGAGGGTGCGGCTGCAGCCGTACAGGAAGAAGAGGGCGGCGCTGACACCCACCGAGGCGAGCGCGAGCTGGGGCGTGCCGCCGTCGAAGGCCTGCAGGCCGAGTCGGGCGGCGACGAGGGCGGCCGCGCCGCCCATCAGCGACCAGCGGGGGCGCAGGAGGGGCGCGAGGCAGGGCAGCACGAACCACAGGGCGGCATAGAGGCCCATGAGTTCGGCGGGGGTCTCGCCCGCGCGGCCGAAGAGCGTGATCAGGGAGGGAAGGAAGACGCGCAGCACGTCGATCAGCAGCGCCAGGCCTATGGCGAGCAAGAGCATGAGCCATCCTCACGTCCTGCGGGTCATCAGGCAAGAGGGCTAAGCTTTGCGCGTGGAGCGACGTCCTGGTGTGCCCAGGTTGCTGAGGGAGATCAACGACCGGGCCGCGCTGGAGTTGCTGCTCGACACCGGGCCGATGACCCGCGGGCAGATCGGTGACCTGACGGGCCTGTCCAAGGTGACCGCCTCCCAGACGCTCGCCAGGCTGGAGGAGCGCGGGCTGGTCGAGGTGGTCGGCGAGCAGGCCGGTGGAAGGGGGCCCAACGCCGCGCTCTACTCGGTGGTGCCCTCCAGCGCCTACGTCGCGGGGCTCGACGTCGGTCCCGAGCTGGTCTCGACCGCGATCGCCGACATCCACGGCCGCACGATCGCCGAGGTGACCGTCGCGCCCAACGGCCACGACGACCCTGTCTCCGTGGTGCACAGCGCGGTCGTCAAGGCCTGCCGCAGCGGCAAGGTGAGCCTGGCCAAGCTGCGCGGCGTGGTGATCGGCACGCCTGGCGTGGTCGACCCTCGCAGCGGCGACGTGCGCTTCTCCTTCGACCTGCCGGGCTGGCACGAAGGCATCCACGAGGCGCTGGCGGGAGACCTCAAGCGCGAGGTCACGATCGAGAACGACGTCAACCTGGCCGCCCTGGCCGAGCGCGCCGCGGGAGCCGCCAAGGGCGTCGACGACTTCGTGCTGCTCTGGGCGGGGCGAGGGCTCGGTCTCGCGGTGATGCTCGGCGGCAAGCTGCACAGGGGGCGGTCGGGCAGCGCGGGCGAGATCGGCTACCTGCCGGTTCCTGGGGTGCCGCTGGCCGAGGACATCAGGGCGGTGCCAGGGCGGCTGCCGTCGCTGGCGGGCGGCCTGCAGTCGCTGGTCAGCGCCGAGGCGGTGGCCGAGCTCGCCAGGGGGTACGGCTACGACGGCATCGCCCAGGCCGTCGCCGACGGTGCGAGGGGCGAGCCGCTGCTCGACGAGATCGCGCACCGGCTCGCGCTGGGGGTGGCGTCGGTGTGCGTGGTGCTCGACCCCGGGCTCGTCGTCCTGGCCGGTGACGTGGGGAAGGCGGGGGGAGCCGCGCTCACGTCCCGCGTGGAGGAGGCCGTGGTCAGGATCTGCCCGATCAGGCCCGAGGTGGTCACCACCGCGGTGGAGGACAACCCGGTGCTGCGCGGCGCGGTCCTCGCGGCCCTCGACCAGGCCCGCGAGGAGATCTTCGCCTCCTGACCGCGAAACCCCGAACCCGAGAACCGCTCCGGGGGGCTGGGTCAGGCGGTCAGGAGTTCGACGGCGGCCTGGGCGTTGGCGCGGGCGGCGCCGTACGTCGCGATGTAGGCGGCGCTCTCGGGACGCCAGATCGGCAGTCCCATCTCGATCACCGTGGTGTCGGCCCTCGCCGCGACCAGGCGCGAGACCAGCGTCCTGCTCTCCTCGTAGCGGTGGGCGTCCTTGACGACCACCACCAGCGACCGTCCGGCGGCGCGTTCGAGCAGCGCCTCGGCGTCGGCGTCCGACGGCTTGACGCGCACGGTCTCGGCCGAGGGCAGGGCCAGCCCCCAGGGGACGTCACCGACGGCGATCGTGGGCGGGGTGTCGATCTCGATCACCAGCGGGTTCAGCAGTGCGGCGGTGGCGCCCGTGACGGTGACCGCCCTGCGGGCCGCGTCCAGGCCGACGACGCTCGCCTCGGCGGCGCCCGCCGTGCCGGAGCCGAACCAGGCGCGCAGGTCGGCCACCCTGGCGGCGGCCTCCTCCAGCCGGGACAGCGGCAGCCGTCCTTCGCCCACGGCGGCGACGATCTCCGCGATGATCTGCCTGACGTCGTCGTAGGTCGGCAGCGGCCCAAGGCACAGCAGGTCGGAGCCCGCGGCCAGCGTGCGGACGGCGCCGCCGGCGAGACCGACGCTCTTGGTGATCGCGTGCATGTCGAGCGCGTCGGTGACGACCACGCCGTCGTATCCGAGCTCACCCCTGAGAAGCTCGGTCAGCGCGGCGGCCGAGAGGGTGGCGGGCTGGTCGCCGGTGATCACGGGAACCGCGACGTGCGCGGTCATGACTGACTTCGCGCCTGCCTTGATCGCGGCCTGGAACGGCACCAGCTCGCGCTCGCGCAGCACGTCGAGCGGCACGTCGACCACCGGCACCGCCAGGTGGGAGTCCACGCGGGTGGCGCCGTGGCCGGGGAAGTGCTTGACGCAGGCGGCGACGTTCACCGACTGCAGGCCCTGGAGGGCGGCGACGGTGTGCCTGGCGACGAGGGCGGCGTCGTTGCCGAACGAACGGGTGCCGATCACCGGGTTGTCGTCGGCGGTGTTGACGTCGGCGTCGGGCGCCATGTCGAGGTTCACGCCGCAGGCGGCCAGCTCGGAGCCGATCGCCCGGTAGACGCGGTGGGTCAGCTCGACGTCGTCCACGGCGCCGAGGGCGGCGTTGCCCGGGTAGGGGCTGCCGATGTGGTAGGCGAGGCGGGTGACGTCGCCGCCCTCCTCGTCCAGCGAGATGACGGGCTCTCCCGCGGCCTTCAACGCGGTGGTGAGAGCGCTCAGCTGGGCGGGGTCGGCGACGTTGAACCCGAAGAGCGTGACGCCGCCGAGGCCGGCCTCCAGCTCGCGCAGGACCCAGTCCGGGGCCGTGGTGCCCTGGAAGGCGACGAGCAGCGTGCCGGCCGCGAGACGGCGCAGCCCCCGATCACTCTGGCTCATCTTGGAACTCCCCTTTTGGCGGTCAACCCCTCCCGTCTCCCTTGATGGGGGTCTTGCGGGGAGTGGGTGCGAATGGATGGTGGTCTGTGGCAGGGAGCCGGTACGGCCCGCGAGCCCGCGGTCCGGGCCGCGGGCCGTACCTCCCTGCAGGTGGGCAGGGCCGGGTACGGCCGCCGCGCGGGTGGTGCGGCGGCCGTACGAGCACCTGTGGGTCGGTCAGCCCTTCACGGCGCCGGCCACCAGGCCGGAGACCATGCGGCGCTGGACCAGAAGGAAGAAGATGACGACCGGGATGGTCATCAGCGTCGAGCCGGCCATGATGGCACCCCAGTCGACGCCCTTCTGCCCGAAGAAGTACTGCAGCGCGACCGGCATCGTGTAGCCCTCTGAACTGGACATCAGGTAGAGCGCGAAGACCAGGTCGTTCCACGCGGTGATGAAGGAGAAGATGCTGGTGGCCACCAGACCGGGGGCGACGAGCGGGAAGAGCACCTTCCAGAAGGTGGTCATCCGGCTGGCGCCGTCGATCCAGGCCGCCTCCTCCAGCGTCTTGGGCACCGCCGCGACGAAGGTCCTCAGCATCCAGATCCCGAAGGGGAGGGTCACCGCCACCTGGGCGACGATGATGCCGAGCAGCTGGTCACCGAGGCCGACGCGCCTGATCATCACCGAGAGCGGGATGAGCATGGCCTCGGCGGGCAGCATCTGCACCACCAGCAGGGTGATGAGGAAGCTGCCACGGCCCTTGAACCTGAACCTGGCGATGGCCGTCGCCGACAGCAGCGCGAACAGCGAGCCGATCAGCACGGTGCCGAGCGCCACGATCGCGCTGTTGCGCAGGTAGAGCCAGATCGAGTTGTTGGCCACGCCCTCGGTCAGCACCCGCGAGAAGTGCTCGAGGGTGAAGCTGGTCGGGAACGGGATGAACTCGGTGGTGAAGATCTGGTCGTTGGTCTTGAACCCGGTCGAGACCATCCAGTACACGGGGAAGATCGCGTAGAGGAAGACGAGGACTCCGGCGGTGTTCAGCAGGATCCTGCCGAGCCTCTTGCGCTGTGCCGGACTCACATCTCCTCCTGCTTCACGATCTGCCTGACGTAGAACACCGTGATGATCAGCAGGATGATCGTCAGCACGATGGAGATGGCCGCGCCCGTGCCCATCTTGGGCGGCGGTTTGAAGGCCTCGGCCACGGCGTACATCGACAGGTTGAACGCCTCGCGGTTGGTCGGGCCGTTCAGGAGGATGTGCAGCTGCGTGTAGACCTTGAAGTCCCAGATGATGGACAGGACGGTCAGCACGGCGAAGACGGGCTTCAGCAGCGGCAGCGTGATCTTCCTGAAGGTGCGCCAGGCGCCCGACCCGTCGACCCTGGCGGCCTCGTAGAGCTCGTTGGGAATGCCCTTGAGCCCGGCGAGCACGGACACCGCGATGAACGGGAAGCCCGCCCAGACCACGCAGAAGACCAGGACGACGTAGACGGTGAACGCGTCGTTCAGCCACGGCTCGCCGGTCCAGTCGGCCCGGCCGAAGGCCGCCTGCGACAGCCAGTCGGGCAGCAGGTTCAGCGCCCAGTTGACGATGCCGGAGTCGGCGTCGAACAACGACCGCCAGATGGCGGCCTGCGCGACCGGCGGGATGGCCCAGGCGAACATGCAGCCGATGACCACGAACAGCGACATCTTCTTGCCCAGCTTGTGCAGCAGGACGCCGACCGCGGTGCCGACCACCAGGGTGAGGGTGACGGCGATCGAGGCGAACACCACGGTGTTGCGCAGCGAGGTCCAGAAGATCTCGGTGGCGAGGACCTTCTCGAAGTTGGCCCATCCGACCCACTCGGCGGCCTTGCCGCGGATCTGGGCGATGCCGAACTTCTGGAAGGAGATGATGACCAGCTGCACCATCGGGTACAGCAGGAGCCCGGCGATCACCAGCAGGCCGGGCACGAGCAGGACGTACGGGATGGCCCAGTTGGGAAGCCCGCTGGCCCTCGGGGGCCCGCCTGGCCGCTTTCGGCGGCGCCCCGGGGCGGAGGAACCCCCGCCCCGGGTGACCGTGGTCGTGTTCGCCATGACTACTGGTTCAGGATCTCTTCGATTTCCTTGTTGGCGTCAGCGAGAGCCGTGGCTGTGTCCTTCTTGCCCTCGATGACCGCCCTTGCCGCGTTCTGGAGCACGGCCTTGGTCTCGTTGGCCTCGGTCCAGTTCGGGTCGGCGGGGAACGCCTTGGCCTTGGCGAAGGCGCGGGCGAAGGGGCCCTGCACCGGGTCCTCGGCGAGCGCGGCCAGCGTGTCGGGGTAGATGGGCAGCAGGCCGCCTTCCTTGGCGTACCTGTCGGCCCAGGTCTTGCTGGTGGCCAGCTTCAGGTACTCCTTGCCCAGGTCGGCCTGCTGGGTGCTGCCCCAGAGCGCGATGTCATTGCCGCCGAAGAAGGACGGGGCCTCGCCACCGGCCTTGGCGGGAAGCGGGAAGAAGGCGAGCTTGTCGCCCTTCAGCTTGCCCTTGGAGTCGACCTCGATGCCGGGCAGGTCCCAGCCGGCGGTGAGGTACATGCCGACCTTGTTGTTGGCGAAGCGCTTGCGGATGTCGACCGTGTTCTGGGTCAGGCGCGACTTGCCCGACAGACCTCCGGTGACCAGGCTGGTGTAGGTCTCGAAGCCCTTGGCGAAGGTGGGGTCGCTCACCTTGCCGACCCACTTGTCGCCCTCCTTGACGGCGTACTCGCCGCCCTCGGCCCATGCGAAGGCGCCGAGCAGGTGGTTGGCGTCGGAACCGCCGTTGAAGGCGAAGCCGTCGACGTCGGCGCCCTTCTCGGCCTGGATCTTCTTGGCCGCGGCGACGAGCTCGTCCCAGGTCTTCGGGACCTCGATCTTGAGCTCCTTGAACCAGTCGGCGCGGTAGAGGACCGCGCGCGCACCGGCGCCCCAGGGCAGGCCGTACACCTCGTTGTCAATGGTCTCGAGGCCGAACAGGTTCTTCGGGATCGCGGCCTGGTCGCCCGCGTGCGCGATGTCGGTGATCGGCGCGAGCGCGTCCTGGCTCTGCCACAGCGGCACCTGGTCGTTGCCGATCTCGGTGACGTCGGGGCCCGTGCCGGTCGCGGCGGCGGCGAACTTGTCGTTCACCTGCGGCCAGGGGATCCACTCCAGCTTGACGTCAGCGCCCGTGAGCTTCTTGAACTCGGCGTTCAGCTCTTCCATGTACTTGGCGGCGGCGGGGTTGCTGTCGCCGAGGCGCCACACGGTGAGGGTCTTGCCGGCGTACTTGGGGCCTGCCTCGGATGCGGCGGCCGAGCCGGAGGCGGCAGGCTCGGCGGTCTTCGTGGGCTCACTCGAGCCACAGGCGGCCAGACCCAGGGCCAGGGCGGCGGTGGTCGCCGTGGCGGCCGTGATCTTCGCGATCTTCACTAGGGTTCTCCCTTCCCGGCTAACGCGTCGGGGTTGCGCTCATTCGATGCCGTAGAGATCACCGAAGCCTTGATCGCCGGCCTCGGTTGACTGCTGCTAAACTAACAAGAAACTTTCTTAAAAGAAACGGGCGTTAGCGGATCGTGACGAGAGGAGGGGCGTCCATGGCGCGGAACCCGGGAACCCCGCAGTTGTTGCGCAGACTGAACGACCGCACGGCGCTGGAACTCCTTCTCTCGGAGGGGCCACTCACCCGTGCTGAGCTGGGAGAACGCACAGGGCTCTCCAAGGTAACCGCAGGCCAGTTGTTGTCCCGACTGGAGGACAGGGGGCTGGTCGAGGTGGCGGGGCAGCGCGCGGGAGGCAGGGGGCCTCACGCCGCGCTCTACGGCGTCGTTCCCTCCAGCGCGTACGTCGCGGGCCTGGAGGTGCTGCCGGAGAGCATCACCGTGGGTGTGGCCGACATCACAGGTAAAATCGTGGTCGAGGTCACTGTCGACCCCTCCGACGGGCGCGACCCGGTCAGGACGGTGCGCAACGCCGTCCAGAGGGCCTGCGACACCGCCCATATCGACATGTCCCAGCTGCGCGCCTTCGTCATCGGCACCAGGGGCGTGGTCGACCCGCGCACCGGCGACGTGCGTTTCTCCTATGACCTGCCGTCCTGGCACGTCGGCGTGCTGGCCAGCCTTCGCGAGCGGCTCGGCGCCTCGGTCACGATCGAGAACGACGTCAACCTCGTCGCGCTGGCCGAGCACCGCCACGGCGCCGCCGTGGGCCACGACGACTTCGCCGTCGTCTGGGCGGGTGTCGGGCAGGGCCTGGGCGTCATGCTCGGCGGACGCCTGCACAGGGGCATCACCGGCGGCGCGGGCGAGATCGGCTGGCTGCCCGTGCCGGGCGAGCCGCTGCCCGTCGACGTCTCCCACCCGCAGTCGGGCTCCTTCCAGCGCCTGGTCGGACAGGAGGCGCTGGCCGGCCTGGCCGACATCTACGGCGTCGCGGGCGCCACCGCCGCCGACCAGGTCCGTACGGCCACCGCCACCGGCAACGACGCCTACCTGAAGGAGGTCGCGGGACGGCTGGCCGTCGGGGTGGCCGCCATCGCCGTGGTGCTCGACCCCGGGCTGATCGTGCTGAGCGGCGACCTCGGCCGCGCGGGAGGCCCCGCCCTGGCCGAGCGGGTGGAGCAGGCCGTCGCCAAGGTGTGCCCGAGCCAGCCACGCGTGGCCGCCACGGCGGTGGCGGGCAACCCGGTGCTGAGAGGCGCGCTGGTCGCCGCGCTGGAGCAGGCCCGGGAGCAGGTTTTCTCTGACACTGTGTGAGAATTTTCGACTATGCGCGACATCGTGTTGATCTCTGATCCCAGGGTGGCTGCCATCTCCGTGCGCGAGTGCGGGGAGCCGCTCGTGGACGTCCGGGGCAGGCTGCGGGTCGACTCGCGGCTGGCCGACGTGGACGGCGCCTACGCGCACCTGCGGTCGGGGCTGCTGGAGCGTCTGGAGAAGGCGGCGCTGCCCGAGGGCTACGAACTGCTGATCGTCGAGGGCTACCGGCCGATCACGACGCAGCGCACGTACTTCGAGGAGTACAAGACGCGGCTGCTCATCGACTTCCCCGACCTGTCGGCCGACGAGGCGCACGCGGCGGCCAGCAGGTACGTCTCGCCCGTCGAGGTCGCGCCGCACACGGCGGGGGCCGCCGTCGACCTGACGCTGTGCTCGCCCGACGGGGTGGAGCACGACATGGGAACGGCGGTCAACGACAACCCCGAGGAGAGTGAGGGCGCGTGCTACACGGCCGCGGCCACCATCTCCGCGCAGGCCAGGGCGAACCGCGAGATCCTCGTGGCGGCGCTGGAGTCGGTGGGGTTGGTCAACTACCCGACCGAGTGGTGGCACTGGTCCTACGGCGACCGTTACTGGGCGATGTCCACCGGAGCCCCGCACGCCCTCTACGGGCCGACGAGCTTTCCGCCCGCCTCCTGAGCCTCGGGAGGGTGCGCGGGGCGGATCCGGTGCAGGCGCAGCGGGTCACCGGGTCCCGCCGTGACGAGGAGCCCCGCGTGGGCGGTGAGCGCGCGGCCGGGCGCAGTGCCGTACGGCTCCCACGGCCTTCCCGGGACACGGGTGTGGAGCGCGCCCGCGTCGTCGAGGGAGAAGAGCCTGCCGTTCATGCCGGCCAGTGACACCGCGCCCGCCGAGGGGCCGTCGGGCTCCCATTCCGCCGACCCGAAGGGCAGCCGCCACAGTGCGCCGTCCCCTGTCGCGACGTAGAACGCGCAGTCCGCGACCGCGAGGCCGACCGCGTCCTCGGGGGCGGGGCCGACGCGGCGCCAGTCGTCGCCCTCCCTGGCGACCAGGGCGCCAGAGGACGTCACGCCGTACAGGCCGACGCCCATCCCGCCGGCCGCCTCGCGGGGCACGGCCAGGGCCCTGACCTCCGAGAGGCCCGACAGCGGCTGCCAGGACAGGTTCTGGCCGCACAGCTCACGGCACAGCAGCGCACCCGAGCCGTCCACCGCGTGGAGGACGCGTCCGAGCACCGCGAGGTTCCGCACGTCCGCGACGGGGCCGATCACCTCCCACGAAGGCCGGCGGTCGCCCGACAGCCGGTCGAGGACGTTGCGGGTGACGCGCTCCACGACGGGGTCGTGCAGGGTGTTGCCCCAGTTGACCGTGGCCGAGGTGAAGACGGTGCCGAGGCCGCTGGTGAACACGCCCATGGTGGCCGCGCCGCCCTGGCCGTAGGCGCTCCAGTGCCGCAGGTCGGCGGTGGCGAGCACGACGAAGCTGGACGGCGTGCCGTCCAGGGAGGTCGCCCTGGGCACGCCGCGCACCTCCTCGTACTCGGCGGCGTCGGTCTCGTAGCCCAGGCAGCCCTGGCCGAACTTGTCGCCGTCGGTCAGCCCCGTGCCCTCGAAGGCCCAGTGCCCCGCGAAGCGGGCGGTGTAGGACTCCTCGAGCATGCGCGGCATGTGCTCGCCCCACGCTCCCGCGCCCGCCCTGAAGCTGACGCCGGTCAGCGTGTTCTCGGGGCGGCCGGCCGCCGACCACTCGACCGTGGCCAGACGCGGGTCGGCGACGGGGTCGGACAGCGGGTCGCGGTGGCAGACCATGGTGCGGCCGCCGTCCTCCAGCCGGATCTGCCACCAGGCGGTGTTGCCGGAGAAGAAGGCGACGTTGCCGCCTCGCCGCACGAACTCCTCGACGGCGTCGCGCATGCCCGCCGACCAGTACTCGTCGTGCCCGTTGACCACCAGCAGCCGGTGGCGGGAGAGCAAACCGAGCCCGTCGTGCAGGTCGAGGTTGGAGCAGTAGGCCACCTCGTAGCCCGCCGGACGCAGCCAGCGCGTCAGGCCCTCCTCCCAGCGTTCGGGCGGCGGGCCGCCGCCCGGCCGGTCGAAGCTGACCGTGGAGGCGCGGGTGGGCGACTCGGTCCAGTAGACGCTCTGGTCGGGCTCGCCCGCCCTGTTGTAGGCCTGCCAGGTGGTGAACGGCACGCTGACCAGGATCGGCGCCGTCGGCTCTGCCTCCCGTACGACGAAGTGGACCTCGTTGTCGGGACAGGGCGCCCCGCCCGGAAGCGAGCGGGGCCACGGCTCGGCGGGGCCGAAGCGGGCCACGTAGAGCGAGCTCGGCCACTCGCGGGGGATCTCCAGCGACCAGCGGGCGCCGGCCGGTCCCGTGTGGACGACGCGGTCGTCGGTGGCGTCGGTCACGACCACGGGCGAGGGACGGTCGAGCACGAACTCCAGCGTCTGGCCCTGGGCGAGGGAGGTCGCGAGAGCGTAGGCGCGCACGGTCATGCGGTGGCCGTCTCCACTAGCAGGGACTCCAGGTCGAGCAGGTAGCGCTCGATGTCCGGCCTGGACAGGTAGCGGGTGTCGGCGGTCAGCGAGACGCCCTCCGTGGTGACGTGCACGCAGAAGCGGCAGTCGAGGTTGTCCTGGCTCAGCGGCCAGGTCAGCGTGGTCTGCGCCCGCGCCTTCTCGATCTCGTCGGGCTCGCACGCGGCGGGCCCGGGATCGGCGAAACGCAGGTCGTTGAAGCAGCAGTGCGGGTGCACCCGCTCGCCGCGCCGCGCGCTCTCCGCCCGGACGATCCTGGCCCGGTCGGCGGGGTCGTGATAGGCGCTGCGGTAGGCGCGCAGAGCGGCGGGACCAGCCGCCCTCAGCGCCTCGGCGAAGGGCCGGCCCACCTCCAGCGTGAACAGGCCCTCCATGGCCAGCGTGCTGACGACGGCCATGGTGTCGCGCCTGAACCTGTTGCTCACGATCGGCAGCACCGAGCTGATCTCCTGGCCCGTGTGGCGCCCCGCCAGTTCGGCCACCGCCGCGAGCAGGACCGTCGAGGTGGAGGCGCCGTGGGCGGCGGCGATCGAGCGTACGGCCAGGTCGAGCGCGGGCGAGTGGAGCAGGGCGCGCCAGATCGGCGGGTCCGAGCCCTTCGCGGGGGTGGGGAACATGGTGGCCGCGATCCGCCGGTGCTCGCGCTCCCAGTGCGCGGCGGCGGCCGTGGCGACCCGCCGTCCCTGCTCGCCCTGCTGCCAGAGGGCCAGGTCGAGCGCTCGCGGCGCGGGCGCGGACGGCGGCCTGCCCAGCAGCAGCATGCGCAGGTCGCGCACCGCGACCTCGGCTCCGGCCCCGTCGGCGGCCAGGTGGCAGAACAGCAGCGTGACATGGGTTACCTTGTCGCCGTCCGTCGTCAGGCCCACCCGCAGCGGCCACTCGCGCTCGTAGTCGAACCTGGTGGCCGCCGGCGCGCCGAACGTGACGGGCAGCCGTCCCTTCCTCTCCAGCCTCTGGTACGGCTCCCGCCGCGCCCCCAGTCTGGTCCTCAGCGAGCCGTGCCGCTCGACCAGCGCCCTCACGGCGGCGAGCACCTCGGGCACGCTCCTGTCGCCTGGGACCTTCACCACCCTGTCGAAGTTGAAGTAGTGATCGTCGGGCTCGGTGTGCAGGATCGCCTCCCAGATGGCCTGCTGGCCCCAGGTCAGCGGCGCGGTTCCCTCGTCGGGACCGGCGAACTCGACGATCATCGGCTGGACAGGCGTCCGGCCAGCAGGTCCAGGTCGTCGAGTAACTCCAGCCCGTCCTCCGTGAGGTCGACCTCGACGCCGAACTCGCTCTCGATCGCGTCGATGAGCCGCATCTGCCCCACGGAGGTCAGGCCGAGCGCCGACAGCGGCACGGTCGCCCGCAGGGCCTCCTGCGCGGTCAGCGCGCCGTCGGAGGACTCCTCGACCAGCTCGGCGAGTCTTTCCTTGATCATGTCAGCTCCCTGGCGAGGCGTTCGGCCTCCTCGTCGGACATCTGGTCCAGCTCCGCCACCAGCAGGTCCTCGACCGTCCTGGCCAGGCCCTCGACCGTCGGCCTCGCGAACAGCGCTCTGATCGGGACGTCCAGGTCGATCGCGGCCCTGATCCTGGCCACCACGCGGACGGCCAGCAGGCTGTGCCCGCCGAGCGCGAAGAAGTCGTCGTGCGCCCCCACCTTCTCCAGGTCGAGGACCTCGGCGAAGACGGCCGCCACCAGGTGCTCGGCGTCGCCGTCCGGCGCCCTGTACTCCGCCCTCGCCGCCTCTGGCTCGGGCAGCGCGGCCCTGTCCACCTTGCCGTTGGGGGTCAGCGGAAGCGCGTCGAGGCGCGCCCACCGCGTGGGCACCAGGTACGGCGGCAGCGTCGCGGCCACGTGGTCGCGCAGCTCGTCGAGGTCGGCCTCGCCCACGACGTAGCCGACCAGCGTCTCGCCCTTCGCGGTCACCGCGGCGGCGCCGACGTCGGGGTGGGTCATGAGCGCGGCCTCGACCTCGCCGGGCTCGACCCGCTGGCCTCTGATCTTCAGCTGGTCGTCGAGGCGGCCGAGGAACTCCAGCTGCCCGTCGGGCCGCCATCTGACCCTGTCGCCCGTCCGGTAGACCCGCTCGTGGGCGCTGTCCTGGGGGGCGTCGGTCTCGGTATGGAGGATCCTGTCGCCGGTGAAGGGCACGAAGCGGTCCGCGGTGAGGTCGGGGCGGCCGAGATAGCCGCGGGCCACGCCCTCCCCTCCGACGCACAGCTCGCCAGGAACGCCGGGCGGGGCCAGGCGCCCTGCGGCGTCGACCACGTAGGCGGTGGTCGCGGCGATCGGGCGGCCGATGGGCGGCACGCCCCGCGAGGCGTCGAGCGTGGTGGCCGTGGCGATGACGGTGGTCTCCGTCGGGCCGTAGGTGTTGACCAGCCTGACGCTCAGGCCGAAGCGCTCGTGCCAGCGGGCCACCGCGGAGGCGTGCGCCTGCTCGCCGCCGAGGATCACCAGGCGCAGCGTCGAGGGCCAGGCGACCGCGTCGATCTGGTCGACGAGGTGGTGCCAGTAGGCCGTGGGCAGGTCGAGGACCGTCACGCCCTCGAGGTGGTCGGGCAGGCTGAGCGCGCCGTCGGGCAGGACGACGACGTGGGCGCCGCGGGACAGCGCGGGATAGATCTCCTCGGCGTGGGTGTCGAAGCCGAGCGAGGCGAACTGCACCACCCTGTCGCCCGGACGCAGGCCGTACTCCTCCGCCATCCAGTCGACGCGGGCAGCCAGGTTGCGGTGGTCGACGACGACGCCCTTGGGCTCGCCCGTCGAGCCCGAGGTGTACAGCACGTAGGCGATCTCGGCGGGCGGCACGGGGGTGAGGGGCGCTGTGGGCTCGCAGGTGTAGGCGAGCGGGGTGCCCTGCGGCAGCCGGTCGGCCAGGTCGGGCGAGGTGAGCACGAGCGTCGCGCCGCTGTCGGTCAGCAGGTGCGCCAGTCGGGCGGTCGGGTGGGCGGGGTCGAGCGGCAGGTAGGCGCCGCCCGCTCGCCACACCGCGAGCAGCGCGGCGACGGCGTCGACACCCCGGCCGAGGCAGACGCCCACCAGGTCGCCCCGCCGTACCCCCTTGCTTTGGAGGAGCCCGGCCAGCTCGGTGACCCGCAGGTCGAACGAGGCGTAGTCGAGATCGCCCACCGCGGGCAGCTCCGCGTGCCCGAGGACGGCCCTCGCCACCCTGTCGGGCACGATCGGCGCGTCGAAGGATCCCGGGGGTGGGACCGGTCCCTCCCGCGTGACCGGTGAGGGCCGGTCGGAGAGGGAAGCGGGAGGAACCGGCCGGCTCGGTGCGGGACCCCGCCCCCACGCGCGCAGCAGGGCGAGGTCGTCGGGGGACAGCAGCCGGGGCGGCAGACCTGGGTCCTGGCGCAGGAGGCGTTCCAGCCTGCGGGCCAGCGCCTGCACCGTGTCCGCGTCGAACAGGGCTGCGTCGTAGGAGAGGATGAGCAGCAGCTCGTCGGGGTCCTGCCAGGCCTCCAGCATGAGGTCGAACTTGACCTGCGCGAACCCGTGGGGGAACGGCGCCGCCTCCAGCCCGGCGAAGGCGGCGGGCGCGCGGCCCGCGTCCTGGGTGTGCAGGATGGCCATCGTCTCGAACGAGGGCGCGCGCTCCGGCGGCGCTCCCTGGTGGGCGAAGGCCTCCACGACCGTGGCGCGGGTCCGCTCCACGAGCTCGCCGAAGGTGGGCGAGCCCGTCAGGTCGCCGCGGATCACGAGCGTGTCGGCGAAGTAGCCGACGACGCCCTCCAGGAGGGCGTCGTCGCGGCCCGAGGTGACGGTGGCCACGCAGACGTCCGTCAGGCCGCTCTGCGCGGCGAGCACCGCCTGGTAGGCGGCCATCAGCGTCATGAACATCGTCGCGCCCTGCGTCCTGCTGACCGCCTCGACCGGCAGCGCGAACGTGTGGAAGGCGGCCTGGCGCGGCGCGCCGGTGCGCGGCCTGTCGGTGGGCAGGTTCAGCGGAGGCTGACCGGCGAGCCGCTCCCTCCAGTAGTCGTCCATGGAGTCCTGGCCGAGCTGCCAGCGGGCGACGTCGCCGAACTGCAGGGGCGGCTCGGGCGGCCGCTCGCCGGAGTAGAGGAGGGCCAGCTCGTCGATCATGATGTTGAGCGACCAGCCGTCGCCGAGGATGTGGTGCAGCACGACGCACAGCACGTGGTCCTCGGGGCCGACGGGGACGAGCGTCACCCTGAACGGCGGGGCGCAGGCCAGGTCGAAGGGGGCGTTGACGCGCTCGGCCACCAGCCGCTGGGGCTCGCCCGTGACGATCTCGAAGGACACCGGGCCGGGGGGCTCGACGACGACCACGGGCACGCCGTCCACCTCGGGGAAGCGCGTGCGCAGGCTCTCGTGCCTGGCGGCCAGCGCGTCCACGGCCAGGCGCAGCGCCGCCACGTCGAGCGGGCCGCGCAGGCGGCGCACGATCCACATGTTGTAGGCGGCGTCGCCTGGGTCGAGCCGGTGCAGGAACCACAGCCGCTCCTGGGAGCGGGAGAGCGGGACGGCCGCGCCCTGGGGACGCGGACGAGGCCCGTCATAGGCGCGGCCGGGAGAGTCCTGCGCGGCGTCGAGGAGGGCGGCCATCGCCTCGACGGTCGGACGCAGGAACAGCTCGCGGACGGGCACCCGTCCTGGCAGGCGGGAGGTGACGACGGTGGCCAGCAGCGAGTGCCCGCCGAGTGAGAAGAAGTCGTCCTCCGCGCCGACGTCCGCGACGCCGAGCACGTCCGCGAAGACCCGCGCGACCAGGAGTTCGTGCGGCGTCCTCGGCGGAGTGGAGGCCGGGACAGCGGACGCCTCGGGCGAGGGGAGGGCCTTGCGGTCCACCTTGCCGTTGGGCGTGAGGGGCAGGGCGTCGAGCTCCACCACCACCGAGGGCACCATGTAGCCGGGCAGCTGGGCGGCGGCGTGCTCCCTCAGCCCCTCCGCCTCGCCGACGACGTAGGCCACGAGCAGGTCGTCGCGGACGGCGGTGACGGCCTGCCGCACGCCGGGCCACGACTCCAGTACCGCCTCGATCTCGCCCAGCTCGACCCGGTGGCCGCGCAGCTTCACCTGGTTGTCTGTCCTGCCGAGGAACTCCAGCGTGCCGTCGGGCAGCCAGCGGACCAGGTCACCCGTGCGGTAGACGCGCTCGCCCGCGTGCTCGGTGAACCGCTCGGCGGTCAGGTCGGGCCTGCCCAGGTAGCCGGTGGCCAGGCCCGCGCCGCCGATCAGCAGCTCGCAGGGGACGCCGAGGGGCGCGTCGACGTGGACGGTCGTGTTGGCGATCGGGCGGCCGATCGTCACCCTGGCGGGATCGGAGGGGACCTCCCACGCGGTGGACCAGATGGTCGTCTCGGTCGGGCCGTACATGTTGACGAGCCTGCCGACGCGCGAGCGCAGCTCGGCGGCCAGCTTCGGCGGCAGCGGCTCGCCGCCCGCCAGCGCGGTCAGCGGGGGCAGCTCCCCTGTGAGCAGCACCCGCCAGCCCGAGGGCGTGGCCTGGACGTGCGTGACGCCCGTCGTCGTGATCAGCCTCGACAGCGCGGCGCCGTCGCGGGCGGTGTCGGCGTCGGCGATGACCACCGTGCCGCCCGTGACGAGCGGCAGGTACAGCTCCAGCGCGGAGATGTCGAAGGAGAGCGAGGTGAGCGCCAGCCAGACGTCGGAGGGCGCCGACCCCACGAGTGAACGCATCGCGAGCAGGAAGTTCGTCAGCGCCCTGTGCGGGACGACCACGCCCTTGGGACGGCCCGTGGAGCCCGAGGTGTAGAGCACGTAGGCGGTGTCGTCGGGGCGCGGCCTGACGACGTGCGGCGCTCCCGAGGGGAGCTCGTCGGTGAGGACGAGCGCCGCGCCCGAGTCCTCCAGCACGTAGGAGACGCGGGCCTGCGGGTAGTCGGGGTCCACCGGCAGGTAGGCGGCGCCCGCCATGGCCACGCCGAGCAGCGCGACCAGCATGTCAGGACCGCGCGAGAGCCGTACCGCCACCAGGGAGCCCGTGCCGACGCCCCGCTCGGCGAGCGCGCCCGCCAGGACCGCCGCCCTCTCTGTCAGCTCGCGGTAGGTCAGCGTGGTGTCGCCGCAGATGACCGCGACCGCGTCAGGACGGGCGTCAGCGCGCTCAAGCACCAGGTCGACGAGGGTGAGGGGCGGCAGCTCCGCGGCCGTGTCGTTCCACGAGGCCAGCAGGGCGCGCTCGGAGGCAGGGGTCAGCTCCAGCCCGGCGACCGGCGACGACGGATCGGCGACGATCGACGAGACCAGGACGGCGAAGCGCTCCATCATGCGCTCGGCGGTCGCGCGCTCGAACAGCTCCTCGCTGTAGATGGCCACCCCGAGCAGGCCGCCGTCGTCCTCGGCGTACAGGTCGAGCGACAGGTCGAAGCGCGCGGGATGCCAGCCCAGCGGGAACGGCTCGGCCTCCAGGCCGGGCAGCGGGTCGGCGATCTCGCCCTGCGTGTGCAGCGCGAACATGGTCTGGAACAGCGGGGTCCTGCTGAGGTCGCGCTGGAGGCCGAGCGCGCCGACCAGCCGCTCGAACGGCACCTCCTGGTGCGCCAGCGCCTGCAGCACGGTCTTCCTCGTCCGGCGGAGCAACTCGGCGAAGCTCGGCTCGCCCGACAGGTCGCACCTGAGCACCAGCATCGTCGACAGGTAGCCGACCACCCGCTCGAGCTCGGTGCTCGTCCGCCCCGCCGAGGGCGTGCCCACGCAGAAGTCGTCCTGTCCGCTGTGCCGCGCCAGCAGCACCTGGTAGGCGGCCAGCAGCACCATGTACGGCGTGCACCGCGCGCTCCTGGCCAGCTCGGCCACCCCGGCGACCAGCTCGGGAGCCAGTCTGAACAGCACCTCGCCGCCCGCTGTTCCCCGCTGCGGAGGGCGCGGCCTGTCGGTGACCAGCTCCAGCACCGGCGCCCCCGCCAGCCGCTCGGCCCACCACTCCTCCTCGGCCGCGAAGTCACGAGGGGCGGGGCTGAACGGGGGAGGGGCGGCGGGCAGCGGCCTGCCCGCGTAGCAGGCGGCTACCTCCTCGCGCAGCACGTTGAACGACCAGCCGTCGCCGTTGATGTGGTGCAGCACCACGCACAGGACGTGCTCGCGCGGCCCGAGCGGGATGACGCTCACCCGGAAGGGAGGTCGCCCTGCCAGGTCGAAGGGGGCGTTGGTGCGTTCGGACACCAGCTTCTCCGGATCGCCCTCGACCACCTCGAAGGCGATGCGGCCCGGCGGCTCGACGACCGCCACGGGGCGCCCGTCCACCTCGGGAAAGCGGGTGCGCAGCGCGTCGTGCCTGGCGGCGACGGCGGTGAAGGCCGCCTCCAGCCTGGTGAGGTCGAGCTCTCCGCGCAGCCTGTAGGCGTAGGCGGTGTTGTACGAGGGGTCGTCAGGATCGAGCCGATGGAGGAACCACAGGCGCTCCTGGGCGTACGAAAGCGTCACAAGCCCTTCCCCCGAATCTGGAAAGGTTCTTAACTGTTCGGGAGTCAACCACGGATCTTGACCTGCCCGCAAGGCCCGATAAACACGGGGTTTGCGCTCTTGTCACCCTCCCGTGCCCGTGTCAGACTGTCGGCCGTCCGGTGGGTAAGGAAAGTTTCTTATCAGTATTCTCGGGGGTCTGTCGTGAGCGTGACCCTTCCTGATCTGCTGCGGGAGCGGGCCAAGGCCGACCCCGAGCGGGTGGCGATGACCGTCCACGGTGCCGGGTCGCTGACCTTCGGCGAGTGGGAACGCCGCTCCGCAGGCGTCGCTGCGGGGCTCGGAGTCGAGCCCGGCGACCGGGTGGGCCTGGTGTTCGGCAACGGCGACTGGCTGGAGTACGCGGTCGCCTTCCTCGGCGTCGTCAGGGCGGGGGCCGTGGCCGTCCCCCTGTCGGACCGGCTGGCAGGCGCCGACGTGGAGGCGATGCTGGCGCACTGCGGCGCGTCCAGGACGCTGCGCCCCGGGGCGTTACCCTTCGCGGAGGGCCCGGCACCCGACCCTCCGCGCCCGCGCGACCTCGCCCAGATCCTCTACACCTCCGGCACCACGGGCAGGCCCAAGGGCGTCGCGGCCGGCCACGCCAACCTGGCCTACGGCTGCGGCGGCAGGCGCAGGCCCTTCATGCACAGCGCGCACCTGGCGCACGCCTTCCCGATCGGCACGAACGCGGGCCAGTGGATGCTCGTCAACGCCCTGGACGCCCATCCGCAGGTCGTGACGTTACCCAGGTTCACCCCCGGCAGGTTCGCCGGGCTGATCGAGCACTACAGGGCGGGCACGGTCTTCCTCGTGCCGGCCATGGCCATCGAGATGCTCTCCGCCCGCGTCCACCACAAGCACGACCTGTCGAGCGTGCTGCTGCTCGGCTCGGCCGCGGCGCCGCTGCCCTCGCAGGTCGCCGTCGACCTCGGCGCCGCCTTCGGCAACGCCGCGATCGCCAACTACTACACCTCGACAGAGGCGGCGCCCGCCCAGACCGTGATGCTCTTCGACCCCGACAGGCCCGCCAGCGTCGGGCGGCCCGCCTCGGGCGGCGCGGTCAAGATCGCGACGGCCAAGGGCGACCCGCTGCCGCCCCGCGTGACCGGGGAGGTGTGGATGCGCTCGCCTGCCGTCACCCGCACCTACTACGGCGACGCGCAGGCCAGCGGCGAGGTGTTCAGAGGCGGCTGGGTCCGGATGGGCGACCTCGGCTACCTCGACGACGACGGCTACCTCTACCTGGTCGACAGGGAGAGCGACGTGATCAAGTCGGGCGCCTACAAGGTGTCGACGATCCACGTGGAGGACGTCGTCCACCAGCATCCGGACGTGGTCGAGGCGGCCGCGTACGGCGTGCCGCACCCCACGCTCGGCAAGGCCGTCGAGGTGGCGGTGGTCGGCCCCGTGGCCCACGAGGAGCTGCGGATCTTCCTTAAGGGGCGGCTGGCCCCGCACGAGCTGCCCGCCAGGCTCGTCACCCTCGACGCCCTGCCGCGCAACCAAGGCGGCAAGGTCGACAAGCGGAGGTTGAGGCATGACTGAGGTGTCACCCGCCCAGCACGGGATCTGGATCAACGAGCGGGCGGGCGCCTGGTCGGCGTACCACATGCCGCTGGTGATCAGGTTCGGGGCGCCCGTCGACGAGGGGGCGCTGGCCAAGGCGGTCGCCGCACTGGTCGAACGGCATCCGCTGCTGGGCGCGGCCTTCGAGGAGCGCGACGGCCTGCCGTCGCTGGTGCCCGCCGCCGAGCCGCCCTTCCTCGCGCGTGAGGAGGTGAAGGGCCCCTTCGACCTGGCCAAGGGACCGCTCGTCAGGTTCGCGCTGCAGGGCGACGAGCTGAGGGTCGAGGCGCACCACGCGGTCTTCGACGGCCAGTCCAAGGAGGTGCTCGTCGCCGACCTGCTGGCGCTCTACAGGGGCGAGGTCCTGCCCGCGCTCCCCCCGCTCGCGCCCAGGGAGGCCCCCGCGGAGGAGGCCCGCGCGTTCTGGGCCTCCAGATGGCGCGCGCCCGAGGAGGTGGTGGTGCCAGGTGGAGTGCTGCGCTCGCGGCGCGCGAGCCCGGGGCGCGTGCTGGAGTTCACGCTCGATGTGCCGGAGGCCGAGGGGCTGACCAGGTTCGAGGTGCTGCTCGCCGCGGTGCACGCCGTCCTCGCCTCGTACGGCAACGCCGCCCCCGTCACCGCGATCGACCTGTCCACCCGCACCCCCGGCCAGGAGGGGCACATCGGGCCCTTCGTCACCGAGCTGCCCGTCTTCTCCGCCCCCGAGCACGGGACCCCGTTCGGGCGGTTCGCCCTGGCGCTGCGGGCCGAGCTGCGCGAGGTCTACCGGCACCGGCAGGTCCCCCTCGCCAGAGCGGTCCCCGGGCTGAGGCCGCACGCCGCGCTCGCACCCGTGTCGGTGAGCTACCGTCGCGGAGGGCAGGACGATCGCGTGGAGTGGCTGGCCTTCAACCAGGCCGTGCGGGGCGCCCTGCAGCTCCAGCTCCTCGACAGGCCCTCCGGGCTCGTCGCCAGCCTGCGCCACGACCCCGACGAGCTGCCCGATCCCGAGCGCGTCGTGGCCGACCTGCGCTCCTGGCTGTCGGGAGATCTCTCCCGCCCGCTGAGCACGACGCAGGCCCCTCCGCCCGCCTCCGCCCCCGCCCCCGTGGCCGTCGCCTCGGGACAGGAGCGGCGGGTCGAGGGCGATCCGCTCCTCGCCGGCATCACCGCGATCTGGGAGGAGGTGCTCCAACTGTCGCCGATCGAGCCGGACGACGACATCTTCGACCTGGGCGGGCACTCCCTCACGATCACGCAGATCATCGCCCGCATGCGCAAGCGCCTGGACGTCGAGGTCGAGCTGGACGACTTCTTCGACAACCCGACCATCGCGGGCGTCATCGGAGTGATCAGGCAGTGATCGACGCCGACCTCTCCCGCATGCTCGTGATCCGCGCCTTCGAGCGCACCCTCCTCGACCTGTACGGCAGGGGCCTGCTCAACGGCACCACCCACACCTGCCTCGGGCAGGAGTACGTCCCCGTCGCCATGGAGGGGCTGCTCGACCCGGCCGACCACGTCTTCAGCAACCACCGGGGACACGGCCACTACCTGGCCCGCTTCGACGACCCCGAGGGCCTGCTGGCCGAGATCATGGGCCGCGAGGGCGCGGTGTGCGCAGGGGTGGGCGGCAGCCAGCACATCCGCCGCGACCGCTACCTGTCCACCGGCGTCCAGGGGGAGAGCCTGCCGGTGGCGGCGGGCGTCGCGCTCCATCTCAAGCGCGCCGAGCCCGGCCGCCTGGCCTGCGCCTACATCGGCGACGGCACGTTCGGCGAGGGCGCGGTCTACGAGGCGCTGAACCTGGCCGCGCTCTGGGCGCTGCCCCTGCTGGTGGTCGTCGAGAACAACGGCATCGCCCAGTCCACGCCCACCGACAAGCACCTCGCGGGCACGATCGCGGGGCGCGCCGCGGCCTTCGGCCTCCCGCACGAGCTGGTCGAGGGCGCCGACGTGGACGACATCAGGGCCAGGCTCGCGCCGCTCGTCTCCGGCGTGCGGGCGGGCAGGCCCGCCGTGGTCGAGTTCGTCACCCACAGGCTCGGTCCGCACAGCAAGGGCGACGACACCAGGCCCGCGCACGCCGTCGGCGTCGACTGGCGGGACAAGTACGCCTCCCCCCGGCTCGACCGGCTCGAAGCCGCGGCCGTGTCGCGGATCGAGGCGGTCGCCGCCGACGTGATCGCCCGCCCGCTGTCACGGTGGGAGGCGCGATGAGGGTCGCGGAGAACCTCAACGCGGCGCTCCACGAGCTGATGGCGGCCGAGCGGAACCTCTACCTGCTCGGCGAGGACGTGGCCGACCCCTACGGCGGCGCCTTCAAGATCACCCGAGGGCTGTCCACCCGCTTCCCCGGCAGGGTGATGTCCACACCGATCAGCGAGAGCGCCATCACCGGCGTCGCCGCGGGCCTGGCGCTGTCGGGTGACGCGGCGATCGTCGAGATCATGTTCGGCGACTTCGCCACGCTCGCCTTCGACCAGCTCCTGAACTTCGCCGCCAAGTCCGTCTCCATGTACGGCTCCCGCGTCCCCATGCGCATGGTGGTGCGCTGCCCCGTCGGCGGAGGCAGGGGCTACGGCCCCACGCACAGCCAGAGCCTGCAGAAGCACTTCGTCGGCATCCCCGGCCTGGCGCTGTACGAGATGTCGCCCTTCCACGACAACCTCGCGGTCCTCACCGAGATGCTGGCGCGCGAGGAGCCCTGCGTCCTGTTCGAGGACAAGGTCCTCTACACCAGGCCCATGCACGCCGTGCCCGAGCCGTTCTCCCTCGCGGTCGAGAACGGCGTGGCGCGGGCCTTCCTCGACGAGCGTCCCGACTGCGTGGTCGTCGCGCCAGGGGGCAGCGCCCCCATGGTGCTGGCGGCGATGCGCTCGCTGCTGCTCGAGGAGGAGATCGTCTGCACGCTGGTGGTGCCCTCCCGCCTGTACCCGTTCGACGTGGAGCTCCCCGACGCGCCGCGCGTCTTCGTCGTGGAGGAGAGCACCGCGGGCGGGACCTGGGGCGCCGAGGTCGCCCACCAGATCCACCGGCGGCACTGGGGACGGCTGGCAGGTCCCGTCACCCTCGTCCACTCCGCCGACTCCGTCATCCCCACCGCCGCCCACCTGGAGGAGTCGGTGCTGGTCTCGGAGCGGACGGTCCATCGCGTGATCATGGAGACGCTCCGTGGCTGAGCTGCGCATGCCGAAGCTGAACACCAACGACAGCGAGTACCTGCTGGTGGAGTGGCTGGTCCAGGACGGGGACTCGGTCCACGAGGACGACCTGGTCGCCCTGGTCGAGACCTCCAAGGCGGCGGAGGAGCTGCCGGCCGACGCCACGGGCGTGCTGCGCCACCAGGTGGCCGCGGGCGCCTGGTGCCGTCCCGACCAGGTGATCGCCACGATCGGCGGAGACGCGGCGGGCGCGCGGCCCGAGCCCGCCTCGCCGCCCGTGTCAGCCGGGCAGCCCGAACTCTCGACCGCGCGGGACGGCCTGCCTCTGGTCACCGCCCCCGCCCAGGCGTTCGCCGACGAGCACGGCGTCACCGGCGAGCAGCTCAGGGAGCTCGGGCTCAAGGTCGTCAGGAAGTCCGACCTCGAACGGCTCCTCGGCCACGTGCGCGACCTGCCGAAGGTGCAGCGGGCCGTCGCCAGGGCCGTGGAGCTGTCCCACAGCACCATCCCCGCCGCCTACCTGGCCGTCCGCATGGACCTGGCGGGGGCGATCGAGCACGCCAAGGCCGAGACCAGGGCCGTCAGACGCCCTGTCGGGCTGGCGGAGACCTTCGTCCAGGCCGTGGCCGGGCTGCACGAGCGCTTCCCGCTCTTCTTCGCCACCCTCGAGGGCGACCGGATCCGCCTGTCCAGGACCGCCGACATCGGCGTCACGCTCGACCTCGGCGAGGGCCTCTACGTGCCCGTGCTGCACGACGCGGGCGGCCGTACCACCAAGGAGCTGGCGAGCGCGCTGATGCGCCACCGTCTGGCCGCCACCACCGGCGACTTCAGGCCGTCCGACCTCAGCGGCGCCAACTTCGTCGTCACCCTGCACACCGAGGGGGGGCGTGGTCATGGCGATCCCGTTCGTCTTCCCCGGCACCGCCTGCGCGCTGGCCGTCACCGCACCGGGGGAGGACGGCGGCGCCGACATCGGCCTGGCCTACGACCACCGGCTGATCAACGGCCGGGAGGCCGCACTCTTCATGAACGCACTCAAGGCCGCCGTCGAAGGGCTGAGCTGATGTCCGTCGTGGATCTGTCCGGAGCCAAGAGGGAGCTGCTGCGGCGCAGGCTGCAAGGCGCGAACGCGGCCGAGAGCATCCCTCGCCGCCCCGAGGGCAGTCAGCCTCCCCTGGCCCCCGCCCAGGAGCCTCTGTGGTTCATGGAGCACCTCACGCCAGGAACCGCCACCTACACCCTCACCACCGCGGTACGGCTGCGCGGCCCGCTCGACGAGGAGCGCCTGCGCGCTGCGCTCGACGAGCTGCCGAGAAGACACGAGAGCCTGCGGCACCGCTTTCCCACCAGCGAGGACGGCCTGCCCGCCGTCCACGTGGCCGAGGAGAGCGAGGCGCCGCTCGCGCTCGCCACGGCGGCCGACGACGAGGAGGCGCTGGCCCTGATCGACGCGGCCGCCGCGGTGCCGCTCGACCTGGCGGAGGGACCGCTGCTCAGGGCGCTCGCGGTGTCCATCGGGGGTGCCGAGCACGTGCTCGCGCTGCTGGTGCACCACATCGTGGCCGACGGGCAGTCGGCGCAGCTGCTCATGCGGGACCTCCTGGCGCTCTACAGGGGCGAGAGCCGGGAGGCGCCGGCCGTCAGGTACGGCGACGTCGCGCTGTGGCAGAGCGAGCGCTCCTTCGAGCGCGAGCTGGCCTACTGGCGCGGGCGGCTCGACGGGCTGCCGCGCGTCGAGCTGCCCCTCGACAGGCCGAGGCCCGCCGCGCAGTGCCTCGAAGGGGCCACCCACGTGCACGAGCTCGACCCCGAGCTGGTCGAGCGCGTGACCGCTCTCGGCAAGAGGCACGGCGCGACGCCGTTCATGACCCTGCTGGCCGCCTTCCACGTGCTGCTGGCCAGGCTCTCGGCCCAGGACGACGTGGCCGTGGGCACCCCCGTGGCAGGCAGGACCCGCCCCGAGCTGGACGACGTGGTCGGCATGTTCGTCAACACGCTCGTGCTGCGCGCCGACCTGGGGGACGACCCGAGCTTCGCCGACCTGCTCGGCAGGACGAGAGAGCTGGTCGTCGACGCCCTCGACCACCAGGAGCTGCCCTTCGCCAAGCTGGTCGAGGCGCTCGGTGTGCCGCGCGACCCGAGCAGGCAGCCGCTGGTCGACGCGCTGTTCTCGCTGCACGACCTGGCGGCGGGCGAGGACGACTTCCCGCTGCGCCCCGGCTCGGCCCGCCACGACCTCGAGCTCTACGTCGTCCCCGGCGGCGAGGGGCTGGCCTGCGCGTTCACCTACAAGACCACGCTGTTCTCCGCCCCCACGATCGCCAGGACGGCACGGCACTTCGAGACGCTGCTCAGAGCGGCCGTCACCGACCCCTCCACGCCGGTGAGCCGCCTCTCCCTCGGCGACGTCTCCGAGATCGAGGCGTGGAACGCGACGGCGGCCGACTTCCCCGGCCTGACCCTGCACGCCCTGGTCGAGGAGCAGGTGGCGCGGACCCCCGACGCGGTGGCCGTCACCTTCGAGGGCCAGTCGCTGACCTACAGGCAGCTCGACGAGCGCGCCAACCAGATCGCGCACAGGCTCGCGGGGCTCGGCGCGGGCGGGCTGGTCGCCATCTGCGCCGAGCGCTCGCTCGAACTCGTCGCGGGCCTGCTCGGCATCCTCAAGGCCGGCGCCGCCTACGTGCCGCTCGACCCGTCGTACCCGCAGGACAGGCTGACGTTCATGCTGGCCGACGCCGCCGCGCCCGTCGTCCTTACCCAGAGCGCGCTGATCCCGCTGCTGGCCTCGGGCGGCGCGACCATCCTGCCGCTCGACAACCCCCAGGTCTGGGACGGCCTGCCCGCCACGCCACCCGACGTCGCGCAGGGCGAGGCGGCGTACATGATCTACACCTCGGGCTCGACGGGCAAGCCGAAGGGCGTGCCCAACGGGCACCGCGGCATCGTCAACCGCCTCGACTGGATGCAGAAGCGCTACCGGCTGACCGCCGACGACGTGGTGCTGCAGAAGACCCCCGCGGGCTTCGACGTCTCGGTGTGGGAGTTCTTCTGGCCGCTGATCTCCGGAGCCCGCCTCGTCCTGGCCGCGCCCGACGGCCACCGCGACCCCGCCTACCTGCGTGAGCTGATCAACGCCGAGCGCGTCACCACGCTGCACTTCGTACCGTCCATGCTGGCGATGTTCCTGGCCGAGGAGGACGTGGACACCTGCGCCTCGCTGCGCACGATCATCTGCAGCGGCGAGGAGCTGCCCGTCGACCTGGCCGTCCGCTGCCTGCGGACGCTGCCCGCCGAGCTGCACAACCTGTACGGCCCGACGGAGGCGGCCATCGACGTCTCGTCATGGCAGTGCACGCTCGAAGGGCTCGAGGGGCGGGCCACCGTGCCCATCGGCTCGCCCATCCAGAACATCACCCTGCACGTCCTTGACAGGCACGGCGCGCAGGTCCCCGTCGGCGTGCCAGGCGAGCTGCACATCGGCGGCGTCGGCGTCGCGCTCGGCTACCACGACCGCCCCTCGCTGACCGCCGAGAGGTTCTCCGGCGGGCGCTACCGCACCGGCGACGCCGCCCGCTGGCTGCCCGACGGCACCATCGAGTTCCTCGGCCGCCTCGACGACCAGGTCAAGCTGCGCGGCCTGCGGATCGAGCTCGGCGAGATCGAGACGGCGCTGCGCGAGAAGGCGGGGGCCGCCGAGGCCGTCGTCGTCGTGCGCGCCGACCAGCTGGTCGCCTACCTGGTGGGAGGGCCGTCCGAGCCCGCCCAGGTCAGGGCCGCGATCAGGGGATTCCTGCCGGAGTACATGCTGCCCTCGCTGTTCGTCCGGATGGAGGCGCTGCCGCTCACCCCGAACGGCAAGCTCGACCGCAAGGCGCTGCCCGAGCCCGTCCTGTCGGCCGACGCGGTCTACGCCCCTCCCTCGACGGAGGCCGAGAGGGTCGTCGCCGAGGTCTGGGCCGAGGTGCTCGGCGTTCCACGAGTGGGGATCGACGACGACTTCTTCGACCTCGGAGGCCACTCGCTGCTGGCCATCCAGGTCGTGGCGAAGCTGCGCAGGGCGGGGATCGGGCCCGTCGGCCTGGTCGACGTGTTCACCTACAGGACGGTGCGGGAGCTGGCCGCCTTCGCCGCCTCCTCCGAGCAGGGCGCGAGGCCGTTGCTCCAGCGGCTGACCCCGCCGAGAAGCGCGACGGTCAGCTACGTCTGCGTGCCGTACGGGTCGGGCAGCGCCATCGTCTACCAGCCGCTGGCCGACGCCCTCCCCGCCGACCAGGCGCTCTACGCGCTGGCCATCCCCGGCCACGACATCGGCCTGGACGAGGAGCCGATGGACTTCGACGAGCTGGCGGCCAGGACGACCGAGGAGATCCTGCGCATCGAGGGCCCCCTGGTGATCTACGGGCACTGCGGGGTCGGCGCGGCGCTCGCCGTCGAGCTGGCCAGAAGGGTCGAGCAGGCGGGCCGCGAGGTCGAGGCGCTCTACATCGGGGCGATCTTCCCCTTCGCCAGGCCACGGGGCTGGCTGCGGTTCGGGCTGATGGACCGGCTGCGCTCCAGCCAGACCGACATCAACAGGCTGAAGGCCCGCGGCGTCGACCTGGAGGAGCTCGAACCCGGCGTCGCCGACCGCATCATCGCGACCATGCGGCACGACTCCAAAGCCGCGGAGAAGTACTTCACCTCACTCTTCCACGCCGACGACAGGCCCAGGCTGCGCGCCCCGATCATCTCGGTGATCGGCGAGCGCGACCCCGCCACCGACTACTACGAGGAGCGCTACACCGAGTGGGGCTTCCTCAGCGACACCACCGCGCTGGTCGTCCTGGACGAGGGCGGCCACTACTTCCTGCGCTACAGGGCCGACGAGCTGGCCGCGGTGCTGCGCACCCACCGGCGCCTCGAGGCGGGTGACCGTACGGGGAGCTGGTGGGTGCACGCCGTCTCCACCGCGGCGGACGCGGCCGCGGCGCCCTCGCGCGACGAGGTCGCGCCCAGCATGCGGCGCTTCCTCACCATCGCCTCGGGACAGCAGCTGTCGATGATCGGGTCGGCGCTCACCGGATGGGCGCTGCCGATCACGATCCTGGTCGACTCGGGCTCGGTCACGCAGTTCTCCATCCTGGCCGTGCTCAACCTGGCAGGGCTGCTCATCTCGCCGCTGGCGGGCGCGATCGTCGACAGGGGCGACAGGCGCAGGGTGCTGGTCGTCGCCGACCTCTGCGCGGCGGGCATCCAGGCGGTGCTCGCAGGGCTGATCTTCTTCGGCGACCTCCAGCTCTGGCAGATCTACACCCTGATCGTCGCCCTCTCCATCGCCACCAGCTTCCAGCGCCTGGCCTACACCTCGGCCGTGCCGCAGCTGGTGCCCAAGCGCTACCTCGGGCACGCCGTCGGCGTCACCCAGATGACCAACGGCGTCGCCCAGCTGATCGTGCCGCTCATCGCGGCGGGGCTGCTGGCCTGGATCGGGCTCGGCGGCATCGTGGTCATCGACGTGATCAGCTACGCCTTCGCCCTCGCCGTGGTACTGCTCGTCCGCTTCCCCGACACGCTGCCGTGGAGGCCGCGCGAGCCGCTGGCCACCGAGATCCGCCAGGGCTTCGCCTACACCTGGCACTCGCGCGGCCTGCGGGCGATGCTCGGCTGGTTCGCCGTGCTCAACATCTTCCTGTCGCCGCTCCTGCTGCTGGTCTCGCCGCTGGTGCTGTCCTTCGCCACCCTGCGTGACGTCAGCGTGGTCTCGGTGGTGACAGGGCTCGGGGCGCTGCTCGGCGGGCTGACCATGGCGCTGTGGGGCGGCCCTGCCAGGCGCAGGTTCAGGGGGGTGCTGCTGGCCACCGTGGCGATCGCGGCGGGCAGCGTGCTCACCGGGCTCGCGCCCTCGCTGGTGCTGATCGGCGCGGGGGCGTTCGCGATCACGTACGTCCTGACCCTCATGAACGGCATCTACTCGCTGATCGTGCAGATCAAGGTGCCCTACCGCTACCACGGCAGGGTCTTCGCGCTGAACACCCTCGTCGCGTGGTCGACGCTGCCGATCGGGATGGGACTGGTCGCGCCGCTCGGCGCCGCGCTGTTCGACCCGCTGATGGCCGAGGGAGGCGCGCTCGCCTCCACGGTGGGCGCGGTGATCGGTGTCGGACCCGGGCGGGGGATCGCCCTGCTGTACCTGGTGTGCGCGGTCGGCATGCTGGCGGTGGTCGCGGGGGCGCTGCGGCTGGGGCGGCTGGCCCGTTTCGACACCGACGTGCCCGACGCGCTGCCGGACGACCAGGTGGGCGTGGAGACGATCACGGCGAGAAGGGCGGAGCGAGCCCCTACTTCAGGCGTTTGACCAGGTCGGGAAGGATCGTGGCGAGCAGGCTCAGCCGCGCGTGGGTCTGCTCGCGCTCGTCGGTGCCGGCGCGCCGCATGAAGTCCAGGTAGCCGCGGACCCAGCCGCCGAACACCCACGGCTCGGAGGGGATCACCCCGCCGCCCGACCGGTAGCCCTCGACGACGGCGTCGAAGCGGTCGAGGTCGACGTCGCCGCCCAGCCTGGTCGACCAGTCGAGCGCGACGCCCGCGGCCTCCTGCTCGGCGACGTACGCGCCGGCGGTGTCCCAGTCGATGAGCGCCAGGCTGCCGTCTGCGCGCAGGAGGGCGTTCTTCGGGTGCAGGTCGCCGTGGGAGCCGACCATGGTGCCCCGCCCCTCGGGGCGCTCGGTGTCGGCGCGCAGCCGCGCGAGCTCCTCACCACCCCCGCCCAGCGGCCGTCCCGGCTCCCCGGAACCGGCGTCGAGCAGGCCTACACCTGCACCGGGGGCGGGCGCGCCGCCTGAGCCTGCATCGGGGTCGATCAGGCCGCCTGAGCCTGCACCTGGGGCGGGTGGACCGTCCGAGTCCGCACCGGGGCCAGGCGGGCCGCTGGAGCCTGCGTGGTGGACGGTGGCCAGCAGGGCACCCATGCGGCGGCACAGCGCGGGGGTGAGGTCGTCGATGCCGGGCGCGCGGCCGTCCAGCCAGCGGTGCACGCGCACCACCGCCCCGCCCAGCTCGACCGTGTGGCGGCCGGTGGCCGTCTCGGGCACGGGTGGGGGGAGCGGCACTCCCACGGCCAGCGCCCTGCGCTCGATCTCGATAGCCTCGGCGGAGGGCGTCCAGGTCAGCCGCTTCACCGCGTAGGCGCCGGTGATCGTGTCGAGCCGCCAGACCTGGTTGTGGTAGTAGCCAGCGACCCGCAACCCCGGCGTCACCGCCAGACCGAGCCCGAACCTGTCGCAGACCGACGCAACGTCAAGATCGCTCACACGGGAAGTCTGCCTTAGTCCGCGAACGAATAGCTGACATTCGTCAGCTGTTCCGAAATTTCCCACAATCGGGCTGCGGCCGCCTCGTCCTTCGACGCGGGCGAGGAGTTGACGATCTTGGGATAGCCCCACACCTCGAAGGGCCCATCCGGACCCACGTAGCTCCCGCCGGGCAGGCCGGGCGCGGTCGCCGCGAACAGCAGCGGCAGCGCCCCTCGCTCGGCGCTCTGCGCGAAGAGCGCGTTGAACGCCGTCTGTCCCAGCTCCGCGAGCTTGTCGCCGGCCATGCGCGGGCCTGCCGTCTGCAGGTTCGTCGAGGAGTAGCCGGGGTGGGCCGCCACGCTGGTCAGCCGCCCGCCCGCCCGGCGCTCCAGCTCGTAGGCGAACAGCAGGTTGGCCAGCTTCGACTGCGAGTAGGCCGACCACCTCCGGTAGCCGCGCTCGGCGTTCAGGTCGTCGAACCGCATCCTGCCGCCGACGTGCACGAGGCTGCTCACCGTCACGACCCTGCCGCGCAGCCGCGGAAGCAACAGCCCCGTCAGCGCGAAGTGCCCGAGATGGTTGGTGCCGAACTGCATCTCGAACCCGTCGACCGTCTTCCTGTACGGCAGCGCCATCACGCCGGCGTTGTTGAGCAGGATGTCGACGTCGCCCTCCACGGTCGCGGCGAACTCCCGCACCGAGGACAGATCGGCGAGGTCCAGCCGTCTGACCTCGATCGAGCCCTTGGGCCCCGCCGCGAGCATGCGGGACCTGGCCGCCTCTCCCTTGGCCGTGTCCCTGCAGGCCAGCACCGTGGCGGCGCCCCGCCTGGCCAGCTCGCCCGCCGCGATCATGCCGATACCGCTGTTGGCGCCCGTCACGATCGCCGTCTTCCCCGACAGGTCGGGAATCTCCGCCGCAGTCCACACCATGGACCCCACGCTAACCCCCTGCCCGCTCGCCGCTTTCGCCAGCCATACCCCGGTGTGGGTGGAGAGCCGGGGAAGGTCAGGCGCGTAGGCGCAGGCCTCGGGGGGTGGGGTGGAAGCCGGCCTCCTCCAGCGCCGCCGCCAGCGGCGAGTCGGTGATCGAGCCGCCGTCGGCCCGCTCGACCGTCAGCTTTCCGAGCGCCCCGTCGCGTACGGCCAGCGCCAGCGCGTCCACCGCCGGCCGCAGCCGTCCATCGTCGGCGAACGACAGCAACGTCTTGCCGCCCCGCTCGACGTACAGCACGAGATGCCCGTCCACCAGCACGACGAGCGCTCCCGCCTTCCGGCCCGGCTTGTGCCCCACCTCGCCTGGGCGAGTGGGCCAGGGGAGCGCCGCGCCGTACGGGTTGGCGGGGTCGGCTGAGGCCAGCACCACCGCGCTCTGCCCCGACCCCGTGTCGGCGAAGGAGCCCGAGGCGTTGGGGGAGAGGGCCCGCATGCGGTCGACGGCGCCGGGCAGGGCGAACTGGGCACCGCCGAGCCCCTCGACGAAGTAGCCGCGACGGCAGCGTCCGCTCTCCTCGAAGGCCCTGAGCACCTGGTACACCGCGGCGAACCCGCCTGGCAGCCGCTCGGCCATCACCGCGCCCCTGGTCACCACGCCGTGCCGTTCGAGCAGGACCTCGGCCTGCGCGTGCGCGCGCTGAGTGGTGTCGGGCGAGGCGGAGGGCAGCAGCCACCACCGGCCGCCCACCAGCGGAGAGCCGCTCCTGCTCGGCAGCACCGCCCGCCGCCGCCTGGTGGTGGCGGGACGGTGGGCGGGACGGCCCGAGCCGAGCGTCGCCCTGAGCGGCGCGAGCGTGTCACCCGAGACCCTGCCCGACCACACGAGGTCCCAGAGGGCGGTGGTCAGCGTCAGGTCGTCCATCGAGCCGACCCGGTCGGACAGACCGCGGAAGAACAGCGCGCCACCGCCGCCGAGCGCGTCGAGCACCTGCTCGTGCAGCGGCGTCATCGTGATCTCGGCAGGGGTGGGGAGCAGGAGAGGGGCGGTGTCGGCGAAGAAGAGCGAGACCCAGCCGTCGCCGCCGGGCAGCGATCCCTGACCCGCCCAGATCACCTCGCCGGAGGAGGTCAGTTCGTCGAGCAGCGCGGGATGGTAGCCGGGCACCCTGGAGGGCAGCACCAGCGTCTCGAGCGAGGAGGCGGGCACCGCGGCGCCCTGCAACTGCTCGATGGCGTTGACCAGCGCGTCCATCGACCTGGCCGAGCTGATCGCCCCGCCTGGCGTGGACCTCGGCGCCTGACCGCCGCGGCCTGTGATGCCGTGCCACGTCGGCGCGAACAGGGCGAGCGTCTCGTGCGGGACCGGCTCGACCTCCTTGCGCAGCCGGGCCAGCGACCTGCGCCGCAGCAGCCTGAGAACCCCGGCGTCGCACCACTCCTCGCCGCGCCCTCCCGGCCTGAACTCGCCGTTCACCACCCGGCCCGAGGCGGCGAGCCTGCGCAGCGCGTCGGTGACCACGGCGACGCCGAGCCCGAACCTGGCGGCGGCCGTGCCCGCGTGGAAGGGGCCACGTGTACGGGCGTGCCTGGCGACGAGGTCGCCGAGCGGATCGGCCACCGGCTCGAGGAAGGCGTGCGGGATGCCGACAGGAAGCGGCGCGCCGAGGGCGTCGCGCAGTCTGGCGGAGTCCTCGATCGCGGCCCACTGCTCCTCACCGGCGACGCGCACGCTGATCGCCCTGCGCGCCCGCTCGAGATCGGACAGCCAGCCCGGGTCGCCGCCTCGCACGCTCACGTCGGCCGCCAGCAGGGGGCCGTGCGAGCGCAGCAGGTCGGCGAGGTCCTCCGCGTCACGCAGCGGCCTGTCGAGCCTGGCCAGCTCGCGCTCGGCGTCGGCGATCACGTCGGGGTCGAGCAGCTCGCGCAGGTCCGCCTGGCCGAGCAGCTCGGCCAGCAGCGTCGTGTCGAGCGCGAGCGCCTGCGCCCGCCGCTCGGCCAGCGGCGCGTCGCCCTCGTACATGAACGCGCCGATGTAGTGGAACAGCAGCGACGCCGCGAACGGCGAGGCCTGCGAGGTCTCCACCTCCACCACCCGCACGCGTCGCGCCGCGATGTCGCGCATGAGGCGCACCAGGCCGGGCACGTCGAAGACGTCCTGAAGGCACTCGCGCATCGTCTCCAGCACCACGGGGAAGCTCGCGTACTTCGAGGCCACCCCCAGCAGGTGCGCGGCCCGCTGGCGCTGCTGCCACAGCGGGGTCCGCTTGCCCGGCGTACGGCGGGGCAGCAGCAGCGACCGTCCCGCGCACTCCCTGAAACGCGAGGCGAACAGCGCCGAGCCGCCCAGCTCCTCGGTGACGATCTGCTCGATCTCGTCGGCGTCGAAGGCGGCCACGTCGCTCGGGGGCTCGGCCAGCGTGTCGGGGATGCGCAGCACGATGCCGTCGTCGGAGTGCACGGCCTGCACGTCGACGCCGTAGCGCTCGCGCAGCCGCCGGTTGATGGCCAGCGCCCAGGGGGCGTGCACACGCGCGCCGTAGGGGGAGTGGATCACCACCCGCCAGTCGCCCAGCTCGTCGTGGAAGCGCTCGACGAGCAGCGTGCGGTCGTCGGGCACGTAGCCGGTCGCCTCGCGCTGCTCGCTCAGGTAGGAGAGCAGGTTGCCGGCAGCCCACTCGTCGAGCCCCGCCGCCCGCATCCGCTCGACCGCCCCGCCCGCCTTTGGCCCGGCCGTCTCCGACGAACCGTTCCCGGGCTTTCCTCCAGCGGTCTCCGGCGAGGCAGCCCCACCCCTCCGCCCGGAGACGGCCTCGTCCTTCGCCTGCGCAACCCTCGTCGAGCCGGTTTCGGCCTGCCGTTCGGTCTCCACCGTCTCCGTCGAGCGGGCCTCCGTTGTCCGCTCGACGGAGACGGTTTCCGACGCATGGGCATCGACCCTGCTCGCAGACTCGGCCGCCTTGGCACGAGACCTGGCCGACGTGCCTGAGGACCCGGTTCCTGCCTTGCCCGAGGACCCGGCTCCCGCCTTGCCGGAAGACCCGGCTCCCGCCTTGCCGGAAGACCCGGGCCCCGAAGACTTCTTGCTGGAAGGTTCGGCGCCCTTCGCGCCGACGGGAGCCGCCTCGGCTGACAGCTCCCTCAGGAACGCGCCGATCGCCCTGCCCAGCTCGGCGGGCCGCCCTGGCGCGTCGCCGTGCCAGAACGGCAGCTTGCCCGGCTGACCGGGAGCGGGGGAGACCAGCACCCTGTCGGAGGTGATGTCCTCGATCCGCCAGGACGTGGCGCCGAGGACGAACACGTCGCCCGCCCTCGACTCGTAGACCATCTCCTCGTCGAGCTCGCCGACCCTCGACCCCTTCTCGCCGACCAGGAACACGCCGAACAGCCCGCGGTCGGGGATCGTGCCGCCGTTGGTCACCGCCAGCCGTTGCGCTCCCGGACGGCCCTGCAGCACGCCCGTCACCCTGTCCCAGACCAGCCGCGGACGCAGCTCGGCGAACTCCTCGCTCGGATAGCGCCCCGCCAGCATGTCGAGCGTGGCCTCCAGGGCGCTCCTCGGCAGCGTGGCGTACGGCGCGGCCCGCTTCACGACCTCCTCGAGCTCGTCGACCGTCCAGTCCTCGAGCGCGGTCATGGCGACGATCTGCTGAGCGAGCACGTCGAGCGGGTTGCGCGGGTAGCGCATCTCCTCGATCTCGCCGCTCTGCATGCGCTCGGCGACGACGGCGGTCTGGATCAGGTCGCCGCGGTACTTGGGGAAGATCACGCCCTTGGAGACCGCGCCCACCTGGTGGCCTGCCCTGCCGATGCGCTGCAGGCCGCTGGCCACGCTGGGTGGCGCCTCCACGCAGGCGACCAGGTCGACGGCGCCCATGTCGATGCCGAGCTCGAGGCTGGAGGTGGCCACCACGGCGGGCAGCCGTCCCGACTTCAGCGCCTCCTCGATCTGCGCCCGCTCCTCCTTGGAGACCGACCCGTGGTGGGCGCGCACGATCTCGGGGACCGCGCCCTTGCTCGCTCCGGCCTGCGCCATCATCTCCGCAGGCGCCCGTCGCGCCCCCGCCGCGGTCACCTCTCCACCAGGACGCCGAGCCGCCGGTCCCTCCGCCACCTCCGAACCGGGCCGACGAGCCTCGGGATCGGTCGTCAGGCGAGGATCGTCGGGCCCCAGGTCTTCGTGGTCTTCGGGCACGGTCTCCCAGATCGACAGGTCGATCGCCTCCACGCCCTGCTGCCGCTCGTAGGCGAGCTCGTTCAGCCGTGTGCACAGCCGTTCGGCCAGCCGTCGCGAGTTGGCGAACACGATCGTCGAGCTGTGCGCCTCGATCAGGTCGAAGAGCCGCTCCTCCACGTGCGGCCAGATCGAGCGGCGCGCGGGCTCGGCCGCGAACGCCTCAGGATCGGGGACGGCCGGAGCCTCCAGCTCGGTCATGTCCTCGATCGGGACGACGACCTGCACCTCGATGCGCTTGTCGGAAGGCGGCTGCACCACGGCGGCGGGCCGGGCTCCGCCCAGGAAGGCGGCCACCTCGCTCACGGGGCGCACGGTCGCCGACAGCCCGATGCGCTGGGCGGGCCGTTCGAGGAGGGCGTCGAGCCGCTCCAGGCTGAGCGCGAGGTGCGCGCCCCGCTTGGTGGCGGCCACCGCGTGCACCTCGTCGACGATCACCGTCTCGACGCCGCGCAGCGCCTCGCGCGCCTGGCTGGTGAGCAGCAGGAACAGCGACTCTGGCGTGGTGATGAGGATGTCGGACGGCTTGCTGGCGAACCGCCTGCGATCCTCGGCCGAGGTGTCGCCGGAGCGGATCGCCACCGAGATCTCGGGGACGGCGAGGCCGAGCCTGCGCGCCGTCTGCTTGAGCCCTGCCAGCGGAGCTCGAAGGTTGCGCTCCACGTCGACGGCCAGCGCCTTGAGCGGCGAGACGTAGAGCACCCTGCACCTGCGAGCGCCTGCGGGGCCGGCCACACCGACTCGTTCGGCCGCCAGCCGGTCGAGCGACCACAGGAAGGCGGCCAGCGTCTTGCCCGACCCGGTGGGCGCGACGACCAGCGTGTTGTCGCCGCGCGCGATCGACTCCCACGCGCCCTCCTGGGCCTGCGTGGGAGCCAGGAAGGCCCCGGTGAACCAGTCACGGGTCATCCTGCTGAAGTGGTCGAGCGCGCTCATTCCCCCATGGTGCCTCGCCGTACCGACAAAACCTCGACGGGCCGTCCCGGACAGGCGGTTAAGAAGATCGCTGCCCGTTATTTACCCCTTTTTCGGTTTTATCCGCATAATGCACGCGTGCATAGCTATGACGAGCGCCTCACCACCCTGGTCTTCGACTACATGAGGCAGCGCCTCGCCCTCGATCCCGTTCCCCTCGACCACCCGGGCGAGAAGGACAAGCTGGACGCGGCGCTCGCCGGACTCATGACGGCCAAGGGCAACGACCCCGCCAGGGTCCTGGACATCTACGACCAGCAGCTCTCGCGCGCGGTCATCTCCGCAGACAGCAACCGTTTCCTGTCCTTCATCCCCGCCGCCCCCACCAAGGCCGCGCTGCTGTTCGACATGGTCGTCTCCTGCGCCTCCCTGCAGGGCATCAGCTGGCTGGAGGCCTCGGGCGCCATCGCGGCGGAGAACCAGGTCCTGAGGCTCATCGCCGACCGCGCGGGCATGCCTGGCACCGCCGGCGGCTGCTTCGTCTCGGGCGGCAGCGCGGCCAACCTGTCCGCCCTGGTCGTCGCCCGCGACACGGCCGGCCTGCCGAACGCGAAGATCGCCGTCAGCGACCAGGCGCACTCGTCGATCTCCAACACCCTGCGCATCATCGGCGTAGAGGCGCTGGTCGTGCCGTCGGAGGACCACCGCCTCACGGGCGAGGCCCTCCGGCGCGCGCTCGAAGGCCAGGAGAACGTCATCGGCGTCGTCGCCACCTCGGGCACCACCAACGCGGGCATCATCGACGACCTCAAGGGCGTCGCCGAGGTCGCCCGCGAGCGCAACCTGTGGTTCCACGTCGACGGCGCGTACGGCGGCGCGGGCCTGTTCGCCCCCTCCGTGCGCCACCGCTACGAGGGCATCGAGCACGCCGACTCCTTCGTCGTGGACCCGCACAAGTGGCTGTTCGCCCCGTTCGACTGCGCCGCGCTGATCTATCGCGACCCGCGCCTGGCGCGTGCCGTACACACGCAGGACGCCTCGTATCTGGACGTCCTGCACACCGACGGCGGCGAGTGGAACCCCACCGACTACGCCTACCACCTGACCAGGCGGGCCCGCGGCCTGCCGCTGTGGTTCTCCCTGGCGGTCAACGGCACCGACGCCTACACCGAGGCCGTCGAGCGGGGGCTCACGCTGGCGAGGGAGAGCGCCGAGCTGATCAGGGAGAGCGACCACCTGGAGCTCATCCGCGATCCCGAGCTGTCCGCCGTGCTCTTCCGCCGCCGCGGATGGACCTCTCACGACTACTACGCCTGGTCGGAACGCCTGCTCGCGGGACAGGTCGGATTCGTCACCCCGACAGGCTGGGAGGGTGAGACCGTCGCCAGGTTCGCCTTCCTGCACCCGGGCACCACGATCGAGATCGTCAAGGAGATTGTCGCCACCATGCGCGATTGAGGCGGGAATTGCGGGGACATAGAGCGGGAGAGGTGAGCGACGTGACCATCGACCATTCGGCCATCGAGGCTGATCGCGAGCGCATCAGGCGGCAGTACCTCCTCCCGCACCGTCCCTCGAGCAGTGCGCGCGGCCTGCACCACTTCGCGCTGCTCTCCTCCGATGTGGAACAGACCATCCGCTTCTACCAGGACCTCCTGGAGTTCCCGCTCACGGAGATCTTCGAGAACCGCGACTACAAGGGGTCCAACCACTTCTTCTTCGACATCGGCAACGGCAACCTGCTGGCCTTCTTCGACTTCCCCGGCCTCGATCTCGCGCCCTACCAGGAGGTCCTCGGCGGGCTGCACCACATCGCGATCTCCGTGGACCCCGCCACGTGGGAACGGCTGAAGGGCAAGCTGGAGATGGCCGGCGTGCCGCACCAGATCGAGAGCGGCGCCTCCATCTATTTCAGGGACCCCGACGGCGCCAGACTGGAGTTGCTCGCCGACCATCTCGGAGAGATGTACGGCTCGCGCGTGCTGTAGACGTCTATCTCCTCGACGCCCTGCGATCGCGCGGCCTGCCCTGCCGTGGTTGCCGCTTCAGGCCCGCGTGCCGTTCGGCGCGGTCGGCCTTGTCCTTCTGTACGGCGAGGCGCAGCTGGAGGAGCAGGCTGCGGCGACGCTCCCGATGTGTCCTGGCGGTGGCTGACGGCTTGGGAGCCGATTTGGGGGTTTTCGCCATGAGGCTTGTCCTACCCATCCGGCGGCGGGTTCCATACTTGGTGGCATGCGCCTGACCGAGTTCTGGAGACGGATGCGCGCCCACTTCGGCGATCCCTACGCTGAGTCGTGGGCCCGCGACTACGTGATCGCGCCCCTGGGGGGGACGAACGGTCGAGCAGGCGCTCGCGCAGGGCGTGAGCGCGAAGGAGGTCTGGCGGGCGGTGTGCCAGGTGGAGGACGTGTCGAGCCGCCTGCGCTGAGCCTGCCGTGCAAGGGGAGGGAGCACGGCCGATGACGTTCGTCGTGGTCACGGGAGGGCCGGGAGCGGGCAAGAGCACACTCATCGACGGGCTGGAGGCGGCGGGCTTCCGCCGTACGGAGGAGGCCGGCCGCGCGATCATCCAGGACCAGGTCGCGATCGGCGGCCCCGCGCTGCCCTGGCTCGACCCCGCCCTGTTCGCCGAGGTGATGCTCCAGTGGGAGCTGCGCTCGCACCGCGCGGCCCAGGACGAGGAGGGGCCCGTCTTCTTCGACAGGGGAGTGCCCGACGTCGTGGGCTACCTGCGTCTGGAGGGGCGGCCGGTCCCCGCGCACGTCGACGCCGCTGCGAAGAGCTTCCGCTACCACCACGAGGTCTTCGTCGCGCCCCCGTGGCCGGAGATCTTCGAGAACGACGCCGAGCGCAGGCAGACGCTCGAGGAGGCCTCCCTGACCTACGACCGGGTCACGGAGGCGTACCTCGACTACGGCTACTCGCTGGTCGAGCTGCCCCGCCTCGCCGTACGGGAGCGGGTCGGATTCGTGCTCAGACACCTGCGGAGAGCTTGAGCAGCACGATCCCGCCGATGATCGCGGCGAAGGACACCAGCTTGGCGGCGGTGATCCGCTCCTTGTAGATCAGCGCGCCGAGGAGCACGGTGCCGATGGAGCCGACGCCGGTCCAGATGGTGTAGCCGACGCCCACGTCGAGTGTCCTGAGCGCCAGGCTGAGGGTGAAGATCCCGCCGGCCGCCGCCATCAGTGTGAAGACGGACGGCCACAGCCGGGTGAAGCCCTGTGTGGCGTTGGTGCCGAGCGCGAAGGCGACCTCGAAGACGATCGCGATGGAGAGATAGATCCAGGCCATGACAGTCACTCCTCAGGCGGTGGTGGAGGGGGAGAGGCGGTCGGCAAGCTTGAGGCCGAGGACCCCGCCGATGATCAGAAGGAAGGCCAGCACCTTCCACGCGCTCAGCGACTCACCGAAGATCACGGTGCCGAACACGACGGTGCCGACCGAGCCGATGCCCGTCCAGACGGTGTAGCCGACACCCACGTCGAGTGTCCTGAGCGCCAGGCTGAGGAAGAAGATGCCGCCCGCCGCGGCGGCCACGGTGAGCAGGGAGGGGCCGAGCCGGGTGAAGCCCTCGGTGGCGTTGGTGCCCAGGGCGAAGACCACCTCGAAGACGGCGGCGATAAGAAGGTAGGTCCATGCTTGAGTTCTTGTATGCACATACATATTCTGTGCATACACATAGAATGGATGTCAACACGGGAGGGGAGACAGATGGCGACGCTCGACGACGACATGTGGGTCGGAGTGGTACGGCTGCACGCCAGAGTGGAGCACGAACTGGCCGCGGCCCTGCAGCGGCACGGCCTCGGCCTGTCGGAGTATCGCGCGCTGTGCCACCTGTCGACGGCCAGGAGCGGCGAGCTGCGCATGCAGGAGCTGGCCGACCTGCTCGGGCTCAACCAGAGCTCCGTCACCCGCCTGGTCGGACGGCTGGAGGCCGCCGGGCTCACCCGCCGCGACCTGTGCGCCAACGACCGCCGTGGCGTCTACACCGTCATCACCGAGGCGGGGAGGGAGCGGAAGGACGGGGCGAGCGACCTCTACGAGCAGACGCTCACCGCAGCCCTCGACCGCGCCGCCTCCGACGGCCTCACGGCCACGGTGTCCGCACTGCGAGGGTCATTCGCCGTCGGCTAGGACCGCCGCGACCGCGCGTACCGTCCCTTCGAGGTCGTCGGCCGTGCCGTGGCCGCCCGGCGACCACAGGAAGACCCACGCCGACGTCGACGGCGTCGCGAAAATGATCGTCTGCCGGCCCGTGCGCGGATGCCAGACCCACAGCACGGGATCGTCTCCACCGACCATGCGCCCGACGAGCGCGTGGGCGGGGAGCAGCTCGGCGAGCGCCTCCAGTTGGGTACGCCGCTGCCCGGTGTAGGTGCTCGTCACGTCGCCGCCTCTCGACCTTTTCCTAAGGATCTCCCCAGCTCAGCGGCCATGGCAACACGCCCGGCGTAATGTCAGGGAATGTCTTGCGACTCGGCGTGTTCGGGGCGCCATCGAACAGCCGTTCGGCTACTATGAAGCTCGCCGAACCGCTTCCTGCACGGCTCGGCGGAAAATTGTCGGTCCCACCGCGTAGCTTTCACTCGACCGACCAGACACGACCCTCCAGGGGAGTTCCCATGGCTATCAACGACCGCGAGAAGGCCCTTGAGACTGCCCTCGCACAGATCGAGCGGCAGTTCGGCAAGGGCTCCGTCATGCGCCTCGGCGATGACGTCAGGGCTCCCATCGAGGTGACGCCGACCGGCTCGATCGCACTCGATGTCGCGCTCGGCATCGGCGGCTTCCCCAGGGGCCGCATCATCGAGGTCTACGGTCCCGAGTCCAGTGGTAAGACCACGGTCGCGCTGCACGCGGTGGCCAACGCGCAGCGGGCGGGCGGCATCGCGGCGTTCATCGACGCCGAGCACGCCCTCGACCCCGAATACGCCAAGAAGCTCGGCGTCGACACCGACGCCCTGCTCGTCTCCCAGCCCGACACCGGTGAGCAGGCGCTCGAGATCGCCGACATGCTGATCCGCTCGGGCGCCGTCGACATCATCGTCATCGACTCGGTCGCGGCCCTGGTGCCCAAGGCCGAGATCGAGGGCGAGATGGGCGACAGCCACGTCGGTCTCCAGGCCCGCCTGATGTCCCAGGCGCTGCGCAAGGTCGCCGGTGCGCTCAACAACACCGGCACCACGGCCATCTTCATCAACCAGCTGCGCGAGAAGATCGGCGTCATGTTCGGCTCGCCCGAGACCACGACCGGTGGTAAGGCGCTGAAGTTCTACGCCTCGGTCCGCCTCGACATCCGCCGCATCGAGACGCTGAAGGACGGCACGGAGGCGGTCGGCAACCGCACCCGCGTCAAGGTCGTCAAGAACAAGATGGCGCCGCCCTTCCGCGTCGCCGACTTCGACATCCTCTACGGCGTGGGCATCTCCCGCGAGGGCGGCCTCATCGACATGGGTGTGGAGCACGGCTTCGTCCGCAAGTCCGGTGCCTGGTACACCTACGAGGGCGACCAGCTCGGCCAGGGCAAGGAGAACGCGCGCAACTTCCTGCGCAACCACCCCGACGTGGCCAACGAGATCGAGAAGAAGATCAAGGAGAAGCTGGGTGTGGGGCCGCGTGTCGACGCCCCCGCCGAGGCTCCCGCGGCCCCGGCCGCTCCTCCGGTCGCCGCCGCGCCCTCCGGCCGTGGTTCCAAGGCCGCCGCCACGCCCAAGCCCGGTGACGTCTGATCCGGTCTGAGGCATGAGCATGTCGCCGGCCCCCGCCCACCGCCCGAACCCCGCCGCCCCCCAGAGGGACGGCGGGCCCACCGCCAACGACCACGATCAGGCCGAGCACCCGACCCCGGAACGGCACGGTGTCTGACGTGAGAGCGGAAGCGAACGACGAGGGCAGGGGCACGGCCGACATGACGCCCGAGCCCGACGTCAGCGGGGCAGCGACCGGCACGGCGAGCGATGGCCCGGCTGCTGACCGCCCGGCACCCGGCGCCCGTGCGGAGGCGGCTCGCGCGGCGAGTGGTAAGGCCGGGAGTTCGGACGGCGCATCGGGTCGACCCGGTGGCGGAGCGGACGGCCCATCGGCTCAGATCGGTCTGGGCGAGGGCGCGGACGGCGCATCGGATACCCCCGTGTGGGGTGAGGAAGGCGCAGCGGCTACCCGAAGCTGGGGGCAGGACGTCACACGAGCCGACAACGGCTGGACCGCCAACGACCCGTCGACCGCAGAGGGCTGGACCACCGACAACCCGGCGACTCGGGACGGCTGGAGCACCAACGACTCGGCGCCCCAGAGCGGCTGGGGTTCGAACGCGCCCCCCGGTGGCTGGGGTTCGAACGACACGACGCCTCAGGACGGTTGGGGTTCGCAGGACTCGTCGGCCCGGGAGAGCTGGGGCCTGGGCGGCGGGTCGGCCGATGACGGCAGCGGCTCGCCAGACAACACCTGGAGTGGGGACCGCTCGGCTGCCGGCGTGTGGAGTTCGGGCGGATGGGGCCCTGGCGGCGACGAGGCGGGCACGGACGCTTGGTCCAGCGTCCCTGACGGCGTCGCCGACCTCGCCCGCCCAACCCGAGCCCGCAAGAGCCGCCGGGCGTCACGGGACACGGAGGACGACGGCCCGATCTGGCGCTTCGAACCAACCGGCCGTTCCCCATGGTCTACGAAGGCCACGAAAAGCGACCACGACCCTGACCCTCGGGAGAACACCGAACCTCGCAGGCCGGGGGCAGACAGCGGTCATTCGCAGGCACCCGACGCCCTCCTGACTGCCGCCGAGGGCCGGCTTCCCGACGACCCCCGGCCTCCAACCGGTCACCGAGAGAGCCCAGCCGCTGAACTTGGGCGTGATGCCGAGCTTCGGGGTCGTGAGACCGAAGGCGCTGGACGCGGGATCGACCGTCGGGGGAACCAGAGCGGCGGGCATGGACGCGAAGCCGACGACCATCCGGGGGCGTCCCGCGACTGGGGCGCGTGGCCGGACGTCACCCGGCGCACGACCCGTCCGAAGCGCAAGGTGCGTGAGCGGGCTGCGGGGGTGGAGGGCGAGTGGGCCATCCCTGAGGGAGGCCTCGGCTCGGGCGACGATGGCGGTCGGTCACACGGCTGGCTGGACTCCGGTGACGACGGCGGCGGGCCGTACTCGGGGCTGGCTTCCGGCGATGACGGCGACCGCCCGCAGCGCGGCCTGGCCTCCGGTGACGACGGGTCGACCCCCCGCCGTCGCCCGCGCAGAGCCACTCGCCGCGCCAACACCTCCCCTCGAGACGTCGGCGACCCCTTCGACTCGACTGGAGAGCCCCCTGAATGGGCGCGGGATCACGCTGCCCCGACCGGCCGGTCAGCCGATCCCCGGGGGAGCTCTTGGGCTGCTCCAAGCGGTCAGTCGGCTGACCAAGCCCAGGGCTATGCGGGCGCTTCGACCGACCAGCCGTCCGATCATTCCCAGGGCTATTCTGCGGCTCCGAGCGGTCAGTGGGCTGGCCGGGCTCAGGGTTATGTGGCCGCTTCGACCGATCAGCCGTCCGATCACTTCCAGGGCTATTCGGCGGCTCCGAGTGGTCGGTCGGGTGACCGGGCTCAGGGTTATGTAGGCGCTTCGGCCGACCAGCCGTCCGAATCCTCCCAGGACCATCCGGCCGCTTCGACCGATTCGCCGGGTGACGGCTTCGAGGGCTATTCGGCTGCTGCGGACGGCCGGCCGCGTGACGGCTTCCGGGGTTATTCGGCTGCCTCGGAGCGCCAGCCCGAAGACGACTCCCGTCACTACGAGGACGCCGCTCCCACGATGGGGCTGTTCAGTGATGGCCCGGGAGGCTACGGGGGTCGTGAGGGCGGTGCGGGTTCGGAGACTGAGGGGCCGCGTGAAGGGCGGCGCTCGGGTGGGCGGCGCGGTGGCGGTGGCGCGCGCCGGGGCTCGTCGAGGAGGCGTTCCGGCGGGCCGGAGGGGCCCGATGAGGGCTCAGGGGCTGCCTCGGGTCCTCCGGCGAATCCCGAATCGGTCGCGAGGGCGATCTGTCTGAGGCTGCTCACCATGGGGCCCAAGACCAGGGCGCAGCTCGCCGAGGCGTTGCGGAAGCGCGAGGTGCCCGACGAGGCCGCCGACGCCGTACTCGATCGGTTCACGGAGTTGGGCCTGATCAACGACGAGGCGTTCGCCGAGGCGTGGGTGGACTCACGGCACCACGGGCGAGGGCTGGCCCGGCGGGCGCTGGCGGCCGAGCTGCGGCACAGGGGGGTCGACAGCGACACGGTCAACGAGGCCGTGGAGCGGGTTGACTCCGACCAGGAGGCGGACACCGCCCGCAGGCTGGTGGAGCGCAAGCTGGCCTCGACGCGAGGGCTCGACGCGCAGGTCCGTACTCGACGGCTGGCGGGGATGCTGGCACGCAAGGGGTATGGCGCGGGGCTGGCCTATCGGGTGGTTCGCGAGGCGCTGGAGAGCGAAGGCGTCGAGATCGAGGACGACTTCCCGTAACGCCGGGATGACCTTGTCGGGCTCCTCTCCTCTGCACGTGTCCGAGCGGCGTCTCTTGAAATCTCCCCACGCCTGCCTTCGGTCGGCACGCCTGCCTTCGGTGGCAGTGTTGGGGCTGCGGTCGGGAGGCTTGCTCTGCGGGTCGTCTCGTCTGTGCTGCGGGTAGGCAGGCCTGCTCTGCGGTTGATGCGCCTGCCTTCTCGGTGGTCCCCAACCTGCTGTGCGGTCGCCCCGTCTGCTCTGCGGTTGGTGCGCCTGCTCCCCGTGGTCCCATCTGCGGTGGCATGTCTGCGCTGCGCGGTTGGTGCGCTTGCCTGGTCGGTCGTCCCGTCTGTGCTGCGGTTGGCATGCGTGCTCTGCGGTGGCGCGCCTGCGTCGCGGTTGGGATGCCTGCGTCGCGGGTCGGCATGTCTGCGTTGCGGGTCGGCATGTCTGCGTTGCGGGTCGGTATGCCTGTGCTGCCGGGCGGGATCGGCTACGCCTCCGGCTGCCAGGGCGGGATCGGTTACGCGTCCGGTGGCCCGAGGCCGTTGCCCGCAGGGGTGGGACGTCTGTGGGGCCTCGGAAACTCTTCAGGCGGGTGCCGGCATGGGGCGTCAGGACCGAGTTAGCTGGGTAAATGAGGGCATGTCGGCTATATCCGGCAAGATCGTACGGTTTGTGTTCGATTCGACGGTAGGGCGCGCTTGACAGCACGTCTTTGCTTGCCCGTTACCTCTTCGACGCATAACCTCGACGGCAGTGAGGAGTTACTCCGCGCAGTGCGGATTGCCATACCGGTGAACTACGGACGAGCGAGCTCGATTGACCCAGGGAAGGCAAGGTGCCGGCTGTTCAGTCGGTGCCGCGTCTGCCTTGGCTTGATATTTGTCCTGGTGGCAACACCGTTGGGGCGATCTGTGCTGTGCGCGTGACCCCTCCTGGAGCGTTTGGGCACATCTATGACGCGAGGAGGGCGGGGCGCACATGGAGACGCCTGTCGTGGTGCTGGCGGTGGCAGTGCTCCTGCTGGCATGCGTGATGATCGTCGCGTTTGTCATACTTCTGCGCCGAACCGCCGCGCTGGCTTCGCCACCCGTCTCCAAACCGTCGCCCGATCAGTTGGCCGAGGTGCACAGCGAGCTGGAGGAGGCGCGGCGCGAAGCCGTACTGATCAGGGACAAGGCGCAGTCCGACGCCGGTGAGATCGTGCGCAGGTCGGAGATGGCCGCTGAGAGTGCCGCGCAGATGCGTAAGGAGGTCGAAGAGGAGAGCCGCATCCTCAAGAACGAGCTCAAGGAGTTGCGCTCCGACCTCGAACGCAGGGAGAGCCGTCTGGCCGAGCGGGAGCAGCGCCTCGACGAGGAGGCGCGCAGGCAGGTCGAACGCGCCAGGAAGCTGGCCGAGACCGAGACGGAGCTGGCCGACAGGCGCGAGGAGCTGCTGCAGGTCGAGGGTGAGCGCAGGGCGATCCTCGAACGGGTGGCGGGGCTGACCTCCGAGCAGGCCAAGAGCGAGCTGGTCAGGGAGATCGAGAACCAGGCCAAGCGTGAGGCGGCGCTGATCGTCAGGGAGATCGAGGGCGACGCCCGCAAGGAGGGCGAGAAGCGGGCCACCAAGATCGTGACGCTGGCCGTGCAGCGCATCGCGGCGGAGCAGACAGCCGAGTCCGTGGTGAGCGTCCTGCACCTGCCGGGTGACGAGATGAAGGGCCGGATCATCGGCCGTGAGGGGCGCAACATCAGGGCGTTCGAGTCGACGACCGGGGTCAACCTGATCATCGATGACACGCCCGAGGCGGTGCTGCTGTCGTGTTTCGATCCGGTGCGGAGGGAGACGGCGCGGCTCACGCTGGAGAAGCTCGTACTGGACGGGCGCATCCACCCGCAGCGCATCGAGGAGGCCTACGACCGCAGCCGCGCCGAGGTGCAGGACCTGTGCGCGAGGGCGGGCGAGGACGCGCTGGTGGAGCTCGGCATCACGGACATGCACCCGGAGCTGACGCTGCTGCTCGGACAGTTGAGGTATCGCACCTCCTACGGGCAGAACGTGCTGAAGCACCTCATCGAGTCCGCGCACATCGCCGGGATCATGGCGGCGGAGCTCCGCATGAGCCAGTCGCTGATGAAGCGGTGCGCGCTGCTGCACGACATCGGCAAGGCGCTGACGCACGAGGTCGAGGGCAGCCACGCACTGATCGGCGCGGAGATCGCCAGGCGGTACGGCGAGCACGAGGACGTCGTGCACGCGATCGAGGCGCACCACAACGAGGTCGAGGTGCGCACGGTGGAGGCCGTGCTCACCCAGGCGGCCGACGCGATCAGCGGCTCCAGGCCGGGCGCCCGCCGTGAGTCGCTCGAGGCGTACGTGAAGAGGCTGGAGCGACTCGAGGAGATCGCCACCTCCTACGAGGGCGTGGAGAAGGTGTTCGCCATGCAGGCGGGGCGCGAGATCCGCGTCATGGTGAAGCCGGACGCCATCGACGACATCCAGGCGCAGGTGATCGCCCGTGACGTGGCCAAGCAGGTGGAGGAGGAGCTCACCTATCCCGGCCAGATCCGCATCACCGTCGTCCGCGAGTCGCGCGCGACGGAGTTCGCCCGCTAGATCCCCTTTCATCCCGTACGGCACAGCCCAGAAGAGGCCACCGCGGTCACCGGTGACCGCCCGTCGCGCCACGCGTCCTCCAGCGGGACTCCGCTTCCCGCCGCTACGTCGAAACCCTCGAAGAGGGCAGCGGCTCAGTACATGCCGAAGACCTGCTGGTAGAAGGCCAGCTCGGCGGCCAGGGCAGCGGTGCGCGTCTCCATGCGGCGAAAGCCGTGCGACTCGCCCTCGAACGACAGGTACGTGCACGCCACCCCGCGCTCCGACAGTGCGTCGGCGAACGCCGACGACTGCGAAGGCGGCACCACGGGGTCGTCCAGCCCCTGGAGCAGCAGCATCGGGCAGGTCACGCCGTCGGCCAGCGCGAGAGGCTCGCGGCTCGCGTAGAGGGCGGGGTCCTCGGGGCCGACCAGCCACTCGGTGTAGCGCGACTCGAAGTCGTGGGTGGCGGCGTTGAGCGCGGCGAGCGCGCTGACCCCGTAGTAGGACACCCCTCCGGCGAACACGGAGGACCTGCAGCAGGCGGCCATCACCGTCCAGCCGCCCGCGCTGCCGCCCCTGACCGCGATGCGCGCAGGGTCGGCCAGGCCCTCGGCGGCCAGCCATTCGGCGGCGGCGACGGTGTCCTCGACGTCGACGACGCCCCACTGGCCGCGCAGCCTGTCGCGGTAGGCCCTGCCGTAGCCGGTGGAGCCTCCGTAGTTGACGTCGATCACCCCGATGCCGCGCGAGGTGAAGAACGCCTTCTCCAGGTCGAGCGCGGAGTTGCTGTGCCCGGTGGGCCCGCCGTGCACGAACACCACGTAAGGGGTGGGCCCCTCGGCCGTGGCCTCGGGGTTGGCGGGCCGGTAGAGGAACGCGTGGACGTGCCGTCCGAACTCGCTGAGGAACTCCACGGGCTCGGCGGAGGGCAGGTAGGCCACGTCGGGCAGTTCACCGATGTCGCGCCGCAGCCCCTCCACCCTGCCGGTCACCGTGTCGAGCCTGGCGATCGAGCGGGGGATCGCCGCGCCGTACGCGACTCCGACCAGGGTGGCGCCGTCGGCGGACAGGGCAGGGTCCCACCCTGAGTACGGCACGTCGAGGTCGCGCAGCTCGCCCGTCTCGGGGTCGAGGATGCCCAGGCGCAGGTCGCCCTGGCCGTGCAGAACCGCGAGCCGTCCGTCGGCCAGCACGAGGTACGGCCTGCCGCCCAGCTGCCACAGCGGCCAGGCGAACTCCTCCTCGGCGGGGTGGAGCGCCTGGGAGGAGGTGCCGTAGATGCCGATCTGGTAGAGGTTCCACCAGCCCGACCAGTCGGAGACCACGTAGAGGTGGCTGTCGTCCTTCCATTGCGGCGCCAGAACCGACTCGGTGGAGCCTCCCTTGACGGTCCAGGAGTTGCCGTCGGCCAGGCGGGTGACGCGCAGCTCGGTGCCGTTCCACGGCATGCGCGGGTGGTTCCAGCAGATGTAGGCCAGGTGCAGGCCGTCGGGGGAGAGGGTGGGGAAGGCGTAGAAGTCGCTGCCGGTCACCAGTTCACGTGGTTCGCCCCCTTCGAGGGGGACCGAGACGATGGAGCGGGTGACCTTGCCGTCGTGGCGTTCGCGCACGCACCACAGGTGGCCTTCACCCAGGTGCAGGTCGGCGTAGCGGGAGCCGTCGTCGGGGGTGAGCGGTGTGGGCTCACCCGAGGTGGCGAGATAGAGGCGCTGGTCGTCGAAGTTGACGAAGACCACGCCACGGGGAGTGACGAGGTAGGGCTGCCCGCCGTACTCGTGGACCCTGGAGCGGGCGTTCCACGGGGCGGGCAGCAGCGAGGTGCGGGTGCCGTCGGCGGCCCTGTGCACGATGGTGGTGCGGCCGCCCTCGTCGGGCCGGTCCTCGGTCCACCAGACCTCGTCACCCACGACGGACGGCCAGGCCAGGCGCAGGCCCGAGCTCGCGACATCGGTGGTGGAGATGGGAGAAGGCCAGAGAGGCATAGCGGCATCCTGCCCGAAAACCATGCCTCCCGTGGCCCTTACTCCATCGTCGCCACGGCTTCGGCTCCCGCGCCGCTGCCCGCGCCCGGGCCGACGCCGAGAACCGACGCGCCCGGCGGGGCCACGGGCGGAGCCGCGGTCTTGCGGCTGCGCCTGCTGCGCTTCTCCAGCCAGTTGGCCAGCGCGCTCAGCGCCATGTTGAGCCCGATGTAGATGATGCCGATGACGATCGCGGCCGGGATCAGCGAGCCGAAGAAGGCCGCGGGCAGGATCTTGAACCCGGTGTTGAGCAGGTCGACGTAGGCGATGATGTAGCCGAGGGCGGTGTCCTTGAGCAGCACCACCAGCTGGCTGACGATCGCCGGCATCATGGCCGTCACCGCCTGCGGAAGCAGAACCAGGCGCATCACCTGGTTCTTGCGCATGCCGACGGAGTAGGCCGCCTCGGACTGTCCCTTCGGCACGGCGCGCACGCCCGCCCTGACCACCTCGGCCAGCACCGAGCCGTTGTAGAGCATCAGGGCGGTGACCAGGGCGATGAAGGCGTAGTCGCCGCCACCGAAGAGCGAGGGCGCCAGGTAGAAGATGAAGAAGATCAGCAGCAGCAGCGGGATGCTGCGGAAGATCTCGACGACCGCTCCTGCCGGGATCCTGATCCACCGGTGGTCGGAGAGCCTGGCCAGGCCGAACACCGCGCCGAAGATCAGCGCGAGGACGGCTGCGACCGCCGCGGCCCTCAACGTGCCGATCAGGCCGGGGATGATGTAGAACTCCCACGTCTCGGCCCGGAGGAAGGGCTCCCAGATGCGGCCGTCCCACTGGTTCTTGGCGTCGAAGCCCGCGTAGATGAGGTACAGGACGGTTCCGACCAGCACGACGCCGAGGACGGTCAGCAGGGCGTTGCGGACTCTCGCGCGCGGGCCAGGGGTGTCGAACAGGACCGAGGTGCTCATCGGACCACCGCCAGGCGCTGGGAGAGCCAGCCAGTGAAGAAGCCGATGGGCATGGTCAGGATCATGAAGCCCGCCACGATGCCCAGGAAGATCGGGATCGAGGCACCGGTGGTGTCAAAGATCTCCTTCATGTTCGCCGCGGACTCGGTGAGGAGCCCGCCCGCCGTGGCGACCGTGGTGTTCTTGATCATCGCGATGAACACGCTGCCCAGCGGGGCCACCACCGCGCGGAAGGCCTGCGGCAGGATGATCAGCGTGAGCGTCTGGAAGAACGTCAGCCCGATCGCCCTGGCCGCCTCGGCCTGCCCGGTGGGGACGGTGTTGATACCGGACCGCAGCGCCTCGCAGACGAAGGCCGCGGTGTAGGCCCCCAGGCCCAGCGACACGATCCAGAACGAGTTGGTGCGCGGCACACCGGAGAAAACCAGTCCGAGTGTGTCGCTCAGGCCCAGCGCGGAAAAGGCCAGCACCAGCGTCAGCGGCGTGTTCCGTACGACGTTGACGTAGACCGTGCCCGCCGCGCGCAGCACGGGGGTCGGCGAGACGCGCATCGCCACCAGCAGCGTGCCGACGATGAGCGCGAACACCCCGGCCACGAGGGAGAGCTTGATGTTCTCCAGGAAACCCTCGAGCAGCTGAGGGCCATACGTAATAAGTTCGTCCATCGTGCTCCACCGTCGATATGACAGCGGCGGCCGGGTCACCGGCCGCCGCGTCGTGTCTTCCTAGGCGCAACCCTCGGCAGGCGGCGCGCTGTCGGCCAGCTTGAGCCCCTGAATGCCGCCGAACCACTTGTCGAACAGCTGCTTCATGGTGCCGTTCTGCCACAGCTTCGCCACGGCCGCGTTGGCCGCCTCGCAGGTCTTGGTGTCGCCCTTCTTCAGGCCGATGCCGTACTTCTCGTCGGTGAAGCCCTGGCCCAGGACCTTGAACTTGCCGCCGGAGGCCGCCGCCTGCTTGGCGAAGCCCGCCAGGATCAGGTCGTCGGTGGTCACCGCGTCAAGGTTGCTGCCCTGCAGCTTCTGGATGCACTCGGAGTAGTTGGCGGCGTCGACGGGCGTGGCGTCGATGTCGAGCTTGCCGTCCGGCGGCGGGTCGGTGATCCGCTTGTAGGAGTTCGAGCCGGACGCCTTGCAGATCTTCTTGCCCTTCAGGTCCGTCGGCGCGTTGATCGAGGTGTCGTCACCGCGCGTCATCACGTCCTGGTGGGCGACGACGTAGGGCCCGCCGAAGGTCACCTTCTGCTTGCGCTCGTCAGTGATGGAGTAGGTGGCGAAGATGATGTCGACCGTGCCGTTGGCCAGGAAGGGCTCACGGTTGGAAGAGGCGGACTCCTTCCATTCGATCTTGACATCCTTGCCGCCGGCCATCTCCTTGAGCACGGCCTTGGCCACGTCAACATCGAAGCCCTCGGGCTCCGCGCCCTTCTTCAGACCCAGGCTGGGCTGGTCCCACTTGGTGCCGACCACGACGGTGCCGCCACCCTGCGCCTTCTCGACCACGCTGCCGTAGGTCTGCTCACTGCCGCCGCCGCAGGCCGCCAGGCTGCCTACCAGGACGCCAGCGGCCGCGAGAGCGGCTCCCGCACGTTGGATTCGCATGTGTGACACCTCTTCTAGTGCGTAAGAATCTTGGAGAGGAAATCCTTGGCCCGTTCGGTGCGGGCGTTGGTGAAGAACTCTTCAGGGGTGCTCTCCTCGACGATCTGGCCCTCGGCCATGAACACCACCCGGTTGGCCGCCTTCCGGGCGAAGCCCATCTCGTGCGTGACGACCACCATGGTCATCCCGTCACGAGCGAGGGCCACCATGACGTCGAGCACCTCCTGAACCATCTCAGGGTCGAGCGCGGAGGTGGGCTCGTCGAAAAGGATCATCTTGGGGTCCATCGCGAGCGCCCTGGCGATCGCGACGCGCTGCTGCTGTCCGCCGGACAGCTGGGCGGGGTACTTGTCCGCCTGCGCGGCGATGCCCACGCGTTCGAGCAGCTCCATGGCCCGTGTGTTGGCCTTGTCCCTGGCGATGCCTCGCACCTTGACCGGGCCCAGCGTCACGTTCTCGCGGATGGTCTTGTGCGCGAAGAGGTTGAAGGACTGGAAGACCATGCCGACCTCGGAGCGCAGCGCGGCCAGCGCCTTGCCCTCGGCGGGCAGGGGCCTGCCGTCGAAGACGATCTGGCCGCCGTCGATGGTCTCCAGTCTGTTGATCGCCCTGCACAGCGTGGACTTGCCACCGCCTGAAGGACCGATCACGACCAGGACCTCGCCGCGGGAGACGGTCAGGTTGATGTCCTTCAGAACGTGCAACGCCCCGAAGTGCTTATTGACGTTCTCCAGCTTGACCAGCGGAGTCGAGTGGTCCGTCATGGATGACAACGTAGAGGGGTGAGATGCACCGGTCACTAACCGGGCGGTACCGATCCGATCACGGCAGCCTCATTTTACCCTCGGGCGCAAGTGTTGCACGGGAACGCCTACCCTTGAGAGTGCCATGAGGACCTATCAGGTGCGCACCTACGGGTGCCAGATGAACGTGCACGACTCCGAGCGCCTCTCGGGCCTGCTGGAGGACGCCGGCTACGTGCCCGCTCCCGACGGCGAGACCGCTGACGTGGTCGTGTTCAACACGTGCGCCGTCCGCGAGAACGCCGACAACCGCCTCTACGGCAACCTCGGCCATCTGCGGCCCGCCAAGGTGAAGAACCCCGACATGCAGATCGCCGTCGGCGGCTGCCTCGCGCAGAAGGACCAGGGCGAGATCGTCCGCAAGGCTCCGTGGGTCGACGTGGTCTTCGGCACCCACAACATCGGCTCGCTGCCGGTGCTCCTGGAGCGGGCCCGCATCGCCGGCGAGGCGCAGGTCGAGCTCAAGGAGTCGCTCGAGGTCTTCCCCTCGACGCTGCCCACCAAGCGCGAGTCGCCGTACGCGGCGTGGGTGTCGGTCTCGGTCGGCTGCAACAACACCTGCACCTTCTGCATCGTGCCCGCGCTGCGCGGCAAGGAGAAGGACAGGCGCCCAGGCGACGTGCTGGCCGAGGTCCAGACGCTGGTCCAGCAGGGCGTCCTCGAGGTCACCCTCCTCGGGCAGAACGTCAACACCTACGGCGTCGAGTTCGGCGACCGGCTGGCCTTCGGCAAGCTGCTGCGCGCGTGCGGCGACATCGAGGGCCTCGAGCGGGTCCGCTTCACCTCGCCGCACCCCGCGGCCTTCACCGACGACGTCATCGCCGCCATGGCCGAGACGCCCAACGTGATGCACCAGCTCCACATGCCGCTCCAGTCCGGCTCCGACCGGGTGCTGAAGGCCATGCGCCGCTCGTACAGGGCAGAGCGCTATCTCGGCATCATCGAGCGGGTCCGTGCGGCCATGCCCGACGCGGCCATCTCCACCGACATCATCGTCGGCTTCCCCGGCGAGACCGAGGAGGACTTCCAGGCCACCCTCGACGTGGTGCGCCAGAGCCGCTTCGCCAACGCCTTCACCTTCCAGTACTCCATCCGCCCCGGCACCCCCGCCGCCACCATGGCCGACCAGGTGCCGAAGGAGGTCGTCCAGGAGCGCTACGAGCGGCTGGTCGCGCTCCAGGAGGAGATCTCGTGGGAGGAGAACAAGAAGCAGGTGGGTCGCACTCTCGAGGTGCTGGTCGCCGAGGGTGAGGGCCGCAAGGACGAGGCCACGAGACGCCTGTCAGGACGGGCCGCCGACAACAGGCTCGTGCACTTCGCGGTGGGCGACGAGACGCCCAGGCCGGGCGACATGGTGACCGTCGAGGTCACCTACGCGGCCCCGCACCACCTGGTCGCCGACCGTGCCCTCGGCCTGCGCCGCACCCGCGCGGGCGACGCGTGGCAGGCCCGCCAGGGCGCTCCCGCTCAGGCCAAGGGCGTCTCGCTCGGCATGCCCTCCATCGGTCGCCCCGCGCCCCTGCCCGTCGAACCCTCGGGCTGCGCCGTCACCTCGTAGGGGACACCCGTCACCTTCGCGCGGACGCGCGGACGCTTGGTGAGGGGTGCGGGCCTCTTCCCGCGCGGATGCGCCGTCACCTCGTGAGGTCGTCGAGGACCTCGTAGCAGTAGTCGCGCCGTAGGTCCCTGAAGGTCGCGCACGGGTCGGGCAGCGGGCGCTGCGCCCGTGGCTCGGCCGGGCGCGCGCTCGCGCTGCCCGGAGTGCGCGCTGTCGAGGGTCTGCGCGCCGTCGGAGCCGTGGCCTGCCCCTGGTCGTCCGCCGTCCGACGCGGCGAGGGCGCCGTCCGGTACGGCGGAGCGGGCACCGGTCTGACCCACCCGCTGCCGCGGGCCTGAGGCGGCACGAGCCTCGCCGCCTCCACGGAAGTTGATATTTCCGGGCCAGGGGTAAGCGGCCTTATCTCCGCAGTCTCCGAAATCCGCGGACGATCATCGAAAATCCCGGAAAACGCCAGGAAAACGCCTAGTCCGGCGGTGCCGAGAACCCCGGCCACGCCCGCCACAGGAACCGCCCTGGTCCGCCAACCTGGGCGTATGGGTCCAAGAGTAGACAAGTCGTGATTCCTTCGTGATTGGTGTGCGGGCATTCCACTCCTGCGGTTAGTGTGGTCCATCGCCCGCGGAAGCCATCGCGTTTCCCCCCGATACGACCGCAGGGAGTTCTCTCATGCACGGGCACGTCCCCTCACCGACGGGCCAGCCTGATCAGGATCGCCTGGAGATCCTTTCCGGGCCTGGTCAGGATCACCGACCACGAAGGAACAGCAAGCCCCTCGTCATCGCCGCCTCGGCGCTCGTCGCCCTGCTGGTGGCAGGCGGCGTCGGCTTCACGCTCCTGGGCAACGACAGGGCTCAGGGCGGTCCTGCCTCCCAGACCAGCGAGCAGGCCCAGCAGCCAGGGTCCGGGTCGGAGTCCGGAGCCGAGAAGGAGGGCGACTCGGGCCCAGGCGAGGACCTCGGTGACTCGGGCGAGTCGGCGGAGGGCGACGCGCTGCCTGTCGAGAGCGGTGAATCGGCCGAGGGCGACGCCGTCCAGGCCGACCCTCCCGCCGACTCTGACTCTGACTCTGACTCTGACAGAGGCTCCGCGGGCCAGGCCGCCGGCAGTGACGGCTCCTCCTCGAAGAACACGTCCAAGGACACGTCGAAGGACACCTCCAAGGAGCAGCAGAGCGCGGGGGGCGGTCCCGCCGACGGCCCCGCGGGCGAGGTCGCGGGCCAGTGCGCGGCTGACGGCTGCTGAGACCGTACGGGCGGCGGCTCAGCTCGCCCGCGGAGGTCGCACCCGGGTAGCGGGGGCTCCCGAGTAGCGGGTGGCTCATGGGTATGCGAGCCGATTGGACCTTCAGCGCCCGGCGGTCGCGCCGTAGGGTCCCCGCATGACCACCGAGACAGCCACCCGCCTGCGCGACCTCCACACCAGGACGAGCCCGCTCATCCTGCCCAACGTCTGGGACGCCGCCTCCGCCGGAGCCGTGGAGGCGGCGGGCTTCCCCGTCGTGGCCACCGGCAGCTCGGCGATGGCGGCCGTGCTCGGTTACGAGGACGGCGAGCACACCCCGCCTGGAGAGATGCTCGCGGCGGTGGCCAGGATCGTGAGGGCGGTCGGCGTCCCCGTGACCGCCGACATGGAGCGCGGCTACGGTCTCAAGCCCGCCGAGCTGGTCGAGCGCCTGCTGGAGACCGGCGCGTCCGGCTGCAACCTGGAGGACTCAGGCCGCGACGGCCTCATCGACAGGGAGGAGCAGGCCGACTTCCTCTCCGCCGTCAGGGCGGCGGCAGGTGCCGACCTGGTCGTCAACGCCCGTGTCGACACTTACATCGCCGGAGACCGCACCACCGCGGACGCGCTGATCAGGGGCCGCCGCTACCTCGAGGCGGGCGCCGACTGCGTCTACCCGATCGGCCTGGCCGACGCCGAGGAGATCGGGGCGCTGGCCGCCCAACTGCCGATCAACGTGCTGTTCCGGCCTGGTGCCCCTTCGCTGGACGAGCTGGCCGCGCTGGGCGTCGTCAGGGTCAGCTACGGCCACGGCCTGCACCAGGCGGCCCACACCTACGCCGAGCGCCTGTTCGCCGCGGTCCGCGAGGGCCGCAACCCCTACCAGTAGGAAGCCACCCGCCACGGGGCCGTGCGCCTTGCCGGTAGGAAGCCACCCGCCACGGGGCCGTGGGCCTTGCCGGTAGGAAGCCGCCGGCCGCGGGGCCGTGGGCCTTGCCGGTAGGAAGCCGCCGGCCGCGGGGGACGCTCGCGGCCGGGGGAGGCGACGGCTCGGTTAGCCTGGGCGGATGCTTGTCGCCGCGGCCGTGTGCCCGCACCCCCCGCTGATCGTGCCCGAGCTCGCGGGGGCCGCCGCGCCCGAGCTCGACGGCCTGCGCGCCGCCTGCGCCGCCGCGATCGGGGCGGTGCTCGCCGTGGATCACGACCTGCTCGTCGTCGTCGGCTCCGACGAGCGGACCCGAGCGTACGGCAGGCAGGCCGCGGGCACGCTCGGACCGTGGGGCGTCGACGTCAGGGTGGGCGAGGGCGAGCCCGTCCTGCCGCTGTCGCTGACGATCGGCCGCTGGCTCCTGACCAAGCAACCGACCAACGAACCGACCCGCGAACCGGCCGGCGAACCGAACGCCGGAGCGGCCGGCGAACCGGCCGGCGAACCGACGATCGGAGCGGCCGACGAACCGACCGGCGAACCGACCGGCGGAACGGACGGCGAACCGGACGGCACAGCAGCGGGCGGGCGGGGTCTGGTGTTCCAGGGTGTGGCGTCGGACGCGAGTGTGGCCGAGTGCCTGGCTCTGGGCGCGAAGCTGGTCGAGGGGCGAAGGACCGCGCTGCTGGTCATGGGTGACGGCTCGGCCTGCCTCACCGAGAAGTCGCCCGGCTACCTGCATCCGGCCGCCGCCCCGTACAACGAAGAGATCGTGAGGGCGCTGGCCGAGGCCGACACGGGAGCGCTGGCCGCGATGGACCCCGCGCAGGCCGCCGCGCTCTGGGTGGCGGGCAGGGCCGCGTTGCAGGTGCTGGCGGGCGCGGCCGAGGGCACCGCGCTGCGGCCCGCCCTGCTGGACGAGTCCTCTCCTTATGGAGTGGGGTACTGCGTGGCGACCTGGCTCGAGGGCCGGGCTCCCTGACGGTGGGCGCTCAGCGCCGTCCGGGCACCGGGACCGTCGTGAAGTCGCGGGCCAGCACCACCTCGCCGTCATAGCTGCGCCGCACCTCCTCCAGGAAGGCGGGCTCCTCGGCCAGGCCGTACCGTTCGGAGAAGTGGGTCAGCACCAGCCTGCGCACTCCCGCGCGGGCGGCGACCAGCCCCGCGTCGTAGGCGGTCAGGTGACCGTACTCCTTGGCCAGCGCGGCCTCCGGCGACAGGAACGTCGACTCGATCACGAGCAGGTCCGCGCCGTCGGCCAGTTCGAACACCGGGTCGCAGAGCCTGGTGTCCATGACGAAGGCGGCCGACTGACCGGGGCGGGGCACGCTGCACTGCTCGAGGGTGACTCCGCGTACCGAGCCCTTCCGCTGGAGCTCGGTGATCTCGGGGCCCTTGATGCCGTGGGCCTTGAGCCTGTCGGGCAGCATCCTGCGGCCGTCGGGCTCCTGGAGGCGGTAGCCGTACGACTCGACGGGGTGTGACAGGCGGCGGGCGGTCAGCGGCGCGAGCTCGGCGACGGGGCCTGCGACGGGGTGCTCGGTGATCTTGTCGGTGTCGGCGAAGACGGCCGCGTTCCTCAGCCTGCGCCAGTAGAGCTCGCCTGAGGCGGGGAAGACGGCGCGCACGGGATGGGTGACGCGGTCGCGAGCGATGCGCTGCACCACGCCTGGCACGCCCAGGCAGTGGTCGCCGTGGAAGTGGGTGACGCAGATCCAGTGGATGTCGTGCGCGCTGAGACCCGCGTGCAGCATCTGCCGCTGCGTGCCCTCACCAGGGTCGAACAGCACGCCCTGTCCGTCCCAGCGCAGGAAGTACCCGTTGTGGTTGCGGTGTCTGGTAGGGACGGCGCTGGAGGTGCCGAGGACGACGAGTTCGCGGTTGGACACTAGCGCGATGCTAGACGCTCGGAGAGTCGATCGCTCCCAGCACTCGAATCGCTCTTGTAGCTCCGCGATGTCATCGGCCCTGCCATGGAGGGCGGCCACATTGTTCCCGGCCGTGTCGTCCGGGTGAAGGACCGGACCGATCTCCAGTCGGACCGGTGGATGCGCGCGCCAGTCGACTCCCATCTTGTCGCCGCCGGCGCCGTCTTGGACGTTGATGGTGTCGTTGCCGAGGCTGCCACTCATGGTGTCGACGCCGGAGGTGTCGGACAGGGTGTCGTTGCCGTTCTGTCCGGATGCGCGTGGTCAGGAGCAGGTGGCCAGGACGATGGAGACGACGGTGCAGCTGGCTGAGGCGCTGTCGTTGGCCGGGTTGGGGTCGGCCGGGGCGCTGGTGGTGCGGGTTGCGGTGACGGTGACCTGGCCCAGCGACAGCAGCGACAGCGGCACCCTGAAGGTCTTGTCGGTGCCGGCTCCGTTGGTGAGGGCGCCATAGGTGCAGGTGATCGTGGTGCCCGCCGCGGTGCAGCCGGCCGACAGGTCGGTCGCCGACCCGCCTGGCGGCAGGGTGGCCGCCACCGTGGCGGAGGTAACCACGTTCGGGCCGGTGTTGCGGGCGGCCATGGTGTATTCCAGGTACGGCACCAAGATGCCCAGGCGGGGTCGGGCGGCCAGGTCGACGTCGATGTCGGCGGCGGGCGCGGTGGTGATGGTGGAGTTTTCGGCGTCCGCGCGAGCCCGAAGTCGATCAGCCGGGAGCGTAGGGACCGAGCAGGACGTTGTCCGTTTTCATGTCCCTGCGGATCGCGCCCGCGTCGTGAATCGAGGTCAGCGCGGTGGCGACGCCGCTCGCCGGCCGGTACAGGTCTCCCGCGGTGAAGACCCTGCCGTTCCGCACGGCCGCGCCAGACCGGGCCCGCTCGGGGGCGCAAATCCGGACGTCCGTTTACGGCCTGCGCTTGAGATCACGTCGCGCTCGATGGAACTTTGAAGCCAGCTCGTCAGAAGGGCATCGATCTTCATGCAGCCACCACCCGCGCGTGACCCCGTCGAGCAGGCCGCGACGGGTGGGCGGGGCTCCCTCGGCTGGCGAGATCCGCTGTTCCTCGCGTCCAGGCCCAGCGGCGAGCGCGTGCGCCGGTTCGTGGCGATGCTGCTGATGTTGCAGCGGCTCAGCTACCTGCTGCCCGCGTTCGCGAGCCTGTTCGCCGAGGAGGCGCTCTTCTCCGACCGCGGCCGCAACGCGGTGCTGCTGGCGCTGGCGCTGGCCTGGAACGTGACGTTGTTCCACTGGGTCGCGCGGCGCGGCTGGTTCGTGCCCCGGGCCGTGGTGATCGACGTCCTTGCCACCTGCGCGTTCATGATCGGAGTCACCGGTGTCTGCCTGACCGAGTCGGGCACGTGTGTGACCAACTGGTCCTCGCACGCCCTGCTGGCGACCGGAGCGCTGATCGGAGCGGTCAGCGAGCGTCCGATCCAGTTCGCCGCCCTGCTGCCGCCGATCGTGGTCTACGCGATCGCGCACGCCGACGATCTCGGCCAGCGCTTCCCGCCCGTGCTGGAGATGGCTGTGCGCGTCAACAGCTACGTCTGGTTCGCGGTCATCGTCTTCTTCATCCGCCGCTACCTGGCCGCCCAGGCGACGCGGCTGGACGGGCTGGCCGAGCAGCGGTTGGCGGCCGAGGCGGAGCGGGTCGCCGAGCAGGCCCGGCTGGCGCACTACCGGCAGTTGCACGACACGGTCCTGGCCACGCTGACCGCGATCGCCCGAGGGGGGCTGGATCACCACACGGAGGAGGTGCGGCGGCGGTGCGCGGCCGACGCGGCCTACGTGCGGGCGCTGATCAGGCAGGACACCGCGGGCCCTGCCACCGGGCTGTGCAACGGCTTGGCCCGCGCCGTGGCCAGGGCGGCGGGGCTGGGGTTGTGCGTGCGCTACGCCGCCGAGGCGCTGCCCGAGGATCTGCCCGCCGACGTGGCCGTGGCCATGGCGGAGGCAGGCGCGGAGGCGCTCAACAACGCGGCCAGGCACTCCGGGGAGCGGGAGGCCTGGCTCACCGCCGTCGCGGTGGACGGCGTGGTCACCGTCCGCGTGGTCGACCGAGGCAGGGGCTTCGATCCCGGCTGGGTCGAGCCCGGCTACGGGTTGCGCTCCTCGGTCATCGGGCGCATGGCCGAGGTGGGCGGCAGCGCGAAGATCATCACGGCTCCCGGCGAGGGGGTGTGCGTGGAGCTCAGATGGTCAGGCCGTCCTCCCTGACGCGGGCGGCGAGCTCCAGCTTGGTGTAGGTGGGACGGCCCGCCTTCCGGTACTTGTCCTTGACGCGTTCCAGGTAGTTCTTGGCGGTCCCCGGCTGCACCCCGGCGCTGCGGGCCGCCGCGGTGAGCGTCATGCCGGAGGCATAGGCGAGCAGCACCGCACGCTCCTGCGGAGACAGGATGGGCCGATCGCCGTCCCGGTCGGCCAGCCAGCCCAGCGCCAGCTCGGGGGAGATGGCCACCTCCTCCTTCGCCACCTCTCTGATCTTCTCTACGAGGGCCGCCAGGTCGTGGTCCTTGGTGAGGTACCCTCCCGCTCCCGCGTCGATCATTTGCCTGGCCATGTCGCCCGAGGTCAGCACGCTGACCACGAGCACCCGCCGCCGCAGCCGCACCAGCGTGCGCACGTTGCCCACGGGGTCGGAGCGGTCGGCCAGCAGCAGGTCGAGCAGCACCACGTCGGCCGGTGAAGGCTCCGTTCCGAGCAGCTCGGCGACGGTCGCGGCCCGGCCGGTCAGCCGTACGTCGGGCACACCGGCCAGCCAGGCGGCCAGCCCCTCGATGAGCATCCGGTCATCGTCTACTACAGAAACGGTGATCACGCCTGTCTGTCTCATATCTCGCATGTCATGTCAAGTGCGCAGTTATGGCGGCTACCGGTTCACAGGGCGGGCAACGGATCATGGCGCCAAGTCCGAGAAGGGAGCAAGCATGACCGTCACGCTCGAAAGGGCCGAGGAGATCATCGCCGCCTGGAGGGTGGGCGACGAGCCGGACAGCCCGGTCGGCCCACTGCTGCCCGGCATGTACGTCGAGTCCGAGATCACCATGACCGGACCGGGCTACTCCGGCAAGTGCGGGACCGCCTGCTCAGGCTCCTACACCCGTTACTGCTGCTGAGCGGGGACCGGAGCTGATGGCCGGTGAGTTCGACCCTCCGCTGGACCCGCTGATCGGACCGGCTCTGGCCGACCTGGAGGCCCGGCTGGGGTCGCTCACCGGCCTCGCCCCGGCCGAGCGCGGCGCCATCCTGGCAGGCTCCGCGCAGTCCGTCGAGGAGGACGTCCGCCGCAAGATCACCAGGGTGCTGGTGCTGGAGCTGAACGCCGCCCGGCTGTCCGGGCGCCTGACCGCCGCCGACTCCGCCGCGCGATGGGAGGAATGGAAGCGAAGTGTGGCGGAACCGACGTTCTGGCACGACCTGGCGGTGCCGTACCCCGGCATGATGGCCAGGCTCACGATGGTGATACGCCATCGTTGCGAGGCCGCCTACCGCTTCGCCGAACGCTTCGCCGAGGACCGTGCGGCGCTGGCCACCCTTCCGGGAGCACCGTCAGGCGAGCTCGAACGTGTCGAGTTCGGCGCCGGAGACAGCCACCGGGGCGGGCAGACGGTCGTCGTGCTGCACGGCGAGGACGGCCGCGCGATCTACAAACCACGCTCGCTGGCGGTGGACGCGGCGCTCGCCGAGCTGCTCACCCACCTCGGCGCCTCTACCATGCGCGTGCCCACGGTCGTGACCAGGCAGGGGTACGGCTGGGCCGAGCACATCGAGCACCGCCACTGCGCCGACGCCGGAGAACTGCGCGCGTTCTATCGCGGCATGGGCCACTGGCTGGCGCTCATGCGCCTGCTCGGCGGCAGCGACCTGCACGCCGAGAACGTCATCGCCGCAGGACCGCACCCCGTGGTCGTCGACTGCGAGAGTCTGTTCACCCCGCACGCCAAGGCGCGTCCCTCGGGGTACGGCCAGGCCGTCGACCTGGCGGTGGAGCTGGTGGACACCTCGGTGATGCGTACCGGGCTGCTCCCGGGACGGGGGGTGGCCCTGGGCTGGCGGGGCGTGGACATGTCGGCGGCGGGCGCACTGCCCGGCCAGCAGCCGCAGGTCGAACTGCCGGTGGTGCTCGGCGCGGGCACCGACAGCCCCCGGATGGGCACCGAGCGGGTGGAGCTGCCCCCGGCGGCCAACCATCCCAGCCCCGAGCCGGTGCTCGGCCACTACTGGGACGTGATCATCGCAGGATTCGACGAGCTCGACGACCGCCTGACCGAATTGGACCGGTCGGGCAAGGTGGAGTCGCTGCTGGCGGGTTTCGCCGACTGCCCGGTCCGCGCGGTGCTGCGCTCCACCGAGTCGTACGCCGAGCTGGGCCGCATGCTCTGGCATCCCGTCGCGCTGCACGACGAGGCGCCCGCCCGCGCGAAGGCCGCCGCGTTACTGGCCAAGATGTCGGAGAACGTGCCGGGCGCTCCCGGCGACCCCGCCATCATCGCCGCCGAGGTGAACGAGCTGTGCCACGGTGACATCCCGATGTTCGACACCACCCCGCGCGTCGGCGTGCTGCGCGGCCCCGGGGGCACCAGGTGCGGTCCGGAACGCGATCTCATCGCCGACGCCGTCGCCCGGTGGCGGGCGCGCGACCACGCCCTGGACCGTCGGGTGGCGCAGGCGGCGCTGGTCAGCGCCTACCTCAACGAGGGCTGGATGCCGGAGGACAAGCAGCTCTCGCCTGGCCTGATCCGTACCGACCGCCTGGAGCCCCGGCGGCGCGCGGCCGCGGCCGGCATCATGCGCGGCGTGCTGGACAGTGCCGTGCGCGGCACGGACGGCACGGTCACCTGGATCACGCCCGCGCTCAACCCCACCGGCTGGGCCGTACAGCCGCTGTCGGCCGACCTGTACGGCGGAGCCCACGGCGTTGCGTTCTTGCTGACCGCGTACACCCAGGAGGCCGCCAACGGCAGGGCCGAGCCGATCGAGGAGCTATCCGGCCTCCTGGAGGCGGTCCTGCGCACCATCCGCCTCACGGAAGACCGCGACGCCGCCATGCGGCGGGAGGACATGCGGATGCGGCCGGAGCCCCCCGGCGCCTACCTCGGGATCACCTCGCAGGTGTGGGGCTGGCTGCGGCTGCGCGCCTTCGGCGTGGCCGGAGAGGAGGCGCTGGCGCGTGCCCTCGCGCTGGCCGAACTGCTCCCGGAGTCGATCGAGGCCGACGACAGCTACGATCTGCTCTCCGGGATGGCGGGGGCGATCGTCCCTCTTCTGCGGCTGAGCGAGCAGGCCGGGCAAGCGCGGTGGGCCGAGCTGGCCCGATCGATCGGAGCGCGCCTCGCCGGCCTGGCGGAGCGCCGCTCCGGCGGGGCCTGCTGGCCCAGCCCGCGCTTCCCGCAGGGGCTCGGGGGGCTGGCTCATGGCGCCACCGGCATCGGCTGGGCCCTGTCGCGGTTGGCGGAATCCCCCGGTGGCCCCGACGGCCTGCGGGAGCTGGCCGAGGCGGCGTTCGCCTACGAGGACACCCTCTACGACCCGGGCCAGCGTGGCTGGGTGGACCTGCGCGGGAACGGCTTCACCGCCGCCGCATGGTGCCATGGCGCGGGCGGGGTCGGGATCGTCGCCGCCGACCGGCTGGCCCGTGAGGGCGGCGCCCGATGGCGCGACAGGCTGGCGCGCGCCGCCGCCTCCTGCTGGGCCGACGGCACAGGATGGAACCACACGCTCTGCCACGGCGATCTCGGGTCCTGGGAAGTGATCGAGCACGCTCGAGCGGCCGGGGTCGCGCCGGTGGACCGGGCGCGGCTGGACGCCCACATCCTGGGCAGCCTGGAGGCCAACGGCCCGGTCAGCGGCCTGGCCAGGGACGCCTTCGCGCCGGGCCTGCTACCCGGGCTGGGCGGGGTGGCCTACCAGCTGTTGCGCATGCACCCGGACTGCGCGCTGCCTTCCGTCCTGCTCCCGGACCCGGAGTGAGCGATATGGAGGAGGAACTCGTCACTCCCTACTGGCACCTGGATCGGCCGGACGGACCTCGGCGTACGCTGCGGCGCCTGCCGGCGCTCACCACACCGGTGCTGCGACTCATCTGGCAGTGCGGGCGGTGGCCCGCACTCACCATCCTCGCCCTCCAGCTCGCCTCGGGCGCCGCGACGGCCAGCGGGCTGCTGGCGACCACGGCGGTGCTGGACGAGCTGCTGGCCGCGGGGGCGGCGCCCGATCGGCTCCTGGCGGCGATGCCCGGCCTGGCCCTGGTCGCCGCGATCGTGGCGCTGCGCGGGGCGGCCGAGGCAGCAGTGGAGCTGGCCAGAGCGCGGCTGGAGCCCGCGCTGCGGCGGGCGGCGGAGGAGCGGCTGTTCGCCGCCTCCCTCGGCGTACAGCTGGCCGACTTCGACGACGTGGACTTCTACGAGGGCCTGCACCGGGCACGCGACCGCGGGCTGTTCCACCTCGACCGCGCGGTGGGCAACACCATCGACCTGCTCGGCGCCACCTGCGGGGTGACGGCGGCGGCCATCGGGCTGGCCGTCCTGCACCCGCTGCTTGTGCCGCTGATCGTGGCCGGCGTGATCCCGGAGGCGTGGGCGGTGCTGAAGGCCGCGCAGCGCGGATACGCGGGCATGAGAGGCATGGTCACGCTGAACCGCCGAGTGGATATGCTCGCCGAGCTGGCCACCGAGCGCGAACCGGCGGGCGAGTTGCGGGCCTGCCAGGCCCAGCCGTACGTGCTGGCCGAATACCGCCAGGCGGCAGACGCGCTGAAGGAGGAGGAGACGCGGGTCGGGCTGTCCATGGCGCGGGTCAGAGCCGCGGGCCGCGCGGCGGGCGGTCTGGCCATGGCCGGGGTGCTGGCCGTACTCGGGCTGATGCTGCACGCCGGCTGGATCGCGCTGGCCGGGGCGGGCACCGCGGTGATCGCTGTCAGGGTGGCGGCCGCCGCGCTGAGGCAGCTCGCCCAGGCCGCCAATCAGCTGTTCGAGCAGTCCCTGTACGTGGCCGACTACCACGACTTCCTCGCCGACGCCGAGACCAGGAGGCGACCGGCAGGCGGTACGGCGGCGCCGCGCTGTCCCGAACGCATCACCCTGCACGGCGTCGGCTTCACCTATCCGGGCAGCCGGCGCCCCGCGCTGCGGGAGATCGACCTGACCATCCACGCGGGCCAGACGATCGCGCTGGTCGGCGAGAACGGTTCCGGCAAGACCACGCTGGCCAGGCTGCTGGCCGGGCTCTACCGGCCCACCAGCGGCACCATGCGATGGGACGGGCTCGACAGCGCCGACCTGGATCCGGACACTCTGGCCGACCGGGTGGTCCTGGTGCCGCAGCACCCGGTCCGCTGGCCGCACGACGCCAGGACCAACGTCCGCATGGGCCGCCACGACCGCCAGGACCCGGGAGACCACGCCCTGCGCGAGGCCGCCTCGCTCGCCGCGGCCGACGACATGGTCACCGGTCTACCCGCCGGCTGGCACACCCTGCTGTCCAGGCAATTCAGGGGCGGTCATGAGCTGTCGGCGGGGCAGTGGCAACGCCTGGCCGTGGCCCGCGGGCTGTTCCGCGACGGGCCCCTGCTGATCTGGGACGAGCCGACCGCGCCGCTGGACGCCAAAGCGGAGTACGCCGTCTACGAGACGCTCCGCAAGATCGCGGGAGAGCGGACCGTCCTGCTCATCACGCACCGGCTGACGAGCGTGCGGCACGCCGACCGCATCTACCTGCTGCACCGGGGGCGCGTCGCAGAGGAGGGCACGCACGAGGAACTGCTGGCGTTGCGGGGACGCTACGCCGAGCTGTACGCGTTGCAGACAGGGAAGGCGGCCCGCCGATGAGGGGCCCGCGCATGATCCACCCCGGTGAGCCGGGCTACCAGTCGCGGCGCAAGGCCTTCCTCGGCACGCTCGCCGAGGAACTGCCCGCCGCCGTGGCCTGCTGCGCCTCGGAAGCGGACGTGGTGAGCGTTCTGGAGCTCGTCCGCGCCCGCGGCCTGCCGTTCGCGCTGCGCGGCGGCGGCCACAGCTTCGCCGAGCACTCCTCCACGACCGGGCTGCTCGTCGACCTCGGCGCGATGAAGGCGATCGAGGTCGGCGCTGAGAGCGTGCGGGTGGGCCCTGGCGTGCAGATCGGCGAGCTGGCCCGGCGCCTGGCCGAGCACGGGCGCATGGTGCCCTGCGGCTGGTGCCCCACGGTGGGCGTGGTCGGAGCGGTGCTCGGCGGCGGATACGGCGTGTTCGGCCGCCTGTACGGGCTCGGCGCCGACCATCTGCTGGCGGCTCGCGTGGTCCTGGCCGACGGGCGGAGCGTCGAGGCGGGAGACGACCTGCTGTGGGCGCTGCGCGGAGCCGGTGGCGGCAACTTAGGCGTGGTCACACAGTTGACACTGCGCACCCGGCCCATCGTGCCGATCACCACCGTCCAGGCGATCTGCGGCTTCGGCCGCGCCGCCGATCTCATCGACGCCTGGCAGCACTGGGCGCCCGAAGCACCGGACGAGGTCAACCTGGAGATCGCCGTCATCTCGGGCGACGAGCCCGAAGAACCGCCCTACGCCGTGCTCTTCGGCATCGTCGCCGGGCCGGAGGAGTGGGCCAGGAAGCTGGTCGGCGAGCTCGCGCCGTTGGACCGGCTCCGGCTCACCCGCGTGGAAGGCGCCGCGGCCGCCTGCCACCACGCCTACGCCGACGGCGGGGAGGGCGCCGTCACGGAGCTGCCGTACGGCGAGCGGCCAGGGCTTCGCCTGAACAAGTCGGGCTTCTTCGACGGGTACCTGCCCAGGACGGCCGTCGAGGACCTGCTGGGACGGCTCGCCGCCGACCGCGTGCGCGGCGAGATCCGGGATCTGGAGTTCGTGCCCTGGGCGGGCGCGATCGCCCGCGTCGCCCCAGGCGCGAGCGCCTTCGTCCACCGCGCCCCGCGCTTCCTGCTCAAGCAGGCCGTCCAGGTGGGATTCCGCGCCACCGACAGCCGCAGACGGGACGCGCACGCGTGGCTGTGCCGGTCGTGGGCGCGGCTGTCGCCGTGGGCCTCAGGCGCGGTCTACCCTAACTACCCCGACGCCGACCTGGAGAACTGGGCGCAGGCGTACTACGGGAGCAACCTGCCGCGGCTGCGGGAGGTGAAGGCCGCCTACGACCCCGGCGGCCTGTTCCGCTTCGCTCAGTCCCTGCGCTGAAGCGGTCCGCGCCCGCCAGCCATGGCAGGGGCACCTTTCCCGACCCCACCAAGACGATAGTCAACCTCATCCCTGCCTCCTGACTCTCCCCTGCGATGGGAAGCGGCGGCGGTGAAAGAGCCCCCGAGGGGCCGGACAGGGTCCCGTCGCGACGGGTGAACGTGTCGGACAGGATGCCACCGGCCAGCGGCGACCATGCCGCTCGTACAACACCTTGCCGGCGCGGACCACGTCGTCCAGGGCCCGGATGGTCTCTTCGATCGGGGTGCCGGGATCCCCGATGTGGACCCGCAGCAGGCTGTTCGGCACCGCTCCCGGCTGGTGGAGCGCGGCTGCGGTCGCCTACCTGATTCTGGGCCTGGTCGCGATCGTCGGGCTCCGTGCCAGGATGCCGTCGAGCGCGGCGGTGGCCAGGCGGGCCGTGAGCTCCGATGATCGTCATCGACGCGGCCTCGCCGGTGCCGCCGTTCGAGCAGCCTCGTGGATCTCGTCCGGCAGCGGATCCGCCGCTCGCCCGGCGCCGTGGTTCCGGTAGGGAGCCATGAGGGAGAACCTCCTGGACGACCCTCGTAGGATGTGATTCCTGGCAGTTCTACCTGTTGTGGTGAGGACATGATGACCACCGTTGGCGGCACTGTTGTCGGCACCGTCGCGTTCGCCGAACTGCCGACGCCGGTCGGTCGCTTCGTGCTGGCCGTCACAGAGGAGGGCCTCGTCGCCTCAGGCTGGGGTTCCAGACCGCGGCTGAAGGACCTGGTCGAAGTCGACGATCCCGGCCGTACGGCCGGCGCCGTGGCGGAGCTGACCGATTACTTCGCCGGTCGGCTTCGCGCCTTCGAGACGCCCATCGACTGGCGGTTCGTCTCGCCCACCCCGCGCCAGGTGCTCCAGGCGCTGCACCGGGTGCCCTTCGGCACGGTCGTGACCTACGGCGAGCTGGCGCGGCGGGCGCATTCGAGTGTCCCCGCCCGAGGCATCGGCTCGATCATGGGCGCCAACCCCATCCCGATCGTGGTGCCCTGCCACCGCGTGGTGGCGGGCAACGGGCTCGGCGGGTTCAGCGGCGGCGAGGGCGTGGAGACCAAGCGCTGGCTGCTCACCCACGAGGGCTACCTGCAGCCGACGCTGCTCGACCTCTGACGATCACCGGGACCGCCGGGCGCGGCGGCCCCGGTCCCGTCATCAGCCCTGCTGGCCGTCGATCCGGTCGGCGGCGTCCCTCGCCTTGTCGGCGCCGGTGTCGATGTGGTCGGTGTACTTGCCCCCCGTGGCCGAGTCCGCAGCTCCTGCGGCCTTGTCGATGTGGCTGTTCGCCGCGTCCTCGGCCGTGTCCTTCAGGCCGTCGAGCGGGTCGCCAGAGGAGTCCTTCCCCTGCGCGGGTGTTCCTTCGGCGTTCGTCGCCTGCTCGGGAACGTTGCGCGACTTCTCCTCGCCGCCCAGCATCTCCTTGACCTTGTCAAAGATCGACATGACAATCCCCCGATTTGTGTCGATGCACTGGGACGAGTCATACCCCGAGGGTTGACACACTTATCCGTGTGGGCAAGCAGCCAGTCATCGCCGTCGTCGGACCGACCGCGGCCGGAAAGTCCGATCTCGCCGTGGATCTGGCACTCCGGCTGGGTGGGGAATGCATCAATACCGACTCCATGCAGCTTTACCGAGGAATGGACATCGGTACCGCCAAACTCACCCAGGAAGAGCGCAGAGGGGTCCCGCACCACCTCCTGGACATCTGGGACGTGACGGTCACGGCGAGCGTGGCGGAGTACCAGCGTCTGGTCAGGCCGCTCATGGACGCCATCGAGGTGCCGATCCTCGTGGGCGGCTCCGGCCTCTACGTCCGCGCGGCACTCGACGACCTCGACTTTCCCGGCACCGATCCTTCGATCAGGGCCAGGCTCGAGGACGAGCTGGCCGGGGTGGGGTCGGGGGCGCTGTACGAGCGGTTGAGAGCGCTCGACCCGAAGGCCGCGGAGGCGATCCTGCCCAGCAACGGGCGCAGGATCGTGCGCGCCCTCGAGGTCATCGAGCTGACGGGGCGGCCCTTCTCGGCGAGCATGCCCTCCTACGACGCCCTGTATCCCAGCGTTCAGATCGGCGTGGAGGTGCCGAGGCCGGTCCTCGACGAGCGCATCGAGCTGCGGGTCCGGCGCATGTGGGAGGCGGGCCTGGTCGACGAGGTGCGCGGGCTGCTCCCGCTCGGCCTGGCGCACGGCCGTACGGCAGGCAGGGCCCTCGGCTACGCGCAGGCGCTGCGCTTCCTCCAAGGGGAGTGGAGCGAGGACCAGGCCTTCGAGGAGACCGTCAGGGCCACGCGCAGGTTCGCCAGGCGGCAGGAGTCGTGGTTCCGCCGCGACCCCAGGGTGCTCTGGCTGCCCTTCGACGCGGGGGACCTGCTCCAGCAGGCCCTCGATAGGGTTGTGGCATGAGATTTCTCAAAGGGCACGGCACCGAGAACGACTTCGTCATCCTTCCCGACCCTGACGGAGCGCTCGACCTGCCCCCCGCCACGGTGGCCGCGATCTGCGACCGCAGGACCGGCATCGGCGCCGACGGCGTGCTCCACGTGATGCGCACCAAGGCCAGCCACGAGGTGGCCGACCAGGCCGACAGCGCCGAGTGGTTCATGGACTACCGCAACGCCGACGGCAGCGTCGTCGAGATGTGCGGCAACGGCGTGCGGGTCTTCGCCCGCTACCTGGTCTCCGCAGGCCTGGCCTCGCCGGGCGAGTTCGCCGTCGCCACCAGGGGAGGGCTCAAGCTGGTCCGCATCGAGGCCGACGGTGACGTGCGCGTCGACATGGGCAAGCCCGTCGTGCTCGGTGAGAGCGTCACCACCGTCAGCGGCCACGAGTTCACCGGGCTGCACATCGACATGGGAAACCCGCACCTGGCCTGCGCCATCGGCGAGCCGGTCGTCCAGCTCGACCTCGGCCACCAGCCCGGCTTCGACCCGGGAGTCTTCCCCACGGGGGTGAACATCGAGCTGTTCAACCCGGTCGGGCAGCGCAGGGCCGTGATGCGCGTGTTCGAGCGCGGCTCGGGAGAGACCCGCTCGTGCGGCACGGGAGCCGTCGCCACCGCCGTGGCCGCCGCGCACCTGGCGGGCGAGAGCACCGGCACATGGAACATCGACGTGCCGGGCGGCCACCTGACGGTCACGCTGGAGGAGGAGACGAGCTACCTCGCGGGACCCGCGGTGATCATCGCCTCGGGCGAACTGAGCCTCTGACGACTCTTGCAGAATGATGTTCTGCTGAGCGATGCTGGCCGCATGGTCGACTCCAAGCACACGGCGGCGGCGGTCAAGGGCACGATCGGCAGGCTGGGCGGCGGCTTCATGGTCTCCAGGGAGGCCAAGGAGCTCTGCGCGCGAACCGGGCTCGGTCCGCGAGAGCTGTACTTCCGCGGCAGGTGCGGCGTCCTCGGCGAGGTGGACGCCGACGTCGTCACCTCGGTCGCCGTCTTCTTCCCCGCCGCCCACGTGCGCGAGAGCTGGGAGGGCGGCAGGAAGCTGCCCGTCGAGGAGGCGGTCGCGCTCTACGCCGGGGCGTGTCACGCATGGGGCAGGCGCAGGCTGAGCGAAGCCGAGGCCTGCGGCCGCCTGGCCGAGCTGCTGGAGAAGGTGGCGGGCGCCGCGTCGGTCCTGGGAGCGCCGCTGTTCGCGGGCTGGAGGGCGGTGCCGCTGCCGGACGAGCCCATCGCCAGGGCCACCCAGCTCATGCACGTCGTGAGGGAGCTGCGCGGCGGCCTGCACGCCGTTGCCGTCCTCGCCAAGGGGCTCGACCCGCTGATGGCGACCCTGGCCGCCGACCACGAGGGCACGCCGCTCGGCATCTCCTCCGGCGAGAGCATGGCGCGCTTCTTCACCTGGCCCGAGCCCTACCCCGCGCTCGACGAGGAGACGATCGCGCGCAGGCGGGAGGCCGAGGATCTGACGGACGAGCTGATGGCACCCGCCTTCTCCGTCCTGACCGAGGCGGAACGCGACGAGGTCGTCACCTTGATGCGTTTGGGGCATGTCCATTGACCTGGCAGACTGACTGCCCATGGACGTGGACATCTGGGCCTGGGTCGGCGAAACCCAGCAGCAGCTTTCTGAGGCAGGTAACGCCGGGTTCGCCATGGCGCTGGGTGATCTGCCCGCACAGGCTTACGAGGGGCGATACCCGCAGCTCGACGTGATGGCCCCGGCGATCGCACAGCAGGCCGAGAGCGTCGACCTGCCCTGGCTTGAGTTCTACGCCCGCTACTGGCACCTCATCGGCCGCGTCGGCGACAGGGCGCAGGGCGCCGTCGCCATCGGCGACGCCGAGAGCCTCGTGGCGTTCGCCCAGCGCGAAGACGTGCGCGAGTGCCCCTCGGTCCCCGCGGCCGTCGAGGCGCTCGCCGTCGCGCAGGCCAACGCCGACGGTCCCGGCTACGCCGCCGACCGCCTGGCCCTGCTCGGCCCCGCCATCGAGGCGCTCGAGCCGACCGACGCCGCCTACGCGGGCCTGGTGACCCAGTATGTCTCCGCGCTCACCGACGCGGGCCGCGCGGACGAGGCCGTCTCCTACGCCGAGACCGCGATCCAGCGCCTGGGCGCGGTCGGCCGCGCGGCGAGCTGGGAGCTGGGCGCCGAGAGCTCACGCGCGCTGCTGGCCCTCGGCCGCGCCGACGACGCACTGGCCGCCATCCAGGCCGCCGCCGACTTCAAGCCTGACGACCCGGTCGCCAAGCCCCACCGCGAGGGCGTGCGCCGCTCGCTCATCCTCGCCACCCTCGAGCGCACGGCCGAGGCCGTCGACGCGCTGCCCGACCTCGACGTCGTCGGCGACCACCCGCGCGACTTCGTGGAGTGGGCCCAGGCCGTCAACAAGCTGGCGGGCTCCGCGCAGATCACCAACACCTGGCAGCTGGGCAGGGTCCTGCGCCAGTGGATCGACTACTTCGGCATGATGGGCGGCTACCGCGCCCGCGTCGAGCTCGCGCTGATCGCCGGCGAGCTCGCGGTCGCGCGTCAGGGTGTGTGGCAGGCCGAGCTTCTCGCCGACCTGGCCGAGCAGGGCTCCGCGGAGCTGCGTTCGGCCGAGGGCGTGGCCGAGCGGGTCGCGGCCCTGCGCGCGGCCGCCGCGGCGACCACGGCTCCCGAGGCCACCAGCCCGCTGGAGGAGCGCGTCGCCTACTTCGACGCCGCCGACGGCATCAACGCCAACCCCGAGGAGTGGGTCGGCTGGCTGGCCCCGCTGTCGGGCAAGGACATCGAGGCCACCCGCCGCCACACCACCACGCTCGGCTTCCTCGGCTACCCGGTCACCGGCGCCGACATCTACTGGAAGATGCTCGTCGACACCGGCCAGATCGCCACCGCCGACGCCCAGGACCTCGACTTCCTGACCAACCTGCTCGTCGAGGCCCGCCAGGACGAGCGCCTCGAGCAGATGGCCGAGCTGCTGCCGCCCGCGGGCAAGCACCTCGCGCTGGCCAGGCTCCACATCGCCCGCGAGCGATGGGAGCAGGCGGCCTCCGAGGCCGAGCAGGCCATGGAGGCGGGCGCCGGCATCGAGGCCAGGCGCGCGTTCGCGAGCGCCGCCCAGCAGCTCGACCAGGACGCCAAGGGCGCTCTGGCGCTGCGCGAGGCCCTCGACAGCGACGACATGACCGACGAGGACGTCTGGCGCATGATCGTCATGGCGACCTCCGCCGAGGACTGGGAGACCGTCCGCATCGGCGCCAAGCGGGTCGGCATGCCGATCAAGTCGTCCGAGGGGCCGATCGAGGAGGAGCTGGGCCTGGTCAGGATCATCCTGCCCGCGCCCGACGGCGGCCAGCGTCAGGTGCTGTCCATCCGCACGGGCCCGGCCACGGCCAGGCTGGCGCTGCCGCAGCCGCGCGGCATGGAGTACAACGCGGGCGACCTTGTCGTCTTCGACCCGCAGCTGCTCGAGCCCATCCCCGACGACCCCGAGGAGCAGCAGAACTTCGTGCCGCCGTTCGCGGCCGTGCGCATGCTGCGTCCAGGCGGCTACACCAGCTACTTCTTCGACGGCGCCGCTCCGAGCGAGGCCGACTGGGCCGAGTTCACCGAGGTCATGGCCGAGCGCGGCTGGCCGATGTGGGTCTACAGCGACGAGAACTACCGCGTCACCCACCCGACCTCCGGCGAGCAGCTGCCCGGCGTGTTCGGCTGGGTCGCGGTCCCTCCGAACGTGGAGGCGGTCGAGGTCGACGCGCTGCTCGACGACGCCACCGAGCGCTGGGTGCACCCGCTGGCCTGGCTCGACCTGGCAAGAGAGGTCGACGTCGAGGTCGAGCGGCACGAGCGGATCACCAAGGAGTACGGTCTCTAGATGCTCGAACGGTTCAGCCTTCAGGGAAAGGTCGCCATCGTCACCGGAGCCTCGTCGGGGCTCGGGGTGGCCTTCGCGCGAGGGCTGGCCGAGGCGGGCGCCGACATCGTGATCGGCGCCCGTCGCAAGGACCGGCTCGAGTCGACGCGGCAGCTGGTGGAGGCGACGGGACGGCGCTGCGTGGCCGTCCCCACGGACGTGAGCGTCGTCGCCGACTGCGACGCGCTGGTCCAGGCCGCGATGTCGGCCTTCGGGGCCGTCGACGTGCTGGTCAACAACGCGGGGGTGGGCACCGCGGTGCCCGCCACGCGGGAGACGCCCGAGCAGTTCAGGCAGGTCGTCGACGTCAACCTGCACGGCACCTACTGGATGGCCCAGGCCTGCGGGCGGGTCATGCGGCCAGGGTCGTCGATCATCAACGTGGGCAGCGTGCTCGGCGAGACGACGGCGGGGCTGCCGCAGGCCGCCTACAGCGCCTCGAAGGCGGCCGTGATCGGGCTGACCAGAGACCTGGCGCAGCAGTGGACGGGCCGCAAGGGCATCAGGGTCAACTGCCTGGAGCCCGGATTCTTCCACTCGGAGATGACCGAGACCTACCAGCCGGGATACCTGGAGGCGACGCTGGAGGCGCGCGTGCCGATGCGCCGCGCGGGCGACCCCGCTGAACTGGTGGCCGCCGCGATCTTCCTTGCCGGCGACGCCTCGTCCTACATCACCGGCGTCACCCTCCCCGTCGACGGCGGTCTCCTCACCACCTGACCGCTGCCGTCCGCCCCGCGGGATAGGAGGCGGGCGTCGAGGTGCCGTCTGGGCAGGTCATCACGGGGACACATGCCCACGCCATTCGCTTTGTCTCTAGTTGAATGCGTGCTTGGTGCCATTGCCTAGACTTTAACCGTGAATAGGAAACTCTTGGTGGGTTTGGCCTCTCTGGCGCTGGTGACCGGATGCGGGCCCACCCAGGCCGCCGACCTCGAGTCCGACGCCGGCAAGCCGCCGTCAGCCGACATCGGCAAGGCGCGCGACGACCTGAAGAAGCTGGCCGTCAAGGGCCGTGCCCCGAAGACCGGCTTCGAACGCGAGAAGTTCGGCCCCGCCTGGGCCGACGTCGACCGCAACGGATGCGACACGCGCAACGACATACTCAAGCGGGACCTGCGCGAGGAGACGTTCAAGAAGGGGACGCACGACTGCATCGTGCTGACCGGGATCCTCGACGACCCGTACTCAGGCAAGACCATCAAGTTCACGCGCGGCCAGGACACCAGCATGGCCGTCCAGATCGACCACCTCATCCCGCTGTCGGACGCCTGGCAGAAGGGCGCCCAGCAGTGGAGCAAGGACAAGCGCAAAGAGTTCGCCAACGACCCGCTGAACCTGCTGGCCGTGGACGGCCCACTCAACAACCAGAAGAGCGACGCCGACGCGGCGACATGGCTGCCGCCGCGCAAGGCGTACAGGTGCGCCTACATCGCCAGGCAGGTCAAGGTGAAGACGAAGTACGCGCTGTGGGTCACCGCGGCGGAGAAGGCGGCGATGGACGGGATCCTGTCCTCCTGCTGACTCAGTCGTCGGCCCCGTCACGGTCGTCGGCCCCGTCACGGTCGTCTGTCTGGTCACGGGTGTCGGCATTGTCACGGTCGTCGGTCTCACGGTCGTCGGTTCCGTCACGGTCGTCGGTCTCGTCACGGGCGTCGTCACGGTCGTCGGCGTCGTCACGGGCGTCGGCCTGGTCGGTGTCGTGCTTGACGATCTTGCCGGTCTGCTCCGAGACGTGGACCTCGTGCTCCTGCCCGCCCTTGGTCAGCTCGACCTCCCAGGTGGGCTCGCCCTGCTCGTCGTCGCGCTCCACGTCCCCGACGGTCGCGCCGGGCACACGGGCCTTGGCGATCTCGACCGCCTGCGCCTCGGTGACGGGCGCGGCGGTGGGGGGCGCGCTGGCGGCAGGGACGGAAACGGTTGGGGCAGGAGTGACGGGGACGGGAGTGGCGAACAGAAGCGCTGCGGCGATCAGTGTTGTCGTCATGGACACAGACTCGCCCCGGCGGAGATAGCGCCGCGCTAGGAGAGCGCTAAGGCCGGGCTAAGGGTGACGGTGACGGTCGCGCCGGGGCCGGGCGAGAGCTCGAGGGAGCCGCCAGCCGACTCGGCCGTCCTGCGGGCGATGTCGAGCCCGAGCCCGGTGGAGCCCGCGCCGCTGCGCCCGCGCTCCAGGGCCTGAGGGGGGAAGCCAGGGCCCTCGTCGGCGACGACGAGCCGCACCCCGGGCGTCAGCCGTACGGCGAGCGCCACGCCCTCGGGGGTGTGCGCGAAGACGTTGCCGAGCAGCGCGTCCACGCACGCGCCCAGCTCGGCCGCGCCCACCCGCACGGGCAGCGGGCCCTTCGCCAGGTCCAGGCGCATCTCGCGCCCCTGGTCCTCGGCCAGCACCGACCAGAACGCGGCCCGCTCGGCCACCACCTCGGCCGCGTCGCAGGACTGCTCGTTCGAGCGCTGCCTGGCCTCGGTGATGACCCTGGTGACCGCCCGCTGCAGCTCGTCGATCCGCGCCGCGATCCTGGCCGCCTCGGCGGGGTCGGCGAGCGACTCCGCGTCCAGGCGCAGCCCCGTGAGCGGGGTGCGCAGGCGGTGGGACAGGTCGGCGACCGACTCCCGCTCGGCGGCCAACAGGTCGTCGATGCGTCCCGCCAGGTGGTTGAGCGCGAGCGCCACCGACCGCACCTCCGGGGGACCGTCCAGCGCGGCCCTCGCCGTCAGGTCGCCCCCGGCCAGCCGGTGTGAGACCTGCGCCATCGCGCCGATCGGACGGGTGATCGCCAGCGCCAGGCGGTCGGCCAGCACGATGCCGAGCGCGACCAGCACCAGGCCGAGCGCGGCCAGGCCCAGCCAGGCCTCGCGCACGCCCCTGGTCAGCTCGGCGTCGCTCACGAACACCCTGACGACGACCGTGCCCTCGGGGGTGAGCGCGGAGGCGAGCACCGCCCTGCCGTCGGGCGCGTGGGCGGTGACGCTGCGGCCCGTGGCGGCCAGCCGTACGGCGTCGTCGCGGGCGGCCGTGGCGCCCAGCACGCCGCCGTCCGGCAGGAAGACGGTCACGGGGAACGGGCCGCCGCGCGCCTGCTCGACGGTCAGCGCCAGCCCGGGGGAGCCCGCGGCGACCGCGACGGACTCGGCGGTGGCGGTGGCGCGGGACATGGCGCCGTTCTCGGCCACCGAGCGGATCAGCAGCGCCATCGGGACCAGCAGCGCGATCAGCACGAGCGAGGTGATCGCGGCGGCGAGCAGCGCCAGCCATCTCCTCACGAGGGGTCCACGAGCTTGACGCCGACGCCGCGCACCGTGTGCAGGTAGCGCGGGCTCGCGGCGCTCTCTCCGAGCTTGCGCCGCAGCCACGACAGGTGGACGTCCACGGTCTTGTCGGCCCCGCCGTACGGCACCTGCCACACCTCGGTCAGCAGTTCGCGCTTGGTCACCACCTCGCCCGGCCGCTCGGCCAGGTAGTGCAGCACGTCGAACTCGCGCGGGGTGAGGTCGAGCGTGACGCCGCCGAGCGCCGCCGTCCTGGCCTTGGCGTCGAGGACCAGGGCGCCCACGGCGAGCTCCTGCCGCTCCCTCACCTGCCCCCCACGCCTGAGCACCGCCCGGATGCGGGCGTCGAGCTGGGCGGAGCTGTACGGCTTGACCACGTAGTCGTCGGCGCCCGCGTCGAGCACGGGCACCATCTCGGCGTCGCCGTCGCGGGCGGTGGCCACGATGACGGGGACCTTGCTGACGGCCCGCAGCATGCGCAGGAGGTCGACGCCGTCGAGGTCGGGCAGGCCGAGGTCCAGCACGATCAGGTCGGGGCGGTCCTGTACGGCCAGGCGCAGCCCGTCGAGGGCGGTGGGGGAGGAGGAGACGGCGTGGCCCAGCTCGCGCAGCCCACGGCTGAGGGCGGTGCGGATGGTCACGTCGTCCTCGATGAGCAGGATGTCGGCCATATCCGTCAACCGTAGACCGTGCCCGACCGCTCCGACATCAGGCTTATCCCGGCGTTAACCTCGCCTTATCCCGAGATGGGGGAGGGTGAGCGGGTGAGACGACTCGTACTGGCCTGGGCGGCCGCCGCGCTGACCGCGACCGTGGCGGGCGTGGCGGTGCTGGGGCTGCTCGGCTCATCGCTGGCGGGGACGGCGAGCCGTACGATGTCGGACGCCGACGTCCGCGCCGCCCTCTCCGCCGCCACCTCCGCCCCGCCCACCGGTCCGGCCCCAGAGAACCCCGGCCCCGAGCCCACCGGTTCGCCTACCGGCTCGTCCCCGGCCAGCCCCGGCCCCTCGCCCGCCGGTCCGGGTCAGGAGAGCCCAGGAGCAGGGCAGGTGAGGGCGTTCAGGACCGCCGGTGGCACCGTGGTCGCCGCGTGCGACCGCGGGCTGGTGCGGCTGCGGTCGTGGAGCCCCGCCCAGGGCTACACCACCGACGACGTGGACACCGAGCCCGACGACCACGTCACGGTCGAGTTCGAGTCGGAGACCTCCGAGGTCGAGGTCGTGCTCCGCTGCGACGCCGAGGGCCGTCCCCTCATGACGTCTCGGCGCTGAGCGCCCGCTTGGTCAGCTCCGCCTGCTGCCTGATCCGCCCCAGCACGATGTCGTTGATCCCCTTCGCCGCGAACGTCGACACCATGTCGTCCAGCACCCCGTGGGCCAGATCGAGGTCGCCCCTCCTCGCCACGGCCCTGGCCAGCCTGCGCATGACCATGTTCAGCGTGATGTTGTCGACAGTCGCCTGCCTGGCCACCGCGCCGAGCTGCTCGATGCTCTCGCCGGTGTCGGGCGGGCGCACGTGCAGCTTCTTGTCCGCGCCCAGGTCCTTGAACTCGCGCTCGGCGTTCAGCCCCTTCACCATCCGCGCGTAGACGGCCAGCGGGTGCTCGCCGTAGCGCTCGATGACCTCTTCCAGCGCCTCGTTGCCCGAGCGCAGGGCAGGGGAGTCGGAGCCGAGCAGGGAGAACAGCTTGCCCTGCTCCTCGCCCAGCATCAGCTCGCCGACCCGCGCGTCGGTGGTGGTGATCGGGTGACGGACCCGCACCAGGCAGGGCGCGGAGACGATGCGGGAGCCGTCGGCGCCGATGTACTGCCCGCGCACCTGGTAGTCGCCCGGCTGCTGGAAGTAGTGCCCGTCGCGCCCGTGCCCGATGTACGCGCTGCGGTACATCGCGGGGTTGCCGGGATCGAGCCTGATCTCGGGGGAGTCGTCCACGCAGTGCCGCATCATCGGCCGGTACAGGACGGTCCTGCCCGACGGCTGGGTGATGGAGACCTGCGTGAACTCGGTGTCGGGGTGCAGGTGGCCGTGGGTGGTCCTGGGCTCCCCCGAGTGCGACAGCTTGAGCTCGACCACGACGGGCTCGCCGTACTCGAAGAAGTCCTTGGCCCGCACCTCGAGCAGCAGACCCGACTGGTCGGAGACCGGTTGCTCGAAGGGGTCGATCTCGGCCGCCCCTGTGCCGAAGGCGTTGGCGCCCATGACGACGTCGCGGAAGAAGCCGTGACGCAGGTGGACCAGCTCGGGGTCGGTGAACTGGAAGGGGAAGGCCTGCCAGTAGGCGCGCTCCCCGCCCGGCTGGTAGTTCTGGACGTAGTTCATCCAGGACAGGTCGCCGAAGCCGCCGTGGGGGCCGAGGGGCTGCGGCGGGCGCGACAGGTTCTTCTGCCACGAGTGCAGCAGGTTGAAGGCGTGACCGAGCTCGTGCACGTAGGTGCGCAACTGGGCGCGCTGGGCCTGCGGCGACTCGCCCTTGATCGCGTCGTAGAAGACGGCGGCACCCTGCCGCTGGCAGGCGTCGTTGTAGTCGAACATGATGCCCCGGAAGCCGCCGACGTGCTTGCTGGCCACCAGCAGCCACACCCGCCAGGCCGCCTGGTCGCCGAACGAGGCGAACTGCTGCGTCATCGCGTTGTGCAGCTCGGAGTCGTCCCACGCGAGGTCCTGGCCGGCGCCGTCCACCGGGATCACGCCGGGCTCGGCGATCCGCAGCTCCACTCCGGCCTCGGCGTACGCCTCGGCCACCGTCAGCGTCCGCCGTCCCGGCGGGCCCTGCAGCGCGCCCGTGTCGTAAGAGACGAAGGGCGCCGCGCCCGCCACCGAGTCCTGCTCCAGCAGCACGCTCCTGAAGTACGGCGAGGCGCGGTGCAGCCCGTAGGTGCGTCCCGCGACCGTGGCGGTGGCGCTGTCCTCGGTGATCGTGACGGTCACGTGCCGGTCGGGCGCGGCGAAGGTGAAGGCGCCCTGGCCCTCGACCCGATCACCCTGCCTGGTGGTGGAGTGAACGACGAACGAGCCGTGGTACGCGGTGGTCGAGCCCGTCGTGGTGAACAGGTCGCCGCTGAGCCGTCCTGTGGGCCTCTTTCCGTCGACATCGACCCTGAGGTCGAGCTGGGATTCACCGTCCTGGCCGCGGTACAGGCCGCTGATGGGGGGCATATCAGGACCATTCCCCCGCTCAAGAGGGCTGTCAATGGGCTCCGCGGACTTGCAGCGAGGCGAGCAGCTCCTCCGAGGCCATGGTGATCGCCTCCACGGCCCTGTCGAACGCCTCCGCGTTGTGCGCGGCGGGGGCGCGGAACCCGGAGATCTTCCTGACGTACTGCAGGGCCGCGGCGCGCACGTCCTCCTCGGTGACGTCCTCGGTGTACGGCGGGCGCAGCGTCTTGATGCTTCTACACATGGTTGGCACGCTACCCGCGCGAGGGCCGGCGGTAGTAGCCGGTGCGCAGGGAGATCTCCCGAGCGCCCGCTCGCCCGATCACCTGACCGGACCGAGCTGTCGCCCATGGCGCGACTATGATCTCGGCGCGTGAGAAGAGGACTCTTAATAGCGGCGGCGGTGGCGGTCCTCGTCGGCCTGATCACCGTGCTGACCAGTTTCTCCCGGGTCAGCACCGAGCCCGACGAGGTGGTGCTCCACTACGCGGGCGGCACATTCGAAGCGATCAAGTTCGAGCGATGCATCAACCCCTCCAGCGGCGCCACCTGGCTCGGGCCCGGCGACACCGACTACCACTACCCGTTCGGCCAGCGGACCTTCGACTTCTCGGGCGGTGACAGCGCGGAGTCGGGCGGCATCAGCATCGTCTCGCGGGACAACGTCGAGATGAAGGTGTCGGGGTCGGCCACCTTCACGCTCAACACCGACTGCAAGGTGCTGACGCAGTTCCACGAGAAGATCGGGCGCAAGTTCGGCGCCTACTTCGAGGACGGCGACTCCCGCGGCTGGACCAAGATGCTCAACTTCTACTTCAAGCAGCCGCTCGACCGGGCGATGGACGCCGCCTCCCAGGAGTTCGAGTGGAAGAAGTTGTTCAACGATCCCACGGTCAAACAGCAGTGGGAGCAGCGGGTCGGCCAGCTGGCCAGGCAGTTCATCAAGGAGACGGCGGGCGCGGACTACTTCTGCCAGCCCAACTACGCGGGGGTCGGCGACTGCGGTGACGTGGTGCTGACCATCCAGAAGCCGCAGCCGCCCGAGAGCCTGATCAACGCGCTGGCCGCCGAGCAGGCCGCCAAACAGCAGAACCTGGCCCAGCAGCAGATCAACGCCAAGGTGAAGACCGAGCTGGAATCCATCCAGGACCTGGTGCGGGTGCTCGGTCCGAACGGCGCGATCCTCTGGAAGGCGATCCAGGACGGCAAGGTCGACGTGGTCCCCGTCCCCCAGAACGGCACCATCAACATCACCCCGAGACGCTGAGCCGCTGCCTCGGGGTCAGAGGGCCTCGTCCGAGCCGAGTTCGCGGCCGAAGTCGAGGGCGATCTTGCGCATCCCCTCCGCCAGTTCGTCCCTGTCGAGCGCGTCGATGCGCTCGGCGGGGCCCGAGACCGACATGGCGGCCACCACCCTCGCCCCGTCGCGCACGGGGACGGCGAGACAGTGCACGCCCAGCTCCTCCTCGCCCAGGTCCATGGCGTACCCCCTCGACCTGACCGTGGCCAGCTCCTCCCGCATGGCCTCGTGGGAGGTGATCGTGTTGGCCGTACGGCGGGGCATGCCGGTCCGCTCGAACAGCGCCATCGACTCGCCGTCGGCCCTGTCGGCGAGCAGCACCTTGCCCACGGCCGTGCTGTGGGGCAGCACCCGCCTGCCCACCTCGGCGAACATCCGCAGCCTGCGCGGCGAGGGCACCTGGGCGACGTAGACGATGAAGTCGCCCTCCAGCACCGCGAGGTTGGCCGTCTCGCCCGACAGCTCGACCATCCTGGTGAGGTACGGCCGCGCCCACACCCCGACCATCCGCTCCGCGACCCCGCCCAGCCTCACGAGCGCACCGCCGAGCGCGTAGCGGCGGTCCGACTCCTGCCGGACGTAGCCGCGCGACAGGAGCGTCTGGAGCAGGCGGTGAATCGTCCCGTACGGCAGGCCGGTGCGGGCCGCGATCTCCGACAGGCCCGCCTCGCCGCCGTGCGCCGCGAGCGCCTCCAGCACGTCCAGCGCCCTGTCGACCGACTGCACGCTCACGCCACCCTCCCCGCCCCCACAACGAACCCGGCTCCCACAACGAACCCGGTCTCTGCCTCGGACCCGGCCCCAGCCTCGGACCCGGCCCCAGCCTCGGACCCGGCCCCAGCCTCGAGCCCGGCGCCGGCCCCGACCATCGTCAGGGGCTCGGCGTCCCCGGTCTGTGGGTTCACGAGCGGGACTTCCCGCCGGCGGCGTCCAGGAACGAAGGGCTGACCCCGCGCAGGGAGGCGTCCAGGACCTCGGCCGTGTGCGCCACCCTGATCTCCCCGCCCGGCCGCCGCATCGCCGCCGCGATCTGCATCGTGCAACCGGGGTTGGCCGACACCAGCAGCTGCGCGCCCGTCGAGCGCACCCGCTCCGCCTTGCGGTCACCCAGGTCACGGGCGGCCGAAGGCTCGAAGATGTTGTAGGTGCCCGCCGACCCGCAGCACAGGTCCGACTCGGGGATGTCCCGCAGCGACAGCCCGGGAATGCCGCGCAACAGCTCACGGGGTTGCGCCCTGATCCCCTGGGCGTGCGCGAGGTGGCAGGCGTCGTGATAGGCGACCGTGACCGGCAGCGGATGCCGCTCGGCCACCGGGCCCAGCTCGGCCAGCCACTCGGCCAGATCCACGGTCCTGAGCGCGCGGGCCCTTCCCGCCCACTCGGGCGAGTCGGCGAGCAGCTCGGCGTACTCCTTCATCGAGGAGCCGCACCCCGCCGCGTTCACCACGACCGTGTCGACCCCCGCGCGCTCGAACGTCCTGATCGTCCGCTTGGCGAACCTTCTGGCCTGGTCGTCCCGCCCCGAGTGCACGCTCAGCGCCCCGCAGCACCCCTGGTGCGGCGGGATGACGACCTCGCAGCCCTCCATCGCCAGCACCCGCGCCGTGGCCGCGTTGACCTGGGGGAAGAACTCGTTCTGCACGCACCCGGTGAGCATCCCGACCACCGCTCTGCGCTCGCCGACCGCCCTGACCCGTCCCGGCAGCCGCTGCCGCCTCCCCGGGGTCGGGGCGAGCGCGATCATCGCGCCCAGGCTCGGGTGCGCCCGTTCGAGCAGCGGCTGGAGCCGCCTGGCCAGCCCGAGCGTCGGCCGCAGCGCGCGCAGCCTGCGCGGGTACGGGAAGAGCCCGAACACCAGCCCGCGCACCGCCCGCTCCCTCGGCTCGCGGACGTGCTCCCGCTCCACCTCGGCGCGGGTCTGCTCGATCAACCTGTCGTACTGCACGCCCGAGGGGCAGGCGGTCACGCACGCCATGCAGCCGAGACACGCGTCGAAGTGGCCGGCCATCTCCGGGGTGATCGGGGTGCCCTCGACGTGCTGGCTCATCAGGTGGATGCGGCCGCGCGGCGAGTCCATCTCCTCGCCCCACAGGACGTAGGTCGGGCACGAGGGCAGGCAGAACCCGCAGTGCACGCAGTCCTTGATCAGCTCGGGGTCCATCGCGGTCAGATCCCTCCCACGTACCTGCCGGGGGACATCCTGCGCCCGGGATCGAAGCGTTCCTTCACGCGCCGCATCAGCGGCAGCGCGCTGATCTCGCCCCACCTGTCGAGACCCTCCGCGTACGGCGAAGCCAGCACGCTCACGCGCCCGCCCACCTCCGCCAACCGCGCCCGAAGCCCCGCCACGAGCCCGGCGAGCCCTTCGGGACCGAGCTTTGCAGAAGACGCGGAAGACTCGGATGACCTCTCGGAAGACTCCTGGGAAGCGCTCCCTGAAGAGCTCTCCGAAGGGGAGAGGGCCAGCCAGAGGACGCCCGAGGCGAGGGAGCCCCTGACCGTCGCGCCGAGCCCGTGGACCGCCTCCAGCACGGCCTCGCCCCGCGAAGAGGGGAAGCGCAGCTCCATGAGCACGTCCCCGTCGGGAAGCGCGCCCCACCACGAGGGTGGCTCGGCGCCGACCGTCGCGCCCGGCATCAGGGCGGCGACGGCCTCGGCGCGGGACTCGGCGGCCGACCCCTCCACCAGGACGGCCAGCTCGCAGGCCGCGTCGTCGCCCGCACGGTTGACCTCGACGGCGGTGGGCTCGGCCTGGGAGGTGGCCAGGACGGTGGCGAGGGTGGCCTTCCGTTGGGGTGGCCCGCCCCGCGCGCTCGGTGAGGCGTATCCCTGGACGGGACCCGGCCCCGTGCCGGGGGTGGCGCTCTCGTCGGCGTGCCGTACGGGCAGGTGGGCTTGGATCCAGCGGCGCTCGGAGGCGAGCGGGTGCAGCCGGAAGGTGGCCTCGGTGATCACGCCGAGCGTGCCGTACGAGCCGGTGAAGAGTTTGCCGAGGTCGTAACCCGCCACGTTCTTGACCACCTTGCCGCCCGAGTGGGCGACGGTGCCGTCGGCGAGGACGACCGTGATGCCGATGAGCAGGTCGCGGGCGCCGCCATAGCGGAACGAGCGCGGGCCGGGGATCGCGGTGGCGAGTGTGCCGCCGACGGTCGCGCCCTCCACGGGGACGTCGAGCGCCAGCTCCTGCCCGCGCGCGGCGAGCGTCCGCGCGAGCGCCTCCATGGTGACGCCCGCCTGCGCGCGCACCACCAGGTCGCCCTCCGCGTGCTCGAGGACCTGGTTGAGGCAGCAGGTGTCGAGCAGCACGTCGCACCGCTCGGGCGGCGGCCCCCAGTGCAGCTTGGAGCCCCCGCCGACCGGGACGACGGCGAGGTCGTGCTCGGCCGCCGCCGACATGATCGCGGCGACCTCCTCGGTGGTCTCGGGCAGCGCCACCCATCGGGGAAGCACGCCCGCCACCTCGTCCTCGGGCCCCGCCTGCCTGACGGTGACCCCCGAAGGCATCAAAACTGCTCCGCCTTTCCCGACTCGACCAGCGGATGAACGCCCTTGCGCACGCCAGGCACCTCCCCGCACAGCCGAGGCGTCGGGAAGATCTTGCCGGGGTTGGACAGCCCGCGCGGGTCGAAGGCGCACCTGACGAGCTGCATGGTGTCGAGATCGGCGTCGGTGAACATCCTGGGCATGTAGCGGGCCTTGTCGACGCCCACGCCGTGCTCGCCGGTGATCGACCCGCCGTGCTCGATGCACAGGTCGAGGATCCTGCCCGAGACGATCTCGGCCCGCTCGCCCGCGCCAGGCTCGGTGTCGTCGAAGAGCACCAGCGGGTGCAGGTTCCCGTCGCCCGCGTGGAAGACGTTGGCGACCTTGATGCCGTGCTCGCGGGACAGGCTGTCGATCCCCGCCAGCACCTCGGGGAGCGAGGTGCGCGGCACCACGCCGTCCTGCACGATGTAGGCGGGGCTGATGCGGCCGACCGCCGCGAACGCCGACTTGCGTCCCCTCCAGATCGCCGCCCGCTCGGCGGGATCCTCGGCCACCCGCAGCTCGAACGCCTTCGAGCAGATCTGGCTCAGCAGCGCGAACTGCCTTTCGACCTCGGCCGAAGGCCCGTCGAGCTCGACGATCAGCACGGCGCCCGCGTTCTCCGGATAGCGGCAGGCCACGGCCGCCTCGGCGGCCGCGATCGCCAGCGCGTCCATCATCTCGATCGCGGCGGGCAGGATGCCGGCCGCGATGATCGCCGACACCGCTTCACCGCCCTGCTCGATGTTCTCGAAGGCCGCCAGGACGGTGGTCACGGCCTCGGGAGTGCGGCTGAGCCGTACGGTGACCTTGGTCGTGACGCCGAGTGTCCCCTCCGAGCCGATGAAGGCGCCGAGCAGGTCGTAGCCCGGGTCGGCGCGGTCGAGGGTGACGATGTCGCCGTCGGGCGTGACGATCTCGCACGCCTCGACGTGGTTGACGGTGAAGCCGTACTTCAGGCAGTGCGCGCCGCCGGAGTTCTCCGCCACGTTGCCGCCGATCGAGCAGACCTGCTGGCTGGAGGGGTCGGGCGCGTAGTAGTAGCCCTGGTCGCGGACCGCCTCGGTGATCGCCAGGTTCGTCACGCCGGGCTCGACGACGGCCCTGCGGTTGGGCAGGTCGATCTCCACGATCGAGCGCATCCTCGAGGTCACGATCAGCACGCCGTCGGTGCGGGGCAGCGCGCCGCCCGAGAGGCCGGTGCCCGAGCCTCTGGCGACGAACGGCACGCCGTACTCGTTGCACAGCCTGATCACGCCCGCGACCTGCTCGGCGTTCTCCGGCAGGACGGCGACGCCCGGCGTGGCGCGATGGTAGGTGAGGCCGTCGCACTCGTAGGTGCGCAGCCGTACGGGATCGGTGATGACCGCCTCAGGCTCCAGCACCTCGCCGAGCCTGCCGATCAGCTCTGCCAGCACCGCGCCACCTCCTCGGAAACTCGCAGACTACGGCATACGGGCGTAGGCGGGCAGGGTGAGGAACTCGGCGAAGTCGTCGTCGAGCGCGACCTCCTTGAACAGCGCTTCGGCCTGGGCGTACAGGGCCTCGTCGTAGCCGGGCTCGGCGGCGATCCTGGCAAGCTCCTCCGCGATGATCTGCTCGACCAGCTCCTTGGTCACCACCGCGCCGGTGTCGGCGAGCTCGATGCCGTTGTGGATCCACTGCCAGATCTGGGAGCGGGAGATCTCGGCGGTGGCCGCGTCCTCCATGAGGTTGTGGATGGCGACCGCGCCGAGCCCGCCCATCCAGGCGGCGAGGTAGCGCAGCGCGACGTCGACGTTGTTGCGCAGGCCGTTCTCGGTGATGTCGCCAGGGGTGGCGGAGACGGCGAGCAGGTCGGCGGCCGAGACGTCGACGTCCTCGCGCAGGCGGTCGAGCTGGTTGGGGCGCTCGCCGAGCACGGAGGTGAAGACCTCGCCGCAGATCGGCACCAGGTCGGGGTGGGCGACCCAGGAGCCGTCGAAGCCGTCGCCCGACTCGCGGGTCTTGTCCGCGCGGACCTTCTCCAGCGCCACCGCGTTGACCTCGGGGTCTCTGCGCGAGGGGATGAAGGCGGCCATGCCGCCGATCGCGTGGGCGCCGCGCTTGTGGCAGCTGCGCACGAGCAGCTCGGTGTAGGCGCGCATGAAGGGAGCGGTCATCGTCACCGCGTTGCGCTCGGGCAGCAGGAACTCCCTGCCCCGCGTGCGGAACTTCTTGATGACGCTGAAGAGGTAGTCCCAGCGTCCCGCGTTGAGCCCCGCCGAGTGGTCGCGCAGCTCGTAGAGGATCTCCTCCATCTCGAAGGCCGCGGGGTAGGTCTCGATCAGGACGGTGGCCCTGATCGTGCCGTGGTCGATGCCGAGCGCCTCCTGGGCGTGGACGAAGACGTCGTTCCAGAGGCGGGCCTCCAGGTGCGACTCCATCTTCGGCAGGTAGAAGTAGGGGCCCTTGCCCTTGGCGATCTGCCTGGCCGCGCAGTGGAAGAAGTAGAGGCCGAAGTCGAACAGCGAGGCTGAGACCTGCCGGCCGTCGACCAGCGCGTGCTTCTCGTTCAGGTGCCAGCCGCGCGGCCTGACCACGATGGTGGCCAGTTCGGCGTCGGGCTTCAGGGTGTAGCTCTTGCCGCCGGTCTCGAAGTCGATCGCACGGTCCAGCGCCTCGCGAAGGTTGAGCTGGCCGCTGACGCAGTTCTCCCAGAGCGGGGAGTTGGCGTCCTCGAAGTCGGCCAGCCACACCTTGGCGCCGGAGTTGAGGGCGTTGATCGTCATCTTGCGGTCGACCGGCCCGGTGATCTCGACCCTGCGGTCCTCCAGGCCCGGCGCGGGCGGCGCCACCCGCCACTCGCCCTCGCGGACCGCCTTCGTCTCGGGCAGGAAGTCGAGCGTGCCGCCCGCCGAGAGCTCGGCCTGCCTCGCCTGCCTGGCCTCCAGCAGCTCCAGCCTTCGGGCGTCGAACTTCCTGTGGAGCCCTGCCACGAAGGCGAGCGCCTCCGGCGTGAGGATCTCCTCGAACCGCTCGAGCATCGGGCCGGTGATCTCCATCGGAGCCTCTTTCCGCATAGTGGAAAACTACTTCTGAATTATGGAAGTGACGCTACTTCACAGGGTCGGTCGGGGACAAGGTAGGGGTGATCCCCGATGCCCTCCTCTCCAGCCGAAGGGGAGAATTGCCCCATGAACAAGAAGGGCGTGATCGCCGCAGCGGGACTCCTGGCCTCCGCGACGTTGCTGACCGGATGCGGACTGGCGGGCATCGGCGGGCCCACGGAGGAGAAGACGGTCTCCTACGAGGTGAAGGACGACGTCGTCAGGCTGACCGTCAAGGGCGACGAGGGCGCCATCGTGGTGAACGGCTCCGACAGGACCGGCATCAAGGTCACCGAGAACATGCACTGGCGCAACGAGCGGCCGAAGCCCTCTCACGAGGTGAACGGCGACACCCTCGAGCTGTCCTACGACTGCAAGAAGGGCTGGAACTCCTGCTGGATCGACTACACGATCGAGGTGCCCAAGGGCGTGATCGTGAAGACCGACAGCGGGGCGGGTGACATCACGCTGCGCTCGCTGTCGGGCGAGATCGAGGTGACCACGGGCGCGGGCGACATCGACGCCAACGGGCTGACGGGCAAGCGCCTGTTCGCCGAGACCGGCGCGGGCGACATCAAGCTGAAGTACGAGAGCTCCCCCGACAAGGTCGAGCTCGAGACCGGCGCGGGCACCTCGACCCTCTATCTCCCGCAGGGCGCCTACGACGTCACCGCCGACACCGGCGCTGGCAGCTCCGACGTGAAGGTCACCGACGACGCCGCCTCGCCGCGAAAGGTCGTGATTTCCTCGGGCGCGGGCGATGTGAAGGTACTGCCTGTTTAACCAGGTGACTGGATGGGCGCAGTTCGGGGATGATTCTGGTACGTCCAGACGTTGCCCATTAGAGATGACACGAATGCAAAACGACTTCGAAGTAGGCGAGTTCGACCTTGAAGAGCGCCAGGCGCTCCGGCGTGTGGCGGGGCTCTCCACCGAGCTCCAGGATGTCACCGAGGTCGAATACCGCCAGCTGAGGCTGGAGCGGGTCGTCCTGGTCGGTGTCTGGACCTCCGGCACGGCCGACGACGCCGACAACTCCCTTCTAGAACTCAAGTTGCTGGCCGAAACGGCCGGCTCCCAGGTGCTCGACGGCCTGATCCAGCGGCGGCAGAAGCCCGACCCCGGCACCTACATCGGCTCGGGCAAGGCGCTCGAGCTGCGTGACGTGGTCGAGTCGACCGGCGCCGACACCGTGATCTGCGACGGAGAGCTGAGCCCTGGCCAGCTGCGGCAGCTCGAGGAGATCGTCAAGGTCAAGGTCATTGACCGTACGGCGCTGATCCTCGACATCTTCGCCCAGCACGCCAAGAGCCGCGAGGGCAAGGCCCAGGTCGAGCTGGCGCAGCTGCAGTACCTGCTGCCGCGCCTGCGAGGCTGGGGTGGCAACCTGTCCAGGCAGGTCGGTGGTCGTGCCGCCGGCGGCGTGGGCATCGGCGGCCGCGGCCCCGGTGAGACCAAGATCGAGCTGGACCGGCGCCGCATCCGCGAGCGCATGGCCAAGCTCCGCCGTCAGATCTCCGGCATGTCGACCTCGCGTGAGACCATGCGGGCGCACCGCCAGGGCCGTGAGGTCCCTGCGGTCGCGATCGCCGGCTACACCAACGCGGGCAAGTCCTCGCTGCTCAACCGCATCACCGGTGCGGGCGTGCTGGTCGAGGACGCGCTGTTCGCCACCCTCGACCCGACCGTGCGCAAGGCGCGCACGCCCGAGGGCAGGCTCTTCACGATCGCCGACACCGTCGGCTTCGTCAGGCACCTGCCGACCCAGCTGGTCGAGGCGTTCCGCTCCACGCTGGAGGAGGTGGCCGACGCCGACCTGATCCTGCACGTGGTCGACGGCTCCCACCCCGACCCCGAAGGCCAGCTCGCGGCGGTCCGCGAGGTGTTCGCCGACATCGAGGGCGCGCTCGACGTGCCCGAGATCGTGGTGATCAACAAGGCCGACGCGGCCGAGCAGGAGGTCCTCGACAGGATCGCCAGGCGAGAGCGCAACAGCATCGTCGTCTCCGCCCGTACGGGCGCGGGCATCGACGAGCTGCTCGAGCTGGTCGAGCGGGAACTGCCCAGGCTCGACCACGAGGTCCTCATGCTGGTGCCGTACGACAGGGGTGACCTGATCTCCCGCGCCCACAAGGAGGGCGAGGTGATCTCGGTCGAGCACGGCGGTGACGGCACCGTGCTGCACGCCCGCGTGCTTCCCAGCCTCTTCCACGAGCTGGAGCGGGTGGGCAAGCCGGTCGAGCGGGTCGGCTGACGACACTGGTGAACGTACGGCTCGCGCCCACGGCGCGGGCCGTACTTCGCGTTAGGGGATAAACGCGACAGTGGTCGATCTCCGCTGGGATTGCTACGATAAGGCAAGCCTTACGACACTAATGGCGCGGGTATCGAGATGGCTGCTGCGAGTGATGTCGCATGCGGGGGCCAGAGCGGAAATGCGAGGCCGACCTGCCACAAGGGGCGCATGGGTCGTTCTGATGCGCGGGCTTTCTTCCGAATAACCCTGTACAGCGAGCCGACCTGTGAAATAACGTAACTGAACTGAAATCGCCGGATCATGAGCCCGGCGATCGGTCACCGCAGGATCGTTGCGGATGAGAGCAGGAGACCCCCGATGTCGGCCGGACCCGGAGCGGACTCAGTGGGCGCGGTAACCCCCGCCCGCTTGCCGCTGCCTGCGTGCGGGGTGGTGCGATGACTGTTCGGCTGCTCACCAACATCGGCCGCATGTGGACCGGAAACGACGTCATCAGCAACGCGGCCCTTCTCGTGCACAACGACCGCATCGCCTGGGTGGGCCGCGCGGCCGACCTCCCGCAGAGCGTCCCCGGCGTCGTCGACGACATCGTCGACGTCGACCAGGTCGAGAACCTCAGCGGCGCGCTCGTCACCCCCGGCCTGATCGACGCGCACACCCACCCCGTCTACGCGGGCAACCGCTACGCCGAGATGGCCATGCGCTCCAGCGGCTCCTCCTCCTCGGCGATCAACGCGGCGGGCGGCGGCATCGGCTCCACCGTCACCGTGACCCGCGGCACCGACCCGTGGACCCTCTGCAACGGCGTGCGCGAGCGGTTGCGCTCCTGGCTGCTCAGCGGCACCACCACGGTCGAGGCCAAGACCGGCTACCACCTCACCCGCGACGGCGAGCTGGCCGACGTGCGGCTGCTGCGCGAGCTGGAGAAGGAGCCGATGATGCCGCGCGTGCACGTCACGTTCCTCGCGGCTCACGTCGTGCCTCCCGAGTACTTCGGCCGTCAGCGCGACTACGTCGAGGCCGTGGGCGCCTGGTGCGCCGACGCGGCCGCCGCGGGGGCCGACAGCGTCGACGTCTACTGCGACGAGGGTCACTTCACCACCGAGGAATCCCGCTGGGTGCTGGCCTCGGGGCGCAACGTCGGCCTCCTGCCGCGCGTCCACGCGGGCGCCTTCAGCCGCCGCGGCGCCGTCCAGCTGGCCGCCGAGCTCGGCTGCGCCTCCGCCGACCTGCTCCACCACACCTCCGACGAGGACATCGCGGTCCTTTCCCGCTACGGCGTGCCCGCCGTGCTCTGCCCCGCCACCGCGATGCAGCGCGGCAGCCTTCCGCCCGTCCGCCGCATGATCTCCCAGGGCGTCACCATCGCCCTCGGCAGCGACCACAACCCCGGCCACTGCGGCATCACCTCCATGTCGCTGGTCATCAGCCTGGCGGTGGCGGCGTTCGGGATGAGCGTGGGCGACGCCCTGAGGGCCGCCACGCTCGGCGGCGCGACCGTGCTGGGCGCGCCCGACCGCGGCGTCCTCGCTCCGGGACGGCTGGCCGACATCGTCCAGTGGGACGCCGACCACGAGGGCGCGTTCGCCTGGTCCTTCGGGCTGAAGCCGCGCAGGGTCTGGCGAGGCGGCACCCCCGTCCAGTAGCTACTCTCGGGGTCATGTCACCTCCGGTCGCGATCGTCACTGATTCCACCGCTTACCTGCCTTCCGTCCCTTCCGGGGTGACCGTGGTGCCTTTGCAGGTGATCGTGGGTGGTCGGCCGTACGACGAGGGCGTTTCTCCGGCGGTCGGAGAATGGACGCCGGTAACGACGTCCCGCCCCTCTCCCGCCCGCTTTTCTGACATTTATGATTCCTTGTCTGGTATTTCAGGAATTGTCTCCATTCATCTCTCGGGTGATTTGTCGGGCACGGCGGAGGCAGCCCGCCTGGCAGCCGAGACGGCCTCCGTCCCCGTCGAGGTGGTCGACAGCAGGTCGATCGCGATGGGCCTCGGCTTCCCCGTCCTGGCGGCGGCACGAGCCGCCGCCTCGGGGTCGCCGATGCACGAGGTGGCCTCGATCGCCAGGGCCGTCGCGTCTCGCACGCAGACCTACTTCTACGTCGACACCCTGGAGTACCTGCGCAAGGGCGGGCGCATCGGAGCAGCGGCGTCGCTGGTCGGCTCCGCGCTGCTGATCAAGCCGCTGCTCCACCTCGAGAGTGGGCGCATCGTGCCGCTGGAGAAGGTGCGGACGGCCACGCGCGCCCTGTCGCGCCTGGAGGACCTCGCGGTGGCGGCGGCGGGCACGGCGCCGGTGGAGGTGGCGGTACAGCACCTGTCGGCCCAGAGCAGAGCAGAGGCGCTGGCCGAACGTCTCACCCGCAGACTGCCCGAGTTAGTACGGCTGAGCGTGGTCGAGGTGGGGGCGGTGATCGGCGTGCACGTGGGGCCCGGGGCGCTCGGCATCACGGTGTCGCCGGCCGGCTGACACCGGTTGTCCCCAGGGCGTTCCGCCTGTCCACAGAACCCGATTCGGCGGCTGCGCCCCTTGAGGGCATGGCCTACGGTCTCGGGCTGTGCGGAACGCTGAGGAGAACGTGGAGCGCGCGGTGGCGGAGAGACGGCTGTGGCGCGCTGTGAGCTCCCCTCTCCCGCGTCCGGGCCCACCGGGGTCCCCGGGGGAGCCCTCAGGGGTGGAAGCGAACCCTGGCCCGTCTGGGCGCTCCGCACCGCCGAACCCGTCTGCTCGCCGCCTCTCTCCGGGCCGCCTCTCTCCGGGCCGCCTCTCTCCGGGTGGCCTCTCTTCGGGCGGTTCCTCTCCGGGCGGTCCCTCCTCGGGCCAGTCGTCGTCATCGGGTCGGCCTGACTTTCATGCGGGGGCGGTTTCGGGTGGCTCGTCGTCATCGGGTGGACCTGACTTTCATGCGGAGACGGCTTCGGGTGGCTCGTCGTCATCGAGTCGACCTGGCGATGGTGCGGGGACGGTTTCGGGTGGCTCGTCGTCCTCAAGCCGATCTGACATGCACATGGAGACCGCTTTTGGGCGCTCCTCATCGGATCGGGCCGCCTTCGACCCAGCAGCCTCTTCGGATCACCTGCCGTCGTCGATCCGTCCTGCGGTTGTCGTGGAGAACATCTCGGGTCGCTCCAGGTTCGACTCGGAGGCGATCTCTCCTCCGCACGGGGCCAGGTCGGCGTACGGCTCGCCGTGGTCAGAGGCCGCCTCGGAATCGGCGCTGGGGCGGCCGAACCTGGACGCCGCTCCAGGCCGCCCGTCGGGACGCCCGGGGCTGGACGCGATGGCGATCTCCTGGGCAGCGGCGGATTCCGCCTCGGACAGCTTCCCCGGCCGCGCTGACTTCGGCGCTGAGCCGTCGCCCCGTCGATCGCCCACCGAGGACGCGCCGCACGACGGACCCTCCAGGCTCTCCCCGCCCATCCCCACCTCCTTCGCCGCCTTCCGCGCCGCCGTCTCCGCCCAAGCGCCCAACCTCGACCCAGGACGCCCTGGCCTGCGCGTCCTGCTGGTGCTGGGCGTGGTGGCGGCCCTCGTCGGCGGCGTCTACGTCTGGCGCTCCAGCCCCACCCCAGAGCCTCTGGCCGCGCCCCGCCCGATCAGCGGCTCGGCGGCGCCGCCGATCGTCACGTCCGTCTCCACCCCCGCCTCACCCGAGGTGATGGTGCACGTGGCGGGCAAGGTGCGCAGGCCGGGTGTCTACACCCTCCCTGGCGGCTCCAGGGTCACCGACGCGGTGAAGGCCGCAGGCGGGGTCCGATCGGGCGCCCCCATGGGCTCCGTCAACCTCGCGAGACGCCTGGTCGACGGCGAGCAGATCGTCGTCGGTGCACCCGCCGCCCCCGGCGCCGCAGGAGGCGTCGAGGGTGGCGTGGTCACTGCCGCTCCGGCCGTCCTCGACCTCAACACCGCCACCCCTGAGCAACTGGAGGAATTACCAGGGGTCGGCGAGGTGCTGGCGGCCCGCATCGCCGAGTTCCGCACCACGCACGGCGGCTTCCGAAGCGTCGAGCAACTGCGCGAGGTCTCGGGGATCGGTGATCGCAAGTACGCCGAGCTGAAGGACAAGGTCCGAGTCTGACCGGCTTGCTTGGGAGCGAAGTGCTTGCCTGGGAGCGAAGCGCCACCCCGTCCCCCCATCGGACACCCCGGCCCTTCTCCGAAGTCCGGCCGGGTGTGTCCCCCAGACCGCCGGAACACTCGCATCCGCGAACCGCCTCCAGCGGCGGGACATCTCCGTCCGTCGCCCTGGCCCGAGCGGGGGTGATGGCCGGGCCGCCAGAAGGCCCGTTGCTCCGCACCGCCTGCGGCCTGGCCGTGTCCTCTGTGGTCCTGGGTCGATTGGGCGCACCGGAGGGGCCGGGTGGAGGCCTGGGTGGATTGGGCGTGCCGGAGGGGCTGGGTGGAGGCCTGGGTCGAATTCGGGTGCCAGAGGGGCTGTCAGGAGGCCCGCTGTCGGACTCCGCCTGCGGCCGGGGCGTTTCGTCTGTGGTCCTGGTTCGGTTGGGGGCGCCAGAGAGGCGGGGTGCAGGTCTGCTGCCGCACAGCGTCCACGGCCGGGCCCTTTCGTCCGCTGCCGGGGGTCGGTGGGGTGTGGTCGCCGGGCCGACGGGTGGCTCGTGGTCGCAGGACGTCACCGGCGGGTCGTGTTGACCATGGCGCGAAGCGAGGAGGCGGGCCGAGACCCGGGCGTGCCCGCATCACCGGGTGATGCCGAGGACCGGTGGTCGGCGTACACGCTGGTCCTGGTGCTGCCGGCACTCGCGTCATGGGTCACAGCGCTCATCCTCCTCGGCTGTCCTGCCCCGATCGGCGCTGCGTGCGCGGCGGTGTCGGCACTGGGCGCGGCCGGGGTCCCTTTCGCGGCGCGTCATCGGCGCGCCGGTCGGTCCGGACGGACATCGGTGCCGGTGGGAGCGAAGCTCGCCCTCTTCGTCTTCCGCAGGAGGAGACCAGGACCGTCCCGCGAGGCGATCCGGCGCGGGGCAGCGTCCGGTGCGGCGAACGGGTCGGCTGGCTCGCGCCCGTCCGTCCGGAGAACCGGTGTGTGGGTGAATGTCGCCGTCGCAGTGCTCGGGTGCATGGCGGCCACCTCGGCCGGTGTCGCCTTCCGTGTGCACGCCGTCGCCACGGGCCCCGTCGCCGTGCTGGCCGCCAGAGGGGCGGTCGTGCACGCGGAGCTCGTCCTCACGGGCGACCCCAAGGTACGGCAGGCCCAAGCGGCCTTCAGGGGCGAGAGCGTGGTCGTCGAGGCCACGTTGGAGTCGCTGGACACCCCCACGGGACGGCTCGCCGTACACACCCCTGTCGTGGTCTTCGGATCGGGCAGCAGGTGGCGTTCGCTCCTGCCCAGCCAGCGCCTGCGGGTGGCGGGCAGGCTGGGCGGCGCGGAGCCCGGCGAGCTCGTCGGCGCGGTGCTGCTCGTGCGCGGCCCGCCGACGGTGCTGTCGGAGCCCTCAGGGCTGCAGAGCGTGGCGGGCCTGCTGCGGGCCGGGCTGCGCGCGGCGACGGACGGGTTGCCTCCCGACCAGCGTGGCCTGCTGCCGGGGCTCGTGGTGGGCGACGTGTCCCGCATGGATCCCGAGGTCAGCGCCGACTTCAAGGAGGCGGGACTCAGCCACCTGACGGCCGTCAGCGGGGCCAACCTCGCGATCGTGGCCGGTGCGGTGGTGGCGTTGTCGCGGTTGGCCGGGCTGCCGCTTGCCGTACGGGCCGGGTTGGCGGCGCTCGCCATGCTGGCCTTCGCGGTGGTGGCGCGGCCGTCGCCGAGTGTGCTGCGGGCCCTTCTCATGGGGTTGGTCGGGGCGATCGCGCTGGGCACGGGGCGTCCGAGGGACGGGGTCGCGGCGCTGTCGGCGACGGTGCTGCTGCTCATGCTGTTCGATCCAGGGCTGGCCCGTGAGTACGGCTTCGCGCTGTCGGTCTGCGCCACCGGCGGCATCCTGCTGCTGGCGCCGGGCTGGCGCGACAGGATGGCGGTCAGGATGCCGCGATGGGCCGCGGAGGCGATAGCCGTACCGGCTGCCGCGCAGGCGGCGGTGACGCCCGTGCTCGTGCTCATGGCGGGACAGGTGCAACTGGTCGCGGTGCCCGCGAACCTGCTCGCAGGACCCGCCGTCGCTCCGGCCACGGTGCTGGGGTTCGCGGCAGCGCTGGTGGCGCCGTTGTCCATCGAGGTGGCCAGGCTGCTCGTGCTGCCCGCGGGCTACGCGGTCGGCTGGATCATCACCGTGGCCGAGCACGCCGCCCGCGTGCCGCTGGCCGGGCTCCCCTGGCCCGGAGGGCTCACCGGACTGCTCCTGCTCGCGGCGGCCGTCGCGGTGGCGGTGCCGCTGCTGCGCCGCGCGGACGCCCGCGTGATCGTCCTGACCATGGGTACGGCAGGCCTCGCGGCCGTCCTGGTCGCAGGGCCCGTGATCGCCCCCTGGCCTCCCGCGCGCTGGCTCCTCGTCGCGTGCGATGTGGGGCAGGGCGACGCCCTCGCGATCGCGGCGGGCCCTGGGCGGGCGGTCGTCGTGGACACCGGACCCGATCCCACGCTGGCGGACCGTTGCCTGCGCGACCTCGGCGTCCACGAGGTCCCGCTCGTCATCCTCACCCACCCGCACCGCGATCACGTGGGCGGGCTGGACGGGATCTTCCGATCAGGGCGCCGCGTCGGCGCGGTGATCGTCAGCCCGGGGAGGGCTCCGGCGCACGAGTCCGCCCGCATCTCGGCCGCGCTGGGCCGGAAGGGGATCGCCGAGTGGGTGGCGTCCCCTGGCGCGCGCTGGCGCTTCGGCCCGTCGGAACTGATCGTCGTGGGGCCTGCGGCCGGTGCCGTGCCGGGCGGGTCAGGGGAGGGAAGCATGATCAACAACGAGAGCGTGGTCATGCTGGTGCGCTGGGCGGCGGGCTCGATCCTGCTCAGCGGCGATGTCGAGACGGAGGCGCAGGCCGAGCTTCTCCGCGCGGGGCTTCCGCCCGCCGATCTCCTGAAGGTTCCCCATCACGGATCGGCTCGGCAGGACGCGCGCTTCCTGGCGGCGACGGGGGCGAGGGCGGCGTTGATCAGCGTGGGGGCGGACAACGGGTACGGGCATCCCGCGCCGCCGACGCTGGGGATGCTGCACAGGCTGGGGATGCGCGTCTACCGCACGGACGAGTCGGGCGCGCTGGCGGTGATCGACCAGTCGGGACGGCTGGCGGTGGTGTCGAGGGGACGGTCCGACGAGTGAGCCTCGCTCCCTGCCTGGTTCGGGCGTTCGGACACCAGGTCGGCCGGGCGGGGGGCGTCGAAAGACCAGGGTGCGCATGGGCCGAGGGGATGCGCAGGGATGGTTGAGCGAGTGTCTGTTGGATGCCTGATGCGGCGGGTGAGGACTGGCTCCAGATGCGGCCGTCGCGCGGTGGGCTGCGGCTGCCCTCGTGCAGGGGTCGGTGGTCGGTGGCCGCTGCTCTGGCTCAGGCGGGTGGCTGCTCCGATCAAACGTTGGTCCAGGTTTCGTGGAGGTGGGTCCAGCGCAGGCCGTGGGGGGCGGTGGCGTCCCTGACGAGGACCACTGTGGCGCGCCGGACGCTGGGATTCTGGCCTCCGTGGTGTTCCTCGTAGGTGGCGACCAGGAACGACTCCGCCGAAACGACGACCTTCACGTCGCGGATGGCGATCGTGAGGGTGGGGGCGGCGCCGTACGCGGGCTCGATCATGGTCAGCACGCGCGGCAACGGCAGCGCTTCGCCGTCCGGGGTGATGAGGGTGAAGGCGGGCGTGTGCGCGTCGGCGAAGGCGGGGAGGTCGGCGCGCGCGGCGCGTCCGGTGAGCCAGTCTTCGATGACCCGGTGGTGCCGGACGATCTCCGCCCGGCAGGCGTCCGCGTCGGCGAGCGTGAGATCGGGTGGGGAGTCCGGCGGCGTGGACACCGGGGTGGGGCTGGGCGCGGAGGCGGAGGTCGGCGCGGGGTTGGGTGCGGGTGCGGAGGCAGGAGCGGGGTTGGGTGTGGAAGCGGGGGCGGGGTTGGGTGTGGATGCGGGTGTGTGGTCGGGCGTGGTGGCGGAGGTCGGCGGGGAGGTGGGCGCGGGGTTGGGTGTGGAAGTGGGCGTCGGCGTGGGGACGGGGGCGGGTGTGGATTCGGGGGTGGGGGTGGTCATCGGGCGAGCTCCGTCCAGGGCTGGGCGGCGATCCATGTGCTCAGGGGGGTCAGGCTGATCGCGAGGGTCTTCTCGAGGGCGGCCGGGTCGAGGTCGTACAGGTCGTGGCCGTGCTCGGCTACCCAGCGGTACGTCGAGACGACGCCCGCGGCGGTGGTGGCGCCGAGGGCGTGGGTCAGGCCTGCCTCGAACTCGTCGAGGTCCTGGGCGACGTAACGGACGGGGCGGCCCAGGACGGCGGAGAAGGCGGCGGCGAGCTCGGTCCCCGTCACCACGTCCGCACCGCCCAGGTCGACGGCGAACCCCGCACCCGCACCCACGCGAGCGGGCGAGGCCGGCGAGACCCGCTCGACCGGCGAGACCCGCTCGACCGGCGAGACCTGCTCGACCGGCGAGACCTGCTCGACCGGCGAGACCTGCTCGACCGGCGAGACCTGCTCGACCGGCGAGACCTGCTCGACCGGCGAGACCTGCTCGACCGGCGAGACCTGCTCGACCGGCGGGATGAGCGCGACGGGATCGACAGGGGCAACGGACGCGATGGAAGGCGCAGAGGTGAAGTCGGCGGTGGTCGCGCTGCGTGGGAGGGCGGCTGCGGTGAGATCGGCAGCGGGCGAGGCGAGTGTGGGGATGACGGCGGCTGCGCTGGGCGGGGCGAGTGCGGCGGCTGGGGCGAGATCCGCAGTCGGGGTGAGGTCCGGAGTCGGGTTGAGGTCCGCGGTCGGGTCGAGGTCCTCAGCCGGGGCGAGGTCCGCCGTCGGGGCGGTGAGGGCGGCGATGGTGGCTGTGGCGAGGTCGGCGTGGCTGAGCCAGGACACCGGCACGTCGGCCGGCAGCGGATACCGCAGCACCCCCTCGTGCACCAGCGGCCCCGCCACCCAGGGCGCGCACAGGTTGTCGAGGTAGAGGGGCGGCCTGACCGCCACGGTCTCCACCCCGCTCTCCACCAGGACCGACGTCGCGAAGCGGCGCGTCTCAAAGGCGGCCACCGAGGTCGGGACCGACGGCATGCGGTTGGCCGTGTTGTAGACCAGGCGCCGCACCCCCGCCGCGACCGCCGCCTCGGCGATGTTGCGGATGTAGGTCTCGACGACGGAGGGCTCGAAGACCATGGGCAGCACGACGCTCGCGTGCGTCACCCCGTCGAAGGCGGCCCGCACCGCGGAGGCGTCGGCCAGATCCCCGGTGACGGGCGTGACGCCGGGGGGGAAGTCCCGCGCCCGAGCGGGTGAGGCCGCGCACCGCGTGTCCCGAATCGACCAGGCGCCTGGCCACGGCGCCGCCCTGTGCGCCGGTGGCGCCGATGACGAGGATGTTCATGGCAACCGAGCCTGCCCCACCCACCGGCTACGATCCATAAAGCCGAGTCTTCTGAAGTTTAAGGATCGTCCGTGGAAGATCTGCTGAGCGAGCTGCTTGCCCCTCTGCGCCTGCAGGGCGTCTTTCACAGCCGATGGTCGGCGCGGGCGCCGTGGGGGGTGGCGGGGGAGCGGGAGCACTGCGCGCTGATCCACTACGTGCAGGAGGGCGCGTGCACGGTCGAGCTCCCCGAACTGCCCGAGCCCGTACGGCTGAACGCGGGCGACCTGGTCGTCTTCCCGCACGGCACCGCGCACCGCCTGGCCGACAGCCCAGGCAGGCCCACCGTGCCGCTGGCCTCGCTGCTGCCGGACCGGTCGCCGGGGGCGGTGCGCACGGTCGAGATCGCCGGCCCCGGCCCGGCCACGACGATGCTCTGCGGTGGGCTGCACTACGACGACTCGGCCGCGGCCCCGCTCTACAGGGCGCTGCCGCCGGTACTGGTGTTCGACAGAGAGATGCTGGAGCGCCAGCCGTTGCTGTCGGGCACGCTCGACAGGCTGGCGGGGGAGTGGGCGGGTGGTGAGCCCGGCGCGGTGCTGGTGGCGTTGAGGGCTTTCGAGCTGGTCTTCGTGCTGGCGTTGCGGGTGGCGCTCGCCGATCTCGACACCCCAGTGCTGCAGGCTCTGCGCCATCCCGGCATCAGCAGGGCGCTGTTGGCCGTCCACACGAGGTTCGGTGAGCAGTGGACGCTGGAGTCGCTGGCGGAGGAGGCAGGGCTGTCGCGGTCGGCCTTCGCGGCCTGCTTCAGGGAGCTGGTCGGGGAGGCGCCGATGCGGCACCTGACCGCGCGCAGGATGCAGGAGGCGGCGCGGCTGCTGAAGGAGTCGACGCTGGCGCACGGGCGCATCGCCGAGCGCGTCGGCTACCGCTCCGGCGTGGGATTCCACCTGGCCTTCCGCCAGTGGTGCGGGATGACGCCTGGGGAGTACAGGCGGCTGGGTCTCCGGCGGGGCGGACCCGCAGTAGCGTGATGCGGCGGCGGTACGAGAGAGCCAGGAGAATGTGAAGCATGGTGACGTTGGTCGTCGGGGACGAAGAGCTGCTCGCCGAGCGCGCGGTCGGCGCGGTCGTGGCCGCCGCGAAGGCGCGCGACGCGGGCGCGGAGGTGCACGACCTGGTCGGTTCCAAGGTCGAGACCGGCGAGCTGACCAGGCTGACCTCGCCTTCGCTGTTCGGCGACACGTCCGTGGTGGTGATCAGGTCCGCGCAGGACCTGTCGAAGGACGTCATCGCCGAGGTCGTCGGCTACGCGAAGGCCCCCGCTGACGACACCGTGCTCGTGCTGGTGCATCCGGGCGGCGTCAAGGGCAAGGCGCTGATCGACGGCATCAAGAAGACCAGGGCCGACGTGGTCACCGTCACCAAGCTCACCAAGCCCGCCGAGCGCCTCGAGTTCATCAGGGGCGAGATCAGGCGGGCGGGCCGCACCATCACGGGCGACGCGGCGCAGGCGCTCCTCGACGCCGTCGGCAACGACCTGCGCGAGCTGGCGGCGGCCTGCGGGCAGCTGGCCTTCGACACCGAGGGCAAGAGCATCGACCTCGACGCCGTCTCCCGCTACCACAAGGGCAGGGCCGAGGTCAGCGGGTTCACGGTGGCCGACGCCGCGGTCGAGGGGCGTCTGGCCGACGCGCTGGAGCAGCTGCGCTGGGCGCTGAGCACGGGGGTGGCGTCGGTGCTGCTGGTCAGCGCGCTGGCCCGGTCCCTGCGGTCGCTGGCCAAGGTCGGCGGCGCAGGGCGCAACGTCCAGCCCGCACAGCTCGGCATGGCACCCTGGCAGATCAACAACGCCAAGCGGCAGCTCCGAGGGTGGGGGCCTGAGGGCCTGTCCGCGGCGCTGCGCGCGGTCGCGATCGCCGACGAGCAGGTCAAGGGGGGCGGCGCGGACCCCGCCTACGCCCTCGAGCATGCCGTCCAGACGATCGTCGCCAGCAGGAACGGCACGTAGGCCGTCAGGTTCTGGCCTCGACGCTGATCAGCATCCGCTTGAGCAGCTCGTCGAGCGTCTCCCGCTCCTCGGGGGCCAAAACCGTCAGCATCTCCGCCTCGGCGGTGGCCCTGACGGCCATCGCCGCCGCCCATAGCTCGTGGCCCTTGTCCGTGAGCTCCACGTCGACCCTGCGCCTGTCCTCCTCGCTGCGGACGCGGCGCACCAGCCCTGCCTTCTCCAGGGTGTCGATGCGGCCCGTCATCCCCGCGGGCGACAGCATCAGCTCGCCCGCCAGCTCCGAGGGGGTGGCCTGGCGCGAGGACCGGGAGACGAGCCTGTGCAGGGTCTCGAACTCGAAGTCCTGGATCCCGACCGCGGCGAGGGCCGCCTCTTTGGCCTGACGGACATGTTTCACCAGCAGCTGCATGCGCGTGATGATCGCCTCCACCCGCTCGTCGTAGGGCGCCTTGCCGCGCCAGCGTGCCAGATGCGTGTCGACAGAATCGTACGTTGACGAAATATCAGCTGGCGAATTATTATCCGGAGCCATGCTGACCAGACTAGTGATCGGCCGCGCTCTGTCGGCGCTGGCGACGGCGCTCATCCCCACCACGCTGACGCTCGTCGTGCTCATGGGTAGCGGCGACGCCGCCGACCTCGGCATCGTGCTGGCCTGCGAGCTGGTGCCGATGCTGGTGCTGCTGCCGTTCGGCGGGGTGGTGGCCGACCGCTTCCCACCCGAACGCGTGGTGCTGCTCGCCGACCTGACCAGGTGTGCGGCACAGGCGGCGATCGGCGTGGAGTTGCTGCTCGGGGTGGAGCGGATCGCCGACCTGGCCGTGCTGGCGGCGGTCACGGGCGCGGCGGCCGCGTTCGGGACGCCTGCCGTACCGAGGCTGGTGGCCGCGACCGTCGAGGGAGCGGCCAGGCTGCGCGCCAACGCGCGGATCGGCCTGGCCACCAGCCTGTCCGCCGTGGGCGCGCCCGCCATCGCGGGCGCGCTGGTCCTCGGGGTCGGGCCAGGCTGGGCGTCGCTGTTCACCGCGGTCCTCTTCGCGGCCTCCGCGTTCACTCTCGGCGGCGTTCGTACGGCGAGAGCCGCCGCCCCCACGGGCGCGCACTCGCTGTTCAGCGGCTGGCGGGAGATCAGGCAGCGCCCCTGGTTCCTGGTCAGCGTCATGGGCCACGGCGTCTGGCACCTCTGCGCCGGACTGTTCCTCACGCTCGGCCCGCTGATCACCGTCAGGAGCGGGGAGGCGATGTGGGTGATCATCGTGCAGTGCGGCACGGTCGGCATGCTCGCCGGCGTCTTCGCCGCCCCTCGCCTGCCCATCCGCCGCCGCCCGCTGGCCGGGTGCGCGGTGGGCGCCTCGCTCTACGCCGCTCCGCTGGCGGCGCTGGCCGTACCGCTGAACGGGTGGGCGGTGGCCGTGGCGTACGCCGTGGCGATGTTCGGTCTCGGCCTGCTCGTCCCCCTGTGGGAGACCGTCGTCGCCGACCGGATCCCGGTGGAGGCGCTGGGCAGGGTGCGCTCGTTCGACTCACTGATCTCCTTCGCCGCCAGGCCGCTCGGCCTGGCCGTCGCCGCCCCGCTGGCCGGGTGGGCGGGTACGGCGCCGCCGCTGTGGATCGCCGCGGTCGCGGTGGCCGCGGCGAGTCTCAGCGTGCTGGGCGTGCGGGAGGTCAGGAGTCCTGCAGCGCCGCCTCTCGCAGCGCCCCGTCGCTGATCTCCAGGACCCTGTCGGCCAGCGTGATCAGGCTCTGGTCGTGGGTGGCCACCAGCGCGGTGACGCCCTCGCTGCGCACCAGCGCCCTGATCAGCTGCATGATCTGGCGGCCGGTCTGCGAGTCGAGCTGGCCCGTCGGCTCGTCGGCGACCAGCAGGCGCGGCCTGTTGGCCAGCGACCTGGCGATCGCCACGCGCTGGCGCTGACCGCCGGACAGCTCGTAGGGACGCTGGTTGACGTGCTGCTCCAGGCCGACCAGCGACAACAGCATGCGCACCCGCTTCTCCCGCTCCTCCACGGGCGTGCGGGCCAGGCGCATCGGCACGCCGACGTTCTCGGCCGCCGACAGGACGGGGATCAGGCCGAAGGACTGGAAGACGAAGCCCACCACGTCGCGGCGCAGCGCCAGCAGCGCCTCCTCCGGCAGCGAGGTGACCTCCTGGCCCGCCACCACCACCCGGCCCGCGTCCGGCCTGTCCAGCCCGCCGATCTGGTTGAGCAGCGTGGTCTTGCCCGAACCCGAGCGGCCGCGGATCGCGACCAGCTCGCCCGGGTAGGCCTCGAAGGAGACCTCGCGCAGCGCGACGACCTCCTTGGGCCCGGTCCTGTAGACCTTGCGCAGGCCCTCCACGACGACCAGGGGCTCACTGCTCATCAGGGGACTCCTCACGGGACGGCCACACGCCGATGTGGTCGGACTCGAGCTCGAGGCGCACCCTGCGCTCCATGTCGAGGGCGTTCATGAAGTCGCGCGGCAGCTGCAGGCGGCCGACGCGGTCGAGCACGGCGTACTCCTCGGCGATGATCTCGCCCTCGGCGCCCTCCCTGCGCAGCGTCTCGCTGCTGGTGCGGCCGTCACGGATGCCGACGGTACGGTCGACCTGCTCGGAGACCAGCGCGTCGTGCGTCACGATGACCACGGTGACGCCCAGCTCGCGGTTGGCCCTGCGCAGCGCCTCGAAAACCTCCTCGGAGGTGTCGCTGTCGAGCTCACCCGTCGGCTCGTCGGCCAGGATGAGCTGGGGGGAGTTGGCCAGCGCCACGGCGATCGCCACACGCTGCTGCTCACCGCCCGACATCTCCGACGGCTTCCTGTCCGCGCAGTAGTCGACGCCGAGCAGCGTCAGCAGCTCCATCGCGCGGTTCCTGCGGTTCCTGCCCGCCAGCCTCATGGGCAGCTCGACGTTCTCCCTGGCGGTCAGGTAGGAGAGCAGGTTGCGCGCGGTCTGCTGCCAGATGAAGCCGACCACCTCGCGGCGGTAGCGCAGCCGGTCCTTGGCCGTCATCGACAGCAGGTCCATGCCCGCCACCCTGGCCAGGCCCGCGGTCGGGACGTCGAGACCGGACAGCACGTTGAGCAGGGTGGACTTGCCCGAGCCTGAGGCGCCGACGATGGCGATCAGCTCGCCCTTCTGGATGAGCAGGTCGAGTCCCTGGAGCGCGACGACCTCGACCCCCTCGGTCTTGTAGATACGGACGAGGTTGTCGCAGACGATGTGCGCGTCACCGCCGAAGGCGGCCCGTTCGCGCGTGGCCTGCGCCTCCAGGTCGGAAAGGGTGGGGGTGTTCGTCACTGGTCACCTACTCGAAGGGCGGAGCCGAGGCTGCGCCGACGGCCGATGGCGGTGGGCGCGTAGGCACCGAGCAGGGAGACCGCGGTGCGGCCCGGCGTACGCAGGATCGCCAGGGCTCCCGTCCGCTTCGAGCAGGGTGATCGTCAGCGGCGCGCTCGTCGGCCGGGTGTTCGATGACCAGCGGAACGCGCCTCCGCATATCGCCCGCCCCTTCCGCGCTCCCCGTTGATGTGAACCTTTGGGGATGAAAGGGGTGGCGGGCAAGCCGATCTTCTCAACGGTGACACAGCCGATACGCTGGAGTGATGTCGAAACTGTGACAGTTTCCCGATGAAATCCGGATATCTGACTGAGCGCACACGAAAACGCCGCACTCCGTTATGGAGTGCGGCGCTTGTTGCGTACTACTTGGCTACCTGCAGCGCGGCGGCGCGCGCGGCGATCGCCGACTTGCGGTTGGCGGCCTGGTTCTTGTGGATGACGCCCTTGCTCGCGGCCTTGTCGAGCTGGCGGGCGGCGACACGCTGCAGCGCCACGGCCTCGTCGACGTTGCCCTGGTCGGCGGCCTCGCGGAACTTGCGGATCGCCGTCTTCAGGGAAGACTTGACAGCCTTGTTGCGCAGACGAGCCTTCTCGTTCTGCTTGTTGCGCTTGATCTGGGACTTGATGTTCGCCACGAAGAAGCCTCGGTGAAGGTCAGAAATCGGATGGGGCGCGCGGGCTCGATGAGAGGGCGCGCCACACGCAGTTGAACAGGTTACCAATAATCGAGGTCACCTCTCAAATCGGCGACCTCGCGGCACCAGCATACGGGGTGTCGCGCCGGATCGGACCGTGTCGCCGCGTTCACTTCGCCATCCAGTGATCGGTGTATTCCTTCCAGTCCTCCTCCGTCGCGGCGAAGTCGACGTAGAGCGCCAGGCCGAAGCGGTCGCGCGCGCCGTGCGAGGACAGGCCGAGCCTGGCCCCCTCCGCGGCCTTGGCGACGCTCTCGGAGTCGTCGAGGAAGGGCACGGCGTGGTCGTGGTAGGCGGGAGCGCCCATGAAGATCGCCGTCTTGGCGGGCGCGAGGTCGAGGGCGAGGCTCGCCTGCCGCGCGACATGGCCGCCGTAGAGCGACTCCATCAGCAGGAAGGAGTCGTAGGTCATGATCGCCACCTGGTCGGTACGCTCCGCGACCTGCCGGAAGAAGCCGTGCGACCAGTACTTGTCGTGGCCGAGCGTGGCACGGGCGGCCAGGCGCATGAGCGGGTAGGGCTCGATCTGCGGGGTCGACACCGACAGGAGCCTGGTCAGCGGGCGGGTGCGCTCGAGCAGCTCGAGGAAGTCGGCGTCGCCGTCGCCGATGGGCTCGAAGTTGTAGTGGATCCCGTCGAAGCCGAGATCCATGATGTGCTTCGCGCCCGCGAGCACCCGGTCGCGGGCGGCGGGGTCGTCGAGGTCGAGACCGTTCTTGACGGCCTGTCCGAGCCAGGCGGAGACGCGGACCCCTGGAAGGTGCTCCTTCCACCATTTCAGGAAGTTTCCGGCGTTAGGGTGCTTCGCGGGGTCGAGGGCGCCGTCCCATTCGAAGGGGCCCGCGTGGACGAAGACGTCCTTGACGCCGGTGGCGCGCAGCCGTACGGCCATCCTCTCGACGTCCTGCTCGGTGCGGCGGCCGTCGACCCACGCGTGGCCCAGCCACAGGGCGTCGTTACCCGTGCTCTTCGCCCAAGCCTCCGGCGCCCCGGTAAACTGGAGACGGAACGCGACTGCCACCACGACGGCGAGCGCGACCAGGACGGCTAAAGCCAGCGCGAGAACGCGCAGGCAGCGGCGGATGACGGTTCGGGCAATCACCCGGGCATGTCACCATGAAAGACGCTTGACCTCAACCCTGTCGAAACGGACTTCGGTGCGCACTCAGCCTGGCCAGACCGACCCCGCGTTGATCCGCAACTTCTGCATCATCGCGCACATCGACCACGGCAAGTCCACGCTTGCCGACCGGATGCTGCAGATCACCGGCGTGGTCGACGATCGCTCCATGCGTGCGCAGTACCTCGACAGGATGGACATCGAGCGCGAACGCGGCATCACCATCAAGTCGCAGGCCGTACGCCTGCCGTGGGACGGCCATGTCCTCAACATGATCGACACGCCGGGGCACGTCGACTTCACCTACGAGGTCTCGCGCTCCCTCCAGGCGTGCGAGGGCGCGATCCTGCTGGTCGACGCCGCCCAGGGCATCGAGGCGCAGACGCTGGCCAACCTCTATCTGGCCATGAACAACGACCTGCACATCATCCCGGTGCTCAACAAGATCGACCTGCCCGCCGCCCAGCCGGAGAAGTTCGCCGAGGAGCTCGCAGGGCTCATCGGCTGCGACCCCTCCGACGTGCTTCGCGTCTCGGGCAAGACGGGCGTCGGGGTGAAGGAACTGCTCGACCACGTCGTGCAGACCGTGCCGGCCCCCGTGGGCGACGCCGACGCGGCGGCCCGCGCGCTGATCTTCGACTCGGTCTACGACACCTACAGGGGCGTCGTCACCTACGTCAGGGTCGTCGACGGCCACCTCGGCAAGCGCGAGCGCATCACCATGATGTCCACGCAGGCCACCCACGAGACGCTCGAGATCGGCGTGATCTCGCCCGAGCCGAAGGTCGCGGACAAGGGGCTGGGCGTCGGCGAGGTCGGATACCTCATCACCGGCGTGAAGGACGTGCGCCAGTCGCGCGTCGGCGACACCGTCACCTCGGCCGCGCACGGCGCCACCGAGATGCTGGCCGGGTACGACCACCCCAGGCCGATGGTGTTCTCCGGGCTCTACCCGATCGACGGCGACGAGTATCCCGAGCTGCGCGAGGCGCTCGACAAGCTGCAGCTCAACGACGCCTCCCTGGTCTACGAGCCCGAGACCTCCGCCGCGCTCGGCTTCGGCTTCCGCGTGGGCTTCCTCGGCCTGCTGCACATGGAGATCATCCGTGAGCGGCTGGAGCGGGAGTTCGGCCTGTCGCTGATCTCCACCGCGCCGAACGTGGTCTACCGGGTCGTCATGGAGGACGGCAAGGAGCTGACCGTCACCAACCCGTCGGAGTTCCCGACCGGTGGCAAGATCGCGCAGGTCTTCGAGCCCGTCACCAAGTCCACGATCCTCGCGCCCTCCGAGTTCATCGGCGCGATCATGGAGATCTGCCAGGGCAGGCGCGGCCAGCTCCAGGGCATGGACTACCTGTCGGAGGACCGCGTCGAGATCCGCTACACGCTGCCGCTCGGCGAGATCATCTTCGACTTCTTCGACCAGCTGAAGTCGCGCACGCGCGGCTACGCCTCCCTCGACTACGAGCCCGCGGGCGAGCTGGAGTCCGAGCTGGTCAAGGTCGACATCCTGCTGCAGGGCGAGCCCGTCGACGCCTTCAGCGCGATCGTGCACAAGGACAAGGCCTACGGCTACGGCGTCGAGATGGCCAAGAAGCTGCGCGAGCTGATCCCGAGGCAGCAGTTCGAGGTGCCGATCCAGGCGGCGATCGGCGCGCGGGTGATCGCCCGCGAGAACATCAGGGCCATCCGCAAGGACGTGCTCGCCAAGTGCTACGGCGGTGACATCTCCCGTAAGCGGAAGCTGCTGGAGAAGCAGAAGGAAGGCAAGAAGCGGATGAAGATGGTCGGGCGCGTGGAGGTGCCGCAGGAGGCCTTCGTCGCCGCACTGTCGACCGAGTCCGGCACCGACAAGCCGAAGAAGTAACACCGGCCGCCCCAAGGTCCGGCGCTCGGGTCGAGCGCCGGACCTTTCGTGTCAGGAGCAGGTGATCTCGGGCAGCTCGCCGAGCTTCACCTCGGGCGTCGAAGGCGGCTCGGGCGGCGTCGGACGGGTGGGGCGCGCGGTCCCCTTCGGCAGGAGGTGCTCGCAGGACTACACCGCCGTCCTGAGCCTGTCCGAGAACGGGTCGACGCCTTCGCCCCCACGGTGCGGGTGGCCAACTCGGGCCCGTGGTCCCTCCGGCGCGGGTGGACGCCCTCTTCCAGCCGTTCCTCCGCGTGGAGGCGACCAGAACGAGCGACGACGGCGGCCTCGGGCTGGGTCTGTCCATCGTCTCCGCCATCGCCACCGCCCACGACGCGGACCTCCACGCCACGGCCCTTCCCCTCGGCGGTCTGGACGTCCGGGTCGCCTTCTGAACGGTCCCCGATTTTGTCGGTGCCGTGCCGTAGCTTCTCGGATCGAACAGGTGTCCGATTGTGGAGGTGGCATGGACGGCGACAGCGTCGAATCCGAGCGGTTCGTCAAGGCCGCCCTGCTGGGAGTGGCGGTGGCCGAGGAGACCCGTCGGCTGCTGCGGCTGCACTTCTCCCCGGCCGAGGTGGGGGCCGACGGCAGGGTGCACGTCGAGGTGCCGTATCCGGACTCCGCAGTGGTGGAGACGGTCTTGGAGGTGGCGGCAGAGTGCTTCGGCCAGACCCACCAGGACGCGCTCGACAGCTTGTTACAACTGGCGGGTTTCGACGACGACTCCCTCCTGAATCGCCCAGCCTGCTGAGAGCCGCCCAGCTTGCTGAGAGCCGCCCAGCCTGCTGAGAGCCGCTCAGCCTGCTGAGGACGCCCGGCCTGCTGAGGACGCCCGCTGAGCGGCTTCACCGGTCGTCCGGAGCCCGGAGGGGCTGTGCGGCGCGACCGGTCGGGAGCGGAGATCTCCGCCTGCGGAGGAGCGGGGCAGGGCACCGCGCACCCCGGGGATCGCTTCCTGAGCGCGACAATTCGTTCGCTTGGGGCCGGATGCTCGGAGCGCCCGGGGTCGGGAGGCGGCGTCGAGACGGCTCTCCGCGTGGACAGGCCCGGGGTGGTGTCGCGGGGACGGGGCGAACCCTGCCACCGTCCCCGCGAGTCGAGGGCCCCTCTCCGAAACCGGGAAGCCTGACCTTCGACCAAGGAGGGCGCGGTCTCCCAATGCTTGGCGCCCAACTTCCGTGTGACGGAGGGTCGGTCTCCCGGAAAGCTGGGGGTCTGGTTTTCGTGTGATGGAGGGCCCGGTTTCCGGGAAGGCTTGGCGCCTGGCCTTTGAGTGATGGAGGCCGGTCTTGCCGGAAGGCTCGGAGTCCGGCTTGCGAGCGAATGCCCAATCTCCCCGGAAGGCTCAGCGCCTGGTCTCCGAGCGACGGAGGGCCGGGCCTTCCGGTAGGCGGGGCGTCTCGTCTCCGGGTTCGGGCTCCCTTCGGATCTGCGGAAGGGAGCCTGGCCTTCCGTGAGGGTGGAGGTTCTCGGTCCCGGTCCCGGTCCCGGCCTCGGGAGGGGCCGGGGGGAAGGTGGTTGCGGGTCGTCGGGGAGGCGGAAGCCGGGGTGTTCCAGGGAGGCCGAGTCGCGAGGTCTCGGAGGCGGCTCTCCGAAGGGCCTCAGGCAGCTCGGCCTTCCGAGCGGTCAGCGGAGGATGCGGTACAGGGCGGAGGTGAGGGAGGCCTTGGCGTCGTCCTGGTCGATGGACCACATCATGGAGCCGCCCAGCCCCTTGAGCCTGATGTAGGCCGCCTTCTGCGCCATCACCGCCGGATCGTCGTAGGACCAGAACTCGTTGCCGTCATACAGCCACATCGTCCCGGTCCGCAGGTCGCGGTAGCGCTTGCCCGGCTTGTTCACCAGGTCCTTGTAGTCCTCCGAGCCCGCGGCCCACCTGCCAGGCGCCGGTCCCGTGGCCGGTTGGTAGAGACCGTCGCCGCCTGCCGTCACGCCGGTCCAGCCCTGGCCGTACGCGGGGACGCCGACCACGATCTTGCGGGCGGGGGCGCCGCGGGTCAGGTAGTCGCGCACGGTCTGGTCGACGCTGTAGCGCACCGGGTTGGGGTCGCGCCTGTCGGTGAGCAGGTTGCCGTTGTGCCCGGTCCGCAGCTCCCACGAGCCGTGCAGGTCGTAGCCCTGGATGGTGGCGAAGTCGAGCTGCCTGAAGACCTGTCGTACGTCGAAGCCCGCGTCGATCTTCGCGGCGGCGGCGGGGAGGAAGGCGGTCAGCTCGGCCGTACGGGAGTGGGCCCTCATCCGGGAGCGCAGCTCCGACAGGAAGAGGGTGAAGTTCTGCCTGTCCTCGGGCCTGATGACGTTGCCGGGGGCGCCCTCGGAGCCCGGCCACTCCCAGTCGAGGTCGAGGCCGTCGAAGACGCCCTCGCCCGCGCCTGCCTCCAGTCCCGGCAGGTTGCCCTTCAGCCACATGTCGACGCACGAGGCGGCCAGCTTGGCGCGCGCCTCGGGGGTGAGCACGGCGTCGGAGAAGTGGCGGGAGCCCGTCCAGCCGCCGAGCGAGAGGAGCACGCGCAGTCCCGGGTGCTTCTCCTTGAGCTTGCGGAGCTGGTTGAGGTTGCCGTTGAGCGCCTGGCCCGGCGCGTCGGCGACGCCGTCCACGCTCTGCTCGGCAGGGACGGGACGCTGCCAGTCAGCCCACGGGTCGGCCGAGACGCAGGTGCCGTCGGCGCCGACGAAGCCGAAGGCGTAGTTGATGTGGGTCAGCTTGGCGGCGGCGCCGCTGGTGTCCATGTCCTTGACGTGGAAGTTCCTGCCGTAGATCCCCCACTGGATGAAGTAGGCGACCCGCTTGAAACCGCCGCCGGCCTCGGCAGGGAGAGCGGTGGCGGTGAGTGTCAGGACCAAGACCGAGAGGGCGATGAGGGCTTTCTTCACGGGCGTCTCCCGAGGCGCAACTTATAGGAAACTTTCCTTTAAGTTCACCGGATCGTAGGCCCGGTCGATCGGCGCGTCAATGGTGGTCCGCGGCACAGGGCAGACTGGAAGCGTGCCATCCACCCTTCCCGACGGCGATCCCGCGCCCGCCTCAGGTGAGCTGCCCGCGAGCGCGCTGAGCGGCCTGGGCGAGCGGCCCTTCGGCTTCTACGTCCACGTCCCGTTCTGCGTGACCCGCTGCGGCTACTGCGACTTCAACACCTACACCGCCGCCGAGCTGGGCCCAGGGGCGTCGCATCGCGACTACGCCGACACCGCCATCGACGAGGTACGGCTGGCCCGCCGCGTGCTGGGCGACGCCGAGCTCCCCGTCGAGACGGTGTTCTTCGGTGGAGGCACCCCCACGCTGCTGCCCGCCGACGACCTGGCCAGGATCCTGCGCGCGATCGACGAGGAGTTCGGTTTGGCGAGAGGCGCCGAGGTCACCACCGAGGCCAACCCCGAGTCGGTCGACCCCGCCTACCTGGAGAGGCTGCGCGAAGGCGGGTTCAACCGGGTCAGCTTCGGCATGCAGAGCGCGCGCGAGCATGTCCTGAAGGTGCTCGACAGGCAGCACACCCCAGGCCGGGCCGGGCAGGCCGTACAGGAGGCCAGGAAGGCCGGGTTCGACCACGTCAACCTCGACCTGATCTACAGCACCCCCGGAGAGAGCGACGACGACTGGCGGGCGTCGCTGGAGAAGGCGATCGAGGCCGAGCCCGACCACGTCTCGGCCTACTCCCTGATCGTCGAGGACGGCACCAGGCTGGCCGCCAGGATCAGGCGCGGCGAGCTACCGATGCCCGACGACGACGTGGCCGCCGACCGCTACCTGATCGCCGACGAGATGCTCTCGGGGGCCGGGTTCGAGTGGTACGAGGTGTCGAACTGGGCCACCTCCGAGGCCGGGCGCTGCCGTCACAACCTGCTCTACTGGACCGGCGGCGACTGGTGGGCCGTCGGCCCCGGCGCGCACAGCCACGTGGGCGGCACCCGCTGGTGGAACGTCAAGCACCCTGCCGCCTACGCCCAGCGCCTGGCGGCGGGCACCTCGCCCGCCCACGCGCGCGAGGTGCTCACCGACGACGACCGCGAGGTGGAGCGGCTCATGCTGGAGCTCCGGCTGGTCTCCGGCTATCCGGTGGCGGAGGTGAAGGGCGAGGCCCGCACCGCGGTCGCCAGGGCGCTGGGCGACGGTCTGCTGCAGACCGAGCCGTTCAAGGCCGGACGCATGGTCCTCACCCAGCGCGGACGGCTGCTAGCCGATGCCCTCATCCGCGACCTGACCGTGTAGCGCGGCCGCCCTGCGGGCGTCGAGTTCGCGCTGCACGCGCTCCACGTCGGAGGCGTAGGTGCGGTACAGCAGACTCAGGACGGCGCCGTTGACCAGCATGAGCACCACGAGCACCCACAGGAACACCGTCTTGAGCCCGAGCTGGTCGCCGAGGAAGCCCGCGCCCAGGCTGAACACCGCCCAGCCGATCGCCTCGAAGATCGAGATGTAGATGGCGAACGCGGCGCCGCGCAGCTCGGGCGGGGTGATCGCCATGACGATCGGCCGGTTGATGCCGGGGTTGACCCCCTGCGCGGCGCCCATCAGGGCGAAGAACAGGCCGAAGAGCGCGATGTCGCCGTAGTCGAACTGGGTGCCGAGGAAGGCCACGATCGCGAAGGCGAACTGCGCGCCCTGCAGCACCGCGACCAGCCCGTGGCGCGGGCTGCGCCGCTGGGCCGCGTCGCCGAGGAAGCCGCCCAGCAGGTTGCCGAGGAAGTAGCCGACCCCGAACGGCAGCAGCACGATGGAGGCGACCGCGGTGCTGAAGCCGTAGACGTCGACCAGGAAGACCACGCCGAACGTGCCCACCAGCAGGTGGCCGGAGAGCAGCCTGGAGACCAGCAGGATCGCGAAGCTCGGGATCCGCACCAGCGAGACCGCCTTGGCCCAGGTGAGCTTGCCGTGCGCCTCGCGGGTGGCCGCGTCGAGGTCGGCCAGCTGCCGTTCGGCCGCTCCCGTGCCGGGGTCGCGGAACCACACCCAGATGGCCAGCCCGAGCAGCACGTTGAACGCGCCGATGCCCCACAGGCCCCATCGCCAGCCGTCGTCGACGTTGGACAACTGGCCCTTGATCGGCCCGAGCACCGACCCGACCAGCGCGATCGTGCCGTACAGCAGCCCGACGGCCTTGCCTCTGGCCGAGGAGTCGAACAGGTCGCCGATGATCTCGGTGATGACGGGATGGGCGGCGGCGTAGCCCGCGGCCAGGATCGTGTAGAAGATCAGCAGCTGGCCGAAGTTCTGGGAGAAGCCCGCGGCGATGCCCCAGACGCCCCAGAGGCCGGTCGCGAGCACCAGTACGCCCTTGCGGGACCAGCGGCGGGCGGCCCAGACCCAGAAGGGCCCGGTGAACACTCCGACGATCTTGCTCGCCGCGGTGAGGACGCCGAGGGCGCCCAGGGACATGCCGAGGGACTGTCTGATCACCGGGAAGAGGCTGCTGACCAGACTCGCCTCGGTGTTGTCGACGAGCATGGCGCCGCCCAGCAGCGACAGCTGCGGCCAGCGGCCTTTGACTTTGGCAGGAGGTGCGATAGTTGTCACGCGCCACCTCTTTCTTGACCGGAGGGGGAAGGTGCGCCGGTGACGGGGATGCAGCCCCGTCACCGGCTCCGGTGACGCGTCAGAGCGTGGCGAGCTCCTCGGCGATCAGGCGGAGTCTGGGGGGTGGGAGCAGGCCGCCCGCCATGGCGGCCAGCCCGATCAGCGGGGTCGCGCCGACCATCTGGAGCAGCTCCGAGTCGGCCACGCCCGGCACGTGCCTGCGCAGCACCTCGAGGGCGACGGGGTCGGCCAGCAGCGCCGCGACGGGGCTGCGCAACGAGAACCGTCCCGAGGGATAGTCGTCGGGGTCGGGCAGTGGCTCGGCGGCCTGCTCGGCCAGCTCCTGCTGGGCGGCGACGAGCAGGTGCGCCTCGGTGACCTCTCCCTCGTACGGCAGGCCGAGCCGCTCGTACTGGCTCGGCGGCGCCTCGTTGGCCCGCATCAGCTCGACCAGCAGCCCGGCCATGCGCAGCTCGGCCGCGTCGTCGACGATCGGCGTGCGCTGCTCGGGATCGGTGGACAGGTCGAAAAGCAGCGTGCCGTGCCGGTGCGGGTTGAAGAGGGTACGGCCTGGCATCCGCAGCGTCCGCACGCCCTTGGTGAAGCCGAACGGCTCGGCCAGCTCCAGGTCGGCCAGCTCGGCGGGGGAGAAGCGCCCTCTCATGTGCGTGGGCATGAGCGTGTGTTCCAGCAGCGGCGCGTTGTCGGCCGAGACGGGGGCGCGCATGTAGACGTGGCGTCCGTCGGTGACGTTGACGTGCCCGCCGTGCATGCCGAACAGGGCCGCCTCGCGGACCGGCTCGTCGGCCCCGACGGGAAGCGGCGCGCCCTGCATGTCGCCGGGCGGCTCCACGCCGAAGAAGTCGAGCAGCGTCGGCGCCAGGTCGATGGTCTGCACCAGCGACTCGCGCCGCTCGCCCGCGGTCCCCGCGCGGGGGTCCCACGCGAACAGCGGCAGGTGGACCAGCTCGTTGTACCAGGGCTGGACGCTCTTGCCCCACCAGCCCTTCTCGCCGAGCAGCAGGCCGTGGTCGGTGCAGACGATGAGCATGGTGTCATCCCACAGACCCAGCTCGTCCATCGTGTCGAGCACCCTGCCCAGCGAGTGGTCGCACATCGACAGCAGCGCCGCGTACTCCATGCGGGCGTGCCCGACCTGCTCGGGCGACTCCACCACCCGCTTGTAGTCGGGCCAGTCGAAGTGCGGGCCCTCGTAGTCGTGCGGGTAGAGGTCCTTGAAGCGCTGGTGGGAGAAGAACGGCTCGTGCGGGTCGAAGGTCTCGATCTGCACGAACCAGCGGTCCTCACCGTGGTTGAGCCTGACGAACTCGAGCCCCGCGTCGAAGGTGAGCGTCTGGGGGTGACGGTCCTCGGTGGCCATGTGCTGCCTGTTGACCCAGTCCTGGCGGTAGACGGGAAAGCGCATCTGCTTGAGGTCGTCGGGCATCGGAGGGTCGGCCACCTGGCCCTTCCACGGGTCGCCCTCCTGTCCGCGGAAGAACTCCCAGGTGTTGTAGCGGCCGTGGTAGGTGGCGCCGCCGTCCTCCCAGTAGTGCGGGTGGTCGCTGACCAGGTGGGTGTAGACGCCGCTGTGCTTGAGCAGCTCGGGCATCGAGTCGTCGAACGGCTCCAGCGGCCCCCAGCTGCGGTGCAGGAAGTTGTAGCGCCCCGTGTGGATCTCCCTGCGCGCCGGCATGCACGGCATCGAGCCCGCGTAGCAGTTGTCGAAGCTCACCGCCCGCTCGGCCAGCCTCGCGAAGTTCGGCGCGTGGGTCCAGTCGCCTCCGTACGGCGGAAGCATGTGCCTGTTGAGGCTGTCGAACATGACCATGATCGCTTTCATCTGGCCTCCAGCCACCGCATCGTGTCCTCCAACCAGAGGATCCACAGGTCCACGGAGCGCGCGCCCTGCTCGTGCATGCGCTCGAAGGCCGCCCGCGCCATCTCCGGGTCGACCTCGGGGACCGGATCCTCGAAGCGCAGCGTCCTCTGCCTGTCCCTGAACCTGGCCACCTGCGCCCGCCGGTACTCGAGCTCGGTGCCGACCAGCACCTTCGCCGCCTGCCTGTCCAGAGCCACGGTGAAGCCGAAGCGCGACATGAAGTCGACGTCCTGGAACCTGCTGGGCGGCTCGTAGGGGGAGCGCACCCACTCCAGCAGCACCCTGCGGCCCTCGGCGGTCAGCCGGTAGAGCTTCGCGTCGGGCCGTCCCTCGCGCGGATCCACCTCGAACTCGACCCAGCCGTCGGTCACCATGCGGCCCAGCAGCCGGTAGATCTGGCTGTGGTGGGCGCGCGACCTGAGGAACTGCCCCTCGACCTCCAACCACTTACGCAGGTCGTAGCCGCTGTAGGGGCGGAACGACAGCAACGCGAGCAGGACGTACTCGAACTTCACCATCAACCCTTATGTGCGTGGACACCTATGTGCATCGATACATAGGGAGTCTTATACTGCGGGGATGGCGACGTCAATGGGTTGCTGTTCACCGGAGGGCGGATCCTCACCCGGCCCCGGAGCGCCGGTGCGCAGGTCGGCGGCCCCTCCCGCGCACGACGAGGTGGCGCTGCCCGGCGGGGAGTTCCAGATGGGCGACGCGTACGGCGAGGGCTATCCCGCCGACGGCGAGAGCCCCGTGCACGCCGTACGGCTGGAGCCGTTCCTGGTCGACGTGACGGCGGTGACGGTGGCGATGTTCGCCGCCTTCGCCGAGGAGAGCGGGTACGTCACGGGCGCCGAGCGCGACGGGACCTCGGCGGTGTTCGGCCTCGCCGTCGCGGCGAGAAGGGCCGACCTGGTGGGCGTCGACCCGGCCGCGCCCTGGTGGACGGTGGTGCGCGGGGCCGACTGGCGCCACCCCTTCGGGCCGCTGTCGGAGGCCGAGCCCGACCACCCCGTGGTGCACGTCTCGTGGGACGACGCCATGGCGTACTGCGCCTGGGCGGGCCGCAGGCTGCCGACGGAGGCCGAATGGGAGTACGCCGCCAGGGGCGGGCTCGAGGGCCGCCGCTTCGCGTGGGGCGACGAGCTGACTCCCGAGGGGCGGTGGCCGTGCAACATCTGGCAGGGCGACTTCCCCCGTCGCAACAGCGGCGAGGACGGCTGGCTCGCGACGGCGCCGGTGCGCTCGTACCCGCCCAACGGATACGGCCTGCACGAGGTCTCGGGCAACGTGTGGGAGTGGTGCGCGGACTGGTTCGCCGCCGACGCCTACGCCACCTCCGCCCACCTGGACCCGCGCGGCCCCGGGACGGGCCTGCGCAGGGTGATCAGGGGCGGCTCCTACCTGTGCCACGACTCCTACTGCCACCGCTACCGCGTGGCGGCCCGCTCGGCGAACACGCCGGACTCGGCCAGCGGCAACTGCGGCTTCAGGACGGTCAGCTCACGAACGTGATGTTGATCGGATAGCGATGGTTCTCGCCCCTGTTGGCGGCCATCGCGGCGATGACCTCGAAGATCAGCGCCGCGATCCACAGCACCGGGATCAGCAGGAAGCCGATCAGCACGAAGGCCAGCACGGTGCAGATCATGTAGCCGATGAAGACCGTGATCTGGAAGTTGAGCGCCTGCGCCGCCTGGTCGCGGACGTAGGGGGACTCGTCCTTCTTGACCAAGTAGAGGATGAGCGGGCCGACGAAACCGGTGAGGATGCCGAGCAGGTGGGCGAGCATCGCCAGGTTGGTGTCGTCGCTGCCCGGCCTGGGGCCGTACTGGCCGGGCACGTGCGGCGGACGCTGGTAGCCGGGCGGGCCGTAGCCGGGCTGCGCGCCGTATCCGGGCGGCGGCCCGTACCCGGGCTGGGAGCCGTAACCGGCCTGGGATCCGTAACCGGGCTGGGATCCGTAGCCGGGCTGGGAGCCGTACCCCGGTTGGGCGCCGTAACCAGGGCCCGAAGGGGGCGCCTGGCCGTAGCCAGGGTTCGAGGGAGGCGCCTGTCCGTAGCCGGGGCCCGACGGAGGCGTCTGGCCGTAGCCGGGCGGCGGGGGAGTTCCCTCGGGGGGTTGGTTCGTCATCCGTCCTCCTCAGGACTGGTCACGAAGTCGATCAGCTCCTCGACCCTGCCGAGCAGCGAGGGTTCGAGGTCGGAATAGGTGGACACCGCGCCGAGGATCCTGCGCCACGCCTCGGCCGGTTCGAGCCGCCACCCCAGCGCCGCGATCACCCCCTCCTTCCACGGCACCCCGCGAGGCACGTCGGGCCAGGCGGGGATGCGCAGGACGGAAGGCTTGACCGCCTGCCAGATGTCGATGAAGGGGTGCCCGACCACCAGCACGTGCGGCGAGGTCACCCTGGCGGCGATGCGGCTCTCCTTGGAGCCCTCCACGAGGTGGTCGACCAGCACGCCGAGCCTGCGCCCAGGCGCGGGACCGAACTCCTCGACGATTGCGGGCAGGTCGTCGACGCCCTCCAGGTACTCCACGACGACGCCTTCCACGCGCAGGTCGTGGCCCCAGATCTTCTCCACCAGGGCGGCGTCGTGCACGCCCTCGACGTAGATGCGGCTCTCCCTGGCGACGCGGGCGCGCAGTCCCTCGACCGCGACCGAGCCGGAGGCGCTGCGGCGGGGAGCCCTCGCCGTGGCGGGGGCCGGCCGTACCAGCGTCACGGGCTTGCCCTCCAGCAGGAAGGCGGCGGGGGCCAGGGGGAACAGCCTGCGCCTGCCGAAGCGGTCCTCCAAGGTGACCGCCTCCTTGTCGCAGGCCACCACCGCGCCGCAGAAGCCGCTGTCGGCGTCCTCCACGACCAGATCGCGCTCGGCGGGCACGGAAGGGATCGTCCCCTTGCCAGGGCGCCGCCAGTTCCCCGCAAGCACGTCACGCTCGTACATGGGGGGACCGTAGCAAATCACTCCTCGCTCGCGGGTGCCGCGCGCACGGGAGGGATCGTCGGTCATGGGCAGTATTGTCGGCGTGCGGCTTGCAACCGGCTTGATTCCGCGCGTTATCGCACCCTGTGGGCGAGGGCCGTACACTTGGCACTCGGGAACACAGAGTGCTAGACCTGTCGTTTCCTCAAGAGGCAGGGAGGTGAGCACATGCTCGATGATCGGAAGCTGGCGGTGCTCCGCGCCATTGTCGAGGACTACGTCTCCACCAACGAACCGGTGGGCTCCAAGGCGCTGGCCGATCGCCACAACCTCAACGTCTCCCCGGCCACGGTCAGGAACGACATGGCCGCGCTGGAGGAACAGGGCTACATCACCCAGCCTCACACGAGTGCGGGCAGGGTGCCGACCGACAAGGGCTACCGGCTCTTCGTCGACAAGCTCTCACAGATCAAGCCCCTGTCAGGAGCCGAGCGCAGGGCCATCGAGACCTTCCTCGCAGGCGCGGTCGACCTCGACGACGTGGTGACCCGCACGGTCAGGCTGCTCGCCCAGCTGACCAGGCAGGTAGCGGTGGTGCAGTACCCGGCGCTGTCGCAGTCGACCGTGCGCCATCTCGAGCTCGTGCCGCTGACCGACAGGCGGGTGATGTTCGTGCTGATCACGAACACCGGCCGGGTCGAGCAGCGCGTCATCGAGCTGCCCGAGCGCATCGAGGAGTCGAGGATCGCGCATCTGCGCGCGATGCTCAACGCCTGCCTCGACGGCTGCGGGCTCAGCCAGGTCCCCGATCAGGTCTCCGACCTGCCCCAACGGTTGCCCGTCGAAGACCGGCCCGCCGCGGCGACGATTCTGTCGGTGCTGCTGGAGACCCTCGTCGAGCGCCATGATGAGAAGATCGTCTTCGCGGGGGCCGCCAACCTGGCGGGCGCCGATTTCACCACGGGCCTGCGAGACGTTCTCGAGGCGCTCGAAGAACAGGTGGTGCTGATGCGCCTGCTCGGCGAGACCTCCGACATGCCGACCACCCTCACCGTCAGGATCGGCTCGGAAAACCCCTACACAGGACTGCGTGGCACGTCCCTCGTCGCGACCGGTTACGGTTCGGGAGCCCGCCTCGGCGTGCTCGGCCCCACCCGGATGGACTACCCCGTGACGATGGGCGCTGTGCGCGCCGTGGCACGCTACGTCAGCCAGATCCTGGCTGCTTCATAAGAGGTCGATAAGTGGCAAACGACTACTACGGCACCCTCGGGGTGCGCCGTGACGCCAGTCAGGACGAGATCAAGAAGGCCTATCGTCGGCTGGCCCGCGAGCTGCACCCCGACGTGAACCCCGATCCTGAGACCCAGGAGCGCTTCAAGGAGATCACGCAGGCCTACGAGGTCCTGTCCGATCCCAACAAGCGCCAGATGTACGACCTCGGAGCCGACCCCTTCGGCGGCGCCGGTGCGGGAGCGGGTGCGGGCGGCTTCGGCGCGGGCTTCCCCTTCAGCGACATCATGGACGCCTTCTTCGGCTCGGCGGGCGGCGCCCGGGGGCCGCGCAGCAGGGCCAGGCGGGGCCGCAACGCCACGATCAGGGTCGAGCTCGACCTGCGTGAGTCGGCGTTCGGCACCACGCGCGAGCTGAACGTCGACACCGCGGTGCTGTGCGAGGTCTGCTCGGGCTCGGGCGCGGCGCCAGGCACCCACCCCGACACCTGCGACATGTGTCAGGGCCGCGGTGAGATCTCCCAGGTCACCAGGTCCTTCCTGGGCCAGGTCATGACCTCGAGGCCGTGCCCCCAGTGTGGCGGGTTCGGCTCGATCATCAGGCACCCCTGCCAGGAGTGCTCGGGCGACGGCAGGGTCCGCACCCGCCGTACGATCAAGGTCCGCATCCCCGCGGGCGTCGAGGACGGCACCCACATCCAGCTGGCCGGCGAGGGTGAGGTCGGCCCTGGCGGCGGCCCGCCCGGAGACCTGTTCCTCGAGATCGTCGAGAAGCCGCACGACATATTCGAACGGCGAGGAGACGACCTGCACTGCACGGTGCAGATCCCGATGACGGCGGCCGCGCTCGGCACGTCGCTGACCGTCGAGACCCTCGACGGGGCCGAGGAGATCGACGTGCGGCCCGGCACCCAGTCGGGGCAGGTCATCACGATGTACGGCCGAGGCGTGCAGCGGCTCAACGAGACCGGCAGGGGAGACCTGCTGATCCACGTCAACGTCGAGACCCCGATGCGCCTCGACCAGGCGCAGGAGGACCTGCTCAGGGAGCTGTCCAAGCTTCGCGGGGAAGAGCGTCCCCCTGGCAAGTTCGCCCCCGGACAACAGGGTTTTTTCTCTCGGCTCCGTGATGCTTTCAACGGCCGATAACCGATAGTCGTTCTGTACGGCCAGCCGGTCTGGCGCCAGTGCGGTCACGGGGCTGGCGCCCTTCCATCACGCTTCTCCAGCGCGAGCCGGCTGGCCGCCGTTACATCGCCCGTGCAGGGGGAGATGCGTGTGACTGTTCCCGTGTTCCTCGCGGACGCCGCCGACCTCGACCTCGGGCAGTTCGTGCTCGGCGGCCCCGAGGGACGGCACGCGGCGGCGGTGCGCCGCCTGCGTGAGGGGGAGCGGCTCGACCTGACCGACGGGGCGGGGCTGGTCGCCGAGTGCGTGGCCCGCGAGGTGTTCAAGGACTCCCTGCGCGTGGAGGTCCTGCGCCGCTACGAGGTGCCCGCGCCCACGCCCCGGCTGGTCGTCGTGCAGGGGCTGCCCAAGGGCGACAGGGGCGAGCTGGCCGTGGAGATGATGACCGAGGCTGGCGTCGACGTCATCGTCCCGTGGTCGGCCTCGCGGAGCATCACCCAGTGGAAGGGCGACAAGGTCGCCAAGGCGCTGGGCAGATGGCGCTCCACCGCGCGTGAGGCGGGCAAGCAGGCCCGCAGGTTCCACGCGGCCGAGGTGGCGGAGCTCCAATCCACCGCGCAGGTCGCCGAACTGCTGTCGGGCGCGGCGCTGGCGCTGGTGCTGCACGAGGAGGCCGAGGCGAGCCTCGCGTCGGTCGAGCTGCCGGTGAGCGGCGACATCGTGCTGGTCGTGGGCCCTGAGGGCGGCATCGCGGCGGACGAGCTCGACAGGTTCACCGCGGCGAAGGCGGTGCCCGCGCTGCTCGGCCCTACCGTGCTGCGGACCTCCACGGCGGGGGTGGCGGCGGCCGCCGTCGTACAGGCGCGCACCGGACGCTGGTGACCGCGCGTCAGGGGCTCGACAGCGGGCTGGCGACGTCGGTGGGGGAGGGCGCGGGGTCCTCCGGTGGGCACTGATCGGGGACGCAGTCGGGGTTGCCCGGACTGTCGGCGCTCTCCGAGGGTGTGGCCGAGGGCGTGGGGGTCGGGGTCGCAGTGCCGTCGGCGCACTCCTCCGGAGGCTGCGTGCTCTCCGACGCGCACGGCGTCGGAGAGGGCGTCGGCGTCGCCTTCCTGCTCGGCGCGTGCGTCTGTGAGGTCTGCTTGCTCGGGGAGATGTTCGGGATCGGCGGCGGGACGGCGGGCCTGGACCGCTCGGCGGGCGGTGGCGACGTGGGAGGCCTGGAGGTGGCGGACTTGTCGGGCGGCAGCTTGGTGGTGTGTTCCACGGGGTCGATGAACTGGACGTCCATCACTCTCTGGCGAAGTTCAGGGACGACCATCACGATCGTCCCCGCTACGAGGATGGCGCCACCCGCGGCCGCGCCCGCGCGCAGCCAGAAGAGTCCTCGTAGCCCACGCCTTTCGATGCGGGCGCGGATGATCTCCAAACCCTCGGGAGACGGCACGACGGCGTCGGCCTCCGCGCGCAGCACTCGGCGCAGGATGTCGCCGTGCTCGTCCGGGGGCAGGGTCATGACATCTTCTCCAGAACGGAACGCAGGGCGGCCATGCCACGTGCCGTGTGGCTCTTGACGGCGCCCTTGCTGATGCCCATGGCATGGGCGATCTCGGCCTCGGACAGGTCCCCGTAGTAGCGAAGAACCAACGCCTCTCGCTGCCTGGCTGGCAGGGCCCGCAACGCCTCGATGACGGCGGAGCGCTCGAGCTCCCCGATGGCGCCGTTCTCGGCGCTCGGAGCGTCGGGCAGACCCTTGGGAGCGTACTTCTCGACGACCGCGCGGTGACGCAGCACGGAACGGGACCGGTTGACGACAGACTGACGCAGGTAGGCGAGTGCTTTGTCGGGGTCGCGAAGTCTGCGCCATGCGCCATGGATGGCGACGAACGCATCCTGCACGACTTCCTCCGCTGTTGCTATGTCGCGCACCAGCAACACAGCGAGACGCACTAATGACCGAAAGTGCGCGCTGTAGAGCGCAGTCACGGCCATGTCGGCATCCCACCCGACCGGCACCGCCCCCAGCGACCTGTCGGCCAGAAGGGTTTCGGTGGTCACATCAGTGGGACGCTCAGCCTTCCCGGAGGGTTTACGCTCTTGCGGTTCCTTAGGGGGCATGACCCAGTCGTGTCCTCGCCAGGTGGCCTCGCCCGACCCTGAATCGTCTTAGTTTCCGGTGGATAGTCGCACACACACCCTAACCGCGCGGATCTTTGCGCGCACGGTATGAGGGATTACCGATTGGCAACGGACCGCCGGCACGTTTCTCACCAGTCACTCGTTCTGCTGGTGAGAGCCGAGCGTGGTTCATAGAATGCGCGGACTACTCTGACGGGCGATCTGCGGACGAGGTCATGGCAGAGGAGAACCCACGAGCACCTTCTGGCACCAGTAGTGGCCAGGCGAACAAGCCGTATGGCCGCATTCCGGAGATAACCGCCCTTATAACCGCGCTAGTGGCATTGGCCACCTTTGTCGCCGACCGGCCTCTCTGGGGCGTCGCACTCCTTGCGTGCGCTCTCGTGACGGCTTTATGGATGGTCAGGAAAAAGGCGATGCGGGCGCTCAAAAAACCCCGTGAGGCCGCGCGAGAGCTCCTCGCATGGGTGGGCGGTGTGGCCGTCAGCGGCGCCGCGTGCCTTGCGGGCCTTCTGGCCAGTGTGCTGGTGCTGTCGGCCGCCTCCGTGCCGCTGGTCGCCGACGGCTCCCTGCGGGGAACGGGCCGCATCTGCCCGCCCGTGCTGCAGATCAGGGTCGTCACCGCGCCCGAGGGCGTCGAGCTGTTCGACAGGGCGGGCAGGGAGTTCGCCCGCGACGTCGCCGACGAGTCGGGCTGCTCGCCCATCAGGATCAGCACCGACGCGATGCCGCCGCTGAAGGACTTCTACGCGGGGTTCGCCAGGGAGTGGGCCGTGCCCCACGCCCCCGGCTACCTGGAGCTGATGGGGCCGCGACCCGACGCCTGGATCGCCGCCACCTCCGCCTCGGTGCGGCTGGCCGAGGAGCGGGTGGCGAACGTCGCCTCGAAGGTGGTGCTCGAGGACCTCGGGGCCTTCGCCACCTCCGGGCTGGTGATCGCCGTCCCGCCGCAGGCGATGACCGCCTTCCCCGACGGGGAGACGCGCGTCTCGGCGGAGGCCGCCAAGGCCGCGCAGCTGCTGCGTCCGAGGGCCGACCTGTCGGAGAGCGCCCTTGCCGGGAGCCTCGCGCTCTACCAGGCGGACGCCACGGCAGCGGACGTGGCCACCGAGCGGCGGCTCACGCTGCCCGAGCCCGCGGGGCGCGACGCGGCGTCGCTGCTGTGCAGGCTCGGCGCGCGGCTCGAGATCGAGACGCGTCCCGTGCTGGTCCCCGAGTACCTCTTCGCCGCCTTCAGCAGGGGCGAGCGTTTCGGCGGCTGCGCAGGCCAGCAGGGCGGGCAGGCGGCCGTGCCGTACGGGCTGGAAGGCGCCCCGCGCCTGGAGTACAGCGTGATCGCGGTCAAGTGGCCCGACCACAGCGCCGATCGGAGCGCCTGGGTGGCCAGGTACAAGGACTGGCTGGAGCAGGAGTGGGCGCAGGACAACGGGTTCAGGGACACCGAGGGGAAGGGTGCCTTCCCCGGGCTGTCGCTGGCCGACACCCACGCCGACGTGGCGCCCGCGGGACGGGCCACCTACGCCGCCATGCTCGACAGGCTGCTCATGGCCCACCCGCAGACGGGCGCGGTCGTGGCCGTCGACACCTCGCTGACCATGGACAACGCCCTGCTGGACGGCGTCAGCCCGCTGCGCAGGGCCCAGCAGTTCGGCACGGCGCTGCTCGGCCGCCTGCACGGCGACACCGACGCGGTGCGGCTCAGGCTCTTCTCGCAGGGGACCGTGCGGGCGCCCCCGACGCCGCAGACGGCCGACACCCCCGAGGCGGCGGCGCTGTCGCTGCGGAACCTGCCGTTGTCGCGCGGCGACGTGCCGCTCGATCGGGTGGCGCGTGAGGCGGCCGAGGCGGCGGGCACCTGGCGCAACAAGGTCCTGGTGATCCTCACCGACGGAACCAGGCTGCCCGCGGGGAGGATCGACCTGCCGGACATGCGGGTCGAGATCGTCCTGGTCGGAGCGGACGACTGCGCCATGCCCGCCCTCGCGCCGCTGATCGAGGGCGGGCGGACCGGCTGCGTCTGGGTGAACGAGGACCCGGTCATGGCCGCGGACAGGTTCCTCGACGAACTCTGGAGGGCGTGACATGGCGAGCGTGGCGGGGCGGCCGGGCGGCATGCTGCGGCGGCACAGGACGGCGCTGTGCGTGGGGGCGCTCCTCGGCCTCGCCGCGCCTCTGGCGACGCTGCCGCAGCAGGGCAAGGCCCCGCCCGAGTGCAGGCGAAGGGACAGGATCCAGGTCGCCACCGGCAGCGACGTCTCCGTCAACGGCTACCGCCGCAGGCTGTTCACCAGCTGGAACACCACCAACGCGCCCACCGACAAGGACGTCGACGTCGTCGAGCTGTCCCCCGTCGCCGACGTCAAGCGCAACGAGATGCTCGCCGCGCTCCAGGGCGACGGCTGCCCTCGCTACGACGTGGTGATCCTCGACTCCGCCTGGACCGCCGAGTTCGCCGCCGCGGGGCTGCTGGAGCCCGTCGAGGACGTGCCGCGCGACCGGTTCGTCCCCGCGGCCCTGGCGACGGGGCAGTGGAGGGGCAGGCAGTACGCGCTGCCGTTCGCCACCGACGTCGGCCTGCTCTTCAGGCGCGAGGGCGCGCCCGCGCCCTCCACCTGGAGCGACCTGTACGACAGCGCGGGCCTGCAGGGCTTCGTCACCCAGAACGACGACTACGAGGGCGGCACGGTGAGCCTGCTGGAGGTGACGGGCGGAATGATGGAGGGCGAGCGCGTGGTCATGGGCGCGCGGGCCAAGGAGGGGCTGGCGGCGTGGTGGCACGCCCGCGAGACCCAGAAGATCGCCGAGGGCCCGTTCAGGGAGCGCGAGAGCCTGACCGAGTTCGTCACGGGACGGGCCCGCTACCTGCGCCACTGGCCCTACGCCTACCTGCGCCTCGCTGAGGCGGGGGTGAAGGCCGAGGTGTCACCCCTTCCTGGCGGGGGCGCGCTCGGCGGCTCCAACCTGGCGATCGCCTCCAGGTCGGGGCTGGCCGCCGAGTCGAGGGCGTTCGTCGACTACCTCACGCGCGCCGACAACCAGCGGCAGCTGTTCTCCTGCGGCGGCTACGCCCCTGTGGTCGAGGCCGCCTACGAGCGCGTCGACCCGTGCCAGATGCAGCGCGAGGACGGCCCCGCGCCTCCGTCGGCGACGCGGACGCAGCTCGCGCGCCTGCTCGGCACCGTCCACCTGGCGCTCGGCTCGGCGAAGCGGCCCTCACTGGTCCACTACGCGCAGTTCAGCGAGACGTTGAGGGAATGCGTGCGCGCCGTCATGGACGACGACCACACCAGCGGGGCCGACTTCGCGGACGCGGTCGAGACAGCGCTGGCGGGCGCGCTGCCCGACGCGGTCGGCGGCAGACCTGGCGCAGAGGACGGGTGCCGGTAGGGTGCTGCCGTGACCGACTGTCTCTTCTGCAAGATCGTCGCCAAGGAGATCCCCGCCGAGGTCGTCTACGAGACCGGCAGGGTGCTGGCCTTCCGCGACATCGACCCGCAGGCTCCCACGCACGTGCTGGTGATCCCGAAGGAGCACCACGCCGACGCGGCCGCGCTCGCCGAGGCCGACGACGGCCTCGCCGACGACGTGCTCAAGGCCGCCCACGCGGTGGCCCTGCAGGAGGGCGTGACCGACTCCGGCTACCGCGTCGTCTTCAACACGGGGCCAGGCGCGGGACAGACCGTTTTCCATGTTCACGCCCATGTTCTCGGTGGGCGCAACCTCACCTGGCCGCCCGGCTGATATTGACGCGAGTCAGGCGGGTGTGCCCGGCTACCATGAAGTGAGAACACCCGACCGAGACCGGGAGGCATCAGGCCGTCAGGCCTGCCCATGTCCGAGCTAAACGAATCCCGCAGAACGGCACCGCCCACGCGCACTCAGGCGAAGGTGCTGATTCCGGACGAATACCCGATGGTCAGCCTCCTGGGCTCTCGCGACGAGCTTCTGCGCGTCATCGAGGGCGCCTTCCGTGCCGACATCCACGTCCGTGGCAACGAGATCACCGTCACCGGCAGCCCAGACGAGAGCAGCGCCGTCGTGCGCCTGTTCGAGGAGCTGGTGGAGGTGTTGCGCAACGGCGGCGAGCTGACCGCCGACGCCGTCGAGCGCAGCATCGCCATGCTGAAGATGACCTCCGAGCGCCCCGCAGAGGTGTTGTCCCTCGACATCCTCTCCTCGCGCGGGCGCACCATCCGGCCCAAGACCGTCAACCAGAAGCGCTACGTCGACGCGATCGACAAGCACACGATCGTGTTCGGCATCGGCCCCGCCGGCACCGGCAAGACCTATCTCGCGATGGCCAAGGCCGTGCGGGCGCTTCAGGAGAAGAAGGTCAACCGGATCATCCTGACCAGGCCCGCCGTCGAGGCGGGAGAGCGGCTCGGCTTCCTGCCCGGCACGCTCTACGAGAAGATCGACCCCTACCTGCGCCCGCTCTACGACGCGCTGCACGACATGATCGACCCCGAGTCCATCCCCAAACTGATGGCCGCGGGAACGATCGAGGTCGCGCCGCTGGCGTACATGCGCGGACGCACGCTCAACGACGCGTTCATCATCCTCGACGAGGCGCAGAACTCCTCGGCCGAGCAGATGAAGATGTTCCTCACGCGCCTGGGCTTCAACTCCAAGATCGTTGTGACCGGCGACGTCACCCAGGTCGACCTGCCCAGCGGCACGGTCAGCGGCCTGCGGGTGGTGCAGGAGATCCTCGAAGGCATCCCCGACATCCACTTCGCGCGCCTCAGCAGCGCCGACGTGGTGCGCCACAAGCTGGTCAGCGACATCGTCGACGCCTACGGGCGCTACGACGCCCTCCAGGAGCCGAAGCAGATCCACCAGCAGCGACGAGGGAAGCGGCCATGAGCGGGCGACCCAGCCGTCTGATGCTCGTGCGGCCGACGAAGGAGCTCGCATGAGCATCGAGGTGAACAACGAGTCAGGGGTGGAGGTCGACGAGCGGTCTTTCGCCGGCCTCGCGGGCCACGTCCTCGGTGAGATGGGCATCAACCCGCTCGCCGAGCTGTCGATCCTCGTGGTCGACGAGGCGGTCATGGCCGACCTCCACGAGAAGTGGATGGGCGAGCCAGGCCCGACCGACGTGCTGTCCTTCCCCATGGACGAGCTGCGTCCAGGCGGCGGCGCACGGGGCGATGGCGACGGCGCCACCGACCCCGCGCTCCTCGGCGACGTGGTGCTGTGCCCGCAGGTGGCGGCCAAGCAGGCCGAGACCGCGGGTCACAGCACCGAGGACGAGCTCGATCTGCTTCTCACCCACGGCATACTCCACCTGCTCGGCTACGACCACGCCGAGCCGGAGGAGCACAAGGAGATGTTCGGCCTGCAGGCCAAGCTCCTGGAGTCGTGGCAGGAGGTGCGCACCCAGCGGTGAACGCGTGGCTGCCTTCGGCCGTCGTGCTCGTGGTGATCGGTGGAGTGATCGCCAGTGCGGAGACGGCCCTGTCCCGCATATCCCGGGTGCGCGCCGAGGAATTCGTCCGTGAGGGGCGCAGGGGAGCCGAGCGGCTCCAGGCCATCGTGGCCGACCCGCCCCGCTACCTCAATCTGCTGTTGCTCCTCAGGCTGAGCTGCGAGCTGGTCGCCACGGTGATCGCCACGCTGCTCTTCATCGACCTGCTTGGCGACCAGGGCTGGGCCTACGCCGCGGCGGCGGCCGTCATGATCGTGGTCAGCTACGTGATCGTCGGCGTCTCTCCACGCACCCTCGGCCGCCAGCACGCCGAGCCCATCGCGCTGGCCAGCGCCCCCATCGTCTACGGCCTGACCAGGATCTTCGGCCCGCTCCCCAAGCTGCTCATCCTGCTCGGCAACGCGCTGACGCCCGGCAAGGGCTTCCGCGACGGGCCCTTCACCTCGGAGGCCGAGCTGCGTGACCTGGTCGACCTGGCCGAGGAGCGCAGGGTGATCGAGCCTGACGAGCGCGAGATGATCCACTCGGTCTTCGAGCTGGGCGACACGCTGGTGCGCGAGGTCATGGTCCCCCGTACGGACATGGTCTTCATCGAGCGCGGCAAGACGCTCAACCAGGCGATGTCCCTGGCGCTGCGGAGCGGTTTCTCCCGGGTGCCCGTGGTCGGCGAGAACGAGGACGACGTCATCGGCATCGCCTATCTCAAGGACATCGCGCGCAGGGTGCAGGAGTCGTCCGACGACGCGGAGGCGAAGATCGAGTCGATCATGCGCCCGGCCACCTACGTGCCGGAGAGCAAGCCGATCGACCAGCTGCTGCGCGAGATGCAGGCGCGCCAGATCCACCTGGCGATAGTGATCGACGAGTACGGCGGCACGGCGGGCCTGGTCACCATCGAGGACATCCTCGAGGAGATCGTCGGCGAGATCACCGACGAGTACGACCAGGAGGCTCCCAGGGTCGAGGCCCAGCCCGACGGGGCGATGAGGGTGACGGCCAGGATGCCGGTGGACGAGCTGGCCGAGCTGTTCGACACCGAGATCGAGGTCGACGACGTCGAGACGGTGGGCGGCCTGCTGGCCCACGCGCTGGGCAGGGTGCCGATAGCGGGGTCGCAGGCGGTGGTCGCGGGGCTGCGGCTGACGGCCGAGAGTCTGGCGGGCCGGCGCAACCGCATCAGCACGGTGGTCGTGCGCAGGATGGCTCCGCCCGAGGAGCAGAGCGTCTCCGCGGCGGCGGAGCAGGAATGACCCGCTCACGGCAAAACATCCCAGGTCATCCTAGGTGCCGACAGTCTCCGCGAAAGGCGCAAGCGTTCTACAAGTGACTTGCAAGGCCGCCGATCCACCATGTTTCTCGACACCCTGTGCGGTGGGTGTCGGAGGGAGCGACCGTAGCGCCGGAAGGGGTTCGCGGCGTGAGGGAGCTCCGGGGGGAACGCGACGCCCGGCCTGCTAGCCGCGGCCAGGCGTTGCATTTCGTGAAGGGTGCTCTCGCCCGGTTCGACCGGGTGAGAGCACCCTTAACTGATGAATGGGGCATTAGGCCCCTTGGGCGGCCTGATGAGCACCTTTTTGGTGACTCCGGTGGATTGCCGTTTTCGTGGACGGGGCAGGAATGCCGTCGGCGTGAGCGATCATCGGGGGAGATCATGGCGCTGACCAGTAGAGCGGGGATCATCGGCATGGCCGTGGCCTGCGGGCTGCTCGCGGCCGGGCTGACGGGATGCGGTGGCCAGGGGACGGTCTCCGACGCGGAGGCGCGCCGGCAGAGTCTAGAGCTGAAGGCGCTCCTGAGCCAGGAGCGCCTCCTGCCGGACGGCTTCTCAGGGCCCGCCCGCGAGGCGTGGCAGTCGCCGCTGGCGAAGGCGAGCAGCGACTGCAGGGCGGTGCTCGACGCCGCCACGGGCCATCCGCCTCTGCGGGCGCTGGAGGGCAACGCGGCGGTGAGCTTCCAGGGCGACGTGCTCGGCGAGCTGGCCGCGGTGGGCATGGCCGTCTACGCCGGCGGCGAGGCGGAGGGGCACCTCGAGGACATGGGCAGGGCCATGGACAGCTGCCCCACGCTGCGCGGGGCCGACTCCACGGGCGGCACGCGGCTCAGGCTCTCCGAGCTCGCGCTGCCCACGCTGGGGGACGAGGCGGTGAGCAGGCAGCTGCGCGGACGGCTGAACGGCTACCCCTACGCGCTCGACCTCGTGCTGGTCCGCCAGGGCGACAGGCTGCTCTCGCTGGTGCACACGGGTCTCGGCACGGTCGACGTCAGGCGCACGGTGGAGCTCGCCAGGGCCTTCGCCGACATGGCTCGCTAACCTTGGGTCGTGACTCTCGATCCCGAAGACTCCAAGATCATTACGCTGGCGCGCGCGGCCAGGGCCCGTAACGGCGCGCGGGAGGGCGCGGCGGTGCGCGACGAGACGGGCCGCACCTACTCCGCGACCAGCGTCGAGCTCTCCTCGCTGCGGCTGTCGGCCGTGCAGGTGGCGGTGGCCATGGCGGTCTCCAGCGGCGCGCAGTCGCTCGAGGCGGCGGCGCTGGTCACCGAGGGCGAGCGCGCGGGCGAGGCCGACGAGGCGGTGGTGCGCGAGCTGGGTGCCAAGGCGCTGTTCGTGGCGGGCCCTGACGGCACCCTCAGGGGCTGACATGCCCATGTCGCCGTTCCTGGCCGACCTGCGCAGGCGGGTCGGCAACGCGCTGCTGATGCTCCCTGCGGCCACCGGCTGCGTCTTCGACGACGAGGGCAGGCTGCTGGTGGCCCGCCACGCGGGGGAGAAGGGGCTGTGGGCGCCGCCAGGCGGCGGCATCGACCCCGACGAGCGTCCCGAGCACACGGTGGTGCGCGAGTTGCACGAGGAGCTCGGCGTCGACATCGAGGTACGCGGCCTGATCGGGGTCTTCGGCGGCCCGGAGTTCCGCACCACCTACCCCAACGGCCACCAGGTCGCCTACGTCAACGCCGTCTACGGCTGCGCGCTGGCCGGCGGGGTGCTCAGGCCCGACGGCGAGGAGATCACCGACGCCCGTTTCGCCACCGAGGAGGAGCTCACCGGCCTGCCGATGCCCGCCTGGAGCCCCCGCGTTCTGCCACAGGCGTTCGCCTGGTGGCGAGAGCGCTGGTCGGCATAGGCGAGAATTCTAAGGTGACCAGTAACCATCGCGCCGGATTCGCCTGCTTCGTCGGCCGCCCCAACGTCGGCAAGTCCACGCTGATGAACGCCCTGGTCGGCACCAAAGTGGCGATCACCTCCTCCAAGCCGCAGACCACCAGGCGCGCCATCAGGGGCATCGTGCACCGCCCCGACGCGCAGCTGATCATCGTCGACACCCCGGGCCTGCACAGGCCCCGCACGCTGCTGGGCGAGCGGCTCGACAGCCTGGTGCTGTCCACGCTGACCGAGGTCGACGTCATCGGGTTCTGCGTCCCCGCCAACGAGAAGATCGGCAAGGGCGACCGCTTCATCGCCGACAAGCTCGGCGCGGTGAAGAAGACGCCCGTCGTGGCCGTGGTCACCAAGTGCGACCTGGCCTCCAAGGAGCAGATCGCCGAGCAGTTGCTCGCGCTGTCGCAGCTGGCGGAGTTCGCCCACATCGTGCCCGTCTCCTCCGAGTCGGGCGACAACCTCGGCCCGCTGGCCGACGTGCTGATCTCGGAGCTGCCCGAGTCGCCGCCGCTCTACGAGGGCGGTCAGCTGACCGACGAGCCCGAGCAGGTGCTGGTGGGCGAGCTGATCAGGGAGGCGGCGCTCGAAGGGGTGCGCGACGAGCTGCCCCACTCGATCGCGGTGGTGGTCGACGAGATGCTGCCCCGGGAGGGGCGCGACGACCTGCTCGACATCTACGCGCACATGTTCGTCGAGCGTCCCTCGCAGAAGGCGATCGTCATCGGGCACAAGGGCGAGCGGCTGCGCGACGTGGGCACCAGGGCCCGCAAACAGATCGAGGCGCTGCTCGGCACCCGCGTCTACCTCGACCTGCGCATCAGCGTGGCCAAGGACTGGCAGCGCGACCCGAAGCAGCTGCGCAGGCTGGGCTTCTACGACTGAGGTCTTCGCGACCCACCTGTCACGCGCCGCACCCCGGCGGCGGGTCCTCGTGGCAGGCGGCCGGTTCCCTGCCGGTGACGTAGTGATGCAGGCTGGCGGCCCCCTCGAGCATGGCCGTCGAGCGCCGGGTCAGCTCCGCCTGCCGCCGCGCGATGGCGGCGCGAAGCGCCTCGCTGCTGCCCGTCCTGCGCAGGCCGTCGAGGATGGGCCGGATCTGGCTCATGGGATAGCGGCCCTGCCGCAGCATGTTGATCATTCGCGCGTCGCGGACGTCGGCCGAGCTGAAGCTGCGATAGCCGGTGCCGGGCGCGCGCCGAGGGGTCAGCAGCCCCTCTGACTCCCACACCCTCAGCGCCGAGGTGCGCACCCCGAGGTGGGCGGCCACCTCCCCGATGCGCATGCCTGACGACGGCGCCACGGAGCCGTCGACATCCTGCTGCGCCACCGCTTCGAGCGCTTCGCCGGCCGCGCGCAGGGAGAGCCGTTCGTCATGGAGCGCGGCATGAGCGGCATCCACCAGGCTGAGCGCGAGGCCCACGTCCCCCGTGTGGACGGCCTGCATGATAGAGCGCGCGGCCTCCCACCCGTATCCCCTCGCGAGGACGCGGTAGGTGAACAGGGCGCGGCGGTGCGCGCCGTCGAACCTGCGATAGCCGGCAGGGGTTCGCGGCGCGGGCGGCAGGATGCCGCAGTCGGCGTAGTTGCGGATCTGCTGGGTGGAGATGCCCGCCATGCGGGCCAGATCGACGGGGCGAAGCGCGCGGTCCACGCACGTGCTCCTTTCTCCGGCGGGTTCATGGCCTACTTGAAGGTTAGCGCTCTCCTCCGCAGGAGAATGCCGTCGTCCTTGGCGCAAAGCCTCAACAAAGCAGTTCAATGAGAAAATTGAAGGTGTGGATGACGGCAACAGACCTGGCGCATCCGTGCGCCAGATGTCACGAGGAGAAGAGAGTCATCAGGCGGTAGAGCCTGTCACCGCCCAACACACTCAGGGAAAGGGATCTGTGGTCTCCATCGACCAGACCAGCGAAGTCCTGCATCGCGCCGCCGACGGCCACGACGTGATCGAGGTCCGAGGCGCGAGGGAGAACAACCTGACAGGGGTCTCCCTCGACATCCCCAAGCGGCGGCTCACCGTCTTCACGGGGGTGTCGGGTTCGGGCAAGTCCTCACTCGTCTTCGACACCATCGCCGCCGAGTCACGGCGACTGATCAACGAGACCTACACGGCGTTCATCCAGGGCTTCATGCCGAGCCTCAGCCGTCCCGACGTCGACGCGCTGCGCAACCTGAGCGCGGCGATCATCGTCGACCAGGAGCGGATGGGAGTCAACGCGCGCTCCACCGTGGGCACCGCCACCGACGCCCACACCATGTTGCGGATCATGTTCAGCCGGATCGGCAGCCCCTACGTCGGCCCGCCCTTCGCCTTCAGCTTCAACAGGGCGGAGGGCATGTGCCCCGAGTGCGAGGGGCTCGGCAAGGTCTCCGACATCGACGTCGACCAGCTGGTCGACAGGGAGCTCTCGCTGAACGACGGGGCGATCAAGGTGCCGGGGTTCGCGGTCGACACCTGGTACTGGCAGCTGATGGCGCACTCGGGCCTGTTCGACCCCGCCGTGAAGTTGAAGGACTACACCGCCGAGCAGTGGGAGGACTTCCTCCACAAGCCCGCCACCAAGATCAAGGTCGGCTCGAACAACCTCACCTACGAGGGGCTCGTCACCAAGGTCAGGCGGCTCTACCTCGCCAAGGACCGCGAGTCGATGCAGGCGCAGGCCCGGGCGTTCGCCGACCGGGCGGTCATGCTCACCGGCTGCCCCTCCTGCGGCGGCTCCAGGCTCAACGAGGCCGCCAGGTCCTGCCTGATCGACGGCCTCAGCATCACGCAGTGCTCCGCCATGCAGATCAACGACCTGGCCGCGTTCGTCAAGGGCATCGACAACCCGTCCGTCGGGCCGATGCTGGAGACGTTGGGCGACACCCTCCACTCACTTGTCGAGATCGGACTCGGCTACCTGAGCCTGGACAGGGAGTCCTCCACGCTGTCGGGCGGCGAGGCCCAGCGGGTGAGGATGGTCAGGCACCTCGGCTCCAGCCTGACCGATGTCACCTACGTCTTCGACGAGCCCACCGCGGGGCTGCACCCGCATGACATCCAGCGGATGAACGACCTGCTGCTGCGCCTGCGCGACAAGGGCAACACCGTGCTCGTCGTCGAGCACAAGCCGGAGACGATCTCGATCGCCGACCATGTGGTCGACCTCGGCCCGGGAGCCGGTACGGCAGGCGGCAGCATCTGCTACTCCGGCGACCTGGACGGCCTGCGCGCCTCGGACACGCTGACGGGCCGCTACCTCGACCACCGCGTGACGCTGCGCGACAAGGTGCGCAAGCCCAGCGGGTACCTGCCGATCACCGGCGCTACCCTGCACAACCTGCGGGACGTGAGCGTCGACATCCCCCTCGGCGTGCTCACCGTCGTCACGGGTGTGGCGGGTTCGGGCAAGAGCTCCCTGATCCACGGCTACGTCGCGGGCAGGGAAGGCGTGGTCGTCGCCGACCAGTCGGCGATCCGCGGCTCCCGCCGGAGCAACCCCGCCACCTACACCGGCGTGCTCGACCCGATCCGCGCGGCGTTCGCCAAGGCCAACGGCGTGAAGCCGGGCCTGTTCAGCGCCAACTCCGAGGGCGCGTGCCCGACCTGCAAGGGCATCGGCCTCATCTACACCGACCTCGCCATGATGGCCGAGGTGGCGTCGGTGTGCGAGAAGTGCGAGGGCAAGCGGTTCACGCCCGAGGTGCTGACGTACCTGCTGCGCGGGAAGAACATCAGCGAGGTGCTCGGCATGCCGGTGGCCGAGGCGCGCGAGTTCTTCCCCAGCGGCCAGGCCAGGACGATCCTCGACAGGCTCGCGGCGGTCGGACTCGGCTACCTGTCCCTCGGCCAGCCGCTCACCACGCTCTCGGGCGGCGAGCGGCAACGGCTCAAGCTCGCCATCCACATGGCGAGGAACGGCACGACCTACGTCCTGGACGAGCCGACCACCGGGCTGCACCTGGCCGACGTCGACCAGCTGCTGGCCCTGCTCGACCGCCTGGTCGACGACGGCAACACGGTCATCGTCATCGAGCACCACCAGGCCGTGATGGCCCACGCCGACTGGATCATCGACCTCGGGCCGGGAGCGGGACACGACGGCGGCCAGGTGGTCTTCTCCGGCTCGCCCGAGGAGCTCGTCGAGGGCGGCGACTCCCTGACCGCCAGGCATCTGCGCGCCTACGTCGGCAGGGCGTAGGGCTCCGGCCGTCCCCTTCCTCTGCTGACGGAGCGCGTCGCGGCGGCGCGCCGGAGTCGTGCTGGAGCGGCGTGATGGACGGGCGGTCGGGGGTGACCGCGGTGGCCTCTCGCCGGCTTGCCGTACGGGATCTCAGGATTCGGGCGAGCCGGCGCGAGGAGGGCGGGGGAGGCACAGGAGGGCGAGCACGGTCACCGCGAGCGCGGCGGCGAGGGCGGCGAACCAGCCGGCTCGCAGTCCGGGCTCGATCGACAGCATGCCGAGATCGACCGACACCCTGTCGGCGATGCCGCGCTGGTCTGCGACGTAGACCACCAGCAGCGCGCACGCCGCCACGCCCGGCAGGGCGGCGAGCGCGGTCAGCACGCGGCCGCGCAGCATTCCCGCCGCGCCGAGCGCGGCGGCGACCAGCCCCGCGACGAGCGTGTAGACGCCGAACGGATCGTCGACGCCGCGGACGTCCTGGCTGAGGCCCGCGCCCAGCAGGTCGAGCCTGGCGTCGACGCCGGCCCACGGCAGCAGGGCGGTGAAGGACAGGAGCAGTCCCGTGAGGACGACGGCGACGGCGAGGCCCCGCCGGCCGGGGCGAGGATGAGTGTCGGCCACGCCCTCACGATACGCCCGCCCGTCGCGAGATCCCGATCACTACCTCGCGGCGGCCGGTCCCCGCACAGCGGACCTCCCGCTCGCGGCGATCGGCCAGTGCGAGCGGGAGGGCGTGGAGAGTGGTCAGACGGCTTCGGCGGGGACGGTGGCCGGTGCGCTGACGGGGCGGTGCGCCTGCCTGCGCTCCAGCAGTCCCGAGATCACGGCCAGCACGAACGCGGAGCCCGCCAGCAGCGCGCCCACCCAGTTCGGGGCGGTGATGCCGAGCCCGGCCGAGATGACGACCCCGCCGAGCCACGCGGCCAGCGCGTTGCCGAGGTTGAAGGCGCCCACGTTGACGGCCGAGGCGAGCGTCGGCGCGCCCGAGGCCAGGTCGAGCACCCTCTTCTGCAGCGGCGGGACGGTCGCGAAGCCGAGGGTGCCGATCAGCAGGACGGCCACGGCCGAGGCGAGCTGCGAGTAGGCGGCGAAGGTGAACAGGCCGAGCACCACGGCCAGCGCCGCCAGCGAGACGTGAAGCAGGGGCATCAGCGCGCGGTCCGCGAGCCGTCCGCCGACCAGGTTGCCGATCACCATGCCGACGCCGAGCAGGACGAGCATCCACGTGAGGCCGGACTCCCCGAACCCCGCGGCCTCGGTCATCATCGGCGCGATGTAGGTGATGGCGGCGAAGACGCCGCCGAAGCCGAGCACGGTCATGGCCATGGCGAGCAGGACCTGGACGTTGCCGAGGGCGGCCACCTCGCGGCGGACGAGCCCTGCCCTCGCCGCGTTCAGGTCGCGGGAGCTCTGGTCGGCGGGGACGAGCAGCGCGACGCCGATCACCGCGACCACGCCGAGCGCGGCGACGACGGCGAAGGTGAGGCGCCATCCGGCCTGCTGGCCGAGCAGGGTGCCGAGCGGCACGCCGACGACGTTGGCCACGGTGAGCCCGGTGAACATCAGCGCGATCGCGCTGGCCCGCTTCTGCGGTGCGACCAGGTTGGCCGCCACGACCGAGCCGATGCCGAAGAAGGCGCCGTGGGCCAGTGAGGCCACGACGCGGCCGCCGAGCATGAGGCCGAAGGCGGGGGCGACGGCCGAGAGCAGGTTGCCCACGACGAAGATGCCCATCAGCGCCATCAGCATGTGCTTGCGGGAGACGCGGGTGCCGAGGACGGTCATGAAGGGAGCGCCGACGAGGACGCCCACGGCGTATCCGGTGACCAGGTACCCGGCCGTCGGGATGGAGACGCCGAACTCCGCTGCGACCTGGGGCAGCAGCCCCATGATGACGAATTCGGTCGTCCCGATCCCGAAGGCGCCGATGGCCAGGGCCAGAAGTGCGATGGGCATGTCAGATCCCCCGAGTAGAAGAGTAGAACGCGCTCACAATAATTGCAGACGCGGACTAAATGCAAACGCATGAATTTGCGGGATGAAGGTATCCTGGAGGCATGTCGAACCTTCTCGCCCAGAGCTGGTGCACGCTGTCGGCGCTCCACAACCGGATCGACGGCCACGTCGAGCGCGCGCTGCAGGCGGCCCACGAACTCAGCGTCCGCGAGTTCTCGGCGATGCTGCTGCTCAGCGGGCAGCACTCGGGCGAGGGCGGGCACCTGAGGATGAACCAGCTCGCCGACGCGCTGGGGCTCAGCCAGAGCGCGACGACCAGGCTGGTGACGCGGCTGGAGGACAGAGGACTGCTGTCGAGGTACCTGTGCGCCACCGACCGGCGGGGCATCTACACCGAGGTCACGGCCGCCGGGCGGGAACTGCTCGACCAGGCGCGCCCGACCAACGACGCGGCCCTGAAGGAGGCGCTGGACGAGGCGGAACAGCACCCCGAGCTGGTCCCGCTGGTGGCGGCGGTCCGCGCCCTCGACTCCACCTGGCCCCAGGTCCTCACTCCGGCGTAGGTCTCACACCCGAACGCCGGGCCGAGCCTCGTCGCCGCCGCGCGACGAGCCGGAAGCCCCAGGCCGGAGGGCGCTTGTCCGTTCCTGGCCGCCCTCATCAGCATGTGGACGCGTGCGCCAGCGGATCGCGGGCGGGCCCGGAGGTGGCGACGACCTGACATGTCCACTGTCCGCCAGGCGCGCTCGTAGCGCCGACGATCTCTCCTTGACGAAGCTCTGTTCTGCCGGTGACGACCCCCTGCCGGCAGAAAGAGAGCCCCTCCATGCCCATCAGACGTAGAGCGGCACTACTCGGTGTCCCTCTCGCCGTCACGCTGGTCGCGGCCGGCACCGGAAGCGCACATGGCGATTCGCCGGCCCCTCTCCCCGGGGTCACCGGCCTTCCCGCGTCGTCGGCCACCACCGCGCGGGTCACCCTCATCACAGGCGACCAGGTCACCGTGACCAGCCAGGCGGGCAGGACCGTCTCCGTCAACGTGACCCCGCACAACCGATCGGCCGGCGACATCCGCACCTTCACGGTCGGCACCGACGTGTACGTGATGCCGAAGGAGGCCGAGTCGCTCGTCGGCTCCGGCCAGGTGGACAAGCGGCTGTTCAACGTCACCCAGCTGATCGCCCAGGGCTACGACGACGCGCACAGCGAGTCGATCCCGACGATCGTGCGGTACTCGGAGAACGCCGCCAGAAAGGCCGGTGAGCCGAGCGCTCCCGACGGTGGCAGGATCACCCGCAGCCTGCCCGGCGTCCGGGGAGCGGCCATCAGCGCGGACAAGAAGCAGGGTGACGCGTTCTGGGAGGCCGTCGACGACGACAGCTCCAGGGCGGGCACCCCCAAGACCCGGCTCTCCGGCGGCATCCAGCACCTCTGGCTGGACGGCAAGGCCAAGGCGCTGCTCGACAAGAGCGTGCCGCAGATCGGCGCGCCCGAGGCCTGGGCCGCCGGGTTCGACGGCACCGGAGTCAAGGTCGCGGTGCTGGACACCGGTGTGGACCCGAACCATGCCGACCTCGCCGACAGGATCGCGGACAGCCGCAGCTTCGTCCCCGGCGAGACGGTGCAGGACGGCCACGGCCACGGCACCCATGTCGCCTCCACGATCGCGGGCTCCGGCGCGGCGTCGGGCGGCACGTACAAGGGTGTGGCGCCCGGCGCCCGGCTGCTCGTGGGCAAGGTGCTCTCCGACGAGGGCGCAGGCATGGAGTCGTGGATCCTCGAGGGGATGACCTGGGCCGCCCACTCGGGCGCGAAGGTCGTCTCGATGAGCCTCGGCGGCCAGGAGGGCGCCGACGGCACCGATCCGATGTCGATGGCGGTCAACGAGCTGACCGCCGAGACCGGCGTGCTGTTCACCATCGCCGCGGGGAACAGCGGACCGGGGGCGACCACCGTGGGCTCACCCGGCGCGGCCGACGCGGCCCTGACCGTCGGGGCGGTCGACTCCGCCGACGCGGTCACCGACTTCTCCAGCCGCGGGCCCCGCGGAGGCGACGGCGGCCTCAAGCCGGAGATCACCGCCCCCGGCTTCAAGATCGTGGCCGCCCGTGCGGCAGGCACCGCGATGGGCACGCCGGTGGACGCCGACTACACCACCGCGAGCGGTACCTCCATGGCGACACCGCACGTGGCAGGCGCTGCCGCGATCCTCGCCCAGAAGCACCCCGACTGGACCGCCGCGCGGCTGAAGAGCCGGCTCATCAGCGCGGCGAAGGCCACGGCCGGTACGCCGGTGCACTCCCAGGGCGCAGGCCGGGTCGACGTGAGCCGCGCCGTCCGGCAGCAGGTCTCAGGCTCCGGCGCGATCGACTTCGGCCTCACGGACTGGGATTCCGGCAGCCAACCGGTCACCAAGCAGATCGACTACGTCAACGACGGCGACCAGCCGGTCACCCTCGCGCTGTCGGCCAAGGGCGCGGGCGAGGACCTGCCGGCCGGGGCGCTGACCCTCGGCGCCGAAACGGTGACCGTGCCGGCTCACGGCAGCGCCGCGGTGAACGTCACCGTGGTCCCGGCCGCCACCGCAGCGGGGGCGCACGGCGCGCACGTCACGGGCACCTCCTCCGACGGCCAGACGGTCGTGACGACGGCGGTCGGTTTCGTCAGGGACGTGGAGCGCTTCGACGTCACGCTCAAGGTGCTCGACAGGGACGGCAAGCCGACGACCGGCGTCGCCGTCGTCCATGACTTCAATCTGGGGAAGCCCAGCCTCCCCGACCTGTACGTGCCAGGCGAGGACGGCACCGTCGTGGCGCGGCTGCCCCGCGGCGAGCACGCCTTCATGGCGGAGATCCTCCACCACAGCGCCGACGGGAACCGCGTCTGGGAGTACACCTACGGTGGCGAACCGGGCACGCTCATCGACTCCGACCGGACCATCACGTTCGACGGCAGCAAGGCCGTCCCTGTCACCATGGACACCCCGAAGCCGAGCCAGACGAACCGGATCCGGCTGGGCATGGCCATGCGGGACACGACCAACACTTACGGCTACGGCGTCGAGCAGTGGATGAACGGCGAGACGAAGGTGTACTCCGTCCCGTCACAGGCCACCAGCAGCCACTTCGAGTCGCGCGTCGCGTGGTCGCTCGGCGCGCCGGAGCTGCAGGCACGGATCGTCGGCGCGGGCGCCGCTGGACGGCCGATCGAGCCGGCGTACTTCCGGGGCAGGGCAGGCTCGGCGCGCGTCGACGGCACCCGGACCCTCCGGGTGGCGAACGCGGGGCAGGACGTCAAGGGCAGGCTCGCCCTGGTGAAGCGCAGCGCCGACCGCACGCCGCTGCAGCAGGTCGACGACGCCGCGGCGGCCGGAGCACGCGGCGTCATCGTCTACAACGACAAGCCCGAGAACTGGGGCGCCGACAACTGGGCCACGACGGAGACCAGGATCCCGGCGATGACGCTATCGGGCGCGCAGGGCTCCCGGCTCGCGGAGCTGGCGGCCAGGGGCAAGGCCATGGTCGTGCTCACCGGCACGGCGGTGAGCCCGTACTCCTACCAGCTGATCAAGTACCGGCAGGGCGGCATCCCCTCCGACCAGCGCTACCGGGTGCGCGCGAGCGAGCTCGCCACCGTCGAGTCGTCGTTCCACGCCTCCTCGCCCGGCACGGAGGCCGGGTACGCCCGAGCGATCGTCTCGCCGATGCAGAGCATGTCGTTCGGGGTCTTCGACCGGATGATCATCCCGCGGCCTCTCACCGAGTTCGTCACGGCCGACGTGCGGACCTGGGAGACCATGCAGGTCGGCACCGTGTGGCAGGCCGGCGAGGCCTGGAAGCAGACCGCGCCGACGGTGCTCAGGGCCGGTCAGCGGGTGTCCCGTGACTGGAACAAGGCCGTGGTCCGTACGGCGCTGCCGGGCGGGATGGACGGCTCGGCGGTCCGCAGCGGAGACGTCGCCGTGGTGTACGGAGGCGGGTTGATCGACACGGTGTCCGACCAGGTGTTCGTCTTCCGCGCCTTCGCCGACAAGGAGAAGGCCACCGTGTACAGGAACGGTGAGCTGCTCGGATCGGCGACGTCGGCGGCCGTCGCCTTCCCCGTGGTGCCGGAGCGTGCCGAGTACCGCGTGGTGGTGGACGTGCAGCGGGACCAGCCGTGGTGGACCACCTCCACCAAGGTGAACACCGACTGGACGTTCCGCTCCGAGCGCGCCGACGCCGTGACGCCGCTGCCGATCCTCTCGGTCGACTACGACCTCGACGTCGACCAGGCCAACAGCGTCTCGGCGAACTCCACGACCCAGGTCGGGCTCGGCCTGCGGTACCCGAAGGGCATGGCCGGCCTGCGGATCACCGAGGCGAAGCTGTGGGCGTCGTACGACGACGGCGTCACCTGGCACCAGGTGGAGCTCGCCGCCGGGGGTGACGCGGCCTTCACCGGCAGGATCAGGAACCCCTCGTCGGTGAAGGGCGACGGATTCGTCTCGCTGCGGGCGCAGGCCACCGACGCCGACGGCAACACCGTCCTGCAGACCGTGACCCGCGCGTACCGGTTGCGGCCGTAACCCGACGAGCCGGGGCGCCCGCGTCCGCGCCGCGGACGGGGCGCCCCGGCGCCATGCGGATCACCTCACGAGGGGATCATGCCGGACTTGGCGGCGTACCAGGCGAGCTGCATACGGCTGTCGGTTCCGGCCAGCTTCATCAGCCGGCGGATCCTGCGTTGCACGGTGCGCTCGCTGGTGCCGAGCCGGCTGGCCACTGTCTTGTCCGGCATGCCGGACAGCAGGTACGTCAGCAGGGCCACGTCGATGTCGTCCCATGCGGGAACCCCCTCGGTCACGCTCGTGGCGGTGAGCCGCAGCGGGGTCGCCGCCTGCCAGACCCGCTCGAAGAGCGCCACCAGCAGGTGGACCAGGGACTGGCCCCGTACCAGGAGGAAACCCGGCCGGACGCTTGCCTGGTCGGGCAGCATCGGCAGCAGCACCGACTCCCGGTCCACGATGATCATTTTGCTCGGCAGCTCGGCGGCGATCCTGATCTCGTACCCGCTCTTGAGGAATCTGCCGATCTCGGCGGGCGCCCGCGGGTCGTCGAGAGCGGCGCGTTCGTAGACGTAACGGTAGGTGGGCAGCGCGTTGGTGGAGTCCTCGAGGTTGACGTCGAGCACGTAGGGGGGCCTGAAGAAGGCCAGCACCTCTCGTCTGGCGCCACGCTCCATGTTGTCGAGCCAGGTGGCGAGCTGTTCCGGCGTGGTGAGCGCCTCTATCTCACCCGCGGGCGAGGCGGCGCCTGTCCGGTAGACCTCCACCAGCTCCGCCAGCCTGCCCTGAACCTGTTGCAGCGCGGCCTGCCGGTGTGCGATCAGCGTGCCGAGTCCGACGTCGGGCGGTACGACCATGTGTAACCCGCTGTCGCCGCGGGTGGCCAGGCCGAGCGCGACGAGCCGGGCCAGGGCGGCTGTCACGGTCGTCACCGGCAGGTCCAGCACCTCGGCCAGGTCGGAGACCGTCATCCGGTGACATCGCAGGAGTTCGACGTAGACGGCCTCCTCCTGCTCGCTGATCCCCAGCCTATTCAGCATCTTTCATCACTTTCTGACCACACATCGCAGCATCTGTCCGGGGCTACTATGCCTCCTGCCCGGTCGCGGGGAACATCCGGGTGATCAAGGAGCGCACGTGCTCCGCCTCCGTCGATGCCGCAGGTGAACGTCAGATCGGGCGGGCTCCCTCGAGGAGGTGCTTCAGGCGAACCAGGCCGCCGCAGCTTCTCGCTGGTCGGCCGGGTGTCCGGGCGGTCACCAGGCGGTCTGGGCCTCGCCCAGGTCGAGGCGACGGCGCAGCTCGACGGCGTCGGCGGCGAGGGCGGAGACGAGCACGCCGGGCCCCGCCAGCGGCAACACGGCCACGCCCTCCGCGACGACACCGCCCCCGCGAACACCCGCCGAGCGCTGGCCTGGCGCGTTCGCGCCGATCGGGCCCTCCGTGGTGGAAGCGGCCTGCCCGGCGGTGAACCCCGCGGGACCGCTCTTCGGGGTGGCCGGGTGCGGGGGCGAGGCCAGGAGGGTGGTGCCGACGCAGCGGGCTGAGCCGTAGATCGCGGACGAGCCGTCGAGCGAGGGGTCGCCGACGGCGAGTTCCTGGCGAAGCAGCGGACGCCCCTCCACCGTGGCGTCGAATTTGGCGACGCAGCGGCCTGGCGCCTCGCCGTACCGGCCGAAGATGATCTCCTCGCGCCATCGCGCCCGCGCGCCCTCGGCCAGGGTGAGCCGTACCACCATGCGGTGCACGCAACCGGCGGCCAGCACGGTCGGCTCAGGCGCGAACGACAGGACGGCGCCCTCTCCGACCCTCGCGGTGATCACCGAGAGCGACTCGCCGTCGCCGGGCAGCACCAGCGTGCTCGCGATCGAGCCGATCTCGAGCCGGGTGCCCGGCGCGACGTCCAGATCGAGCGAGAGGTGGTCGCCGCCGAGGGGGCCCGCCGCCGTGGAGACCAGATGGACGGTGTGCGGGCCCGTCTGGCGCAGCGTGAGCGGCGGGTCGGAGCGCAGCTGAGGCAGGATGGTCCGTCCGCCGGACAACGCGGTGGACACGGCCGCGCTCGCCCGCATCCTCCGCCGCCCCGCCACCTCACCCGCCTCCGGTGCCCGGTGGGAAGGGGCGGCCGGCTGATCTCCCCGGGCGGGAGCCGCTGGATACGTCCGGGGTGGGAGGGACATCAGGCGACGGGAGCGTGCGCGTGAGACCAGTCGTGGACACGCTCGGCGACCCATGCCGCCACCTCGGCCCCGCCACCGCCCTGCCTGATCGAGGTGAAGAGCACCGGCCTGCCCTCCCGTACGGCTCCGGCGTCGCGCTCCATCACACCGAGGTCCGCGCCCACCAGCGGCGCGAGATCGGTCTTGTTGACCACGAGCAGATCCGCGGTCGTCACGCCGGGCCCGCCCTTGCGCGGGACCTTGTCGCCGCCGGAGACGTCCAGCACGAAGATCTGCGCGTCGGCCAGCCCCCTGCTGAACGTCGCGGTCAGGTTGTCCCCGCCGCTCTCCACGATCACCAGGTCGAGCGGGCCGAACCGCTCCTCCAGCGTCTCCACCGCGTCGAGGTTGGCGGCGATGTCGTCGCGGATCGCGGTGTGCGGGCAGCAGCCCGTCTCCACGGCGAGGATGCGCTCGGGGTCGAGCACGCCGGCCCTGCGCAGGAAGTCGGCGTCCTCGGTGGTGTAGATGTCGTTGGTCACCACGCCGAGGCGCAGCTCGGGACCGAGCGCGCGGCACAGCGCCGCCACCAGGGCCGTCTTGCCGCTGCCGACGGGTCCGCCGATGCCCAGGCGCAGGGCGCGGCCGTGGCCGTCGGGTGCGTGGTGGTGGTCCTCGTGGTTGGCGCCCATGGTGGTCCTTTCCTAGGAGGCGAAGAGTCTGAGGCCGGCCCGTGCGTGCCGTTCGGCCAGCAGGTCGAGAGCGGGAGCGGAGGTCGCGGGCAGCACCTCGGCCGCCGCCGCCCGCTCCGCCACGGCGTCGAGGTCGGGGGCGAGGCCGGCGAGCAGGCGGTGCACCTCGACGGGGTCCAGGCCGAGCAGGCGCACCGCGGCCGTGGCCGCTCCCGCCACCGCGTGGTAGGCGGCCGCCACGGCGGCCTCGTCCGGCGGCACTCCCGCCGCGTGCGCCACCGCGCCGAGCGCGACGGGGTGATGGGGGTTCGGTACGGCGAGGGCCAGCTCCTCCAGCACCGGCGAGGGCCACACCCGCCTGGCGACCCTGAGCAGGAGCCTGCCCTGCTGCCGGTTGGCCTCGCGCTGGGCGGGAGAGGCGGTGAGCGCGTCGGCCTCGGCGTCCAGCTCCGCCCAGGTCATGGGGGCAGGCGGAGCGGGGGAGCGGCCGGCGCTACGGCAGGCGGCGACGGTCAGGCCGGCGGCGACCAGGCCCGCGGTGTGCAGGCGCCCCGCGAGGAAGCCGCGCAAGGAGGCGAGGTCGTGCACCGCCCCCGTCTTGACGGCCTGTTCCGCGCCGCCCGAGTGAGCGTGGCCACCGGCGGGCAGACGCGAGTCGGCCAGCAGGAGCAGGGCGGCGCTCATCAGAACAGGAAGTAACGCTGGGCCATGGGCAGTTCCACGGCCGGTGCGGGCTCGATCAGCTCCCCGTCCACCCGCACCTCGAAGGTGTCGGGCGCGATCTCGATCCGGGGCAGCGCGTCGTTGAGGGGCATGGCGTCCTTGCCGCGCCGCCGTACGTCGGCGACGGGAGCCAGGCGGCGACGCACGTCCAGCCGGTCGGCGAGGCCCGACTCCAGCGCGAGGGGGGAGACGAAGTGGAGCGAGGTGGCGGCGGCGGTGACCGGCGACGCGCCGAACATCGGCCTGGGCATGACCGGTTGCGGCGTGGGGATGGAGGCGTTGGCGTCGCCCATCTGCGCCCAGGCGACGACGCCGCCCTTCAGCACCAGTGTGGGCTTCACGCCGAAGAAGGCGGGGTCCCACAGCACGAGGTCGGCCAGCTTGCCCACCTCGACCGAGCCCACCTCGGCGTCGAGGCCGTGCGCGATCGCCGGGCAGATCGTGTACTTGGCGATGTAGCGGCGGGCGCGCAGGTTGTCGTCGAGGCCGCCTCTGCGCGACTTCATGACGTGCGCGGTCTGCCAGGTGCGGATGATCGTCTCGCCGACGCGCCCCATCGCCTGGGAGTCCGAGCCGATCATGGAGATCGCGCCCATGTCGTGCAGGACATCCTCGGCCGCCATGGTGGACGGCCTGATCCGCGACTCGGCGAAGGCCAGGTCCTCGGGGATCGACGGGCTCAGGTGGTGGCAGACCATGAGCATGTCGAGGTGCTCGTCGAGGGTGTTGACGGTGTGCGGCCTGGTCGGGTTCGTGGAGGAGGGCAGGATGTTGTGGTGGGCGGCCACCTTGATGATGTCGGGCGCGTGCCCGCCGCCCGCGCCCTCGGTGTGGTAGGCGTGGATCATCCGGTCGCCGATCGCCTTGAGCGTCGACTCGACGAAGCCCGCCTCGTTGAGCGTGTCGGTGTGGATCGTCACCTGCACGCCTGTCGCGTCCGCCACCGTCAGGCAGGCGTCGATCGCGGCGGGCGTGGTGCCCCAGTCCTCGTGCAGCTTGAAGCCGGAGGCCCCAGCTCGCAGCTGTTCGAGCAGGCCCTCGGTGCTGACCGTGTTGCCCTTGCCGAGCAGCGCGATGTTGACGGGGAAGGAGTCGAGCGACTCCAGCATGTGGCGCAGGTACCAGGCGCCGGTCACCGTGGTCGCCTTGGTGCCCTCGACGGGTCCGGTGCCGCCGCCGACGATCGTGGTGACGCCCGAGCCGATGGCCTCGGTGAGGACCTGCGGGCAGATCAGGTGGACGTGGGAGTCGACGGCCCCCGCCGTGAGGATCTTGCCGTTGCCCGCGAGGATCTCGGTGGAGGGGCCGATGACGATGTCGACGCCGTCCATGGTGTCGGGGTTGCCCGCCTTGCCGACGGCGGTGATCCTGCCGTCCCTGACGGCGACGTCGGCCTTGACCACCCCCCAGTGGTCGAGGATGACGGCGCCGGTGATGACCAGGTCGGCTGCGCCCTCGGCGCGGGTCGCGCGGGCCTGGCCCATGGACTCGCGGATCACCTTGCCGCCGCCGAACACCGCCTCGTCGCCCGCCCCCGACGGCCCCATGGACAGGTCCTCGGTGACCTCGATGAACAGGTCGGTGTCAGCGAGCCTGATGCGGTCGCCCGTGGTCGGGCCGTAGAGGGCGGCGTAGCGGGCGCGTGAGATCTCAGACATCGAGCGGCCCCGCCCACTCGGGGCGCAGCCCCGGCACGATCCGCCGTCCCGCCAGGGGGACGAGCGTCACGTCCCGCTCGACCCCCGGTTCGAACCTGACCGCGGTGCCGGCGGGAACGTCGAGCCGCATGCCCCATGCCGCCTTCCTGTCGAAGTGGAGGCCGGGGTTGGCCGCCGAGAAGTGGTAGTGCGAGCCGACCTGGATCGGCCGGTCGGCGGTGTTGACCACGCGCACCGTCAGGCGCGGCCGTCCAGGGTTCAGCGGGACGGCGCCCGCGGGGTGCTCGTACTCGCCGGGGATCACGGGATCGGCCTGTGCACGGTGACGAGCTTGGTGCCGTCGGGGAAGGTCGCCTCGACCTGCACCGACTCCAGCATCTCGGGCACGCCGTCCATGACGTCGGAGCGGGCCAGCACCTGCCGGCCCGCCTGCATCAGGTCGGCGACGGTGCGTCCGTCCCTGGCCCCCTCCATCAGGAACGACGCGATGAGCGCGGTGGCCTCGGGGTGGTTGAGCCGCAGGCCTCTGGCCCGGCGGTCGCGCGCGACCCCGGCGGCGACGTGGATGAGCAGGCGTTCCTGCTCGTGTGGGGTAAGCCGCATGGCCGGACATTAGAAATGCGCGGTTACCTGGGCGTTGCGCGGCCGTGTCGGAGAGGTTTCGGGCTCAGCGGTCGCTCAGTGGGAGAGGGTGAACACCGTCAGCACCGCCGCGTGGTCGGAGGTCCAGGCGTTGTCCTTGTGGTTCGGGATCGCGGTCGGCGTCCCCTCGACCACCGCGGCCGAGCTCGCCACCTCGAGCGCGCCCTTGTAGTGGATGAAGTCGATGCGGTCCTGCGGCTCGGGCTCGCCCTTGTGGGAGTCGTGCCCGTAGCCCCCCGTGAAGGTGGGGTAGACCGGCGACCAGGTGACGCCCGGCTCGGCGACGGGGTCGGGGTGGGCGACGCGGAAGGAGTCGCGCAGCCCCGCCTGCTCGGGGACGACGGAGGTCGGCCAGGCGACCGAGTCGTAGCCGCACCTCCTGGCGGCGGGGGTCCAGTCGAGGTGGGAGGGGGCGTTGAAGTCGCCCATGAGGAGCACGGGGGTGCGGTCGGCTGACTCCAGGTCGCCGGCCATCGCCCTGACGACGTTCTGGATCTGCGGGGTGCGGCCCGACTGGGCCTCCCTGGCCATCAGCCTGTCGACGGAGTACTTGCCGAAGCAGGCGTCGTAGGGGCCGTACGGCGTGTAGCCCAGGTGGACGTTCCACAGCGCCACCTCGGTGCCGCGCCGGTCGTCGATCCTGATCCGCACGTTCGAGGCGGGCAGTCCCGACTCCGAGGGCAGCGGGCCGCGCGCGGTGATCGGGTAGCGGCTGATGACGCCGAGGTCGGCTCCTGCCTGGTAGTAGTCCCAGCCGAGCGCCTCGCCCAGCTCCTTCGCGGAGGTGCCGCTGCTCTCCTGCAGGCCGACGACGTCGATGTCGCGCTCGAGCAGGAACTTCAGCTGCTTCTCCCTGCCGCCGCGCACCTGGCTGCCGCCGTGCCAGAGGTTCCAGCTCAACGTCTTCAGCTCGGGCACCAGCGGCGCTCCTGGAGGCCTGACCTCGACGCTGACCTGCGCGGTCGCGCTCTCGCCCGCGGCGCCCCTGGCCTCGACCGTGGCGGTGGCCGTCTTGGACGAGGCGGAGGCGGGCGGCGTGCCGGTGATCGTGCCGTCCTGGCCGACGGACAGCCAGTCTGGGCCGCTGACCTTGCGGAAGCCGGAGACCTCGCCCCTGACCAGGCCCCGGACGGTGGCGGCGTAGGGGCTCCTGGCGCGGGCGTTGCGCAGCGGGATCGATGACGTCACGAAGCGGAGGGGCTCGCTGCTCACGATCCTCAGCCTGGCGGGCTGGGCGAGCCAGGCGTAGCCGTCCTCGGCCAGGGCGTAGGCGACGTAGTCACCGGGCTCGAGGCCGTCCGTGTCGAGCCGGGCCGTGCCGCTGCCGCTCGGGATGTAGGCCCACTTGAGCGAGGGGCCGACGTACTTCTGGTCGACGGGGCCGTTGCCGGGGTCGGTGTAGAGGCCGATCCAGTTCTTCGGGTGGGGCGCGGGGGTGGAGTAGGTGAACGTGATCGCGTCGCCTGCCTTCACGGAGGCGGAGGCGGGGGTCAGCGTGCCGTCGGGGGCGGCCCACGCCGCTGCGGGCGTCGCGGTGAGGGCCAGGGCCGCGAGGACGGCGATGGCGAGGCGCATGGAGGCTCCTTGTGCGTAGATGAGCGGGAGAAGCGTCTCGCGGGCAAGTAAAGACCAGATGTACACAGTCTGGCTAGCCCATTGCGATCTCCAACTGGACAAGCGTGTGCAGCTTGTCTGGACAAGTGCGCGCAGCGTTGTGGTGATCAGGCCCAGCCTGCCGATCCCCGGTCCGCCGTCCTCGACGCGAGCCAGGTCGTGCGCGCGGGCTCCTCGGAGGAGCTGAAGGAAGGGAGGTCAGCCGCATGCCGGCCGTCTGAGCGGATACCTTGGAGGGCATGCCCACCACCCGCCGTGCCTTCCTCGCCATGGCCGGGGGCGTGGTCGCGGGGTGCGCGGGCTGTTCGGCGGGCGCGGAGGAGCCCGCCGCGCTGCGCTTCGCCACCGGGCCGACCGGCGGTCCCTACGAGGTGCTCGGCGACAGGCTCGCCACCGAGCTGAGGCGGCGCGGCCTCACCGTGCGCGTGGTCAAGACGGCCGCGAGCATCGAGAACCTCGCCATGCTCGCCGACGGCAGGGCCGACCTCGGCCTGTCGCTGGCCGACAGCGCCGACGAGGCGGTGCGGGTGCGCCGCGCCCCCGTCTCGGCGCTGGCCAGGATGTACATGAACTACGTCCACCTCGTCGTGCGCAAGGACTCCGGCATCCTGCGGATCGAGGACCTCGCCGGCCGCGCGGTCTCCATCGGCGCGCAGGGCTCGGGCACCGCCTTCACCGCCGAACGGGTGCTGGCGAAGGCGCCGCTCAAGGAGCCCGCCCGCACCTCCCGCATCGGCCTCGACGAGTCGCTCGGCACGCTGGCGGCAGGTGGCGTCGACGCCTTCTTCTGGTCAGGCGGCGTGCCCACGCCCGCGCTGGCGCGGGCCAGGCGCTCCATCAGGCTGCTCCCGCTCGACACGCTGGTCCCCGAGCTGCGCAGGGCGTACGGCCCGCTGTACGAGAGCGCCGTCGTGCCCGCCGAGGAGTACGAGCTGCCGGGCCCCTTGCCCACCATCGGCACGCCCAGCTACCTCGTGTGCGCGACGAGCCTGCCCGACGAGGTCGCCTTCTCCGTCACCGAGACCATGTTCGCCAGCCGCGACAGGCTGGAGGCCCCCGACGCGCCGGGCGGCAGGCTCGACAGGCGCTACGCGATCGGCACGGGAGCCGTCCCGCTGCACGAGGGCGCCGCCCGCTACTACCGCTCGGTGTACGGCTGAGCCGGCACCACCCCGTGTCCGGCTGCGCCGGCACTACCCCGTGTCCGGCTGCGCCGGCACTACCCCGTGTCCGGCTGCGCCGGCACTACCCCGTGTCCGGCTGCGCCGGCACTACCCCGTGTCCGGCTGCGCCGGCACCGCCCCGTGTCCGGCTGCGCCGGCCTCAGCTCCACCACCAGCCCGTGCGGCTCGTTCCGCCCGAGTGCGAGCGTCGCCCCGCACGCCTTGGCCAGCTCGGCGGCGATCGCCAGGCCGAGCCCGCTGCCAGGCACGTTCGCGTGCGCGCCCGCCCGCCAGAACCTGCCGATCGCCTGAGAGCGCTCCTCCTCGGGCAGCCCGGGGCCGTCGTCGGCGATGCGCAGCACGCCCTCGCGCAGGGTCACGGTGACCGTCCCGCCGGGAGGGACGAACTTCTGGGCGTTGTCGAGCGCGATGTCGGCGATCCTGGCCACCGCCTCGGGCGCGACCAGCGACGCGGGCAGCTCCAGCGTGAGCTGCTTGGCCGCGTAGACCTCCCGCCACCCGGCAAGACGCGGAGCCAGCTCGGCCACCCTGTCGAGCTCGCCCGTGACCGCGCCCGCCTCGACCCTGGCCAGAGCGAGAAGGTCCTCCACGAGCCCCGCCAGGCGGTCGACCTCGGCCAGCGCCTCCTCGAACTCGGCCGTGCCCTCGCTGCGCAGGTGCGGCTCCAGGTTCTCCAGCCGCAGCGACAGCACGGTCAGCGGGGTGCGCAGCTCGTGTGAGGCGTCGGCCACGAAGGCCCGCTGCCTGTCGAGCGTGGAGGAGACCGCGTCGGCCATCGCGTTGAAACGCTCCTCGAGCCGCCGCAGCTCCGAGGGGCCGACGCCGTGGTGGGCGCGGGCGTCGAGGTGGCCTTCGGCGATGGCCTGCGTGGTGCGGTCGAGCTCGGTGACGGGACGCAGGATCCACCTGGCCAGACCCCTGGCCGCCAGCACCGAGTAGCCGAGCGCCACCAGCGCGCCGAGTGCCAGGCCCGCCCAGACCAGGGACACGTCCGCGCGGGCCTGGGCGGTCGGGGCCAGCAGCAGCACCACGCCCGACAGCTGCGCGTCGCGGCCGGCCGGCTCGGCGACGAGCACGTGGGAAGGGCCGAACGGGCTGATCGTCGGCAGGTCCTCGGTGGTCTGACCCCCCAGGGCCAGGCGGACGGCGGCCGAGGTGTCCACGCTCATGTCGCCGGCGTCGACGAGGTTCTCACCCTCGCGGTTCTTGACCACGACGGCGGCGCCGTACAGGTCGCTGTAGCGGATGACCTCCGCCGTGAGCGCCGTACGGTCGCCCTCGCGGGCGGCCTGGTCGGCCAGCTCGGCGAAGCGGGTGGCATCGGCGCGCCGGTCGAGCAGGAGCCGGTTGGTGCGGTGCGAGGCGTAGGCCAGCCCGAGAGGGACGGCCAGCGCCGCGATCATCAACACGATCAGCGTGGTGAACGTGACGACGAGCCTGGCGTTCACTGCCCGCCCAGCCGGTAGCCCGTGCCGCGCAGCGTCTCGACCAGGCCGGGGCGGCCCGTCTTGGCGCGCAGCCCCGCCACGTGCACGTCGAGCGAGCGGGAGGCCGACAGCAGCGGGTCGCCCCACACCTCGTCGAGGATCTCCTCGCGGCTGCGGACCACGCCGGGCTGCCTGGCCAGCAGCGCGAGCACGTCGAACTCGCGCCTGGTCAGCGTCACGGCCTCGCCGTCGACGCTGACCTGTCGCGTCTCGAGGTCGATGCGGACGTCCCCGACGGTCACCACGTGGTCGCGGGCCGGCATGGGGCGGGTGCCCCTGCGCACGACCGCCTCCATGCGGGCCATCAGCTCCGCCGTACGGAACGGCTTGATGAGGTAGTCGTCGGCGCCCGAGCGCAGCCCCCGCAGGACCTCGCGCTCCTCGGTGCGCGCGGTCACCACGATGATCGGCACCGCGGAGACCCGCCGGACGCGGCGCAGCGCCTCGAGCCCGTCCATGTCGGGCAGACCGAGGTCGAGCAGGACGAAGTCGACGCCCCCCGCCAGGCGGAGGGCGTCGACGGCCAGCCCCGCGCGCACGATCTGGTGACCGTGCCGCGACAGGGCTGTTGTCAGGGCGGCCGCGAGCCGGTCGTCATCTTCGACCAGGAGCACTCGCATGTCGTTCAGGGTATTAGGCGCGAACGAGCTCCGGTCCCGTCTGCTCACTGGACGACAGCGCGGCGTCGCGGGTCTCGCGCATCGTGAAGTACACGACCAGAGAGACGGCCGCGCAGCCCGCGACGTACCAGTAGAAGCCGGACTCGATGCCCGCGTCCTTGAACCACAGCGCCACGTAGGGGGCCGTGCCGCCGAACAGCGCGTTGGCGATCGCGTACGGCAGCGCCACACCCAGCGCCCGCACGTTCGTCGGGAACAGCTCGGCCTTGACCACCGCGTTGATCGAGGTGTAGCCGGTGATGATGATCAGCCCGACCAGTGACAGCACCAGCGCGCCCCCGAAGCCGCTGACGCCGGACAGTGCGTACATGAGCGGCACCGTGCCGAGCATGGAGCCGAAGCCGAAGGTGATCAGCAGCGGACGGCGGCCGATCCTGTCGGACAGCGCTCCGGCCAGCGGCTGGATGCACATGAAGATGAACAGCGCGCAGAAGCTGACCAGCGTCGCCGTGGACTTCGGCAGGCCCGCGGTGTTCGACAGGTAGGTCGTGAGGTAGGTCGTGTAGGTGTAGTATGCGACCGTGCCGCCCATGGTGAGGGCGATGACCAGGAAGAACTCACGCTTGTGCGTGAACAGCAGGCGCAGGGTGCCGCGCTCGGGCTGCGCGCCCTTGTTGTCCTCGTCGAAGACCTCGGTCTCCATGAGGCTGCGGCGCAGGTAGAACACCACGGCCGCGGCGAGGGCGCCGATGATGAACGGGATGCGCCAGCCCCACGAGGTCAGCGCCTCCTCCGACATCGTGTTCTGCAGGATGATCTGCAGGCCGAGACCGACCAGCTGACCGGCCGTCATGGAGACGTACTGGAAGCTGGAGGCGAAGCCGCGCTTGCCCGCGGGGGTGGCCTCGGTGAGATAGGTGGCGCTGGCGGCGTACTCACCGCCGACCGAGACGCCCTGCAGGAGGCGGGCCACCAGCAGGACCACGGCGCCGAAGTAGCCGACCGACTCGTACGTCGGGGCGATGGCGATCAGGAGCGCGCTGGCCGACATCAGCGTCACGGTCATCGTGAGCGCCGCCTTGCGGCCCTTCCTGTCGGCGTAGCGGCCGAGCAGCCAGCCGCCCACCGGTCGCATGAGGAAGCCGACCGCGAAGATGCCGAGAGTGTTGAGGAGCTGGGCAGTGGTGTTGCCCTTGGGGAAGAACGCGCTCGCGAAGTAGACGGCGAAGCTGCTGTAGACGAACCAGTCGTACCACTCGACCAGGTTGCCGATCGAACCGCCGAGCACCGCCTTCCAAGGCGTGCGCGCGGCTGCGTGAGTCGTCAAGGGGGACCTCCAGCGAGAGTCGTTGCAGGTCGTAGGCTCTCCGCGGAAGGTTGTTCCGTCCAGGGGGATGGCTGGTTATCTAACGTCCGCTTAACACAGGGGAAATCAGCGCAGGGGAGGATCGGCTCTTTTGATCCTTCCGAGCGCGAGATCGGGCCACCACGTGCCGCCTGGCGGGTCCACCCGCCGGTAGACGCGCGGGAGCCCGCGGGGTCACGGCCGAGGTAGACGGCTCCCATGCCGCCTGCGCCCAGCCTGCCGAGCAGCTCGTAAGGGCCCACACGGCGCGGCTCACTCCCGGTCAAGGGGAACATATCCGGCTGGATTAGACCTCCAGCTGCCACGCGTTCCATTCGTCGATCAGCTCGAATCCCATCGCCTCGTTGATCGCCAGCATGTGCGCGTTGGAGGTGGCGTTCCAGGTGATGATGCGCGCCACGTCCGGCTCCATCTCCCTGAACCACAGCAGGTTCGACACCTTCAGCACCGTCCCGAGCCTGTGTCCCCTGTGCTCGCGCAGGACGACGGTGTCGGCCTGGCGCCCCCAGCCGTCGGGCTGGGCGAGGTCGACGTAGACGCGCGTGTAGCCGGCGGGCGCTCCGTCGGAGTCGCGTCTGGCGAGCATGCTGTAGGTGAGCTGCGCGAACTCGGAGTCGAGCGCCTCCGAGGCGGCGATGCGCGAGGTGTCCCACTTCATGTCGTCCACGTCGTCGCTCTGGGGCGCGTCGTTCATGCCCTCCATCATCAGCACCAGGTCGTCGTGGAGCTCGGGCGGCGCGGCGCCGATCCAGCGTTCGAGCCGGTAGCCGCCGGCCCGCGCCTCCGCCTCCCCGAGCATGCGTTCGAGCCGGTGCCAGTCGGCCGTGCGGAGGTCGAGCATCCTGCGCGCCTCGCCGAGCGAGGCGGTGAAGCCCCTCGCGCGGGCGAAACCCGCGGCGGGGTCCTTCGTCTCACCTTCGGTGACCAGCAGGCGGCGGCCGGCCGTACGGAGCCTGTCGGCGGCGTGGGCGAGCAGCGCGGTGCCGAGGCCCCTGCGCCGGCGCTCGGGCCTGACCACCAGCGGGCGCAGCTCCCCCAGGTGGGTGTTGTCGGACATCGGCAGCTCAAGGCCGTACCCGGCCACCACCACGCCGTCCTCGACGACCGCCCACGCCTCCAGGAGATCGCCGGGAAGACCGCGCGAGACCATCCTGGTGAAGTCGGGCAGCGACATCCGGGGGCCCTGGAGGTGGGCGAAGGCCGCCTGGTGCGCGTCGTGCAGTCCTGCCAGCAGGTCACCGGGTCGGTCGAGGTCGACGCTCTGGATGTCCATCTGCCCAGGCAACCCCACGCCTGCCCGCTCCCGCCACTGGTTTACCCCGAGGTCGGTCGCGTGGTCCTACTGCTGGTAGTTCTCCACCTCGCCGGCAGGGCGGGGGGCGGCGTTGTCGGGGTCCTCGCCGACGCCGCGGCGGGCTCTGCGCTGGCGGAGCAGGTCCCAGCACTGGTCCAGCGCCACCTCCAGCTCCTTGACCCTCGCGTTCTCCTCGTCGGTCGTGACCTCGCCCGCGGCCAGCCTGCCGCGCAGCTCGTGCTCCTCGCTGACGAGGGCGTTGATCCTGCTGAGAATCTCGTTGTCCCGCATGGACCAGACTCTAGCCACCACGTGGTAGAAAGCCTCCTATGTCTGGTATTGCGCTGGTCAGAACGCCAGGACCCCGGGTGGCGGAGGGAATCGTCACCAACATCGAGCGGGAGCCCGTGGACGCCGAGCTGGCCGCTCGCCAGCACGCCGCCTACGTGCGCGCGCTGGAGGAGAACGGCTGGCGCGCCGAGCACGTCGAGCGCGCCGACGAGCTGCCCGACGGGCCCTTCGTCGAGGACACGGTCGTGGTGTGCGCGGGCAGGGCCGTGCTCACCAGGCCGGGAGCGCCCGAGCGGCGGCCCGAGGTGGAGAGCGTGGCGGCGGCCGTCAGGAAGCTGGATCTGGAGATCAGGCGCATCGAGGGGGAGGGCACTCTCGACGGAGGCGACGTGCTCCAGGTCGGCTCGCGCGTCTACGTCGGCAGGTCGGCCAGGACCAACGACGAGGGCATCGCGCAGCTGGCCGCGCACCTGCCCGAGCGGGAGGTCGTCCCCGTGGAGCTGCGCGGCGTGCTGCATCTGAAGTCGGCGGTGACCGCGCTGCCCGACGGCACGCTCATCGGCGACCCGGCCTGCGTGGACCTGCAGGACCTGCTCGTGCCCGAGGAGGAGTCCGGCTCCCACGTGGTGCTGCTCGGCGGCGACCGCGTGCTGATGGCCGCCTCGGCGCCGGCGACCGCGGCCACGCTGGAGAGGCGGGGCCTGGAGGTGGTCAGGGTGGACATCTCGGAGTTCGAGAAGCTCGAAGGATGCGTGACGTGCCTGTCCGTGCTCGTCCGATCTCGCGATGTGAGATCTTGACGCTCGCATTCCGCACGGTCTGGTAGCGTGCTTGACATGCTGCATGGACTGCTTCTTAGCTGCCGCGGCGGGGGCCTCTAAAGGCCGGCTCCCTCGTCGCGGAGCGAGTCATGCGCGTCGGCCGCTTCGATCCGACCGACGAGGGATATCCGAGATGACCGCTCAGCAGCCCAGTTCCATGCCCATCCAGCGTTACCAGCCGTTCGAGCCCATCAGGCTGACCGATCGCACCTGGCCCGACCAGGTCATCACCAAGGCACCGCGCTGGTGCGCGGTCGATCTGCGTGACGGCAACCAGGCGCTGATCGACCCGATGGACTCCCACCGCAAGCTCAAGATGTTCGAGCTGCTGGTCTCCATGGGTTACAAGGAGATCGAGGTAGGCTTCCCCGCCGCCTCGCAGACCGACTTCGACTTCGTCAGGCAGATCATCGACGAGGGCCGCATCCCCGACGACGTCGTCATCCAGGTGCTGACCCAGGCCAGGCCCGAGCTGATCGAGCGGACCTTCGAGTCCATCCAGGGTGCCAAGCAGGCCATCGTGCACCTGTACAACTCCACCTCCACGCTGCAGCGGCGCGTGGTGTTCGGCCAGGACCGCGACGGCATCACCGCGATCGCCGTCGAGGGCGCCAAGCTGGTGCGCAAGCTGGCCGAGGCCAGCGACGTGGACGTCCACTACCAGTACTCACCCGAGTCGTTCACCGGCACCGAGCTCGAGTACGCGGTCGAGGTGTGCAACGCGGTCAACGACGTGTGGCAGCCCACCCCCGACCGCAAGGTGATCGTCAACCTGCCCGCGACCGTCGAGATGGCCACGCCCAACGTCTACGCCGACCAGATCGAGTGGATGCACAGGAACCTGGCCTACCGCGACTCCGTCATCCTGTCGCTGCACCCGCACAACGACCGCGGCAGCGCCGTGGCCGCCGCCGAGCTGGGCTACATGGCGGGCGCCGACCGCATCGAGGGCTGCCTGTTCGGCAACGGCGAGCGCACGGGCAACGTCTGCCTGGTGACCCTGGGCATGAACCTTTTCTCGCAGGGCGTCGACCCCGAGATCGACTTCAGTGACATCGACGAGATCCGCCGCGTCACCGAGTACTGCAACCAGCTGCCCGTGCACCCGCGCCACCCGTGGGGCGGCGAGCTGGTCTACACCGCCTTCTCCGGCTCCCACCAGGACGCCATCAAGAAGGGCTTCGAGCACATGGAGGCCGATGCGGCCGCCGCGGGCGTGCCCGTCGACTCGTTCACCTGGGCCGTGCCGTACCTGCCGATCGACCCCAAGGACATCGGCCGCACCTACGAGGCGGTCATCAGGGTCAACAGCCAGTCGGGCAAGGGCGGCGTCGCCTACATCATGAAGGCCGACCACCAGCTCGACCTGCCGCGCAGGCTGCAGATCGAGTTCTCCAAGGTCGTGCAGGCGCGCACCGACGCCGAGGGCGGGGAGATCTCGCCTTCGGCGATGTACGACATCTTCACCGACGAGTACCTGCCCAACCCGGCCAACAGGTGGGGCCGGCTCGGCCTCATGGCACACCGGCACGAGTCCACGGTCGACGACAAGGACCGCATCAGCGCCGACGTGCGCATCGACGGGGAGATCCGCGAGGTCGCGGGCACGGGCAACGGCCCCATCTCGGCCTTCATCGACGCGATCTCGTCGATCGGGTTCCAGGTGCGCGTCCTCGACTATGTGGAGCACGCGATGAGCGCGGGCAGCGACGCCAAGGCGGCCTCCTACCTGGAGTGCGACGTCAACGGCGAGGTGCTGTGGGGCGTCGGCGTCGACGGCAACACCACGACGGCCTCGCTCAAGGCGATCATCTCGGCGGTCAACCGCGCCTCACGCTGACCGCGGTTCTCCGAGGGCGCGTGTCCCGCGCCCTCGCCCCCTGCGCCGCCCTCGCTGAGCGAGGGCGGCGTTTCGGTCAGGTGAGGCCGATGTAGTGGGCCAGCGAGAGGGCGCCGTGCTCGAACGTGGCCGCCCTCTCGCTGATCACGTTGTTGTACATCCCGAACAGCTCGAAGCTGACCGCCCCGTACACCCAGGTCCAGGCGTGCAGCCCGCGCAGGATGACCTCGTCGGGCACCCCCACGAAGATCGTCTCGCGCAGTGCCTCGGCGTCGTCGTGGAAGCCCACCGGCGCCCGCGTGTCCTGCGGCACCGTGATCGCGCCCGCCGCGTGAGCGTCCGCGATCAACCGGCCGAACATCACCCCGTCGCGTGAGGCCGGGTCGACGGTGTCGGCCGGCGCCTGGTAGCCGGGAACAGGGGTGCCGTGGATCAGCGCGTACTCGTGCGGGTGGGCCAGCGCCCACTCCCTGATCGACCTGGTCATCGCCAGCCAGCGGCCGGTGAAGTCGTCCCTGGCGCAGCCAGCGTCCGCCTGCTCGACCGCGTCGCCGATCGCGTTGTAGGCGTCGATGATCAACGCCGTCAGCAGGTCGTCCTTGGTCGGGAAGTAGCGGTAGATGGCGGACGAGACCATGCCCATCTCCCGCGCCACGGCCCGCAGCGACAGGCCCGCGGCGCCCTCGGTCGACAGGTGCCGCCTGGCGATGTCGGTGATCTCCTTGATCAACTCCGCGCGGACACGTTCTCTGGCTGTACGGCTGGCGGTGGTCATGCGCTCACGCTACCAGAGCGCTGCCAATAAACGAGAGCACTGCTCTTGACGACAGGTGCTCTTATGGGAGAGCATTGCTCTCGTAAGTGAACGGCAATCACGAAGAGGTGCACATGCTCGCCATGGCCAAGGGTGCCAACATGCTCCTGATGTTCCTGCTGGAGATCGGCGTGCTGATCTCCGTTGGATACTGGGGGTTCACGCTCAGCACCGGCTGGGCGGTGAAGTTGCTGGCGGGGATCGGCGCCCCTGTGCTGTTCGCGGTGCTGTGGGGGCTGTTCGCCGCCGGTGGCGGGACCAACGCCACCTACCCGCTGACCGGGATCGCGAGAGGACTGTTCGAGATCGCCTGGTTCGGCGGTGGAGCGCTGGCCCTCTACCTGGCCGGCGCCGCGGCCCCCGCCGCGATCCTGGCCGTCGCCTTCGCCGTCAACGCGGTCCTCCGGCTGGTCTGGCAGCAGTCCTGAGCCTGTCCGTTCGAGTGGTTTTCTTCAGCTGACGTTCTTCGGAAAGAGAGTTGATCATGGGTAAGCACATCGTCGTCGGAGCAGGGCAGGTCGGACCGCACGTGGCGCGCAGGCTGATCGCGCAGGGTCACGAGGTCGTCGTCGTCACCCGTTCGGGCAGTGGTCCGGAGGAGGCCACGAGAATCGCGGCGGACGTCACCGACCACGCCAGGATGATCGAGATCTCCAAGGGGGCCGACGCGATCTACAACTGCGTCAACCCGCAGTACCACCGCTGGCTCACCGACTGGCCGCCGATGGCCGCCTCCTTCATGGCCGCGGCCGAGGCGAGCGGGGCGGTGCTGGTGGCGCTGGGCAACCTCTACCCCTACGGTCCTGTGCGCGGTCCGATGACCGAGGACCTGCCGCTGGCGTCCACCAACCCGAAGGCACAGGTCAGAGCCAAGATGTGGAACGACATGCGGGCCGCGCACGAGGCCGGCAGGATCAGGGCGGTCGAGATCAGGGGCTCGGACTACTTCGGCCCCGGCACCACCGACCAGTCGTACCTGGGCGACAGGTTCATCGTGCCGCTCAAGGCCGGCAAGACCGTGCCGCTCATCTGGCCCGCCGACATCCCGCACAGCTGGACCTACCTGCCCGACGTGGCCGAGGCGCTGGTCGTCGCGGCGGGCGACGAGCGGGCGTGGGGCAGGCCGTGGCACGTGCCGACCACCGAGCCGCAGACGTTCAGGCAGCTGGGCGAGCGGATGGCGGCCATCCTCGGCAGGCCCGCGCCGAAGCTGATGCAGCTGCCGTGGCCGCTGATGCGCGCGGTCGGCCTGTTCAACCCGATGATCGGTGAGCTGCGGCACACCCGCTACCAGTTCGTCGCGCCGTACGAGCTCGACTCCTCGGCCTTCACCGCCACCTTCGGCGTCAAGCCCACGCCTCTCGACCAGGCGCTCCGCACTACGCTCGGGGCATGAAGATTGCCATGATCGGGCTCGGCGACATCGCGGAGAAGGCCTACCTTCCCGTGCTGTCCGCCCAGCCCGACCTCGACCTGCATCTGTGCACGCGAAACGAGCGGACGCTGCGCCGCCTCGGCGACGCCCACCGCGTCGCCGAGCGGTCCACGTCGGTCGAGGAGGTGATCAAGGCGGGCGTCGACGCGGCCTTCGTCCACGCGGCCACCGAGGCCCACAGCGAGATCGTGGAGCCGCTGATCAGGGCGGGGGTGCAGGTCTACGTGGACAAGCCCATCGCCTACACCCTGGAGGAGACCCGCCACCTCGTACGGCTGGCCGCCGACGAGGGCGTCTCGCTCATGGTCGGCTTCAACAGGCGTCACGCGCCCGGCTACACCGCCCTGATGGAGCTCTCACGGCACCTGGTGCTCATGCAGAAGAACCGCCCCTCCCTGCCCGACACGCCCAGGCGAGCGGTCTTCGACGACTTCATCCACGTGGTCGACACGCTCCGCTTCCTCGCACCCGGTCCCGTCACGGAGCGGCGGATCAGAACCAGGATGCGCGAGGGGCTGGTGGAGCACCTCGTGCTGGAGCTGTCGGGCGAGGGGTTCACCGCCCACGGCGTCATGAACAGGATCGGCGCCGCCTCGGAGGAGAGCGTCGAGGTGCTGGGCGACGGGGTGAAGCGGCGGGTGGTCAACCTCGGTGACGTGGTCGACTACGCCCCCGAGGGGGAGCGGCTCGTGCGGCGGCCCGACTGGGCGCCCGTCTCGCGCCAGCGGGGGATCGAGCAGGTGTGCCTGGCGTTCCTGTCGGCGGTGCGAGAGGGAGAGGTGATCAGCGCGGAGGACGCGCTGGTCACCCACGAGATCTGCGAGGACATCGTCGCCGCCTGCCACTCCTGAAAGCCGCCCGCGCCCCCCGAGGCAGCGAAAGCCGCCCGCCCCCCGAGGCGCGACAGCCGCCTGAGGGCGCCGAGTCCGAGGGGCGCGTCTTCAGTGGCGCATCACGTGGTCGGCTCGCGCGAGGATGCGGCCGAAGGGCCTGGGCGTCAGCCGCGTCAGCACGGTGAACCCCGCGGGCTCGCGCAGCGGGCTGGAGGAGGAGACCACCCCCGCCACCACGCCCGCGCGCACCGCGGGCCCGCCGCTGGTCCCGTTGGCCGCCTGGCAGTTGTGCGTGACCAGCACGCCGGGCCCCGCCGCGCCGCCGTCGACGGCGTCGCCCAGGCACCGGTACATGTCGGTGCCAGGGTAGGAGCGCCCGACCGGGTACCCGAGCAGCTCGAGTCCTTTCACCGCGCTCCTCCTGGGGGTCAGGAGCGGCCGCAGCCCAGGGCCCGTGACCTCCTCCAGGAGCTTGCTGCCCCTCATCACCCCTGCCACGCCGAGGTCGTAGGGCAGCTGCTCGGGGGAGTAGGGCCGTTCCCTCCAGCGCCGCGGCACCCAGACGCGCACCGCGGGCCAGACTCCTCGCGAGGACCTGCCGGTGTCCAGGGAGTTGTAGGCGGGCAGGAAGGCCACGTGGGAGAGGGGGCGGCCACCGGCGTACAGGCAGTGGGCGGCCGTCAGCACCAGGCTGCGGCTGCGCGACCTGATCACCGCCGCCCCGCAGGCGATGTCCGTGCCGGCCACGGGATCGTGGCTCAGCAGGATCCCCGCCAGCCGGTGCGCCCCCGTGTAGGGCCTGGCCACGAGGGAGTAGCCCAGACGGTCGCCGCCCGGAGTGAGCACCTTCCTGCCCGGCACGGTACGGCGCGCGCCGTAACCGAGCGGCACCGCCGGAGGCGCGGAATCCGGCGGTGCCACGTCGAGGCGGGGGAAGGGGAGCAGATCGGCGGGCCTGGCGTTGACGATCCGTTCGCGGCTCCAGTAGCCGACGGTGTCCCGCGAGTCCCGTGTGGGAGCGGGGCCGCCGTGCAGGAGCAGACACACCGCGAGAACCAGCCTGAGCACCCATCCCCCTTGAGTTGATCATTCAACCCTAGAGGATCGCACGCTCCTTGCCGTGTAACGTTCGGCCAGGTCACGCAGCATGGCGTGGGCAGAGCCGTACGCCTCGGGGTGCTTGAGCACCGCCTTGGGCAGCTTCGACACCATCGGGTGGTTCGTGTCGCAGACGTTGCCTACGGGCGCTTCGCCCGCCTGGCTGACGGGCTGACCCATTGCCAGGACGGCTGGTCGGTGGTGCGCTGGAGTCATGGCTGTCGACCTGAACCACACCATCGTGCCGAGCAGGGACAAGCGGGCCTCGGCGGAGTTCCTCGCCGGGATCCTGGGGCTGAAGGCGGGGCCGCAGTGGGGGCCGTTCGTCCCCGTCGAGACCGCCAACGGCGTCACGCTCGACTACATGGACGCGGAGGAGTTCCGCGCGCTGCACTTCTGCTTCATCGTCAGCGAGCCCGAGTTCGACGAGATCTTCGGGCGCATCAGGGAGCGAGGTCTGGCGTACTACGCCGATCCAGGACATCGCGAGGCGGGTGAGATCAACCACCTCTACGGCGGGCGCGGCGTCTACTTCGACGATCCCGACGGCCACAACCTGGAGGTCATCACCGCGCCCTACGCGTAGAGGATCAGAGCCAGTAGTTGTCGTGGCGCAGGTAGAACTCCGCCTTCTCCTCGTCGCTCATGCCGGCGATGTCGAGCAGGCCCTCGAAGTAGCCCTCGCGCGGCGCGCCGGGCGAGAAGTGCAGCAGCATGGAGGCGGGCTCGCCCGACTCGTTGCGGAAGCCGTGCGTGCCGCCCGCGGGAACGTGCACCCAGTCGCCGGGCTTGGTGTCGATCCAGCGGTCGCCGTTGTAGATCTTGACGGTGCCCTCGAGGATGAAGAACGACTCGGTGATCGTCTTGTGGAAGTGCGGGCCAGGCCCGGTGGGCGTCGGGCCCATGTTCCAGCGGTAGAGGCCGAACAGGCCGCCGGTGGAGGCGCCGGTGGCCAGGTAGTCCACGGTGTTGCCGGTGGGGTAGACGAGGTCGGGCTCGGAGCCCGCCGGCCGGTAGACGGCGCTGGACTCGCCCTTGTCGTCGAAGTAAATCGGATCGGGATATGTCATGAGCTGATCCTATGGAGAGCCGCGCAGGCGCGGCCCCTCGCCCGCGTACGGGACGAGAGGGCCGCGACTGCCGGGCGAGGAGTCAGGGGTAGAGGCCGCGCATCTGGTGGGCCTCGGCGACGCGGCCGACGCCGATGACGTGGGCGGCCTGGCGCAGGGTCAGCCCGCGCGTCGCGGCGACCGACTTCACCTCCGAGAAGGCACCTTCCATCAGGTCGCGCAGCCTGACCTCGACCTCGCTGGCGCTCCAGGAGTAGGCCTGCATGTTCTGCACCCACTCCAGGTACGACACGATCACCCCGCCCGCGTTGGCCAGGATGTCGGGGACGATCGTGATGCCCTGCGCCGCGAGGATCTCGTCGGCCTCGGGCGTGGTCGGCCCGTTGGCGCCCTCGACGATGAGCCTGGCCCTGACGCGAGGCGCGTTCGAGGCGGTGATGGCTCCTTCGAGCGCGGCGGGGACCAGCACGTCGACGTCCAGCTCCAGCAGCTCGTCGAGGGCGAGCGCGTCCGCGTGGCGGTAGCCGGCGACGCTGCCGGTCTCCGTCACCCAGGCGCGCAGGCCGGCCACGTCGAGGCCCGAGGAGTCGTGGACGGCGCCGCCGACGTCCGACACCGCGACGACCCGTGCGCCCGCGTCGGCGAGGTACTGCGCGGCCAGCGCGCCGACCTTGCCGAAGCCCTGGACGGCGACGGTGACGCCCTCGGGAGAGCGGCCGAGCGCGGTCAGCGTCGCGATCTGCACACCGCGCGAGGTCGCCCCCGTACGGCCCAGCGACCCGCCCAGCGTCATCGGCTTGCCCGTGACGACACCGGGCACCGAGTACCCGGCGTTGACGCTGTAGGTGTCCATGATCCACGCCATGGTCTGCTCGTCGGTGCCGACGTCGGGCGCGGGGATGTCCTTCTCGGGGCCGATGAGCGGCAGGATCTCGTTGACGTAGCGGCGGGTCAGCCGCTCGAGCTCGCGCGTGCTGAGCACGGTGGGGTCGACGGAGACGCCGCCCTTGGCGCCGCCGTACGGGATGCCCACCAGCGCGCACTTCCACGTCATCCACATGGCCAGCGCGGTGACCTCGTGGATGTCGGTGGAGGGGTGGAAGCGGATGCCGCCCTTGGCGGGGCCGCGCGAGACGTTGTGCTGGACCCGGAAGCCCTGCACCACGTCCAGGCTGCCGTCCTCGCGGCGGACGGGAACCGAGACGGTCAGCGAGCGGCGCGGCGTGGCGAGCATCGTGCGCAGCCCGTCGTCGAGACCGAGCTCCTCGGCGGCCTGGCCGAGCTGGTGGAGAGCGGAGTCGAGGGCCTGTTGTCCAGGGGTGATCAGGGCCGGCGTCCTTGACGGCACCATGACGCTCATGGAAGGAGTTCCTCCTGTTATGTACGCCCAAAAGAGGGAAAAGCGCCATTGCTTAACCCATGGGCGGTTCTGTAGGCGATCAGCCTAGCCAGAATCCAAGCCGGACATGAGCACTATGGGAACGTGCCACTCTGGCAGTCTTGAGAGTGAAACCGCGCCGAATTGTCACAACGAAGGACTCGGATGTCATCTTTGGTCGTCGGTCCGATGCTGCGTTACGTCGACTCCACCCGCGCCTCCATCTGGGTGGAGACGTCCGAGCCCTGCGTGGTCACGGTGTGCGGGCGGTGGGGGACCCCGACGTTCGCCGTGCACGGACACCACTACGCGATCGTCGATCTGGAGGGGTTCGAGGGGGAGTACACCGTCGAGCTGAACGGCGAGCAGGTGTGGCCCGAGAGCGACAGGCCCAGCCGCATCAGGCTGCTGCCGCCCGAAGGGCCGGAGAGGGTGATGTTCGGCTCGTGCCGTACCAGCGTGCCCCATGACGCGGCGCACACCGCCACGCACGGGGTGGACGTGCTGCGCGCCTACGCCCGCAGCGGGGAGCCGCTGCCCGACCTGCTGCTGATGCTCGGCGACCAGGTCTACGCCGACAAACCCTCGCCCAGGATGCAGGAGTTCATCGCGGGGCGCAGGAAGCCGGGCGAGGAGCCCGCCAAGGAGATCGCCGACTTCGAGGAGTACGCCGAGCTCTACAGGACCGCCTGGAGCGACCCCGACATCAGGTGGCTGCTGTCGACCGTGCCGACAGCGATGATCTTCGACGACCACGACCTGCGCGACGACTGGAACACCTCCAAGGACTGGCGCATCAAGATGGCCAGGACGACCTGGTGGCGCAGGCGGGTCGTGGCGGGGCTCGGGGCGTACTGGGTCTACCAGCACCTGGGCAACCTCTCACCGGAGGAGCGCGCGGACGATCCGCTGCTGACGGCGCTGCGCGCGGGCGAGGGCGCCACGGCACTCGACGAGTTCGCCTACCAGGCCGACGCCGAGCCGACCAGCAACAGGTGGAGCTACGCCCGCGACCTCGGGCACTCCAGGCTCATCATCATCGACACCCGGTGCGCCAGGCAGCTGACCCCCCGCGACCGCAGGATGCTCGACGCGGGGGAGTGGGCCTGGCTGGAGGAGCAGATCGAGGGGGCGAGCGGGCGGTTGATCATCGGCTCGTCGATCCCGTTCCTGCTGCCCGAGGGCGTCCACTTCGTGCAGAACTGGAACGAGGCGCTGTGCGACGGGAAGTGGGGCAGGCTGGTCGCGCGGGCGTCCGAGATCTTCAGGCAGGCCTTCGACCTGGAGCACTGGGGCGCCTTCCGTCGTTCCTTCGACGACCTGTCCAGGCTCCTGATCAAGATCGACAAGCCGGTCTTCATCCTCTCCGGCGATGTGCACTACTCCTACCTGGCGCAGGCTCCGGGGCGGATCTACCAGGTCGTCTGCTCGCCGATCCGCAACCCGCTGAGCATGGCGCTGCGCCTGGCCAACATCTTCACCCAGTTCGGCGTCGCCACGCTCATCGGCGGCACGCTCGCCAGGCTCGCCCGCATCCCCCGCCCGCCGTTCCGGTGGAGGGTGACCAAGGGGCCGATGTTCCAGAACGCGCTCGCGTCGCTGGACTTCTCCGAGAAGGTCACCGTTACCTGGTACGGCGAGACGCTGGATCCGCTAGAAACTGTGCATGACCTCTGACCAATATGCCGTGGCTGTCCCTTTTTATGACTTGTGGCACGAGGACGGGCACGTGCCCGAGATCCGGGAGAAGCTGCCTGCGCTGGTGAAGGGCTCGGTGCTGGAGATCGGCGCGGGCACCGGCCTCATCACCGAGGTCATCGCCGACGCGACCGACGGCGAGATCTTCGCCCTCGAGCCCTCGCTCGGCATGCGCTCGGTGCTGCTGTCCAGGCTCGCGGGCCGGCGCGAGCTGCTGGAGCGGGTGACCGTCCTGCCGTACGGCGCGCTCGACGTCGAGCTCGACGAGCCGGTGGACATGATCGTGATGATCGCCGTCCTCTACTCGATCGAGGACCGCGCGAGCCTCTGGGCGACCCTCGCCAGGCAGCTCGTCCCCGGCGGGCGGCTGGTGTTCAACTTCAGGGAGCGAGAGGCCCCGACGCCTGGCGACGACGCGGAGATGGCCTCCTACCGGGTCGGCAGGCACACCTACGAGCTGTGGGGCAGGACGCTCGAGGTCGAAGGCGAGCGCATCTCGGCCCGCTTCCGCTACGTGATCAGGCACGGGGGCGAGGTCATCAGCGAGGACGTCGTCGACAGCGTCACCCACAGGCCCTCGCTCGCCACCCTGGTCGCCGAGCTGACCGAGGCGGGCTTCACGCGGGAGGACGCGCCCGAGGGGCTGCTCGTGTGGGGGCTCGCAAAGTAGGTGGAACCGGACTCCGGCCTGCGGCCAAGTACTGAATGACCGCAGAAAGGACTCCCTCCCGTGGTGATGGCGCAGGCGTTGGACGACGCGACGCTGGTCGGACAGTCAATGAGCGAACCCGAGCTGTTCGCGACGCTGTTCGACCGGCACGCCGATGAGATCTTCAGGTACGCCGCACGGCGGCTCGGCCCCGAACTGGCCGAGGACGCCGTGGGCGAGGTGTTCCTCGCCGCCTTCCGCGGCAGGGCGCGCTACGACCGCACGCGACCGGACGCCAGGCCATGGCTGTACGGCATCGCGACCAACGTCGTGGCGCAGCACCGCAGGGCAGAGCGCCGCCGTACCCAGGCCATGGCACGGCTGGCGCCCGACAGGCCCGGATCCTTCGACGAGCGAAGCGCCGACCGTGTCACCGCCGAGCAGCTTCAGCCCAGGCTCGCCAAGGCGCTCACGCGGCTCTCGGCGGCCGAAAGGGATCTGTTGCTGCTGGTGGCGTGGGCGGACCTGACCTACGAGGATGTGGCGCTCGCGCTGGACATCCCCGTCGGCACTGTCCGCTCCCGGCTGCACCGGCTCAGGACCAAGGTGCGCAGGGCCCTCGGCGGCATCGACCCTTTCCGAGAGGAGCCCGAGCATGGATGACGAGATCAGGATCTTCGCCGAGGGACGCCCGGACGTCCCGCCGTACCCGCGGGAGGCGCGCGAGGCCGCGCGCAGGCGGCTGCTGGAGGAGACCAGGGCCAGACGGGGATTCAGATTTCCGCGCCTGGGCTGGCAGGCCGCGGGGGCCTTCGGGCTGACCGTGGCGCTGGTCGGCGGCGTGGCGTTCACGCTGTCGTCCACCCCGCGGGACGGCACGGCGGCCCGTCCCGCGGGGGCGGTCACGGTGGCCCCTCCCACGGACGCGGTCACGGTGGGCGTGGGCGGCGAGCTCGACCCGAAGCCGGGGCAGTTCGTCCTGGTGGAGTCGGAGACGATGTACCCCTCCTACTCCCTCGGCGAGCAGGAGTCGCGCTACCTCTACAGGACCAAGCGGCAGCTGTGGCGCTCGGCGGACGCCAGCGCCGACGGGCTGATGTCGATCGAGGGCATGGAGCCCAGGCAGTTCCCTGGCTGGCCGCTGCCGGAGCAGGCCCAGAAGTGGCAGGGAACCGACTGGCACCGCGTGGCCTCGTGCCCCGACACCCTCGGGGCCTTCCGCAACGACTACGCCTTCCTGTCCACGCTGCCGGACGATCCCGGGCGCATGAAGGACTTCCTCGCCAAGCGGGCCAAGACCACCAACGACGACGCCTTCCGCGCCGCGGCCGACCTGATCAGGGAGACCTACGTGCCGAAGGCGCAGCGCGCCGCGCTGTTCGCCGCGATGAAGGAGCTGCCGGGGGTGGAGGTCGCCGAAGGCGTGGAGGACGGGGCGGGGCGCAAGGGGACCGCTCTCGGCAGGGCGGCCCCTGAGCAGGGAACGATGGAGCAGCTCATCTTCGACCCCGAGACGTTCGTGTTCATGGGCGAGCGGGACACGGTCGTCGACGAGAAGGCCGCGAAGGCTCCGGCAGGCACGTTGCTGGCTCTCACGGCCCAGACGGCGGTCTCGGTCGTGGACACCCTGCCCGACGCTCCGACGGCGGGGCACGACAGCGCGTGCGACCCGCAGCCGACGCCCTCGCAGGAGCCGGCGAAGCCGACCCCGACGGCGACGGCGCCCGACGTCGAGCCCACGCCCATCCCCTCACCTCCGGCGAAGTCGAGGCGCTCGGCCGACCCCTCGGCGCCGGAGTCGATCGAGCCCACGCCCATTCCGACCGAGACGCCCGGCGATCCCGTGACGGCCACTGCCGTGCCCACCAGGACGGGCTGATCCCAGGAGGTACGGCTCCCGCCCTCGCGGCGCGAGCCGTACCTCCTTGAGCGTTACCTGAACGAGGCGATCGCGTCGGCCAGCTGGTCCACGGCCCACAGGAGATCCTCCTGCGAGATCACGATCGGCGGGGCGAGCCTGATCGTGGAGCCGTGGGTGTCCTTGGCCAGCACGCCACGCGCCATCAGCGCCTTGGACACCTCGCGCCCCGTGGCCAGCGAGGGGTCGATGTCGACTCCGGCCCACAGTCCCCGCCCGCGTACGGTGACCACGCCGTGGCCGATCATCTCGCGCAGTCTGGCGTGCAGCACCTCGCCGAGCTGGGCGGCGCGCTCCTGGAACTCACCGGTGTTGAGGATCTCGATCACCGCGTTGCCCACCGCGCACGCCAGCGGGTTGCCGCCGAAGGTGGAGCCGTGCTGGCCAGGCTTGATCACGCCGAGCACGTCCTCGTCGGCCGCGATGGCGCTGACCGGCACCACCCCGCCGCCCAGCGCCTTGCCCAGGATGTACATGTCGGGCACGACGCCCTCGTGGTCGCAGGCGAAGGTCTTGCCGGTGCGGCCGAGCCCGGACTGGATCTCATCGGCGATCATCAGGATGCCCTGCGAGGTGCACAGCTCACGCACCTGGCGCAGGTAGCCGTCCGGCGGCACCAGCACGCCCGCCTCGCCCTGGATCGGCTCCAGCAGCACCGCCACCGTGTTGGCGTCGATCGCGTCGCGGATCGCCTCGACCGAGCCGTACTTCACGACCGTGAACCCGGGTGTGTAGGGCCCGAAGTCGTCGTGTGCGTCGGGATCGGTGGAGAAGCTGATGATCGTGGTGGTGCGGCCGTGGAAGTTGTCCTCCATCACGATGATGTTGGCCTGCTCGGGGGCGACGCCCTTGACCTGGTAGCCCCACTTACGGGCGACCTTGATCGCGGTCTCGACGGCCTCGGCGCCGGTGTTCATCGGCAGGATCATGTCCTTGCCGGTCAGGTCGCCCAGGCCGGCGCAGAAGGCGGCGAACTGGTCGTGGTAGAACGCTCTGCTGGTCAGGGTGAGGTTGTCGAGCTGCTCGTGCGCCGCCTGGAGGATCTTCGGGTTGCCGTGGCCGAAGTTGAGGCTGGAATAACCGGACAGGAAGTCCAGGTAACGCTTGCCCTCCACGTCGGTCACCCAGGCGCCGTGCGCCTCGTGGATGACGATGGGCAGCGGGTGATAGTTGTGGGCGCTGCGGCGCTCGCTCACATCGATGTGTTCTGCGCTCGTGGTCATGTCAGTTTTCCCCCCTGATTTCCAGTGTGCAGCACTTGGGACCCCCGCCTGCCTTGCGCAACTCGGCGAGCTCGACGGGGATCACCTCGTATCCGCGCCGCTTGAGGTCGAGCTGGAGGTCGTGGGCCTCCGAGTTGATCACGATGTGCTCGCCGTCGCTGACCGCATTGAGGCCGAGCACCTCGGCGTCGTCGGCGCCCGCGATCACGGCGTCGGGGAACATCCTGCGCAGGACGCGAAGGCTCCCCTCGGAGAACGCTCCAGGGTAGTAGGCGATATTCCGCCCGTGCAGGGGGAACAGCGCGGTGTCGAGGTGGTAGAAGCGCGGGTCGACCAGCGTCAGCGAGACGACGGGGCGGCCGAGGAACTCCTGCGCCTCGCCGTGCGCCTCCCGCGAGGTGCGGAAGCCGGTGCCCGCCAGGATCACCTCGTCCATCGCGAGGAAGTCGCCCTCGCCCTCGTTCACATGGACCGCCTCGTGCGTCGGGAAGCCGCGCTCGGCGAACCAGTTCAGGTAGGCGGGGCCCTCGGCGGCCCGCTCGGGGAAGGCGAAGCGCGCGCCGTAGACCCTGCCGCCCGCCACGAGCGCGCCGTTGGCCGCGAACACCATGTCGGGCAGGCCCTCGATCGGGTCGATCAGGCTGACCGTGTGACCGAGAGCCTCGTAGGCGGCTTTCAGCCCCTCCCACTGCCTGACGGCCACGTCGCGGTCGGCGCCCGCCTCCGGGTCCATCCACGGATTGATCGCGTACTCCACCGTGAAGAAGTCAGGGCGGCACATCAGGTAGTGCTTGGGCATGCTGCGGCTCCAACGTCGAAGGGGACGCCGTAAGCCTAGGAACAGCGTTTACGCAGGCCAAGCTGCTGGTATTGCGTGTTCGCGCGGGTCCGTTGCGTCTTGCCGCCGCGTCGCGCCGATCCGTTGCGCGTCGTCCACCAGACGGGAGAGCACGATCGAGCTCTTGGTCCTGACGACGAACGGCTCGGCCGCGATCCGCTCGATGACCCGCTCGACATGGCGCACGTCGGTGGCCCTGATGTGCAGCAGCGCGTCGGCCTCGCCGGTGATCGTGCACGCCGAGACGACCTCGGGATGCTGGGCGACGGCGATGCCGATCGCCGAGGGTGAGGTCTTGCCCTGGCAGAACAGCTCGACGTACGCCTCGGTGGTCCAGCCCAGCGCCTGGGGCGAGATGCGGGCGCTGAAGCCGGTGATCGCGCCCGTCTCCCTCAGCCGGTCCACCCTGCGCTTCACCGCCGACGCCGACAGCCCGATCCTGTGCCCGATTTCCGCATATGTCGTCCGGGCATCCTCGACGAGGGCCCCGATAATGTCCCGATCCAACCGATCCAGTTCCACGTCCCCCTGTATACAGGCTTGCCCGTACGGCAGGCCGCGCCGGTCGCCTCCAGCCCTCATCGAGTCGACGGAGGGGGCCCTCGACGGGGCCGGGCGAGGTTCCCCGATACCCGACACCGGCAAATCCGTCACGGCTCCGAAGTCAGCGTTTAGCATCAAATTACGCGGACCGCGTTGGAGGCCTGATGCGCTTCAAGGACCACCCTGCCGAGCAAGGAGAGGTCACGCGCATCGCGCCCGCCGTGGCCTATGACGGCGACCTCTACCATCTGCCCGACTGGATCACGCGCCGCGGTGAGGAGCGTGAGCTGGGCCGCGCCCACGCCGAGGGCGGCCACCTCGACACCCTCACGCTGGAGACCGGCAGCGTCCCCCGCTTCCACGAGCTGGAGGACGAGCGGCTGGCCGAGCTGAGCAGGATCGAGGACGCCACCGAGCGCGAGATCCAGCAGGACCGCGCCGCGTTCGAGTCCCAGAAGATCAAGCTCGCCGAGTCGCAGCGCCACTTCGCCGAGGCCCGCCGTACGCTCGACGAGACCCAGCGCCGCGTCACCGAGCTGGAGCAGCCGAGCAGGCGGCCTGGCGACGGCAGGCCGAGCTCCATCGCGCTGTCGGGCAGCCGCTGGCCGTCGGTCAGACGCTGGCTGCCCGCCGCGCTGCTGCTCCTGCTCCTGGTGATCGTCGAGGTGCCGATCCTCTACCAGGTCATCCTGTCCTGGGGCGACAGCGTGGAGATGACCGCGCTGATCGCCACGGGCGCCGCCCTCATCATGCTCGTCGCCCCCCACATGTACGGCAGGGCCTTCCGCACGTGGCAGGAGAACGGCAGCCCCGCCAGGGGCCGATGGCTGCTGATCGCGGTCGCGCTCGTCTGGGTGGGCCTGATCGTCGCCGTGGCGGTGCTGCGCAGGGACGCGCTGGTCAAGCCGCTGGTCGTGGACGGCCAGAACATCGGGCCCACCGCCGAGGGCGTCAGCCAGCTGCCCACCATGATCCTGCTGCTCGCCCTGCTCGTGGCCACCGCGCTGATCGCCGCCGACCTGGGCCGCAGGATGCACAACCCCAACGACAGGCGGCTGCGCGAGCTGCGCGCCAAGCGCGACCACGAGCAGCGCGCCTTCGTCGAGGCCCAGAGCGAGTACCAGCGCGACGCCGGATTCGCCGAGAGCATCGGCCAGCACCTCCAGGCCGCCGACCGCCGAAGGGCCAGCAGGGTGCGCCAGGTGGACAACGGCTTCGAGAGCCTGGCCACGGCCTACCTCGGTGGCGTGGTCGAGGGCCTGGGCGACCCGGAGGCGGCCAGCTGGGCCGAGCGCATTCTGGTGCGGCGCAGGGCGGCTAGGTCGCGAACGTGAACCAGTTGACGTTGACGAAGTCGGCGGGCTGACCGCTGGTGAAGGTCAGATAGACCGTGTGGGTGCCGCTCGTCGGCGCGATGGTGCCGGGCACGGTCCTCCAGCTCTGCCAGCCGCCGGTGTTGGCGACCGCGAAGTCGCCGATCGGCGGCGCGGTCGGGCTGCCGAGCCGTACCTGGACCAGGCCGCTCACGCCGCCCGCCGCGCCCGAGGCGACCCTCGCGCTGAACTGCCGCGCGGCCGTGGCGCCGAAGTCGACGCCGTCGAAGCGGAGCCAGTCGCCGTTGGCGATCGCGCCGACGTTCTGACCGCCGCCGGTGTCGGTCGTGGTCTCGACCATGGTGCCGGACTGACCCTGGTAGCGCTCGGCCTGGATCGTGGAGCGGGCGTCCACGCCGCCTGGCGGGTTCGTGGGCGGGTCGGTGGGCTGGGTGCCGCCGCCGCTCTGCCAGACCGCCACGTAGTCGACCACCATGGGCCTGCCCGACACGGTCGCCGCGGTCGGGGTCGGACCGGCGAGCGCGTTGGGGAAGGCGCCGCCCATCGCCACGTTGAGCAGGAGGAAGTAGCCCGCGTGGCCGGTCATGTTGGTCCAGGTGCCCGCGTCGAACTGAGACTGGCTGACGCTGTGGAACTGCTGGCCGTCGACGTACCAGCGCAGCTGGTTGGGCGAGACGCTGCGGTCCCACTCGAAGCGGTAGGTGTGGAAGGCCGACTGGCACGTCGAGCCGGGACACGCCCTGCTGGCGCCGAGTCCGGAGGTCTCGTTGCACGGTCCGCCGGGGTTCACGCCGCAGTGCAGGACGGCCCAGACGGCGTTGACGCCGTTGACGTTCTCCATGATGTCGAACTCGCCGATGCCGGGCCAGTTCCAGTAGTTGCCCCTGTACGGCGAGCCCAGCGCCCAGAACGCGGGCCAGTAGCCGAGCGCCGCGTCCCCTGTGACGTTCGGCATCTGGATCCTGCCCTCGATGCGCAGGATGCGCCCATCGGCGGGCTTGAAGTCGGCGCGGCGGGTCTCGATGCGGGCCGAGGTCCAGTTCTGCCCGCTGCCCCGCGGAGTGATGCGCAGGTTGCCCGAGCCGTCGAGGCTCAGGTTGGCGGGGTCGGCGGTGTAGTTCTGGATCTCTCCGGTGCCCCAGTTGCCGGGGCCGCCCGGATAGCCGTGGCCGGTGTCGACGATCCAGTTGGCGGAGGACGGCAGCGAGCCCGAGGGGCCGTTGAAGTCGTCGGACCAGACGAGGCTCCATCCGGTCGGCGTGGGCGGCACGGCGGCGACGAGGGCTCCGACGGCTAACAGCGCGACCGCCGTCGCGGCCAGACGCCTGAGGTACTTCGAGGGCATGACGGTTCTCCCTTGAGCCTGGGGGGTGAATGGGAGAGCGCTCTCTGCGATTGATGTGACCACGGCGACAAGGCGCTGTCAATGCCGTACGACAGCGTCGTTCCGGTGAGTCAGCCTAGCGAGAGAGCGCTCTCAGCTCGCATGGGGTGTGGCGAGGGGCCTGGTGGGCTCAGAGCAGGTCCACCGAGGTGGCGCCCGCCGTTTCGAGCGCCTCGGTCCAGAAGCTCTCCAGCAGCGGGAAGCGGTCGGGGCTGGAGCCCTTCTTGCGGAGGAAGCCGTGGACCACCACGTCGTAGCCGGTCAGGTCGGGCAGCAGCCGCGACTGCCTGAGCTCCTTGGCCTTCGCCTGCCTGGCCGCCTCCGACAGGTCCAGCTTGTTGACGTTCAGGTCGCCCCTGTTGTTGATCAGGTCGCTGAACACGATCACCCGGTGGGCCAGGTCCGGCTGCCGCTGGGCGTTCATCTGCTTCACCAGATAGCGGAGCGCTCCGAGTACGTCCGACCCCTCGCCCTCGCCGGGACAGTCGAACAGCTTGCTCGCGCGGGGGAGCACCTGCGTGAGGCGGTGCTTGCGGATGCGCTCCTCCACGACGGGGTTGTCGTTCGGATTCTCCCTCTTGGTCGCGGCCACCGCGACGGGGTCCTCGCGGCACGTGCTGCTCTCCGACGCCCCTGTGACGGCCGCGAAGCCCACCCAGTCACAGCCGTCGACGAAGCCCGGCAGCTTGGAGGTCAGGTCGGTGCGGGAGGCGGCGGGGTCGGCGTAGCTGGTGGAGTCGACGATGACGCCGCACACCGCTCTCGACTCCGTCCCGCACGCGGCGACACCCGTGCTCAGCAGACCCACCACCGTGATCGCCGCAGTCCATCGCCCCGGCCTCATCGCTCTCCCGCCGTCTCGCCCGCTCCCGGCTGTCTCCCGCCCGTGTCGGCCCTCGACGGATCTCCCGGCTGTCTCCCGCCGGTGTCGGCTCTCGACGGATCTCCCGTACTGCCCGCTCCGGGGAAGATCCCCGCCTCTCGAGGGCCTCCGTCCGCCGCCGTCCTCTGGAGGCCGGCGTCCTCGTCCGCGTGCGCAGGGCGGCCGGCGTCCGCTCCTGGGGAGCCGCTGCCTTCGCCGGTCTCGTGCGCTCCCGCCTCCCGCCGCGTGGCCGTCCGGCCCTGGGTGCTCTCGGGAGCGTTCCGCCGATCACCCTCAGGGGCCCCCGGCAGGAGCTCCTGCCTGGACCGTCCCCTGGAGAGTTCCAGGACCTCCCGCACCTCGCTGTGCCAGATCTCGATCCTGTGCTCGACCTCCTCCAGCAGCCCCCCGATCTCCTCCCTGGACGAGAGCGAGGTGACCCCTTCGGCCGAGGAGTCCATCGCCACCACCTCGCCCTTCCACAGCGAGGGGATCTCCTCCCTGCGGGGATGCGCCCCCATCACCCCGCGCCGGTAGGCCGCGATCACCTGCTGCGCCCACGCGTGGACGGCCTCCACCTCGTGGTTGCGCTCCACGAGCACGCCGTCCCACTCACGCGCCAGCTGCTCGATGCGCGACCGCGCCCGGTGGATCCGGTCCGACGCCTCCCTGAGCGCCGACTCCCTCGCCCGCTCCGCCCGCCGCCACCTGGCCTCCGCGATGGAGATGAACGGATCCTCCTCCGCGCCCGCCGTACCCGCAGGGGTGGGGGACGCGCTCTCTTCCGTCGCGGGGGCCGCGGAGGCTGCCCTGCCGTTCGGCGACGCTCCGGGGGAGCCACGCACCTCCCGCGCGTCAGGCCGCGCCTCCGGGTACAGATCCGCTCGGCCCGTCTCTCTGAACACCGTCTCCCGCGCCTCGCTGACCTGGCGTAACAGGTCCGTACGGCGGGCGGCGAGCCCCTGGTCGACCCGGGCGATCCGTTCCCGCGCCCTGGCCCTGACCTCGGAGAGGAAGGCGGGCTCGCAGTCGGGATCGGTGAAGTGCGGCAGAGGGAGCTCGCGGGCGTCCTTCAGGCCCTGCCGGTGAGCGTCGTCCCGCTCGCGATCACGCTCGGCGAGAGGGTCGCCCGACCCCCGTTTGAACAGGCGTGACAAGAACGCCATTCATGTCTCCCGGCTCCGCCGGAACGATCTCCGGCCCGAGTGTCCCTAGATCCCCACACTAATCGGTCATCCGCCGCTCATAGCGCGAAAAATCAGGCCATAGCAAACGGGTGCGGGGATCAGGGAGCGCCGGGGCAGCAGGCGCGCTTCGCCGAGGGGCCGGCCCGGAGCGCGGCTCGCGCGGAGCGCGCCCCGAGCGGAGGCCCCTGTTGTGGGGGTCAGGCCTTCTCGGCCTCGCCCGTCGCCTGCTCCAGCGCATCCTCGGGAGAGGCCTCGAGGTCCTGCTCGGCGTCGGCGCTGGCCTGGGCCGAGGCCTTGTCGAGCCGTACCCAGCTGGTCACGCTCTCGACCGCGAACAGCACCAGCAGGTACGCGGTCAGGGCGTACAGCACGGGGGTCAGGACGCCGAGCGCCGCGCCCGCGGCGATGATCAGCAGGCGCACCTCCCAGCCGAGACCCGCCATGAACACCCAGGTGGGCGGCCAGATGCTCTGGCGCGTGCGGTAGACGGTGTCGTAGGTGTGGTAACCCACCACGTACAGCAGCACGAACAGCAGCCACTTGGGCGCGTCGTGGCTCAGGCCGATGAGGATGACGGCGAGGAACTCGGTGCCGCGCAGGATCGGCGGCACCAGCCAGTCGAGGCGTCCGAGGTGGTCGCTGGCCGCGGTCGGCAGGACCAGCACGACCATGACGGCCACCGAGATGAGCGGGGACAGCCCTGCGAGCGCCACCGCGATGGTGGCGAGCAACGTGACCAGGAGGGTGGCGACGGGCGGCAGGCCCTTGCCGAGCCGGGGGGCGACGGCGTGGACCAGGGGACCGTCGTCGCGGTAGGCGAGCAGCCTCGCGGTCTGGATTCTGCGGCGCTCCTCGTCGGGGTCGGGAGCGGCGGCGGCGCTGGCCTGCGGCTGAGTGATCATGCGAGCGACCTCATGACGCGTCCGGTGGCGGTGTAGGCGGCGGCGACGCTGCCCCAGATCAGCAGGGTGATGAAGGTGACCCGGGCGTCGAAGAGGGCGGCGGTGATCGCGATGGCCGCGAACCGCTCGCCGATGGGGAAGACGACCATCTTGCGCGCCCAGTAGACGGCGCGGAACTTGCCCGCCTTGCTCCACATCTTCAGCACGCCGCGGATGCCGCTGCTGCGCTCGACCTTGCGCCGTTCGAGCGCCTTGCGCAGGTCGCGGTCGTCGGGCGCGGTGAGCGGGGTGGTGGGCAGCGGGGAGGGCGGCTTGCGCCGGTTGGCGGCGCCGAAGGAGAAGTCGAGCAGGTGCTTGACCGACTGCAGGGCCAGCGCGGCCAGCGCCAGGATCCAGATGTCGTCGCTGTGCCCCGCCACGACGTAGCCGATGGCGAGACCGGCGAAGACGACGTACTCCTTGAACCGGTCGAAGGTCGCGTCGAGCCACGCGCCGAGCACGCCGAACTTGCGGGCGTAGCGGGCGACCTGGCCGTCGACGCAGTCGAAGACGAAGGCGAAGTAGATCAGCACGCCGCCCGCGACCATGCCGAGCCGCTCGCCCGTGGCGAAGCAGGCGGCCGCCGCCACGCCGAGCGCGATGGAGATCAGCGTGACCTGGTTGGGCGTCAGGCCGCGCCTGGCCGCCCATCGGGCGATGAAACGGGAGTAGGTGCTGACGAAGTAGGTGGTGAAGAAGCCGTCGGCGCCCTTGACCGCGTTGTTGAGCCTGGCGCGGTCCTCGTCCATGCCGGACATCTCGGTCGCGGCCTCGGTGGCCTCCGCCTGCGTGGTGATCCTGCGGTAGAACAGGTCGCGGCGGCCGCGGATGCCGACGGAGACGCCCTTGCGGACCAGCGCGAAGACGATCAGCTGGACCAGGTCGTCCTCGGGGCCGAACAGGTGGGCGAGGTCGGCCAGCTCGCGGCAGGCCTCGGCGAGCACGGGGGCGTTGCGGGCGCTCAGGTGCAGCGGGCCGAGCAGGATGGCGTTGGGCCGGGTGACGGCGTGGTGCGCGGTGCCGACCGAGATGATCCTCGACTTGCCCACGCGGGCGCGGACCATGAGCCCCTCGAGGCTGTTGGCGCCGATCTCCGGCTCCGCCTCGTCGATCGGGACGTCGGGGACGATCTTGTCGCCGTTCTCGTCCTCCGGTCGCGGCTCCTTGGCCACGAGCGCGATGGCGCCGCGCTTGGCCTTGGTGATCTGGTAGATCAGCTCGTCGTGGATGACCGAGTTGACCGGCAGGAGCAGCATGCTCTCCTGGGTCGCGTCGGCGACCTCGGCGAGGGCGCGCAGGGCGGTGGCGAGATCGGTGCGCTCGATCGTGGCGGCCTGGGGGTCGAGCGAGAGGGCCTGGGTGCGCAGGCGCTCGCCCACGGTGGGCGCGCCGGGCAGCGCGGCCAGCCGGAGGCCGGTCGGAGCGGTGTCGGGGCCGGGCGAAGAGCCCAGCAGGACCACGCGGGTCATGTCACCCTTTCGAGGCGGTTGCGGGGGGCGGAACAACTGGTAAACCAGGGGCAGTCGTCAAAGTCTAGTGAGAGTTCGGTAAAGCCGGGCCACCCGGCGCTCACCCTAGACTGGACTGGTGAGTCTCTACCGTGACGAGGGCGTCGTCCTGCGCACGCAGAAGCTGGGCGAGGCCGACAGGATCGTCACGCTCCTCACCAAGCGCACGGGCAAGGTGCGAGGGGTGGCCAAGGGAGTGCGCCGCACCACCTCGAGATTCGGCGCGAGGCTTGAGCCCTTTACCCATGTTGACCTGCAGTTGCACGTGGGCCGCACGCTCGACGTGGTCACGCAGGCCGAGACCATCCACCCCTACGGCGAGGCGCTGGCCCACGACTACCCCCGCTACACGGCCGGCAGCGCGATGCTCGAGACGGCCGACCGCCTCATCCAGGGCGAGAAGGAGCCTGCGCTCAAGCAGTTCCTACTGCTGGTGGGCGGGTTGCGCACGCTGGGCGACGGCAGCCACGAGGCCCGCCTGGTGCTCGACGCCTACTTCCTGCGCTCGCTCGCCGTGGCCGGATACGCCCCCGCTCTGCAGGAGTGCGCCAGGTGCAGGGCCGACACGGTGAGGGCGTTCGCGATCGTCGCGGGCGGGGCGGTGTGCGGGGCGTGCCGTCCCGCGGGCGCCGCCGTACCCGCGGGGGAGACCCTGGCGTTGATGACGGCGCTGCTGCGCGGAGACTGGACCGCCGCCGACGCCTCCCAGGCCCGCCACCGCAACGAGTGCAGCGGTCTGGTCGCCGCCTACCTGCAGTGGCACCTCGAGCACGGCATTCGTTCTCTCCGCCATGTTGAAAGGGAGCCAGCACGTTGAACGTCCGTCCCCCCGCGCCGCACCCGTCCGGCGCGGTCCCGCCCGCCATCCCGCGTGATCTGGTCCCCAGGCACGTCGCGATCGTCATGGACGGCAACGGCCGCTGGGCCAAGCAGCGCGGCCTGCCGAGGACCGAGGGGCACAAGGCAGGGGAGGCGTCGCTCTTCGACGTCATCGAGGGCGCGATCGAGCTGGGCGTCCCCTACCTGAGCGCCTACGCCTTCTCCACCGAGAACTGGAAGCGCTCGCCCGACGAGGTGCGCTTCCTCATGGGCTTCAACCGCGACGTGATCCGCCGCCGCCGCGACGAGCTGCACGCGATGGGCGTGCGGGTGCGATGGGCGGGCAGGCCGGGCCGCCTGTGGAAGAGCGTCATCTCCGAGTTGCAGGACGCCGAGGAGATGACCAGGAACAACCGCACGCTCACCCTGCAGTTCTGCGTCAACTACGGGGGGCAGGCCGAGATCGTCGACGCCGCGGTCAGGCTCGCGCAGGACATCGCGGCGGGCAGGGTCAAGCCCGGCAAGGTCAACGAGAAGGTCTTCGCCCGCTACCTCGACGAGCCCGACATCCCCGAGGTCGACCTGTTCGTCCGCTCGTCGGGCGAGCAGCGCTTCTCCAACTTCCTGCTGTGGCAGTCGGCCTACGCCGAGATGGTCTTCCTCAACAGGCTCTGGCCCGACTTCGACCGCAGGGACCTGTGGGAGGCCTGCGAGATCTTCGCCAAGCGCGACAGGCGCTACGGCGGGGCGGTGCCCAACCAGGTATGAGGCTCCAGCTGCTCGGCCAGGTCCGCGCGGGGGACACCGACCTCGGCGGGGCCAGGCAACGCCTGCTGCTGGCGGCCCTCGCGCTGGCCGGCGGCAGGGCGCTGGGCAGGGACACGCTCCTCGACGCGCTGTGGGAGGACGACCCGCCCCGCACCGCGCTCAACGTGCTGCGCACCTACGCCTCCAGGCTGAGGGCCGTGCTCCCTCCTGGAACGATCACCCTGGTCGGTGACGGATACGCGCTGAGCGGGGTCACCACCGACGTGGAGGAGTTCGAGGCGCTGGCGGCGGGCAGGCCGCGCGAGGCGCTGGCGCTGTGGCGCGGCGAGGCGCTGGCGGGGCTCGAGGGCGGCTACGCCGCCGCGCAGCGCACCAGGCTGGAGGAGCGCCGCATGACGGTGCTGGAACGCGCCCTCGAGGCCGACCTCGAGGCGGGCCTGCACGCCGAGGCGGTGGCCGAGCTGCGCGAGCTGGTGGCGGCCCACCCGCTGCGCGAACGGCTGAGCGCCCTGCTCATGCTCGCCCTGCACAGGTCGGGACGGCAGGCCGAGGCGCTGGCCGTCTACACGGACCTGCGCGGGCTCCTGAGCGACGAGCTGGGCATCGACCCCTCGCCCGAGCTGTCCGAGCTGCACCTGCGCGTCCTGTCGGGCGAGCCTCCCCCTCTCAGGACGGCCGTGCGGCCCGCCCAGCTGCCCGCCGATCTCGCCGACTTCACCGGCAGGGCCGAACTGGTCGAGGCCCTGGCCGCCGAGCTGGCCCCCGGCGCCACCTTGCCCGTCCACGTCATCGCGGGCATCGGCGGCGTCGGCAAGACCGCGCTCGCCGTACGGGTGGCCCACCGGGTCAGGGACCGCTTCCCCGACGGCCAGCTGGCCATCGACCTGCGCGGAGGCAGCGACCCGATGGAGCCGGCCGACGCGCTGGAAAGGCTCCTCTGCGCGCTCGGCGTCGGCGGCCCGCCCGCCGGCCTCGCCGACAGGGCCGCCCTCTACCGCTCGCTGCTCGACGGCCGCAGGATGCTGGTCCTGCTCGACAACGCGGCGTCGGAGGCGCAGGTCAGGCCGCTGCTCCCGGGCACTTCGCAGTGCGCGGTGATCGTCACGGGGCGCTCCAGGCTGGCCGCCCTCGCCGGAGCCCGCACGCACGACCTCGACGTGCTGACCAGGCCCGAGGCGCTCAGCCTGCTGGGCGCCGTCGCGGGCAGGGCCAGGATCGCCGCCGAGCCGGAGGCCGCCGCCGCGGTGGCCGAGGCGTGCGCGTTCCTGCCGCTGGCCGTGCGGATCGCCGCCGCCCGCCTGGCGGCCAGGCCCGGCTGGAACGTGGCGGTCCTTCGCGACAAGGTCGCGGGCGAGCGGAGGCTGGCCGAGCTGGCGATCGGCGACCTGGCGGTGGAGCGCACCTTCGACCTCGGATACGACCAGCTCGCCGCCGGGCAGGCGCGGGCCTTCAGGCTGCTGGCCGTCGCCGACGCGCCCGATCTCACCCTGCGCGTCGCCGCCGTCGTCCTCGGCGTGGACGACGCCGAGCCGCTGTGCGAGTCGCTGGTCGACCTCAACCTGCTCGAATCGCCCGCGCCAGGCCGCTACCGCTACCACGACCTGCTGAGGGTGTTCGCGCGGAGCAAGGTGGCCGACGAGGAACGCGACGAGGCGCTGGCCAGGCTGACGGGCGACTGGCTCCGGCAGGTGCGCGCCGCTGCCGCCGCCAGCCGAGGCGGCTCCCCTCAGGCCGGCGCGTGGCTGGCGGAGGAGGCCGCCTGCCTGGTGGGCACGCTACGCAGGCACGAAGGCGAGCCCCTGCCGCGCCGCAGGCAGGGCAGCACGCTCGCCGTCGCACGCGCGCTGCGCGAGGTGGGCGGCGGCGACTCCCAGGAGGCGCTGGTCCGCGGGCTGGTCGCGCTCGGCGAGGGCGACCCCGCGACAGAGGAGGCCATGGCGGCGCTGCGTATATGAGCGCTCATGCCGGACTCAATCGCGCCCGTGCAGCATCGACGGCATGCAGATCTCCGGATTCGACTACTCCCGTGTCGCCGTGGACGGCGACGTCGCTCTCAACGTCGCCATGGCGGGCTCAGGGCCGCCGATCGTGCTCCTGCACGGCTTCCCGCAGACCCACCTGATCTGGCGGCACGTCGCCGCGGACCTGGCCGCCGACCACACCGTGCTCGTGCCCGACCTGCGAGGGTACGGCGACAGCGACAAGCCCGCCGACCAGGACGGCGAGACCTACTCCAAGCGCAGGATGGGCGACGACATCGTCGCCATGGCGGCGGCGCTCGGCCACGACGGCTTCGCGCTGGCCGGTCATGACAGGGGCGCGCTGGTCGCCTTCAGAGCGGCCATGGACCATCCCCTGACGATCACCCACCTGGCCGCCCTCGACGTGCTGCCCACCCTCGACATGTGGGAGGTCATGCGCGGCACCCTGGGCGCGATCGGCTTCCACCTGTACCTGATGGCCCAGCCGCCCGGGCTGCCCGAGCAGCTGATCGCCGCGGCCCCCGACCTGTTCTTCGGCCACTTCCTCGACCTGTGGACCAGGGACCCCGACGCGATCCCCCCGGACGTGCGGGCCGCCTACCTCAAGGCGTCGAGGGAGGCGATCCCCTCGATCGTCGCCGACTACCGCGCCAGCGCCACCGTCGACAAGGCGCACGACGAGGCGGACAGGGCGGCGGGCAACCGCCTCGGCATGCCGGTCACCGTGCTGCAGCAGGACTGGGGCGACGTCCTGCCGTACGACGCGGTGGGGTTGTGGCGGGAGTGGGCGGCCGACCTGGAGCACCGGACGATCACGACAGGGCACTTCGTCGCGGAGGAGAGCCCCGAGACGGTCACGACGGCCCTTCGCGCGCTGCTCGCCCGCTGAGCGGGCTAACCCTTGCGGGCGGCCCTGGCGCGGCGCTTGCCCTCGTGCATGGCGGCCACCCTGGCGATGGGGATGGTGTGACCCTCGGCCACGAGGTCGTCGGGCAGCGCCTGCGCGGCGGGCATCAGCTCGGCCCACGGATCGCCGTCGCCGAGCAGGCCCACGGCGGTGCGCACGGTGAAGTCGCCGGGTGTCACGCGGTCGAGGTCGTCCCACGCCACGGGGAACGACACGGGGACGCCCGGTCTGACGCGCGGGCTGTAGGCCGCGACGACCGTCGCCCCACCCGCTCGGGTGGAGTCGAGGAAGACCCTGCCCTCGCGGTCCTCCCTGATGAAGGCGGTGGTCGCGAGGGCGGGGTCGAGCCGCTCGGCCCTGGCGGCCAGGGCGCGGGTGGCGGCCGCCACGTCGGGTGTCGCCAGTCCGTCGATCAGCGGGACGAAGACGTGCAGGCCCTTGGCGCCGCTGGTCTTGACCGCGCCCGCGAGACCGGAGTCGGCCAGCGCCTGGCGGACCAGGTGGGCGGCGCCCACCACGGAGGGGAAGGCGTCACCGGGCGGGTCGAGATCGAGCACCAGGTGCGTGGGGTGCTCCCTGTTGTCCGCGCGCATCAGCGTGGGGTGGTACTCCACCGCCCGCTGGTTGGCGAACCACAGCAGGGTTTTGCGGTCGTCGCACAGGGCGTAGGAGACCTCCCGCCGCGAGGTCTCGGCCCAGAGCGTGACCGTGGCGATCCACGAGGGGGCATAGGACGGCACGTTCTTCTGCATGAAGGGCGCCTGGCCCTGCCGGACCCTGACCACCGACAGCGGACGGCCGCGCAGCGCGGGGATCATGCGGTCGCGAACGGCGTCGAGGTAGTCGACCAGGTCGCGCTTGGTCGCGCCCGCGTCGTCGAAGAGCGGCTGGTCGAGATTGGTCAGGGCGACGTCGTCCCTGACCTCGTCGGTGGTCACCGGATCATCATGCCCTGCGCCTGGCCCGGTATGCGGCGACATGCATGCGATTGCCGCAGGTGCGGCTGTCGCAGTAGACCCTGGACCTGTTGCGCGACTCGTCGACGAAGACCCTGGCGCAGTCGGGCGCCGAACAGGTGCGCAGCCGCTCCCACTCGCCCTCGACCAGCAGGTGGGCCAGCGCGATGCCGCAGTCGGCCGCCAGGTGCTCGGCCAGCGAGGCGTCGGGGGCGAAGTAGTGCATGTGGACCGGATGACCGTCGTGCTCGGTCAGGCTGGGCGTGATCCTGGTGTCGGCGAGCAGCGTGTTGAGCAGCCGCACGGCGTTCGCCTGGTCGGTGGCGGTGAAGACGCGGTGGAAGTCCTCCCGCAGCATGCGCACCTGCCCGAGGTCGCGCGGGGTGAGGGCCTCTATGCCGCTGACCTGGCGGGCCCTGACGAACTCGGCGAGATCGTCGAGGTCGGCCAGGCCCTCGTCCCCGCCGGTCGAGGGGGAGGTGTTCACCAGATCGACGACCGTGGCCAGCGAATACACCATGTCATGGCCAAACGGCATGTTGGCTCCTGTCTTGGCCTACTGCAGCGTGGGGCCACAGCGTATCTCCCGGACGGAGTCCGGGGGGGCCTTCCGAAGGCGCACATCGCCGTACGGGCGGGTGATCCGGCGCGCTCAGGAGGCGCGCACCGCCGCCGAGCAGGAGGCGCAGGTGCCGAAGACCTCCACGGTGTGGGTGACGTCGGTGAAGCCGTGCTCGGCGCCGACGGCCTCGGCCCAGCGCTCGACGTCGGGCCCCGCCACCTCCACCGTACGGCCGCAGCGGCGGCAGACGAGGTGGTGGTGATGGTCGCCGCTGGCGCAGGCGCGGTAGACCGACTCGCCGTCGTCGGTCCGCAGCACGTCGACCTTGCCTCCGTCGGCCAGCGCCTGGAGCGCCCTGTAGACCGTGGTGAGGCCGATCTTGGCGCCGTCGGAACGCATTTCCGCGTAGACGTCCTGCGCGCTGCGGAAACCTTCGCTTCTGCGAAGGGTGTCGTGGACAGCGTCGCGTCGATTGGTCATGAGTGGCTCTCCCGGGTTCGGCCTCGGCCTCGCCGTACGAATCTACCGACCACGAGGGCCAGCACGAAGCCGGCGAGAGCGAGGAGGACGATGGCTGCGCCAGGGGGCACCTTAACGGAGAACGTCGAGCTCAGCAGCCCTCCCACGGCGGCGATGACGCCGAAGACCATCGACAGCAGCATGGTGGCGCGAAATCCCCTGGTGAACTGCTGGCTCGTGGCCACCGGAATCACCATCAGCGCGCTCACCAGCAGCAGCCCCACCACGCGCATGGCGATCACGACCGTGAGCGCCGCCGTCACCGCGATGAGCAGGCTGAGGAAGCGCACCGGCAGGCCGCTGGCCTTGGCCACCTCCTCGTCCTGGCAGAGCACGAACAGCTCCCTGCCGAAGACCACCACCATCGCGATCACGGCGACGGCCAGCGCGCCGATGACCCACAGGTCCTCGGCCGTGACGCTGGCGATGGCGCCGAACAGGTAGGAGGTCAGCTTGGCGTTGCTGCCGCCAGGAGCGATGGAGATCAGCATCACGCCGCCGGCGATGCCGCCGTAGAACAGCAGCGCGAGCGCCACGTCCCCGCTGGTACGGCCGCGCGCCCGCACCAGCTCGATGGCGACGGCGCCGATGACCGAGACCAGGACGGCGGTCAGCACGGGGGCGGTGCCCGTCAGGAAGCCGAGCGCGACGCCGGTGAGCGCCACGTGCCCGATGCCGTCACCGAGAAGGGCGAGGCGGCGCTGGACGATGAAGGTGCCGACGAGCGGCGCGCAGAGCCCGACCAGCAGCGCCGCGATCACCGCGCGCTGCATGAAGGGCAGCTGGAGGATCTCGATCACGCCTCGGCCCTCCATCCCGCCAGCGGGCCCGTGACGGGCTCCTCGGCGTGCGGGTGGACGTGCTCGTGACCGGGTTTGGCGCACTCGCCCTCCGGCCTGGGAGGCACGCCGTCGTGGGCGATCACCCCGTCGCGGATCAGGATGCCGCGGGTGATGATCGGCTCCAGGGGGCCGAGCTCGTGGGCGACCAGCACGATCGTCCTGCCGTCGCGCACCAGGGCGGCGAGGGTGTCGGCGAGCAGGTGCTGGCTGTCGGCGTCGACGCCGGCGGTGGGCTCGTCCATCACGTACGTGTCGGGCTCACCGGCGAGCGCGCGGGCGATGAGCACCCGCTGCTGCTGGCCGCCCGAGAGGTTCTGCACCGAGTCGCCCGCCCTGTCGGCCAGCGACACCGCCTCAAGCGCGCGCTCCACGGCCTGCCTGTCGGCGTCGGTGGTCGGGCGCAGGCGGCGCTGGCGGGCGATCCGGCCCGAGGCCACGACCTCGCGCACGGTGGCGGGCACGCCGCCGCCGATCTGCAGGCGCTGGGGCACGTAGCCGACGCGCCACCACTCGCGGAACCTCGCGGGCGGCCTGCCGTAGAGGAGGGTCTGCCCGCCGGACAGCGGGGTGAGGCCGAGAAGGGCCCTGATCAGGGTGGACTTGCCCGATCCGTTGGCTCCGAGCACGGCCACGACCTCGCCCGCGCAGATGGTCAGATCGACGCCGCGAAGCACGGACCGGCGGTCCAGGCTCACCTGGCCGCCGGTCATGTCGAAGACTGCTGTCACGCTGTGCATCCCAGTGCGGTTCGCAGGGTGGTGAGGTTGCCACGCATCGCCGACAGGTAGTCACCGCCGGACGGCTGGCTCTCCATGGGGTCGAGCACCGCGGTCTTCGCCCCCACCTCCGTGGCGAGGACCTCGGCGACCTTGGTGCTGACGAGGGCCTCAGTGAAGATGGTAGTGACCTTCTCGGCCTTGGCGACCTTGGCCACCTCCGCGATGCGGGCGGGGGAGGGCTCGGCCTCGGGGTCGATCGAGATGCCGACCTGCTTGAGCTTGTAGCGGTTGGCCAGGTAGCCGAACGCCTCGTGCGCGGTCACGATCGACCTGGTGGAGCAGGTGGCGAGCCCCTTGGTGAACTCCTGGTCGAGGGCGCCGAGAGCGGCGACGGTCTTGGCGGTGCGCTCCTTGTAGTCCTGGGCGTGCGCGGGGTCGGCCTCGGCCAGCCGCTCGCTCAGCTTGGTGGCCACGCCGGCGAAGCGGCTCGGGTCCAGCCACAGGTGCGGGTCGTAGGAGACCTCGTGCTCGTGGGCCGCCTCGCCGCCCTCCGCCTCCTCCTCCGCGGTCGCGGGCAGCGTCTGCACGGCGGCGGCCGCGTCGAACCCCTTGTCGGCGGCGTTCTGCTCGACCGCCTCGTCCACGGCGGGCTGCAGGCCCTTGATGTAGACGGTCATCGTGGCCCCGCCGACGCCGGCGACCTGCTGCGGGGTGAGCTCGAGGTCGTGCGGCTCCACGCCCGGCGCGGTCAGCGTCTGGACCGTGACGTCCTGGCCGGCGATCTGCTCGGTGAGCCACTGCAGCGGGTAGAAGGCGGCGACGACCGTGGGCTTGTCGCCGGCGGCCCCGCCGGGCGCGGCGGCGGTCTGCGCGGCGCCTGACCCGCACGCGGCGGTGGTGGCCAGCAGCATGCCGCCGGCCAGGAGCGAGAGGAATCGGGCTTTATAGGGCATCACGCCCACAAGTATGACCCAGAATGAAAATGGTTGTCAAAATCCCTCGGGATGCCGGCGGCGGCAGGGGGCTCGCGCGCCGACCGGCATCCCTGTCACCCTGACGTCGCGGCCCTGGCCGAGCCGTGACCCGAGCCCGTCAGGGTGAGCCGGTGCTCGCCGGAGTAGACGTTCATCGAGTCGCCTCTCAGGAAACCGATGAGCGTCAGCCCCTCTTCCGCCGCCAGCTCCACCGCGAGGGAGGAGGGCGCGGACACCGCGGCGAGGACGGGGATCCCGGCCATGACCGCCTTCTGCACCAGTTCGAAGGAGGCCCGCCCCGAGACCATCAGCACGGTCCCGGACAGCGGCAGGCGATCTTCGCGCAGCGCCCAGCCGACCAGCTTGTCGACGGCGTTGTGCCTGCCGACGTCCTCGCGGACGCACAGCGCCTCGCCCTCGAGGCTGAACAGGCCCGCCGCGTGCAGGCCGCCCGTCCTGTCGAAGACCCGCTGGGCGGACCTCAACCGGTCGGGCAGCTCTCTCAGCACGTGGCTGCCGATCCGCGCGGGGTCGTCGCGGGCGCTCCACCTGGCCACCGTGCGGACGGCCTCGAGCGAGGCCTTGCCGCAGACGCCGCAGGCGGAGGTGGTGGAGAAGTTGCGCGCCTCGGGGGCCTCGACGCCCGGCGCGAGCCGTACGTCGAGGACGTTGTAGGTGTCGAGGTCCGCGCAGTGGCGCATGGTCGAGATGTCCTGTGACAAGGCGACCGTGCCCTCGCTCACCAGGAACCCCGCGGCGAGGTCGAAGTCGTCGCCCGGCGTGCGCATGGTGACGGTGAGCGCCTGGCCGCCGACCCTGATCTCCAGGGGCTCCTCGGCGGCCAGCGAGTCGCGCCTCCGGGTCGAGATGTGCGCCTTGACGTGCAGTATCTGGCGTTTCTTTGTCCTAGACATAGCCGTAGCCGAAGCGTCCCTTGATGCAGAGGTTTCCGTGGGTGACCGGGTTGTCGTGCGGCGATGTGACCTTGACGATCTTGTTGTCCTGCACGTGAAGCGTGAGGTTGCAGCCCACGCCGCAGTAGCTGCAGATCGTCGTCGTGGTGGACTGCTCAGACTCGTCCCAGGTGCCCTCGGCCCGCATGTCGAACTCGGTCTTGAACGACAGCGCCCCCGTGGGGCACACCTCGACGCAGTTGCCGCAGTAGACGCAGGCCGAGTCGGTGAGCGCCACGTCGAACTCCGTGGAGATCGTCGCGTCGAAGCCCCTGCCCGCGACGCTGATCGCGAAGCTGTTCTGCCACTGCTCGCCGCAGGCGTCCACGCACTTGTAGCAGAGGATGCACTTGCCGTAGTCGCGGACATAGAGGTCGTTGTCCACCTTGGGCGGCTGGGCGACGGTGGCGGCCTCCTCGCCGAAACGCGCCGGATCGGCGCCGTAGTCGGCCATCCACTCCTTGGCCATCGGCGTCGTCGACAGGTCCGTGGAGGAGGCCAGCAGCTCCAGCACCACCTTGCGGCTGTGCCTGGCCCTGTCGGTGTCGGTGCCGACGACCATCCCCGCCTCCGCCTTCCTGGAGCAGGCGGGCGCGAGGGTCCTCGACCCCTCGACCTCGACGACGCAGACCCTGCAGGCGTTCTTCGGGGTGAGCGTGTCGCCGTGGCAGAGGGTGGGGACGTCCTTGCCGGCCGTACGGCACGCGTCGAGGACGGTCGAGCCCTCGGGCACGCGGACGGACTCGCCGTCGATCTCCACGTCGATCAGGCGTCGGGGTGGCTGCAGAGGGATCACTTGAACGCTCCCAGGCGGTCGATGGCCGATTCGACGGCGTTCCACGCGGTCTGCCCCAGACCGCAGATCGAGGCGTCGCGCATGGTCTGGCCGACCTCGCGCAGCAGCACCAGGTCCTCGTCGCTGCGCCTCCTGCCCAGCCTGTGCAGGGCCTCCTCCTGGCGTACGGTGCCCACCCTGCAGGGCACGCACTGCCCGCACGACTCGTCGCGGAAGAACGCGGCGATCCTGACCAGGAAGGCGGGCAGGTCCACCTCCTCGTCCAGGACCATGACCACGCCCGAGCCGAGCGTCGCGCCTGCCGCCCTGGTGCCCTCGAAGCTGAGCGGGACGTCCAGGTCGGTGACGAACGAGCCGGCCGCGCCGCCGAGCAGCACCGCCTTCAGCGTGCCCGCCGGCCGCGCGAGGTCGAGCAGTTCGCGCAGCGGCGTGCCGAGCGGCAGCTCGTAGACGCCCGGCCTGCCGACGCTGCCGGAGACGCAGAACAGCTTGGTGTCCGAGCCGCCGGTCAGCAGGATCGGCAGGACGTTGACCAGGGTCTCGACGTTGTTGACGACGGTGGGCTTGCCGAACAGGCCCTTCTCGACGGGGAAGGGCGGCTTGGTGCGCGGCTCGCCCCTGTAGCCCTCGATCGAGTTGAAGATCGCGGTCTCCTCGCCGCAGATGTAGGCGCCCGCGCCCTTCCTCAGCTCGATGTCGAACGCGAAGCCATGGCCGAGGACGTCGGCGCCGAGCATGCCGCGCGCCCTGGCCGTCCTGATCGCGGTCTCGAGCGCCGCCGTTGCCCTCGGGTACTCGCCCCTGATGTACAGGTAGCCCTTGCGGCAGCCCGTGGCGTAGGCGGCGATCGTCATGGCCTCGACCAGCGCGTACGGATCCCCCTCCATGATCACGCGATCCTTGAAGGTGCCGGGTTCGCTCTCGTCGGCGTTGCACACCAGGTAGTGCGGCTGGTCGGGCTGGCGGGCCGTCGCGTCCCACTTGCGGCCCGTCGGGAAGGCGGCGCCGCCCCTGCCGACCAGGCCGGCCTCGGTGACCTCGCGGATCACCCCGGCGGGGCCCAGCTCGAAGGCGCGGCGTAAGGCCTGGTAGCCGCCGTTGGCCCGGTAGTCGTCGAGGCTGGCGGGGTCGACGACGCCGATCCGCCTGAGCAGGACCAGGCCGTGGCCGCCTGCCTGGGGGACAGCGTCGGCGACCGGCGGCTCGGGACGTTCGACGGTATAGGGGGTGGCGTCCGCGGCCGGGCTTCCGCCGTACACCGTGGCCTTGGGGGGCAGGCCCGCTTCCAGCGCGAGCGCGGCGGGGGCGCGCTCGCACAGCCCCAGGCACGGGCTCGCCACGCCTTCCCCCGCGTCGCGCACGCCCTTGGCCAGGCAGGCCAGGTCGGTGCAGACGTGCAGCACCCTGGCGGGCCTCGGCTCCATGGAGAACAGCGAGTAGAAGCTCGCCACGCCGTACGCCTCGGCGGGAGGGATCGTCAGCCGCCTGCAGATGTAGGCCAGCGCGCCCTCGCTGATCCACCCGACTCTGTCGTTGACCGCGTGCAGCGCGGGCAGCAACTGGTCGCGGGCCTGCTCGGCCCGCGCCGCCGAGCGCAGGTCGGCCTCGGTGCGGTCGCCGCCCTCCCATGCGGTCACGGGCGGGCCGAGCAGCGCGTCGACCGCCGCCCTTTCCTCCGCCGTCGGCTCGGCGTCGCCGAAGTGCAGGTCCACTAGCTCACCTTCTCGATGCGTACGGCTGCCGCCTTGAACTCGGCCGTTCCCGCGATCGGGCAGGTGGCCTCGATGGTCAGGGCGTTGGTGTCGACCTCGTCGGGGAAGTGCATGGTCATGAACACCAGGCCGGGCCGCAGCGCGGGGTCGATGTGGACGGGTGCGACCACCGTGCCGCGCCTGGAGCTGATCCTGACCTCCTCGCCCCTGGCCAGGCCGAGCTGGTCCGCGTCCTCGGGGCACAGCTCGATCGTCTCGCCCCTGCGCAGCGGCGAGGCGAAGCCGGAGGACTGCACGCCGGTGTTGTAGGAGTCGAGGCGGCGGCCCGTGGTGAGTCTGAACGGGTACTCCTCGTCGAGCAGGTCCACCGGCGGCGAGTGCTCCAGCACCGCGAAGGGAGCTCGCGGCCCTGGGTCCTCCTTCCAGAGGCGGCCGTGCAGGTACGGCGGCTCGATCGCGTCCTCGGAAGGGCACGGCCACTGGATGCCCTGGTGCTCCTCCAGCCGCCGGTAGGTCATGCCGGTGTGGGCGGGGGAGAGCCTCCTGAGCTCGTCCCACACCTCCTGCGCGCCGTCGTAGTGCCAGTCGTGCCCCATCCTGCGGGCGATCTCGCACATGATCCAGATGTCGTCGCGGGCCTCGCCCGGCGGGTCGAGCGCCTTGCGGACCCGCTGGACCCTGCGCTCGCTGTTGGTGAAGGTGCCCTCGCTCTCGCACCACGCGGCGCTCGCGGGCAGCACGACGTCGGCCATCTGGGCGGTCTTGGTGAGGAAGATGTCCTGGACGACCAGGTGGTCGAGCATGCTCAGGCGCTTGACGCAGGCCAGCGAGTCGGCCTCGGACTGCACCGGGTTCTCGCCGATGAGGTAGCAGGCGGTGAGCTCGCCCTCGGCCATGGCCTCGAGCATCTGGGTGAGGTTGAGCCCGTAGCGGGGCTGGATCGGCACCTGCCAGGCGTTCTCGAAGCGCTGCCTGATCTCGGGGTCGAGGATGTCCTGGAAGCCGGGGAGCCTGTTGGGGATGGCGCCCATGTCGCCGCCGCCCTGCACGTTGTTCTGGCCTCTGAGCGGGGAAAGGCCCGAGCCGTACCTGCCGACGTGGCCGGTCAGCAGCGCCAGGTTGATGAGGGCGCGCACGTTGTCGGTGGCGTTGTGGTGCTCGGTGATGCCCAGTGTCCAGCACAGCTGGGCCCTGTCGGCGCGGGCGTAGGCGTGCGCCAGCTCGCGGATGGCCTCCTTCGGCACGCCGGTCACCTGCTCGGCCACGCTGAGAGTCCATGGCTCGACCTGCTCGGCGAACTCCTCGAACCCGGTGGTGGCCCGCCTGATGAACGGCTCGTTGTGCAGCCCCTCGTGGATGATCTCCCGAGCGATGGCGTGGGCGAGCGGGATGTCGGTGCCGACGTTCAGGCCGAGCCAGCGGTCGGCCCACTGCGCCGTGCCCGTGCGCCTGGGGTCGACCGCGAACATCCGCGCGCCCTTGTGAATCGCCTTCAGCACGTGATGGAAGAAGATGGGGTGGGCGTTGCGGGCGGCCGAACCCCACATGACGATCACATCGGTGTCCTCGACCTCCTGGTAGGAGGAGGTGCCGCCACCGCTGCCGAAGACCGCGGAAAGGCCCGCCACGCTCGGCGCGTGGCAGGTGCGGTTGCAGGAGTCCACGTTGTTCGTGCCGACGACGACGCGGGTGAACTTCTGGCCCACGTAGTTCATCTCGTTGGTCGAGCGGGCGCACGACAGCATCGCGAAGCTGTCGGGGCCGTGCCTGGCGATGTTGCGCAGGAAGCCCTGCGCCGCGGCGTCGAGGGCCTCGTCCCAGCTCGCCCTGCGCAGCACGCCGTTCTCACGAACCAGTGGATGGGTCAGGCGGTCATAGCTCATGATCCCTCCATTCTGTATACAGACTACGGTATGTCTTCTAGTGTCAGCTCGCGAGGCTCTCGTTGAGCAGATCGCTGACGGCGTGGATCGCGCGCAGCGTCGGCACCTCGGCGCCGGTCAGGTCGGCCAGCTCGACGACGGCGGCCAGCAGCACGTCGAGCTCCAGCGGCTTGCCCTTCTCCAGATCCTGCAGCGTGGAGGTCTTGTGCTCGCCCGCCTTCTCCGCGCCCCGCAGCCTGCGCTCGATGGACACGCCGGGATCGCAGCCGACCCTCCTGGCCACCTCGACCGTCTCGCGCATCATCGCCACCACGAGCTCCCTCGCCCCGTCGTGGCGGCAGATCCCCGCCATGGTGGCCCTGGCCAGCGCGCTGATCGGGTTGAAGGCGATGTTGCCCATCAGCTTGATCCAGACGTCCTTGCGCAGGTCCTGCTCCACGGGGCACTTCAGGCCGCCCCTGGTCATCGCCTCGCCGAAGTCGACGCAGCGGGCGGTCAGCTCGCCCGAGGGCTCGCCGATGGAGAATCGGGTGCCTTCGAGGTGGCGGACGAGGCCGGGCTCCTCGATCTCGGTCGCGGCGTAGACGACACAGCCGACGGCGCGCTCCAGCGGGAGCGCGGCGGTGACGCTCCCGCCCGGATCGACGCTCTCGATGCGATAGCCCTGGTATGGGCCCTTGAGTCCGTGGAAGTACCACCACGGGATGCCGTTCTGCGCGGCGATGAGCGTGGTGGACTCGTGCAGCAGCGGCCTGACGAGCGCGCCCGCCGCGGCGTAGGAGTTGGCCTTCAGTCCGAGGAACACGTGGTCCACCGTGCCGACCTCGCGGGGGTCGTCGGTGGCGTGGGGGTGGGCGGTGAAGTCACCCCTCGGGCTCAGCACCCGCACACCGGCCTCGCGTATCGCCCGCAGGTGCTCGCCTCTGGCGATGAGATGCACCTCGGCGCCGCCCCTGTGGAGGGCGGCGCCCACGTACGCGCCGATGGCGCCGGCGCCGAGAACAGCGACCTTCATACCGAGCTCCGTTCTCGCGTCGACAGTGCATTCGGTATACAGTATGGAAAAATTCGGGTCAATAGAGGAGAGGATGACCTGCGCGGGGACCCGCATGGGAAGGTTCAGGGAACCGGTCCGAGCACCGATTCGGACACCGGGTGCCAGGGCGTGCGGTCAGGGCCGATCGCGGGTAGCAGGACGGTCCGCGGGAGAGGGCTGTTCTGGATGGCAGGCTTCCTGGGGTGAGGTTCGGCCTTCCTGAGGTGGCGTCGGACGCGGGTCGTCGGGGTCCCTGGATGGTGCTGGGCTCAGGCGTGGGTGGCAGGGTTCGTCGGGTGGAGTCGCGTGTGGAGACGGATGGCGGGGTTCGCAGGGTGGACAGGGCGTCGGGTGGAGATGTGACGTGGGCGGAGGCGCGCGCCATCGCGTTGCGCGCGTCGCCGTCCGCGCCTGTGGAGGAGGTGCCGCTGTCGATGGCGCGCGGCTGTCGGCTGGCCCGGCCGCTGACGGCGCTCGTCCCTGTGCCGGGAACGGACGTGTCCGCCATGGACGGCTACGCGGTCGTGGGGGAGGGGCCGTGGCGGGTGCTCGGACGGGTGCTGGCCGGCGGGCGGGCGCACGGCGAGGTGCTGAAGCCGGGATGCGCGGTGGAGATCGCCACGGGCGCGCCGGTGCCCGAGGGGACGACGTCGGTCCTGCCGTACGAGGCCGCCCGCCCCCTGGCCTCCATCCCACCCACCCACGACTCCCCGGCCAGGCCTGCCCCTCCTGGCGTTTCGGGTGAGCGGGAGGGGGGCTGGGTCGCCGGGGTCGTGGAGGAGGGACGGCATGTGCGGCGGCGCGGTGAGGACGTCGGGCTGGGCGAGGTGGTGCTCGGCGCGGGAACGCGGGTGACTCCCGCGGTGCTGGGGCTGGCCGCGGCGCTGGGGCACGACGTGCTGGCCGTCCATCGGCGTCTCGAGGTGGCGGTGCTGGTGACGGGTGACGAGGTGATCGCCGAGGGACTGCCCGAGCCCGGCAGGGTGCGCGACGCCATCGGCCCCTTCCTGCCCGGGCTGATCGAATGGGCGGGGGCGCGCGTGGGCCCACGCCTCACGATCCCGGACGGCGCGGCCCCCCTCCGTGCCGCCCTCCTGCCCCACCCACCGGCCGGCCCCGATCCCACGACCTCCGTCCCGCCAGGCGAAGGCGCCGAGGTCGTGGTGGTGTGCGGCGCCTCGTCCAAGGGGCCCGCCGATCACCTGCGGGCGGTTCTCGACGACCTGGGCGCCGAGGTGCTCGTCGACGGCGTCGCCGTACGGCCAGGCCACCCGCAGCTCCTGGCCAGGCTTCCCTGCGGCCGCCTGGTGGTGGGCCTGCCGGGCAATCCGTTCGCCGCGCTGGCGGCGGCCCTCACGCTGCTGGTCCCGCTGCTCAAGGGCGAGCGCTACGAGTACGGCGAGCGCACGACGCTGGCCGTGACCCCCGCCCCGACGTCGCCGTCCCACCGGAGCCAGCAGCCGGTCACCGAGGCCCACAAGGCGCCGCGAGGTCACCGCCACAGCAACACTCGGCTGGTGCCCGTCCGCAGGTCGGGGAAGGGGGCGGTGCCCGTGGGGCACGACAGGCCCGGCTCGCTGTGGGGTGCCGCCATGGCCGATGCGCTGGCCGTGCTGCCGCCCGGATGGGACGGCGAGCCGGTGGAGTTGCTCGACCTGCCGGATTGAGAAGGGGCTAGACAGGCCAGTGATGGCCGGGTAAGCATGGGGCTCATACGGTATGCAGTATGGAGAAGACAGCATCCTGGAAAGGTGAACGATGTCGGAACTGATCTCGGGTGGGCACCTGGTGGCCAAGGCACTCAAGGCGGAGGGTGTGGACGTCATCTACACGCTCTGTGGCGGCCACATCATCGACATCTACGACGGTTGCGTGGACGAGGGCATCGAGGTGATCGACGTACGCCACGAGCAGGTCGCGGCGCACGCCGCCGACGGCTACGCCAGGATCACCGGCAAGCCGGGCTGCGCTGTCGTCACGGCGGGCCCCGGCACCACCGACGCGGTGACGGGTGTGGCCAACGCCTTCCGCGCCGAGAGCCCGATGCTGCTCATCGGCGGCCAGGGCGCCCTGAGCCAGCACAAGATGGGCTCGCTGCAGGACCTCCCGCACGTCGACATGATGACCCCGATCACCAAGTTCGCCGCGACGGTGCCGAGCACGGAGCGGGTGGCCGACCTGGTGTCGATGGCCTTCCGCGAGTGCTACCACGGCGCGCCTGGCCCGTCGTTCCTGGAGATCCCGCGCGACGTCCTCGACGCCAAGGTGCCGCTGGACAAGGCGCGGATCCCGGCCAGCTACCGGGCCTCGACCAAGCAGGCCGGCGACCCCGAGGCCATCGAGCGCCTCGCCGACCTGCTGGCCCACAGTGAGAAGCCGTGCATCCTGCTCGGCACCCAGGTATGGACCTGCAGGGGGACCGACGCAGCGATCGACTTCGTCCGCGCGCTCAACGTCCCCGCCTACATGAACGGCTCGGGCAGGGGCACGCTCCCGCCGGGCGACCCGCACCACTTCCAGCTCAGCCGCCGGTACGCCTTCACCGAGGCCGACCTGATCATCATCGTCGGCACGCCGTTCGACTTCAGGATGGGGTACGGCAAGCGGCTCTCGCCCACCGCCGCCGTCGTCCAGATCGACCTCGACTACCGCACGGTCGGCAAGAACCGCGACATCGACCTGGGCATCGTCGGTGACGCGGGCGCCGTCCTGTCGGCCGTCACGCAGGCCGCCGGCGGACGCATCCAGAACGCCGCCGCCAGGCGCAAGGAGTGGATCGAGGAGCTGCGCACGGTCGAGACGCAGGCCTACACCAAGCGCCTGCCCAGGCAGCACTCCGACGTGCGGCCGATCGACCCCTACCGGCTCGTCCACGAGATCAACGAGTTCCTTACCGAGGACTCCGTCTACATCGGCGACGGCGGCGACATCGTCACCTTCTCCGGGCAGGTGGTCCAGCCGAAGTCGCCCGGCCACTGGATGGACCCAGGCCCTCTCGGCACCCTCGGCGTCGGCGTCGCCTTCGCGATGGCCGCCAAGCAGGCCCGTCCCGACAAGGAGGTCGTCGCGCTCTTCGGCGACGGCGCCTTCAGCCTCACCGGCTGGGACTTCGAGACGATGGTCCGCTTCGACCTGCCGTTCATCGGCGTCATCGGCAACAACTCCTCGATGAACCAGATCAGGTACGGCCAGGCCGCCAAGTACGGCGAGGACCGCGGCCGCATCGGCAACACCCTCGGCGACGTCCGCTACGACGAGTTCGCCAAGCTCCTCGGCGGCCACGGCGAGGAGGTCCGCGACCCGGCCGACATCGCCCCCGCGCTCCAGCGGGCCCGCGAGTCGGGCAAGCCGTCCCTGATCAACGTGTGGGTCGATCCGGAGGTCTACGCCCCCGGCACCATGAACCAGACGATGTACAAGTAGGAGCCGTAGATGAAGGCACTGGAAGGCGTCCGAGTCCTCGACATGACCCACGTCCAGTCAGGCCCTTCGGCCACCCAGCTGCTCGGCTGGCTCGGCGCCGACGTGGTCAAGCTGGAGGCCCCGACAGGTGACATCACCAGGCAGCAGCTGCGCGACGTGCCGGACGTCGACAGCCTCTACTTCACGATGCTGAACTGCAACAAGCGCAGCATCACGCTCAACATGAAGAGCGAGCGGGGCAAGGAGCTGTTCACCGAGCTGGTGAAGAGCTCGGACATCCTGGTGGAGAACTTCGGCCCAGGCGCGGTCGACCGCATGGGCTTCACCTGGGAGCGCCTGCAGGAGCTCAACCCGCGCCTCATCTACGCCTCCATCAAGGGCTTCGGCGCGGGCCGCTACGCCAGGTTCAAGGCGTACGAGGTGATCGCCCAGGCCATGGGCGGCTCGATGAGCACCACGGGGTTCGAGGACGGCCCGCCGCTGGCCACCGGCGCCCAGATCGGCGACTCGGGCACCGGCATCCACGCCGTCGCGGGCATCCTGGCCGCCCTCTACCAGCGGGAGAACACCGGCAAGGGGCAGCGCGTCCAGGTCGCGATGCAGCACGCCGTCCTCAACCTGTGCAGGGTGAAGCTGCGCGACCAGCAGCGGCTGGCGCACGGGCCGCTGAAGGAGTACCCGAACAGGACCTTCGGCGTGGAGGTGCCGCGCTCGGGCAACGCCAGCGGCGGCGGCCAGCCTGGCTGGGCGGTGCGGTGCGCGCCGGGCGGTCCGAACGACTACATCTACGTGATCGTGCAGCCGGTCGGCTGGAAGCCGCTGTCGGCGATCATCGGCAGGCCCGAGCTGGCCGACGACCCCGAGTGGGCCACCCCCGAGGCGCGGCTGCCGAAGCTGGACAAGATGTTCCAGCTCATCGAGGAGTGGAGCAGCGCCCACGACAAGTGGACGGTGCTGGACAGGCTCAACGCCGAGAACATCCCCTGCGGTCCGATCCTGTCCACCAAGGAGCTGGTCGAGGACGACAGCCTGCGCGAGGAGGGCATCGTCGTCAGCGTCGACCATCCCGAGCGCGGCGAGTTCGTGACGGTGGGCAGCCCGCTGCAGCTGTCGGACTCGCCTGTCGAGGTGCGCACGCCCCCTCTGCTCGGCGAGCACAACCAGGAGATCTACGCAGCCTTCGGCGTCAGCGCCGACGAACTGGCCGAGCTGAAGACGAACGGAGTCATCTAGTGAGCACCACGAGGGAGATCCTGGACAAGGCGCTGGCGGAGGGCCGCACGGCGCTGACCGCCCCGGAGGGGCGGAGGATCTGCCAGGAGTACGGCATAGCGACCCCGGGCGAGGGCCTGGCCACGAGCGCCGACGAGGCCGTACGGCTGGCGGAGGAGCTGGGCTTCCCCGTCGTCATGAAGATCGTCTCACCGGACATCCTGCACAAGACCGACGCGGGCGGCGTGCTGGTCGGCCTCAGGAACGCTGAGGAGGTCGCGAGCGGCTACGAGCAAGTTCTCGCGAACACCTCTGCATACAATCCACAGGCCACCGTCGACGGTATACAGATCCAGCAGCTTGTCTCGGGCGGGCACGAGGTGATCATCGGCGCGGTCACCGACCCCACCTTCGGCAAGGTCGTCGCGTTCGGCCTCGGCGGTGTCCTGGTTGAAGTGCTCAAGGACGTGACCTTCCGACTTGCCCCGCTTTCGGGTGATGATGCACTCGGGATGCTGGACGACATCAGAGCGGCGGAGGTGCTCCGAGGTGCTCGCGGTGCGCGACCGGCCAGCAGGGAGGCGCTGGCGACGATGATCGAGCGCGTGGGCGCCCTGGTCGGCGACTTCCCCGAGATCACCGAGGTCGACCTCAACCCCGTCTTCGCCGGACCGGACGGGGCCATCGCCGCCGACGTCCGCATCCTCATCGGCGAGCTGCCGCAGGAGAAGGCGCGCATCCCGAGGGAGAAGATCCTCGAGCAGATGACGCGGATCTTCAAGCCGCGCTCCGTCGCGGTGATCGGCGCCTCGGCCGAGCAGGGCAAGATCGGCAACTCGGTCATGCGCAACCTCATCAACGGCGGCTACCGGGGCCAGATCTTCCCGATCAACCCCAAGGCCACCGACATCATGGGGCTGCCGGCCTACAAGAGCGTGGCCGACGTGCCGTTCGACGTGGACGTCGCGGTGTTCGCGATCCCGGCGGCCTTCGTCCCTCCCGCGCTGGAGCAGGCGGGAGAGAAGGGCGTGGCGGGGGCCATCATGATCCCCTCCGGCTTCGCCGAGACGGGCAACGTCGAGGGCCAGGCGAAGATCGTGGAGATCGCCGCCAGGCACGGGGTGCGCATGCTCGGCCCCAACATCTACGGCTACTACTACACGCCTGAGAACCTCTGCGCGACGTTCTGCACGCCGTACGACGTGAAGGGCAGCGTGGCGCTGACCTCGCAGAGCGGCGGGATCGGGATGGCCATCCTGGGCTTCAGCCGTACGACCAAGATGGGGGTGTCGGCGATCGTCGGCGTCGGCAACAAGGCCGACGTGGACGAGGACGACCTGCTGACCTTCTTCGAGCAGGACGACAACACCCACGCCGTGGCCATGCACCTGGAGGACCTCAAGGACGGGCGCGGGTTCGTCGAGGCGGCCCGCAGGGTGGTCAGGCACAAGCCGGTCATCGTGCTCAAGGCCGGCCGTACCGCGATGGGCGCCAGGGCCGCGGGCTCGCACACCGGCGCGCTGGCCGGCGACGACAAGGTCTACGACGACATCCTGCGCCAGGCGGGCGTCGTGCGCGCGCCGGGACTGAACGACATGCTGGAGTACGCGCGCTCGCTGCCGCTGATGCCCACGCCCCAGGGCGAGAACGTCGTGATCATCACTGGCGCCGGCGGGTCCGGCGTGCTCCTCTCGGACGCCTGCGTCGACGCGGGACTGACCCTCATGGACATCCCCGACGACCTCGACCAGGCCTTCCGCGCCTACATCCCGCCGTTCGGCGCGGCGGGCAACCCCATCGACATCACCGGAGGCGAACCGCCCTCGACCTACGAGAACACCGTCCGCCTCGGCCTGACCGACCCGCGCATCCACGCGCTGGTCCTCGGCTACTGGCACACGATCGTCACCCCGCCCATGGTCTTCGCCGAACTGATCGCCAAAGTCGTCCAGGAGGAGCGCGACAAGGGCAACGTCAAGCCTGTCGTCGCCTCGCTCGCCGGTGACACCGAGGTCGAGGAGGCCTGCGACTACCTGTTCGACCACGGTGTGGTCGCCTACCCGTACACGACGGAGAAGCCGGTCGCGGTCCTCGGTGCGAAGTACCGCTGGGCGCGCGCCGCAGGACTGCTGTAAGACGGCGGCTGGAGCCGAGCCGCTGAAGGGGGCCCATCGCAACTGCACATCCCACCCCCCAGGAGGTCCGTCAGTTGGACACGTCCGAGACACCGGTGACCACCACGCCGGTAGAAGACAAGCGAGTATGGAAAGCGGGCCGGCTCGAGCCGATGCCCATCCGCAAGCTGCCCGACGCCCCGCCCTCTGTGCACATCCTCGGTCCCACGGTGTTCCTCGTGGCGCTCGGCGTGGGCATGGGCGAGTCGTACATGTGGCCCCGCCTGGTGCTGCTGTTCGGGCCCGAGATCCGCTGGCTGTTCCTGATCGGCGTCACCCTCCAGGCCGTCGTCATGCTGGAGATGGCGCGCTACGCGATGGCCACGGGAGAGAGCATCTTCTCCGGCGCCGCCCGCGTCTTCAAGCCGCTCATGTGGTTCTTCTTCACCGTCGCGATCCTCGTCTACATCTGGCCAGGGCACCTCTCGGCGGGAGCGGCGGCCTTCGAGGAGATCACCGGCATACCGTGGACCGTGACCGCGGTCACGGGACTGATCCTGGTCGGGGTGGTCTTCAGCCTGGCCAAGGTCATCTACAACGTGCTGGAGAACCTGCTGTCGGTGCTCATCGGCGCGCTGGTCATCGGCACCGCCGTGATCGCGGCCATGGTCGGCTCGTGGTCCGACGTCGTCAGCACGATCACCGGGATGTTCTCCATCGGCTACCTGCCTCCCGAGGCGCTGTCGGCCGCCTGGTTCCCTGTGATCGTCGGCGCCTGCGCCTTCGCGGGGCCGTCCGGGATGCAGCAGATGTGGTACACCCTGCACCTGCGCGACTCGGGGGCGGGCATGGGCGCCCACATCCCGCGCATCCGCGGCCTGAGGCACGCGGGTGAAGAGGAGGCCATGCCCTCGCGCGGCTTCATGTTCGACACCGAGGACCCCGCCGAGATGGCCAAGTGGAGGGGATGGCGGCGCTGGGTCACCTTCGACGCGCTGCTGCTGTTCTGGGGCATCACGATGCTCGTGACGATCTCGTTCACGGTCATCGCGCAGGCCGCGGCCAGGCAGAACCCCGGCGTGCGCACCGCCATCCAGGGCGACGACAGGGAGGTCGCGCTCAGCGTCATGGCCGACGCCGTCTCCTCGGCGGGCAGCTCGGTGCTCGGCGTGGTCTTCCTCGGCTTCATCGCGCTGATCGGGCTCAACGCGACGCTCGGCCTGTTCGACTCCTTCTCGCGCGGCCAGGCGGACATGACCTACAACTTCGTGCCGGGCGCGAGGAAGCTGCGCATGTCGCACCTGTACGCGGGCTTCCTCTGGGGAGTGATCATCTTCGGCATCCTGATCCTGCTCTTCGGACCCGCCGACGGGCCCAGCGGGATCCTGGACACGCTGGCGTTCCTGTCGACGTTCGCGATGGGCGCGTACTGCGTGACGCTGCTGCTGGTCAACAACAGGATGCTGCCCAAGCCCATCAGGCCGAGATGGTGGTCGAACGTGATCATCGGCTTCGGCGCGGTCTTCTACCTCGGGATGCTGTTCTACAGCCTCGTCGCCTTCGGCGTGGTCGTGGGCTGATGGTCTCCCGTCACAGCCTCGAACTGGCCGTCCCAGGGCTCGCCGTCGGCGCGCTGGCCGGCGTCATGGCAGGAGGGCTGACCCTGTTCGCGGGTCAGCCCGGCGGGGCGACCTTCCTCGCGCTGCCGCTGGCTCTCTTCGGCGGCCTGTACGGCATGCTGCTCGGCCACGGACCCTTCAGGCCCGGCACCTTCGCACCCGCCGGCCTGTTATGGCTGCCCGCCTTCCCGCTGTCCAGGCTGGCCCAGGAGAGCGTCGCGGCCACCGGAGCGCTGGCGGACGGCGTGCTGCCCTTCCTGGCCTACCAGGCGATGGTGAGCCTCGGATTCGCCATCGGCTTCCTCTGGCTGCACGAGCGGCTCATGCCGTACTGGCTGCTGCGGGTACGCGCGCGGGGACACAACCCGCGCGCTGACCAACTGCTCGCCCACTACGTGAGGAGTGCCCCGGCGTGAACCTGCCTCCCTGGATCTGGCTGGCCACGATCACGGGGTTCATGCTCGTGCTGGCCGTCGACTTCTACCTGGTCGCCCGCAACCCACGCGAGCCCTCGTTCAAGGAGTGCGTCGGCTGGGTGACGTTCTACGTGGCCCTCGCGGGGGTATTCGGCGCCGGGCTGCTGCTGGTGTCGGGGCCCGCGCACGGCGGGGAGTTCTTCGCCGGCTGGATCACCGAGTACTCCCTCAGCGTCGACAACCTCTTCGTCTTCCTGCTGATCATGAGCCGTTTCCGCGTGCCGATGCGCTACCGGCAGAAGGTCCTGCTGGTCGGCATCGTGCTGGCGCTGCTCATGCGCGGCGTCTTCATCGCTCTGGGCGCGGAGGCGGTGGCGCGCTTCGACTGGCTCTTCTACGTCTTCGGCGCGTTCCTCGTCTACACCGCGTGGAAACTCATCTCCTCCTCCTCCGAGGAGTCGGACGAGTTCTCCGAGAACGCGGTGATCAGGGCGACGCGGCGGCTGCTGCCGACGACCTCCGCCTATCACGGGGCGTCCCTGACCGTACGGCTGGACGGCCGGCGCATGGTGACCCCGATGCTGATCGTCATGGTCGCCATCGGGACCACGGACCTGCTGTTCGCCCTCGACTCCATCCCCGCGATCTTCGGACTGACGAAGGAGCCCTACCTGGTCTTCACCGCCAACGCGTTCGCGCTGATGGGCCTCAGGCAGCTGTTCTTCCTGATCGGAGGGTTGCTGGACCGGCTGGTCTACCTCAGCAAGGGACTGTCGGTGGTGCTGGCCTTCATCGGGGTCAAGCTGGTGCTCGAGGCCATGCACCACGACGGGGTGTCGTGGGCGCCCGAGATCCCGATCGTGGTGTCGCTGGGGGTCATCGTCGCGACGTTGGCGGTGACGACGGTGGCAAGCCTCGTGAAGTCGTCCAGGTCCGCCGCGTCGTCCTCGGCGGCGTCGCCTTCGGGCGCGCCGTCTTCGGGCGCGCCGTCTTCGGGCGCGCCGTCTTCGGTCGGGTCGTCTTCGGCCAAGTCGTCCTCGGTCGGGTCGCCTTCGGCCAAGTCGTCTTCGGTCCCGTCGTCCTCGGTCGGGTCGTCCGAGGCGCCTGTCGGGTCGGCTACGGCCGGCTCGTCCGAGGGTTCGCTCGGGTCTGCATCGTCCGCCTCGACGGAGGGCGAGCGGCGCTGACCTTCGTGCCCGCGGGTGGGGCTATCAGGCCCCGCCCGCGGCCTTGTCGTGCGCCGTCCTGCCGCTCTGGGCGTCGGAGGCCCATTCGCGCAGGTACCGATCGGCCTCGTCGGCCGAGTAGTGCTGCCTGGTCGCCAGCCCCACGGCAAGACCGAGCATGCGCCCGTCGGCGGAGTGGCCGATGGGATCGCCAAGGAGAAAGCGGGCAATCGCCTTCATCTGTCATCACCTCTCTTCCAGGGTCTACCCCTGGTGTTTCCGGAAAACGGCACCGGGTGAACTCCACGTCAACACCGCAGCTGAACTCGTGTTTGTCGTGCGGACGCCGTGCTCATGCCGACCCCGGAGACGCTGTCGCAGTCCCCGATGCGTCCCGTTGGCGGGTGCCTGCGGGTCACGCCGTCCGGACGGCACGGCCGCCGCGCACCGCCATCACCGCCACCCCACCCGCACATCGGGGGAGGCGGGGTCACCCGGCGCTGCCCGTCCATCCCGAGTTGTCCGCACGCCCCGAGATGTCCCACGTCCTGAGATGTCCGCACGCCCTATGACGCCCTGCAGGGTCCACATGCCCCGAGATATCCACCCGCCCTTGGGACGCCCTCCACGGTCCACATGCCCCGAGATGTCCCACGCCCGTATGACGCGCTGCAAGGTCCACATGCCCCGAGATGTCCGCACGCTCCCGGAGATCCGCAGGCCCCGAGATGTCCGTCCGCCCCAGAGATGCGCACGCTCCGAGATATCTGCAGATCCTCAGAGATCCGCAGGCCCCAGATGTCGTCCGCCCCAGAGATGCGCACGCCCCGAGCGGTCCGTCCGCCCTCAGAGATCCGCAGATCCTCAGAGATGCGCACGCCCCGAGCTGTCCGTCCGCCTCGGGGGCGGATGCCCCTCAACGAGGGGATCTAGCTCCCCGGCGCCGTCCGCATGCGGCGTCGCCGTACCGGCTGGGGTGCCGGTTCCTCCGGCTGGTTCTTCCGCTGCTCCAGGTACGACAACCTCGTGTGCTCGGTGTGCTCACGCATGATCTGCGCCGCCATCTCCTCGTTGCCGTCGGCGATGGCGTCGATCAGGTCCTCGTGCTCCTGCCACGACGTGAGACCCCGCTGCCTGGCCACCGGCGTGTGATACCACCGCACCCTGCGCGCCACCTGAGCCGCCAGCTCCGCCAGCACCTTGTTGCCCGACAGCGCCGTGATCAACGCGTGCAGCTCGGAGTTGGCCGTGACCGCGGTGTCCGTGTCCTCCGAATGCGCCGCCGAGGCCCCGCGCGCGCACAGCCTCCGCAGCGCGGCCACCCCGTCCTCGTCCGCGTGCCGCGCGGCCAGCCGCGCGGACTCCGTCTCCAACAGCGCTCGTACGGCAAGCAGCTGGTCGGCCTCCTCGACACTGGGCGAATGCACGAAAGCGCCCTGCCCGGGATGCAGGTCCACCCACCCCTCGCCACTGAGCAGCTGCAACGCCTCACGCACCGGTTGCCGTGACACCCCGAGCAACTCGGCCAGCTCGTTCTCCACCAGGTGCTGGCCAGGCCGAAGCTGCCCGGACACGATGAGCTCAAGCAGAGCCTCGAACACACTCTCCCTGAGCGGAACGGGACGCGGAATCTTGGCCGCCGCCCCCGAATCAGACTGCAACATATCCGCACCTCAACTGTTTGTGGTCGACTGCCTACAGCATACAGTTCCAATGATCCCACCGCCGGGTGACCCCTATCACAGCCCGGCCCAAAGGGTCACCCCGCTGCTTTCACCCTCCTCGCTGTCACCGTCCCCGCTGTCACCCTCATTCCAGACCGCAACGCTCAGCGACCAGCCGCCTTCCACTCCCTGCTCCCTCCACTCCCGCGCTCCCTCCGATCCCTCTGCGCCCTGCGCTCTCTGCCCCTTTCGCTTCCGCGCCTGCGCTCCGCTTCCGCGCCTGCGCTCCGCTTCCGCGCCTGCGCTCCGCTTCCGCGCCTGCGCTCCGCTTCCGCGCCTGCGCTCCGCTTCCGCGCCTGCGCTCCGCTTCCGCGCCCCCTATCCCCGCGCCCTCTGCGCGCTCCGCTCCAGCGCGCTCGTTCCCGTGGGCTCTGCGCCCGCGTCCTTTGCACCCGCGCCTCTGAGCCCTCCGCGCCTTCCGCTCGCTTCGCTCCGCGCCGGCAGACCGTGATCCTCCGCTCCGCGCCACCACTTCAGCGTGGGTTTGCCTCGCGTGGCAGGCCACACGGATCGGAAAGGGCCTGCCCCGGGCCCGCAGCCTTGGTCAAACGGCTCGTGGAGGGCTGCCCGGGACCCGCGACCTCGGTCACACGGGGATCGTGGAGGGTCTGCCCGGCACCCGCAGCCCCAGGCTCGCCGCAGCCGCTGCGAACGCCACGCACCCCGCCACCAGGCCGATGCCACCCAGCCCTGCCCCGCCCGGCAACCCGACGTCACCCAGCAGGTGAATCCCAGTCGATGGATCAGCGGCCGCTCCAGCCCCGACTGGCGGCTGACCTTCAGTGACCGTCCGACCCCGGCTCGGCGGCTGACTCTCAGCGGCCACCCCGGCCCCGCTTGGCGGTTGGCCTTCAGCGATCGCCCGATCCCGGCTCTGCGGTTGACCTTCAGTGATCGCCCGACCCCCGCTCCGCGGCTGACCTTCAGCGGCCACCCCAGTCCCACTCAGGAGGCCGCCTTCATCCACCACCCTCGCTCCGCTCCGCGAGTCACCGCCACCGAGCCCCCCGGCCAGCAGGGTGGATCCAGCCAGCAGCACGCCCGCCAAGCCGACACCCACGATGCCCGCCAACGCCTTGGCGCTGTAGACCACGCCATGGATCTCGGTGACGCGCTCCTCCCCGAAGTACTCCCGCACAAGGGCGGCCACCAGCGGATAGAACCCGCCACCACCCAACCCCGCCACCATCGCGCCCACCGTGACCGCGCCGCTCGCCAGCACCACCTGGCCGACTCCGAGCACGGCGAGCACCAGTGCGAGGGTCCGCCGTCGCCCCAGCAGCTCGGAGACCCTCATCGCCCCCGCCCGTCCCGCTCCGTTCAGCGCGATCAGCAGGGCGAGCGCCACCCACGACCCCATCGCCGCCACCACCACGACGTTGAAGATCGAGATCGCCCCCGCGCAGAGGAGGATCCCCGCCAGGACGGCGAGCGCAGGCGTCCGCAGCGCCTGTCCTGGCGTGAACTCGCGTACCGCTGGAGGCGTCCTCCGCAGGTGCCTGGTGTCCAGGGCGAAGTGCCTGGGGTCGATCGTGTCGGGCCACCACCGGGGCGGCGCCAGCCGTACGAACCTGGCCGCCAGCCCGATCGCCACCACGGCCACCACCGCACACACCGCGAACGCGACCCCCAGAGCACCCGAGCCCCCATCGCCGATTCCAGCCGTCAGCGCACCCAGGCCTCCATCGCCGACTCCAGGCGTCAGCGCTCCCGAGCCCCCATCGCCGATTCCAGCCGTCAGTGCACCCAGGTCTCCATCACCGGCTCCAGCCGTCAACGCACCCGAGCCTCCATCATCGGCTCCAGTTGCCGGCGCACCCGAGCGCGCATCGCCGGCTCCGACCGTCATGCCCGCGACTATCGCGACGGGAAGCGCCCCGTACCCGAACGCCCCCGTCACATAGCCCACCCTGGCCGCGGACCTCTCCGGATACCAGCCCGCCACCAGCCGACTGCACACCCCGTACACCAGGCCGCCACCGACCCCGCCGAGCAGCGAGAACCCGATCAGCAGCGCCCAGAGCTCCCCGCTGATCGCCACGGTGAGCAACCCGATCCCACTCAGGCCAGCTCCCACCCCCAGCACCCGGCCCACCTGCGGCCCACGACCCGGGCCCGCAGCACCCTCCCGTCCACGATCCCAGTCCCGATCGCCACGGCTGCGGGTCTCGCGACGCCGGTCCCCGCGATCCCGGTCTCCACCGCGATGACTGCGGGTCTCGCGACGCCCGTCCCCGCCATCCCGGTCTCCACGGCGGTGAACGTCCTCATGGCCCGGGTTCTCGGCAGCTTGGCCCTCGCCGTTCCGATCCTCGCGACGCCAACCCGTCGTCCCCGCTGCTTGGGTGCCGATGCTCGTGGGGTCGGTCGCCAGGTCATCTCGCGGGGAGGTGCCTGCCGCGGTGGGCGGCGTCACGCCGCCTGAGGGACCTGGGCCAGGCAGGCGGGTGCTCAGGAGGAATGCCGTGACGGCCTGGCAGACGATCCATGCGGCCAGCGGCAGCAGGACGGTGGCCAGGGAGCGGCCCTCGGCGAGGAAGGCCGGTACGGCGGCGGCGTAGCCGTACTGCAGGGGAGCGATGGCGATCATCGAGGCCCAGGCCAGCACGAACATCCTGTGGCGGTCGGACGGCGGCGCGGTGACAAGGTAGGCGCGACCGCGCCAGTCCCTGACCAACGTATCTTCCATACTGTATGGAATATCCGGGCGACAGTGTTCTGTCGAGATCTAGACGGGACATATTCCATACGGTATACCGTCTACAAGAACCGCATAGGGAGTCTCGATGGACCTGTACGAGTACCAGGCGAAGGAGCTCTTCAACCGGCACGGTGTCCCCGTACCGCGCGGCGGGGTGGCGGCCACCCCTGATGAGGCGCGGACGATCGCGGCGGAGCTTGGCACCCCGGTTGTCATCAAGGCCCAGGTAAAGACCGGCGGCCGGGGCAAGGCGGGAGGAGTGAGACCCGCGCCGGGCCCGGCCGCGGCGCACGAGGAGGCGGCCCGCATCCTCGGCATGGACATCAAGGGGCACATCGCCCACACCGTCCTCGTCGAGGAGGCGACGGTGGCCTTCGAGGAGTACTACGCGGCCTTCCTCGTCGACAGGGCGAACGGCTGCTTCCTCGCCCTGGCCTCCACAGAAGGCGGCATGGAGATCGAGGAAGTGGCGGCGACCAGGCCCGAGGCGTTGCTCAAGGTGGCGATCGACCCGCTCGGAGGGGTGGACGGGGCGCAGCTCGCCCGTCGTTCGGGACTGCCCGAGGCGGCGGGGCCGGTGCTGGAGCGGCTGTGGCGGGTGATGGTCGAGGAGGACGCGCTGCTCGTCGAGGTCAACCCGCTCGCCTGCACCACCGACCAGCGCATCGTCGCCCTCGACGGCAAGATCACATTGGACGACAACGCCCTGTTCAGGCACGCGGGCGAGGACGCCTGCCCGGTGACGGAGTGGATCGGCGGAGAGCACTTGGGGGAGGGGCTCGAGGCCAGGGCGCGCCGGCGCGGGCTCAACTACGTCAAGCTCGACGGCCAGGTCGGCATCGTCGGTAACGGCGCAGGACTGGTGATGAGCACGCTGGACGTCGTCGCCCAGGCGGGCGCGGGGCCGGCGAACTTCCTCGACATCGGGGGTGGCGCGTCGGCGAAGGTGATGGCCGACGGGCTGGAGATCATCCTGTCCGACCCCGACGTCCGTTCCGTGCTGGTGAACGTCTTCGGCGGGATCACGACCTGCGACGCGGTGGCGACGGGGGTCGTCTCCGCGCTCCAACTGCTCGGTGAGCGGGGGGCGACGCGGCCGATCGTCGTCCGGCTGGACGGTAACAACGCCGAGGTCGGACGGCGGATCCTCAGCGACGCCCGGCATCCGGCCGTCCGCCAGGTCTCCACGATGGACGGCGCCGCCGAACTGGCCGCGCGCCTGGCCAAGGCGAGCGCGTGATGACGGCAGGGCGCCCTCGAGGGACGGCCCGCCGTGCGGGAGACGGGTCCGCAGGAAGTGGACGTCAGGTGGGGGACGCGACTCCAGCCTCCAAGCGACATGCTGGCGACCCCGCTGCTACGGAGTGCGACGACCTGGACGGCGGCGGCCTGTATGCCGGTGACCCGTACGGCGGTGGCCTGTACGGCGGTGATCCGTACGGCGGCGGCCTGTACGGCGGTGGCCCGAACGCCGGCGACCTGTACGGCGGTGACCCGAACGCCAGTGACCCGTACGCCGGTGAGGGGCGGCGGCGCGGATCGGTTCTGCCGGCGTGGGACGTGTGGGGTCGTGGCGCGTTGGGTGGATCGAGGAGGGGGTCTGGCCTCCGGTGTGAGGGCGTGGAGTGCCGCTTCGGCGGGCCGGCGGCCTGCGCGGGGACGGGGTCGTGGCGTGGACGTGGAGTCTCTGCAGCGTTTGCGCCGGGTGCGGCGGCTCGCGCGCGGCGAGGCTGCGGGGTCGGCGGGCCGATGCCGGACAGCGGTAGGCGCGAGTCGTGGGCCGGACCGGCGTCGGATGCTGCGACGAGGGTGGGGCCGGCATGCATTGCTGGGGCGAGGGTGGGGCCGGCATGCATTGCTGGGGCGAGGGTGGGGCCGGCATGCAGTGCTGCGACGAGTGCGGGTCGGCATCCAGTGCTGGGGCGGGGGTTGGGGTGGGGGCGTGGGCTGGGACGCGACTCGTCCCTTGGCGACATGGCGTCGGTTCGTGAAAGCGGGTAGATGATGGCGATCTTTCTGACCAAGGACAGCAGAGTCCTCGTGCAGGGCATGACCGGCGCGGAGGGCGCGAGGCACACGGCCAGGATGCTGGCGGCGGGCACCGACGTCGTCGCAGGCGTGACCCCCGGCAAGGGCGGCACGTCGGTGGACTTCGGCGAGCGAAGGGTGCCGGTGTTCGGCACCGTGGCCCAGGCGATGGCCGAGACGGGCGCGGACGTGTCGGTGGTGTTCGTACCGCCACGCTTCGCCGGAAGCGCGGTGGAGGAGGCGGCCGAGGCCGAGATGCCGCTGTGCGTGGTGATCACCGAGGGCGTTCCCGTCCATGACACGTTGCGGTTCCTGGCGAAGGCGCGTCACACCAGGGTCATCGGGCCGAACTGTCCTGGGCTGATCAGTCCGGGACAGGCGTCGGCGGGGATCATCCCCGCGGACATCACCGGGCACGGGCGCATCGGGCTGGTGTCCAAATCGGGCACGCTGACCTACCAGCTGATGTACGAGCTGCGAGATCTCGGGTTCTCGACGGCGGTGGGCATCGGCGGCGACCCCGTGATCGGGACCACGCACATCGACTGCCTGCGGGCGTTCGAGGAGGACCCCGCCACTGACGCGATCGTGATGATCGGAGAGATCGGGGGCGACGCGGAGGAGCGGGCGGCGGCGTTCGTCGCGAACGGCGTGACCAAGCCGGTCGTGGCGTACGTGGCGGGGTTCACCGCTCCCGAGGGCAAGACCATGGGGCACGCGGGGGCGATCGTGTCGGGCTCGTCGGGGACGGCGCAGGCGAAGAAGGAGGCGCTGGAGGCCGCGGGGGTCAGGGTCGGCAGGACCCCGTCGGAGACCGCTCGCCTCATGAGGTCGGTCCTCACCCGCCCGACGAGGGAGGCCTCATGACCGCCTCGGGACACGCAGGGTCAGGACGACGTTTCGCCGTGCCCGGCAGGACGGCCGTCGAGCCGGGCCAGGGCGAGAGGGCGTCCGGAGAGGCGGGCTCTCGTGGGGCGGCGTCCGGAGGGGTGGGCTCACGTGGGGTGGTGCCCGAAGGGGCGGGCTCTCGTGGGGTGGCGTCCGGAGGGGTGGGCTCGCGTGCGGTGATGTCCGAAGAGGCAGGCTCTCGCGGAGTGGTGCCCGAAGAGGTGGGCTCGCGCGCGGTGGTGCCCGAAGGGGCGGGCTCTCCTGGGGCGGCGTCCGAAGGGGTGGGCTCGCGTGGGGTGGTGCCCGGAGGGGCGGGCTCTCGTGGGGTGGCGTCCGGGGAGAGGGGCGCAGGAGCGGTGGGGGTCGGAGGGAGGCGCCCGAGCGAAATGGCGTCCCACGGGCTGGGCTCTGGGGGAGTGGTCCCCAAAGGGGCGGGTTCGGGTGGCGTCGTGTCCGGTCGGGCGGGTGTCGCAGCGGGTTCTAGTGACCTGGTCTCCCAAGGGCGGGCAGCGGGCGGCGTCACGATGGGGCTGCGGTTCGATGTGAATCTGAGCATCCTGTTCACGGATCTGCCGCTCCTCGAAAGGCCCGCCGCCGCCGCCGAAGCCGGCTTCACCGCCGTCGAGATGTGGTGGCCGTTCGACGGGCCGACCCCGTCCGACCGCGACCTCCGCGCCCTGCAGTCCGCCATAGAGGACGCCGGTGTCCAGTTGGTGGCGTTGAACTTCGACGCGGGCGACATGGCCAACGGAGACAGGGGCATGCTCACCCAGACCGACAGGTTCCTGGCGAACGTCGACGTGGCAGTGGGGCTGGCGGGCAGGCTCGGCTGCCGCATCCTCAACGCCCTGTACGGCAACACCGTCCCCGGCAGCGCCCACGCTCATAACGCGGCCCCCGGCAGTGCCGATCCAAGCAGCGCCGATCCAAGCAGCGCCGATCCAGGCAGCGCCGCCCCCGGCAGTGCCCAGACACGTGACCTCTACGCCGGACATCGGCGGGTCGCGGTCGCCAATCTCGCCCACGCCGCCAAGAAGGCCGCAGACATCGGTGCGACCGTCGTCGTCGAGGCGCTCAACAGCCACGAGAACCCCCGCTACCCCCTCACCTCCTCCCGCCAGGCCCTCGAGGTGATCGACCAGGTCGGCATGGACAACGTGAAGCTCCTCGCCGACCTCTACCACCTGCACCGCATGGGCGAGGACGTGCTCGGCCTCCTCGACACCCAGGCGCACAGGATCGGCCACGTGCAGATCGCCGACGACCCCGGACGCGGGTACCCGGGCAGCGGGCGCATGCCGTACACGGAGATCTTCAACAAGCTCGGAACCTACGCGGGCCACGTCGGGCTGGAGTACCGGCACGAGGGGCCGGGGGCGTTCGACTGGAGGAACGGATGAAGATCGGCTTCATCGGGCTCGGCATCATGGGCGCTCCCATGGCCGCCAACCTCGGCAAGGCGGGCTTCGAGGTCCGCGGTTACGACCTCAGGCCCGAAGGCAGGACGGTCGCCAGCGTGGCCGAGGCGGTCACGGGCGCCGACGTGGTCATCACCATGCTGCCCGACTCGCCGCAGGTGGAGGAGGTGCTCCCCGAGATCGTCGAGTACGGCGGGGACAACCTTCTCTACATCGACATGAGCACGATAGATCCGGAGACGTCGGTGGGGATCGCGCGGCGCCTTCCCCGCGCCCTCGACGCCCCCGTCAGCGGCGGCGAGCGGGGCGCGCTCGAAGGCAGCCTCTCGGTCATGGTGGGCGGCAAGGAGGAGGACTTCCAGCAGGCCCTGCCCGTCCTCCAGGCCGTCGGCAGGACGATCGTCCACGTCGGCCCGTCCGGCGCGGGCCAGACCGTCAAGGCCGCCAACCAGCTGGTCGTCGGCGGCACGTACGGCCTCGTCGCCGAGGCGATCCTGCTCATGGAGGCCTCGGGCGTGGACCCCGCCAAGGGCCTGGACGTGCTGGCGGGCGGCCTTGCGGGCTCCCGCGTCCTCGAGCTCAAGCGCCACTCCATGGTCGCCCGCGACTTCGCCCCAGGCTTCCGCATCGACCTGCACCACAAGGACATGGGCATCGCCACGGCCGCAGCCAGGCAGGCCGGGCTGGCGCTCCCGCTGACGGCCCTCGTCACCCAGCTCATCGCCGCCGCCAGGGCGCAGGGCCACGGCTCGCTCGACCACTCCGCCCTGCTGAAGGTGATCGAAAGGATCAACGCCGCATGAAACGAATCCCCTGCATGGAGGCGGTCGTCGCGGTGCTGGAGTCGGAGGGCGTCGACACCGTCTTCGGCATCCCCGGCGCCGCCGTCCTGCCGCTCTACGCGGCGCTGCGGACCAGCTCGATCCGTCACATCACGGTCCGCCACGAGGAGGGCGGCACGCACGCCGCCGACGGCTGGGCCAGGGTGACGGGCAACGTCGGCGTCAGCATCGGCACGAGCGGCCCCGCCGGGACCAACATGATCACCGGGCTCTACACGGCGCTGGCCGACTCCATCCCCATGATCTGCGTCACCGGCCAGGCTGCCACGGACAAACTGCACCAGGAGGCCTTCCAGGCGGTCGACATCGTGGAGATCGCCAAGCCGGTCACCAAGTGGGCGGTCCAGCTCAAGGAGCCCGCCCAGGCGCCGTGGGTGTTCCGCGAGGCGTTCAGGATCGCCAGGTCGGGACGGCCTGGCCCGGTCCTCATCGACCTGCCGATCGACGTGCAGCGCGGCACCTGCCTCTACGATCCCGCGCTGGACGCGCCGCTGCCCGTGGAGGTCCCGACGCCGAGGCGGAGCCTGGTGCGGGCCGCCCTCGACCTCCTCCAGCAGGCCAGACGGCCGATCATCCTGGCGGGAGGCGGGGTGGTGATCGGCGAGGCCGCCGAGGAGCTGCGGCAGGTCGCCGAGCGGCTGCGCGTCCCCGTCCAGGTGACGCTGATGGGCAAGGGCGCCTTCCCCGAGGACCACGCGCTGTTCGCCGGCATGGCGGGGGTGCAGACGCACACCAGGTGGGGCAACGCGGCCTTCCTCGAGAGCGACCTCGTGCTGGCCGTCGGCGCCAGGTTCGGCGACAGGCACACCGGCGACCTGGAGGTCTACCGCAAGGGCAGGACGTTCATCCACGTCGACATCGAGCCCACCCAGCTCGGCAAGGTCTTCGAGCCCGACCTCGGCATCGTCTCGCACGCCAGGCCGTTCCTGAAGGCCATGGCCGAGGCGGCACAGGAGGAGAGCGCCCCGCCGAGGGCGAGGGAGAAGTGGTCGCGCAGGGTCGCCACGCTCAGGGAGAGCCTGCCGCGCAGGGACGACTTCGACGACGTGCCGATCAAGCCGCCCAGGGTCTTCAGGGAGATCAACGACTTCTTCGGCAGGGACACCACCTTCGTCACCGCCATCGGCCTCTACCAGATCTGGTCGGGCCAGTTCCAGAAGACCTACCTGCCGAGGCGCTACCTCGTCTGCGGTCAGGCAGGGCCGCTGGGCTGGGAGGTTCCCGCCGCGATGGGCGTCAAGGTGGCCCATCCCGAACGCCAGGTCGTCGCGGTCGTCGGCGACTACTCCTTCGAGTTCCTGATGGAGGAGGTCGCCGTCGCCGCGCAGTACAGGATCCCCTTCGTCATCGTGATGATCAACAACGAGTACCTGGGGCTGATCAGGCAGGCGGAGATCCCGTACGGGATGAACTTCGCCGTCGAGCTGGGCGGCGTCGACCACGTGAAGGTCATGGAGGCCTTCGGCTGCCCCGGACGGCGCGTCGAGGCTCCGGGCGACATCCGCGACGCCCTCGCGTGGGCGTCGAAGGAGGCGGAGAAGGAGCGCCTTCCCGTGCTCGTCGAGGTCATGGTCGAGCGGGAGGCCAACGCGGCCATGGGCTCGGCCCTCGACGCGATCAAGGAGTTCGAGCCGCTGCCCGCGCTCGAGCTCGCCGTCGACTGGTCCGACTGAAGGAGCGCTCATGCTGAAGCCGGGGACCGCCTGGTCCGACGCCTACGACAGGTGCCGCGCGGCGGCGCCGGAGGCCTTCCACGACGACAGGGTGCTCAACCACTGGGGCGGGCTCTGGCAGCGCGACGGCCGTCCGACGCCGGTCTTCTCGCCCGTGGACGGCACCGCCATCGCGGGCCCGCCGCGCCTGGACAGGTCGGGCGCCGCGCGGGCCGTCCACACGGCCGTCGACGAGCACGGGCGGTGGCGCCACCTGCCGCTGTCCGAGCGCAGGGCCAGGGTGGCCGCGGCCGTGGACTCGCTCCAGGCCCACCGCGACCTGCTCGCGCTCCTGCTGGTCTGGGAGATCGGCAAACCCTGGCGTACGGCCTGCGCCGACGTGGACCGCTGCCTCGACGGCGTGCGCTGGTACCTGGAGGAGATCGAGCCCATGCTCGCCGGCAGGACGCCCCTGCCGGGCCCGGTGAGCAACATCGCCAGCTGGAACTATCCGATGAGCGTGCTCATGCACGCCATGCTGGTGCAGGCGCTGGCGGGCAACGCCGTCATCGCCAAGACGCCCACCGACGGCGGCCTGTCGTGCCTCACCCTCGCCACGGCGCTGGCCGTCAGGGAGGGGCTGCCGCTCACGCTGGTCAGCGGCGGAGGGGCGGAGCTGTCGCCGGTGCTGGTCGGCGCCCGCGAGCTGGGCTGCGTCTCCTTCGTCGGCGGCAGGGACGCGGGCGCCCAGGTCGCCACCTCGCTCGCCGAGCGCACCGGCCTGCAGGACCGCAGGCACGTGCTCGAGCAGGAGGGCCTCAACTGCTGGGGCGTCTGGGAGTACTCAGGGTGGGAGCTGCTCACCACGCAGATCAGGAAGTCCTTCGACTACGGCAAGCAGCGCTGCACCGCCTACCCTCGCTTCGTCGTGCAGAGGGAGCTGTTCCACGACTTCCTCGCCGCCTACCTGGCGGCGGTCAGAGACCTCAGGTACGGTCACCCGCTGCTGGTGGAGGCGCCCGACGACCCGCTGCCCGAGCTGGACTTCGGCCCGCTGATCAACGCCGCGAAGGCCAAGGAGCTGGCCGAGCAGGTGGAGGAGGCGATCGCCAAGGGCGCGGTCCCGCTCTACAGGGGGCCGGCGGTGGAGGGTGAGGCCTACTTCGCCCCCGTGGCGCTGCTGGACCCGCCGCGCTCCTCCCCGCTGTTCCACGCCGAGCCGTTCGGCCCCGTGGACACCGTCGTGCTGGTCGACACCGAGGCCGAGCTGCTGGCCGCGATGAACGCGAGCAACGGCGCGCTGGTCGCGACGATCTCCTGCGACGCGCCTGAGACCGCCGAACGGCTGGCCCCCGAGGTGCGGGCGTTCAAGGTGGGGATCAACCAGCCCCGCTCGCGCGGCGACAGGCAGGAGCTGTTCGGCGGGCTCGGCGCCTCGTGGCGCGGGGCGTTCGTCGGCGGGGAGCTGCTGGTGCGGGCGGTCACCCAAGGGCCTTCGGGCGAGCGCCTTCCTGGCAACTTCCCCGGTTACACGATGCTTCCCCCGTGAGGGCGATCGAGACGATCCTGTCGAGGGCGGGGTTGCCCGCCCTCAGGTAGTCGTTGTGGCCGCCGGGGCCTCCGTCGAACACCCTGGCGCCGAAGGCGGGGGTCACGGGGTCGGCGCCGTAGCCGATGGGGCCCAGCCGTACGCCCGGCCTGAAGACGTCGTCCTTCGCGCCGAGCGCGGCCCAGACCTGGGCCGGGGTGCGGAGCTCGGCCTTGGTGGCGGCGCCCATGCCGGGGCTGCCCAGCACGACGATGTCGTCGACGGGCAGTCCGGGGGCGGCCTGCCCGCACACGACCGACCCGTAGCTGTGACAGACCAGGCTGACGCGCTCCTTCCCGCGCAGCGCGGTGGCCAGCCTGCGCAGCGCCATGGCGCCCTTGGCCGCGGGCAGTGTCGTGATGACCTGCCAGTCGGTCATCTCCGGCGCGTCGTAGCCGAGCCAGCCGATGACGGCCACCGGCTCGCCAGGACTGAGCGCGGCGGCCCTGGCGTGGATGGCCCTCGCCGCTCCAGCGGGCGAGACGGAGGTGCCGTCGAAGTCGTCGAGGCTGAACCCGGTGCCCGGCACGAAGACGACCACGGTGCGGGCGGCGGCGAGGTCGCCCACCACCTCGATCGCCCTGCCGTCGCCCGCCCTGTCGTAGGCGAGCAGCTGGCGCTCGCCGCCCGAGGCCGCTCTGGTGCCGGCGTAGCGTTCGGCCAGCGCGGACGCGGTCATCGCGGGCAGCTCGAGCGGCACCGAGCCCGGCAGGCATCCGGCGCCGGAGACCGTCAGCAGGAGGGCCGCGCCGAGAAGCGTTCGTGAGGGGAACCGCATGACTCAGGACGTTACGTGGCGCGGGGGACCACCCGCGTCCCGCTGAGGTCGGATCTCGCGATGGCCCCTTGGTACTAGAGCGCCCCGAACCTGTCGGCCGCCACGAGGAGGAGGAAGGTCAGCATGGCCACGCGCAGCAGCTTGCCGCCCGCGCCGAGGGAGGGCCACGACAGGTAGGCCAGCCAGCCCACGAAGGCGACCACCGGCAGCACGGCCAGGCCGCCCAGCCAGCTGTCGAGCGCGAACCCCGCCAGCAGCAGGATCACCAGGACGGCGGGCGTGACCCAGCGCGGCACCTGGGTGAACAGGAACGTGATGGGGACGGCGCTGCGTTGCTCGACCGTCTTGCGCAGGCCCGTGGCGCCAGGCGTGAAGAACTGCTCGCCTGACGGAAGAGGCTTTCGAGTGGCCACCTCACGAGCCTAGCGCGGCACGCGCCTGCCTCTCGAGACTCGCCGCAGAACCCGGCCGCCGTGACGACGGACAGGGGCACGACGACGTAGCCTGCGGCCACGGCCGGCGCGAGCCTGGAGCGGCGGATCCTGAAGAGCACGCGTCAGGACAGGCCTCTTGTCTGACATCCTGGACCACGTGCTCGCACTGATTCGCTACACCGTTCCCGAGGCGCGCTCCCAGGAGTTCCTCAAGCAGGGCCAGGAGATCATCGACGTGCTGGCCGCCCAGCCCGGCTACCTGCGCGGCCGCCTGTGCCGTTCGGTCGACGAGCCGAACCTGTGGGCGCTCGTCAGCGAGTGGGAGGGCGCGGGCTTCTACCGCCGCGCGCTGTCCGCCGCGAGAATGGCGATGTACCCCCTCATGATCCTCATGGTGAACGAGCCCAGCGCGTTCGAGGATGTGTACGTTTCCGGGCGAGACGAATAGTCGCGCGCGGCGGTGCCCGGATGTCCCCTAAGCTGGGATCTCATCATTCCACTCGCCGACCTCCAGCCGGAAAGAGATTCAGCCAATGGCACGCCGGACCGACGTCATGGACACGATCGTCAGCCTCGCCAAGCGACGGGGGCTCGTCTACCCGTCGAGCGAGATCTACGGAGGCCTGCGCGCGTCGTGGGACTACGGTCCGCTGGGCGTGGAGCTGAAGAACAACGTCAAGCGGCAGTGGTGGCTGTCGATGGTCCAGGCCCGCGAAGACGTGGTCGGCCTCGACTCCTGCGTCATCCTGGCTCCCGAGGTGTGGCAGGCCAGCGGCCACGTCGAGACCTTCACCGACCCGCTGACCGAGTGCCAGTCCTGCCACAAGCGCTTCCGCGCCGACCACCTCGTCGAGGCGTACGAGGAGAAGCACGGCAAGGCCCCCGAGCACGGCCTGGCTGACCTGAGCTGCCCCAACTGCGGCAACAAGGGCGCCTTCACCGAGCCGCGCCAGTTCAGCGGCCTGCTGAAGACCTACCTCGGCCCGGTCGAGGACGAGTCGGGCCTGGCCTACCTGCGTCCCGAGACGGCGCAGGGCATCTTCATCAACTACGCCAACGTGCAGCAGTCGGCGCGCAAGAAGGTACCGTTCGGCATCGGCCAGATCGGCAAGTCCTTCCGCAACGAGATCACGCCGGGCAACTTCATCTTCCGCACCCGCGAGTTCGAGCAGATGGAGATGGAGTTCTTCGTCAAGCCCGGCACCGACGAGGAGTGGCACCAGTACTGGATCGACGAGCGCTTCCGCTGGTACTCCGACCTGGGCATCAACAAGGACAACCTCCGGCTCTACGAGCACCCCAAGGAGAAGCTGTCGCACTACTCCAAGCGCACCGTCGACGTGGAGTACCGCTTCAACTTCACCGGCTCGGAGTGGGGCGAGCTCGAGGGCATCGCCAACCGCACCGACTTCGACCTGACCGCGCACGGCAAGGCGTCGGGCGTTGACCTGTCCTTCTTCGAGCAGGACACGGGCGAGCGCTACGTGCCCTACGTCATCGAGCCGGCCGCCGGTGTCGACCGCGCCACGCTGACCTTCCTGCTCGACGCCTACACCGAGGACGAGGCGCCCAACGCCAAGGGCGTCATGGAGAAGCGCACGGTGCTGCGCCTCGACCACAGGCTCGCCCCCGTCAAGGTCGCGGTGCTGCCGCTGTCGCGCAACGCCGACCTGTCGCCCAAGGCCAAGGACCTCGCCGCCCAGCTGCGCAAGCGCTGGAACGTCGAGTTCGACGACGCGGGCGCCATCGGCCGCCGCTACCGCCGCCAGGACGAGATCGGCACGCCGTTCTGCATCACGGTCGACTTCGACACCCTCGACGACCAGGCCGTGACCATCCGCGAGCGCGACTCGATGGGTCAGGAGCGCATCTCCCTCGACCAGGTCGAGTCCTACCTGCGCCAGCACCTCAACGACTGACGCGAGATCAGGAAGAAGGGGGGCGGTCTCACCGCCCCCCTTTCTCATATGTCGTAGCAGGCGACCCGCTGGTCGTAGACCCAGTCGGCGTCGCTCGGGTAGCGGGTCCACAGCTTCCCCTCGGCCCTGTGGCGCGTCCTGTCCTCACATCCCTGTACGGCCAGCCGCGCGACCTCCTGCTTGCCCGGCCAGGGGCCCTTCGGCAGGGCGAACGCCGCGAGCAGCTTGCCTTCGTGCGGCTTGTCGCAGGCGACGAACCGCACGAACTTGTCGCCGTCGAGCACCTCGTTCGCGCACGTGCCCACGAGGAGCTCGGCGGCGTGGACGAGCGTGCCCTCGAGCACTTCCTCCTCCGGCCGGACAGGGCGTGCGGAGGCGCCCGAGCCCACCAGCCTTCCGCCGCTCACGCCGCTCACGCCGTTCACCATGTAGCACGGCGCCCGGCCCCCGCCGGTGGCGAAGGACAGGAAGCTCAGGTTCTCGTCGGCCGTCGTGCGCTCCAGCAGGGCCGCGCAGGCCTCCTCGGCCTTCTCGTCGTCGGGGGCGGAGACGAGGCCGAGGAACTCGCCCTGGTGCGGGGCCTCGCACCAGACGAGCGGCACGTAGTGGTCGGCGTTGTCCAGTCCGTCGACGCAGTCGCCCACCTCGGCGGCGTCGAAGGCCACGTGCCCCTCGGGCGTGGCGAATGACTCGTACAGCCTGATCCCGCCGTACACCGCGCCCGCGCCCGCCAGCGGGAAGACCAGGCTCATCGCCAGCCCGGCGATCGCCATGGCCCTGCCCGCGTCGCCCGAGCGCCTGATGCGCACCAGCGCGGCGGCGGCGAAGGGGATCGCCACGGGGAAGCAGGCGAGTAGGCCGAGTATCAGCGCGACCACGGCGAAGGGCTCGGTCCTTCGGGGGGACGCCGGGCCGGGCGGAGTCCAGTCGTAGCTGTCGGGGGGGTGCGAAGTTCACCAGGCGCATCATTCCAGACACCGCGCCCAGAGCAGGGCGGCCGTCGGCTGCGACGACAGGCCGCTGGGCGACGTCTGCCGCCAGGGGTGAAACCTCTCGGTGTCGACCTGCGCGTGAGCGCGGCTCAGGCCAGGTGCGTGCCGAACCAGTCGAGGACCCGCTGGTAGGCCTGGGCCGCGGCCTGGGCGTTGTAGCGCTGGCCCGTGTCGTTGAAGAAGGCGTGGCCGACGCCGGGGAAGGTGACGATCTCGTGGGTGAGCCCCGCCTTCTCCAGCGCGGCCCGCGCCGCGTCGCGGGTGGCGTTCACCCGGTCGTCCTGCTCGGCGTAGACGCCGAGGACGGCCGCCCTCGTGCCGGCGAAGTCGGCGCCGTCGGGCAGCGGGCCGTAGAAGGGCACGGCGGCGGCCAGGCGCGGCTCGGCGTTCGACAGCAACAGCCAGGTCATCCCGCCGCCGAAGCAGAACCCCACCATGCCGAGCTTGGTGCCGGGCGCCCTGACGGCCAGTTCGTCCAGCGCCGCCTTCATGTCGGCGACGAACCGCTCGGGCGGGATCTCGCCGAGCTTGGCCGTGGCCTGGGCGGTGTCGCTGAAGGACTCCGTGCCGCCCTCGCGTGAGAGCAGGTCGAGGGCGAGCGCGGAGTAGCCGCTGGCGGCCAGCCGCCCCGCGACGGAGCGGGTGTGGTCGTTGAGCCCGCGGTTCTCGTGGATGACCAGGACCGCGCCCTTGCCGTTCGGCGCCTGGGCCCAGGCGCCGCGCAGGGTGGCGTCCTCGGGACCCGCGAAGGTGATGGCCTCCGTCGGCAGGGGTGAAGGACCTGCGGGGGAGGCGGTCGGGCTCGGTGAGGGGCTGGCCGTGGGTGTGCTCGGCACGGCGGCCTGCCCGTCCGCCCCGCAGGCGGTCAGCAGCGCGGTGGCCGCGGGCAGCCCGAGGCCGAGCAGGGCCAGCCTGCGCAGCGCTTCACGCCGAGAGATGAGCCCTTCGACGTGGTCGAGTGCGATCTCCTCGGCGAGGTAGCGCTTGAAGGGTGACATCATGCCCGGATCGTAGGCCGCGCCGGCGAAAGACCGGGTAAAGGGCGGCTCCGTGCGACACCGAAAATTCAGATAAAGACGAGCGTTACGCCGGTTTTCGCGCCCTCTTGATGACATTCCTCGTGAACCTACGAAGGGACATGAGGATCCATGGCACGCACATCACGCTGGAAGGTGGGGGCCGTCGTACTGGCCGGTGTCGCGCTCGTCATGACGGGGAGCGCGGCCTCGTTCGCCGAACCGGAGCCGACGGCGCTCGAACTCAGAGTCGTGGTCGACGACTGCCCGCACGAGGTCACGCCATGACCGAGCCCGACCTGCTGGAGCAGGCGCTGTTCGAGGTCAAGAGGGTGATCGTCGGGCAGGACCACATGGTCGAACGCCTGATGGTCGCGGTCCTGGCCAAGGGGCACTGCCTGCTCGAAGGGGTGCCGGGCATCGCGAAGACGCTCGCGGCCGAGACGCTTGCCACCGTGGTCGGCGGCTCGTTCGCGCGCATCCAGTTCACGCCCGACCTGGTGCCCTCCGACATCGTCGGCACCAGGATCTACCGCCCGTCCACCGAGAGCTTCGACATCGAGCTCGGGCCCGTCATGGCGAACCTCGTGCTCGCCGACGAGATCAACAGGGCGCCCGCCAAGGTGCAGTCGGCGCTGCTGGAGATCATGGCGGAGCGCCAGGTCAGCATCGGCGGCGTCACGCATCCGATGCCCGCGCCCTTCCTGGTGCTGGCCACGCAGAACCCGATCGAGTCCGAGGGCGTCTACCACCTGCCCGAGGCGCAGCGCGACCGCTTCCTGATGAAGATCGACGTGGGCTATCCCAGCGAGTCGGAGGAGCTGGCGATCGTCTACAGGATGAGCGTGGACCCGCCCGTCCCCCAGCCCGTCCTCGACCCCGCGCGGATCGTCGCCCTGCAACGGCGGGCGGAGGAGGTGTTCGTCCACCATGCGATCGCGGAGTACGCGGTGCGGCTTGTCCTCACCACCAGGGAGCCCGCGCGGTACGGCCTGCAGGACGTCGAGCGGTCGCTGGCGTTCGGCGCCTCGCCGAGGGCCACGCTCGGGCTGCTGGCCGCGGCGCGGGCCCTGGCGCTGCTGAGGGGGCGCGACTACGTGCTGCCCGACGACGTGCGCGACCTGGCGCACGACGTGATGGCGCACAGGCTCGTGCTGTCGTTCGACGCTCTCGCGGAGGGCGTCACGTCGAGGGACATCGTGGACAGGCTGGTCGAGACCGTGCCGCTGCCCGTGGTCGCTCCACAGCAGGAGGCGGCGGCATGAGGCCCTACCTGGCCGCCGAGCCGGCCCTGCGCAGGCTGGAGCTGATCGTCACCCGCCGGCTCGACGGCCTGCTGCAGGGCGAGCACCTGGGCCTGGTGCCGGGGCAGGGCAGTGAGCCCGCGGAGGCCAGGCCGTACCAGGCGGGCGACGACGTGCGGCGCATCGACTGGAACGTCACGGCGCGCACCGCCGCGCCGCATGTCAGGGACCTGGTCGTGGACAGGGAGCTGGAGGTGTGGACGCTGCTCGACGCCACCGCGAGCATGGACTTCGGCACCGCGAAGATGGAGAAGAGGGAGCTGGCCCTGGCCGCTGTGGCGGCGGTCGGGTTCCTGACGCAGCGCACGGGCAACAGGATCGGGGCGCACCTGCTGCACGGCGGCGGGGTGCGCAGGCTGCCCGCGAGGACGGGCAGGCCGCACCTCATGGCGCTGCTGCAGGAGATGTTCGGGCTGCCGCGCACCTCCCCGGGGGTGGCGGAGCCGCCCCTCGCGGCGGCGCTCGAACAGCTCGGCAGGGTGGTACGGCGGCGCGGCCTGGTCGTGGTGGTCTCCGACTTCCTCGACGACCCGCGCTCGTGGGAGGGGCCGTTGCGGCGTCTTGGGGTCAGGCACCAGGTGCTGGCCGTGGAGGTCGTCGACCCTCGCGAACTGGCCCTGCCCGACGTCGGGGTGCTGACGCTGATCGACCCCGAGAGCGGCAGACGCAGGGAGGTGTCCACGGGCGACGCCAGGCTGCGCCTGCGGTACGCCGAGGCGGCCGCCGCCCAGCGCGCGGCCATCTCGGCCGCGCTGCGCGGGACGGGCGCCACGCACCTGCGGTTGCGCACGGACGGCGACTGGGTGCGTGACCTCGTCGAGCACGTGCTGCGCCAGCGCAGGCTCGCGCGCCTGGCCCCGGCACCCCGCGCCACCGCCGTGCGCGGGGGTTCTGACGGGGACACCACCTCGGGCTTTTCGTCCCCGGACCGGAGCGAGGGCCGAGGCCCACGGGGGAGCGGGGTCGTTTCCGAAGGCCCCGCCGCTCCGGGCAGGCCGTGGGGGAGAGGTCCTGGAGGTGAGGCGGCATGAGCCTGCTGGCGCCCATCTGGCTGCTCCTGCTGATCCCCGTGGCGCTCATCGCCGTCACCTACCTCGTGATGTCGAGGCGGCGCAGCGCCTACGCCGTCCGTTTCAGCAACCTCGACCTGCTGGACAAGGTCGCGCCCAAGAGCCCCGGCTGGCGCAGGCACGCCCCCGCCGCGGCGCTGCTGGCGATGCTGGTGCTGCTCGTGGTGGGCTTCGCCAGGCCGACCGCGGAGGTCCAGGTCCCGAGGGAGCGCGCGACGATCATGGTCGCGTTCGACGTCTCCGCCTCGATGGAGGCCACGGACGTCGCGCCCGACCGCTTCACCGCCGCCCGCGAGGCCGCCCGCCAGTTCGTCGAGGGCCTGCCGCCGCGCTTCAACCTGGGCCTCGTCGCCTTCTCCGGCCAGGCGTCGGTGGCCGTTCCGCCGACCACGGACAGGCAGGCGGTGCTGGCCGCGCTCGGCAGGCTCACCACCGCCTCGGGCACGGCGATCGGAGAGGCCGTCCACTCCTCGCTGGAGGCCATCCAGGGGCTCGACACCGAGCAGGAGCCGCCGCCCGCGCACATCGTGCTGCTGTCGGACGGCTCCAACACCACGGGCCGCCCCCTTCCCGAGGCCGCGAGGGCGGCCGCCGAGCGAGGGGTGCCCGTCACGACCATCGCGTACGGCACGCAGACCGGCACCATCGACATCCAGGGCAACCAGATCCCCGTTCCCGTCGACGCCCCCGCGCTCCAGGAGCTGGCCCGTTCGGCGGGCGGCGGCTTCTACGAGGCGGCCAGCGGCGACGAGCTGCAGGCGGTCTACGACGACATCGGCACCTCGGTCGGCTACCGGACGGAGCGGCAGGAGATCTGGCCGTGGTTCGTCGGAGCTGGCCTGCTGCTGGCCGCGCTGGCGGCGATCGGCTCGATGCTGTGGTTCTCGAGGCTGCCATGACCACGACGAGGGATCACACCATGAACGGTCTGGGCGAGCCGCGAGGCCCCGACTTCCGCTCGGGCACGCTGCCCGGGCACCGGCAGGGGCTCACGCCACCGACGCCTGTCGCGGGCGGCAGGGTGGCGGCCGCCCCCAGAGGCCGCCTCCTGGTGACCGCCGCGCTCGTCGCCGCGCTCACCGGCGGGGCGGCGGGTGTCGCGGGGGCGCGGCTCATCGAAGGGTCCGAGCCCGCCCCCGCGGCCCTGCCCCGCGTCCCCGCCGCCCAGGCCCCCGGCCAGGGACAGAGCCAGGGACAGAGCCAGGGACAGGGCAGGACACCGGCACAGGGGCTCAGCGCCACCGCAGCCCAGGTGCTGCCCAGCGTGGTTTCCGTCGAGACCAGGAGGGGCAGCGGCTCGGGCTTCGTGATCGACGCCAGCGGTCACGTGCTGACCAACGCCCATGTCGTCGGCCTCGGCACCACCGCTACCGTGGTGCTGAACGACGGACGCAGGCTGGGCGCCACGGTGGTCGGCGAGGACGAGGACGAGGACCTGGCCGTCCTGAGGGTCGGCGACGCCTCGGGCCTCACCCCCGCCAGGCTCGGCAGGTCGAGCGAGCTGGCCGTCGGCGACCAGGTGCTGGCCATCGGCTCCCCTCTCGGCCTGTCGGGGACGGTGACCGCGGGCATCGTCAGCGCCCTGGACAGGGAGGTGGGGCTGGGCGGCAGCAGCAGGCGCACCGCCGTACAGACCGACGCCTCCATCAACCCGGGCAACTCCGGTGGCCCGCTGGTCAACGCCCGGGGAGAGGTGGTGGGGGTGAACACCGCGATCGCGACGAGCAGGGGCGGAGGCAACATCGGGATCGGCTTCGCGATCCCGATCGACAGAGCCGCTCCGATCGCGGAAAGCATCATCCGAAACTAGGGTGCACAGCATGCGACTACTGGTCGTCGAAGACGAGGAGGACCTGGTCGACGCGTTGCGCGTGGGCCTGATCCGGGCCGGTTACGCCGTGGACGTCGCCTACGACGCCCCCTCGGCGGCGGAGAAGCTCCAGGTGAACACCTATGACCTGGTGCTGCTCGACCTGAACCTGCCAGGTGGCGACGGCTTCCAGCTCTGCCGTACGGCCAGGGCCTCGGGAAGCGGGGTGCGGATCATCATGGTGACCGCCCGCGACCGCCTCGACGACAGGGTCAGGGGCCTGGACGAGGGCGCGGACGACTACCTGGTCAAGCCGTTCGCCTTTCCCGAGCTGCTGGCCAGGGTGCGGGCGCTGCTGCGCAGAGAGACCGGCGGGACCTCCGTGCTCGAGGTGGGAGCGCTGCGGATCGACACCGCGCGCATGGAGGTCTCGCTGGGCGGCAGGTCGCTGGCGCTGACGCCCAAGGAGTACGGCGTGCTGCACTACCTCATGACCAAGCCAGGCCATGTGGTCTCCAGCGAGGAGCTGCTGGAGCACGTGTGGGACGAGCACGCCGACCCCTTCACCAACACCGTCCGCGTCACGGTCGGCAACCTGCGCCGCAAGCTGCAGGAGGAGGGGCTGATCGAGACGGTGATCAGCAGGGGGTACCGGCTGAGGGAGGACGCATGATCCATACCATCAGGTTCAGGATGACCGTGCTCTACTCGGCCCTGCTGTTCACGCTGGCCGCTCTGGTCCTGGGCGGCATCTACTACGTGGTGTCCACCTCGACCGAGCAGCGCCCCTACACCACCGAGTACGCCAAGACCTACCGTTCTAACGGCGAGTACCTGGGCAAGGCCCCTGTCGTCTTCGTCGAGGAGGTCGAGAACGCCATCAACGTCAAGACGATGGCCACCCTGCGCGACTACTCCCTGGCCACGCTCGTCTTCCTCTTCGTGGCCAGCCTCCTCATCGGCTGGATCCTGTCGGGCAGGGTGCTGCGCCCGGTCAGGGCGATCACCCGCACCACCGACGAGATCCAGGCCACCGACCTGTCCAGGAGGATCAGGCTCGAAGGACCGAAGGACGAGCTGCGCGACCTGGCCGACACCGTCGACACGATGCTCGACAGGCTGGAGGAGGCCTTCAGGGCGCAGCGCCAGCTCATCGACGACGCCTCGCACGAGCTGCGCAGCCCGTTGACGATCATCAGGACCAACGTCGACGCGGTCCTGGCCTCGCCCGAGGCCACCGAGGAGGAGCGGGCCCGCGCGGTCGCGATCGTGGACCGCGCGACCACGCGCATGACCAGGCTGGTGGAGGATCTGCTGGCCAGCGCCAGGCGCCAGGGCACCGCCTTCGCCGACAGCGACCTCGACCTGACCCAGGTGGCCGACGAGGCCGCCGAGGAGTACACCGCGCTGGCCCAGGCCCGCGGCCTCACGCTGACCCGATCGCTGACCGGGGAGCTGCCCATGACAGGCGATCACGACGCGCTGCGCAGGGCGGTGGCCAACCTGCTGTCCAACGCCGTACGGCTCTCGCCCCCCGGCGGCACGGTCGAGGTGGCGGCGGGCAGGCAGGGCGGCTGGCTCTGGACGGCCGTCCGCGACGGGGGCCCCGGCCTCTCCGAGGAGGACAGGCCGCGCGTCTTCGACAGGTTCTGGCGCGGCGAGGCCAGCCGCAAGGACCGGCACACCGGGCTCGGCCTGGCGATCGTCAGGCAGATCGTGGAGTCGCACGGAGGGCGGGTGGCGGTCTTCTCCCAGCTGGGCGAGGGCAGCACGTTCGTGCTCTGGCTGCCGTCGCGCGCGGGCGCCGAGAGCCCGGTGCCGACGATCAATCCCCTCGCTGGTGTCGTGAACATATAGGTTGGCTCGGAATACGAGGAAATCTGAGTCATTGGCGGGATATATGCCGGAAATGCTGGACGGGCGCTACCAGCTGGACGAGCCGATCGGGCGCGGCGGTATGGGCGAGGTCTGGCGGGGACACGACCCGCGGACCGGCAGGGCGGTGGCCGTCAAGATCCTCGCGCCGCAGGTGACGCAGCCCGCCGCCCGCGAGCGCTTCGCCCGCGAGGCGAGGGCCGCGGCGCAGATCGTGCACTCCAACGTGGTCACCGTCTTCGACACCGGTGAGCAGGACGGCCGCCCCTACCTGGTGATGGAGCTGCTGACGGGCCGCAGCCTGGCCGACGAGCTGACCGACGGCCACAGGTACGGCATCGCCGAGGTGTGCCGCCTGATGAGCCAGGCCGCCTCCGGCCTCGACGCCGCGCACAAGGCCGGAGTGATCCACCGCGACATCAAGCCCGCCAACCTGCACAGGACGGCCGACGGCACCCTCAAGATCGTCGACTTCGGCATCGCCCAGGTGGCCAGCGAGACCTCCCGCCTCACGACGGTCGGCACGGTCGTCGGCACCGCGGCCTACCTCGCCCCCGAGCAGATCAACGGGGAGGCGGGCACCGCGGCCTCCGACCTCTACGCCCTCGGTTGCGTCGCCTACGAGTTGCTGTGCGGGCAGCCGCCCTTCTCGGGCGGGGCCGCCGACCTGATGCGCAAGCACATCTTCGAGCCGCCTGTGCCACCCGCCCAGATCAGGCCCGACGTGCCTGCGGGGCTGGACAGGCTCATCGTCGCCATGCTCGCCAAGGAGCCCGCAGGCCGTCCCGCCAACGCCGAGCAGGTACGGCAGGCCTTCGCGGCCTTCGCCTTCCCCGCCGTGACGGCCCCGAATCCCACGGCCGTCATGCCGGCGCCCGACGCCGCGGCGACGGCGGACCTGCGCAGGGGCGCCACGATGCCGGTGACGGGCGCGTGGGCGGCCGAGCCTCCCGCCCCCTCCGAGCCGAGCCGGCAGAACAGGCGGCTGATCCTGCAGGCGGTGGCCGGTGTGGCGGTGATCGCGGCGGTGGCTCTCGGCGTGACGCTGCTCAACGGCGGCTCGGGCACGCCGTCCCCGACGCCCACGAGCGCGCCCGTCTCCACGCCCGCCACGCAGCCCGCGCCTGAGCCGACCCCCTCGCCGACCCCGGTGGAGTCGCTGAGGGAGACGGGCTCGCCCGAGCCGGAGGACGACGAAGGCGACGACGGCGAGACCAAGGCCTACGCGCCCTCCGGTGGCTGGCAGAAGTGGCTCGGTGAGTTCGACAGGGCCGTCCTGCTGCAGGAGGCCGAGGGCGGCATCGACCCGAAGACCGCCGCCAAGGCGCACGAGCAGATCCGCGAGGCGGCCAGGGCGGCGGTGGCGGGTGACGAGAGCGCGGCTCAGGACAAGGTCCTGAGCCTGACCCGTGACCTGTTCAAGGATCTGCGCAAGGGCAAGCTCAAGAACGGTCCGCTGACGGATTTCCTCAAGGGCGCGGGCCTGCGCTAGCGGCCCCTGGCCCGGCACACGGCCAGCGTGACGGCGTAGGCGAGGGGCGGAAGCACGAGGACGGCGACGCGCAGGCCGTACAGGACGACGGGGTGGGCGGTCCACGTGGCCGCCCAGACCACGGTGAACAACGTGATCACCGCGATCCCGAGGGCGGTGCGGACGGGGGCGGCGCTCGGCAGGTCGAGCACGTCGTGCGTCCGCCTGTCGCCGGTGAAGCGCCGCTCCAGCGAGGGATAGAGCAGCAGCACCGTGAAGAAGGCGGCCAGCGCCAGCATCGGCAGCAGCAGGCCGAGCGAGAGCGTGAAGCCGCCGAGGGTCAGCTCCCAGGCGGGCACCAGCCGCAGGGCGCCGTCCAGGACGCCGTAGTACCAGAACGGCTGCGCGGAGGGCGGCGGCCCTGCGGGGGTGTAGGCGCCGTGCAGCCAGACGGGGTTCACGATCACCAGCGTGGCCAGCGCGGAGATCAGCGCGAACGTGCCGAGCGAGGTGATGCCCTGCTTCACCACGAAGGAGGGGAAGAACGGCACGCCGCTCACGCCCGGCCCCCTGAAGTCGGTGTGCTTCTGCCTCCAGGTGAGGACCAGCGCGTGCAGCGGCACCAGCGCGGCCAGAATCCCGGGGACCAGCAGCACGTGCGCGACGAACAGGCGGGGGACGGCGTCGCCGGGGAAGGACCCGCCGAACAGGAACGCCGACAGGTAGGTGCCGACCAGCGGGATCGACAGCAGCAGGCTGTCGGCCTGGCGCAGACCCGTCCCGCCGAGCTGGTCGGCGGGTAACGAGACGCCGAGGAACGACTCGAACAGCACCAGGGCGAAGAGCGTCACGCCGATCATCCAGGTCAGCTCGCGCGGCCTGCGGAAGGCGCCGGTGAAGAAGACGCGGAACAGGTGGGCCACGATCGACAGCACGAACACCGTCGCGGCCCAGTGGTGCAGCTGCCGTACCAGCAGGCCGCCGCGCACCTCCGTGGAGATCGCCACGACCGACGCGTACGCCTCTTCGGGGTGCGGCTTGTAGAACAGCGTCAGGAACGTGCCCGTCAGCAGCAGCATCACGAACGCGTAGAGGGCCAGCTCGCCCAGCAGGAAGCTCCAGTGGCCGGGGAACAGCTTGCGCAGGTTCGGCGCGAGCCAGCGGCCGAGGCCCAGCCGGTCGTCCAGATAGCCCGCCGTGCCTGTCGCCGCGCGCGCGGAGCCCGCCAGGAGCCTTTCGCGCCGGGTGGGGGTGGCCATGACGCGATTGTGCGCCGCATATGGCGATGGTTCAAGAAATTGGTTTACACCAATTGGTATAAACCAATTGAATTTCAGTGGATTAGACCGGTGTATAGGGCTTGACCTGGCGAAACAGGGACTTAACCGAGGGGTGCAGTTTCAAGTCGGTCTTTATCGGTAGAGTCCGGGACGGAGGCGTTCACAAAGGAGTTGCGGTGGCCAAGTACGTTTACGACTTCACCGAGGGCAACAAGGATCTCAAGGATCTTCTCGGAGGTAAGGGCGCCAATCTGGCCGAGATGACCAATCTCGGACTGCCCGTCCCCCCTGGATTCACGATCACCTCTCAGGCGTGCCGCCACTACCTGGCGGAGGGCGCAGTCCCTGACGGGCTCGAGGCGGAGGTCGCCGAGCACCTGGCGGCGCTGGAGTCCGCGATGGGCAAGAAGCTCGGCCAGGCCGACGACCCGCTGCTGGTCAGCGTTCGCTCAGGCGCCAAGTTCTCGATGCCGGGCATGATGGAGACGGTGCTGAACATCGGGCTCAACGACGAGTCCGTGCACGGCCTGGCCAAGCAGGCCGGCGGCAACGAGCGCTTCGCCTGGGACTCCTACCGCAGGCTCATCCAGATGTTCGGCAAGACCGTCCTCGGCATCGACGGCGACCTGTTCGAGCACGCCCTCGAGTCGCTCAAGGGCTCCCGCCAGGACACCGACCTGGCGGCGGAGGAGCTGCAGGCGCTGGTCGAGACCTTCAAGGGCATCGTCCGCTCGGAGACGGGCAAGGACTTCCCCTCCGACCCGCGCGACCAGATGCGCCTGGCCGTCATGGCCGTCTTCGACTCGTGGAACGCCCCCCGCGCCATCCTCTACCGCCGCCAGGAGCGCATCCCCGCCGACCTGGGCACCGCGGTGAACATCGTGGCCATGGTCTTCGGCAACCTCGGCGAGGACTCGGGCACGGGCGTGGCCTTCACCCGTGACCCCGGCTCGGGCCGTCAGGGCCTCTACGGCGACTACCTGCAGAACGCCCAGGGCGAGGACGTCGTCGCCGGCATCCGCAACACCATCCCGCTGCAGGAGCTCGAGCGCATCGACAAGCGCTCCTACGACGAGCTGCTGCAGATCATGGAGAAGCTCGAGAACCACTACCGTGACCTGTGCGACATCGAGTTCACCATCGAGCGGGGCAAGCTCTGGATGCTGCAGACCAGGGTCGGCAAGCGCACCGCCGCCGCCGCGTTCTGCATCGCCACCCAGCTGGTCGACCAGGGCCTCATCAGCATCGACGAGGCGGTCACCAGGATCACGGGCGACCAGCTCGCCCAGCTGATGTTCCCCCGCTTCTCCTCGGAGGGCGAGCGCAGGCTCCTCACCAAGGGCATGAACGCCTCACCCGGCGCCGCGGTGGGCAAGGTCGTCTTCACCTCCGAGCGCGCCATCGAGCTGGCCGGGCAGGGCGAAGACGTCATCCTGGTCAGGCGTGAGACCAACCCCGACGACCTGTCCGGCATGATCGCCGCCAGGGGTGTGCTGACCTCGCGCGGCGGCAAGACCTCGCATGCGGCCGTGGTCGCGCGCGGCATGGGCAAGACGTGCGTCTGCGGGGCCGAGGAGCTGGAGGTCTCCACCTCCTCGCGCAGCTTCACCGCGCCGGGCGGGGTCACCGTCAACGAGGGCGACGTCATCTCCATCGACGGCTCCACGGGCGAGGTCTTCCTCGGCGAGGTGCCGGTCATGGACTCGGCGGTGGTCGAGTACTTCGAGGGCGCCGCCCCGCAGGACGACCTCGTCCGCGCGGTGGACCGGATCATGAAGCACGCCGACGAGGTGCGCACGCTCGGCGTGCGGGCCAACGCCGACAACGCCGAGGACTCCGCGCGCGCCAGGCGCTTCGGGGCGGCGGGCATCGGGCTGTGCCGTACCGAGCACATGTTCCTCGGCGATCGCCGTCAGCTGGTCGAGGATCTGGTGCTCGCCTCCTCCGAGGAGGAGCGGCAGTCCGCCCTCGACGCGCTCGAACCCCTCCAGAAGAGCGACTTCATCGAGATCTTCCAGGCCATGGACGGCCTGCCGGTGACGATCAGGCTCATCGACCCGCCGCTGCACGAGTTCCTTCCCGACCTGGTGGAGCTGTCGGTGAAGGTGGCCAAGGGCGACGCCTCGGACAAGGAGCGCGCCCTGCTGGTCGCCGTCAAGCGGCTGCACGAGCAGAACCCGATGCTCGGCCTCAGGGGCGTACGGCTCGGCCTGGTCATCCCCGGCCTGTTCGCCATGCAGGTCAGGGCCATCGCCGAGGCCGCCCGCGAGGTTCGGGGCGCCAGGCCCGAGATCATGATCCCGCTGGTCGCCGCCGTACAGGAGCTGGAGGCGGTACGCGAGGAGGCGGTCGGCATCCTGGCCGAGGTCGGCGTCGACGCGCTCGTCGGCACCATGATCGAGACACCCAGGGCCGCGCTCACGGCGGGACAGATCGCCGAGGCCGCGCAGTTCTTCTCCTTCGGCACCAACGACCTGACGCAGATGGCGTGGGGCTTCTCCCGCGACGACGTCGAGGCCGCCTTCTTCTCCCGCTACCTGGAGCTTGGCATCTTCGGCGTCTCCCCGTTCGAGACCCTCGACAGGGACGGCGTCGGCCGCCTGGTCAGGATCGCGGCGGAGGAGGGCAGGAAGGCCAGGCCCGACCTCAAGCTCGGCATCTGCGGCGAGCACGGCGGCGATCCCGACTCGGTCCACTTCTGCCACGAGGCCGGGCTCGACTACGTGTCGTGCTCGCCGTTCAGGGTTCCCGTCGCCCGCCTGGAGGCGGCCCGCGCCGCCCTCCAGGAGAGTGCCTCCGACACCCGCTGACCGTCGCGCCCGGACCCCCGGCCTGCTCGGGGGTCCGGCGCTTGTCAGGCCGGCACGAAGTCGGGCTTCACACCCAGGCCCGCCAGCCACGAGCGCATGCCCTGCACGCCCGAAGGGTCGGCGACGACCTGGGCGGCGTAGTCGGCCACCAGCACCTCCTCGCCGTCCTCGAACAGCAGCCTGGCGGGCCCCGACCACGACAACGCCCATCGCGCCTGGTCGTGCTGGATGAGCGTCGCCTCCAGCGCCCTGCCGAGCACCGACGCGAGCAGCTTCTCCGAGGGCTCCCAGCCGAGCCCGCGCAGCTCGCCCTCCAGCGCGGCCCGCTGACCGCGCGCCAGCGCCTCGAAGGCGGCGTCGAGGTACGGCCGCGCGGCCCCCATCACCCGCTGCCCCGCCACGGCCAGGTCGCGCAGCGCCTCCTCGTTCACCGCCGTGTACATCCCACGCGCCACCAGGTCCTCCCAGGACACCGGCCGCATGGCCAGCGCCTCCTGGGTCCAGAAAGACTGCTCGAGGGCGTGTGCGGCGACCGAGGCGTCGCGCAGCAGCACCGTGGCGGGGCGAGGGTCGGGGACGTGCGGGGGCTCGGGCAGCAGCGCGATCGCGGCCAGGCGCTCGCCCAGGCTCGGGTGCGAGTCGTACGGCGAGCTCTCCTCAGGCTGCTCGGCGAGCCTGGCCAGCTCGGCCTGTCGCACGGGGTCGCCGACCAGGGCGCGGAACCCGCCGAAGACCGAGGCGGGCCTGTTGCCGGCGATGCCGGTCATCGACAGGTAGTCCTCGGTGAACAGGTGCCAGGCCCGCGCCGTGTCGCGGACCTTGGTGAGCGCGTTCGACATCGCCGCCCGCCCGGCGATCGCGACGGCGAAGGAGTCGGCCTCCAGCTCCTGCCGTCGCGACACCGCCTGGGAGACGCGCAGGTAGAGCTTGGTGTAGGCGAGGAACAGCCGCCGGATGAAGGGGTGGTTGCCGAGCCCCTGCACGGTCGCGATCAGCGCGACCCTGCCCCGGTAGACCGGCGCGCCGAGGCGGGTGTGCGCGCCGGAGTAGTGGCCGAGTTCGTGCCCGAGCACCGCCCGCGCCTCGTCCAGCGTGAGCGTCTGGAGCAGCGGCAGCCCGATGTACATGCGCCGCTTCGACGACGACAGGCCGAGGAAGCGGGTGTCCTCCGCGACGGCGGCGTTGACCTCCGCGACCAGCCTGATCTCGTCGGGCGGGGCCGTCTTGACCCGCTGCGCCAGCTCCTCGACCGTCCGCCACAGCTCGGGCTCCTGCTCCCTGCCGACCGCCAGCCCGGGCTCCTCGCCCTGGCTCCTGCGGCTGACCATCCACAGCGCCCGCACCAGCGCGCCCGCCGCGAGCGTGAGCACGATCGCGATCTGGACGCCCCTGGCGTGGAAGTCGACGAACAGCAGGACGTCGAAGAAGATGGCGGCGGCCAGGATCAGGCCGACGAGCACGTAGAAGCCGGCAAGGAGGGTGAAGGCCAGCACGGCACGGAACGCGGTGGTCACGCCGATGACCTTATAGGGCGAGATGCCGCCTTCTGACCGGAAGGTTGACCGCGGCCCACACCACCAGGGCGACCACGAGCACGCTCGCGGGCACCAGCCACAGCGGGCCCGCGGGCCATGGCCTGCCGAGGAATCCGACGCTCAGCATGACCAGCGGCACGCCCGCGAGCACCAGCCCCGCGGCGCAGGCGGCGAGCGCGATGACCAGCGACTCCCAGCGCAGCATCCGCCTGACCTGACCGGGCGTCGCGCCCAGCCGCCGTAGCGCCACCAGTTCCTCGACCCTGCCCGTGGTCGTGGCCACCAGCCGGTTGGCGACCGACACCAGCACATAACCGATCAGCACGGCGAGCACCGCGATGTTCACCAGTCCCTGCGTGGCGTCCGCGTCCGCGATCGAGGCGGCCGCCCGCTGCGACACCTCCGCTCCAGGCCAGGTCGTGGCCAGAGAGGAGAGGTCGGCCGTGGCGGGCCGTACCAGGATCTCCGCGTCGAGGCCCGTGGTCGTGTGTCCCGCGGCCAGGTCGCGCGAGAGCACCAGCGCGCCGAAGCCGAGCGCCCGCGAGTACGTCGCGACCACGCGCGCCCGCACCGGCGTGCCGTCCCCCATGAGGAGGTCGAGCCGCTCGCCGACCTCGCCCAGGCCGGCGTCGAGCGCGACGGTGTCGCCCTCGAGCTCGCCCAAGCTGCCCTCGACCACGCCGAGGTCGACGACGCCCCCGGCCTCGGGACCCAGGACCATGGCGGTCCTGGCGTGCAGGCCGGGCTCGTCGCCCACGGCCAGCGAGCGGGTCAGCACCGTGGTCGTCGAGGCGGGGGCGGCGGCCGCGACTCCGGGAAGGGCGCGCACGTCGTCGAGCAGGCCGTGCGGGACGCCCCCCAGTCTCGGCGCGGAGACCGAGGCGACGTCGGCCAGGCCCGCGTTCACCTCGTCCGCCTTGGCCTGGCTGATCGTGGTCTGGGTCAGCACGACACTCAGCCCGAGCGTGACCATCATGCCGAGAGCGGCGACGGCGCCCGCCGTCCTGAGCGCGTAGCCGTGAGTGTTGGTGACCGCCAGCCACAGGGGCGCCGACAGCCCGGACGGCAGCCGCCGCGCCAGCGCCCCCATGGCGGATTGCACCAGCATGGGCCCCGCCAAGGCGAGCCCGACGATCGCGAGCAGGGCGGCGGTGGCGGGGCCGAGCCCGGCGATCTCGCCGCGGACCAGCAGCGGCGTGGCCGACAGCCCCAGCGCGACCAGCATGAGCAGCAGGCCGCCCCCCGTCCGCACCCTGGACGGCCCGCGGGGCTCGGCCTTCGACTCGGCGACGGCCGAGACGGGCGGCATCCGCGACGCCTTCAGCGAGGCGGTCCACGCCGCGAGCCTGACCACGCCGAACAGCAGGACGGCGGCGGCAACGGCGGGCAGCGGGCCGTAGGTCAGGGGCAGGTCGGGCGGCAGCGCCCCCGTGCCCTCCAGCAGCTCGCCCAGGCGGGCGGCCAGGTAGTAGCCGAGCGCGGCGCCGGGCGGCAGCGCGGCCAGCGCCGCCACGCAGCCCTGGACCGCGACCAGCCGCCTGACCTGGCGGGGCGTGGCGCCCGCCGCGCGCAGCAGCGCGAGGTCGCGGCGCTGCCTGTTGACCGAGAGCGACAGTCCTCCGCCGATCACGAACCCGACCGTGATCAGGCTGATGCCGCCGATCGAGGCGGGCAGCGCGATGAGCATGCCGCGCGCGGCGGCGGTGCCGGGCCGTTCGGCGTCGCCCCTCGCGCCACCGGTGGAGATCACGTAGCGGTCTCCGAGCAGCCGCTCCGCCTCGGCCGCCACGGCCTGCGCGGTGACGCCCCGCTCGGCGCGGAGCGCCACGAGATCGACCCTGCCGCTCCTTCCCGACAGCTTGGCGGCGGTGGAGTCGGCGAAGTACAGGCCGGGCGCGTCGATCACGGCCGTCACCCGGTAGCGGCCAGGACGGCCGCCCGCGATCACCTCTACCTCCTGCCCGACGCGCGCGCCCGCCATCGCCAGCTCGCCGTCCCGCCTCGGAGGGGCGCCCTCGACCGCCCTGCCGCCCGAAAGCGCCAGCGACGACCACCCGTGCCCCGCCGCCGCCGGATCGGCAGGGCCGGTACGCCCGCCCGTCCCGGGGACGACATCACCGGAAGTGCTCGGCCTCCCTGGAACGACTGCGGCGGGGAAGCTCAGGTCGCCCACGGCGGACTCGACGCCGGGCAGCCGCGACAGCCTGTCCACGACCGACGCGGGGAGCGTGGCGCGTTCGGGGAGCGCCACCGGCAGGTCCTCCTTCCTCGGGACCAGCTGCCGGGCGGAGACCACCACGTCGGCCCCGGTGAGCCGCGTCGAGCTCACCTGCGACCGCAGGCCCGACTCGACGATCACGCCGGTCCCCGTCACCAGCGCCATCCCGCCGAAGACCGCGAAGAAGGCCACGACGAGGCCGCCGAGGCCCGACATGGCCAGCGCCGTCCTGATCACGTCAGCGCTCCGTTCAGTCGCGTCAGCCGTACCGCCAGCTCCTCGGGGGCGGGCGCGGACAGCAGATCCACCACCCTGCCGTCGGCCATCACCAGCGTCTCGTGTGCCCGCGCCGCGGCGGCGGGATCGTGGGTCACCATGATCACCGTCTGGCCCAGCTCGTCGACCAGTTCGCGCAGCAGCCCCAGAACCTCCGCCGCGCTGCGCAGGTCGAGCGCCCCCGTGGGCTCGTCGGCGAAGACGACGTCGGGCCTGGCGGCCAGCGCGCGGACGAGCGCGGCGCGCTGCTGCTGCCCGCCGGACAGCTCGGCGGGCCTGTGGCGCAGCCGCCCTCCGAGCCCCACCCTCTCGACCAGCTCCGACAGCCACGCCCTGTCGGGGCGGACGCCCGCCAGCCGCAGCGGCAGGGTGAGGTTCTCCTCGACGGTGATGGAGGGCAGCAGGTTGTAGGACTGGAAGACGAAGCCGACATGCTTCCTGCGCACCTCCGTGCGCCTGGTCTCGTTCAGCCCGCTGACGGTCACGCCGCCGATCCTGACCGTGCCGGACGTCGGGGTGTCCAGCGCGGCGGCGCACTGCAGCAGCGTGCTCTTGCCCGAGCCCGAAGGGCCCATCACGGCCACGAACCTGCCACGGGGAAAGCCGAGCGAGACCTCGTCGAGCGCGGTGACGCTCCCGTACGACCTGGTGACCCGCTCAAGGGTGACGACGTCGCTCACGAGTGCCGCCTCTTCATCCGAAATCTCATGACCACGACGTTAGAAAACGGATCAGGAAAGCAGAATCCGGCCACCTGCAGAGACGGTGCTACAGCCAGCTGCAGTGAGCCTTCGGTGCGGATGGGTACACTCACAGCACTTATGGGCCAATACAGCGACCATGACCAGGAACGATGGGTTCCCGAGCCGCTCGGCAACCCCGACAGGGGCGCGTTCGAGCGCGACAGGGCCAGGGTGCTCCACAGCTCCGCCCTGCGCAGGCTGGCGGCCAAGACCCAGGTGGTAGGGCCCGCGGAGACCCTCGGGGTCGGCCAGCACATCCCGCGCACCAGGCTCACCCACTCCCTGGAGTGCGCCCAGGTCGGCAGGGAGATGGGCGCCACGCTCGGCGTCGACCCCGACCTGGTCGAGACCGCCTGCCTGGCCCACGACCTCGGCCACCCGCCCTTCGGACACAACGGCGAGAGCGCGCTGGACGAGCTGGCCGCCTCGTGCGGCGGCTTCGAGGGCAACGCGCAGAGCCTGCGGCTGCTCACCAGACTCGAGGCCAAGGTGCTGACGGGCGAGGGCGGCAGCGCGGGTCTCAACCTCACCAGGGCCTCGCTCGACGCCTCGGTGAAGTATCCGTGGCCGCGCGCGGGCGCGGGCAAGTTCGGCGTCTACGACGACGACCTGCCCGTCTTCGAGTGGATCAGGGACGGCGCGCCCAGCAAGCGGGTGAGCTTCGAGGCGCAGATCATGGACTGGGCCGACGACGTCGCCTACTCCGTCCACGACCTGGAGGACGCGCTCCACTCGGGCCACGTCACCCCTGGGGCGCTGCACTCGCCGACCGAGCGCGAGGCCGTCTGCGAGCTGACCCGCACCTGGTACGTTCCCGACGCCACCTGCGCCGAGCTCGAGCAGGCCTTCGACCGGCTGCTGGACTTCCCGCTCTGGCCCCGCCGCTTCGAGGCCACGCTCGCCGACCTGGCCGGGCTCAAGGCCCTGACCAGCGGCCTCATCGGCCGCTTCTGCCGGTCGGCCGAGGCCGCGACCAAGGAGGCCTTCGGCTACCGCCATCACGCCGACCTCGTCGTGCCGCGGGCGACGCGGCTGGAGTGCGCGCTGCTCAAGGGCGTCACCGCGCACTACGTCATGACCACCGACGACCACCACGCCAACCAGGCCAGGCAGCGCGAGCTGATCTCGGAGCTGGCCTCGCTCATCACGCTCGGCGCGCCCCACACGCTCGAACCCGCCTTCAGACCCGCCTTCACCGGCGCGGAGAACGACGCCGCCAGGGTGCGCGTGGTGATCGACCAGATCGCCTCGCTCACCGACACCTCGGCCGTCGCCTGGCACCGCCGCCTCTCCCGCTGACCCACTGAGCCCGGGTCCTTGACGGGTGGTTCCGAGAGTCGGCCCGCCTCCGCGACCGCGAGGGACGATACTCCGAACATGGCAACCTTTGTGATCGTCGGCGCGGGGCTCGCAGGAGCCAAGGCCGCGCAGACGCTGCGGGAAGAGGGCTTCGACGGCGAGGTCGTGCTCATCGGAGCCGAGGAGGAGCGGCCCTACGAGCGGCCCCCGCTCTCCAAGGGCTACCTGCAGGGCAGGAGCGAGCGGGAGAAGATCTTCGTCCATCCGCCCTACTGGTACGCCGACCAGGAGATCGACCTGCGGCTCGGGGTCACCGTCACCGGCATCGCGCTGGACGCGCACGAGGTCGCGCTCGACGACGGCTCACGCATGTCGTACGACAAGCTCCTCATCACCACCGGCGCCAGCCCCCGCACCCTGCCGGGCCAGGCGTACACGCTGCGGACCGTGGCCGACAGCGAGGCGCTCAAGGCGGGCTTCGCCGCGGGCGGCAGAGTGGTGATCATCGGCGCGGGCTGGATCGGGCTGGAGAGCGCCGCGGCGGCGCGGGAGGCGGGCTGCGAGGTCACCGTCGTCGAACCCGAGCCCACCCCGCTGCACAGGGTGCTCGGCCCCGAGCTGGGCGAAGTCTTCGCGAACGTCCACCGCCGCCACGGCGTGGACCTGCGGCTCGGTGTCTCCGCCGAGGAGGTCGAAGCGGACGGCGTACGGCTCGGCACGGGCGAGCGGTTGCCCGCCGACCTGGTCGTCGCGGGCGTCGGCGCCGCCCCCAACGTGAGCCTGGCCCGCGAGGCGGGGCTCGAGGTGGGCGACGGCATCCTCACCGACGCCGCGCTGCGCACCTCCCACCCCGACGTCTACGCCGCGGGAGACGTCGCGGAGTCCTACAACCCCCTCTACGGCAGGCGGCTGCGCGTCGAGCACTGGGCCAACGCGCTCAACGGCGGCCCCGCGGCGGCCAGGTCGATGCTCGGGCAGGAGGTCGTCTACGACCGCGTGCCGTACTTCTACACCGACCAGTTCGACCTCGGCATGGAGTTCAGCGGCGACACCACGGGCTACGACCAGGTCGTCACCAGGGGCGAGGAGCTGGAGTTCATCGCCTACTGGCTGCGCGAGGGCAGGGTGATCGCCGGGATGAACGTCAACGTCTGGGACGTCGTCGACGACATCCAGCGGCTCATCCGCTCGGGCGGGCCGCTGCCCCCACCACAGGACTGAGCGCCCTCCTACAGCGTGCCCGTGTCGTTGAGCGGCGGCGGGGTCGGCGTCTGCGTGGGAGTGCTCGGCTTCTTCTTGCGCTCCTTCTCCTTCTCCTCCTCCTGAGGAGGAGAGGAGGCGGACCTGGAGGAGCACAGCGTGGTGCAGGCGGGCGTCTCGCCGAGCTTGCGGCGCAGCTTGAACGTCTCCTCCTTGGGGGAGAGCGTGGGGTTGCCCTTCAGCCACGCGTCGAGGTAGTCCCACGGCTCGACCATGCCGCGCCGCACCCACCAGTAGGCGGGGCCGGTCTTCCACGAGATCGCGAAGTAGAGGTTCGGGGCGGTGTCGCGGGCGTTGCCCGTGTTGCCCACCTTGCCGAGCTCCTGTCCCGCCTTCACCTTCGCGCCCGGCGTGAGGCCCTCGGTGACCGAGTCGAGGTGGCCGCCGAGATAGCGGACGCCGTCCTCGCCGATGATCGAGACGAACCTGCCCTCGCGGTCGGAGCCCACGTCGGTGGAGGGCTTCCAGCGGTTGTTGATGTTCACCTCGTCGATCACCCCGTCGACAGGGGCGACGAACGAGCAGCCCCTGGCGGCCCAGATGGTCGTCTTCGGGATGATGAGCAGCTTGCGCTGGTAGTTCGTCTTGCAGCCCTTCACGGGGAAGGCGTAGTCGTACTTGGACACCTTCGGCGGCGGCACCTTGACGGGATCGGCGGCGGCGGGCCGCTGGACCCCCGACTGGTGCTCGGTGCCGGGCGTGCTCGCGGCGCCCGTCGGGGTGCCGCTCGGAGCGGCGCTGGGGTCGCCACTGGGGTCGCCACTGGGGTCGGCGCTGGGGTCGGCCGCCATGGCGGGGGCCCTCATGCTGACGCCCGCCACACCGGTGGCCTGCCCGCATCCTCCGGCCAACAGGACGGCGCCCACCACGACTGCACTAAGACGCCCCGATCGCATGATCTCCACCTGTGTCAGCGTATCCAACGACAACCTTTACCTTTGTAACCGACCGGGACGGTGGTCACGACCGCTTTGCCGTTATCCGTCGGTGCTTCTCGTCGCCACGGACGCCGTTGCCGCGCCCGCCACGCGCGCACGGGGAGCGTCCCCTGGACGGGCGGGTCCGCGTGCCGGGCGGGGGCGCGTGGCGGGGCTTGCCGTACGGGCGGGAAGGGACGGCCTCCCGCGGCCGGCGGCGGGCGGAAACTGTCGGGGCGCGCCGTTAGACTCGCGGCGTGGCAGGCAGGATCCGTGACGTCGACATCGCTCTCGTGCGTGAGCGCTCCCCGATCGCCGATGTCATCGGCGAGCACATCCAGCTGCGCAACGCCGGCGGCGGCAACCTCAAGGGCCTGTGCCCCTTCCACGACGAGAAGAGCCCGTCGTTCAACGTCACGCCCGAACGCGGGATGTACTTCTGCTTCGGCTGCGGCGAGGGCGGCGACGTCATCACCTTCGTCGAGAAGATCGAGCACCTGTCCTTCCACGAGTCCGTCGAACGGCTGGCCCAGCGGGCCGGCATCCAGCTGCAGTACGAGCAGGGCGGCTACGTCCCCAAGCGCGACCAGGGCGAGCGGGCCAGGTTGCTCGAGGCGCACAGGGTGGCGGCCGAGTTCTACGTCGAGCGGCTGTTCGCCCCCGAGGCCGCCCCCGGCCGCAGGTTCCTGTCCGAGCGCGGCTTCGAGCGGGCCGACGCCGAGCTGTTCGGCGTGGGCTACGCGCCCAACGAGTGGGAGGCGCTGACCCGCCACCTGCTCGGCAAGGGCTTCACCGCGCAGGAGATCGTCAAGGGCGGCCTGGCCAAGGAGGGCAGGCGCGGCCCCATGGATCGCTTCCGAGGGCGGCTGATGTGGCCGATCCGCGACGCGACGGGCGATGTCATCGGGTTCGGCGCGCGCAAGCTCCTCGACACCGACGAGGGCCCCAAATACCTCAACACCCCCGAATCCCCGCTCTACAAGAAGTCGCAGGTCCTCTACGGCATCGACCTGGCCAAGCGCGAGATCTCCAAGCGCTCCCAGGCCGTGATCGTCGAGGGCTACACCGACGTCATGGCCTGCCATCTGGCGGGCGTGCCGACGGCGGTGGCGACCTGCGGCACCTCCTTCGGCGAGGAGCACATCAAGATGCTCCGCCGCTTCCTGCTCGACCAGTCCTCGACGACCGGCGAGGTGATCTTCACCTTCGACGGCGACGCGGCGGGCCAGAAGGCGGCGCTGCGGGCCTTCGCCGACGAGCAGAAGTTCGTCACGCAGACCTACGTCGCCGTCCAGGCCGACGGGCTCGACCCGTGCGACCTGCGCGTCAAGCAGGGCGACGCGGCGGTGCGCGACCTGGTGGCCAGCCGCGAGCCGCTGTTCCAGTTCGCCATCCGCAGCACGATCTCCCGTTACGACCTGCGCACCAACGAGGGCAAGATCGCCGCGCTCGACGCGGCGGCGCCGATCGTGGCCGGCATCAAGGACTCAGGCCTGCGCAAGCGCTACGCGATCGACCTCGACCGCTGGCTCGGCTTCATGGACGAGCGGTTCGTCATCCAGCGCATCGCCGAGGTGGGCGGCGCCCAGGCGGGCCGTCCTCGGCGCGCGCCCAAGGCGGCGCCGATCGACCCCCACGTCAGGGTGGAGGGCGAGTTGCTCAAGCTGGCCGTGCAGCGTCCCGCCCTGCTGGGCCCCCGCTTCGACACGCTGGAGAGCCGGGCCTTCACCACCCCCGACCACGTCACCGTCCACACCGTCATCGCGGCGGCGGGCGGCACCTCCGCCGGTGGCCACGGCGGCAGGCAGTGGGTCGACAGGCTCATCGAGCACGCCCCCGACGAGGTGGCGCGCGGGCTGATCACCAGGTTCGCCGTGGAGCCGATCCAGGCCGACGCCGAGATCGAGCAGCGCTACGGCGCCGCCATGCTGGCCGCCATCGAGGCGGTCTCTGTCGACAGGGCGATCAGTCAGGTCAAGACGCGCATGCAGCGGCTCAACCCGGTGGAGGAGCAGGCCGAGTACAACAAGCTCTTCGGAGAGCTGGTGGCGCTCGAGCAGCAGCGCAGGGTCCTGCGCGACCGCGCCGCGGGAAGCTAGGCGCACCCGAGCAGCAGCGCAGGGTCCTGCGCGACCGCGCCGCGGGAAGCTAGGCGCACCCGAGCAGCAGCGCAGGGTCCTGCGCGAGCGCGCGGCGGGAAGTCAGGCGCAGCGAAAAGGCGCGTTCGGCGTCGTCGCTGACAAACTCGATCGCGTAATTGACTTTTCTTTCCTGATCAAACTCCGGCCAAACACATAAAAGATCTCGGTTTGGTAATGATGCAGGTCTTACCTCAAGTGACAAAAATGGGTCTGCCATTTTATGGAAGCAATACTGCAGACTGTGTCCCGTGGGTGCATCGGTGCTGCCAAGTGGCCCGCCATCCGTTGACCAGGTGGCGGACCTCGTCGCGAAAGGAAGAGAGCGCGGAAGCGTAACCGTCGATGACGTAGCCGCCGCGCTTGACCGCTCCGAGCTGCCGTCCGACGCGCTGGAGCGCGTTGTGCGGATGCTCGCCGAGAACGGGGTGGAGGTTCTCGAGCCGCAGGGCGACGAGGAGCCCGCCCGCCCCGATGAGGAGGACGTAGGCAAACGTGCGCCGACCAGCGATCTGGTCCGCATCTATCTACGCGAGATCGGCCGGGTCCCGCTGCTCACGGCAGAGGAGGAGGTCGAACTCGCCAAGTCCATCGAGGCAGGGCTGTTCGCCGAGGACAAGCTGGCCGCAGGGGTGTCCAGGCTCGCCTTCCCCGAGTTCAGGGAGCTGGTCTGGCAGGGCACCAGGGCCAAGCAGCGCCTGATCGAGGCCAACCTCCGACTGGTGGTCTCGATAGCCAAACGGTATGTCGGGCGCGGCATGCTGTTCCTCGACCTGATCCAGGAGGGCAATCTCGGTCTCATCCGCGCGGTTGAGAAATTCGACTACACCAAGGGTTACAAGTTCTCCACCTATGCCACGTGGTGGATTCGTCAGGCGATCACTCGTGCCATTGCCGACCAGGCGCGCACGATTCGCATTCCCGTGCACATGGTCGAAACGATCAACAAACTGGTCCGGGTGCAGCGCCAGCTCCACCAGGACCTGGGCCGTGAGCCCGCGCCCGAGGAGATCGCGCTCGAGATGGATCTCCCGGTCGACCGCGTGGTGGAGATCCAGCGGATCGCCCAGGAGCCGGTGTCCCTGCAGTCGCCCATCGGCGAGGAGGACTCCGACCTCGGTGACTTCATCGAGGACGCGGACGCGGTGGTGCCGATGGAGGCGGCCGCGTTCATCATGCTGCAGGACCAGCTCGACGACATCCTCGCCACGCTGTCGGATCGGGAGCAGCGCATCATCCAGCTGCGCTTCGGCCTGGCCGACGGGCACCCGCGCACGCTGGAGGAGGTCGGCAGGGAGTTCGGGGTGACGAGGGAGCGGATCAGGCAGATCGAGTCGAAGACGCTCGCCAAGCTACGTCACCCGACCCGCGCGCAGATGCTGCGCGACTACCTGGACTGACCAGGGACAGGCCCCCTGATGTTGTCAGGGGGCCTGTCCACCCGCCCTCTCGGCGCCGGCCGCCGGATCCTCGAGACCCGCAGGCCCGTACGCCCGAGGCTCCCCCGGATGGGAACTTGTGGGTCAGAGGCCGGACGGTCCTCGGCACTACGATGTCGAAATGACCGATGTGCTCTCGCCTTCCCCCGAATCCGGCAGCGCTCTCGACGTCGTCCGTGTGTGGGACGCGCGTGCCGATCGCTACCTGGAGCTCTTCCGCCACGAGTTGGACGGCAAGCCGTTCGACCAGGAGGTTCTCGCCGAGTTCGCCGGGCGAGTCGGCGAAGGGGGCAGAGTCTGCGACGCGGGCTGCGGACCCTGCGGTCACGTGACAGCGATGCTCGCGGAGCGCGGTCTCGACGTGCTGGGGATCGACCTGTCTCCTCGCTGTGTCGAGCTGGCCAGACGTGAGCGGCCCGGGTGCCGGTTCGAGGTGATGGACCAGCGGGACATCAAGCCGCTCACGCCTGGTGACCTGCTCGACGGGCTGGTCTCGTACTACTCGCTCCACGACCAGCCGAAGAGGGGACTGGCCGGCACCCTCGCATCGTGGGCAGCGGTGATCCGTCCGGGAGGTCACCTCCTGGTCGTGGCGAAGGAGGGCACCAGCGACGGGGTCATCGACGATCCGCTGGGAAGCGACCTCCGGGTCTACTGGGCGGAATTCACCGACCACGAACTTCGTCACGCGGCCGAGGCGGCCGGGTTCCATGTCGAGGAGCTCACCACCCGTGGGGCCTACGACGACGAGATCCCCACGCGGCGCATCTACCTCTCGGCCACGCGCCGCTAGGAGCGGCCCCCGAAGCTTGGAGCCGCCCTCGAAGCTTGGAGCGGCCCTCGAAGCCAGGAGCGGCCCTTGTGGTTAGGAGCAGCCCTCGAACTGGGGCACCGTCACCTTGCCGAGCGTCAGGCCCGACGTGCCGAACCACTTGCCGAGCAGCCTGGCCGCCGTGCCGTCCTGGTACATGTCGGTGATCGCTCTGTTGACCCGCTCGCACCCCTCCACGTCGCCGCGCCGCATGCCCACCCCCGTGCGCTGCTCGTTGAACTGGGTGTTCACCAGGCGCACGCCGCCACGCTCACGCGCGGCCAACCCGGCGAGGATCACGTCGTTGGTGGTGATCGCGTCGATCCGGCCCGACTTCAGCATGGACATGCACTCGTCGTAGGTCGCCACCGGCACCACCGACGCGTCGATCTGCCGCTCGTCGACCACGCGCTGGGCGGCGTTCGACCCCTGCACCTCGCAGATGCGCCGCCCCTTGAGATCGCGCACGTTCGCGATGCCCGAGGTGCCCTCCCGCACCAGGATGTCCTGGTACGACAGGTGGTAGGGGCCCGCGAAAGCCACTCTGGTCTTGCGCTCCTGGGTGATGGAGAAGGTGGCGAGCACGAGGTCGGCCTGCCCCGACAGCAGCAGCTTCTCCCTGTCGGCCGCCAGCGCGGGGACGAACCTGGCCGTGGCGCCGAGCTTGCCCGCCACGTAGGTGGCCACGTCCACGTCGAAACCCTCGAACCTGCCGTCCCCCGTGCGAAGGCCGAGGGCGGGCAGGTCCGGCCTGACGCCGATGACCAGCGTCTCCTTGCCGACGATCGAGGAGGCCTCGCCCGCGCCGCACCCACCGGCCGCCAGGAGAGCGGTCAGGCAGGCGACCAGCCCCATCACGAACGGCGCGGTGAACCGGTTACTCCGCATGCCTGTCACGGGCACTCCTTCCTGATCGAGCGAGCCCGCCGCCATGGGACGTCGCGAGAACGCCGGACCGCCTGCTGGAAGCCCTGGCGAGGAACGCCGGACGTCTCCCGGAGACTCTGGCGACACGCCTGTTGGTGAGGGCGCGCCCCGTCATCGGTACTCCTTCAGCCTGGGCCACACACCGGCCAGCACGCCGCCCGTGATGACGACGAGCCCCGCGGGGATCAGCGTCCACAGGCCGCTCAACCCGCCCTCGCCGGCCGCGATCGCCCTCGCGAACGCGGCCTGGTGCTGCTCGGCCAGCCTCACGAGGGTCGCGTCGTAGGCGTCGAAGGCCGAACGCACGGGACCGGTCAGAGCCGACGTCGCCGACGCGCCGGACTTGGCGCGCAGCGAACGGTCGGCCTCCTGGAAGCGCCGCCAGGCGGCCGCGACGTCCCTTCTCTCCAGCATGCCGAGGAAACGGTCGTTCTTGAGAGAGGCGACGGCGCGCTGGTAGTCGGACAGGTTCTTGGCGGGGAGATAGACCAGTGACTGCGACTTGTCGAAGAAGGTGTGCTGGTAGGTGTCGGCGCGCACGCGGTCGAGCAGGTAGCGGCTCTGGTCGGCGTGCAGGCTGTTGCTGATCGCCCGCGCCCTGGCCAGGGTGAGCACCGAGTCGAAGCCGTCGCGCTTGGCGGTGGCGAGGGATGCCGCCTCGCGTTCCATGATGACCGCTCCCGCGATGCCGCACGCCGCGGTGGCGACGGTCGCGCCCAGGAGCGCCAGGCCGAAGACCCTGCGGAAGCTGCGGGCGAGGTAGATCTGCAGCCAGATCAGGCAGCCGAGCGCCAGCGCGCCGCAGAGCAGGGCGACCAGCCGTACGGCGACGACGGTGGAGTGGCCCTCCTCGTAGGCGTGCCTGACGATGGTCCCGCTCTCCAGCGTGAGGTTGTAGGCCTGGGGGAGCAGTTCGCGGGTCATGAGATCCGTCGCCTGGCGATAGGCCTCCAGCGCCCTGTCGTCCGACGCGATCGTTCCCGGCGTGGTGGATCCGGGGACGACCCCACCGGAAGGGGAGGCGGGGCCAGGGGAGCCGGGGGTGGGCAGGGTGCTGAGCAGCAGGGCTTCGGAGGCCAGGCGTTCGTAGCGGCCGAGCCCCTCCAGCACGGAGGAGATCGTGCGGCGCTCGGCGGCGTCGGAGCCCGCCAGGGTGTGGGCTTGCAGGAGCGCGCTCCCCACCTCGGCGCGTCGCTTCTCGTAGCGGGCCAGCGCGTCCTGCCGCCGGTCGCCGAGCAGCAGTGCGGTGGCGACCTGGGCGTCCATGTCGCTCAGCCCCAGATACAGCCCCGCGGTCGCCACCACCTGTGGTCCCGCGTCGTGTCCGATCACCCGCAGGCCCTCGCGGGCGGCGGCGGTGCCGTACGCGAGGGTGGCGAAGAGCAGGCCGAGGGCGGCGACGGTGACCGAGGAGATCACCTTGATCCGTCCCGGCACCGTACGGCGGGCGAGGAACATCATGGCGCGCTCTCGCGCAGCGTGATGACCGTCCACGCGCCGAGGTGGATGCGGTCTCCCTCACGGACCTGCACGGGGACGTTCACCTGGAGGGGCTTGCCGTTGACCATGGTCCCGTTGGCCGAGCCTGGGTCGACGAGCGACCACGTGCCGTCCCGCTGAGCCATGAGGACGGCGTGCAGGTGCGAGATCCCAGGGTCGGCGGGCGGCCTGCCCAGGTCGATCTCGGCGTAGGAGTTGCGGGACCTGCTGCTCCTGCCGATGCGCATCTGCCGTCCGACCAGCGGGAAGGAGCGCTCGGGGCAGTAGGGAGGGAAGACCACGGCGCCGGCGTCCGGCCCGTCCTGGGCGATGACCTCGTCGTAATAGGCGCGATCGGCCTCGACCACGGCTTCCCACAGGGCGGGGGCGACGGGGTCGAGTGGAGGGGCCTCGAAGTCGTGCCCGTCGACCTCGCAGAACCGTCCGGATCGGGGGGTCTGGCAGATCGGGCAGACGTCGTCGGCGGCGTCGGGGCCCGCGGAGGAGCCGGAAGAACCCGGCCCGCCCGAGCCCGACATTCCGGAGGAGCCGGCCGCGCCGGAAGAGCCCGTGCCGGAGGGGTTCGCGGAGCCGGAGGATCCGGCCGTGCCGGAGGGGGCGGGCATCCCCGAGGAGCCGGGGGAGCCGGTCGATCCTCCGGGCCCGGGGGAAGGGCCGGAGGTGGCGAGGGTCTGGGGCATGGGGGTGCCGCAGACGTCGCAGTACTCCTCGTCGTCAGACGAGTGCCCCTGAGGGCAGGTCAGCGTCATCTCAGCTCTCCTGCCGCAGCTGGCTCGTCCGGGTCGACCCGGTGTCCAGCTCGATCTCGTCGGCCTTCTCCACGTTCCTGCGCAGCCGCGCCGTGCCCGTGCCCGGGTCGATCTCCACCACCTTCTCCAGCAGCCTGGCGGTGTCCTCGCGCCCCGAGGAGTCCGCCAGCTGCTTGGCCTTGGCCAGGCGGGCGGTCGCCGTCGCCGTGTCTCCCGCCGCCCTCGCGCTCAGCCCCTCCTGGATCAGCTCGTGCAGCTCGGCCTGCCCGGTGTAGTGCGCGACCTTCCTGTTGATGCGCGTCGAGAGGGCGAGGTCCTCGGTCCAGTGCGCCAGGACGTTGCCGCTGGCGTGGACGTCGCCGGTGTCCGGCCGTACGAGCTTGACCCACGCCGCTCTGATCTCCTGGCCCGGCGCGGCGGTGGGCACCTCGACGCACAGGTGGTACTCCCGCTCCTCCGCGCCCCACGACCCTGTCGGGTAGTCGCCCGTCAGCGGGTTGAACGGGGTGCGCTTGCCGCTCAGGTCGAGCAGCGTGGGGGAGACCTGCCTGATGTACTTCAGCGTGGCGTCCTTCGGGATCCAGACCCGCAGCGCCAGCTCGGCGACGGTCTTGCCCATCGACGCCTCGGTGATCCTGGTGAAGAACTCCGCCAGGTCCTTCTGGTCGCGCACGAAGTCGAAGGCGCCGAGCAGCGCGTTGGAGACCTTGCGCAGCTCGTCGGGCACCCAGTCGTCGCCGACGCCGAGGCTGTCACAGACGAACCTGCCCTCGCACTTCTTCAGCGCCCTGGCGAACGCGTCCTCGCCCTCGTTGTTCTGGCCGTCGGTCATGAGCAGCGCGTGCCTGATCGCGCCCGGCCTGCTCTCCAGCAGGTCGCAGGCCAGCAGCAGCCACTGTCCGATCGAGGTGCCGCCGTTGGCGTCGAGGGAGTCGATGGCCTTCTTGGCGTTGTCCCTGGTGCTCTGGCCGACCTTGGCCAGCTTCCGTCCCCTCGGGTAGACCATGCGCGCCGAGGTGTCGCCCGCGATCACCGCGAACTCCACGCCCTCGCGCAGGGCGTCCACGGCGGCCTTCGCCGCCTGCCTGGCCTCCCTGATCTTGCCGCCGGTCATCGACCCCGAGGTGTCAATGATGATCACTTCGGCGGCCTCCGTGGGCGGCGCCTGGGCGACCGTGCCCGTGACCGTGAGGATGGCGTGCACCTCCCTGCCCCCGAGTGGCAGGTACTTGTGCTGGTCCACCTGCAGGGTGAAATCACTCATCACGCTCTCCTGACCGGTATCAGTACGACAGTGACGTTGTCGCGCCCGCCCGAGGCGAGCGCGCGGTCGACCAGCGCCCGTGCCCCCTCCAGAGGGACGGCGGCGCGGAAGGTGACGGGTTCGTCGAGGTAGCCCCAGAGCCCGTCGGTGCACACCATGAGCAGCCCGGGGGAGTCGGGCACGAAGCCCAGCGCCCTGCAGCCGGTGTCTCTGGCGTCGGCGCCCAGCCAGGCGGTCAGCACGCCGGCCGAGGCGACGTCGTCGTCGGTCAGCAGGACGGCGGGCCCGTCGTCGGGCAGCCAGTAGGCGCGGCTGTCGCCGACCCAGCCGACGGTGACCAGGTCGGGCCCCGCGACCGCCGACACGTAGGTGCAGGCGGGGGCGTCGTCGAGGGAGGTGGCGAGGGAGGCGACGGCCAGGGCGGCGCGCGCGCAGGCGGCCCTGGTGGCGCTCTCCTGGGTGGAGCCCGCCTTGAGCTCCTCGGCCAGGATCGTCACGCCGGTCTGCGCGGCCAGCGTCGAGGCGGACTCGGGGCGAGGCGACTGCGTCACGCCGTCGCAGACCACCGCCAGCTGGAGCCCTTCGGCCTCGCCCAGCGCCATCGCGTCCTGGTTGTGGCTGTGTCGCAGGCCCCTGTCGCTGGCTCCTGCCATGCCCGAGTCGAGCACCAGCTCCACGTGGTCGGAGGCGGCGGGCGCGCGACGGCCGCACTGGGCGCAGTAGCCCTCCTCGAAGTCGCCGCCGCAGGCCGTGCAGGCGGGTAAGGCTTCCTCGAGGCGGATGCCGCACTGCTCGCAGAAGGCGTGGCCCTGCAGGGCCGAGGCCCCGCACGCCGGGCACTTCACAGCCACGTCCTCGGCCGGACCGCGTTGGCGCGATCGACGAGCGCGTGCCGTTCCGCTCGGGTGGGCGCGGCTCTGGCCAGCTCCCTGTAGACCGACTCCAGCCTGGTCCGCACGCCGTGGCCGGTGAGCGGCGCGCCGAGCAGGACCGTGGAGGGGGAGGGCGGTGAGGGCGGCGCGGCGATCCAGGCCAGCGCGGCCTCCAGCAGCTCGGCGGCCAGCTCGCCGCGGCGCCTGCCGTCCAGCTGCTTGAGCCGGTCGAGGCGCTCGCCGGCGGCCACCAGCTCCGCCTGCCCGACCTGAGCGGCGGGACGTCTGGCGGTCACCGCGACCAGCGCCGCCTGCGCGGCCACGTACTGGCTCGCGGAGGCGGGCACCTGGCCGAGCGCAGCCGCGGCCCCCTGGTGGTCGCCCGCGCTCAGCCGGGCCCTGGCCAGCCCGAACGCGGCGCTGACGTAGCTGTGGTCGGTCCGCCACACCGTCTCGTACCAGCGGGCGGCGCCCGCGTGGTCGCCCGCGGCCTCGTGCGCGAACCCCAGCGCCAGCTTCACCGCGGGCTCTCCAGGCAGCAGGCCGAAACACCTGTCGAACAGTTTCGTGTCGGGCTTGCCCGTGGCCAGCGCGCGCACGCCCTGGTACCAGGTCACCCGCCACTCGTTCGGCAGCTCGCGTTCGGCCTCCTCGAGCGCGCTGTCGCCGAGATCGTGCTCGGCCGCGACCCTCGCCCTGGTCAGCAGCGTCTCGGCGGTGACGGGCAGCGCCGCCGCGCCGGCCAGCAGATCGTGCGGATCGAGCGCGATCAGTCCTGAGAGCGCGCCCGCCGCGGGATCGGCGGGGTCCATGAGCGGGACGGGCAGCGCCGCCACCGCCGCCGCCGGGTCCAGCGGCTCGAACACCTCCGTGACCCCTTCCCCGACCCGCTCGGGGCCGAAGACGCCCGACTGCCCCGGGTAGGGCAGGCCGTCCTCGGCGGCGCGCACCTCCCTCAGCACGCCCGTGAGCTGCTCGGCCATCTCCGCCGCGTCGGCGAATCGCCGGTCGGGATCGGAATGGGTGGCGCGCAGGAGGAAGCGGTGGAAGGACTCGTTGCCCCACGCCTCCGGCCCGGGCAACGGCGTCTCCACGCCGCCGCGCGCAGGGCTGAAGGGATGGCTCAGCACGGCCAGCGTCCGCGCCACGGTGTAGAGGTCGGAGGCGATCGAGGGTCCCCGTGAGGAGATCTCGGGAGCGTGGTAGCCGGCCGTGACGTAGGAGCTGCCCAGGCCGGCTCCGATGCGCTGGACCGCGCCCAGGTCGATGACCTTGAGCTGCTGCCCGACCTGGATGACGTTGGCAGGCTTGAGGTCGCAGTAGACCAGCCCGCTCTCGTGCAGGTAGTCGAAGGCCTTGAGGATCTCGAGCGCGTAGGCGATCGTCTGGCGCAGCGGCAGCGCGTGCCCGTCGCGCAGGCGCTGCCTGAGCAGGTCCTGCAGGGACGGCCCGCCGACGTACTCCATGACGATGTAGCCGGCGCCCTCGTGCCGCTGGAAGTTGAAGATCTTGACGATGTTGGGGTGGTCGACGGTGGTGAGGAATTTGCGCTCGGCCTCCGCCGCGGCCAGCGCCTCGGCGTCGGCGGCGTTCAGCAGGCCCTTCAACACCACCCACCGGCCGTCGAGGTTCTCGTCGGAGGCCAGGTAGACCCAGCCGAGGCCGCCGTGCGCCAGGCAGCCGAGCACCTTGTACTGCCCCGCCACCATCGCGCCGGGCGCGAGCTTGGGCGTGAAGCTGTAGGGCGTGCCGTCGTGCGGGCAGAACCCCTCGGTACGGCCCTGCACCCCCTCGCGGCTGCGTCCCACGGGCTTGCCGCAGGTGGAGCAGTACCGCCGGTCCTCGGGGACCTCGGGGTTGTCCATGATCGCGTCGGCGGGGTCGCGGTACGGCGTCGGCGGCACGTCCACCAGGCCGTGGCCGAGCACGCCCCTGGACCGCCTGCCCGACGACGGCCTGGAACCGCTCGGAGCGGTCATCGCGGCGCTCGGCCCGCCCGTCGGCAGGCCGGTGGAGCCGGCGCCCGCCGAAGCCGCGACCGGCGGGCTCTCCGAGTGGCCGCACTGGTCGCAGTAGCCGTCCTCGATCGTTCCCGCGCAGCCCTGCTGCGTGCACGTCGTCATCGGGGCCCTCCATGGATCGCGTCCTGGTAGTGCTCCACCGCTTCCGCCGCCTGGTTGAGGTCGCAGGGGGCGGTCCACAGCAGCTGTCTGGCCCGCGTGAAGCGGCCGGCGGCGTCAGGGTCCTCCGCCAGGCCGACGCGGATCGCCTTGGACTGCGTGGCCATCAGCCTGCCGCGCAGTTCGTCCCTTCGGGCCATCAGGCCGAGCAGGGCCGAGGTCGTGGCCCGCGCCCTTCGCAGCGCGTCATCGGCGGCCCGCTCCACCGTGGCGAGGCGTCTGGCCCGCTCCACCCAGCCGGCCCCTGGCGCCGCGCCCGGCGGGTCGAGGGCGGCGCTGTCACCGGCGAGGCGGTCGGCGGTGGCGCGCGGTGCGGTGGAGGGAGGGAGGAGGATCTTGGCGGCGACCACCGTGTGGGTCCTTCGCGCCTCCGCCTCGGCGTCGCGGACGCTGCCGACCAGCTCGAGGAGGGCGGCGTGCCGCGGGCCGTACGAGCGTCTGAGGGTGTCGGCGCGGGCCAGATCGGCCAGCAGCGAGTCGAGCGTGGCGCAGAGCCTGTCGAGGGCGGACGCCGCCGATGCGGAGTCGAGGGGGTCGGACGTGACGGCCGAGCGGAGGCGGTCGAGCTCGGCCTGATGCCGCGTCCCCGAGGGGTTCTCCCCGAGGTCGGCGCTGAGTCGTGCGATCTCCCGCTGGGAGGCGGCCGCCGACTCCAGCCGGGGAAGCAGCGCGGTCCAGGCGGTGTCGATCTCCGTCAGCGTGCGGCCGACGGCGCCGAAGGCCTGGTCCATCCTGGCGACGGTCTCGTCCAGGCTGAGCGCCTCGTCCCGCTCGGGGCGTAACGAACGCTGCTCCACCGGCTTGGCCTCGGCCGCCAGCCGTACGGAGGGGCCCGCGAGCAGGAAGGTCAGCTCCTCGAGCTCGGCCTGGCCTGGACGGGGTCTTCGGGCCCTGACCTTCTCGGCCTGGCGCAGCACGGCTCTGTAGGCGTCGTAGAGCGACCACATCAGCGCCATGGCCTGCTGGGCCGAGGTCCACGTGGCGAGGGTCATCCCGCGTAACGCGGCCCCCTTGAGCAGCTGGTAGGAGGTGTGCGACTCGAGGTCGAGCAGGTCGCCGGAGATCCGGTCCCGCTCCTCGACACGCGTGCGCAGCGCGTGGTCGGCGCCTTCACGACTCATCGGCGGTCCGGCTGGTTGCGTCAACGTCTCCCCCGTCGAATGGAAACCCCCGAACCCTCATTTACCGGGTCAACGTCGCACATGTCCAGCGAGGTTCCTGACCCTGAGAGGGTCTCCCTGACTTCTCCCTGATCCAGGGCCGCGGCCATGTCGCGCGGCGCCCCGCGACCCTAGCGTGGGGGACATGGCACGCATCCTCTTCATCGCCGCTCTGGTCATCGTCGGTCTCATGCTCCTCGGCCCGCTCCTGGGCTTCGCATTCCAGCTCCTGAAGTGGGCGCTCATCATCGGCGGCGTCGCTCTCGCGGTGATGTTCGTCGCCAAGTGGGTCAAGTCCGAGGAGCGCAGTGGTTCATAGTCTGGTCAGATAGGACAGTCCGGCGCATAGTGGGCAGATGGAAGCGCGGCCCGCGGTCGATGACGCCGCGCTCGGGCGCGAGGCTCTGCACGTGCTCGAGGCGAACTGGATGGGGTCGGCCACCGTGCCCGCGCCAGGTCTCTACCCGCACCAGTGGAGCTGGGACTCCGCCTTCGTCGCCATCGGCCTGGCCAGGCACCTGCCGGGCAGGGGGATGGCCGAGCTGGACGGCCTGTTCGAGGGCCAGTGGGCGACGGGGATGATCCCGCACATCGTCTTCCACACCTCCGAGGCGTACTTCCCAGGTCCCTCGGTCTGGCGCTCCTCGGAGCACGCCGACGCCCCTCCTGCCGTCCCCACCTCGGGACTGACCACGCCGCCGCTGCACGCCCTGGCCGTGTGGCGGCTGTGGCGTCACACGGCCGACGTGGGATACGTCCGGCGGGTCTTCCCCGCGCTCGCCGCCCAGCACGCCTACCTCGCCACCGCCCGCGACCTGGGCGGCGGTGGGCTGGCCGCGATCGTCCACCCGTGGGAGTCGGGCATGGACGACAGCCCGGCGTGGGACGAGCCGCTGGCCGCACTCCCCGAGATCAGGTACGGCTACCGCACCCCCGGCCTCGACGAGCGCCACCCCGCAAGCGACCACGACCGCTACGTCTGGCTCGCCCTGCGCTATCGCGACGCCGGCTACCGCGCGGAGTACCTACGCGACGAGCACCCCTTCGCCGTCGAGGACCCCCTGTTCAACGGCGTGTGGCTGGCCTCGTGTCAGGCGCTTGCCGCCCTGGCCCCCGTGGCAGGCTTCGACCCCGCGCCGCACGCCGAGCAGGCCGCCGTGATCAGGGCCGCGCTGATGGAGCGGCTGTGGGACGGCTGCTTCCACGCCCGCGACCTGCGCACCGACCGGCTCATCCCGGTCACGACCATCGCCGCCTTCGGCCCGCTGCTCGACCCCGAGCTGCCCCGCCACGCCGTCACCGCCCTGGTGGAGATCCTGGAGTCGGCCCGCTTCATGGGCGCCACCGGCTACCCCGTGCCCAGCTGCGAGATCAGGGCGCCGCAGTTCGACCGCACCCGCTACTGGCGCGGCCCCTCGTGGGTCAACACCAACTGGCTGTTGCGCCGCGCCGCCGCCGTCCACGACCTGCCCCACCTGGTGCAGCTGCTCACCTCGGGCACCCTGCGGCTGGTACGGCAGGCAGGCTTCCGCGAGTGCTTCGACCCCTTCGACGGCAGCGGCAGGGGGTGCAGGGACTTCTCCTGGAGTGCGGCGCTCACCCTGGATCTGCTCGCCGATACCTTGGCTGCATGAGCATCTTCCGCCGCCTGCCCTCCGACGTCCGCAAGGGTCTCGCCACCGCGAGGGGGGAGCGGGTGCTGACCTTCGCCGAGGCCGCCGACGGCTACGTGGTCGCCACCGACCAGGCGCTCTTCCTCCCGGACGGCACGCGCGTGCCGTGGGAGCAGGTGGAGCAGGCCGGGTGGGACGAGGAGGGGCTCAGACTCACCACCTCGGAGGGGCGGCGCCTGTCGGCCAGGGTCGCCTCGCCCCACCGCCTGCCAGAGGCGGTACGCGAGCGCGTCAACTCCACGATCGTGGTCAACAAGTACGTCGAGCTGCCGGGCAGGGGAGGCGTGCGCCTCGTGGCCCGCAGAGCGCCCGGCGCCGACACCTTCACCTGGAGCTTCCACTTCGACGAGGGACTCGACCCCGAGGACCCGGGCCTGCGCGCCCAGGCCGAGCAGGCGCTCGAGGGCCTCAGAAGGAGCATGGGCGTGTGAAAGGGGGCCCGGACTCCTCCGGACCCCCTTTCCCGCACGACCCCGCCTAGTACGGCACGCCCGTGTCGTCGACCTTGGCGGTGTCCTTGTCCTTCTTGGACTCGGGCCAGCCCGTGCCCGTGTCGAGGTGGTCCTCGACACGCCCGTTCTTGCCGAGGAACGGGATCTTGTCGACGAGCGTGTCGCCGACCTTCAGCCTCGCGACCCCGGCCACCTTGGACACCTGCGCCCCCACCAGCCCCGCGGCCTCCTGGACCCTTGGGCTGTCGGCGACCCGGTGCGCCGTGCGCTTGATCTGTTCGTAGCGTTCGCGGCCCGCCCTGCTGCCCAGCACGTAGCCGACAGCCACACCGACAGCGAACATCACCCGATATCGCATATTCCACCTCCGCTGTCTCCGGGCCTACCCCGATGACGATGCGACACGCACTCCAGATGTGCGCTAATCTATTCCTGCGCCGAACGGAAGGGGCCAACAGCCCGGCCCGGAGGTGCGGAAGTCCGATCCCGTGTAGCTCAATCGGCAGAGCAGCCGGCTGTTAACCGGCAGGTTATAGGTTCGAGTCCTATCGCGGGAGCCACACTGACGAGCCCGAGCCATACGGCCCGGGCTCGTGGCTTTTCCGGCCGTGAAGTGGCTGGTGCTCAGGCGTCCATGGTGCGCCTGTCGCTGCCGAGGTAGCCGTAGACGGCCCACAGCGCCCCGACGACGATGCCGCCGATCGCCGCGAAGACGCCGATGCCGTCGATGCCGAGGATCGCCATGATGGCGATGGAGATGCCGTAGAGGAAGCTGATCGCGAGCAACCCGTTCCGCAGAAGACTCTTGTTCATGAGCAACACGGTCACCGATGATCGAGACCGGTGGTATCCCCCGATCGGTGGACAGACATGCCTTCCGACAACCTCGCCGCGGCCCGGGCCGAGAACGCGTGGCTGCGTTCGTACCCCTTCTGGGACGCCTACTTCGCCGTCGTCCTGATCGCCACGGTCGTCGTGGTCGCGCTCGACACCGGCACGGCGGCCGCCGGTGCGACCGCGATCGCGCTGTTGCTGCTGCTGGCACTCGCCTACGTGCTCGTGGGCAGGGCCGCCGTCCGCTCGGAGGAGGTGCCCACCAGGCAGGCGTGGCAGTACGCGGCGGTCGCGGTCGTGCTGTTCACCGCCGCCGACCTGATCGCGCCCGCCTCGGCGTTCGCGCTGTCGGCGGTCGTCGCGCAGCTGTTCATGTCCTTCAGAACCCATCAGGCCATCGCGCTGCTCGCGGTGCTGTTCGCGATCCCCGCTGTCAACCTGTTCCAGATCGCGGGCATGGAGCCGCTGGTGGCCGCCGTCGTCGCGGTGGTCGCGCTGTCGAGCAGCGCGCTGCTCGGAACCTTCATCCACCGCCTGGCCATGCAGAACATCGACCGAGCTCGCCTGATCGCCGAGCTCGATCGCACCAGGGCCGACCTCGCCGAGATCAGCAGGCAGGCGGGCGTGCTGGCGGAGAGGGAGCGCCTGGCCGGCGACATCCACGACACGCTCGCGCAGGGCTTCACCGGCATCATCACCCTGCTGAGGGCCGCCGAGGCGGAGAGCGGGGGCGGCAGGCACCTGGAGCTGGCCGTGAGAACGGCGCAGGAGAACCTGGCCGAGACCAGAGCGCTCATCGCGGCGCTGGCCCCGCCCGCGCTCGACGGCCGCTCGCTCGACCGGGCGCTGCGCCGCCTGGCTCACGGCTTCGAGCTGCCCGTGGAGGTGGTCGTGCGCGGCCTCCCGTCCCCGCTGCCCCCCGCGGCGGAGGTGGCGCTGCTGCGGGCGGCCCAGGAGGGCCTGGCCAACGTCCGCAAGCACGCCGCCGCCCGCTCGGTCCGGCTGGAGCTGACCTACGACACCGACGCGGTACGGCTGGCGGTGGCCGACGACGGCGAGGGCCTGACAGGCGACTCCGAAGGCTACGGCCTCGGCCTCATGAGAGGGCGGGTCGAGCCGCTGGGCGGCACGGTCCGCGTCGAGGGCTCTCGCGGCGAGGGCGCGAGGCTCACCGTGGAGGTGCCGTGGTCGGAGTGATGATCGTCGACGACCACCCGATCGTGCGGGAGGGCCTGCGCGGGATGCTCGCGGCAGAGCGGGACATCACGGTGGTCGGCGAGGCGGGCTCGGGCGACGAGGCGGTGGCGGTGGCGGCGCGGATCGCGCCCGACGTCATCCTCATGGACCTGCGGATGCCGGGGGGCGACGGGCTGAGCGCCATCCTGCGGCTCGGCGGGTCCTACAGGGTGATCGTGCTGACCACGTACGAGAACGACGCTGACCTGCGCAGGGCCGTGGCGGCGGGCGCCGTCGGCTGCCTGCTGAAGGACGTGTCGCGCAGGGATCTGGCCGACGCCGTGCGCGCCGTCGCCGAGGGCCGCGGGATTCTCGCGCCTCCCGCGCTCCGCATCGGCGCCCCCCCGCCCGACGGGGACGGAGGCGTCAGGTTGTCGGCGCGGGAGCGGGAGGTGCTGTCGCTGGTGGCCGCGGGGCTGACGAACGCCGAGATCGGGCGGCGGCTGTTCATCGGCGAGGCGACGGTGAAGACCCATCTGCTGAGGGTGTTCGGCAAGCTCGGGGTGTCGGACCGGACGTCGGCGGTGTTGCTCGCCATGGAGCTGGGGCTGGTCGGCCGCGCGACGACATGACGGGCGGCGGGAAAGGCCGTCCCGCCAGCCTGTGCGCGGCCGTGAAGAGACCACAGAGCGTGGAGAGACCACGGAGAGGCGGCGCGGAGCGGTCAGGTATGGGGCGGGGAGTAGGCGGGGGTGAGCCGGCGGTTGTCGTAGTAGCGGTGGAAGACGGGGGTGGCCGCGCCTGACAGCGGTGGCACGATCCACGACCAGTCGGCGGGGCAGACCCGCCCCGCGCGCTCCTCCCGCTCCAGATGCGTCAGGAACCGCCGCGCCTCGGTGTGATGGTCGGTCATCGTCACCCCCGCCGCCTCGAAGGAGTGCAGCACGGCCACGTTCAGCTCCACCAGCGCGTGGTCGCGCCAGAGGGTGCGCTCGCTGGAGGTGTCGAGCCCGAGCCGCCTGGCGACCTCGGGCAACTGGTCGTAGCGGTCGTGGTCGGCCAGGTTGCGCGCGCCGATCTCGGTGCCCATGTACCAGCCGTTGAACGGCGCGCACGGATAGCAGACGCCGCCGATCTCCAGGCACATGTTGGAGATCGCGGGGACGGCGTGCCAGCGCAGCCCCAGGTCTTCGAACCACCGGTAGGCCGGATGGACGATCGGCACCTCCATGATCGCGTCACCGGGCACGTTGCACAGCAGGGGGTGGCCCTTGGCGGGCTGGATGACCAGCGGCAGCACGTCGAACCTGGTCCCCGCGCCGCCTCTCCACCCCATGCGCAGCACCTGCTCGGTGAAGGCGGCGTAGCGCCGGTCCCCGACGACAGTGCCGTCCGCGCGCCGGTACCCGGCGTAGCGGATGAGCTGCTCGTTCAGGATCCTCGGCCCCGGACAGGCGGGGTGGTCGGGCGCGAACACGGTGATCGTCGGCCTGATCCGGCCGTGGCCCGTCGCCTCGCGCAGGTGCTCCACGCACTCGAGGGCGACGCCCTCGGCGCTGGAGACGTCCCTCCTGTCCCTGATCCTCAGCGAGCGCCAGTACAGGCGGCCGATGCAGCGGTTGCTGTTGCGCCAGGCCACCCTGGCGCCGAACTCCAGCTCCTGTGCGGTGTGGGTGTAGGTGCCGAACCTCGCGGCGTCCCTCGCCACCTCCCGCAGTCGCGCCTGCACGTCCCCGGCGCCGGGGTTCTCCGCGTGGAAGAGGCGGATGAACCTCTCCGCCTCGCGGAAGTCGACGGTCTTCTCCATGACGGTGTGCACATCGAACGGACGCAAAGATCTCATCCACGTAAGCACGCAGCAACCAGCGCATTCCGGTTCACGGATCGCGCGACCGATTCCGGGTCGGTGACGCGGTCCTTCGGCGGCGTCCTCACCACGCCGCCCTTGTCGAGTCCGCAGCAGATCACATCTTTACCTCCGTCAACCCGCTTTGTCCCCCAAACCAGGAAAATCCGTGATCGGGGCACTCCGGAGCGTGACGCCTCCCTCGTGTGGCCAACGGGGGAGCACGTGGTGTAGAACGTTATTCTGTAACGGGTCTCACCGGGAGGGCGCGATGTCGGAGCTGGTGCTGTCGTCGGTCGACGAAGGCGTGCTGACGCTGACGTTCAACCGTCCCGATCGGCTGAACGCGTGGACGGACGCGATGGGACGCCGCTACTTCGACCTGCTCGAACAGGCGGAGAAGGATCCCTCGGTGCGGGCGATCGTGGTGACGGGCGCGGGCAGGGGCTTCTGCTCGGGCGCCGACTTCCAGACGCTGTCGGCGATCCAGACCGGCAGCTACTCCGAGAAGCCCGATCCCAGGCCCAACACCTTCCCCACCACGATCCGCAAGCCGATCATCGCGGCGGTCAACGGGGCGTGCGCGGGCCTCGGCATGGTTCACGCGCTGGTGTGCGACCTGGTGTTCACCGCCGAGGAGGCCAAGTGGACGACCGCCTTCCCCCGCAGGGGCCTGGTCGCCGAGTACGGCCTGTCCTGGGTGCTTCCCCGCCTCATGGGCCAGCAGCGCGCCATGGACGTCCTGCTGTCGGGGCGGGTGTTCACCGGGCGTGAGGCGTTCGAGATGGGCCTGGTGAACAGGGCCGTCGCGGCGCGGTCGCTGCTTCAGGAGGCTCAGGGCTACGCCCGCGAGCTGGCCCTCTACAGCTCGCCCGCCTCCATGGACGTCATCAAGCGCCAGGTGTGGGGCGACTGGGACCACACGCTGGAGGAGTCGGCCGCCAACGCCGTACGCGAGATGATGGCCTCGTTCGGGCGCGCCGACTTCGCGGAGGGCGTGGCCAGCTTCCTCGAGCGCCGCGCCCCCGACTTCCCCTCCCTCTGAGCCTAGATCTTGTGGGCTCCCGCCGCCGGGGTGGCGGGAAGGAAGCGCGGCTCCTTCCAGCCACGCTCCTCGTACGCCGCGAGCACGGCCTCCTGGACGGCGGGCACCCGCTCCTCGGCCACCAGCGCGATCGCCGAGCCGCCGAACCCGCCGCCGGTCATGCGGGCGCCCCGCGCGCCGCCGCGCACCGCCGCCTCCACCGCGACGTCCAGCTCGGGTGAGGACACCTCGTACTGGTCGCGCAGCGACAGGTGCGAGGCGTTCAGCAGCGCTCCGATCTCCGCGATCGCGCCCGCGCGCAGCAGGCCGATGACCGCCTCGACGCGGTGGTTCTCGGTCACCACGTGCTGGACGCGCTTGCGCTCGTCGCCCTGGAGCACCGAGAGAGCGCCCGCCAGGTCGGTGACGTCGCGCAGGGCGTCGACGCCGAGCCTGCGGGCCGCGGACTCGCAGTCGGCGCGCCGCTTGGCGTACTGGCCGTCGGCGAGCTCGTGGTGGACGCCCGTGTCGATGATGAGGATGCGCAGCCCGTGCGAGGCGAGGTCGAGCGGGATGTTCCTCGAGCCGAGCGAGCGGCAGTCGAGGAAGAGCGCCCTGCCGTCCTCGCACAGCGCCGAGGCGGCCTGGTCCATGATGCCGCAAGGCATGCCGACGAAGTCGTTCTCCGCCTTCTGGCCGAGGAGGGCGATCTCCATGGGGGTCATGCCCAGGCCGTACACCTCGTTGAGCGCCGAGCCGACGACGACCTCGAGCGCCGCGCTCGAGCTCAGGCCCGCGCCGGCGGGCAGGTCGCCGTCGATGGCGATGTCGGCGCCCTGGACGCGCTCGCCGAGCATGGCGGGGACGCCGACGACGTAGCGGGTCCAGCCCTGGGCGGCGTCCCAGTCGGAGATGACCACGGGCTCGCCGGAGGACTGGAGCGAGAGCAGGCGGATCGTGCGGTCCTGCCGCGGGCTGAGCGCGGCGGTGATGCCCCACGGCACCGCGAACGGCAGGACGAAGCCGTCGTTGTAGTCGGTGTGCTCGCCGATGAGGTTGACGCGGCCCGGCGCGCGCCACACGGTCGTCGGCTCGGCGGAGTAAGCCTGACGGAAAGCTTCAACAACGCTCATAATTGAACACTCCTCAACAACGGTTCGTCCGTAGACTAGCGCCATGGAGGAGATGTCGGATCCCCGCCTCGGCACGGTGAGGCTCTTCCTCAAGCATGACGACAACAAGGCCCGCAAGCTCAAGTACAACCTCGGCCCCGCCCGCGTGCTGAGCTTCGGCGGCGCCTACTCCGGCCACCTGCGCGCGCTGGCCAGGGCGGGCATGGAGCGGGGCTTCGAGACGATCGGCGTGGTGCGCGGCGAGGAGCACCTGCCGCTCAACCCCTCGCTGGCCTACGCCAGGGCGTGCGGGATGCGCCTGGTCTACCTCGATCGGGCCGCCTACCGCCGCAAGCACACCCCTGAGGTGCTGGAGCGGCTGCGCGCCAGGTTCGGCGACGTGACGATCCTGCCCGAGGGCGGCAGCAACGCGGCAGCCGTGCGCGGCTGCGCGGAGCTGCCAGGAGAGATCGGCCTCGACTACGACGTGATCTGCTGTCCCGTGGGCACCGGCGGCACGCTCGCGGGGATCTCCGCGGGGCTGGCCCCCGGCAGGCGGGCGCTGGGTTTCGCCGTGCTCAAGGGCGCGGGCTTCCTGCGCGAGGAGGTGGCGCGGCTGCAGCGGGAGGCCTACGGCCGCGTCATGGCCAACTGGGAGCTCAACCTCGACTACCACTTCGGCGGCTACGCCAAGCGCTCTCCCGCGCTCGACCAGGCCTACGAGCAGGTCTACGTGGCCAAGATGATCTATGGGATCCTCGACCTGGCCGGGCGCGGCGCCTTCGCGCCCGGCTCCCGCGTCGTCGCCGTGGTGACGGGTCAGCCCTCGATACCCGTCGCGTCGTGGGGCGCGCCGACCGGCTTCGACTCGGCCGAGCCCCGCTGACGCAGGTAGATCGACAGCGCCACCATCGAGGCCACCGCCAGGAACTCCGACTGCCAGTTCTGCAGCGTCCTGCTCCAGAACTCGGGTCCCGTCACGTAGCCGCCCCAGCCCTCGGGGTCGCGCAGCTCGGCGAGCCGTTCGGCGTTGCCCGCCGCCAGGCCCGCCACCGACTGCGCCAGCCACGACAGCGCGAACACCAGGCCCATGACCCAGCCCAGCGAGTTGCTGATCAGCGCCTTGCGCAGCCCGCCCGCGGTGGCCCACGCGGGCGAGTCGCGGCGGGCGTGCTCGCCGACGAGCTGGTCCTCGTCGGACTCGCCGCCCTCCTTGCCGAGCTCCTTGGACTCGGGGGAGCCCCGCTGCACCAGCCAGACCGTCGCGAGGATGAACAGCAGGAACTGCAGGTACTCCGACTGCCAGTTCTCGGCCACGTCCACCGCGAAGTCGGAGGTGGCGACGTACTCGACCAGCGAGATGGGCTGACCCCCGTCCACGAGCTGCTGGTCGTTGAACTTGGCCTGCCCGGCGAGCGCCTGCCCCACCAGCGCGAGCGCGAAGATCAGCAGGAAGAACAGGGAGAGGGAGTTCTCCTTGAGGAATCTCTTCATCGGTGCATCAGCCCCATGGCGAAGAACCAGCTCAGACCCACGACGATGATGACCAAGGTGGTGACGAAGACGGTGCGCATCAGTCGTCCACCTCGCAGTCGTAGGGGAGGTTCTCACCCTTGGGCGTGCATCCCGCGGCCCTGACCCGCCATCCGCCGTCGTAGCGGTGCAGGAAGAGCGTGTCGCCGTTAAGCCTGACCTGCGCCTCGTCTCCCCACAGTGACACCGACAGCACAGGTCCGCCCGTCAGTCTCAGCTCGTTCAGCGCCTGCCCGCAGGTCTGTCCCCTGTCGGGCAGCTGCGCCGCCGTCCTGGCGGCCAGCAGCGCACAGGCCGCGTCACCCTGTCCCGCGGTCACCGCTGTGGCGAACCGCTCGGCCGTACGGGCCGGGGGTCCCGTGTCGACGGCACATCCTGCGACAAAGGTCAGCGCGAAGAGAAGGAGGACTGCTCTCATAGCCGGGAGCTACCCAAAATGACAGGTGGGAAGCTATGGGAATGAAGAGAACAGATGTTCCCCCCACCTGGGACGAGCGGGCCACTCTGCACACGTTCCTCGCCTACGCCAGGGCGACGGCGGTGGCCAAGTGCGAGGGAATAAGCGACGAGGCCGCGCGCAGGGCGCCACTGCCGGCATCTCCGCTGATGTCCGTCGCGGGGCTGATCGGTCACCTGCGATGGGTGGAGCACTGGTGGTTCGAGGTCGTCTTCCTCGGTGAGGCGGAGCGCGCGCCGTGGACGGAGGAGAGCCCTGACAAGGACTTCGAGCCCGACCCCTCCTTGAGCCTCGCCGAGGTGGTCGCCGACTACACGCGCGCCTGCGCCGAGATCGACCAGAAGATCGCCGGCCACGACCTCGACGCGCTGTCGGCAGGCAAGGGCCGCCACGGGGGCCACTTCACGCTGCGCTGGGTGATCGGCCACCTCACCGAGGAGACCTCCAGGCACAACGGCCACCTCGACATCGTGAGGGAGCTGGTCGACGGGGTGAAGGGCGGCTAGAAGCGGTCGAGAACGGGCGCGAGCAGCGCGTTGAGCTCCTTGACGAGCACCGCGAGCGCCCGGTGCGCCGCCTCCTCCACCCCGTCGTGCGGGCCCTGAGGGGCGGGCGGCAGCTCCTCCAGCGGGATGGGCGCCTGCACCAGGAGGGAGGCGCGCATGAACGGGCCGCGGGTGAGGTCCTCCTGGGTGGGCTCGACGTACTGGCCGAAGATCTCCTGCCAGCCGCGCCAGCCCCTGTCCCTCCACCACTCACGCGAACTGGTCAGCTGCTCGGGCAGCGGGGAGGCCATGCGGACCTCCGCGGTGAGCGTGCCGTCCCAGGTGTTGCGCACGCAGCCCGCCTCAAGGACGCGCCGGTCCCATCGGACGTGACCCGGTGAGATCGACGGCGGCACCGCCATCCGCCAGGCGATGCAGGCGAACGTCACGGGGGCGATGTCGCCGAAGGAGTCGGCGAACTCCTCGACATGCTTGCGGACGTGGGCGCCGTAACGGCCGTCCCTGTCCCTGTCGAGTTCCTGGTCGATCCAGAACGCCTTTGCCACCCGTCCACGGTACGCCGCCGCACCGCGCCACGAGGCAGTAGCAGTTGAATGACCAGATAAGTATATTTAATCAAACAATGGGTGACGAGGTGGTGCTCGAAGACGTCAGGAAGAGCGCCCCCGCCACCCACCGCGACCTGCTCGAACGCATGACTGGCCGGTTGCCGCGGAGGCCGCGCACGAGTTCGAGGTCTCCGCTCCCCGCCCCGGCGAGGATCCCTCCTGGATCGACGCGCAGCTGGCGGGGCTGTCCGGCGCCCACGCCGACACCGGGCAGCTGCTGCGCAGGCAGGCCCCGCGCGCGACGCGGCGTGGGCGAGGTTCGCCAGGCGCCACCCCCGCGAAGTCGTCCCGATGCGGGCACGGGTGGCCCGCTGGTGACGACGCTGACCAACATCGGCTGGACCCCGATGTTCCCCCGCGCCGCCGCCGTGGTCACCGACATGGGCGCGCCGCTCTCCCACGCCTCCATCGTCGCCCGCGAGCTCGGCATCCCCGCCGTGGTCGGCACCGGCAACGCCACGATGCGGATCAAGGACGGCGATCGCGTCAGGGTCGACGGCGAGCGAGGAACGGTCGAGGTTCTGCCAAGTCGGGGATGACGGCCCCGCTCCTCGGTCAGGATGCCGGGCATGACAGAGGAGGAGCGGGAGCTCGAAGCCAGATGTGAGGCCTACAGGAGAGCTCGGGAGGATCTCGCGAAGGAGACCCCCTTCGAGGTGTGGACGAAATCCCGGCGCTTCCTGGATCCCGTGCGGTGGCAGTCGATGACCTGGAACGCCAGCGACACGGGCTGACCGCCAACGAGAAGACGCCCGCCCGATCAGGAGATCGGACGGGCGTCTTCCACGTGTGCGAACCGGTGTGCGTGTCGCCTCTCGGCGAAGGGCGCAACACGGCTCCAGCCGAACGGTATTCCGTGAAGGCAATAGGTGAGGCCCGGGGACACTGGGCACACCGGCCACGAAGGATGTAACCACCTCCGGGCGGCATCCATTCCCGCTCGTCTCAACCGGATCGTCCCCTCGGCCCGGCCGGGACCCACCGACCCGGGAGAGTTCCTCCGGCCTGTCCCGCATGATCACCTGGCACCGGGCGCGCCCCTCGGTGACCAACCGGTGGTCGGGCACGCTCGCGTAGGTCACTTCGGCAGCCCTCGCCGGGCCAGTACCGCCCACAGCGCGAACACGGCGAGGATCGTCAGCGGGGCGGGAACCGGGAACGCTCGGCAGTTCGCGGTGGAACTCCCATCGGGGGACTGCTCTATGGAGAGGGCGGCGTGACCGGGACCGTGTAGGGGAGCGACGACAGCGCGAGGGCCGGGACCCATGACCAGCGCCTCACGAGAGCGTGTACTCCCACCCGGGCTGCCAGGCGAAGGGCGCGTCCACCAGCTCCTCCAGCGGCGCGCCCTCCAGCAGATGCTGCAACGCCCACCGGTTGGCCGAGTGCGAGACGACCAGCACGGTCCGCCCCTCCCACTCCGCCCGCAACTCGCCAAGGAACTCCTCCGTCGCCGCCACGACCTGCTCGTAGCTCTGCCCCTCTGGCCACGGCTCGCGGATGTGCGCCCTCCTCAGCGGCGCCAGCTCCGCGACGGGCCTGCCGTTGCGGAGCCCGTAGTCGCACTCCCGTAACCGCGCGTCCAGCCTGATCTCACGGTCGGGAAAGGCGATCCGCGCGGTCTGCACGGCTCTGCGCAGATCGGAGCTGTAGACCACGTCGACGCCCGAACGCCTGCGCTCGCCCAGCTTGGCCGCCTCCACCCTGCCGGCCTCGGACAGCTCGCCCGGCAGCCAGCCGGTCGCGATGCCGGTCTCGTTGTCGACGGTGAACGAATGGGTCTCGTAGATCAGCTTGATCGCCACTTGGACGACCTTAGAGTGGTTCCTGAGCGACGGGAACGGGCCGCGGTCGGCGTTTCGCGGTGAGTGAAGGCGGTTGGGGACGAGGGCGATCTATGCTGGCAAGCGCGCGAATTTATGGGAGACTGCACTCTCGCAGGGGGCGGTAGCTCAGCCGGTCAGAGCATCGGACTCATAATCCGTGGGTCGTGGGTTCAAGTCCCACCCGCCCTACTCAGATTGACCAGGAATCCCGCCACTGAGCTGGGGTTTCTGCCATTCAGCGTGCGCCGCCCATGCAGTGGAAGGCCGCCGGGAGTAGCCGTATGCCAGTGGTCGCGGAATATACGCGGAATGAATCGGCGGCACCCGAACCGTCAAGGGCGCCTACGGCATCGCTACGCGATGGCGTGCGCGCCATCCTTGACGAAACCACGGGCGCGAGTCGCCGATCCTTGGCAGCTATCGGGAGCGGGGAGAGGAAGGGGCGAGGCGTTCGTGAACCAGGCGCTGTCGTTCCACCGGAAGACCGCGAGCGGTCATGGCCCTGTCCAGAAGATCGGCGTCGAACCCCTGCGCCGCCATGTGGTCGAGGAGAGGTTCGTAGCGATCGGGCCGATCACGCAGGAGCTCTGTGGCCAACCGTAGTTCCAGGCGAACCACAGGAACACGATACGAGCCACACGTGATCAGGACGTAGTGCTGCCACGGGCCGCGGCCTACACACTCCATCCCATCGGAGTCGACCTCCTGCTCGACCGTGCTGATCTCTACAACGACCCCGTTCACCTCGTACCTGGCGAAATACTGCGAAGTCTCGGGGAGCCACGATGCCGCGTACAGGCAGGGGAAGGACGAGAGAGCGGCGGCGACGGTGTCCACGTCCTCCCGTCGAGCTGCCAGGAGGTCGACGTCTCCGGCGGGAAGACGAACACCTTGCAGCAGCGCGGCACTCGTGCCACCCACGCGGTACGTCAGGTCGGCCCCCACAGCCCTCAGGGCGGTGAGAGTCGTCTCCAACGCCGACGTTACGTCCTCGAGCCGCAGAGATGCCTCACCGTCTCCCATGACGATCAGCGTACCGATCACGAAACTCCAACGTCATGACTCTGGTTGCCGGGCCAGGGTGACGAGGGGGGCGGCGGGACGCAAGCCACAGGGTCAGGTAGGACCGTCCGCCTCGCAGCCCCGGACGGAGGCCGATCCGGATCGGTCGTGCTGCGAGGCAGCGGTCTCGGCAGGCCGCGGCCGATGGCGACAGGTATCGCTCGCAGAGAGCGCGGCTGCAGGCTGCCCACTATCCAGCTAAGCAGCCGGAGAGCGCCGCTACAACCTGCCCTGACGGGTGGCGTGCTCGCCGTGATCGCTCACCTGTGCGTCGAACCAGGCGTGAAGGGCGGCTGTCAGCGCCTCGTCCTGGGTGGTGTAGGTGAGGCGGGCGCCGTCCGGCGTGTCGGTGTGGGCGAGCGTGATGAGCTGGTAGCCCTTCGAAGACTCCGCCAGCCCCGGCATCCTGCCGCCGTGGATGGTGGCGGGATCGCCGAAGCCGCCGCGGCCGAACCTGGCCGGTTCCTCGGTCAGGTGCTCGCGGATCAGCCGGATCTGGGTGGCGTCGGCCGGTGTCGTGGGCGGTGACGGTCTGCACGCCACCGGCGGCGTTCTTGGTGAACTGATAAGTGGTGCGCAAGCGCTGTTGCTAACCCCCTGGGGGTATGTTACGTTTCCTGGCGCAGCGATACCCCAAGGGGGTATCAACCCTCACATCGCAGAACGCGAGGAATCAGGAGAGCGGCATGAATGCCGTCAACCCACGCAGGTGGTGGGCGCTCGTCGTGCTCGCCGCCGCGCAGTTCATGGTCATCATGGACACGTCCATCATCGGAGTCGCGCTCCCCGACATGCAGCGTGACCTCGGCTTCACCCAAGGCAGCCTGCAGTGGGTGTTCAACGCCTACGTGATCGCCTTCGGCGGCCTGCTGCTGCTCGGCGGGCGCCTGTCGGACCTGTTCGGCGCCCGCAAGATCTTCACCACCGGCTGGGTCATTCTGACCGCCGGCTCGGTGGTGGCCGCCGCCGCGGGCAACGCCTGGGTCGAGATCCTCGGCAGGGCCGTCCAGGGCGTCGGCGGGGCGCTGATCGCGCCCGCCGCCATGACGCTGCTCATGATGCTGTTCGGGCACAACCCGCGCGAGCTCGGCAAGGCCATGGCCCTGTACGGCGCGGCCGCCCCCCGCGGGCGGTACGGCGGGCGTCTTCCTCGGCGGCGTCATCACCCAGTACCTGAGCTGGCCCTGGGTCTTCATCATCTACATCCCGATCGGCCTGGCGACGCTGGCCGCGATCCCCGCGCTGCTCCCTGCGACGCAGGGCAAGCGGGGCTCGGTCGACGTCCTGGGTGCGATCGCGGTCACGGCGGGCATCGCGCTGGCCGTCTACACCATCGTCAGCGCTCCTGAGCAGAGCCTGACCGTCACGCTGATCGAGGGCGTGGGCGCCGCCGTACTGCTGGGACTGTTCCTCGTGATCCAGCGCAGCGTGCGCGAGCCGCTCATGCCGCTGAAGATCTGGAAGACCCCAGGCCTGGCCTCCGCCAACCTGGCGATGGCGCTGCTGGGCGCGGCCTGGATCCCGATGTGGTACTTCCTCAACCTCTACCTGCAGCAGGTGCTCGGCTTCGGGGCCTTCGCCAGCGGCGCGGCGCTGCTGCCGATGACCGTGGCCATCATGATCTTCATGATCGGCATCACCGCCCGGCTGCTCGGCAGGTTCGGTGCCAAGCCGCTCATCGTCCTGGGGCTGGCCGTGCTGGCGGCAGGCGTGCTGGGGCTGAGCCTCGTCCGTGCTGACGGCGCCTTCGTCGCCGACGTGCTCCCCGCGAGCCTGATCGCCGCGATCGGCATGTCCCTGGCCTACATCCCCGCCATGATGTCCGCGATGTCCGGGGCGCGGCCCGAGGAGAGCGGTCTGGCGTCGGGCATCGTCAACACCACCTACCAGGTGGGATCGGCGCTCGGCCTGGCCGTCATGACCGCCATCGCGACCTCGCAGGGCGCGACCGAACTGGGCGACCTGCTCAAGCTCACCGACGGTTTCCAGGCGGCGTTCATCGGGGCGGGCGTGGTTGCTGCCGGGGGAGCGGTGCTCACCCTGGTGCTCATGCGCAGGCCCAGGCAGGCCGTTCAGGAGGGCCCCGAGAAGGAGACGATCCCAGCCTGAGGGATGGGGGCGTGCTCACGGGCACGCCCCCATCCATTGAATACCATAGGGGGGGTATAGTATGGTTCACCAGACTTGTCCGTTCCTGACCAGCTGAAGGAGAGATCGATATGAGCACCGCCACCTACACCGTCAAGGGCATGACCTGCGGCCACTGCGTCAGCTCGGTCAAGGAGGAGGTCGGCGAGGTCTCCGGCGTCACCGGCGTCGAGGTCGACCTGGCCAGCGGCCTGCTGACCGTCGAGAGCGACAGCCCCGTCGAGACCGACCGGATCGTCGCCGCGGTCGAGGCCGCCGGATACGAAGTGGCGGACCGGTCGTGAACACCCCCGCCAAGCTCGTCACCTACGTCGCGGGCCTCGCCGTCGTCTTCGGCGCGGCCCTCGGCGTGGGCAGCGCGGTCGGCGAGGTCGGCGAGGTCGGCGCCCCTCCCCAGGCTTCCGCGTCCCGCGAGAGCGCCGGCCAGAGCACGGACGGTGGCGCGGGCCGCGAGAGCACGGGCCACGGCGAGAGCACGGGCCACGGCGACCAGAACGGCGACCAGAACGGCGACCAGAACAGCGTCACCACGAAACCCGCACAAGCAGCTGCACAGGATACCCCCGGGGGGCTCCAAGTGTCCCAGAACGGCTACACCCTCACCCCGCTCACCGCGACGATCAAGCCCGGCGAGCCCACCGACTTCGCCTTCACCGTGACAGCCCCCGACGGCAGACCCGTCACCGACTACCAGGTCCAGCACGACAAGAAGGTCCACTTCATCGTCGTCTCCCGCGACCTCACCACCTTCCAGCACCTGCACCCCGAAGAAGGCGCCAACGGCGTCTGGACGGTCAAGCTGACCCTCCCCGAGGCCGGCGTCTACCGCGCCTACGCCGACATCCTCCCCACCGGCGCGAGCGCGCTGACCCTCGGCACCGACCTGTTCGCCGCCGGCGACTACGCCCCCAAGGCGTTGCCGCAGGCCAGCCGCACCGCCGAGGTCGACGGCTACACTGTGACCCTCGACGGAGACCTGACCCCAGGCAAGTCGAGCAAGCTGACGCTCAAGGTGAGCAAGGACGGCAAGCCGGTCACCGACCTGCAGCCCTACCTCGGCGCCTACGGCCACCTGGTGGCGCTGCGCGCGGGCGACCTGGCCTACCTCCACGTCCACCCCGACGGCACGCCCGGCGACGGCAAGACCAAGGCCGGCCCCGAGATCGTCTTCTACGCCGAGGTGCCCAGCACCGGCGACTACCGCCTGTTCCTCGACTTCCAGCACGACGGCACCGTACGGACCGCGGACTTCACCGCCCGCGCAGGCGCCGCGACGGCGGCGGCCAGCCCCACGGCCAGCCCGTCGGCGAGTCCCGCCTCCGACCACGACTCCACCCCGCACGGCCACTGACGCAGGAACGCGACGTAAGAAAGGAGAGGTGATGTCTCCCCTCACCGACGACAAGCCCCACGGCGCCGTCGAACTGTCCATCGGCGGCATGACCTGCGCGTCCTGCGCCAACAGGATCGAGCGCAAGCTGAACAAGCTCGAGGGCGTGACCGCAACGGTCAACTACGCGACGGAGAAGGCGAAGGTCACCTTTCCTGAGGGAGTCGACCCGCAGGAGCTGATCGCGACCGTGGAGTCGGCGGGCTACACCGCTGCGCTGCCCGCCCCGCCCAAGAGCGAGACGGCCGCCGGCGAGCAGGAGCCGGAGGACGAGCTCCGCCCACTCCGTAGCCGCCTGATCACCTCCGTGGTGCTGGCAGTACCGGTGATCGCCATGGCGATGATCCCGCCGCTGCAGTTCACCAACTGGCAGTGGCTGTCGCTGACGCTGGCCGCGCCCGTCGTGGTCTACGCGGGCTGGCCGTTCCACAAGGCCGCCTGGACGAACCTGCGCCACGGCGCGGCGACCATGGACACGCTGGTCTCGATCGGCACCCTGGCCGCCTTCGCCTGGTCGCTGTGGGCGCTGTTCTTCGGCACGGCCGGCACGCCTGGCATGACGCACCCGTTCGAGTTCACGATCGCCAGGACCGACGGCTCGGGCAACATCTACCTCGAGGCCGCCGCGGGCGTCACCGCGTTCATCCTGGCGGGCCGCTACTTCGAGGCCAGGTCCAAGCGCCGCGCGGGCGCCGCTCTCAGAGCGTTGCTGGAGTTGGGCGCCAAGGAAGTAGCGGTGCTGCGCGATGGCACCGAGGTCCGCATTCCCACCGACCAGCTCGCCGTCGGCGACCGCTTCGTGGTGCGCCCTGGCGAGAAGATCGCCACCGACGGCGTGGTCGAGGAGGGCACTTCGGCTGTCGACGCCTCCATGCTGACGGGCGAGTCGGTACCTGTGGAGGTGCGGCCAGGCGACGCCGTGACCGGAGCAACTGTGAACGCGGGCGGTCGTCTGGTCGTCCGAGCCACGAGGATCGGCTCCGACACCCAGCTCGCCCAGATGGCCAAGCTCGTCGAGGACGCGCAGACGGGCAAGGCGCAGGTTCAGCGTCTTGCCGACCGGGTCTCCGGCATCTTCGTGCCCATTGTGATCGCGCTGGCCCTCGGCACGCTCGGCTTCTGGCTGGGCACCGGTGACGGTGTGGGCGCGGCCTTCACCGCCGCGGTCGCGGTACTGATCATCGCCTGCCCCTGCGCGCTCGGACTGGCCACGCCGACGGCACTGCTGGTCGGCACGGGCAGAGGAGCGCAGCTCGGCATCCTGATCAAGGGCCCCGAAGTGCTGGAGTCCACCCGTCGCATCGACACCGTCGTCCTGGACAAGACCGGTACGGTCACCGAGGGCAGGATGACCCTCACCGACGTGCACCTGGCCGACGGCGAGGACGAGAACGAGGTCCTGCGCCTGGCGGGCGCCCTGGAGCACGCCTCCGAGCACCCGATCGCCCAGGCCATCGCCAGGGGAGCGAGCGAGCGGGTCGGCGAGCTGCCCACGCCGGAGGACTTCGCCAACGTCGAAGGGCTCGGCGTCCAGGGCATCGTCGACGGACACGCGGTGCTGGTCGGCCGCCCCAAGTTGCTCGCCGAGTGGTCGCAGCACCTCACGGCCGACCTGGAGCGATCCCTGCACGCCGCTCAGGCGGCAGGCCGTACGGCTGTCGCGGTCGGCTGGGACGGCAAGGCCCGCGCCGTGCTCGTGGTCGCCGACACGGTGAAGGCCACCAGCAAGGAGGCCATCCAGCAGCTTCGCGCCCTGGGTCTCACTCCGGTCCTGCTCACCGGCGACAACGAGGCGGTGGCCAGAACCGTCGCGTCCGAGGTCGGCATCGACGAGGTCATCGCCGAGGTCCTGCCCGCCGACAAGGTGGACGTGGTCAAGGAGCTGCAGTCCGAGGGCAAGGTCGTGGCCATGGTCGGCGACGGCGTCAACGACGCCGCCGCGCTCGCCCAGGCCGACCTCGGCCTCGCGATGGGCACGGGTACCGACGCGGCGATCGAGGCCTCCGACCTCACCCTGATCCGCGGCGACCTGCGGGTGGCCGCCGATGCCATCAGGCTCTCGCGCAGGACGCTCGGCACGATCAAGAGCAACCTGTTCTGGGCCTTCGCCTACAACGTGGCCGCCCTGCCCCTGGCGGCGATGGGCCTGCTCAACCCGATGATCGCGGGTGCCGCGATGGCGTTCTCGAGCGTCTTCGTGGTCAGCAACAGCCTGCGGCTGCGCCGCTTCAAGTAGCGCCGCTTCGAGTAGAGACGCAGCCGGCCCCGAGCCTGTCGTGCTCGGGGCCGGCTGCGTTCTGGCGCGTCTCGTCCTGGGGCCGGGAGGAACGTCATGGATGCCCGTGGCTTGACCGCACACACCGATAGAGCCTATATCTAGAGTCGCACTTTAGAGATTGACTCTAGTGAATTGAGGCCGAGCCGTGAACAGCATCGCCAACCACCAGCAGGCAGAGGCGTGGAACGACTGGGAGGGCATCCACTGGGCCGAACATCCCGAGCGCTACAACGCCATGCTCGACGCGTTCAACGCGCCCCTGTTCGCCGCCGCGGGCATCGCGGCCCACGACCGGGTTCTCGACGTCGGCTGCGGCACCGGCCAGACGACCCGCCTCGCCGCGCAGCAGGCCCGCGACGGAAGCGCCGTCGGCATCGACCTGTCGGCCCCCATGTTGGACCGCGCCCGCCGGGACGCCGCCGCGGAAGGCCTCCACAACGTCACCTTCGAACAGGGCGACGCCCAGGTGCATCCGTTCCCCGACCGCGGGTTCGACGTCGTCCTCAGCCGTGGCGGTGTCATGTTCTTCGCCGATCACGTCGCGGCCTTCGCCCACCTCAGGCAGGCGCTCGCGCCGACCGGCCGACTCGCGTTCCTCGGCCCGCAACCGGGAGGTCCCGACCGTCCCTACACCCGTGCGACCGCCGCGCTCTCGCCGTTCCTGCGCGAGACGTCCCCCACCGCCAGGGGTATGGGGTCGCTCCTCGACCCCGCGCGCATCCGCCAGGTGCTCGCCGCCGCCGGGTTCGTCGACGTCGACGTGGTCCCCGTCGAGGCTCCCATGACCTTCGGCGCCGACGCGGACGACGCCGTCGACTTCCTCTTCGCCATGGGCCCGACGCGCTACAACCTGCGCGATGTCGATCCGGCGACCGTCGCCGGCATCCGTGCCGACGTGCGCGACGCGCTCACGGAGTTCGAGACCGCCGACGGCGTCCGCATCCCGGGTTCCGTCTGGATCGTCACCGCGTCGCCGGGACATGCCTAGGAGGATCCGCCCGGCGATGAACTTGCCCAGGTTTTCGTAGTCGCACTTGGATGCGGACGGGCTCGCATGCGAAGGCGCGGGGCTCACGCACCCGCCAACCGGCTGCAGCTCCTCATGCGCGACGTGCCCTCCGCCCGGCCAGGTTCCCGGCGGTGACCAGGCTGGGGCCTGTCACGACCGGCCTCGAACGGCGCCGGGGTCGGACGCGGGCGCCGAGCGGCGGGTCCGGAGCAGGGCGCCTACGAGGACGGCGCCGAGGGCGAGGAGGGCGGCGGCGATGACGAGCGCGAACGAAAGGCCTTCCGTCGCGGCACGTGGCGGATCGGCTTGGGCCTCGCTGTGACGTGCGCCCAGGCCGTCACCGTTGCAGAAGAGCCGTGTCAGGGGGATCCCCGGCCCGCGCAGCGGCTGCGAGCATGCCAACGCGCGGATCACGGTCGCTGCCGCATCGGCGTGGCGGCTCCGGGCCGGCTCCAGGCCGACCCGGAGGAGGCATGTCGCCTGCTAGACCAGGACGGCCTCGTAGCCGATCTCTTCGACCGCCTCCACGACGCGTACGTCGTCGATCTGCCCTTCGCTGGTCACCGTGACGTGACCCGTGGCGAGATCCACATCGATGTCGCCGACTCCGGCGACGTTGCCGATCTGAGTCTTCACCTTTCCCGCGCAGCCGTTGCACGTCATGCCAGTGACCTTGTACGTGCTGGTGCTCATGTCCGACTCCTCTCGCATACCCCCGCTGGGTATTGCCGTCCTGGAAGTTACGCCATGAGGAGACCTTGTCGCAACCCTAACCCGGTACGGGTATATGAGACGTATGTCACTGCTGCCAACATACCTCCCAGGGGTATATTCACGCCATGAGAAACCTGAACAGAGTCGCCGTCGTCGGCGCATCCCTCGCCGGCTTGCGTGCCGTACAGGCGCTGCGCCGGGAGGGGTTCGACGGAGAGCTCACACTCATCGGCGCGGAAGCCCACATCCCCTACAACCGTCCGCCGCTGTCCAAGAGCGTTCTGCAAGGAGATGACGACGTCTCGTTGCCGGGAGCCGAGGACCTGGGGGAGGACTGGCTGCGCGGACGCGTGGCGGTGAGCCTTGACCCCGTCGGCAAGGTGGTCGCCCTGGATGACGGCTCCACAGTGCACTACGACGGGCTCGTCATCGCGACCGGCGCGCGGCCCAGGCGGCTGGCCGAGCATCCGGCGAGCGTGCACACACTGCGCACGATCGAGGACTCACTCGCCCTGCGCGCCGAGTTGAACACCGGTCACCAGCGGGTGGTGGTGATCGGCGGCGGTTTCATCGGGGGAGAGGTGGCCTCGACCGCGCGGGCTCTCGGTCACCAGGTGACGCTGGTCGACAGCGCACCGCACCCCATGCTCGCCGCGTTCGGCACGGATACCGCCCGATGGCTGGCCCGCCACCACCGGAGCCACGGCGTGGAGCTGATCTCCGGTACTCGTGTCGTCGGCTTCGGGGGCGGCTCTCGGGTGACAGAGGTACGGCTGAGCGACGGCCGGTCCATCCCCGCCGATCTGGTGGTCGCGGGCATGGGGGTGACCCCCAACACCGAATGGCTCGAAGCCAGCGGCCTCACCGTCGAGGACGGGGTGGTCTGCGACGCGACGCTGTACGCCCGGGGCGCCGCCGACATCGTGGCGGCGGGCGATGTGGTGCGCTGGCCGCACAGCCTGTACGGCGATGCCCTGGTCAGGGTCGAGCACTGGTCCAACGCGAACGACCAGGGAGCGGTGGCCGCCGCAAACCTGCTGGCGGGCCCTGAGAACGCCAAGCCGTTCGCGGACCTCCCCTCGTTCGCCACTCACGTGCACGGCGCTCGCATCCAGAGCGCCGGACTCCCTCAGCTGGCCGACGAGGCCAGGCTGGTGGCGGGCGCGTTCGAGGAAGGTGGCTTCGCCGTCGGCCTGGCCAGAGAGGGCGTGCTGGTGGGCGCGGTGGCGGTCGACTCACCCAAGGACCTGATCAGGCTCAAGCGCGGCATCGGCAGCTCCCTCGACGCGGTCGCGGCCTGAGTTCGGGGCACCGTCAGGAGACGGAGCAGCCGGACGCGAGCACGGCGCCCGCTCCCAGTCCGAGCAACAGGGAGGCGAGAGCCGCCGAGCAGGCGATCCACCTCGCGCCTCCCTCGGCCGGAGCCATGAGTCGACGCGGACGCCGAGCGTGGAGGTGCTCGCTCAGGCAGGCGACCGCGCCGGGGCTTCGCACCCGACCGGACAAGCTCGCACCCCCGTAAGAGGGCGCGAGCGTGGCCCGTGGGTCAGAGGCTGGTATTGGTGAATCCGGTTCTGGCCACGATGTCGCTGTAGCCGTTGTTGTCGAACTCCTCGACGTAGAAGTAGGTGAACCCGGAGGAGTCGGCGGTCAGCGCGGAGCCGTACTGCATGCCGAACGTGTTGGGGTTCATTCGTATGGGGGGAAAGGCGCCGGTCGTGTTGCCGAGCGCGTCGAAACCGCGGGCGTACACCTCGTGGTTGCGGGCCGCGTTCCACCGGTCGGTCTCGTTCCAGCCTACGACGAACCGTCCGTCGTCGCCGGTCGCGATGGACGGCGAGCCCTGCACGGCGCAACTGCTCTCGTAGCACAGTGGCGGGTACTCATAATCGTCCTTGTCGCCGCCCGTCGCTCCCTTGCCGTAGAGGCCGTAGGCGGCGGCTCGCTCGGAGAATCGCTGACCCAGGGTGGGGGTGAAGCCGCGGATCCGGATCCGCCATATCTCGTCAAGGTTGTCGCTCCAGGTCACGACGCTCCGCCCATCGGAGGTGGAGGCGACCGCAGGGGCCAGGTGCTGGGTGGCCGCGTTCGTGTTGATCTTCGTGGGGCCCGCCACCGTCGCCCCGCTGGACGACAAGCGCTTGCCGTACACGTCGGGGGCCTGCTGCCACACCACGGTCGCGTTTCCCGCGCCGTCCATCGCCACGTCCGGTCGGTCCCCGGCGCTCACGGCGCTGGGACCGAAGACCCGGGCGAGCTGTGAGGAGTAGCCCGCGGCGCGGACGGTGCCGCCGTCCTCCCAGACCACGGTGAACGCACCGGTGCCGCCAACCGCGATCCTCGGCCTGACCTGGTCGCCGCTCCATGTCCCGGAGTTGGCCCAGACCGTCGCGCTCAGCGTGCCGTCGCGGGCGAGACGGCGGACGGCGATGTTGTGCTCGCCCCTGCAGTCGCCGTCCTCGGCCCAGGCGATGTAGGCGTCGCCGTCGTCGTCCACGCCGACCGACGGCTGGACGTGGTTCCAGCCGGTCGAGCAGGCGGCGCCCGCCCGGGACACTCTTACCGCGGCCTGTGGCCGGCCGTGGTCGTAGATGCGCGCCCAGACCTCGGTGCCGGTGGCCGAGCTGGAGGAGCCACCTTCCTCCCAGACCGCGGCGCTGTAGCCGTTGCGGGCGGTCGCCGCCCGGACCCCGCGCTGATGGGTGGGGCCGTCGGCGACCATGGACACTGCGGCCTGCGGATAGGACGACGGCACGAGCTTGATCACTTCATCCATCATGTGGGTGAAGTCGGCGTCGTAGGCGGCGTAGACGTCCGGGTTCTCGATGCGTACGAACGAGTCGTTTGCGCGGGACAGCGAGCCGTAGTTCAGATTGTGTGAGCCGGTGTAGACGTAGCGCCGGAATGCTCCGCCCGCGGCTGCCGAGCCGCCCTCCACTAGCATGATCTTGGAATGGATGCCGTCGAGGCCGCAGGGTTTGATGGCAGGGTCGTCCGCGGGCGCCGGGTAGTGACAGCCACCTGGGCGCATGGTGTGGATGACGATCCCCGCCGGGGCGAGCAACTTGCCCACGTCGACCGTCGCGTTGCCCTCCTGGACGATGATCTCTATCGCGCAGCCGTCCTTCTTCTTGGCCGTGAGCGCGTCGATCACCGGCTGACGGTCCTTGGCGAACTGGGAGTGGGCGATCCGGATCCGGCCGCCGCCGGCGCAGATCACGTCGTCGATCATCGCGGCGACGAGGTCGCTGTTCTTGTACACCTCCGCGTCGTAGGCGGTGTTCCTGGGCTGCATCCAGACGGTCACCTTGCCGTCAGCGGAGGTGAAGGGCGCACTCCACGAGTACGGTGCGCGGCCCTTCAGTGTCTCGAAAGCGGCGCGGTAGCCGTTGGCCAGTTGGACGTCGTCAGAGCTGATGATCATGTTCTGGTGCAGACCATGGTCGGGGCTGACGTTCTTCGAGCTCTGCGCCACGACCTCGGTCCTGCCGTCGGTGAGTCGGCTGAACACGAAGAACTTGTGGTGCATGACGTCCTGGTTCGCGGGGTCGTCGCCGTTGTTGCACCCCTTGTCGCAGAGCGTGACCCGGCCGGGCAGCGCGTTCGCCAGCCGGTCGACCTCGGCACTGCGCCCGTCGCCTTCTACCACCACGCGGACGTCGGCACCGCGCTGGGACGCGGCCACCAGCTTGTCGGTGAAGGAGGGGAGTTCCACCTGGTAGGTCGCGGCCCGCAGCGTCGAGCCTGGCGCGGCCAGGTCGATCAGCTCCTCCAGCTTGGTCTGCAAGGAGGCGTCGGTCGCGCCGGTGATGCTGGGGTTGCTGAAGTAGGCGGAGAGCTGGGGTGGATCCGCGGCCGCCCCGGGGACGAGCGAGGCGAGCAGGGTGAGTAAGACAGACACGGCTTTCAGCATGGACGGCTCCTACGGTCGGATGTTGCTGGTCCAGGCCGCCACCTCGGCCTCGGCGTCCGCCCGTGACTTGGGCCAGCCCCGTACGTCGGGACGGGTCTGCCACGGCTCGGGTCCGTTTTCCTTGCGGTACTCCACGCCCATCGCGGTCAGCCGCTGCTCGTGGTGGTGAAGCCGGGCGCGGAAGTCGTCGAAGTCGCCGCCGGGCGGGCTCCACACCGCCTCGGCGAAGGCCGACAGCCGGGGGAATGCCATGTAGTCCAGCGCGCGGGGCGAGTCGATGTGCTCGGTCCAGAGGTTGGCCTGCGCGCCGAGCACGTGACGGGCCTCGGCCTCGGTGAGCTCCGGGGGAGTCGGTTCGAAGCCGTAGATGTCGCGCAGGGAGATGACGTTGCCGATCGGCACGGGTTCGTTGGGATGCTCAGACTGCCGGAAGTCGAGGTAGGTCTCGGTGAAAGGGCAGGTCACGACGTCGTGCCCGGCCCTGGTGGCGACGACGGTCGGGTAGGTGCCGCGCCAGGAGACCACGGTCGCGCCGGGGGGCAGGCCGCCCTCGAGAATCTCGTCCCAGCCCAGCAACCGCCGTCCTCGCGCGGTCACGTGCGCCGAGATCTGGTGGATGAACCACGACTGGAGCTCGTCCTCATCGCGCAGGCCCAGCTCGCGGATGCGCCGCTGCGCCGACGCGTTCTCCCGCCACTGGGTCTTGGGACACTCGTCGCCCCCGACACACACGTACTCGCCGGGGAAGATCTCCATGACCTGGTCGAGCACGGTCCGGTAGAAGTCGAGCGTGGTGTCCTCGACGTTGAGTACGTGGGGTTGCACGCCCCACATGGTGGCGACCTCGAGCGAGGTGTCGAGGTTGCCGAGCTGGGGGTAGGCGGCGATGGCGGCCTGGGAGTGGCCGGGCAGCTCGACCTCGGGCACCACGGTGACGAAGCGGTCGGCCGCGTAGGACACGATCTCCCGCAGATCGTCCTGTGTGTAGTAGCCGCCGTGCGGCCTTCCGTCGAACACGCCGTGTTGCCGCGCGCCCAGGGGGCTCTCCCGTCGCCAGGCACCCACCTCGGTCAGCTTCGGGTAGCCCCGCACCTCCATGCGCCAGCCCTGGTCGTCGGTGAGATGCAGGTGCAGCACGTTGAGCTTGTGCGCGGCCAGCAGGTCGATATAGCGCAACAGATCCGGCTTGGGCAGGAAGTGCCGGGCGACGTCGATCAGCGTGCCGCGCCAGCCGTACCGGGGATGGTCCTGGACGGTGACCGGCGCGATCCGCCAGCTCGTCTCGCCGACCGCGGCCTGGCGGAAGGCTGCGGGCGGCAACAGCTGGCGCAGGGTCTGCGCGCCGTAGAACGCTCCCGCCGCGCCGCCCGCCTCGATCCGGACCCCGCCTTCCCGTACGTCAAGGCGATACGCCTCCGCACCGAGCCCGTCGGCTTCCGCGAACGAGATCGCCCCCGGCGCGGCCGGTCCGGGCGGCAAGGGCAGCCCGGTCACCGGGACCAGAGCCGACCGTAGCCACTCGGCGGCGCGGTCGAGGGGGGAGGGGGCGGCGATCACGGTGCCCGAGGAAAGGATGAACGGGGCACCCGGCTCAGGAGTGAGAAGAACGGGTCGAGGCAGCAGCAAGTCAGATCTCCAAGGGACAGAGGTGCAGAGGGGTTCGCCGCGAACGGCGGGGCATCACGCCGTAGGAGGGCCTATTTTCCGGTGGGCGTCAGGTTCATGATCGCCACGGCTGGCTGGGCGGCCAGGCCGAGCGCGGGCAGGTAGTCGCCTTCACTCTGCTGGGGGAACTGCCAGCGCTCGGTGTTGACTGTCACCGAGGCGCCCGACGCACCCAGCGGCATGTTGAAGCGCTGGTCGACGAAGCGCCGCTGCACCTCCCAGCCCAGGCTCTGGATGTCGGCGTCCGAGGTGGCAGCCGCGAGCTTGGTCAGCAGCCCGTCCAGCTCGGCGTCGCGGACCCGGCCATAGTTGTCCGCGGCCGGCTTGCCGACCGGCGCGGTCAGCGCGCCGTTGAGCGCGTTGAAGTTGCAGTAGACGCTGCACCCGCCGCCCTGCCACATGAACAGGTCGAAGTCGCCCTTCTTGATCTGATCCACGTAGCTGGTGCCGAGTGTGCGGACGGCGACGTCGAGGCCGAGCGCCTCCTTCCACTGGGCTGCGACCACTCGCATCGCGGTCGCGTCGTCCTCCCGGCCGTTCAGCGTGAGCTTGTGGGTCTTGCCCGCCTTGACCAGCGCCCCGCCGGAGACCGTGTAGCCGCTTGCCGCCAGCTCGCTCCTGGCCGTCGCCAGGTCCTGCGACTGGAGCTTGTCGCGGAACTCGGGAGCCAGCGCCTCGCCGAAGGTCTTGTGGTCCATGCCGGTGACGTTGCCGACCTGGATGCCGTTGTGCAGCACCTGGACGAGTTTGCCGCTGTCAAAGGCGGCGTAGAGCGCCCGCCGTACGTGCACGTTGTCGTAGGGCTCCGTGTCCAGGTTGAAGGTGACCATGAAGTAGGCGCTGGTCGCCATCCAGAACTGGTGCTCAGGCTTGGTCTTCCACTGCTTGTCCGGGTCGGCCCACCTGATGTTGGCCCAGTCCGCCTCGTCCTTGAGCAGCGCGCTCTGCGCGGCCTCGGGAGAGCCGGATGCAAGGATCTTGACGCTCTTCACGCCCTTGGACTTGCCGCCCCACCAGTCGTGACGGACCTTCAGCGTGACCTGTTGCGGGGTGAAGCGCTCCAGCGTGAAGGGGCCGGTGGTGACCGGCTTGGGGTTGGTCCAGGTGGTGAGGTCCTGGGTGGCGAAGACGTGCTCGGGCACGACCAGGCCGTAGGTCCAGCCCCAGTCGCTGAGCATGACGCGTGAGGGGGCGTCGAAGCGGAAGACCACGGTGTCGGGGTCGGGGGTCTCCAGCGAGGCGAAGGCCGGCTTCAGGATGGGCAGGTCGGGATACTTCTTCGGCAGCGTCTCGAAGCTGAACTTCACGTCGGCCGAAGTGAAGTCCTTGCCGTCGGACCAGGTGGCGTTCTCGCGCAGCTTCATGGTGAGGGTCTTGGCGTCCGCCGACCATTTCCAGGACTCGGCGAGGTACGGCTTGATCTCCATGTGGTTGTCGTCGACCCGGACCAGCGGCTCGTACATCATGTTGAGCAGCGGGCCTGTGGTGGGCGCGCCAGGGTTGTAGTTCTCCACGAAGGTCGGGGTGAGCGGCCAGCCGATGAGCTTGAGCAGCCCCTCGTCAGCGGCGACGGAGGATTCACCGGCCTTGCCGCCGCTGCACGCGGACAGGACGAGGGCTGCGGCCACGGTCAGCGTGGCGATACGGCGGAGCATGGCAGGACCTTTCGACGGGGGAGTCAGGCGTAGAGCCAGCAGTCGGCCCACTGGCCGTTGCCGAGGTGGGCGCGGGGTGGTGCCTGCTGCGCGCAGATCGACGTGGCGTGCGGGCAGCGGGGTTGGAAGCGGCAGCCAGGGGGGGCGTTGGTGAGGCTGGGCGGCTCGCCGTACTCGACCTCGAGGTCCTGAATCGTCCTGGATGGGTCGGGGGCGCAGTCGATGAGAAGCTGGGTGTAGGGGTGGCGGGGGTTCCTGATGACTTCGTCGGCGGGTCCCGATTCGATGATCTGCCCGCCGTACATGACGGAGATCTCGTCGCACAGGTAGCGGGCGCTGGCGATGTCGTGGGTGATGTAGAGGATGGCCAGGCCCTGCCGGTCGCGCAGGTCGGCCAGGAGGTTGAGGATGTCCAGGCGGATGGAGACGTCCAGCATGGAGATCGGCTCGTCGGCCAGGAGCACGCTGGACCCGACGGCGAGCGCGCGGGCGATGACGACGCGCTGTCGCTGCCCGCCGGAGAGCTCGTGGGGGAGCTTGGTCAGGAAGTCCGCCGAGAGGTTGACCTGCTGCAGGAGCTCGATCGCGGCGGCCTCGACCTCCTTGCGCCCGCGCAGGCCGCGGTGGATGCGCAGTGCCCTGCCGACGGTGTATCCGACCGTGCGCAGGCTGTTCAGCGAGCTGAACGGGTCCTGGAAGATCAGCTGGACGTGCCGGTGATACTCGCGGGCCTTCCGTACGGGCTCGCCGTTCAGGCGGATCTCCCCCCGGGTAGGCGCGTGGAAGAGAGCGAGCATCCGGGCCAGGGTGGTCTTGCCGCTTCCGCTCTCCCCCACCAGGCCGACGATCTGGCCGGGGCGCAGCCGTACCGTCACGTTCTCCACCGCGCGGACGCCGCCGGGGAACTCCTTGGTCACCGCGATGGCTTCGAGCGTCACAGGTCGGCTCCGTTCAGATGGCAGGCGGTCAGGCGGCCGTCGCGGTCCTTCAGTACAGGCTCCACCTCGTCGCAGACGGCCAGTCGCACGGCACAGCGCGGGTGAAAGGCGCAGCCCTTGGGCGGGTCGCGCAGGTCGGGCGGGGAACCGGGGATGCCGAGCAGGCGCTCTCTTGCCGCGCGGAGCGGCGGAAACGCATCGCGCAGTCCCTTGGTGTAGGGGTGCTGCGGCGAGTGACCCATGACGGCCGCGTCGCCGATCTCCACGATCCGCCCCGCGTACATGACCGCGATCCTGTCGGCCACCTCCAGCAGCAGCGGAAGGTCGTGGGTGACGAAGACGAGGGCGAAGCCGAGCTCGCGGCGGAGCTTGACGATCTGCTGGATGATCAGCCGCTGCATGACCACGTCGACGGCGGTGGTGGGCTCGTCCATGACGATCAGGTCGGGTTCGCAGGCCAGCGCGAGCGCGATGGCGGCGCGCTGGCGTGTCCCGCCGGACAGCTCGTGCGGGTAGGCGCGGGCGCGTTCGGGAGCGATGCCGACCATGCTGAGCAGCTCCGGGATGCGCTCGACCGACCTGCCGTGAGCCTTGAGCACGTCGGCGAACTGGTCGCCCAGCCGCATGAGCGGGTTGAGCGCGTCCATCGCGCTCTGCAGCACGATCGACAGCGAGGTCCACCGGTAGCGGCGCAGCTCGCGCTCGCTCAGCGCGACCAGGTCCACCGGCTCGCCGTCGCGCGGGTGGTGGATGATCCGTCCGGCCGTGGTGCGGGCGGGAGGACGCTGGAGCCGGGTGAGCGCGGTGATCAGCGTTGACTTGCCCGAGCCGGACTCGCCCACCACCCCGAGGATCTCGCCCTTGGCCAAGGTGAAACTGACGTCCACGCAGGCCTTGACCGCCTCGCCGTACTGGACGGTGAGGCCTTCGACTTCAAGCACGGACTCTCCTCAGGCGCGGGTTGGTGACCTCGTCGATGCCGAAGTTGAGCAGCGCGATCGCCGCGCCCAGCAGCGCGATGCACAAGCCGGGCGGGCCGAACCACCACCACATGCCGCGCAGGAGCGCGCTCTGCTGCTGGGATTCGCTGATCATGCTGCCCCAGGAGACGGAGTCGGGGATGACCACACCCAGGAAGGCCAGCGCCGCCTCGCCGAGCACCCCGCCGACCACCCCTGCCAGGAACAGCGCCGAGATCAGGCCGGTCAGATGGGGGAGCACCTCGGAGAAGACGAGCCTGACACGGCTCTCGCCGACCATGCGCATCGCGGCCACGAAGTCGCGGTTGCGCAGCGACATCGTCTGGGCGCGCAGGTAGCGGGCGCTGGCCGACCAGCCGAGCACGCCCAGCAGGATTCCGATGGTGACCGGGCCGGGCTCGGGCAGATAGCCCGCGATGATGAGGATGAGCGGCAATCCCGGCAGGGTGAGCATGACGTTGGTGACGACGGTGAGCACCTTGTCGGTCCTGCCGCCGGAAAACCCGCCGGTGATGCCGACGACCACCGCCAGCCCCGTACTGACCAGGCCGGTGATCAGGCCCACCACCACCGAGCCGCGCGCACCGACCAAGAGCTGGGCCAGCACGTCCTCGCCGGCGGCGGTGGTGCCCAGCAGGTGGGCACCGCCCGGGGCGGCGCCCAGCGCGTTGTAGTCGATCGCGCGCGGGCTGACGCTCGCCAGCCAGGGGCCGAACACAGCGAGCAGGATGGACAGGACGAACAGTGTCAGACCGACGCGGACCTTGCCGCTGTCGAGGAACGTCTTGAACACCTCACACCCGCTCTTTCGTCCGCGGGTCGAGCGCGGCGTATGCGAAGTCGGCAAGGAAGTTGGCGGTTACGGCGATCAACGTGATCATCAGAAAGATCATCTGCATGACCGGGTAGTCCTTGCCCTTGACCGCCTCGAACAGCACGTGGCCGAGGCCTGGATAGGAGAAGACCACCTCGGTCACCAGCTCGCCGCCGATCACCGCGCCGACCGCGACGGCCAGCCCGGTGACGTTGGGAAGCATCGCGTTGCGCGCCGCGTAGCGGAACATGATCCGCAGGGCCGACAGGCCTTTGGCTCTGGCCAGCAGGACGTAGTCCTCGCTGATCGTGGTGATCATCATGTTACGCATGCCGAACAGCCAGCCGTTGAAGCCCACGAAGATCAGTGACAGGGCCGGCAGTGCGCCGTACCATAGCGCGCTGCCCAAGAACTCGGCGCTGAAGGCCGGGTCGAGGTCGGCGTCGTAGGCGCCGCCCAGCGGGAACCACTCCAGCTCGAACGCGAACAGGTAGAAGCCGATCAGAGCCAGCCAGAAGGCGGGGATCGCGTGGAGGAATGTGGTCGCCGGCGCGATCAGCGCGTCCAGCCGGCCGCCCGGCTTCCAGCCCAGCACCGTGCCGAGCGCGGTGCCGAACAACCAGGCGACCAGCGTCGTGGTGCCGACCAGGGCGATTGTCCACGGCAGCGCCTCGCCGACGAGCGCGGCCACCGGCACCGGGTAGTGGTGCAGGGAGCTGCCGAAATCCAGCCGGGCCACCGAGCCGAGATAGTCGAGGTACTGCTGGAAGAGGTTCTTCGTAGGATCTCCGAAGAATCTCCTGATCGCCGCGAGCTGCTCGGCCGACGGTGCCTGACCGGTCTGCCGGCGGAGCCGGGCGGCCATCTCCTCGGCAGGATCTCCGGGCATGAAGCGCGGGACCAGGAAGTTCACGGTGACCGCTACCCAGGCGGTGAGGACATACAGCCCCAGCCGCGAGAGCAGGAACCCTAACCGGCCAGACATTGCACCCCTTCCGGAAAGATGCCTTTATAGTGGAGTCCACAATTAATCGCCGTCAAGAGGTGACTTAAATGGTGACTGGAGGCGACCTTCAGCATCTGCGGCGGCTCAACGCGCTGGCCGTCATCTCCGCGCTACGCGCGGCAGGGCCGCTCCCGCTGACCCAGCTCGCCGAGCACGCCGAGCTGGCCAGGGCCACCGTCAAGGAGGTGGTCGCCGACCTGGTGGAGCAGGGCTGGGTGCTCGAGCTGGACCCCAGCGCCGGGGCCAAGGGCAGGCCCGCGCGCCGCTACCGCTTCCACGCCGAGGCCGGGCGGGTACTCGGTCTCGACATAGGAGCGCACAAGGTGCTCGCGGCCATCGCCGACCTGGACGGCCGGGTGCTGCACATCGCGCGCGAACCGGTCACGCCCGATGACTCCAGGCACGAGCGACTGGCCGCCGTGGACCGCGCGGTCGCCTCGTGCCTGGCGGGATCCGGTACGGCTGCCGCAGGGGTGTGGGCCGCGGTGGCGGGCAGCACCGGGTACGTGGACCTGGAGGGGCACGTGGTGCTCTCCAGGGCGATCCACGACTGGTCGGGCGTGCCACTGGTCGAGCATCTGGGCCGCAGGCTGCCCTGCACGATCCTGGTGGAGAACGACAGCCGTCTGGCCGCTCTGGCCGAGTGCCGCAAAGGCGCGGCGCGTGGCGTCTCCAACATGGTCTACCTGCACATCGGGCGGCGCGCCGGCGCGGCGATCGTGCTGGACGGCGTCCCCTTGCGCGGTTCGACGGGAGCCGCAGGCGAGATCGGCGTCCATCCGCTGTTCAACCTCGGCCACACCAGCGAGCTCCTGTCGGCCATCCCGTCCGTCGAGCCCGGCACTCCGCCCGAGGCCGTGGCCGGTGCCGTCTTCGAGGCCGCACGCCGGGGTGACCCGGAGGCCCGTGGCGCGGTACTGCGCTACGTCAAGGTGCTGGGCCTGGCCACGGCCGCGCTCACGCTGGCGGTGGACCCCGAGGTGGTCGTGCTGGGCGGCGGTTTCTCCCGCTCGGCCGACGTGTTGTTGCCGCCGCTGCGGGCCGAGCTCGAAACGATGTGCCTGCGGACGCCGGACCTGCGCGCTTCGACGCTGGGCGAGGAGTGCGTGGCGGCCGGGGCGGTCTGCTACGCAGTGGATCACCTCAACGGGGTGTTGTTCAATCCGGAAGTCGGACCGACGTCGATAATGATGGAGTCCACCCAAATACCTTCGGGACAGCAGACGTCCGTCCGTTCTCGGCCCAGGGGCCGCGCAGGTAGCTGATCCCGCCGGCCTCCGGTTCCACGTCGAAGATCAAGGGCATCGAAGCGACCCTCTCTACACACGTTGCGTTTCAGGTCGTGTCCTGGCCTCCGCCGATGACGCGCGTCCACACCTCGGCGGGGTCCGCCGCCACGTCGCCGCGCCAGGCGACATGCTGGTCGGGGCGAACCAGGACGAGATCGGCCTCGCAGACCGCGCCCAGGCGGGGAAGATGGCCGAGATCCACGACGCGCAAGGGGATGCCCGCGGCCGTGGCGGCGGTCACGAGTGGCGTCGGGTCGGCCCGAGCCGACAGCCGGAGCAGGGTGAACCAGTCGCCCAGGAGGTCGTACAACGAGCTGCCGTCGGGCAGCCAGACATGCGGCAGCCGCGCCCCTGGATGAGCCGACGGCCGGTAGCGGGTCAGCTCGGGCTCTGGGCGGCCGCGACCGTCGGGAACGACGACGGGGGAGTCCGCGTAGTCGTAGCCGAGTACCAGCCCGAGGCTGTGGAACTCAGGATCCTTGCCCCGCAGGGCATCGGCGAGCTCGGCCCGCAGCACCTTGCCGGCCGGGCCAGCGTCGTCGAGTTCGGCTGCCGCGAAGGACGGGGCGAGGAAGGCCTCCTGGCTGCCGGCGGCGGCGATGGTTCGCACGGCGACCGGCCGCCGCTCCCGCTCGTAGCTGTCCAGCAACGACGGCGGCGCCCAGCCCTGCAGCACCGCCGCGAGCTTGTAGCCGATGTTCACCGCGTCGCCGACGCAGGTGTTGAACCCGTGCCCGCCCCAGGGCGGGTTGAGGTGCGCGGCGTCGCCGACGAGGAACACCCGCTCGCCCCGGTAGCGGTCGGCCAGCAGCATGCGCGCCGACCACGGGTCCGTGGCGAGCACCTCCACATCAATCTCGGCGCCGGCCAGCGTGCGCACGAGCGCGACGGGATCGGCCTCCTCGGCCTGTACGTCGATGCCCTGCACGATCGCCCACCAGGTGCCGTCGAGATCCAGCCGTCCCATGAGCCCGCCACGCTCGGCGCCGATGACCCAGTAGTGCACGCCGAGCGCGCACAGCGGCCGTTCGTCGAGTTCCCTGGAGCGGAAGGTGATGCTCAGGTTGGGCAGCGCGCCTGACGAACCCGCATAGTGGCTGCCGATCGCCGACCGGCTGACGCCGGCGTTGCCGTCGCAGCCGAGCAGATACTCCGCATGGACGTCGCGACGTCGCCCGTCGGGCCCGGCCAGTTCGGCCCGCACGCCGTCCTGGCCGTCGATGACGGCGTCGACCCGCCAGCCGACCAGCAGGGTCACGGACGGCAGCGCCGCCGCCGCCTCACGCAGCAGCTCTTCGACGATCGGCTGCGCAACCTGCTGCCCTGCTTCCGCGGCGATGTCGCGCGGCTCCGTCCACAGGCCGAAGGCCTCGGGGAAGCGAGTGATCTCGTGTCCGAACAGCCCGGTGCAGAAGACGACGTCCTGCGCGTGCGCCACCGGCAGCGCCGCACGGGACCGCAGCCGGTCGGCCAGTCCCCAGCGGCGCAGATGCTCCATCGTCCGCACGCTGGTGGTCTTCGCGCGAGGGCGCAGCGGGTCGAGCGTCGTCCGCGGCTCGACCACGCATACCTCGACGCCGCGCCGGCCCAGCTCGATCGCGGCGGCCAGGCCGCTCGGCCCGCCACCGGCGATCAGGACGGGCACCTGGGAAGGGACGATCGTCACGGCCGCGCCTCCGAGGAGACGATCGGGGTGCGCAGCACGCCGAGCCTGTCGATCTCCACCTCGACCACGTCCCCTGGCCGCAGCAGCCACGGCGGCGTCCGGACGTATCCCACGCCCTCCGGCGTCCCCGTGGCGATGACGTCGCCCGGGTTCAGGGTGAAGGTGCGGCTGATCCTGGACAGCAGATCCCCGATGCCGAAGATCATGTCCCGCGTGTTGCCGTCCTGGACGGTCTGCCCGTTGACGCGGGTTCGCACCCGCAGACCGTCGGCGAGGTCGCCGACCTCGTCGGCCGTGACGAGCGGGCCCATCGGGCCACTGCGGTCCCCGTTCTTCCCGAGCGTCCACTGAGTGGTGAGCTTCTGCGCCGTGCGGGCGGTGAGATCGTTGAACGCCGCGTAGCCGAGGACCGCGCCTGCCGCCGCCTCCGCGTCGACGTCGGTGAGCCTTCGGCCGACGACGGCGGCGACCTCGCCCTCCCAGTCCAGGCCCGGCTCGTTGGCGGGCACCGGCGCCGACGTCTCACCCGCGGTGAGAGAGGCGACCCAGCGGCCGAAGACGGTCGGATGCTCAGGCGGGGCGAAACCGCCCTCGGCGGCGTGCGCCCGGTAGTTCAGGCCGATGCAGATGACCCGGGCCGAGGCAGGCACCGGCGGGGCCAGCTCCACCTCGGCGACCGGAACCTCTCCGGCGGTCGCGTGGCGCGCGACGGCGAGCCATCGCTCCAGGTCGGCGTAGAAATGGCCGACCTCGGCGATCGGGGTCACGGCGTCCCCGATCTGGACGGCGACGTCCACCCGCCGCCCGGTGCGGATGCCGACGAGCTTCACGCGATCACCTCGCCGAGCGGCAGCAGCCGGACGTCGAAGACGAAGTCGGCGAACGGGACGTCGACACCGAAGGCCACGGCGTGCTCGGGATCGGTCTCCCGGACCGGGGCGACGACGAGCTCGTCCTTGACCGCGAAGGCCGCGTCGGCGTCGAGGTACTCGTCACCGGCCACGAAGACGTGCGTGGTCACCGGCCGATGCCCGCAAGCCTCCACACGGTAGTGGATATGGGCCGGGCGCATCGGATGGCGGCCGAGCGCGGTCAGCAGTTCTCCACCCGGCCCGTCGGTGGGCACCGGATAGCTGGCCGGGATGACGCTGCGGAACCAGTAGGTCCCGTCGGCGTCGGTGGTGAACAGGCCGCGCAGGTTTCCGGGCTCCTGCGCCGGGTCCTGGGTGTCGTAGCGCCCGGCGTCGTCGGCCTGCCAGATGTCGACGGTGGCCCGCTCGATCGGCTTGCCGCTGGTGTCGGTCACCCTGCCGCGCACGACCATGACCTCGCCGCGCTGCCGTTCAGGGCCGGTGGAGATCCATGCCCCGTTCTCCCGCGCGGGCGCGGGGGAGTGGAAAGGGCCCTCGACCGAGGACGGCGTGGCGTCGGCAGGGCCTGCGTGGTTGACGTCGTCCACGGCGGTGGTCAGCCCGAGCGTGTCGGCCAGCAGGATGAACTCGTTGCGGTGCTCGGTGCAGGTCTGGCCGGTGCGGACGAGGAAGTCGATCCCGGTCAGCCACTCCGATTCGGTCGGGCGCGTCTCACGAACGAAGGCGTGCAGATGGCGGACCAGCGACTCCATCACGAAGTTGAGCCGCGGGTCCGTGCTGTTCAGCTGATCGAGGACGGCGGTCAGCAGAGCGTCGAGCCGCTCCTCCCGCACGTCGCCGGGTGAGGTCACGGGGTCCTCCAGGAGGTAGGCCGCCCGAGCCCGCGCGGGGGCCAGGCGGATGGACGGCGCGCCGCCCGGCGTCGTACCGAGGAGGCGCGCCACCAGCATCCACGGCGGGCTTCAACCGCCCCATGCCGTTGCCATTCAGTGGCAAGGAGCCGCGCTCTGAAGGAACGGCGGCAGGCTCGTCGGCTCCCCGAGCGCCCTTCCCATGGGTCTGGCCCCGGCGGGCAGGACGGGTCGGCAAGACTGTCGTCGAGCCCGGCCGTCCTGGACACGTCGATCGTTCTGGTCTGGGTCCGCTGCCACCTCGCCGTTCCCCGCCGGCCGACGGCGTGGGGCAGGTCTAGATGATCGATTCCAAGGGGTCAGTGATCGTAGGTGGTCAGCGAGCGCATGGTCGGTTGGCCGGTGTGGTCGTTGTGCCAGATGGCTGCGGTGAGCGCGAGGATGCGCTGCAGGATGCGGACGGCCACGCCGCCGGGTGTGCGGCCTCGGTGTCGTTCGAGGTCGAGCTGGCCCTTGAAGGTCTCGTTGATCGACTCGATGACCTGCCGCAGCGGCTTGAATGACTGTGATCCGGGCCGCTCGGCCTCGCCCTTGCGTGCCGGCCGCAGCAGTCGGATGTCCAGTGCCGCCAGCCGCTGCTCGAAGTCGCGGCCGAAATAGTTCTTGTCGCCGATCAGTGTTTGACCCGGGCGCTCGTCGGTGAGCTGCGGTTCGATGGCGAGCAGGTCCAGGAGTGTCTCGCGTTCGTCGGCTTTGGCTCCAGTCAGGGCGAAGCGACCGGCAGGCCGTGCAGGGTGCAGACCAAGTGCAGCCGTAGTCCCCAGAAGGCGGCGGCCTTGCGCAGGCGCTTGTTGTAGCCGGGCTGCTGGGGAAGGTAGGGGAACAGGCGCCGCAGATGGGTGTGGGCGTGCCGCAGCCACCGGGCCTCGGAGGTGAAGCCGAGCATCGCTTGCATCATCGCCAGCGTCACGAGCTCCGCGTCGCTGAGTTGCGGTGCAATGCCCACGACCGGCCGCCAGGGGGCAAACTGCGGCGAATCCTTCAGCAGGTCGTCGGTCTTCACATGGAGTGCGGTCGCGAGGGAGTCCAACTCTGTTTTCACACACCGACGTTGGACTCCCCCTCCCATGCGCGCAGGCGATCCCTTGGAATCGACGAGCGTCGTAAGCCTTTGCTCGCTGTCGCGACTCATTCGATCGTTCAGTGAAACGGTCCGTCGTGGCGCCGGGGCAGGGCGGCGCGGCGGCGGGTGACGTCGGCGACGGCGGTCCAGTCGCGGTCGGCGTCGCCGTGGGCGATGGCATCGATGAAGGCGTCGCGTAGGACGCTGCCGAAGGGCAGGGGGACGCGGCTGTCGGCGCCGGCGGTGAGCGCGAGTGTGACGTCCTTGAGGCCGAGGGCGAGACGGAACCCGGCGGGCTCGTATCGCTGCTCGGCGACCATGGTTCCGTAGCCGGTGTAGACGGGGCCGGGGAAGATGGTGTGGGTGAGGACGTCGATCAGTTCGCTCGGTTGTGCGCCGGTGGCTTCGGCGAGGGTGCAGGCTTCGGCCAGGGACTCGATGGCGCAGGCGACCAGGTAGTTCCCGGCGATTTTGATGGTGTTGGCGTGGTGCGGCTGGTCTCCCTGTCGCCAAGTGCGTTGCCCCATGGCGGTGAAGAGCGGTTCCACGTGGTCGAGCAGTGTGCTGTCCCCTGCGGCCAGGATGTTGAGTTTTCCGGCGGCGGCTACTTCGCTGCGGCCCAGGACCGGTGCGGCGAGGTAGCCGAGACCGTACTTGGCGTGGAGATCGGCGGCTCGCTGGGCGAGGGCGACGGAGACGGTGGCCATGTTCACATGGACGGTCGCGCTCGCGTTCGCGAGCAACTCCGGTTCCAGGAGCACGGATTCGACTGCGGCGTCGTCGGACAGCATGGAGATGACGACGTCGTTGGCGAAGACGGTCTCGAGGTCAGGTGCGGCGGTAGCTCCTTGGGCAACGAGGGCCTGTACGGGTGCCGGGGAGCGGTTCCAGACCTGGACGCTGTGGCCGGCGCGAACCAGGTTGGCGGCCATCGCCTTGCCCATGGCCCCTAGGCCGACGAACCCGACGTTCATCCCTGTCATAGCAGACATCCTTCATGTCGGGGGCGGTGCCCGCCCTGGTGATGAGTGCCGGTCATCCCGGGCTGCGGCCGGTTGGAGAAGGCCTCGCAGCCCAGTCATCGTGTCGAACACGCCCGGCGCGGGTGGAGCCGGCATGGATCAACGGTAGGGGTGTGACCGTCGCAACGCGCCTCTACAAGCAGTCCGGTGACCTGCACGCTAGCATCCGCGGGAGGGCGAGTGGAACCAGCTATGCTGGTTCCATGCAGAGGGAGAAAGGGATGCCGGACAGTACCTTCAGGTTCGGCAACGGGCGACTGTGCTTCACCTTCACCGCCACGCTGGGCAACCGCGGCTCGGCTGCCCCCATCGAGCGACTGGCCCGCCCGGCCGACCTCGCGCGATGGTGCGTGGAGCTCGGACTGCTCGCCGAGCCCCCGGCCACCGGAGCCGCAACCCTCGCCGAGGCCCGCCGTCTGCGCGAGGCAATCGACCAAACGGCCGAGAGCGTACGCACCGGCACCTGCCTCGATCCGCAGCCCACGAAGGTCATCAACAGCTGGGCGGCGCGACCAGCCCTCACGCCCCAACTGGACGAGACCGGCTCGCTCCGCTGGCGCCAGGAAGGCGCCCAGACCCGACACGTTCTCGCCCTCGTGGCACGCGACGCAGTCGACCTCCTCACCAACCCGACGTCATCCCGACTACGCCGATGCGCCAACCCCGAATGCCAGGGCATGTTCGTCGACGTGTCAGCCCCCGGAAACCGCCGCTGGTGCTCCATGAACACCTGTGGCAACCAGGCCAAGAAGGCCGCCTTCCGCCAACGGCGCACACAGCTGGAACGCCACGGGCCATAGCCCGCACCGGCCAACCCGCCATGCGCTCACCAACCCCCTACGACCACTGGACCCCTTGGAATCGATCATCTAGGCGACCTCGCCCGCAGGCGCCTTCCAGGTGTTGCACGAGCCGGGATTCCCTGTGGCGAAGCCGCGACCGTTCCACAGGCGGATGTTGGCCGTCTTGCCGTACAGCCGCTGCTGACCGGGGACGTCACCCTGCACGATCAGCTGGAGGTACTTCCAGTCGCGTGAGGACCTCCCCTCCAGCGGCCAGACGCTCTTGATGAACGCCGAGGCCAGGCAGGCGGACTGCAGATGGTAGCGGCGCACCCGCTCGGCGCGCTCGGCCTGGCTGTCGTAGAAGGCCTCGACATCCACGCTGTGGACGATGTCGACGAGCCGCTGGACGTGCTCGGCGTAGCGGGTGGCGGTGTTGTACAGCAGCCACAGGTCGGAGGGGTCCTGGAGCCAGGACGCGCCGAGCTTGTAGACGACCGCGCGGGCGTCGTAGCAGTAGACGCTGTCGGAGTCGAGCCTGCGTTCGGTGCCGCAGTAGTCGCCGGTCACGAATTTCAGGCGGGCGTCCTCGAACTGCACGCCGTTCTCCGACAGGTACTGCTCCCAGGTCGCCTCGAGGCACTGCATGATCCCGCCGAGGTAGCGCTTGGCCGCCGCGCGGTGACCAGGCGCGACGGGCTGCTCCTCGCACGCCGACCTGGGCAGCCTGCCCATGCCGTACAGGGCGTTGTCGGTCAGGACGCGCTGCTCGACGGATAGGTCCCCGCGGTCGCCGTTCCGCATAACCACAGGGCCGCGGCGCACGCCAGGGCCATGATCGAACGAAGCTTCATGGGCGGGAGACTAGAGCACGCGTGTCGCGGAGGTCGACCCTGACGGACGACCGCTGGACGAGCAGCCGGCGGGTGCGCCACCAGCGGACGGCGGCCTTTCGTCGTACGGCTGCGCGGGCCGTTACACCTCTCGCCCCGTGCGTCTCCATTGACGGGAAGAGTCAGCGGTCGGCCGAATCGTCCTCGACCTGGCCGATGGAGCGCCGGGCGCCGAGCCCTCGTGAGATGGCGCGGGCGATCGTGCGGACGGCCGGTCCCAGCATCCGAGGGTCGGCGTCTTCCGGGGGGACGAGGACCGACAGCGCCGCGGCGACCCTGTCGTCGGCTCCGAAGACCGGCGCCGCCACCGACACGATCGCGCGCGGGGCGTGCGGCCGGTGGAGGTGCGCCAACCCCTCCAGCCGGACCCTGGCGAGGGTGCGTCGCAGGTCGACGGGGGAGACGATCTCCTTCTCCGGTTCGCGCACCATCGGACGGGAGAGCACTTCCTCCTGTACCTCGGGCTCGGCGAAGGCGAGCAGGACCAGGCCCACCCCGGTCGAGTGCAGGGGCAGCCGGCCGCCGACGCGGTACAGCACCGGCATCGCCCGACGTGACGACAGCCGTTCGATCAGCAGGGCCTCGTAACCGTCCCGCACAGCGAGCAGCACGTGCTGCCGGGTGACCTGGGCCAGGTCACCCATGAACGGCATGGCCACCTGGCGCAGCCCTTGCCCGCGAGGGGCGAGAGAGGCCACCTCCCAAAGCCGGAGGCCGATCGTGAACCGGCCGTCCTCACCGCGCTCGAGGGCGCCCCATGCCACCATCCGCCTGGCGAGCCGCAACGCCGAACTGGCGGGGATGCCGCTGCGCCGGCTCAACTCGCCCAGGCTCAGCGACCCGTGGCCGGCGTCGAAGGCGCTCAGGAGCGAGAGAGCCCGGTCGACGACCGGGTCGCCCTGGGGCGGACGGCGGCCACGGACCCGCGGTTGGGGAGCGGACGCGCTGGTCACGAAGGGGGCTCCTGTCAGTCCTTCACCGGTGAGGCGCGCCTCTGGTCGCACTGGATGGCATCGTGCTCCGGTGCCGGGTGCTCCGGTGCGGGTCGGATCGGCAGCCTCGGCGGGCGCACAGGGAGGGATCGCGCGATGTGTCAGTGACGTTGGAATGTCAGGCGTGTCTCGTTGTCCGCGACCGTGAGCCCGGCTTGGCCGCCGATCGGGACGGTGGCCAAGGGGTAGGTGTGGCCGACGTCGATATTGGCCAGGATCGGGATGCCGGTCAGCGCCGGTTGCGAACCGATGATCTGTTCCAGGAGTGCGCGAGTCATGTTGCTGGCGTTCTGGAACCGTCCGATGGCCAGTCCCCGGATTCCCGCAGCGTCAGGAAGTTGGAGCAGTGATGTCAGGTCCCTGGCGAAGGTGGCCGCGTGTGATTCGAAGTCGTCCTCGACGATCAGTATCGCGCCGTCGAGAGACGGCATGTTGGGCGTGCCCTGCAGCAGGTTCAGGGTGCACAGATTGCCGCCCACGATCCTTCCCTCGGCGGTGCCGGACTGGATCGGCCACCACCCCTCGTTGGGGATCAGATCGCGCTTGTCCTGGTCGAGGAACCAGAGATCGTCGCTCCAACGGGCCGCCGGGTTCAGGGCGATCGGGGCGGTGCCGAACATGACCTCGGTGAACCACTCCAGGGTCTGCTCGAAGTGATCACGCATCCCGAACGTCGACCAGTGCGGCCCTGAGTAGGTGACCAGCCCGGTTCGGGCGAGGATGGCGTTCTGCAGTGCGGTGATGTCGGAGTATCCGCACAGGATCTTCGGATTGGCGCGGATCAGCTCCCAGTCCAGGAACGGCAGCAGTTCGTTGCAGTTGTAGCCGCCGATGACCGTCAGGATCGCCGCCACCGAGGGGTCGGCGAAGGCTTCGTGCAGATCGGCGATCCTGGAGGCGATGCTGGAGGAGTCGAGAGCGTCCCGTTCATCGACATGGCGGCCATAGGACAGCGTCAGGCCCAGTTCGGCGAACCGGGCCCCGATGATGTCGGTGTGGTCGTGTTCCATCACCATCGCGCGGGATCTGGCCGGCGCCACCACCCGTATGACGTCGCCCTGGTTCAGCTTGCGCGGGAAGATCAGCTCCATTGCCGGAGCCTAACGAACGCAGCAGATCCGCTTCGACGCGGGGCTGGTCAACCCGGCCAAGGACGCCTGTGCGACATCGGTCAGGGTCGCGATCGACAAGCTGGGCTGGACGCGCACAGGGGATGTGTCGGTGCCGCTGCTCAGGAGAACCTCTCCTCACTGACGATCCGCCCGTCGCGCACCGTGTAGACACCGATCGTGGAGTCGGCGGTGAACCGTACGGCGAAGCGGTCGCCGCCCGCCTGCAGGTACGGTCCCTCGACAGGGCCGCTCACCTGTCCGGCGGCCAGCAGGTGCCGGGTGATCGCGTCGCTCTCGCCCTTGTTGGCCAGACTGGCGAAGGCCAGCCCCACCCCTTCGGCCGTCGGCTCCACGAAAGCGGGCAGATGGTCGAGTATCCACTCGCGATAGGACGTGGCCGGACGCCCGAGGATCTCCCTGATCGCCGGGACCACCGGCTCGGGCTGTGCGGCGATCTCCTTCATGGTCTCCACGACGGCGTCCACGTCCTGCGGCGGCACCCACTGCAGGAACCACTCCCTGGCCTGCTCCAGCGGGATCTCCTCCACCTTCGTCACCGGCCTGCCGACCAGCTCTCCCACGAGCTTGATCCGTTCGGCCCCTGTCATGAGTTCCTCGCCGGTCAGCATGGGCGTGGCCGTGTTCAGCAGGTCGTCGGTGAGCAGCGCGTGCACTCCCACCGCCGCCAGATCCTTGGGATGGATCTGCGACCGCGCCCAGCTCAGGAACGGCCCGCGGACCACGCCGTCCGTGGGCACCGGAGTCCCCAGGTCGTTGCTCATGTGCCCGCCGGACCGCAGGAACGTCCACTCCTTGGCGTGTTCCCTGATCAGCCGCTCGATCCGGTTGTGGGAGGCGTTGTCGGGATCGTCGTGGGTCTCAGAACCGGCCGCCGACAGATAGACGATTCTGCGCGCCTGTGCCGCCAGCTTCGGGATCACCGCGTTGCGCGAGTGCTCGGTGAACATCGTCGGCCACACGAGGAAGATCTTGTCGACTCCCTCCAGCGCCTCGTCGAGGGAGCCGGGATCACTCAGGTCCCCCTTGACCGCCCGCACCCCTTCGGGGAACGTCACCCGGCCCGGATCTCTGCTCAGCGCCTTGATCGTCACCCCGCCGCGCTCGTGCAGCTGCCGTACCACCTGTCCACCGGTGTGACCGGTGGCCCCTGTCACCAGAATCGTCTCGTTCATGACGCCGACGCTACGGTCGCTCCCTTGACGTCAGCATCAGTCGATCGACTGGTCTGCGGCGGCCGAGGACGACCAGTCGATCGACAGATGCTGGGGGACGGGGGCCGCTCCTACCGTCGAGGGCATGACTTCACGGATAGAGATGACCATGGACATCGCGTGCGGCGCCTCCTATCTCGGATGGGACCGGTTGCGCAGGGCGCTGGCCCGGTTGCGCGCCGAGGGCGGTGAGGCGGAGGTGGTCTTCCACCCCTTCCAGATCGCTCCCGACGCGCCGAGCGACCCGGCGCAGGCCGAGCCCCTCGAAGAGGTGCACAAGCGGTTCTTCGGTCCGTCGGTGGGGGAGTCGACCGCCCGTATGACCGCGCTGGGCGCGCGGGAGGGGATGGTCTACGACTACGGCAGGGCGTTGTTCGCCAACACGCTCGAGGCTCACCGGCTGATCAGGGTCGCCGCCGCGCAGGGGCGGGCCGAGGAGATGGCGGACCGGCTGTTCCGCGCCTACTTCGCCGATGGGCTCAACCTCGCCGACGGCGACACGTTGCGGAAGCTGGCCGCCGAGGCCGGGGTGGCGTGGACCGGCGACGGCGCGGAGGACACCAGGGCGGAGCTGGAGCAGGTGCGCAGGTCCGGGATCAGAGGCGTGCCGATCTTCGAGATCAACGGGCGCACGCTGTCCGGAGCGCAGTCCGAAGAGACGTTCTACGGGGAGATCTCATGATTCTGGTGACAGGGGCGACCGGCCGGGTCGGTGGTCAGGTCGTCAGGCAGCTGGTGGAAGCCGGGGTGAGCGAGGTGCGAGCGCTGGCCCGCGACGCGAGCCGGGCGCGGCTGCCGGTCGAGGTCGTCGAAGGCGATCTGGCCGTGCCAGGCTCGCTGGACGCGGCGCTGGAGGGCGTGGAGAAGGTCTTCCTCGTCTGGCCGACGCTCCAGGCCGACCACGCCGCACCCGAGACGGTGAAGAGGCTGGCGGGCAGACATGTCGTGTACTTCTCCGCCGCGACGGCGGGGGCGGCCGATCCGATCAACGCCTCCCACGGTGAGATCGAGCGGCTGGTCCGCGAGTCGGGCGCCGGATGGACCTTCCTGCGGATCACCGGCCTGGCGGCCAACGACCTCAAGTGGGCGGAGGGCATCGAACGCGACGGCGTCGTGCGCGAGCCGTTCGCCGGGTGGGCACGGTCCCACATCCACGAGGCCGACGTGGCGGCGGCAGGCGTGCGCGTGCTGACCGGTGAAGGGCACGAAGGGGCGACCTACGTGCTGACCGGGCCGCAGGCGCTGACCGCGCCCGAGCGGGTGGCCGCCGTCTCCGAGGTGATCGGCCGCGAGGTGCGCTTCCATGAGGCGTCCCTGGAGGAGGTCAGGCTGCAGTACGAGGCCGTCTTCGGGCCCGAGCTGGCCGCGGGTCTGGTCGGCAGGATGGCAGGCGGGGTCCCTGAGCCCGAGCCGGTCACCGGCACCGTCGAGGAACTCACCGGACGCCCGGCCAGGACCTACAGGCAATGGGCCGCTGATCACTGGCGGTAGCCTTGGGACATGCTGCGGGGGCGGACGAAGGAGACGGGGACGATCGACGCCCTGCTCGCCGCCGCTCGCCGGGGCACGAGCGGGGCGCTGGTGGTCCGCGGCGAGGCGGGCATCGGCAAGACCGCGCTGCTCGACCACACCGCCAGCCGGGCGGACGGCATGCGCGTGCTGCGTACGACCGGTGTCGAGGCGGAGAGCGAGCTGCCCTACGCCGGGCTCAGCATGCTCGTCGGCGGGCTTCTCGATCGCCTCGACGATCTCCCGGTACGGCAGGCCGACGCGCTCAGGGGCGCGCTGGGGCTGGGCGATGCCGACGGCGACGCCTTCCTGATCGGTTTGGCGGTGCTCGGCCTGCTGGCCGAGGAGGCCCCGCTCCTGTGCCTGGTCGACGACGCCCAGTGGCTGGACACCGCCTCGGCCGACGCCCTGCTGTTCGCCGCGCGGCGGCTGCGGGCCGAGGGCGTGGTGATGATGTTCGCGGTCCGCGTGCCGTACGCGCCGGACTTTCCCTCGACGGGCCTGCCCGAGCTGCGCCTGGACGGCCTGGCCGACGAGGCTGCTGCCGCGCTGGTCGGTGATCTGGCGCCGCACGTGCGCGAGGAGGTGCTGGTCGAGGCGCGCGGCAACCCGCTGGCGTTGCGGGTGCTGGCAGAGGCGCGCCGTGAGCAGGGCATCGGCATGCTCTCGATGGGGCTCTTGCCGGTGCAGAACCGGATCCTGCAGACCTTCGACGACAGGATCCGCGCGCTGCCGGCCGCGACGCGGACCGTGCTGCTGGTCGCGGCGGCCGACGACACCGGTGACCTGGGCACCGTCCTGCGGGCCGCCGAGCGGTTGGGCGCGGGGCTGCAGGACCTGGACCCGGCTGAGGCCGCCGGGTTGCTGCGGGCCGAAGGCGACCGCCTGGTCTTCGGCCACCCGCTGATGAGGAGCGCCGCCTACCAGGGGGCCACGGCGAACCCGAGGATCGAGGCGCACCGCGCGCTGGCGGAGATCCTGGACGGTGACCGGCGTGCCTGGCATCTGGCGGCCGCGGCGACGGGCCCGGACGAGAAGGTCGCGGCAGCGTTGGAACGTACGGCGCAGCGGGCCAGAGACCGTGGCGGGTACGCGGCCGTGGCCGCCGCCTACGAACGTGCCGCCGCCCTCACCCCTGACCCTGGCGAGCGCGAGCGCCGCAGGCTCGCAGCGGCGCGCGCGGCCGCCGACGCGGGCCAGTTCGAGCGGGCAGACCACCTGGTCAGGCACGCGGGGAGCTCGGCAGAGGCGGCCGTGCTCAGGGCCGTCATCGCCGACGGGCTCGGGCGGACGGAGGAAGCGCACGCGCTGCTGTTCGAGTCGGCCGCGACCGTCACGCCGGCGGAGCTGCCGCCTCTGCTGCGCAGCGCCGCGCGGGCGGCCTGGCGTGCCAACGACTTCGAGGCGCTCGACCGGATCGCCGCCTGCGTGGCCGAGGGGTCGGACGTGCACCGGCTGGCCACGGCGGCGCTCGCCACCAACCGGCTCGACGACGGCGGCATCGAGACGCTGAAGGAGCTGCTGGCCCTGCCGCCGCAGTCGGATGTGCAGGATCGCCTGCTGTTCGCCCGGTTGCACCTGGTCATCGGCGACATCGAGGGCGCGATGCGCCTGGCCGGCAGCCTGGAGCGGGAGTGCAGGACGCGGGGCGCGCTCGGCGTGCTGCCGGCCGTGCAGACGATCCTGGGGAGGACCCTGCTCTTCACCGGCCGTCACACCGACGCGCGCGCCACCCTGGCCGATGGGCTGCAGATCGCCGACGACACCTGCCAGCGCATGCCGCGCGTCGAGCTGTCGGCGACCCTGGCCGAGCTGGCCGCCATCGAAGGCGACGAGGAACGCTGCCGCGAGCTGACGGCCGAGGCGATCGAGACAGGCCTGGCCCCGAGCTCGGTGCACGCGGCCGTCGCGCTGAGCCTGCTCGACCTGGGCCTGGGACGATATGAGGCGGCCTTGGACCGGATGGAGGCGGTGGTGTCCGGATCGCGCCCGATGGGCGTCATGGGCCATCTGCCGATCCTGATCGAGGCCGCGGTGCGCCTGGGGCAGCCGCGACGCGCCGCTTCCGCGGTGCGGCTGTTCACGGCCTGGGCCGATCGGGTCGGGCAGCCGTGGGCCGCGGCCGTCGCGCTGCGCTGCCGGGCACTGCTCGCCGACGACGTCGACACGTTCGCGCAGGCCGTACAGATCCGGACTTACCCCTTCGACCAGGCGCGGACGGAGCTGCTGTACGGCGAGCGGCTGCGGAGGGAGCGGCGGACCAGCGACGCGCGCGGGCACCTGCGCGGCGCCGCCGAGACGTTCGAGCGGCTCGGCGCGCGTCCCTGGGCCGAGCGCGCCCGCGCCGAACTGCGCGCCACGGGGGAGACCCGCTTGGTGCGCGACCACGCGACCGACCTCGCCGACCGGCTCACACCGCAGGAACTGCAGAGCGTACGGCTGGCGGCCACCGGGCTGAGCAACCGGGAGATCGCCGAGCGGCTGTTCGTGAGCCCGCGCACCGTCGGCTACCACCTGTACAAGGCCTATCCCAAGCTGGGCGTCACGACCAGGGCGGAGCTCGCCTCGCTCGGGCTGTGAGGCCGAGCGCTAGGTGCAGTCAAGCCGGGGTTCAGGGGCGTAGACGGTGTGGAACTTCTGCTTCCTGATCGTCTCGCCGTCCTTCTTGAAGATCCGCCACACGTCGATGGTGAACCCTTCGACGCCTCCCATGGGGATGCACTCAGCCCCTGACTCCTCCAGGGAGGGGAATCCGCGCACGTTGTAGCGTTGCGAGCTCTTCGACTCGATCTCGAATCGTTTGGTGCTCCAGAACTGGACGGTGATGGACGTGCGGGTGTGAGAGGTGTTGATCAGCACGCCGTAGGGCGAATCGTTGCGCCAGCGGAAGTCCGGCTGCGGATAGGAGACCGTGGACTCGCGTCCGGCGGGGTAGCGGGAGATGTAGTACTGGTGCGGGACGTGCTGCACGTCCTCGAAGCCGCCGAAGAAGACCGCGTTGAACATCGTCGTGGCGAACTGCGACACCCCGCCGCCCACGTCGTCGACGAACCGGTTGTTCAAGATCATGGGCGCCTCCACGAACCCGCGTGCCCTGTCGCGCCTGCCGACGACCTCGTTGAGGGAGAAGGTCTCGCCGGGCATCACCACGTGCCCGTCGACGATGTCGGCGATCCGGTGGATGTTGGTCACGCGGGGCGCGCAGCAGGGATGGCGGGTGGTGAAGGAGCTCACCTTCTCCTTGACGCCCAGGCGTGCCGCCTTCTCCGTGGTGAGCCTGGGCTCGGTCCTGCGCAGGGGCGCCTCGACGGTGCGGCCGCCGCTCGCCAGGGCGGCCGAGACCGCCTGACCCAGAGCGACCGCGTCCACGCCCATGCCCGCCCGGGAGGGCACCACCTCAAGGACGCCTGCGGCGACCCTGAACGTGGCGTTCCTCGGTCGCCGGTCCTCGCTCACGAGCTTGGCGTCGAGATCGGCGGCGAGGCCGGACGCGTCGAACCGGGGACCTAGCCCGCCCCTGTTGTCGGGAACGTAGCGCAGGCGCGCGGCGATCTGCTCGGGTGACAGCTCGGCCTTTCCCGTTCCGCTTGTGAGCGTGAGCGGCGCGGCCACAGCCCTGCGCGCACTCGTGGACACCGCCTGCCGTACCTTGTCCGCGCTCACCTGAGGGGCGACCTCGCGTACCGGCACGGTGACCGCGCCGCTGCCGGCCGGATAGGCCCGCCGTACGGCACGCGCGGCGCCTTCCTGGTCCAGCCGTCGCCCCGCCTTCGGGAGCACCGGCTCGGGCACCAGCCCGCGATAGGAGACGCCGCCTTCCCTGGGTTCTCTGTCGACTTCCCGGGCGACACCTGCCATGGCCGTCGCAAGACGCCGCTCGTCGACCGTGGTCACGGGGCCGATGTCCCGATGACCGAACAGCGAGCGAGCGACCCCGGCCGGTGTCAGGGAACCGTCCTGTGCGGCCGCGACGGTGCCCTCCGCGTCGAAGGCCAAGCCGAGCTCGTCCGGCTCGACGCGTACCTCGTCGTCTCCGACGTCCAGCGTGACGGGGACCGTCGCTCTGCCGGAGAGCTCCCGGACCAGCTTCGCCTCGGCGTCCTCCGGCGGCAGGCCACCGATGTCGACGCCCGCCACCCGCGTGTCGGGTGGCACCTCACCCGCCAGGGCGGCCGCGGCGACGGCGTAGGCGAGAGCGGGGACGAGGAGCAGCGCGAGCACGACAGTGATCAGGCGCCGCCTCCCACGGGGCATCCGGCGCAGAAGGGGCGACCGCATGGGGATCAGCTCGTCGAGACGCGGTGGATGGGGGCGTGAACGGCGCGGACGGCGTGAAGGCGATGTCTCCTACTCTTCATCGTCAGCCTCCTGGTCGAACAGCTGCCGGCAGCTCCCTGACCGACTACCCGCCAAACGAGTCGGCATGTCCGCGGTCCCACCCGCGAAGCAACACCAGGTGACAGGGGACCGTCCGGCGCGGCCCTGGACGATCAGGCGGCCGGTTCGCGCCGATCGTGGCTACCATGGGATATGGCCAGCGAGTCCCCTGCGGTGGCGCGGCGCCGTGAGCAGCTCCGCGACTTCCTGCGCACGCGCCGGGCGCGGCTCACGCCCGGCGACGTCGGCATGGTGGCGGTGGGCAGGCGGCGCACACCGGGGTTGCGGCGCGAGGAGGTCGCCGCGCTGGCCGGGGTCGGCGTGTCCTGGTACACCTGGCTCGAGCAGGGCCGTGACATCAACGTCTCGGTCGAGGTGCTCGACGCGATCAGCGGGGCGCTGCGCCTGACCGAGCCCGAGCGTGCGCACCTGTATGTGCTGGCCGGACTCAACCCGCCACGGATCGGCGGGGCCCGCGGCGCCGAGGTCACCCCCGAGCTGCGGCACCTGCTCGACGCGTGGACGCCGCGGCCCGCGGTGCTGCGGGACCGGTACTGGAATCTGCTCGCGATCAACGAGGCGGCGCGGGCGGTGTTCGGGTTCGACGACACCGACCACAACTGTCTGATCTCGTTCTTCACCAATGCCCGATATCGGGACATGCACGTTCATTGGGCGTCGGCCGCGCCGGTGGTCGTCGCCGCCTTCCGCGCCGCCGCGGCTCACGCTCCCGACGACCCGGAGTTCGGCCGGGTGGTGGACGATCTGAGCGTTGTGAGTCCCGAGTTCGCGCAGTTGTGGGCGCGCCACGACGTGGGTGTCCCTGTTCAGACGGTGAAGGCGGTGCACCACCCCGAGGCCGGTGACCTGTTCTTCGACATGACGACCCTGGCCGTGGTCGACCGTCCCGAGTGGTATCTGGAGCTGTACAACCCGCGGCCCGGCTCCGAGGCGGAGGATCGGCTCGAACGGCTGCTTGTCCGGCTCGCCGCCCCGGCCTGAGCACCCGCCGAGGGTGGTGGTGCGGCTCCCAGGTTGACTGCGCACTGTTTGTGCCGCGCGCCACCCGGCACGCTGAGTCCCATGACGCACAGCATTTCCCGATTCGACGACAAGATCGCACTCGTCACCGGCGGTACGAGCGGCATGGGCCTGGCCACCGCGCGAAGGTTGCTCGCCGAGGGCGCACAGGTGGTCATCACCGGGCGCGACGAGGCCCGGCTGGACGCCGCGGTCAAAGATCTGGACAGGGGGGACCGCGTCCTGGCGGTGCGCGGCGACGTGGCGAGCCTCCCTGATCTGGACGCGCTGATGGCTGCGATCCGGGACAGGTACGGGCGGCTGGATGTGGTCTTCGCCAACGCGGGCGTCGCCTCGTTCCAGCCGAACGGTGAGATCTCCGAGGCCGAGTTCGACCACGTCGTGGGCATCAACTTCAAGGGAGTGTTCTTCACCCTCCAGAAGAGCCTCCCGCTGCTGTCCGACCGCGCGGCGATCGTGATCAACGCGTCGTGGACGCTGCACCGCGGCCTGTCCGGCGCCTCCCTGTACGCGGCGACCAAGGCGGCAGTGCACAACCTGGCGCACACCCTCGCGGCCGAGTTGCGGGTCAAGGGGGTTCGGGTCAACTCCGTGAGCCCCGGCTACATCGAGACCGCGATGTTCCACGCCAACATCTCCGCCGAGGCGCAGGCCGCGGTCGTCGCCCAGGTGGCCGCCGGTCGGATCGGCACCCCCGAGGACGTCGCCGACGCGGTCGCCTTCCTCGCTTCCGACGAAGCGTCCTACGTCAACGGACAGGACCTGATCATCGACGGCGGCCTGGTCGCCGCCGCCTGACGACCTACGTACCAGTTCGGGAAGCCCTCGGCGGGGGCCGACCAGTCGATCAGCCACCACCTGGGCCTCCCGAACTCAGCCTTCCGGATGCAGCACGCGCTTGAGGAAAGAGCGGGTGCGCTCGTGCTGGGGGTCGCCGATCACCTGGGCGGGCGGGCCGTCCTCGACGATGACGCCGCCGTCCATGAACACCACCCGGTCGGCCACCTCGCGGGCGAAGCCCATCTCGTGCGTGACCACGAGCATGGTCATGCCCTCCTCCGCCAGCTTGCGCATGACGGCGAGCACGTCGCCGACGAGCTCGGGGTCGAGCGCAGAGGTGGGCTCGTCGAACAGCATCAGGTCGGGGTTCATCGCCAGGGCCCTGGCGATGGCCACCCGCTGCTGCTGCCCACCGGAGAGCTGGGAGGGGTAGGCGTCGCACTTGTCTGAGACGCCGACCTTGTTCAGGTTGTCCCTGGCGACGATCTCGGCCTCTTTGCTGCTCCGCTTCAGCACCCGCCGCTGCGAGATCATGACGTTCTGCAACGCGGTCATGTGGGGGAACAGGTTGAACTGCTGGAACACCATCCCGATGCGGCGCCTGACCGAGTCGATGTCCGCGTCGGGGTCGGTGATCTCGATCCCCTCGACGTGCACGGTGCCCTCGGTCGGCTCCTCCAGCAGGTTCACGCAGCGCAGCAACGTGGACTTGCCCGAGCCCGAGGGGCCGACGACGCAGACGACCTGGCCCGCTTCGACCGTGATGTCGATGCCCTTGAGCACCTCGTTCGCGCCGAAGTACTTGTGCAGCCCCTTGATCTCGATGGCGGGCGTCATCGGCCACTCCCCTTACGCTTCTCCAGCCGTGTCGCGAGATAGCCGAGCGGGACGGTGACGATCAGGTACGTCAGTCCCGCGACCATGATGGGCGTGGCGTTGGCGTACTGCGAGGCCAGGTCGTTGCCGAACTTGGCCAACTCGACGTACTGCCCCGAGACTCCGAGGAAGAGCACCAGTGAGGAGTCCTTGAGCAGGCTGACGAACTGGTTCGTGGTGGGTGGGATCACGATCCTGATCGCCTGGGGGATCACCACGGTGAACTGCGCCCTGGCCGCCGACATGCCCAGCGACCTGGCCGCCTCGGTCTGTCCCTTCGGTACGGCCTGCAGCCCGGCGCGGAAGACCTCGGCCTGGTAGGCCGCGCCGACGAGGCCGAGCCCCAGGATGCCCTGGCCGTAGGTGCCGCCGGGCACCTGGAAGCCGGGCAGCGCCAGGGGCAGGAAGGTGATCAACAGGAAGATCAGGAGGGCCGGCAGGCCACGGAAGATCTCGATGTAGATCGTCGCGATCCACCGGTAGGGACGCACAGGTGAGATGCGCATGAGGGCGAAGATCAGCCCAAGCACGAAGGCGAGGACGAAGCCGCCGATCGTGTAGATGAGCGTGTTTCGCAGCGCGATCGTGAACAGCTCGGGCAGCGCCTTCTCGGCCACGTCGCCCTTGGCGAAGTTCTGGGCGAGGCTCGCCCAGTCCACATACAGGAGCAGTGCGCCAAGGACGACACCCAGTACGACGTACTGGGTGCCACGAGTGATCTTCTGTTTCTTACGAGGGCTGAGCCGGGCACGGCCCGGCGCAGCCGCCACAGGCTGATCCGCCATGGGCTAGCCCAGCTCGCCGGGCTTTTTGCCGAACCACTTCATGAAGATCTGGTCGTAGGTGCCATCGGCCTTGGCCTGGGTGATCGCGTCGTTGATCGTCTTGAGCAGGACCGGGTCGGCGCCCTTCTTGAGGCCCATGCCGTACTGCTCGCCGGTGTCGAGGCTGGCCAGCAGCTCGAACTTGGCGGCGATCTCCGGCTTCTTCAGCCAGGTGAGGACCACGGGCAGGTCCTGGACGATCACGTCGGCCTGCCCCGACTGCAGAGCGAGCAGCTCCTTGGGCGAGTCGGCGTACTCGGTCGGGTCGAACCCGTTCTTCTTGACGTAGTCGAGGCCGGTGGTGCTGGCCTGTGCGCCCAGCTTGAGACCCTTGGCCTTGACGTCCTCGAGGGACTTGGCGCCGGTGCCCTTCTTGGCCAGCAGCGCCTGCGTGGCGTCGAAGTACGGCACGGAGAAGTCGATGTTCTGCTTGCGCTCGTCGGTGATCGTCATACCGGCGGCGGCCAGGTCGCACTTCTTCGCGGCCATGGCGGCGCCGCTCTTGATCACCGCGAAGTCGATGTCGACGATGTCCTGCGTCACCCCCAGCTTCTTGGCCGCCAGGTCGACGATGTCGACATCGAAGCCGACGACCTTGCCGCTCGCGTCCTTGAACTGGAACGGCTCGTAAGGGATGTTCGTGCAGGTGGTGAGCTTGCCAGGGTTGACGAGCTGCACGCCGGCCGCGCCCGTGCCGCCAGGGCTGGCGGTAGCGGTGGCGCCGCTGTCTCCTGAGCCGCCGCAGGCGGACAGCCCCAGGATGGCGGTCAGAGCGAGCACGCTGATGGTGTTCCTGCGGCGGCTCTTGGACCAGAGGGCCATGTCAGGCCTCCTCAAAGAGGTATGTCATGAATGTTGCATTTGGTGAAGCCTAATTCGCCCCGTGCGATGACCCGACAACAGAACCGTGTGCAGATCATGCGGTGGCCGCGTTGCACAGCGTAGAACACCTCGGTGCCGGCCGTCTGCGGGCGTGGACACCGCGATCACCACACCCGACGAGGCGGGGGCGCACGCCTGCTCGCCCCCGTGACGTGATGACCGCGCGAAGCCGTCCGGCTTCAGTAGGACCGCCCGAAGATGACGCGCTTGCCGTAGGCGGAGGGCGCGCCGCAGTGCACGCATGAGCCGGTCTCCTGCGCGGCGTCGAGAGGAACGCAACGCGGGGTAGCGGCGATCTTGGCCTTGATGTCGTTCTCACACGCGGGGTCGCCGCAGTGCAGGGCCAAGGCCCAGCCCGAGGTCACAGCATCGGTGAACGAGTCCCATGTGTCGACTGTCGTCGTGTGAGCGTGGCGGAAGTCGGTGGCCCGCTTGAGGAGGAAGGCCTGGAAGGCTTCCAGGACAGCCGGCATGTTCTCCGCGGCGGAGGCCAGCGAGATCGTTTGCTTGCCCTCATCACCGAGTCGTCTGACCATGACCACGGTGCCCGATTCGAGATCGCGCGGGCCGAGTTCGAGGCGAACGGGTACGCCGCGCAGCTCCCAGTCGTTGAACCGGAAACCGGGCGACAGCTGTGGACGGTCGTCGACGTGCGCGCGCACGCCCACGGCCTTGAGCCGCACCGCGAGGTCACGAGCGGCGGCCAGGGTCTGCTCACCTTGCTCCCCACGTCCGATCGGAACGATCACGACCTGGTACGGCGCGAGCCCGGGCGGTAGGACCAGGCCCTTGTCATCGCCGTGGGTCATGATGACTCCACCGATCATCCGGGTGGACATCCCCCAGGAAGTGGTGTGACACAGTTCGAGGCGGCCCGCCTCGGAGGTGTACTGGATGTCGAAGGCCTTGGCGAAGTTCGTGCCCATGTAGTGAGAGGTGCCGGCTTGAAGCGCCTTGCCGTCCCGCATCATGCCCTCGATGGTGAAGGTGCGCACCGCCCCGGCGAAACGCTCCCCGGCCGTCTTCTCCCCAGGCACGACCGGAATCGCCGCGATGTCGCGCGCCACCTCGGTGTAGAGGTCGAGGGCGAGCATCGTCTCCCGCATCGCGTCAGCCTCGTCGGCGTGCGCGGTATGGCCCTCCTGCCAGAGGAACTCCGTCGTGCGCAGGAACATCCGGGGCCGCAGCTCCCAGCGCACCACGTTCGCCCACTGGTTCAGCAGGAGCGGCAGGTCACGGTGAGAGGAGACCCACTTGGCCATCATCTCCCCGATGATCGTCTCTGAGGTGGGTCGGACGATCAACGGCTCCTCGAGCTCCTTGCCGCCCGCATGGGTGACGACAGCGAGTTCGGGGGAGAAGCCCTCGACGTGTTCCGCTTCGCGACGCAGGTAGCTTTCCGGGATCAGCAGCGGGAAGTAGGCGTTCTCGTGGCCGGTGTCCTTGATCCGCCGGTCGAGCTCTCCCTGGAGGAGTTCCCACAAGCGGTAGCCGTACGGTCGGATGACCATGGTGCCCTTCGCCGGCCCCCTGTCCACGAGCTGAGCCTTGGCGACCAGCTCGTTGTACCAGGCAGAGAAGTCCTCCCCTTGAGGGGTCACACCGCGTTCATCACGTCCCATGAAGGGAGAATAGCGTCGGCCACGGAGCTTGGTGTCGCCCATGGCTTCGCGAGGGATACCGGCGGGCCTGGCGTGGCGTCATCGAAGCGGTCGCGGCTGCCACCGGGCATTGACGGGCGCCGAGGCCAGGTCGCGGCATCGTAGTCGTCACTGCCGCCCGCCTCAGGGACTCCCCGCGGCAGGGCGAACATGGGCCGATTCAGAGGTGGAGGGCGAACTCCACCTGTGCCAGCGGCCGGCCGTCGCCGAAGTCGTGGTCGCGCAGCGCGCCCGTTTGCGTGAAGCCGCACTTGGTGTAGAAGCGCCAGGACTGCGGGGTGTCGTGCAGCGTCCACAGGTGGACGTGGTCGAAGCCGTCCTCCTTGAGCTGTGCCAGCGTGGCGGTCATGAGGGATCTGGCGACCCCGGTGCCCCAGCCGTCCGGGTGGGCGTAGAAGCTGTGGATCTCCGCCATCCCGGTCTCGGTCCGGGAGTCGCCGAAAGCGGACATGGCCAGCGGACGTCCGTCGCCCCTCGCCAGCATGATCGTGTCCTTGGCCTGAGCGAGGCGCTCGTGCCATTGGGTACGGCGGCGCCGTACCGCCTGCTCGGCGAAGTCCGTCGCGAAGAAGGGGGCGTAGGCGACCTTCCATGCCTCTGCGTGGATCTCGCCCAGCGCGTCCCCGTCGTCGGCTGTGGCCTGAGCAATGGTGAAGAGCATCAGGCCACCCTAGCCAAACGCGCACGCCTCTGATCATCGGCACCACCGGGCCGGGGAGCGAGTGGCTGGGCGGTCAGCCGGCGAGCTTGCTGGTCACCGTACGGGGGTCTGGAGCCTTGACCGACACCTTGGCGCCCCACGCGGTGTAGCGGCTGTCCACGGTGATGGTCCTGCCCTCCACGTCCCCGCGGTTCACCACCTCCGTGGCCCTGTACGAGCTCCGAACCCCGCTCACCAGCCCCGCAGAGGTCAGCCGCGGCCTATGAGCTGGTGAGGGCCTCGCCGTGGCCGTCGCGGTCGGGGCAGGTGCTCGCGCCGGTTCAGTCTTTCGGGCGGGCGAACAGTTCGAGGTGCGAGCACTCGACACAGCGGAAGGCGTCGACGATCCAGCGCGTCTTCCCCATCCGCCTGGCGCCGCCGAACAGCCCGCGCTCCAGGGGGCCCTTGATCCAGCGGGCGTACCCCTGAGAATGCTCGCCGGAGTCCTCGATGAAGCCAGGCTCGAGGTCCGCGCTGTCACATTGGGTGCATCGCATGCCCGTATTGTGCCAGTGCGGCGATCAGAGCAGACTCGGCGATCAACGTGGTGCCGAGGCCGGTCCCCGTTCCGGGCGTGGTCCGGGGCGACTGTCCGTACCTTCTGTACGGACAGTCGGCATGTCGCCCGTCAGCGGGCTCGCGAGCCGTACGGGAGCAGGGCCATCTCGCGGGCGTTCTTGACGGCGCGGGCGACCTGGCGCTGCTGCTGGACGGTGACCCCTGTGACGCGGCGGCCACGGATCTTGCCCCGGTCGGAGATGAACCTGCGCAGCAGGTCGGTGTCCTTGTAGTCGATGGAGTCGACGCCCAGCAGTGGATTCGCCTTCTTGCCCGGTGGGCGGCCGGTTCTCATGCGGTGGTCTCCTTGAGGTCGAGTACGAAGGCGAACGGGTCGGGGTAGTTCGCCCAGACGTCCGATCCGGCCAGCGACTCCTGCTCGGTGAGCAGGCAGGAGTCCAGCAGCGAGAGGATGCGGTCCTGGTCGAGGTCGGGGCCGGTGAAGACGAGATGCTGGACGCGGTCACCGAGGATGTCGTTCCAGTCCAGGGTGGCGGCCATCCTGCGGGCGGGGGAGACCAGCTCCCAGGCGGCCTCGGGCAGGGCGACCAGCCATGGCCCTGCGTCCTCGATCGAGACGACGCCTGCCACGGCGTCCCAGGCGAGCAGCCGGTCGTGCCGGTTGGCCAGCCAGAACCGTCCGCGGCTGCGGACGGTCTGGGTGACCAGCTCGTCCACGGCGTCGAAGAGGCGCTGGGGGTGCAGCGGGCGCAGCCGATGCCAGACCACGGTCGAGATCTCCCCCGTCTGCGCCTGGCAGGGCAGCTGGGCGGTGGCGGGGTCGACGCGGGCGGCGAGCATCTCCACGTCGACTCGCCGACCGGTGACCTCCGGCAGCGCGAGGACGTCTGCCGGGGTGGTGGGCACGAGGTGGCCGAGCACCGTCAGGGCGAGCTCGATGTCCTCCTGGTCTGCGCCGGACACGACGATGCCGGTGGCGTATTCGATCTGCCTGGTCAGGACCTCGGCCAGGTAGCGCTCGTCGTCGGCGGCCGCGCGCTTGCCACGCGTGGCGAGCCGCTCGTCGCAGCACAGGTCCTCGGTGAGCCCTTCGGCGTCGACCGCGGTCAGCACGCCCGTCACGCGGAGGGCGTGCGCCGCGTCCTCATGCCAGGCGAGCGCCTCGGCGACGGTTCTGGGCTCGACGGAGTCCCACAGCTCCGCGATGAGCAGCGGAGCGCTCCCCGCCGCCCTGGCCAGCAGCTCGGGGATCAGGTCTTCGCGTACGGTGCAGGTGACGCAGCCGTGCGCGAGCCGTACGTGGTGCCTGTCGAGGACGCCGGAGGCGTCCCTGACGATGCGCTCCACCCGGCCGGCGCCCACCTCACCCAGATCGTGGTGGACCGCCACCGACCCGGGATGCTCGGCGAGCAGACGATCGACGAGCGTCGAGCGCGCTTCGGCGTGCAGTCCTGAGACCAGGACGACGGGGACGGACATGTCAGCTCCTCTCAGGGGGTGATGAGGCCGCGCTGGTAGGCGCGGACCAGACGGCGCGGCACCAGCAGCCGGTCGCCTCCGATGACCAGCGGGACCAGGTCGGGGGCGGACGCCTTCCACTGGGAGCGACGATGGCGCGTGTTGGCGCGGGAGGTCCTGCGCTTGGGAACGGCCATGGCTACCAGCTCGCCTTCGTGATGCCGGGCAGCTCGCCCCGATGCGCCATCTCTCGGAACCGGATCCGTGAGAGCCCGAACGTGGTCAGGTGGCCGCGGGGGCGGCCGTCGACCGTGTCGCGGTTGCGCAGGCGGGTGGCGCTGGCGTCGCGCGGCTGCCTGCCCAGCTCCCGTACGGCTGCCGCCCTCTCCGCAGGGGTGCCGGTGCGGATGGCCTCCTTCAGCTCCGCCCTCCTGGATGCGTGGCGGGTGACGACGACTTCGCGCCGCCGGTTGGCTGCGATCTTGCTCTTCTTGGCCATCAGACCCTCTCTCCGCGAGCTCGGATCCGTGCCACGGCGGCTTCGACGCCGATCTTGTCGACGGTCCTGATCGCTCGGGCGCTCAGCGTCAGCCGGACATGTCGGCCCTCGCTCGGCAGCCAGTAGCGCCGGTGCTGGATGTTGGGGTTCCACCGGCGGCGGGTGCGCCGGTGGGAGTGGGAGACGTTGTTGCCGAACACCGGCTTGGCGCCGGTGAGCTGGCAATGGGCCGCCATCAGTTCCTCCCGTGACGCTGGTCGAATCGCTCGACGCGGCCGGCGGTGCCGAGTACGCGGTAGCGGGGGCAGGCTGGGCCCGCGGCCGGATCGCGGAAGGCGACCGGGTGGCAGCCGAGGTGGACGCCCCTTCTCATCGGTCCTCCCTGAACAGCACGTGCCGCCGGATGATCGGGTCGTACTTGCTGAGGGTGAGGCGGTCGGGATCGTTGCGGCGGTTCTTGCGGGTCACGTAGGTGTAGCCGGTGCCCGCCGTCGAACGCAGCTTGATCACCGGTCTTACGTCGTTTCTGGCCAATGCCACAGCTCCTCTGTCTGGCCGGGTCCTGGCATGATAACGAAAACGGTTTTCATTTGCGAATGACGGAGCCGGTTAGCGGGGGATTGCCGCAACCACGGTGTGGGGGCTCTTGAAGAACGTCGCCGCCTGGATGAGCGCACGCGAAATGGGCTCCGGCGCCCACAGGGTCGCCGCAGCCGGACCGGGCCGACCCGGTCAAAGAGGCGCGGGACCCGCTAGCGCCACTGGCTGAGGACGTGGTCGATCAGAGCGTGGAGGCGGTCATCGGCGTGCGGGCCCAGGTGCAGGAGGCGGCGGTAGTAGATCGGGCCGTACAGCAGCTCGACGATCAGCTCCAGGTCCGCCTCGGCGGACAGCTGCCCCTGCCGCTGGGCGGAGCGGAGCCGGTCCGTCGCGACCGCGACACGCGGCTTGATCAGTTGCTCGACGAGGTCGCGGGCGAGGGCCTCGTCGTGCTGGGTCTCCGCGATGAGCCCGAGGTAGGCCGATCCGGTGCGCGGGCTGGCCAGGAAGTCCAGCACGGCCGCCGTCTGCGTGCGCAGGTCGGCGACGAGGTCGCCGGTGTCGGGAAAGGTGGTGGTGGTCTGCGCCAGCTCGCCCAGCGCCTCGAGGATCACGGCGCCCTTGGTGGGCCACCAGCGGTAGATCGTCTTCTTGCTCACCCCGGCTCGGGCGGCGATGGCCTCCACGGTCACGTTGCCGTATCCGCGCTCCGCGCTGAGATCCATGGCCGCGGCCAAGATCGCCTGGTGGCTCTTCTCGCTGCGTCGTTGGGCATTGGGTGCCATCATCACGCCGCGCAGCTTACAGGAACGACACGTGTCGTGTTGACAGGGGCCGAGCGCGGCCACACAATCTCCACACGACACGACACGTGTCGTATAACGAAGGGAATTCATGAACTCGCGCTGGTCTGCGCTCACCGTGCTGTGCGCCATGCAGTTGATGACGGTCCTGGATGGAACGATCGTCACCGTCGCCCTGCCCACCATCCAGAACGACCTCGGCTTCTCCCAGGCGGGCCTGTCCTGGGTGGTCAACTCCTACCTGATCGCCTTCGCCGGTCTGCTGCTGCTGGCCGGACGCCTCGGCGACCTGACCGGCAGCAAGAAGGTGTTCCTGTCCGGGCTCGCGGTCTTCACCCTCGCCTCGCTGCTGTGCGGCGTGGCGACCAGCCAGGAGATGCTCATCGCCGGACGGTTCCTGCAAGGCGTCGGGGCCGCGCTGGCCTCCGCCGTCGTGCTCGGCATGATCGTGGGGCTCTTCCCCGAACCCGGCGAGCAGGCCAGAGCCATGGGCGTCTACGGCTTCGTCTCCGCCGGCGGCGCCTCGGCAGGACTGATCGCCGGCGGGGTCATCACCGAGGCCCTCGGCTGGCACTGGCTCTTCCTGGTCAATCTCCCGATCGGCGCAGTCGCGCTGCTGGCCGGAGGCCGGATACTCAGACGGGAGAACGGGCTCGGACTGCGCGCCGGCGCCGACGTCCTCGGGGCGGTCCTGGTCACCACGGGCCTGTCCCTCGGGGTGTTCACCATCGCCCAGATCTCCGAATCCGGTCTGAACCCCTGGTACGGCGGGGCCGCCATCGCCCTGCTCGCGGCGTTCGTCGTACGTCAGGCCAAGGCCTCCCGGCCGCTGCTGGCGCTGCGCATCTTCCACAGCAAGGAGATCATCGGCGCCAACCTCGTGGTGGTGCTCGTCTTCGCCGCCGGCTTCGGCTTCCAGTTCCTCAACGCCCTGTACCTGCAGCGCGTGCTCGGCTTCGACTCGATGCAGACCGGTCTGGCCTTCCTGCCCGCGCCTCTGGTCATCGGCACCCTGTCGCTGTTCTTCTCGGCCAGGCTCACCGCGCGCTACGGCACCCGCCGCGTGTTGCTGGTCGGCCTGCTGGCACTGGGTGCGGGCCTGGTCCTGCTCAGCAGGGCGCCGGTCGGCGGCGACTACTGGACCGACGTCGGCCCCTCGCTGCTCATCCAGGGCTTCGGCATGGGCCTGACGATCCCCGCGGTGATCATGCGAGCCATGTCGGGCGCCGAGCCGACCGACGCCGGGCTCGCCTCCGGGCTGAACAACACCGCACAGCAGGCCGGCGCCGCAGTCGGCCTGGCGGTGCTGGCGACGGTCGCCACCACTCGGAGCGGCTCCCTCGTCGCTCAGGGCGAACCTGCCCTCACCGCGCTGCGTGACGGCTACAGCCTGGCCTTCCAGGCCGCCGCCGGGTTCGTGTTCGTGGCCTTGATCATCACCTACGTCGTCCTCAGGGACGCCCCCGCCAAGCAAAGGATCTCGGTATGAGAGTCGGAGTCATCGGCGCGCACGCCTCCCGCGGCTGGGCGCGCGCGGTCCATCTGCCCGCGCTGTCGTCCCTTCCCGACCACGAGATCATCGCGGTCGCGAGCACCAGCAGGGAGTCCGCTCACCAGGCGGCCGACGTGTGGGGCGCCAAGCACGCCTTCGCCGACCCTCAGGAGCTGATCTCCCATCCCGACGTCGACCTCGTGACGATCTCCGTGCAACTGCCCCGCAGGGACGGGCTCGTCGAGGCGGCGATCAGCGCGGGCAAGCACGTCTACAGCGAGTGGCCGCTGGCCCGGTCCGCCGAGGCCGCCGAGCGCCTCCACGCCCTCGCCGAGCAGGCAGGGGTACGGCATGCCGTCGGGCTGCAGAGCAGGCACCACCCGGCGATCGGCTACCTGCGCGACCTGGTGGCGGAAGGCAAGGTCGGCGAGGTGATGTCAGCCTCGCTGACCTACTCCCTGTCCTCGCCCGAGGTCTGGTCCGTGCGGTACGCGGACCTGTTCGACCACACGAAGGGGGTCAACCACCTCGCCGTCGTGGGCGGGCACTCGATGGACATGTTCGGCTCGGCTGTCGGGCACTTCACCGAGATCTCGGCGACGCTGGCGACCCGTATCCCGCGCATCACCCTGCAGGAGACAGGCGAACAGATCACTGTCACCTCTCCCGACCAGATCGCGGCCGTGGGCCTGCTGGAGTCCGGCGCCGCCGCCTCGGTGCACATCATGACCGGAGGGCCGCGGGGCGAGGGGTTCCTGATCGAGGTCCACGGGCGGGCGGGACGGCTGGTGCTGGATTCGGCGGACGACTCGCTGGTCGGCCCCGAGTTCACGCTGTCGTTCTCCGGCGGCAGCGGCGGCGCCGTCGTGCTCCCCGTGCCCGATCGGTACTTCCCGATGCCTTCGGACGCTCCGCCCGCCGTACGCAATGTTCGCCAGGTCTACCGGAATCTGGCCGCCGGAATCCCGTCCGAGCCGGACTTCCGCACCGCCGTCCGGACGCACCGGCTGATCGACGCCATCAAGCGCGCCGCCACGACCGGCGAGCGGCAACGCCTCGGCTGACATCTCCATGCCTGATGCTGTGAGAGCTGTCCGCACCGCCGTCACAGCATCAGGCGCCACCCGTCACGGATCACCCCGGGGTCAGCCGACCTCGTAGACCTGCCCGGTCTGGTGTCCCTCGATCGAGCGCAGGTAGGCGTTGGCGGCCTGCCGTACCGGCACCGGCTCGAAACCGGCGAAGAGCTCGCCGTAGGCGTCCATCGATTCGGTGAAGACGGTCGGGCTCACCGCGTTGACCCGTTGCGGCAGCTCGATGGCCGCGGCGCGGACGAAGGCCTCGATCGCGCCGTTGGCGAGGGACGCCACGGCGCCCGTGCGCAGCGGGTCGCGGGCCAGCACGCCGCTGATCAGCGTGAACGATCCGCGGACGGTGGTGGCGCCCTGGCGCACCAGCTCGACCTGGCTGGTCACCTTGCCCGTGATGCCGTCCAGCACGTCCTGGTGGCCGAGCCGGTCGAGCGGCAGCCATGGCACGCTCCCCGCCGCTGAGGCGACCGCGTCCACCTCGCCCACCTGCTCGTACATCGCGCGGATCGATGCGGGGTCGGTGATGTCGACCGTGACCTCCGAGCCCTTGCGGGACGCCGTCACGATCTCGTGGCCGCGCTCCCGCAGCACCTCATGGATGCCTCGGCCCAGCGTTCCTGTCGCTCCCACCAGCAGAATTCTCATGAGCCCAGCTTCGCCGGAGCACCATCGTGAAGTCCAGCTACCTGAACTTCAGAACCTTTTAAGATGTCCTTGTGATCGATGTGAAGCGACTCGTCCTGCTCAGGGACTTCGCCGAGTACGGCACCGTCACGGCCGTCGCCGAGCTCCACGGCGTGACGCCGTCCGCGGTGTCACAGCAACTGCGGATCCTTGAGACCGAGGCCGGCGCCGCTCTCCTGCGCAGGGAGGGACGGATGGTCCGGCTCACCGCCGCGGGATCCACTCTCGCCGCGGAGTGCGAGCAGGTGCTGGCGGCTCTCGAGCGCGCGAAAGGCGCCGTTCGCGCGCTCGACGGCGAGGTGGGCGGTGAGCTGGTGATCGGCTGCCTGCCCAGTGGACTGGAAGTGCTGGCCGTACCGCTGGCATCGAGCCTGGTGCGCGCGCATCCGGGGCTGCGTGTCCGTATCGTCGAGGCCGAACCCGAGGAGGCGCTGCCGCTGCTCAGGCAGCGCGCCCTCGACGTGGCGCTGACCTACCGCTACCCCCACCTGGGCATGCCCCTGCCGGAGGGGCTGGTCGCGCAGGCGTTGTTCGACGATCCGCTCGTGCTGGCCGTACCGGAGGAACTGGGGGAGATCGACGATCTGACCGCGCTCCGGCACCAGCCGTGGATCGCCACACCGGCGCCGAGCGCGTGCCGCGACGTGATGACGCACGCCTGCCAGAGCGCGGGCTTCACCCCGGTCATCGAGCACAGTTACCGCGACCTCCGCGCCGCGCTGGCGCTGGTCGCCGCGGGCCTCGGGGTGACGATCCTGCCCATGATGCTGTGCAGGACGGCGCCGCGGGGACTCGCCCTCATCCCCCTGCCGGGCAAGGGGCGGACGATCGAGGCCGTGGTCCGCGCAGGGACGGAGTCCCACCCGGTCATCGCCGCCGCCCTCCATCACCTTCCTGTCAGTGAACCAGCGGTCGTTCCGGATCCTCGCTTCCGGGTGGGGGAGCGGTGATCTTGGCGAGGGTCCAGCCTGCCGCCTGCTCACGCTGCCGCCAGTACGCGGCGAACCTGCCCCCCTGAGCCGATCCGGTCCGGCATCAACCGATCGGTTGATGCCGGATCCACCAGCCGGAAGGCGGCTGGGCGATGTGCGCGCCCACCGGCTGACGCCATTGTCTACGTATGGGAACACAAGGGATACCCGCGCTCCGGGTCACCGGCCTGCACAAGAGCTTCGGAGACCATGTCGCGGTCGACCACGTCGAGCTGACGGTCCCCGCAGGGTCGTTCTACGGCCTGGTCGGGCCGAACGGCGCGGGCAAGACGACGACCCTGGCGATGGCGGTGGGGCTGCTGCGGCCGGACTCGGGACGCGCCGAGGTCTTCGGCGTGGACATGTGGAAGGACTCCGTCCGGGCCAAGTCGCTGATCGGGGTGCTGCCGGACGGCAACGCGATGCCGGAGCGTCTCACGGGGCGGGAGGTGCTGACCTACCTGGGGCTCCTGCGAGGCATGGCCCCCGAGGTCGTCGCGGAGCGGACCGAGGAGTTGCTGCGGGTCCTGGAGCTCGACACGGCCGAGCGCACGTTCGTCATCGAGTACTCCACCGGGATGCGCAAGAAGATCGGGCTCGCGGTGGCCCTGCTGCACGCACCTCGCCTGCTCGTTCTGGACGAGCCGTTCGAGGCCGTCGATCCGGTCTCCGCCACGGCGATCAGGGCGATCCTGCGGCGCTTCGTCGCCGGTGGCGGGTCCGTCATCATCTCCAGCCATGTCATGGCCCTGGTGGAACAGCTCTGCGATCACGTCGGCGTCATCTCCGACGGCCGGGTGGTGGCCGCAGGCCTGCTGGATGACGTGCGGAGGACGAGGTCTCTCGAGGACGCCTTCGTCGACCTGGTCGGCGCCAGGACGAGCGGGATGGAGGGGCTGTCGTGGCTCACGTCCTGATCCGGATGAGGTGGACGCTCCTGCGCAACTCGTTGCGGGGCGAGCGCGTGTACGGATTCGCCACCGGTGTGGTGGTCGGTGTGGTCCTGGCGGCCGGCACGATCGTCGTGGCCGTGCTCTGGCCGTCGGCGCTGCCCGTGACGCTGGCCGTCTGGCTGATGGGCTGGGTCTTCGGTCCGATCTTCACCGGCGGCGGCAACGAGACGCTGCGTCCCGAATACTTCACCATGATCCCGGTCACGCCTCGGCGTATGGCCGCCGGGCTGCTGGCCGGCGCCTTCGCCGGCCCAGCGCCCCTGATCAGCCTGGTGGCCTTCCTGTCGATGGCCGTGTACGGCTGGCGCCACGGCTTCGTCGCCACGCTGGTCGGCCTGGTGGCCGCGGCGCTCACCCTGATCACGATGGTGCTGCTCTCCCGGATCGTCGTGGCGGCCTTCGGCCTGTTCATCCGCTCTCGCGTGGCGGCCGTGGCCGCCGCGGTCGTCACCGGGACTCTCCTCGCTCTGGCGGGCAACGGCTGGGCCCTGGTCGTCGCCCTCGGCGCGGCCCAGGAGCCGACATGGGCCGAGCTGCTGGTCCGGCTCCTGCCCTCGGGGTGGGGTATCGCCGCGATCGAGGCCTCCTGGCCGGTCGGGCTCGGCATCCTGGCCGCCAACGGGCTCGTGGTCGCCCTGCTGTGGATGGCGTGGGCGGCGCTTCTCGACAGGCGTGTCGCCTCGGCGGCACGGGGCGGCGTCCCGGCCCGCCGCGGCAGGCCGCGTCCGTTCCCCATGGTCCCCGGCGCCCGCGCGGTCGCGGCCAAGGAGTTGCGCGCCTGGTCGCGCGATCTGACCAGGATCCACCTGCTCGCCGTGGCCTTCTCCTACGCCGTGGTGTTCGTCCTGCTGCCCGTGTCGCTCGGCTGGTGGGGCATGGCCCCGTTCGCCGGCGTCATCGCGATCGTGATGGCCGCGGGCGTGTCGGCCAACCTCTACGCCACCGACGGGACCGCGCTCTGGCTCACGCTGATGACGCCCGGTGCGGAACGCAAGGACGTCCACGGCAGGCAGCTCGCCTGGTTGCTGACCGTCGGGCCGGCCGCCGTGCTCCTCTCGGTGGCGGGGACCGCCGCAGGCGGTCAGGCCTGGGCGTGGCCCTGGGTGCTCAGCCTCCTGCCCGCCACCCTTGGGGGAGCGGCGGGGCTGGTCGTCCTCATCGCCGTCACGTCGCTGATCCCGGCGACCGACCCGCACAAGCGTGGCGGCAACCCGCTCAGTACCGGCGCCGACGAGAGCGCGGAGACCGGGCTGGCCTGGCTCATGCTGATCGCGGTTCCCACGACGGCGCTTCCCGCGACGGCCGTCGTGCTGATCCAGCCGTGGGCGGGGGTGCCCGTCGGCGTGGCCACCGGGGCCCTGTGCGCGTGGTGGTTCGGCAGGATCGCCTGTAAGCGGCTCGAGTCGAACGGGACCGAGTTGCTCAACCTGATGAAGCACGGATCCGCTCCGTCGCGCGCGGCCGGCGGTGACAAGGCGTCCGCTCCCGACCTGCCACGTGCCCACAAGATCGCCATCGCCCTCTGCTACAGCATCGCCTGGCTGCCGCTGTTCCCTCAGGGCCTGGTCCCGCTGCTGTTCAAGGTGCTGGGCGTGACGGATCGTGTCTGGTTCCTCGCACTCCATCTGCCCGAGGGCTGGCAGTGGCCGATGATCATCTTCATGATCTCCCTCGGCCTGCTCATGTACGGCTACGCGATCCTGTTGCCCATGCGCTACCAGCCGGCCGAAGGGGAACAGCAGGACCGGTCGGTCCGCCAGCCGGCCGGGACATAAGGTCGGCATCATGACAGACCCGTATCCCCCGTCGCGGTGGGAGCGACGCTTCGACCGCCTCGTCGAGGTGGTCCCCTTCATCTGCCTGGGCACCGCGACGGTCATCAGTCTCTCGGCGCCTGATCAGCTCTGGGAGAAGCGGCTCGTGACGCTGGGGCTGGCGGCAGTGGCACTGGCCTGGATCCTCTGCGCCCACGTGCTGCTGCCCGCCCGATGGCGGCAGCGAACGGGTGTCACCGTCGTCCACTTCGTCGGCGTGCTCGTCACGGCGGCGATCCTCACGCTCCACGATCCGATCTTCGCCATCCATGCGATCTCCGGATTCTTTCTGGCCGCCCAGTTCGCCCCGTCGAGGTGGACGTTCGCCGCGGTCGCCACCACCTCCATCGTCCTGTACGGCACCGTCCTGGACTGGTCGGAGGCGAACGTGCAGTTCGTTCTCTTCCACGCCGCGATCGTGGCCGTGCAGACGCTCTCCATCGGCGGCGGCGTCATCATGAGCATCAAGATCGAGGAGCGGCAGCTGAAATACCGCAAGGCCCTCGCCGACCTGGAGGCCATGATGGAGGAGAACGCCGGGCTGCAGGTCCAGCTGATGACGCAGGCCCGTGAGGCGGGCGTGCTCGACGAGCGGCAGCGGATGGCCAGGGAGATCCACGACACCCTCGCCCAGGGCCTCACCGGGATCATCACGCAGCTCAGGGCGGCCAAGAGGGTCGAGGACATGCGCCCGCACGTCGACCTCGCGCTCACCCTCGCCCAGGAGAACCTGACCGAGGCGCGGCGGTCCGTCCAGGCGCTGAGCCCGCTCGAGCTGGAAGAGGCCCACCTGCCGGAGGCCCTGTCGGCCATGGCGCGGAACTGGGCCGGCGGCTCGGGAATCGACCTGCACGTCGAGGTCACCGGAGAGAGCCGGCCGCTCAGCCCGGCCATCGAGGTCACCCTGTTCCGCGTCGCCCAGGAGGCCCTGACCAATGTCGCCAAGCACGCCGGCGCCTCGCGGGCCGGACTGACCCTCTCGTACGCCGGCGACGTCGTCCTGCTCGACATCCGCGACGATGGGGCAGGCATCGGCCCCGAGAGCGGGAGGGGATTCGGGTTGAGCAGCATGAGGCAGCGCGTCCGCGGGGTCGGCGGCACCCTGGAGATCGAGAGCACTCCCGGCGAGGGGACCGCCGTCAGCGCCAGTGTCCCGGCCCTGCAGGTGGTTCCGGCATGATCAGGCTGCTGATCGTCGACGACCACCCGATCGTGCGTGGCGGCCTGCGCGCCGCCTTCGAGGCGGAGCCCGGTATCGAGGTGGCAGGTGAGGCGTCCAACGGCCGCGAGGGCGTCGAGCGAGCCGGAGCCCTCGCCGTCGACGTCGTCCTGATGGATCTGCGGATGCCGGAGATGGACGGCGTCACCGCGATCGCCGCCATGCGCGAGGCCCATCCTGAGATCAGGGTGCTCGTGCTGACGACCTTCGACAGCGACGCGGACGTGCTGCCCGCGATCGAGGCGGGGGCCACCGGTTACATGCTCAAGGACGCCCCGACCGAGGAGCTCCTGCGGGCCGTGCACGCCGCCGCGGCAGGCGAGCCGGTGCTGTCGCCGTCGGTCGCCGGACGGCTGATGGGCCAGATCCGCAAGCACACGAAGGCCGTCCTCACCGATAGGGAGCTGCAGGTGCTCCAGCTCGTCGCCGACGGCGCGTCCAACCGCCAGGCCGCCGCCAAACTGTTCATCAGCGAGGCGAGCATCAAGACCCACCTACTGCACATCTACGGCAAACTCGGCGTGCGCGACCGGGCCGCCGCCGTGGGCGAGGCCTACCGTCGCGGCCTGCTCGCCTGAGCACCGGCGGGGGTCACCGGCCTGAAGCGGAGCCTCGCCCCCTCCGGGTGGAGGGGGCGAGAGAGGACGTCACGGCTTGTCCGGCCGCTCCGAGATGCGGACGAAGCTGACGATCGGCGCGCCCTTGCGCGCCGCGAAGCGCACGTTGAGCTGCCCGTCGGTCACCTTCACCGTGTGCTGCCTGGTCACCGCGGTGTAGGTGCCCGCCTCGAGCGCCAGGTCGAGCGCCGGGATCGCCAGCTGGCCCTCGACGATCACGTCGAACACGCGCCTGCCCATCCCCGTCGACCTGGTCTCCGCGAAGCCCAGCTCGACGGTGTAGGTGCCGGAGGGGACGTTGTCGAAGCGGTACTCCAGCATGTTCTCCCTGACCCGCCTGAACAGCTCCTGCTCGGTCGTGCCCTTGATGGGCCTCGTCGTGGTGTGCGTCGAGGTGGAGGTGGCGACGTAGCCGTGTGTGCCCTGGGCGTACTTCCTGTCGGCGGTCCAGGTGTCGCCCTCGCCGTCCGTCAGGGTCCTGGTGCCGCCCGCGTCGACGGCCACCTGGAGCTTCGGCACCGCGACCGTCACCTTGATCTCGATGACCGGCTGGCGACCGCTGGCCGAGCGGACGGTCAGCGTGCCCGCCCGTACGCTGCCCGGCTGGAGGCCGGCGCTGGAGACGGAGATCTTCAGCGCCGCCGACTGGCCCTTGGCCAGCTCACCCGCGGCCGGGGCCACGGTGAGCCATGCCGCGTCGGCCGTCGCGGTGTAGGCGGTGGGCGAACCGAGGTTGGTGAGCTCCACGGTGCGGGCCCTGCTCGCCTCCGCGGGCATCACCACGGTCACCTCGGCCACCGAGGCGCTCACCCTGCCGGTGACGAGCGCGGTGTCGATCCTGGTGAGCGTGCCGGGCGCGATCGTCACCTGCCGGGAGAAGGTGCCGTAGTGCTCCCTCGAGACCTCCACCGTGTAGTCGCCCGACGGCACCTGCCCGTAGAAGGCGCCGTCCGCGCCGGTGGTGAACGTCGCCACGTCGCCGATCTTCACCTGGGCCCCGGCGAGCGGGTCGCCGTCGTTGGCGTCGGTGACGGTGCCGATCGCCAGGCCGTGCCTGCTCGCCGTCAACGCCAGGCTCTGCCCGTTGGTCAGCGCCGCCGTGTTGTAGGAGTACAGCAGCCCGTCGGTGCCGCCCGCGTTCTCGATGCCGACGGTGGCGCTGGAGCCGCGTTCCCGCTCGCTGTCCACGTCCTTGTAGCGGTAGCCGATCGAGCCGTCCTCGCCGAGCAGGACGGAGAACGACATCCGCTGCGTGGTGTCGGAGTAGAAGGTGACGTTCCGCCACTCGATCACGAAGGTCCTGCGTGGGGCGGTGCCGCTCGTCGCGGTGTAGACGCCCGCCTGGGCGTCCACCGACAGGTCGTCCCAGAACGGGTAGACCGCCAGGTTGGGTGTGCCGGTCGAGGGAAGGGTGGCGTTGCTGCCCGTGGTCGCCCTGTCGGCCGCGAAGGTGGCGAAGCCGTTGGTGGTCACCCAGGCGCGCGACTGTCCCGTGCCGTAGTAGGGGACGGTGAACGGCAGCGTCACCTGCGTCGCCTCGTCGTCGCCCGTGAGCGCGAGCCTGTCTGTGCCCGCCACATAGGCGTCGGAGCCGCTCCTGCAGGTGTAGCCGAAGTTGTCGCCGCGCAGCGGCAGCTCGATGTCCTTGGTCACGTCGCCCGCGACGGTGACCTCGGCGGTGGCGCTGCTGGAGCAGCGGGAGGCGGGGGTGACGGTGAGCTCGTAGGCGCCGTGCGGCAGCGTCAGCCGGTACCTGCCCGAGGCGTCGGTGACCGCGCTGACCGGCGTGCCCCTGGCGGCCACCGCGGCGCCGGCCTCAGGCGCGCCGGCGGTGGTGACCGTGCCTGACACCACGGCAGAGGCGGCCGGGGTCAGCGTCACGTCCGTTGTCGTGCTCTGCTCGGCGACGATCGTGGCGGTCGCGGTGGCCTGGCCGTAGCCGAACTTGGTCACCGTGATCTGGTAGTCGCCCGGCACCAGGCGCGGCAGGCTGTAGGCGCCGTCCTGCGCCGTGGTGACGGTACGGCTCAGCGGGCCCGTCACGGAGACCGTGGCGCCCGCGAGCGGCGCCCCCTCCGCGCTGACAGTCCCCTTCAGCTCGCCGAGCCCCTCGCGTGGCGCGGCGTTGACGGCGGCGAAGGCGTCGAGGCGGCCCTCGCCCCACACGTTGTTGTCGGCCGCGGTGCCGCCGCAGGTGGTGTCGCTGACGTCGATCGCGGTGCTGTCGAGCAGCGGCCGCGTCGCCGCGATGTCCCCCTGCAGGCGCGGCGAGGCCGACCAGATCAGCGCCACCGTGGCCGCGACGTGCGGCGAGGCCATCGAAGTGCCGGTGAAGCTGCTGTATCCGCCGCCCGGCACGGACGAGCGGACGTTCACGGCGGGAGCGGAGATGTTGGGCTTGATCTCACCGTTCTCGCCCTCGCCCTTGCTGGACCGGTTGTAGACGACGTTGTTCACGTCGAACCCGCCGGTGCTGTAGCTGGCCACGTACTGCCCTGGCGAGCCGCTGGTACGGCAGGCGGGCCCCTCATTGCCGTTGGCGAACATGGGGAAGATCCCTGCCGCGATCCACGCGTCGACCGTCGCCTTGTACCAGGGGTCGAAGCCCGCCCCGCCCCAGGAGTTGTTGACGATGTCGGGAGCGAGGTCGGGGCGCGGGTTGGCGCCGGTCAGGTCCGTCGGCGCCAGCACCCACTGACCGGCCGCGAGCAGCGAGGCGTCCGTGCAGGTCTGGCCCTCGCAACCCTTGGCCGCGATCCACGTGGCTCCGGGCGCGACGCCGATGCCGGAAGCGCCCACCATGGTGCCCATGACGTGGGTGCCGTGGCCGTTGTTGTCACACGGGGCCGGGCTGGGGCAGATCCCCGCGGGGTCGAACCAGTTGTAGTTGTGGTCGTGGCCGCCTCCCGAGGTCCTGCCCCGGTACTGCGCGGCGATCTCCGGGTGGTCGAACTGCGCGCCGGTGTCGATGTGCGCGACGACGATCCCCTCGCCCCTGGCGCCCAGCTCGTTCCAGACGCGGGGCGCGTTGATCCGGTCCACGTTCCACTCGACCGCGTTGACCTTCGCCTCCGCCGTACCGGGGACGGGCTTGGGCAGGGAGAGCGTCCTGACCGGCTCGATGGCCGTCACCTCGGACAGCTCGGCGATCTCGGCGGCGAGCTTGGCGTCGGCTGTGACGGTGACCGCGTTGACGATCCAGAAGGGCGTGAACTCCGCGTCGCGCGCGTCGAGCAGCTTGCGGAGGTTCGCCTGGGAGGACCTGGCGTGCTGGGACTTGGCCGTGTAGACCTGCTTGGCCTTGTCGTCCTTGGTCGTGGCCCGGTGCGCGGCGGTGAGGCTGGCCTCGCCCTTCAACCGCACCCAGAATGTCGCCTTGTCGTCCTTGGCCAGGTCGGCGCGGACGGCTTCACTGATCTTCTGCGGTTCCGGTGCTGCGTGGGCCAGGCCGTGGGGGAGGAGAAGGGAGAGCACGGCGAGGATCCCTAACAGGACCGCTCGACGGCGCCGGGGGGTGTGGGTCACAGACGCTCCTAGACGATCTTTACCTCCATGTGGACGAAGCGTGACTCCCGTCAGTTACCTTTTCAAGGGGCAACTGCGGCATATGTGGGAATTGTGACCTGCCGGATCTCGGGGCGTCGTGTGCCGCGGACGGAGGGTGACGGGGGACCGCCGCGGCGCACCGCGCGGCACCGGGGAGAGCGGTTGTCAACCGCCGCTGGAGGCCGACCGTCTGGTGTTCAGCTGGTCGAACCCGACCGCGACAAGGATGAGCACGCCGATGGCGATCTGCAGGTAGAAGGCGTTGATCGCCAGGAGGTTGCCGCCGTTGTTGAGGACCCCCATGATCAGGGCTCCGGTGGCGGCGCCGATCGCGCTTCCCTTCGCGCCGAACAGGCTCGCGCCGCCGATGACACAGGCGGCGATCGCGCTGAGCTCGAAGCCCGTGCCTGCGGTGGGGATGCCCGCTCCCAGCCGGGAGGCCAGCAGCACCCCGCCGAGACCGGCGAGCAGGCCAGAGATCATGTAGACCGAGATCGTCACCATCCGCACGGGCACACCCGCGAGGCGGGCCGACTCGGGGTTGGAGCCGACGGCGTAGATGTAGCGGCCGAAGACCGTCCGGGTGAGCACGAACCACATCACGGCGGTGACCACGGCGGCGACGATGAGCAGGTTGGGAATGCCGAGGATCGTGCCGTTGGCGATGACCTGGAACGCCTCGGGCACGCCCTGGATGGTCTGGGCGTCGGTGCTCACCAGGACTATCCCGCGGGCGATGCCGAGCATGCCGAGGGTCGCGATGAACGGCGGCAGCAGGGCCCTGGTCACCAGCAGGCCGTTGACGACCCCGAGCGCGGTGCCGATCCCCACGCCGAGCAGGATCGCCGGCACGATCGGCACGCCTGCGACCAGGAACTGCGCGGTGGAGGCGCCTGACAGGCCGAGGATCGACCCGACCGACAGGTCGATCCCTGCGGTCAGGATGACCAGGAGCTGGCCGACCGCGATGATCCCGAAGATCGCGACCTGCCGGGCGAGGTTGGACAGGTTGTTGCCGGTGAGGAACTCGTCGCTGGCGAGGGTGAGGGCGCCGATCGCGACGAGCAGGACGACGAGGCCGCCGCTCTCCCGTCCCGCGATGTCCCCCAGCGTGATGACTCGCCGCCGGGGCCCGGCCTGCTGCTCGGGCGACAGCCTCGCCCTCGGCACCGTCTCCAGCCCCGGTCCCTCACCGCCCGGCGGCTTGTTGGTGATCGTCGTGGTCTCGATCGGCTCACGCCAGATCAGCTTAGGCATCTCGGCTTCCCCCTCCTGGGTCGTCCGGCGTCGGTGGAGTCGTGCGCCCAGGCGCTCGGACCTCACCCGAGACCGATGCGGTTCCGTCCGGGGCCGGGGTCGCCGCGGTCGCGTCCTCGGCGGCCGGGATCTCGGCGCCTCCGCTGCCGCTGGCCAGGCGGAGCACGTCCTCCTCGGTGGCCGATCCCGGGAGCTCGCCCGCCACCGCCCCGTCGCGCAGCACCAGGATGCGATCGGCGAGACCCAGCAGCTCAGGGAGGTAGGACGACACCACGATGATCCCCAGCCCCTTCGCGGCCAGGTCTCCGATGACGGTGTAGAGCTCTCCCTTGGCCCCGACATCGATGCCCTTCGTGGGCTCGTCGAACATCAGTACCTTCGGCTTGGTGAGCAGCCATCGGGCGAGCAGGACCTTCTGCTGGTTGCCGCCGGACAGAGTCGACACCGGCTGGTCGTAGGAACCGGCCCGCAGCCGCAGGCTGTCGAGCAGCCGATCCGCCTCCTCGACCTGCTCGCGGCCGGGCAGCAGCCCACGGCGGGAGCCGCTGCGCAGGCTGGCGATGGTGACGTTCTCCCGGATCGAGAGCTCCGGCAGCAGTCCCAGCACCTTCCGGTCCTCGGTGAGCAGTCCCACTCCGGCGTTCATCATCGCGCGTGGACCGGACGGTTTCACCGGCTTGCCGTCGACCTCCAGCTCACCGGCCACGACAGGAGCGGCGCCGAAGACGGACAGCAGCAGGCCGCTCCGCCCCGAGCCCAGCAACCCGCCTATGCCGAGGATCTCCCCTGCTCCGACGTGGAGGTCGAGGCTCGGCGAGCCCTCGAACCGGCGCAGTCCCCTGACCCGCAGCGCAGGCGTTCCCGCGTGCCTGTGGGTCTCCGGATAGAGGGAACTGATCTCCCTGCCGACCATCGCGGTGATCAGCCGGTCCTCGTCGTAGTTGCTGATCGGCCCCGTCTCGGACAGGCTCCCGTCCCGCAGTACGGTCACCCAGTCGCCGATCTCGAACATCTCCTCAAGGCGGTGGGTCACGTAGAGCATCGCTATACCGCGCTCGCGCAGCCGCAGGATGTGCTCGAGGAGCCGCGCCGACTCCGCCTCGGTGAGCGCCGTGGTCGGCTCGTCGAACACGATCACCTTGACGGAGTCCGCGGTCAGCACCTTGGCGATCTCCACGAGCTGGCGCGTGGCCGCCGGGAGCCGTTCCACGATCGCGTCCGGGCTGAGGTCCGTCAGCCCTACCTCGTCGAGGGCCTGCCTGGCCCGGGTGCGCAGCCGGCTCCTTGCGATGATCCCGGTGCGCGAGGGGAGGCGGCCCATGAACAGGTTCTCCGCGACCGACAGGTGGGGGAGCAGGCTGAGCTCCTGGTAGACGGCCTGCACGCCTGCCGCGCGCACCGACGCGGGGGTCGGCGCGGTGACGGGCTGTCCCTCGATCTCGTAACTGCCGCTGTCCCGGCGCAGCGCACCCGTCAGCACCCTGATCAGGGTCGACTTCCCTGCCCCGTTCTCCCCCGCCAGGCAGTTCACCTGGCCGGGGACCAGGCTGAGCGAGACGTCGCTCAGCGCCTGGACGGGGCCGAAGGCCTTGGAGACGCCCTGCAGTTCGACCACGGCCTGGACCATCACTCCGCCTTCATCGTCGGCGGGTTGAGCAGCTGCTTCACGTCGGGCTCGCTCATGTTCTTCTTGTCCGCCACGACCGCCCCCGGGTCGATGTCACGCGGCGGGATGCGGTTGACCGTGGCCATCCCCGCGGCCAGGACACCCTGGTAGCCGAAGAAGTACGGGTTCTGCACCACCAGCGCGTCGATGGTGCCCGCGGCGAGCGCGGCGTTCTCCTGCGGGTCGGAGTCGAACGCCACGACAGGGACGGTCTCGCTGGCGTTGTTGTCCTGGATCGCCCGGGCCGCGCCGACCCCTGAGGTGTTGTTGTCCGCGAACACCCCCGCCAGGTCGGGGTTGGCGGTCAGCGCGTCGTTGACCTGCGACGCCGCGGTGTTGATGTCGTTGTTGTTGAAGCGCTGCAGCGTCACCTTGACCTGCGGGCAGTTCAGCGCGAGGCCCTGCTTGAAGCCGGCGTCCCTGTCGACCAGTGACTGGATGCCGGCGACGGAAGACTCGATCATGACGCTCCCGCTCGTCTTGTTCTGCGCCTTGAGCAGCTCGCACATCCGCTTGCCGGCCTGCATCCCGGCCTTGAGGTTGTCGGTGCCGATGAACCCCTCCGAGGCGGTGGTCACGCGGCTGTCCACGGTGATGACCTTGAGACCCGCCTTGCGCGCCCTGTCGATCGCCGAGTTCAGGGCGCTGGAGGAGTTGGGCGCGATGACCAGCCCGTCAACGCCCCTGGAGATGGAGTTCTCCACCAGTTGGACCTGCTGGTCGATGTTGGTCTCTGACGTGGGGCCGAAGGTGCTCACCTTGATGCCGAAGTCGCCGCCTGCCTGCTTCGCTCCGGCGATCATGGTCTGCCAGAACGAGGAGTCACTCGCCTTGATGACCACGTCGATCTTCTTGCCGCTCGCCGCCCCGCCCGAGCCTCCGCCGGTCGCCTGGCTGGCCGAACTCGTCGCCCGGCCTCCCACCACCCCGAGCACCAGTGCCACCAGCGCGATGGCCGCGACGAGTGAGAGCGAGAAGACGATACGTGAGCGAGCCATGACGGCCTCCTGAACTGCCCTCCCTACGGGCGCCTCAGGCGGCTTTCACACTCGGTCGGGAACCTTGATGACGAGCGCGGACAGCGGTCGGGGTGCACCCATGGAGAACTTTTCATTCAACAAATACTCACAACCATCGGTCGCTTCCAGCAAAGCTCTGGAAGTGTCCCGGTGGAAACATGTGAAAGGAAAAGAACTCATTACTCGAGGCGACCCTGTCATCGCCGGCTCCCTGGGCACCGAGCCCGTAGAGACAACGCGCTCCCTCGCCGATCGACCCCGGGCCGCGCCGGCCCTCGACCCCCCGCGCGAGAAGCCCAACCTCGTTCGCGATCAGCCACGTCAGTTGATCGTTTCCCAGGTCGTCGGGGGGCCTACATGTCCAGGGCCAACGGTTCGCTCGGCAGGCACCCGTTCCCGTCCAGGACATCAGCGAGCAGCAGGGGCAGCCTTGGAGGGAAGAAGGTCTGTGTCGCCTGGGCAGCGACCAGCTCAGCGAAAGACCACCATCGGTGTTCAGTAATCGCATCGTGTTCTGCGGGCTCTAGATGCTTTCGGCTGATGCTCTGGTTGTTTCGGATTCGGGCGAGGAAGTACCTCTCATGCGCGTGGATGGGCTGGCCTGACCAGTAGGCGTCCACATCGCGAGTCCACAGACATGGGCCCCAGTCGATGTCGGTCAGGCCGGTCTCTTCAAACAGTTCCCTGCGGGCGGCTTGGAGGAAGGTCTCACCGGGCTCAACGCCGCCGCCTGGCAGGATCCAGAAGAATGCCGGCGCAGGATGACCGGGGACGACGATGACGCCATCGTCTCGGACCTGCATCATGAGCAGCTGGTCATCGGGATCTAACAATACGGTTCGAGCTCCGTGCCGGGTCCGCACCTGGCAGCTCCCTTCTCGTTCAGACTGTTGGGTGTCGCAGCAGGGCTCAAGATCCTGCCAAGCCTGACGTAGTGCCGCGACCACTTCCGCGGTCGAGCTGGACTTGGGCACGATGGAGCGACCTTTGTGCTCTGATCTCCGATGGATGCGCCGCCCGCTACGGTGTCGAATAGCGGTTTGTCGGCTCCGGCTCATCGTCCTGGCCGTTCGGCGCGTCGTCCGGCACGGGCAGACGTGTCCACCGTTCGCAGCACGGCGTCTGCGTCCACCGCAGGCCGTGCCGGGCTGGTTCGGTCCCCCCAGAAGATGATCTGTCCGGTCTGGAGCCGGCCGCCGATGCCGTACGCGGCAGGGCGAGGGGGTCGGTCGAGGACGGAGGAGTAGGCCCGGCGAGAGCGTGAGGCGAAGCGCGCGCACCTCAAGACGATGGCGGCAGTCTGGGCCGAGGTGTACGGCCAGGACCCCAGCCTCTTAAATCAACAGTGATCGCATCGCGTCCAGCACGATGCTGGCGAAGAATCCCAGCGCGACGCCATACAGCATGTATCGGCGCTGGGTTCTCTTCCCTCGCTGATCGACCTTCTCGGCGACTACGTCCATCTTGCTATGCAAGAGCCGGTCGAATGCCTCGGCCTCTTCCTTGCGCAGCTGCGCCATCTCCCTGCTGGCCTCAGCCTCCATCCAGTTCATCTCGGCCTCAGCCGCCAGCCTCCTGGCCATGGCGGCGCGGGCCTGCATGGCGGCTTCGAGTTCCTCCAGCTCCGCGAACGTGCCCTCCAGCCGTTGGGCCAGATCGGTGAAGCGCGATTCCAGATTCTCGTCGTCGCTGACTGCCGGAACGCCCGCCTGCGGGGAGGACACGTGCATGAACTGCTCAAGCCGCTGAAACTGCATCTCCGTGCGGGCCCGATCGCGCAGCAAGGCGGTGGCTATGAGCGCGACGACAAGCAGGGTGGTGCCCTCCAGGACGCTGGAGCGCAGCGCGTCGGAGAGGACCGAGAGGGAGCCGATGACCACCGCCAGAATCAGCGCGATCATGCTGTCGGCGTTGGCGGCGAACCAAGCGGCTAAATGGCGGAGGGAGGATGGCATGAACCTACGATGCCGCTCCCTGGATCAGTTGCGATAGGGAGTGAGCGGGGGGAAAGCCCAGTGCCCAGGATCACCCGCGGGCCGCGTCCAGAAGCGCCGACGCCACAGCGGCCCCGCCGCGAGCTTCAGGTCGTCTCGGACGGTCGTGGTGATCGCCCCTGCCCACGCACCCCGGCCTCTGCCATTTACAGCACATTGCAAGCAGGCCGCAACCGATGCCAGTTGCCAACGTGCCTCAGCACAAGTGGCGGCTTGTCAGCACGAGCGCACGCACCGTCCGCGAGGCAGCGGCGCGAGGGGCGCCGGCGCATGGCCGCCCGGCGTTCCGACTCCGGGTGAACAAACTCCACTGTCGGCTCCATCGGCGTGTCAGGTTCCGTGCCCACGTCTCCCGAACCGCCCGGCTCATGACGACCCACCGTGTTCCTCTCTGAATCCAGGATGACGGGTGGCTCGACGTCGACGGGCTGTGCGAGGTAGTTGGGGCGTCGTCGAGCATGTGGCGGAAGGAGTTGATCAGGATGCCGGTCAACTCGGCGAGCGGGATGAGCTCGGCTTGGATGCCGCCGTCCTTGACGCCGAGTTCGGTGACGAGGCCTGGTCGACGAGCTGCTCGGGAGTCTGCTTGTGTCTGATCAGCGAAACCGCGGCGTCCACAGGGGCTGACGTCGGGGACTGCCAGGTCGTTGGACATCTTCGACGTAGCTCGCGGCGATGTCGTCGGGGTCGCGCAGGGGGCGACCGTGAGCGTGCAGGCGCGTGGGGCCCGGGTCGCCGTGGCGCAGCAGTCCTTCGGGGGCGTGTGCGGTGATCCAGGTGAACAGCGCCGAAAAGGTGTGCCAGGTGGCGACTGGTCGCTCTCGATGGTGACGAGGTGATCTCGCGGGGGAGAGCTCGTGAGGGCAAAAGCGAGGTGTGGTCGACGGCTGTCCAAACCAGTCCAAGGTAAATCTTTTGTCCGGAATGGTGCGGTTTGTTCAACAAATCGCTACCTTCTTGCCACATCGCAACGTACTGACCGGCGACTTGCCTTCACCCCCGAGGGCGGCCGGTCGGCCGCCGAATCCCATCGGTGACGGGCACGTCCCGTCATGGGAACCGGGGACCCACTTGGTGTGGAGCGATCCACGCCTGGGGGGAATCCACCATGCGTGGTGGTAGGGCGACTCCTGGCCCGAACCCGTCAGCTAACCCGGTAGGCGGTCAAGGAGAAAGGGCATTCCCCCAACCTCATGCCATCCATCGTGGACGGGCTGCTTGACGCTGCCCAAAGGGATCTCGGCTACCGGGAACAGAGCAACGGCTACACCAAGTTCGGCGAGTGGTACTACGCCAACGTGGACAAGAGCGACTCCTACTTCAAGACCGCGCCCTGGTGCGACATGTTCGTCACCTGGGCGGCGCACCAGGCCGGTGTCGAGGAGTACGTCGGAGAGTTCGCCTACACCGTCGACCACGCGAAATGGTTCAGACAGCAGGACGCGTGGAGCGAGGAGCCCGAACCAGGCGCCATCGTCTTCTTCGACTGGTCCGGCGGGGACCGCATCGATGGCATCGACCATGTCGGAATCGTCGAGAAGGTGGACGGAGCCAAGGTCTTCACGATCGAGGGCAACGCCGACCGTGTCTGGCTCAAGCGCAAGGAGCGTGACCCGGGCAAGATCGTCGGCTACGGCCTCCCCAGGAAGGTGCAGGAGAACCTCGGCGCGCGCGTGGAGAGCGCCTCCGAGCAGGTCGAGAGCGCGGCCGTCGGCGGCGCGTCCGAGCCTCCGATGAAGACCGCGGCCGTGCAGGACGTCTCCGTGTCCGCTCGGCAGACGTTCGCCGGTGTGACGTCCGAACTGCCCCAGGTTCAGGACGTGACCGCTTCGGCCGCCGTGCTGGTCGCGCTGCTGTGCGCCGCTGTGGCGGCCAAGCGAATGCGGGGCATGCGACCGGCCCACGCGGTGGGCGGCGGTGGCCGAGTCCACCGGTCATCCGGGTGGAACCGGGACCTGCTCGCGTAGAGGGGGCTCTGCGGCCGAGCCGTGTGGCTCGGCCGCAGAGCCCGGTCATCGCTCCTTGCCGGGCGACGCGAGGTTCGACAGCAGGGTGGCCAGGTCGGCGGGGATCGGCTGGGGCTGGGTGAGCGGCACGGAGGCGCGGCCGGTGTTGCCTTCGGGGTAGCGGCCCAGTGCCGAGCCTGGAGCGGCGACGATGATCCGGATCACCTGGCCGAAGGCCTCGCGCCGGTCGCGCTGGGCGACGGCGAGGGCGAGCATCGAGAGGTGGTTGCGGGTGTGCGGCCAGGGCCAGGGCTGGGAGATGATGTGCGCCCGTTCCAGATGTCGCCACCGGGCCTGCGGGTCGGCGGTGCGGGCGGCGTTCATCTCGCTGTCGTAGGCGGCCCGCACGCGGGCGGGCATCCGGCGGCCGAGCATCAGTCGTCCTTTCGGTCGTTCGGGCAGCAGCCGTCGGCGCACCCGGCCGAGGCCGAATCCGGGGCTGAGAGGTCGGTGGCGAGCGGATGCGGAGCGCAGCAGGCGTCCCCGCGCCAGGCTTCACGACCCTCCTTGACCGCCACCGCGGCGATCACGAGGGCGGCGACGGGGTCGGCCCATGACCAGCCGAACAGGCTGTTGAGCGCCAGCCCGGCCAGGAGCACCGCCGACAGGTAGGTGCACAGCAGCGTCTGCTTGGAGTCGGCCACGGCCGAGGCGGAGCCGAGCTCGTGACCCGCGCGCCGCTGGGCGGCCGACAGGAAGGGCATGACGACCAGGCTGAGCCCGGCCAGGATCAGGCCGGGCGTGGAGTGGTCGGCCTCGCCGGTGCCGAGCAGGGCGCGTACGGCGTCGAAGGTGACGTAGGCGGCCAGGGCGAAGAACGACAGCGCGATGACGCGCAGGGCGGTCCTCTCGCGCTCTTCATGGGCGGCGCCGGAGAACTGCCAGGCCACCGCGGCGGCCGAGGCGACCTCCACGATCGAGTCGAGGCCGAAGCCGACCAGCGCGGCGGAGGAGGCGACGGTGCCCGCGGTGATGGCCACCGCGGCCTCGACCACGTTGTAGGTGATCGTCGCGGCGACCAGCAGGCGGATGCGGCGCCGTAGCGCCTCGCGCCGGTCGGCGGACGGCCCGAGACCCGGCATGTTCAGCGCGGTCACGACGGCCTCGGCTGCGCTGCCAGGCCGGGCATCGGGCACAGGGCGACCGCGTGACCGGTGGCGGACAGGAGCTGTTCGGCCGAGGCGAGCAGGTCCATCAGCTCTGGCCGCGTCAGCGAGTAGAACGACTGCCGTCCTTCGGCGCGGTAGTCGACGAGGCCGCAGTCGCGAAGACAGGCCAGGTGTTTGGAGACGGTGGACTGCGCCAGCCCGAGCTCGCCGGTCAGATCCACCACCCGCGCCTCGCCTCGGGCCAGTCTGGCCACGATGCGCAGCCGGGTCTCATCGGCCAGGGAGTGGAACAGCGCCGCCGCCGGCGGCAGTCCTGCCGCGATGTCGGCGCTCACACACCGGCCACCATCATTGATCGCCATATGGCGATGATAGCCCTGTCGCGCGATGGCTTGGCAAGGGGGAGTCGTGACCGGCGATCGGCGTCGGCCGTGTCCTCGACGTGTCGTCCGGCGACGCCAGGGCCGCAGGTCCATCACATGATCGCCAGCTGACCGCCGTCGATGACCAGCTCGGTGCCGTGGACGAACGCCGCGTCGTCGGAGGCCAGGAAGGCGTACCCCGCCGCGACCTCCTCCGCGAACCCGGCGCGCCCGAGCGGGATGTGGTCACGCTCGTACGACGAGACGAAGTCGCCGTCGAGCCCGGCCGAGATCGCCGAGTTGAGCGGCGTCCTGATGTAGCCGGGGCACAGCGCGTTCACCCTGATGCCGTGCCTGCCCAGCTCGACGGCCATGGTCCTGGTGAGAAGCAGGACGCCGCCCTTGGAGGCGTTGTAGTGGGCGTAGTCGGCCTCGCCGCCGAGGCCGTTGGTCGAGGACATGTTGAGGATGACGCCGCCCTCGCCGCGCTCCACCAGGTGGCGCGCCACGGCCTGGGCGACGAGGAACATGCCGCGCAGGTTCACCGCGATGATCGTGTCCCAGTGGTCGGGGGTGATCTCGAGGAACGGCTCGCGCCATGCCGTACCGGCGTTGTTGATCAGGACGTCGACCCCGCCCATCGCCGTGATCGCGCCCTCCACCAGCCTGGCGACGTCGGCCTCCGCGCGGACGTCGCCCGCCACGCCGCTCACCTCGCCCAGCGGGGACAGCTCGGCCACGGTCGCGGCGACCTCGGCCTGCTCGAGCCCGCCGAGCACGACCCTGGAGCCCTCCTCGAGGAACCTGCGGGCCGTGGCGGCGCCGATGCCGCTGCTGCCGCCGCTGATCAGCACTCGCCTGCCGGCCAGTCCGCGCATGATGTCCCTGCTTTCAACGCACCGCGCCGCGGGCCGCGACGCGTAGCTCGGTGATGACCTGTCCATCTTCGACGCCGTGGGCCAGGTCGAAGAGGTTGACGACGGAGCAGGCGTGGCTCGGGATGAGCGCCGCCCGCGTCCCCACGGGCAGCTCGCCGTGGTGCCCGGGCTCCAGATGCGCGACGGCGTGCTCCTCGTTCAGGAACTCCATGTGCGCGTACGGCACGCCCGCGACCCTGATCCAGTCGGGTGAGCCGCTGCCGTCGGAGGTGAGGCACTTGGTCCCCGCGTCGAAGACCACGCGCTCGGGCGTGGGCCTGGCGATGACGGTGGCCAGCACGCGGGCGGCCGTGGTCGCCTCGGTCGCCACGCCGAGGCGCATCATCGAGGCGTCGTTGAAGATGTAGGTCCCCGGCCTGATCTCGGTCACGCCCGCCACTCCCGCGACGTGCCTGGCGGTGGGCGTGGAGCCGACACTGATCTCGTGCAGCTCGATGCCGTCGCGGGCGCACAGCTCGGCCGTGGCCACCAGGTCGGCGCCCTCGCGGCGGGAGGTCTCGGCCAGTTCCTCGGGGGTGCGGGAGTGGTAGGCGTGGCCTGCGAGCGTGAGCAGCCCGACGACCTCGACGCCGGGGATCGCGGCGATCTCGGCCACCAGATCGGCGGTGGGCCGGCCGGGAGGACGGCCCAGGCGGTGCTGGCCGGTGTCGACCTCCACCAGGACCTCGACCGGCGGCCCGCCCAGGCGGCCGAGCCCCGCGGCGACCTCGGGGGAGTCGAGGCTGACCCGCACCCTGGCCCGCTCGCGCAGCGCGGCCAGGCGGCGTAGCTTCGGCTCGCCCCAGATCGGAAAGGCCAGCAGGATGTCGTCGATCCCCGCGCCGGCCATGATCTCGGCCTCGCCGAGCTTGGCGCAGGTGATGCCGGTCGCGCCCGCCTCGAGCTGCATCCTGGCCAGCTCGGGCATCTTGTGCGTCTTGACGTGCGGCCGCAGCCTGACGCCGTTGCGCGCGGCCACCTTGGCCATCTCCGTCACATTGGCTCTGACCGCGGCGAGGTCGATGACGAGCGCGGGAGTGTCGATCTCGGGGTACATGTCTCGAAATTAACATCCATTCCGTCTAGTGCACCAGCGTTCCGTTATGTGGAATCTCGCGGTGGCTGCGGAAGACCCTTGACAGCCGCATCGCATGCTGGTGTTCTTGCGCTGATTCGGAATGTCGTTCTGCGATACGGAATTAGGAGGCCCGCGATGAGGGCGTTGGTGTTCACCGGCCCTGGTGTCGTCGAGATCCGCGAGGTGGCCGAGCCGGAGGTCGGTGACGGCGAGGTCCTGGTCCACGTGGTCACCTCCGGCATCTGCGGGAGCGAGCTGCACGGCGTCAGGACGCCAGGGTTCAGGGTGCCGCCGCTGGTGATGGGGCACGAGTTCGCCGGCCGTACGGACGACGGGACCCAGGTGATCGTCAACCCGATCCTGTCGTGCGGCGCCTGCGACGTGTGCGTGATCGGTCTGCGGAACGTGTGCAGGAAGCGGCAGATCGTCGGCGTGCACCGGCCGGGCGGCTTCGCCGAGCGCGTGGCCGTACCCCGCGCGGCGATCACCGCGCCGCCCGTGGAGCTGGACTGGACGGCGGCGGGCATCGTGGAGCCCGCGGCGAACGCGGTGCACGCGTGGTCGTTGGCCGGAGCTCCCGCGGGGGCGCGCGTCGGCGTCATCGGCGCGGGCGCGATCGGCCTCGCCTGCCTGCAGGTCGCCCTCTCGGGCGGGGCCGCAGGCATCGAGGTGGCCGACCACGCGGAGAGCCGGCGCGCGATCGCGCGCGGCCTCGGCGCGGACGCGGCCGTGGCCCAGCTGACCGGCGAGTACGACGTGATCTTCGACGCGGTGGGCGCCGCCGTCACCCGCGAACGGTCGCTCGCGCTGCTACGGCCCGGCGGGGTCGCGGTGTGGCTGGGCCTGGCCGACGCCGTCGCGGGCTTCGACGCCGCCGGGCTCGTGCGCGGCGAGAAGCGGGTGCTCGGCTCGTTCGCCTACACCGACGCCGACTTCGCCACGGCCGCCGAGCTGGTCGGCGGATGGGACCTCGGCTGGGTCGCCACCTTCCCGCTGATCGAGGGGGCGGACGTCTTCACCACGCTGATGAACGGTCACAGCGTTCCCGTCAAGGCCCTGCTCACCCCCTGAACCGAGGCAGCCGTGGACATCCCCCTCTCCCAGTACCGCCCGATCTCCCAGCTCACCGTGCCGGTCACCGTCGTCGAAAGGGCCCGCGTGCCCGCCGTGGACGCGCACGTCCACCTCGGCCGCTGGCTCACCGGCGACGGCGACTGGATGGTCAAGGACGTGCCCGCGCTCCTGGCGACGATGGACGGGCTCAACCTACGCGGCATGGTCAACCTCGACGGCCGCTGGGGCGGCGAGCTGGCCGCGAATCTGGAACGTTACGACGCCGCCCATCCAGGCAGGTTCGCCACCTTCTGCCACGTCGACTGGTCGTGGACCGCCGATCCCGGCCATGGCTTCGGCGAGCGGCTGGCCGCGCAGTTGCGCGCCTGCGTCGCCGAGGGCGCCGCGGGGCTCAAGGTGTGGAAGGACGTCGGCCTGCGCCGCCGCGACCATCGCGGCGAGCTGGTCATGCTCGACGACGAACGGCTCGCGCCGCTGTGGGCGGCGGCGGGGGAGCTGGGCGTCCCGATCGCCCTGCACACCGCCGACCCTGTCGCGTTCTTCCAGCCGATCGACGAGCGCAACGAGCGGGTGGAGCAGCTGGCGGCCCGCCCCGACTGGGCGTTCTCGGGGCCCGGCTTCCCCCGCTTCGAGCGGCTGATGGAGGCCATGGAGTCGATGGTCGCCGCCCACCCCGCGACGACCGTGATCGGTGTGCACGCGGGGTGCTGGCCGGAGAACCTCGGCTGGGTCGGCGGCATGCTCGACCGTTACCCCAACTTCCACATCGACGTCGCCGCCCGCATCGCGGAGCTGGGACGCGCGCCCCGCGCGGCTCGAGAGCTGCTGCTGCGTCACTCCGGCCGCGTGCTGTTCGGGACCGACGAGATCCCGCCTGACCCCGAGGTCTACCGCATCCACTTCCGCTTCATGGAGAGCGCCGACGAGGCCTTCGCCCACTCCACGCAGGACCCGCCGTTGATGGGACGCTGGACCATCAGTGGGCTCGACCTGCCCGACGACGTGCTCGCGCGGGTCTACGCGGGCAACGCGCTCGCACTCGTGCCGAGGCTGGCATGAACGGGTGGCCCCGCCCCCGGCAGGGCCACCGCGCGCGCTCACTTACACGGCTTGTACGGCTTGTCGTACAGCGAGTAGTCGGTCGCCTTCTTGATGGAGTTGAACTTCAGCTGGTTCGCTTTGGCGCAGAAGCTCCCCGGCGAGGTCTTGTACTCCACCTGGAAGACCGGCTTGCCCGCCCTGACGAAGGCCGACAGGTCGGCGCACTCCTTGTACTGGAAGCACTCCTCGTTGACCGCGTAGTCGAAGACCGACACCAGGTCGTCGATCTGGCTGAGGTCGTTCTTCAGCGCGACGGACAGGCCCTTCCTGTGGGCCAGGTCGGCCAGCGCCCTGTTGTAGATCAGCTGGGTCTCCGGGCTGATGTCCCAGCCGGTGACCTCCTTGCCCTCCTCGTGGGCGTGCACGACGTCGAACTCGACCCCGTCGAACCCCGCCTGGACGCACTTGTCGACGCGGGGCTCCATCATCTTCAGGAGGAAGTCACGCTGGCCCTTGTCGTTGTTGATGTTCGCCCAGCGCTCGTTCGGGAACTCCTCGCTGAACGGTTTGCCCAGCAGCGAGTTGCCGTGGCTCTCGTGCCAGTCGACGAACTGCTGGTAGTCGGGCCTGAACTCCTCGATGGACCCCGCGTCGATGTAGCAGACGGCCTTGGCGCCCTTGGCGTGGATGGCCTTGACGCCCGCGGTGTTGAGCGTGGAGTTGTTGCCCGCGATCTCGGCGTCGACGTAGAGGTCGATGTCGAAGACGGTCGGCCGCACGCACGCGCCGCCGGTCTGCGGCACCTCGCAGATGTTGACGTTGATGCCGCCGGTCGAGGCGTAGGCCTTGTTGCCCTGGAGCTGGTACTGCCAGCGGCTCTGCACCGGAGGGCGCCAGATCGCCGCGCTCGCCGCCGCCTCCGTGCCCTTGGCGGCGCCAGGGGTGGCTGTCGCGGCGGCCTCGGCGGACGCCGTGAGGCCGAGCGCGGCGACCGGCAGTAAGGCTGCGACCGCGGTCAGGCGTGTGGAGATGGATCGGAAACTGACCAACGCACTCTCCTTCTATTCCATATAGCGGAATGATATTCCGCCACTAAGGAAATCGGGCATGATCGGAGGTTGTCAACCTTCCTCTTGACGTCGAGACTTCCGCAAAACAGATGAAAAGCGCCAATCCTCCGCCTCAACAAGATCTTTCCGCATAGCGGAACTCTAGTCTGTATCGCGGATGGGTGGCTATACTCACCGCACGCAGTGGGCCGTCACGCCCACCGTGTGCTCTGTGGAGGGAACCCCATGGCACGCATAGTCTTCGTCGGCGCCGGCAGCGTCGAGTTCACCAAGAACGTCCTCTCCGACATCCTGACATTTCCGGAGCTCGGAGAGTCCAGCCTGGTCCTGCACGACATCGACCCCGAGCGGCTGGCCACGGCCGAGGCCATGGCCAACTGGATGGTCACGGAGCTCGGGCTTGGCGCCAAGGTGGAGGCCCACCTCGACCGCCGAGCCGCCGTGGACGGCGCCGACTACGTGATCAACGAGATCGCCGTAGGCGGGCACGCCGCCACCCGTGTCGACTTCGAGATCCCCCGTCGCTACGGCCTGCGCCAGACGATAGCCGACACCCTCGGCATCGGTGGGATCTTCAGGGCGCTCCGTACGATTCCGGTGATGGTGGGCCTCGGCCACGACCTGGCCGAGCTGGCGCCGCACGCGCTGCTCCTCAACTACACCAATCCGATGGCGATGATCCCCCGCGCCGTCTACCAGGGAACGCCCTTCAAGAACGTCGTCGGCCTCTGCCACTCCGTCCGCGACACCCAGGCCAGGCTGGCCTCGCTGGTGGGCGTGCCGGAGGAGGAGGTCTCCTTCGTCACGGCGGGCGCCAACCACCAGGCGTTCGTGCTGAAGTTCGAGCACAAGGGCCAGAACCTCTACCCGGCGCTGGACGAGGTCATCGCCCGCGACCCCGAGCTGCGCAGGACCGTCAGAGTGGAGATGTACCGCCGCTTCGGCCACTTCCCCACCGAGTCGAGCGAGCACGGCTCGGAGTACCTGCCCTGGTTCCTGCACCACGACGACCAGGTCGAGCACTTCCGCATCCCCGTCGAGATCTACCTGCGCTGGTCGGAGGAGAACCTCGACACCTACGAGGAGACCAGGCGCAGGCTCGCCGCGGGCGAGGGCGTCGAGATCGAGCCGGCCATGGAGCTGGCCTCCGAGGTCATCCACTCCATCGAGACCGGCACGTCGAGGGTCGTCCACGGCAACGTGCGCAACGACGGCCTGATCGCCAACCTGCCCGGCGACGCCTGCGTCGAGGTGCCGTGCCTGGTCGACAGGTCGGGGATGCGTCCGACCAGGATCGGCGAGCTGCCGCCCCAGCTGGCCGCGCTGAACAGGACGTTCCTGAACGTGGGCGACCTGACCGTGAGAGCGGCCCTCGAAGGCCGCCGCGACCACGTCTACCACGCCGCCATGCTCGATCCCAACGCTTCGGCCACGCTCACGCTCCAGCAGATCCACGACCTCGTCGACGAGATGATCGAGGCCCACGGCGAGCTGCTTCCCGAGGGTGTCCGATGAGGCGGGCGCTGGCCGCCGCGGCGGTCCTCACCCTGGTCGCGACCGGCTGCGGCGGCGGCGGCACACAGGACAAGCAGGCGGCGAGCGGTCCAGTCGAGATCACCATCTGGCACGGCCAGGAGGACGCCTCCGCGAAGTCGATCGAGAAGCTGGTCGACCGGTTCAACCAGAGCCACCCGGACATCAAGGTCAACACCGAGTCGGGTGGAGCCACGGCGGACGGCATGCTGCCCAAGATCACCGCGGCGCTCACCTCCGACTCCTACCCGGACATCGCCTACCTCTACGGCTCATGGGCGCCCAACATCGCCAGGAACCCCAAGACGGCCGACCTCACGGAGTTCGTCAAGGACCCCGCCGTCCAATGGAAGGACTTCTGGGCCAGCGAGCGCGAGGCCGTCACCATCGAGGGCAAGGTCATCGGCTTCCCCGCCGTGGTCGACAACATGGTCGTCCTCTACAACAAGAAGGTGCTGGCCAAGGCGGGCCTCCAGCCGCCCAAGGCGGGCTGGACCTGGGACGACTTCAGGGCGATGGCCAAGCAGGCCACCAACGCCCAGGACGGCGTCTTCGGCACCACCTGGCCGATCAGCGGCGGCGAGGAGGCGGTCTGGGGCCTGTGGCCGATGATCTGGCAGGCCGGCGGCGACATCCTCACGCCCGACCACAAGAAGGCGGTCTTCAACTCCGCGGCGGGCCAGCAGGCGCTCGGCAGGCTGCGCGCCATGGCGGTCGACGACAAGTCCGTCTACCTCGACTCCAGCCCCGCGGAGAAGGGGCAGAAGCTGTTCGAGTCCGGCAGGCTCGGCCTGTTCCTGTCGGGGCCGTGGGTGCTGCCCGACCTGCAGGCGGCGAAGGTCGACTACGGCGTCTCGCCATTGCCCGGCACCGACGGCAACCACGAGACCATCTCAGGGCCCGACAACTGGGTGGTCTTCGACCACGACGAGCGCAGGGTCAAGGCCTCGGCCACGTTCCTGGCCTGGCTGACTGCCGCCGAGCAGCAGCTGGTGTGGATGGGTGACACGGGCTCGCTGCCGATCAGGGAGTCGATCACCAAGCTGCCCGGCTACCAGGACTACCTCGACAAGTACCGGGGCATCGACGTGATCTCGGCCAACCTGGCCAACGCCAAGCGGGTCAGGCCGGCGACCACCAGGTACCCGAGGGTGTCCGCCTTCGTGGCCGAGGCCGTCGCGCAGACCCTGCTCGGCAGGAGCGACGTGAAGACGGCGCTCGACGAGGCGGTCGCCAAGTCGGACGCGGCGCTGGCCGTACCTGGATCATGAGCAGCACCGCGGTCAGCGCCTCCACCGCCGCGCACAGGCGCTCGAAGGACCGCAGGAAGCTCGGCGACAACATCGCGGGCTGGTCCTTCGCAGGGCCGGCGACGCTGGTCATCCTGGGGTTCTCGCTGGTGCCCATGGCGTGGGCGCTGGCGCTGTCGTTCACCGACTCCGACCTGATGACGCCAGGGCGCAACGTCGGGCTGGACAACTACCGGGCGCTGCTCGAGGACCCGGTGTTCTTCCAGGCGCTGCGGAACACCGGGCTGCTGCTGATGCTCTACATCCCCGCGTCGCTGGTCGCGGGCCTGCTGGTCGCGGTGCTGCTGAACAGGAAGGTGCGCGGGATAGGGTTCTACCGGACCTGCTTCCTCGTGCCCTACATCGTCTCGGCCACCGCGACGGGCCTGCTCATGGGGTTCATCTTCGACCGCGACTTCGGCCTGGCCAACGGGCTGCTCGCCAAGCTGGGGCTGCCGATCCAGGGGCTGCTCAGCAGCCCCTCGCAGGCGATGTTCGTCCTCACCCTGATCTTCTTCTGGACGCGCTTCGGGTTCTCCGTGGTGATCTACCTGGCCGCGATCCAGGAGATCAGCAGGGAGGTGATGGAGGCCGCCTCGATCGACGGCGCGGGACGGTGGACCACCTTCAGGCACATCATCGTGCCGTCGGTGCGCCCGATGACGATCTTCCTGACGGTCTGGGGCGTGATCGACGCACTGCAGTTCTTCGACCTGGTCATGACCACGACGAAGGGCGGCCCCGCCAACGCGACGGTGACCATCGTCTACTACGTCTGGCAGCTCGCCTTCACCTACTCCACCGCGGGGTACGGCGCCGCCGTGGCCTACGTGCTGTTCGCCGGGACTCTGCTGCTGATCGTCGTGGGCCTGCTGGTGGCGCGGCGGAGGGGGGTCGCGACATGAGACGCCTCCGCCTGCCCAGCAAGTGGCACCTGGTGCTGGCGCCGATGTCGGCGGTGGTCCTGCTGCCGTTCGTCTGGCTGGTGCTCAGTTCCGTGATGACCCAGGCCGAGCTCAACAGGTTCCCTCCGGCGATCTGGCCGGAGGGCGTCGATCTGGACGGCTACCGCACGGTCGTCGAGCGCTCGAACTTCCTGCGCTGGTTCCTCAACAGCGTCGTCGTGTCGGGAGCGATCGTGCTGGCCCAGGTCGTGCTGTGCAGCATGGCGGGCTACGCGTTCGCCAGGATCAGGTTCGTCGGCTCCAAGCTGGTCCTTGTCCTGGTCATCGCCACGGCCTTGATCCCGTTCCAGCTCACGGTGATCCCGACCTTCCTGATGTTCAACCAGATGGGGCTCACCGACACGCTCGGCGCGCTGATCGTGCCGCAGCTCAGCTCGGCGGTGGGCATCTACCTGATGACCTCCTTCTTCCAGTCGTTCCCCAAGGAGCTGGAGGAGGCGGCGCGTATCGACGGCTGCTCGCGCGTCGCGGTGTTCTACCGGGTGGTGCTGCCGGTGGCCAGGCCCGCACTGGCGGCGCTGGCCGTCATCACGTTCATCACGGCGTGGAACGACCTGTTCTGGCCGCTGGTGGCGATCAACTCGGAGGACAACTACACGGTCCAGGTGGGTCTGACGACCTTCCAGGGGCAGCACCGCGCCGACTGGCCGGCGATCATGGCGGGCACGGTGATGACGACGCTGCCGGTGCTGGCGGTCTTCCTCTTCGGCCAGCGCCGCTTCGTCCAGGCGCTGACCGGCGCGGTCAAGGGCTGACGGCTCGGGCGGGGAGCGGCGCGCTCTCCGCCCGAGCTGTCAGATCTTCTCGGCCACCGCCCGCTTCAGGACGTTGCCCACCTCTTCCATCCTGGCGGGGGACATGCGGTCCTTGATCGCGGTCACGCTCACCGCGGCGACGGGCGCGGTCCTGCCCATGAAGACGGGGGCGGCCACGCACCGCACGCCGTACTCGTTCTCCTCCAGGTCGAGCGCGTAGCCGCGCTGCCGTACCTGGTCGAGGTGGGTGGCGAGCTTGCCCGGATGGGTGATCGTGTTACGGGTCCTGGTCGACAGCGGGCCGTACCTTTCGGCCCACGCCCTGATCGCCTCGTCGGTCGGATAGGTCCAGGCCAGCAGCGCCTTGCCGACGCCCGTGCAGTGGGCCGCGTTGCGGCCGCCCACGACCGAGGTCATCGTGATCGAGCGGACCGCCTCGACCTTGTCGAGATAGACGACCTCGCTGCCGTCGAGCATCGCCATGTGCACGGTCTCGGTGAACTCCTCGCTCAGCCGCAGCAGCAGCGGCCGTACGAGCGTGCGCAGGTCCATCGTCTCGTAGAACCTGAAGGCCGTCGCCAGCATCTCGGTGCCGAGGAAGTAGGGGCCGCTCGGCTCGGGCTGGGCGGCGAACCCGCGGTGCTTGAGCGCGCCGAGCAGCCGGTGGAGCGAGCTCTTGGGGAGGCCGAGCCGGGTGGCGAGCTCGTCGAGCGTAACGCCCCTGCTGTGTTTTCCGATCTCCTGCAGGATGAGCAGGGCGCGATCGACGCTGCCGACGGGGGACTGGGCCTCAGCCACTGCACTCTCCTCATGTTCCGCTTTGTGGAATGCTAGCGCGTTATACGGAATTGGGCGCGTTCCGAGCGGTCTTCTCGTTTCCACCGCCGCGGGAATGGGATAGAAACTCCGAGTGATCCCGATCAACGGCGACGACCCTCGGCAGATCGGCCCGTACCGCATCGTGGGCCGGCTGGGAGCGGGCGGAATGGGCGTCGTGTACGCCGGGCTCGGCCCGGACGGCGTACGGATCGCGGTCAAGCTCATCCACGCCTCCTTCGCGGCGGACCCCGAGTTCCGGGCGAGGTTCGCGCGCGAGATCTCCGTTCTGGGGCGCGTGCGAGGCGTGTGCACCGCGCGGATCCTCGCATCCGACGCGAACGCGGCGCGCCCATGGCTGGCCGCCGAGTACGTGCCGGGGCCGACGCTGGAGGAGTACGTCCAGGCGGACGGCCCCCTCCAGGGCGACCGGTGGTTCGGCCTCGTGGCCGGGCTGGCGGAGGCGCTGGCCGCCGTTCACGCCGTGGGCGTCATCCACCGTGACATCAAGCCCTCCAACGTGATCCTCTCGCCGAGCGGCCCCAGGCTCGTGGACTTCGGCATCGCGCGAGCCCTCGACGGGACATCGGTGACCCGGTCGGGGACCCTGATCGGGACTCCGGGATGGGTGAGCCCCGAGGAGTACCGCAGCACGCCGGCCGCGACGGCCGCCGACGTCTACGGCTGGGGGATGCTCGCCGTGTACGCGGCGACGGGCAGGCCGCCGTACGGCACGGGCCGGCCCGAGGTCCTCGCGCTCAGGGTTCTCAACGACCCTGTGGACACCCCGGCGGTCCCCGCGTCCCTGCGCGAGCTGGTCGACAGGACGCTGGCCAAGGAGCCGTTATCCCGGCCCTCCACGCAGGAGGTCATGGAAGCCGTGTCAGGGGCGTGGCGGATCGGCGGGGCCGACGAGCTGACGGCGCGGCTGGACCGCACGTGGGTGCTTCCCGTCGAGGACGTCCCATGGCCCGGGGGCGGCGGCGGTCGCCGGACCGCGATGGCGTACGTGGCGGCCGTGCTCGTCCTGGGCGTGGGGGCGGCCGGCGCCCTCCGGCTCCTGCCGGAGGAGGACCAGCCGTCGACGCGCTCCACCCTCGCCACCACCGCTAGGGCGTCCAGGCCGTCGACGTCCGCGAGCGACTCCACACCACCGTCGCCCGACATCTCGTCGTCGGAGCCCACGCCGTCCTCCGAGCCCACCTCGGCGTCACCGTCCACTCCGGAGCAGTTCGAGCCGCCCCGGACGCCCACCGAGTTGGCCGCCGCCCTCGACCTGGCGCTGGAGGCCAACCCCGCGGCGAGCTTCTCCTTCCAGGGCGGCATCACCCAGAGCAGCGCCCACGCGACGGCGACCGGCCGTACGGTGACCACCGACCACGGTGGGAACGACCTCGACATGCTGGTCGAGGCGGGCGACGACAGACCGAGGGCCCGCTACGTCGTCCTCGACGGCGACACCCTCCACCCCGGTGACGAGCAGGTGTCGGTCCTGCGGCCAGAGAGCCCCGAATGGGTCGCCCTGATGATCGCGGGCACCGCCGGACCGTCGATCATCCGCGAGGTGGTGGCCAACTCCACGCGGATGAGGAGGAGGGGACACACCTACACGGGAACCATGGCCATCGACCAGACGAGCGGGCTCCTTCGCGCCCTCCTCGACTCCTGGTCGGGCGGGGACGTCGAGCGGACGACCCCTCGTTCGTACCTCACCTACAGCCTCTCCACCGACCCTGACGGCAGGCCGGAGCGCTTCAGGCTCACCTGGTGCGTCCCCACCGGCGACAGCGGCATCTACAGATCCGACTTCATCACCACCTACCGCGACTGGCGGTCCGGCGGCCGGATCGACAAGCCGTGACGGGCGGGCGGGGCGCTCTTCGCCTGCCGCTCCCTCGAGTTGACGGCCACGCGCCCCGCGGTCGTGCGAGGGGAGAGGTCGGCTTCGTGTAACTCCACGGTCATCCGCTTATGTCATGATCCACAGGATCTTGTGGGCATTGTTGACAGGAGAAGAATGATCGCACTCGCACGTCGCACGCTGCGCGCCGTACTCGCGGGCGGTCTGACCGCCGCCGTGGTGATCGGCCCGGCGGGCGCGCCGGCGGAGGCGGCCGTGGCCGCCGCCGTATCAGTGGACTTCACCAAGCCGATCCGGACCATCTCGCCCGCCGACATCGGCGTCTCGATCACCGGGTACGGCGAAGGCTCGTACATCACCAACGACGCCAAGCACCGCGAGCACCTGCGCAAGCTGGGTGTGGGCCGCATGCGGCTGGAGCTCCACTACCAGGAGCCTGGAAACCATGACAGCCCGATCATCTGCGGCGGCTACAAGTGCGCCACGGAGGTCTCGGGCGACGCCTGGATCGCCGCCATCCGCGACCTGGGCGCCGAGCCCGTCGTCATCCTCCAGGTGGACGGCCGGCAGAGCGCCGAGGTGAACCGCGGCGACGCGGTGGCCCTCTACAAGCACTTCGCCGCCACCGGCAAGCCGGTCCAGCGCTTCATCCTCGGCAACGAGCTCAACTGCGCGTGCACTCCGGAAAAGCCCGAGATGCCGGCCGGCGAGTACAGCAGGCGCTTCAACCTGATCGCCGACGCGCTGCGGGCGGAAAACCCCGCGGTCAAGGTGGGCGGCCCCGCCACGGCGTGGAACGACCTCGGCTACATCAGGACCTTCCTCGAGGGCTCCCGCGACCGGGTCGACTTCCTCGACTACCACGACTACGGCAACGGCTCCGAGCCCGTCACCGACGAGGCGCTCCTCGGCAGCGTGATCCGTCAGTACGAGACCGACATCAAGGAGGTGAGCGCCCTGGCCGAGTCCGTTCTCGGCAGGAAGGTCGAGCTCCAGATCGGCGAGTTCAACTCCGACTTCGATGACCCCGACGGCCACCGTACGCTGACGCACTTCAACACGCTGTGGGGCGCGGCGGCGCTCGGGCAGATGCTGCACGCGGGCGCCGGCGCCTTCCAGTACGGCGACAAGAACGGCCAGCTCGGCCTGACCAGCACCAAGGGCGAGGGCGGCATCCCGCGCAGCGAGCCGCTGCCGATCTACCACGGCATCGGCATGTACACGGGCGAGGGGCTGTTCAGGCCCTTCGGCAAGACCGTCGTGCAGGCGAGCGCGGACACCGACAAGCTGCACGTGTTCGCCTCCGACCACGCCAAGAACGTGGTCCTGATCAACGTCGGCGCCGACCAGGTCGAGGCGGGCGTGACGCTCACCGGAGTGACGGCGGGGACCGCCGCCGTCTGGCGGAGCACCCAGGACGCCTGGGCCCCGCACAGGACAGGAACCGCCACGATCAGCGGCGGCAAAGCCACCGTCACGCTGCCGGCGGGCTCGGTGACGACGCTGGTGATCGACCAGCAGGGCCTCTCCGCGACCTACTACGACAACGTCGACCTCACCGGGGCCACGGCCACCAGGATCGACTCCACCGTGAACTTCGACTGGGGGCAGGGCGCCCCTCACCCTGCCATCGGCCCCGACACCTTCAGCGTGCGGTGGACGGGGAAGGTGGTGGCCGACAAGGCCGAGACCTACACCTTCGTCACCACCACCGACGACGGGGTGCGGCTGTGGGTGGACGGCAAGGCGCTCATCGACAACTGGACCGACCACTCCAAGCGTGACGACACCGGCCAGATCGCGCTGAGCGCGGGGCCGCACGACATCAGGATGGAGTTCTACGACAGGGGCTACGACGCCATCGCCGAACTGCGCTGGTCGAGCCCGAGCATCCCGCGCCAGGTCATCCCGGCCGACAAGCTGCTGGCGGGCTAGGAGCCGGCCGTACCGGCCTCCGCGGCGGCGAGCGGCCGGCGCGGAGGCATCAGCGGCGCCTCGACGCGGCCGGGCGGACCCGTCAGCGGGCTGGGCCGACCACCGGCGCCCACTCCCTGACGCGGGTCACCTCCACACCGGGCGTGCGGTAGTACGGATCGGCCTCGAGCACGCGCGCGACCTCCGCGCGCTCGCCGGTGAAGACCAGGAGCGCGCCCGAGTCGTCCGCCCACGGCCCCGCCGCGAGCAGGCGCCCCTCCTCGTGGAGCCGAGCGAGGAACGACCGGTGCGCGGGACGCGCGGCAAGCCGTTCGGGGGTGGCAGTGAAAGCCAGCTCAAGGATCACCATGCGGCCGAGAGTATGGTCGGACGATGGCGAGTTCAGTATCAGCCGATACACCGGCGCCATGGCGGGCGCTGGCCGCCGTCCCGCTGCTGGCGACGCTGCCTGAAGACCGTCTTCGTGCGCTGTGGCGCGACTCGCTGCCGCGCCGCCATCACCCGGGAGAGGTGCTGCGCGGCATCGCCGATCCGGCCGAGCACCTGCTCGTGCTGTTGCGCGGCAGGGTCTGCGCCACCGCGGGCACGTCCGCGGGCAGGGTCGTCCGCTTCGGCGAGTGGGCAGGGCCGTGTGCGCTGGACAAGGTCGCCGTGATCGACGGCCGCGGCCACACGGCCACGCTCACGGCGATCACCGCCTGCAGCGTGCGCAGCCTTCCCCGCGCCCGGTTCGAGGAGCTGGTCGACGACGTGCCCTCGGTACGCCGGCACGTCCTGCGCCTCCTCGCCGAGCATGCCAGGCGGCAACAGGAGCGGTTCGCCGACGCCGCCATGCTCCCCGTGGAGGCCAGGCTGGCCACCTGGCTGCTGGCGCGGGCCGCGGCGTCCCCTCACGCGCGGGTCGAGCTGCCGGGAACCCAGCAGGAGCTCGCCGACCTGCTGGGGACGACCCGGGTGACGGTCAACCGCGCACTCTCCACCCTGCGCCGCGACGGATTGGTCGAGGTCACCCGCCGCACCGTCGCGGTCCTCGCGCCCGAGCTCCTCGCCTTGCGCGCCCACGCCCCCTCGCGCCGCGAGGCACAGCGGTGAACCCCGGTCGGCGGTCATCGGTCCTCGCTCCCTGCGGCACGCGCACGTTGTCGAGAGTCGCGGCGCGGATGGTCCCCCTGTAGGGCCGCCCGTCGAGCACGGACCTGGCGTCGGACGGCGCGGGCGTCACTCCGGCTTCCACCGGGAGAACGCCGCCTGCACCTCATGAGGTGCGTGGGCGAGGGCGGCCTCGTCGGGTTCGGCCGGAGTGACGCGGGGGAGGTGGACGACGATGTCGTAGGCGTCCATGGGGCTCACGCCGCTGTAGTACGTGCCGTGACGCTGCCGGGAGACGGCCCGTACGGCTGCGGCGTCGGCCGGCGACAGGCGCCGCAGGTCGGTCGCGAAGAGCCCGTCGTGGCAGGCGGCCATGAGCGCGTCGAGGCTGCCGGGCTGGGGTGCCCCCTCCAGCTCCGTGAAGAGCGTGCCGGCATAGAAGTCGGGCGAGGTGTTGAGCGTCTGGCCGCTCGCCGAGGTCGTGCCGATGACCAGATAGTCCTCGCCCAGCCGATCGGCCAGGTGCATGCCCATCGACGTCGAAGGGGACACGCCGGGAACGGCGCTGGGCCAGCGTTGGACGTGGCCGTTGTGGGCGGCGAGGACGATCCGGCCCTCCCTGCCCAGGATCCACTCGACCGTGTCCGCGATCGTGGCCTCGCGGTCGAGCATCATCCCGTGCTGGTCGCCGCGAGCCAGTTCCCGCAGCATCGCGTCGAGGGTGATCGTGATGCTCAGCGAACGGAGCGCGCGCTCGTAGGCGTCGGCTGCCGTCCCCCTGAGGTAGTCGAGACGCCTGGCCGTCATGCGGGCCCTGAGATCGGCCAGGCCCGCCGTCAGCGCGTCCCTCGTCGCGGGCGCCAGCTGCCCGTAGGCGGAGAAGGCCGCGGGTGCGGAGAACGCCGACGTCGCCGCGAAGGCGGCGGCCGTCTCCCGGATGTGCGGATCGGCCTGGAACCCGGGATCGGCCTGCGCGAGGTAGGCGATCACCGCGTCCAGGCCGGGCAGCAGGGACACCATCGAGCCCGGCATGTCGATCCCGTAGAAGCCGACGGGGTGCGCGGTGGTGCGATTGTGCCGCCGCATCCACTCCAGGTGGGCGCGCATCTGCTTCCACAGCCCCATCAGCGACGTCATGCCGTTCGCCATGACATGGCCGAGCTGCTCCTCGCCGCCCCTGACCCAGGTGTCGGGCAGCCGTCCTTCGACGAACCCCGACTCGGTCGCGTAGGCGCTGAAGCCGTGCCGTTCGACCAGATAGCGCAGCAGGCGGTGGCGGAGGTCGTAGAACTCGCGGTTGTAGTGCGCGCTCTCTCCGATCGCCACCACCCGCGCGTCGCCGATCGCCAGGTCCAGCCATTCGAGATCGTCCAGCGGTGCGGCCGGGTCGAGCGTGGACAGCGGTATCACCGCCTCGTCACTCAGCCTGGCGGATGTCGTCAAAGGTTTCGCGGTCACAGCCGGCTCCTTGCTTTCCCATTTTTGGGAACGGTACCAGATGTGGGACCATGTGACGATGGACATGCTTGGCCTGCTCCTGCACCCGGTGCGGCTGCGCATCGTGCACGCCATGTCGGGAGAGCGCACCCGCACCACGTCCGACCTGTGCGCGCGCCTGCCCGACGTCCCCAAGACCACCGTGTACCGGCACGTCGGCCTGCTGGCCGAGGCGGGAGTGCTGGAGGTGGAGAGCGAGCAGCGGGTGCACGGCGCCGTCGAACGGCGCTACCGGCTGCGCAGGGAGCGGGCGGTGATCGACCGTGACGCGGCCGCGTCGATGTCCCTGGACGACCACCGCCACGGGTTCACCGCCGCCATGGCCGCGCTGCTGGCCGAGTTCGACGCCTACCTCGACAGGGAGCGCGCGGACCCGACCGCTGACTCGGTGTCCTACCGGCAGTTCCCGCTCTGGCTCAACCAGGACGAACTCGCCGAGCTGATCGGCGACATCACCGGCGCCATCGTGTCAAAGATGCACAACAAGCCCGCGCCGGACCGCAGCCCCCATCTGCTGAGCACGATCCTGTTCCCGACCGAGGAGCCGCCGCCGCGTCCGAGCGGGTGAAGGGGCCCTGCTGCCCGCACGGGATCCACGCACTGTGGATGCATCGGTGGCTGTCCGACGCCATTGACGTCGAGGAGCTCGAGTCTCGTTACGCCCGGCCGCTCTACACGGCGATCCTCGAGACGCTGAAGCCAGGGGTGGCCGCGGGATACATCGGCTCTGATGTCGATCTGGAGTACGTGCTGCACGCGCTGATGTGGTGCGTGCACGGCTTCGGGCAGGGCGGGGTGCCCGACAGCGGACGCAACGGATTCTCCGACCCGCGGGCGCTGCACCGCTTCAGGGCCAACATGCACCAGATGGTCCATCGGGCCCTCCGCCTGCCGGAGGACTACGAACCGCGGTTCTGATCCGCATCACGTCAGAGGCCCCGTGACAGTCGCGACATCCAGCTGCGACCCTCGACGCATGGAAGAACTGATCAAGGCGTTGACGGAGGGCGAAAGCCGGATCATCGCCCTCGTGCCCGAGATCGACGGGCTGGAGGGCGCGGGCGTCACCACGGCCGCGGCCACGGCCTGCGCCGATCCCCGGGTCGTGAAGCGCTTCCCCAACGGCATCGCCTGGTTGAGCGTGGGCGCCGACCGGGCGGAGATGCTGACGGACCAGATGGTCGATCGAGCTTTCGAGGTGAACGGCGAGAGCGACCCTGACATGGACTGGCTCGATGCCTTCTCGACCGGCCGGCTCATGGACGGCGGCGAGTGGCCGGGCCCGCCGGGAGACGGACTGCTGGTGTTGGACGGGCTGCGCGATCCCTACCTGCCCCTCGCGGCCCTGGTCATCGCCGACCGCGTCAGCGTGCTGGTCACCGCCAGATCCGCCCGCGTGCTGCCCGACGACATCCCGGTCATCGCTCTGCCCGTACCGCGCTGGCCGCTGCTGGAGCGACTGTCGGGCGAACTCGGCGTCCGTCCCGCGCGGGAGCCCGACCTGAATGATCCACGCTCGCGTGCCGCGGCCGTGCGCGAGGTGCTGGGCGCCGGGCTGGCCGGGCTGAGACTGCCGGGCAGCGTGGCCCGCCTGACAGAGCTCGGCGTCTTCGCCGACGAGGCCAACATCCCCGCAGGGCTCGTGCGGCTGCTGTGGAAGCGCACCGCCGAGCTGGAACCGCTCGACTGCGAGCTCACGCTGACCGGGCTGAGCGCGCTCGGCGTGCTCTCCCGCGCGCCGGACCGCGAGGTGGTGATGATCCCCGACGTGATCCGCGGCCACCTGCGAGCGGAGCTGGCGGCCGCAGGATCCGGCGAGGTCCACCGCGCCCTGATGGAGGCCGTCGTCGAGGCCCCCCACACGGCGTTCTCCCCGGAGGACGCCAGGTATTTCCTCTCCTATCTGCCCGACCACGCGGCACAGGCAGGTGACGAGGTGTCCGACATCGTCTGCGACGGGGCGTGGCTCGCCCGCAAGCTGAACCGTTTCGGCATCGCGGCCGTGGAGCAGGACCTCATGCGGGCAGGGACACCGCTGGCCGAGCGGCTGCGCCGTACTCTCGCCCAGAGCATGACCGTGCTGGAGCGGCCGGAGCTGGTGGCGCCCCCGCTGCCGACGGTGGCGGCCACGCTCGCCTGCCGCCTGTACGGGATCCCCGAGACGGCTGACGAGATGAAGATGCTGCTCAGCCGGCTCGGCGCCGCCTGGCTGGAGTGCCTCTGGGCCCCGCCCGACCTTCCCCATCCGGCGCTGCGCCGGGTCATGGGCCGCGCCGAGCCGCTGAGCGGAGTGGCGATCAGTCCCGACGGGTCCTGGCTGGCGACGGCGGGCGGCAACGGCAGGGTCAGGATCTGGAACCTTGACGGCAGCGTCGAAGCCACGCTCTCCGGTCACGACGACGACGTCAACGACGTGGCGATCGCGCCGGACGGCACGTGGCTGGCCACCGCGGGCGACGACGAGACCGTGCGGCTCTGGGACGACGACGGGACGGAGCGGGCCGTCCTGCACGGGCACGAGGGCGCCGTGCGGCGCGTGGTGATCGCACCGGACGGCAGCTGGCTCGTCTCGTGCGCCGACGACCTGTGGGCCTGGTCGGCGGACGGCACCCCGCTGTGGCGGGTGGACATGACGATCATGTCGGACTCCAAGCCGGTCATCGGTGCGGACAGCTCCTGGGTCGCGTATGTGGACGAGGAACGCGAGAGCGTGCTGGTGTGGACGCGCGAGGGCAGCCTGCGCGCCGAGCTGGCCGATGGTGAGGAGGGTGCCCAGTACGTCGCCGCGCACCCGGCCCGCGACCTGCTGATCACAGAACACTGGGACGGCTGGATGCGGATGTGGAGCCCGGACGGCGTGCCGCTTGGCGCGATCGAGACGGACGGGCTCATCTTCGGCGCCCTGACCGCGGCGCCCGACGGGTCCATGGTCGCGGGGGAGGGGTCGGGCAGCGACGTCCTCCTGCGGACCCTCGAACCGCTCACCGACTCGCGCCTCACCGGGCACAGCACGCCCCCGAGTGACGTCGCCTTCAGCCCGGACGGCACCTGGCTTGCCAGCGTCAGCGACGACGCCACCGTCCGCCTCTGGGACGCCGGCGGCGGCCTGCCCGTGCCCGACGAGCACCTGCGCCGCGAGTCGGTCCGCTCGCTCGCCGTCGCGGGCGACGGCAGCGTGCTGGTCACCACGGGCTATCGCGGGCTGACCTTCCGCGACGCGGAGGGCCGCGCGCTGCGTGCCGTCCACGACGAGGAACGGTTCGACGCGGTGGCAATCAGCGCCGACGGCTCCGCGCTCGCCGCCGTCGACGACGAGGACGGCCTGCTGTGGCTGCTGGATCGCGACGGCGCGATCCGCCATCAGGTACGGCTCAGCGAGCCGGGCACCGCGCTGGCCATCGCGCCCGACGGCTCCTGGGCCGCCGTGGCGACGGAGAACGAACTCGGATTCTGGGAGGCCGACGGCCGGCTACGGACCGAGGTGCCCGTCGCGGGGGCGGAGTACCTGGCCATGGCGCCCGACGGCAGCTGGCTGGCCGCCGCCCGCTCCGACCACGTGCTGCTCTTCGACGCGCGGGGGCGGCGGCTGGGCCCGGCGTTGGGCGCGGGCGACGAGATCACGGGACTGGCGCTCTCCCCGCGCGGCGACTGGGTCGCCGCCACCACCGGGCAGGGCGCGATCCTGCGGTGGGACCGCGAGGGCAGGCTCCTGGCCGAGCTTGAGGCGGCAGCGGCGGCCACCCACCTGGCGGTGGGCCCGTTCGGGTCGTGGCTGGCCACGGTGTGCCTCGACGACGCGGTGCGGGTGTGGGATGTGCAGGCGGGCGAGTGCATCGCGGCGATCCACCTGGAGTCCGGGCTGGACGAGTGCGCGTGGACCCCGCGGAACCCGCTCTACGTGTACGGGGTGGGCCGAGGCTCCACGCGGTTCGCCTGCGCCTGCCTACCAGTAGCTAGCGGGCCCATGCTCATGGTCGCAGGGTGTGGCGGACCTTCGCCGACGACCGCGTGCGCCCAGCGGTCGTTGGAACCGACTGGGCGCGGTGTTCCAGTGGGCTCAGGAAAGCGTGCGCAGCTCCGCTCCCACGATGCACGTCGATCCAGCTGCGGTAGTGGGTCACGTCGGTCAGATCCGACGCCGGGACCGCCGCTCGGGGTTGGTGGAGCAGCCCGCGCCGCCGTTCCTCCGGTCTACTCGTAGTCGTCCGCCGTCCGCGAAGGTCGCCGAGGCAGTCCCACCTGTCGGCCACTGCGGATCTGCGGGCCTCCCGGATGTCACCGTGCAGGGCCTGCGCAGCCCGCCCGCGGCTGTCGCCGGTGCCACACTCGGCACCTCGGCGGCGACCAGGTCGGAGCAATTAGCCGTCGGGCACGCGCACGGTTTGTCGAGCTCCTGCAGCTGCCGAGGCTCGCAGGAGGGGGGTCCTCACCCGTCCTCGCAAGACCAGGGCCCAGACGATGACGCGGCGTCGGCTGGCTGACCTTCCCCGCGGTCGTCGCGCGATGCGGATGGGCTGGAGGGAGGACCTTCCGGTCCAGCTGGACCAGCTAGGATGTCGATCTGTGATCGCCGGCGCCCCGCGTTGTCGCCAGCCGGGATGGGTGACGACCCGCTTGACGCTGGCGACCTCTCCGCCCTTTGCCTTCTCTCAGGGAGCCGACCCGCCACCAGAGTCCTGCCGGGGCCTTCTGAAGGCCCCTTGCAGTGGGCGGCTCGGTGACGAACCAGTCCGAGGCGATGAGGAGCCGCCGCAGAGTGATCAGGCCGTGGCTCCCTCCGCAGCTGGAAGGAGACCATCGAACGAGTAGGGCTCCGTCACGGGCCCTTCCACCGATGATGGCGGGCGGCCCGCGCCGGGGCGGCGGCCGGCTGACTGCGCCCACGCCGGGGGCGGCGGCTGTGGCGGCGGCGGTGGCGACGGGCGCCAGCACGAGGCCGGCGGCCATGAGGGCGGCGAGCACCGCTGATCGCCTGCGAGTTGCCTTGAACACACACATCTCCATCAGTTGAGGGGTATGGCTGGAGCTTGACGGATGGACGCCGCTTTTGTCCAGCTTTCGACCGGTTCGCACCGAAAACGAAGGATACGCAACGTTATCTATGCCTTTGGCAGATTTTGGGGTGAAGCCGCCAGCGGAACGCGCGACCGAGAGCTCCGGGGCAGGAGGTCTTCGTGGTGCGGTAGCCGCGGCTGGGCGGCTGACCTGTCCGGCGAAACGTCGATAATCCTCATATGGAAAGCTGCCTGGCCACCTCCGAGAACGCCGAGGTCGGAGTGCTCGTCCTGGGCGGATCCAGCGGACGCGTCGACGCGGGCCGCTGCGCGCTGCTGGCCGCGCACGGGATGACCGCGATGTCCATCCGCTGGTTCGGCGGACCGGGTCAGGCGCCCGGCATCTGCGAGGTGCCGCTGGAGACCTTCGTGTCCGCGCTCGACCTGCTGGCCGCGACGGGAGTGTCCCGGCTGGCCGTTCTCGGCCTGTCCAAGGGCGCGGAGGCGGCGCTGATGCTGGCGTGCGTCGAGCCGCGGGTCCAGGCGGTGGTCGCCCTTTCGCCCTCATCGGTCGTCTGGGCCAACGTCGGGCCGGGGCCGGACGGCGTCACCGTGCCGTACCGCTCATCGTGGACATGGCGCGGGCGACCCGTCCCCTTCGCCCCCTACCCCGCGCAGTGGCCGACGGAAGGGCCGCCCACCTCGTTCCGCGCGTTCTACGAACGCGGCCTGGCCGCAGCGCCTCCCGAGGCGGCCATTCCGCTGGAACGCACTCGGGCGGAGGTCCTCCTGGTGGCGGGCGGCGACGACCTCATGTGGCCGTCGCTCGTCTTCGCCGACGCGCTGGCCGAACGCCGCGAGGTCCGCATCGTCAGCCACCCGTCGGCGGGGCACCGCCCGCTCTTTCCCGGCGAGGCTGCGCCTCCGCCCTCGCCGTCCTATCTGTACGGCGGATCGCCCGAGGCCGATGCCGCCCTGGGGGCGACGGCCTGGCCCTCCATCGTGGACATGCTGACTTAGCCGAGTGCACGACCGCGTCCTCGCGGTCCTAGGCGGTGGCAGGGGAGAAGGCCGCCTCGAGGACGTCGGTGAAGACTCCCGCGGTGGGGTTGCCCCAGTCGCCGTTGACGCTCTGGGCGGTCACCTGCTCGCCGTCGCGGGTCCCGTACAGGTAGGACCAGGTGCCGGTGATCATGCCGCCGTGGCCGTAGACGGTGGTGCCGCTGGGCAGTGTGACCGAGGAGATGCCCAGGCCGTAGCTGTAGCCGTCCAGCCATGTGCCGTCGGGGACGGGGGTCATCGTGAACATTTCCTCCTGCTGGACGGCGGGCAGGAGCCAGCCCTTCAGGAGCGCGCCGAGGAAGGCGTTGAGGTCCGAGGCGGTGGAGATGATCTCGCCGACCCCGAAGGCGTACGACGGGTTCAGCTCGGTCATGTCGTGGACGGGAGCGTCGGTGTCGGGAAGCATCAGCCTGGAGTAGGTGCGAGTGTGCGGGCCGCGGAAGCCGGCCTCGTGGCCGGGGGCGTAGGTGCCGGTCAGCCTGAGCGGGCGGGCGATGCGGCGCTCGAGGGCCTCGGCGTAGGGCATGCCTGCCGCCTTCTCGACGATCATGGCGGCGAGGACGAAGTTGGTGTTGGAGTAGCCCCAGCCCTCGCCGGGCTGGAAGTCGGCGGGGTTGGACACGGCGATCTTCACCAGCTCTTCGGGGGTCAGCGTGTCGAAGCGGTGTGCCAGCAACTCGGGGCCCCAGTACCGCTCCAGCATGGTCGCGTCCAGGGTGTAGCCGAAGACGCCGCTGGTGTGGTTGAGAAGCTGCCGGATGGCGATCTTCGAGCCGTCGTGGCCGTTGCCCTGCACCAGGCCGGGCAGCCACTGCTCCACCGTGTCGTCCAGGCTCAGTCTGTGCTCGGCCGCCAGTTGCAGCACCAGGGTGGCGGTGAAGGTCTTGGTGATGCTGCCGACGCGGAACTGGTCCTGCGCCGTGGCCTGGCGACCGGTCGTGGCGTCGGCCGTGCCCGCCGTACCGAACCAGTGCTGATTGCCGTCGCGGACCTCGGCGAGCATGCCGGGGTAGCCCTCCTGCGTCACGGCGCGGTCGAGCAGGCGCTGAAGCTGGGTCGTGTCCATCGGAATCTCCTCAAAAGTGCGGGGGAAGGTCGCTGATCTTCGCGACACCGCAAAAGTTACGTTGCATGCAAGGAATCGTCAATCATAGTTATGTGAAGCAACGGCGTTTATACAGGTCATAGCTATGGAATCGTTGCATGATGGTTGCCGCTTAATGCAACCCGGCGTCGCCGAGTTGCATATGGGTGCGGGTGGGCGCACACTGTCTCTTGCTCAGGCAGGCCCATCGCGACGAAGAGCGGACGACGATGCCCGGAGACAGGCTCACCCACCAGGACCGCAGGCAGATCGCCGCAGGACTGGCCGACGGGCTCACCTACGCCGAGATCGCCAGGCGCCTGGATCGGCCGACCTCGACCGTCACCCGCGAGGTGATGCGCAACGGCGGCCCCGGCACCTACCAGGCAGATCAGGCTCACCGGGCCGTCGAACGGCGCATGCACCGGCGCAGGACCACCTCACCCGCGGCGGCACGGGAGGGCGCCGAGTCGTGGGGGCGTGACCCCGAGACGGTGCGCGAGGTGGCCACACGGCTCACCGACCTGCTGGTCCAGACAGGGCTTCCCCAGATGATGGCCAAGGTGCTGGCCTGCCTGTACAGCACCGACACCGGCAGCCTCACCTCCGCCGAGCTCGTGCAACGCCTGCTGGTCAGCCCGGCCTCGATCTCCAAAGCCGTCGGCTACCTCGAAGACCAGGAGCTGATCAGACGCGAACGCGACCCCCGCCGAAGGGCCGAGCGGTACGTCATCGACGACGACGTCTGGTTCCAGGCCATGCTGGCCAGCGCCCGCACCAACGCCCTGCTGGCCGCCACCGCCAGGGACAGCGCGCAGTCCCTCGGTGCGACCACGCCCGCGGGCGTCCGGCTGGAGAACATGAGCCAGTTCCTGGCCCGCGTCGGCGACGACCTGGTCCGCTCCGCCGAGCACTGGCGCGCGGTCTACTCCAGGCCGGAGACGACCGAGAACGGGTGACGGCGCGCGGGTAGGCGTCCGATAGCTTGTGCGGTGTGATCGGCGCTGTGGTGATCGACGTGGACGACACGCTCTGCCTCACCGAGGCGGTCTGCTTCGAGCTGGAGAACGAGGTGCTGGCCCGCATCGGTCGCGCGCCGATGTCGCGTGCCGTGCACCTGTCCACATGGGGACAGCCCCTGCTCGAGGCGATGCACGAGCGGTCGCCCGGGGTGGACCTGGACAGTTTCACGGCTGCCTATCACGTCGTGCTCAGGGAGTACGTCGGGGACGGACGCCTGGATGTCATCGCGCCGGAGAACCTCGCCGCGCTCGACGAGCTCGCAGTCGCGGGTCGCAGCCTCATGCTGCTGACATCGCGTACCGAAGCGGAGGTCGAGCACCTGCTCGCTCCTGACCACGTGCTCGCGGGCCGGCTCACCGCCGCCTACCACGCGGGCAACATGCGCTTCGGGAAGCCCGACGCCCGCGCCTTCGACGAGCTCCTCGCGGCCACCGGACTGCGACCGGGCCAGTGCGTGTACGTCGGCGATTCGCCCGGAGACGCGCAGGCCGCCAACGGCGCGGGCCTGCGCTTCGTCGCGTGCCTGCAAAGCGGTGTCAGGTGGCGCGACGACTTCGCCGCTCACCACGTCGACGCGTTCATCGACGCGTTCCCTGACGTGGTCCAAGCCGTGGCACGTCTCGAAGGCGTCCGTGCTCCCTCGCCGCCCGAGGTGCGGTCCAGCACCCTGTGACAGGTGTGCGTCAGATCACAACCCCGCATGTCACAGCCGTCCTTCCTCGATCCGTCTGAAGCGCGAAGGCGGAAGAAAGGACGGATCATGACAGCAGGTCGTTTCGTCAAGGTCGTCACGGTGCTGGCCGCGATGTCCATGCTGGTCACCGGGGTGTGGGCGCGGGTGGACCCCGCGAGCTTCGCCGAGTGGGCCAACTGGCCGAACCATGTGCACTTCCTGCACGACGCGGGTGTGTTCCAGATCGCCATCGGTCTGATGCTGCTGTGCGCGCTGTGGTGGCGCGACGTCGTGGTGGTGGTGCTGGCGGGCTTCGTGTTCGCCAACACCTTCCACGCGTTCAACCACGCGGTCGACCTCGAGCTCGGTGGCGGCAACGCCGGCGACCCGTGGGCGTTGCTGGCGGTCTCGGTGGTGGCCGCGGCGGGGCTCGCCGTCAGGCTGCGCACGCTTCACAACCGCAGGAACGCCAAGGAAGGGGCGAGCGCGTGAACGTCCTGCTCGCGGGGGCCACCGGCACGCTGGGTTCGGTCCTGGTCCGCCACCTGCTCGCCGCCGGTCATTCGGTGCTGGGCATCACGAGGTCAGGCGGCGGCGCCCGGCGGCTCGCCGAGGCGGGGGCCGTGCCGGTGGTGGCGGACATGATGGACCGCGAGGCGCTGCTGGCCGCGCTCGACGGCCGGCAGGCGGACGCGGTCGTCCACGAGGCCACCGCGATCACCGGCCTGCCGCTGTTCCACCGCGCCCTCTACGCCACCGACGCCCTGCGCGACCGCGGCACCGCCCACCTCCTCGAGGCGGCGAAGCTGGTGGGCGCGCACAGGTTCGTCACCCAGTCGTTCTTCCTGGGGTACGGCTACCGCGACCACGGCGAGGCCCCCGTCACCGAGGAGCGCCCCTTCGCCGAGCCCGGCCAGGGCGCCTTCGACCCCCACATGCGCTCGATGCGCGCCAACGAGGAGCAGGTGTTCGGCGCGCCGGGCATCGAGGGGATCTCCCTGCGCTACGGGATGTTCTACGGTCCCGAGGCGTCGACCAGGAAGCTCATGGACATGACCAGGAAGCGGATGCTTCCCGTTCCGGACCCTGCGGGAACCGTCTCGCTCATCCACATCGAGGACGCCGCCTCCGCCACGGTGGCCGCCCTCGAACGCGGCGTGGCCGGCCGGCCGTACAACGTCGCCGACGACCATCCCGTCCGCTTCGACGACTACGTCAGGGCCCTCGCGGCGGCGGCCGGCGCGCCCGCTCCGCTGCGGTTGCCCAGCGCCCTGCTGCGCCCGATGCCGTACATGTACGCGCTGATGGTGGGGACGCGCATCCGGCTGAGCTCCGAGCGGGCGAAGCGCGAGCTGGGCTGGGCGCCCGCCTACCCCTCCTACCGCGAAGGGCTCACGTTCTCGACGTAGCCGCATGTGTTCATCCCTCCACGGCGGGGAGCGCGCTCGGCACTGCCGAGCGCGCCCAGCGGCTGACACGCTGACCTTACCCGGGCCTGAACGCTTGAGCCAAACATTTGTTTTGTACAAGCGTGCCAAACATATGTATGGTCGCCGTCATGACACAAGCAACCTCCCGCCCCCTTTCCGGCATGCCCGTGAAGGCGGGACGCAAGCAGTGGATCGGGCTGGCCGTGCTGGTCCTGCCGGTGCTGCTCATCTCCGTGGACCTGCACGTGCTGTCGTACGCGCTGCCGTTCATCAGCGCCAGCCTGTCCCCGAGCGGCTCCCAGCTCCTGTGGATCATCGACATCTACCCGTTCATGCTGGCCGGGCTGCTCCTGCCGATGGGGACGCTGGGCGACAGGATCGGCAGGCGACGGCTGCTCATGATCGGCGCGGCGGCGTTCGGCGCCGCCTCCGTGATCGCCGCCTTCTCCTCCGACTCGGGTATGCTCATCGCCACCCGCGCCCTGCTCGGTGTCGGCGGGGCGACGCTGATGCCTTCGACGCTGTCGCTGATCAGGAACATGTTCCACGATGACGGCCAGCGCCGCGCCGCCATCGCGGTCTGGACCGGCGCCTTCGCCGGTGGCGCCATGCTGGGCCCGCTGATGGGCGGAGCCCTGCTGGAGCACTTCTGGTGGGGTTCGGTGTTCCTGGTCAACCTGCCGGTGATGGCGATCCTGTTGATCACGGCCCCGCTGCTGCTGCCGGAGTCGCGTGACCCGCGGCCCGGACGTTTCGACCTGCTCGGCGTGGCGCTGTCACTGGCCGCGATCCTGCCGACGATCTACGGCGTGCAGCACATCGCCCAGGAGGGCCTCGGCTGGCCGCCGGTCCTGGCCATCGCGGCCGGCCTGGCCTCGGGGGCGGCCTTCATCCAACGCCAGCGCACCGTGCCCGATCCGATGCTGGACGTGTCGCTCTTCCGCAGTGGCGCCTTCACCGCGGCGATCGGCGCCAACACCCTCGGCGTCTTCGCGATGGTCGGCTCGAGCCTGTTCACCACGCAGTACCTGCAGATGGTCATGGGCGCAGGGCCGTTCGAGGCGGGCCTGTACGCTCTGCCCTCGGCGGGGACGGCGATGCTCAGCGCGGCGCTCGCTCCCGTTCTGGTGCGGAGGATCCCTCCCGGCCTCGTGGTCTGCCTCGGACTGCTCATCGGAGCCGGCGGCTTCGCGCTCCTGGCGCTGCTCGACACGAGCGGCCGGACCACGCCACTGGTAGCCGGGATCATGCTGATGGCCGGTGGGATCACGCTCGTGCTGACCGTCTCCTCGGACCTCATCATCGCCACGGCGCCGCCCGAGCGAGCCGGCTCGGTGGCGGGGCTGTCGCAGGTCGCCACGGAGTTCGGCGGCGCGCTCGGCATCGCGATCCTGGGCAGCATCGGCACGGCCGTCTACCGCGGCCACCTCACGGGACACTCTCCCGAGGGTGTGTCGTCGCAGGCCGCGGCGGCCGCCCGCGAAACCCTCGGCGCCGCCCTGCAGGTGGCGCGGCACACGTCCGAGCCGACGGGGCGGGCACTGGCCGCCGCGGCGCGCGAGGCCTTCACCCAGGGCCAGCACTACGCCATGATCACGGCCGCCGCCTGTCTGTGCCTCATGGCGGTCCTGGCGCCGATCCTGCTGCGTGCCGTACGGCGGAGCGGACAGCACGCCCGCGACAGCAGACCGATGGGGTGATCGCCCCGGCGGCGACCGGCGGCCCCGATGTCAGTCGCCGGTCGTCGCGGCCGTCGCGATGACCCGCATGCCCTGGGAGAGATCGTGGGCGGTCGGGGCGTGGTCCGGGTCGACAGCCCACTGCACCAGCATGCCGATGAGCAGGGTGAGCAACACCCCGGACGCCTCGTCGCCCTCCTGCTGGAGCAGTCGGCCCAGCTCGGCCCGCGCCCTCGCCTGGCCGTCCGCCAGTTGCTCCCGCACTTCGGGGGAGTGCGGCGCCTGCGCCAGGGTGTCGACATTGGCCAGCCACAGCGCTCGCTTCTCGCGGAAGGAGTCGATCAGCGCGGCCCAGAACGCCTCGAGACGCTCGCTCTGTTCACCGTGCGAACTCTCGGGGAGCGCCTTGAAGACCTCCTGGACGGCCTCGTCGGTCGCCTCGATCATCGCCCGGTTGAGCAGCGCGTCCTTGGAGCGGAAGTGATAGTTGATCGCGGCCAGGTTGCTCCCTGAGACCGCGATGATGTCCCGCACTGTGGTGTGGGCATATCCCCGCTCGGCCAGGCACTGCTTGGCGGCGACCAGCAAGTCCTCAGGAACCCCCACGCCCGGAACCCTACCAGCGCGGCCCGCCCCTGCTTCGCCCCGCCTAGGCGCCGACGTGCACCATGACGGCCCGCCGTCCGGGTGGGCAAGGCGAAGATGGAAAACTAGGTTGTCATGGACATCTGCCGCAGGAACAACGTAACGGTGACCGGCCGCTCGGACGGGCCGGTGGTCGTGCTGGCACACGGATTCGGCTGTGACCAGAACATGTGGCGCCTGATCGTCCCCGCCCTGACCGAGCGCTACCGGGTGGTGCTCTTCGACTACGTCGGCTCCGGCGGTTCTGAGCTGTCGGCGTGGAGCGAGGACCGCTACGCGTCGCTGGACGGCTACGCCCAGGACGTGGTGGATGTCTGCGACGAGCTGAATCTTGAGCGGGCCGTGTTCGTGGGGCACTCGGTCAGCGCCATGATCGGTGTGCTGGCCGCGCAGGCGGCCCCGGAGCGGATCGGGGCGCTGGTGATGGTGACCCCCTCGCCGTGCTACATCGACGACGACGGCTACCTCGGCGGGTTCACCGCGCAGGACATCGACGAACTGCTGGCAGCGCTGGAGGCGAACTACCTGGGCTGGTCATCCACGATGGCCCCGGTCATCATGGGCAACCCCGAGCGCCCCGAGTTGGGGGAGGAGCTGACCAACAGTTTCTGCGCGACCGATCCCGACATCGCGCGGGTCTTCGCCCGCACGACGTTCCTGTCCGACAGCCGTCAGGACCTGAAGAGCGTGCACGTGCCGACGCTGGTGCTGGAATGCGTCCAGGACGTCATCGCCCCGCGCGAGGTCGGCGCGTTCGTGCACGCCGCGATCCCCTCCTCCCGCCTGGTCACCTTGGACGCCACGGGTCACTGCCCGCAGCTGAGCGCGCCGGAGGCCACCGCGCGGGCCGTCCTGGACTTCCTGGAGTCCCTGTGATGTGCCGGACAGAGCAGGACCCCGAGTCGTCAGAGACCGAGGACGAGGCCGACACGGACGCGGTGTTCATCGCGCTGCTGGAGGACAGTGCCGAGGAACTGTACGAGTCGGCGCCGTGCGGGTATCTGTCCACGCTGATGGACGGCACCATCGCCAAGATCAATGCCACGCTGCTGGGCTGGCTCGGCTTGGAGCGCGAGGCGGTGGTGGGGCGTAGACGTTTCACCGACCTGCTCACTGTCGGCGGCAAGCTGTACCACGAGACCCACTTCGCGCCCCTGCTGCGGATGAAGGGCGAGCTCAGCGGCATCGCCCTGGAGTTGAAGACCGCCGACGGCGGCCGGCTTCCGGTGCTGGTCTCCTCCACCGTCAAGCACAGCAGTGAAGGCGAGCCGCTGCTGATCCGCACCACTGTCTTCGACGCCTCCGATCGCCGCACCTACGAAGAGGAACTCCTGCACCGTAAGCGGGAGGCGGAACTGGCCAGGGCGGAAGCCGAGCAGGCACGCGCGGAGGCGGAAGAAGCGCGACGGCAGGCCGAGACCGACCGCGCCCGGCTGGCCGACGCCCTGGCCGTGCTGCAGCAGTCGCTGCTGCCGGCGTCGCTGCCGGCCGCGCCGGGGTTGGAAACGGCCGTCTACTATCACACGGCCTCCCCCGACCGGCTGGGCGGGGACTTCTACGACCTGTTCCCCATCGACGGCACCCGCTGGGGATTCTTCCTCGGCGACGTGTGCGGCAAGGGACCCGAGGCCGCGGCCCTGACCTCCCTGGTCCGCTACACCCTGCGCGCCGCCGCCCTCCACGACCCTGAGCCGGCTGCCGCCCTGGCCACGCTGAACTCCGTCCTGCACGAGCGGTACGCCGCCAGCGGCGACGTCCGCTACTGCACCGCCATCTTCGGCATCGTCGACACCGGCACCCGCACTGGCCACGCCACTGTCCGCCTCGCCTCAGGCGGGCATCCCTCGGCCCTGATCCTGCGGGCCGGCGGCCACGCCGAGTTCCTGCCCACCCCCGGCGGCCTGCTCGTCGGTATCCTGCCCACCGCGCCCGCCACCACCGCCGAGACCGTCCTCGAGCCCGGTGACACCCTCCTGCTCTACACCGACGGCCTGACCGAGGCGCGCACCGGGCCCACCCACAACAGCCTGTACGGCGAGGAAGCCCTGCACGCCTTCGCCACCGCTCACGCTCCCTGCACTCCCCAGGAAGCGATCAGAGCGCTGAGCGAGTTGCTGGACAGCTTCGGCGACGGTCTCGACGACGACACCGCCCTGCTCGCCCTCGGCGTTCCCGCCGCCCCTCCGCACGTCCGCCCGGCAACGAAACACGAACGATGAGCTCGCTGACCATCACCGACAGAGACGCCGCCGCAGGACCCGTTGTGGAAGTCGCCGGCGACCTCGACTACACCCACGCCGCCGCCCTGCGCAGACAGGTCGAGCGCCTCACTCTGCGACCAGGCCAGCGCCTGGTCATCGACCTGGCCGGCCTGAGGTTCTGCGACTCCAGCGGTATCACCGCACTGCTCGCGGCCCGCCAGCACGCCCTGGCCGCCGGCGCCGACATCGCTCTGGCCGCCGTTCCCGCCAACACGCTGCGCATCCTGGCCGTCATCGGCCTCGACCGGGTCTTCACCATCCACCCCGCCGCCCGCACCGCCTGACCGACGTCGCCCCATGAAGCGCCGTCGCCTCGGGCGGCGCGCACCGTCCGAGCCCACGGGAGCGGCGAACGTGGGCTGCTAGTCTCGATATATCCAAATATTTAGATGGATGTATGGAGGGGCGATGTCCAAGGTGCTGGTGGTCGGGGCGGGGGCGCTTGGGCAGGTCTTCGGCTCCTGGCTGGCCGAGGGGGGAGCCGAGGTCAGCTTCCTGGTGCGGCAGGGCAGGGAGGGCTGGGCCGAGGACGGGGTGGAGCTGTTCCGGCTGAGGAAGGGCCGGCCGGCGGTCGGGAGGCGGCTGGTGCCGCACCAGGTGATCAGCCGGCCGCCGCGAGAAGCGTGGGACATGGTGTGGCTCTGCGTCGACTCTCCCGCGCTGCGCGGAGACTGGACGCGTGAGCTGCGCGCGGCGGCCGGTGCGGCGACCGTGGTCACCATCGGCCAGGACCCGCACGACCTGGACACCCTGGCCGGGGTCTGGCCGCGGGAGTCGATCGTCCAGGTGACGCCGACGCTGCTCGCCTACCAGGCGCCACTGGCGGGGGAGGTACCGGGCCAGGGTGTGGCCTACTGGGTGCCGCCAGGCTCGGCGATGGGGGTCGCGGGGGCGCGCGCCCCGCAGGTCATCGACGCGCTGCGGCGCGGCGGTGCGCGGGTGAGGCGGGTGCGCAAGGCCGGGTCCGGCGAGGTCACCGCCGCCAGACTGGTTCCCTACATCGCCGCGATCGAGAGCGCGGGCTGGTCGTTGCGGGCCGTACGGAGGAGGTTGGGAGGTGCGGCGGCGGCCAGCCGCGAGGCGGTCGCCGTGACGGCGGCTCAGCACGGAGGGCGCCCCCCGCTGTCCGTGCCGGCCTGGGCCGTGGGCCTGGCCCTGCGCGCGTTGCCGCTGCTGACCCCCTTCGACCTGCCGCGCTACCTGCAAGCGCACTTCACCAAGGTCGGCGCGCAGACCCGGCTGATGCTGGACGGCTGGATCGCCGAGGGCGCCGCCCGCGCGCTCCCCGTGACCCACCTCGTCGCCCTTCGCGACTCCCTTCCCGAAGGAGCGCCGGCGTGAGCGGCCCGGTGGCGGCTCAGGACGTTGTCGCCCTCTTCGCGCAGACCAGGCCGCTGTTCACCGCGCTGGGCGACGAGCGCAGGCAGGAGATCATCGTCTTCCTCCTGGAGTCCGCCGATCCGCGCAGCGTCGGCGAGATCGCCGCCCACCTGAACCTGTCCCAGCCTGCGGCCTCCCACCACCTGAAGATCCTGCGCGACGCGAGGCTCGTGACGGTACGGCGCAGCGGCACCCAGCGCCTGTACGCCCTCAACGCCGCCGACTACCCGCAGCTGCTGACGCCGATGCGCGACCTCGCCACGTTGATCGTCTCGTGCGCCACGGCATCACCTCCGCGATGACGCGTTCATCCGTACGTGCATGAGACCGGCCGTGATGTCGACGACGCGCTGCTGTGAAGAAGGAGATCTGGTAAGCCAACGTTCCATAGTTACCCGAGACGAAGGAAAGTTTCTAGAGGGTAGCCACTAGAGAAAATTTCTTCCCCGAACTTATTGACCTTGGGCCTGACCAATCGCAAAGCTCTTGGGCATGACGGTCACTGTCCGCGCGTTCGCCCCCGGTGACGAGCACTCTCTGATCGAATCCTGGAACCGGAGCCTGCCAGGCGACCCCACGACCGCGGCGTGGTTTCGCGACTGCGTCCTGCTCGACCCCAACTTCGACCCTGAAGGCCTGCGCGTGGCCGTGGCGGAGGGGCGCGTGGTGGGATGTGCCTACGCCGTCCGCCGGCTGACGCCGCTCGCGCCGGGCACGGACCTGGAGCCCGAGACGGGCTGGATCCCGTTCTTCTTCGTCGCGCCGGACCACCGGGGTGGCGGGCTCGGACGGCGCCTGCTCACCGAGGCGCTGGAGTTCCTGCGGGCCAGGGGGAGGACGCGGGTCGACTTCGCCTCCTACACGCCCAACTACGTGCTGCCCGGCGCTGACCCCGAGCTCTACCCCGACGGGTTCGCCCTGCTGACCGGTCTCGGGTTCGGCACCCTCTACTCGCCGGTCGCGATGGACCGCACGCTGGTCGGCTACCTGACACCGCAGGACGTGCACGAGCTGCGCGCCAAACGGGAGAGCGAAGGGTACGGCTTCCGCAGCCCTGCCGACGGCGAACTGCCCGAGCTGATCAGGTTCGCGGCCGACGAGTTCAACCCCGACTGGGGTGAGGCGATCCGCCACCACAGGGACCCCACCCGCATGGTCATCGCCAAGAAGCGGGACCGGCTGGTGGGGTTCGCGCTGTATGCCGCCTACCGCGGCATCCCCGAGCGGTTCGGGCCCTTCGGCGTGGACGAGGGCGAGCGGGGCACCGGGCTCGGCAAGATCCTGCTTCACCTCACGATGACGAGGATGCGGGCCGAGGGCCTGCACTCCTCGTGGTTCCTCTGGACCGGAGAGGCCAGCCCCGCCGGACACCTGTACACCCGGGCGGGATACCAGGTCACCCGCCGCTTCCACGTCATGAGGTGGACGGCATGACCCATGTCCTGGCCATCGGGGCCCACGCGGGGGACATGGACCTGACGGCGGGAGCCGTACTCGCGCAGCATGTCCTGGAGGGGCGGCGCGCCACGCTCCTGCACCTCACCCTCGGCGAGCGCGGGCACCCGCGCCTGCCCGTGCCCGACTACGCCAAGCAGAAGCGCGACGAGGCCGAGGCGTTCGCGGGGGCGATCGGCGCCGAGGCCAGGTTCCTCGACTACGAGGACGGCCTGCTGCCCGAGGACGAGGACGTCAAGATGCGCGTCGGCGACCTGATCAGGGAGCTGCGCCCCGACGTGATCCTGACCCACTGGAGCCGGTCGATCCACAAGGACCACGCCCGCACGCACCGCATCGTCGAGGACGCCCGCTTCTACGGCGGGCTGAAGACGCTGGAGCGGGAGCGGCCCGCGCACTGGGCGGGACAGCTGTTCTACGCGGACAACTGGGAGGACGCCGAAGGCTACCGGCCCGACGTCTTCTTCGAGCTGACCGACGAGGCCTACGAGGTCTGGTCGGAGGCGATCACGGGCTACGCGTTCGCCCGTGGGGAGACGTACGGCTTCCCGTACGTCGACTACTACCGCGCCCTCACCACCGTGCGCGGCGCTCCTGCCGGTCTCCGCAGGGCCCAGGCCTTCGCGGCGCCGGTCGGCTCCCGTGACCTCCGTGTGAGAGGAACCTTCTGATGAGACGTTTAACCGCAGTCGTCCTGGCGCTCGCCCTGGCCGCCGGGTGTTCGAGCGGCGGGGCATCCACCGCCAAGGGCGCGGCGCCGCCCCTGGTGATGCACGCCATCGACTCGGGCACCTTCCAGGAGAACTTCAACCCGTTCCACCTCGAAGGCGTGAACTTCGGCACGACCGGGATGATCTACGAGACGCTGGAGTACTTCAACAAGCTCAGGCCCGGCGAGGTCAAGCCGTGGCTGGCGTTGAGCCACGAGTGGGCCGACGAGGGCAAGGCGCTCACCTTCACCCTGCGCCAGGGCGTGAAGTGGACCGACGGCAAGCCGTTCACCGCAGACGACGTGGCCTTCACCTTCGACACCATGAGCAGGCACCCCGAGCTCAACAAGGGGGCACTGGAGATCTCGGGGACCGAGGTGCTCGCCCCCGACAAGGTGCGGATCGACTTCAAGACCACGTCGTACGCCAAGCTCTTCAACATCTCAGGCAACACCGCCATCGTGCCGAAGCACCTGTTCGAGAAGGAGAACCCGGTCACCTTCACCAACCCGAAGCCGGTCGGCACCGGGCCGTACAAACTCTCGAAGTTCTCCGCACAGCTGTACGAGATGACGAAGAACCCCGCCTACTGGCAGCCGGGCAAGCCGGTCGTCCCGACGATCAGGTTCCCCGCCTACACCGCCAACGCGGTCCAGACAGGGCTGCAGCAGGGCGAGATCGACTGGGCGGGCGCGTTCGTGCCCGACATCGACAAGATCTACGTCCAGGGCAAGCCGGAGATCAACAAGTACTACTTCCCGCCTGAGGGCGTGGTCTCGCTCCTGCCGAACCTGACCCATCCCGTCCTGTCCAAGCCCGAGGTACGGCAGGCCATCAACCTGGCCGTCGACCGGGACAAGATCGTCAAGGTGGCCGAGCGCGGCTACACCGAGGTCGCCCATCCGACCAGCATCCCGATGCCGGGCGGCGAGGCGTTCCTGCCGCCCGAGTACAAGGACGCGGCCTACAAGGTGGACGTCGAGAAGGCCAAGGAGCTGCTGAAGGGCGTCGACCCCGCCCAGCTGACATTCACCCTGCTGGTGCCCTCGCCGTTCACCGACTGGGTGAACGCCGCCCAGCTCATCAGGGAGGACCTCGCCAAGGTCGGCATCACGGTCGAGACCAGGGGCGTGGCCTTCCAGGACTGGGTGTCCAAGGTCGGCAAGGGCAACTACGACCTGTCGATCAGGGCCACGCCCGCGGGCGCCTCGCCGTACTTCCAGATGAGGTCGCTGCTCCTCAGCGAGCTGGCCAAGCCCGTCGGCACCGCCGCCACCGGCAACTACCAGCGGTGGAAGGACCCTGAGACGGACAAGCTGATCAACGCCTACGCCGCCACCGAGGATCTGGCCGAGCAGCAGCGGGCCACCCAGGAGCTCGGCAGGATCATGGTGGAGAAGCTGCCGGTGCTGCCGCTGTTCTACAGCCCCGCCTGGGCGCAGTTCAGGACGAACAAGTACGTGGGCTGGCCGTCGGCGCAGGACCCGTACGCGATGCCCTCGCCGTACACCTCGCCCGACGCGGCCGTGGTGCTGCTCAACCTGAGGCCCGCGGGCACGTGAGGTTCCTGACCAGGCGGCTCGGGTTCTATCTCCTCACGGCCTGGGCCGCCGTCACGCTCAACTTCCTGATCCCGCGGCTGATGCCGGGGGATCCGGTGGACCTGCTGGTGGCCAGGCTCAAGGGCAACGTGGACCCGGCCGCGATCGAGGCGATGAAGAAGGCGTTCGGCATCAGCGACGCCGGCCTGTGGACGCAGTACGTGGACTACCTGGGCAACCTGTTCCGCGGCGAGCTCGGGCGCTCGATCACGTTCTTCCCGACCGAGGTGTCCACGGTCATAGCCGACAGCCTGCCGTGGACGATCGGGCTGGTGGGCGTGGCCACGCTGATCAGCTACGTGGTCGGCACCTCGCTCGGGGTGCTGATGGCCTGGAAGCGCGGCACCTGGCTCGACGGGGTGCTGCCCGCCGCGACCTTCCTGCACGCGGTGCCGTACTTCTGGGTGGCGCTCGTGCTGGTCTTCGTCTTCGGCTCGACGCTGCAGTGGTTCCCCGGCTCGCGAGCGTACGGGCTGGAGGTGACGCCCGGCTTCGACGCGGAGTTCCTGGCCAGCATGGCCTACCACGCGACGCTGCCCGCGGTCACGATCGTGCTGGCCTCGATGGCCGACCGCATCCTCGGCATGCGCAACGTCATGGTCACCACGCTCGGCGAGGACTACGTCGTCATGGCCGAGGCCAAGGGGCTGACCAGCCGCCGCGTCATGTGGGCCTACGCCGCCCGCAACGCGATCCTGCCCAACATCACCAGCTTCGCGCTGTCGCTGGGCTTCGTGGTCGGCGGCTCGGTGCTGACCGAGATCGTCTTCTCCTATCCCGGCATCGGCTCGATGCTGCTCAAGGGCGTGGAGAACGAGGACTTCCCGCTCATGCAGGGCATCTTCCTGGTGATCTCTCTGGCCGTCCTCGTCGCGAACCTGCTGGCCGACCTCGCCTACGTGATCCTCGACCCAAGGACGCGCCAATGAAGATCCGCATAGGCATCGGCATCCTGGTCTTCTTCGTGCTGATGGCGCTCCTCGGGCCGCTGCTGCTGCCCGCCGACCCGGCCGCGACCAGCGACGCGGGGCTCCAGGGCCCGTCGGCCGAGCACTGGCTCGGCACCACGCAGACCGGTCAGGACGTGCTCACGCAGATCGTGCACGGCTCGCGGGTCTCGATGGGCGTCGGCCTGCTCTCGGCGGTCATCGCCACCTTCTTCGCCATCGCCGTGGGCCTGGTCGGCGGCTACTTCGGCGGCGCGGTCGACGAGGTGCTCTCGGTGCTCACCAACATCTTCCTGGTGCTGCCCGCGCTGCCGCTGATCATCGTGCTGGCGGGCTACCTGCCCCAGCGCGGCGTCACCTCGGTCGCGGTGGTGATCGCCGTGACCGGCTGGGCGTGGGGCGCGCGCGTGCTGCGCGCCCAGACCCTGTCCGTACGGCGGCGCGACTTCGTGGAGGCGGCCAGGGCCGGCGGCGAGGGCCCGTTCAGGATCGTCTTCTTCGAGATCATGCCCGTGCTGCTGCCGGTGATCGCCACGAGCTTCCTCGCCACCGTGGTCGGGGCCATCCTGGCCGAGGCCGGGCTCTCCTTCCTCGGCCTGGCCGACCTGTCCACGGTGAGCTGGGGCAGCATGCTCTACTTCGCGCAGAACGGCCAGGCGCTGCTGGTCGGCGCCTGGTGGTGGTTCGTGCCGCCCGGGCTCTGCATCGCGCTCATCGGCACGGGGCTGGCGCTGGTCAACTTCGGCCTGGACGAGATCGCCAACCCCCGGCTGCGCACGGTCAAGCTCCCCAAGGAGGCGAAGGCGTGAACGTCCTGGAAGTGCGCGGGCTCGGCGTCGACTACCTGTCGTCGAGCGGTGCCGTCCACGCGGTCGCCGACGTCTCGCTCGACCTGCGACGCGGCGAGATCCTCGGGCTGGCGGGGGAGAGCGGCAGCGGCAAGTCCACGCTCGCGCACGCGATCGGGCGGCTGCTGCGGCCACCGGCCACGATCACCGGCGGCTCGGTGACCTACCATCGGGCCGAAGGCCCGCCCGTGGACGTGCTGGGGCTGAGACGCGAGGAGCTGCGCGCCTTCCGGTGGAGGGAGCTGGCGGTCGTCTTCCAGAGCGCCATGAACTCGCTCAACCCGGTCAGCACGGTCGGCTCGCAGATCGACGACGTGCTCCGCATCCACGTCCCCGGCATGTCGAGGAAGGCGCGCGTCGAGCGCTCGGTGGAGCTGCTGCAGCGGGTCGGCATCAGCGCGGACCGCCGGCGCAGCTACCCGCACGAGCTGTCAGGCGGCATGCGCCAGCGCGCGGCGATCGCCATCGCGCTGGCGCTCAACCCGGAGATCATCATCATGGACGAGCCCACCACCGCGCTCGACGTGGTGGTGCAGCGCGACATCCTCCACGAGATCAGGGCGCTGAGGGAGGAGTACGGCTTCGCCGTCCTGTTCATCACCCACGACCTGTCGCTGCTGATGGAGATCTCCGACCGGATCGCCATCATGTACGCGGGCAGGGTCGTCGAGACCGGCAACGCCCGAGCCCTGCACAAGGCCCCGCGCCACCCGTACACGCTGGGGCTGCTGCGCTCCTTCCCCCGCCTGCACGGGCCGCGCGAGGAACTGCTCGGCATCCCAGGCACCCCGCCCGACCTGCGCTCGCTGCCGTCCGGCTGCGCCTTCCACCCGCGCTGCCGCTTCGCCTTCGACGCCTGCGACTCGACCCTGCCGCGGCTCGATCCCGACGTGGCCTGTCTGCTCAACGAGGGGAAGGGGGTCCAGTGAGCGAGGTCGTGCTCGAAGGCAGGAACCTCACCAAGCACTTCAGAGCCGCCCGCGGCCGGGGCACCGTCCGCGCGGTCGAGGACGTCTCGCTGGCGCTGCGCGCCGGGTCGGTGACGGCGCTGGTGGGGGAGAGCGGCTGCGGCAAGAGCACCGTGGCCAGGCTGCTGGCCCAGGTGTATCCGCCGACGTCGGGCGAGGTGCTGCTGCGCGGGCGGAGGGTGAGGGGCTTCAGGGAGTACAGGCGGCAGGTGCAGCTGATCTTCCAGGACCCGTTCGCCTCCCTCAACCCCTTCCACCGGGTCCGCTACCACCTGGCCAGGCCGATGCGCGTCCACGGGCACGTCCGCTCCACCGCGCACGAGCGCGAGCTGGTGGCCGAGCTGCTGGAACGGGTCAGCCTCACGCCCGTCGAGCAGTTCATGGACAAGCTGCCGCACGAGCTGTCGGGCGGGCAGCGGCAGCGGGTGGCGATCGCGCGGGCGCTCGCCGTACGGCCGATCGCGCTGATCGCGGACGAGCCCGTCTCCATGCTCGACGTGTCGATCAGGCTCGGCGTGCTGCGGCTGCTGGAGAAGCTGGCCGACGACAGCGGGCTGGCGCTGCTGTACATCACGCATGACATCGCCAGCGCCCGCTACTTCGCCGAGGACATCACCGTCATGTACGCGGGACGGCTGATCGAGAGCGGCCCCGGCGAGGCGCTCACCCAGGCGGCCCGCCACCCCTACACCCAGCTGCTGCTGGACTCGGCTCCCGACCCCGACAGGGTGACGCCGCTCGACGGAACCCGGCACGGCGAGCCGCCCAGCCTGATGGCGCCGCCGAGCGGGTGCCGCTTCCACCCGCGCTGCCCCGTCGCGCTGCCGATCTGCGCCACGCGGGTGCCGGGCCGCACCGAGCTCGGCGACGGCCGGTGGACCCACTGCTGGCACGCCGAGGCCGCTGGACTCCGGCACAACTGATCCGCAAGCGGTCCCAAGTGATCCGCAGTTCGGTCGCGGTGAACTCTTTCGTGTCCCGACGAAAGAGAAGGAGTCATGCGATGTCGCGTTCTTCCAGGGTCGGCAGGCGGCTCACAGCCGTCGTGCTCGGCGTCCTCGCCGCCGGCGTGATCGGCGGCGCCACCGCCGCTCCGGCCCAGGCGCAGGACATGGAGTGGGTGTGGGACTGGTGCTTCGACTGGGAGGGCGGCGGCTACGGCATGTGCTGGCGTCACCTCTGAGACAGGCTCAGAAGTAGCGGGGCGTGAGGTCCGTCGTCGGCCACGACGTGATGCCCATGGCGGCGTCGTACAGCTGCTCCTGCAGCGCGTCGTAGTCGGCGGCGCCCTCCTCCTCCCGCCGGTTGAACGTCGCGCAGAAGGTGACTCCGTTGTGCATGCGGGTGAGGATCGCGAACGTGCCGGGCAGCGAGCCGTTGTGCCAGGTGTTGAGGCCCGAGCCCATGGTGCGAACCCACCAGCCGCCCGCGTACCAGGAGCCGTGCTGGTTGAGGCCGGTCTCGGGCTTGGCCAGCAGTTTGGCGACCGAGGCGGAGCTCAGCACGCCGCCCCCGCCCGTGAAGATCGTGGAGAGCCTGACCAGGTCGATCGCCGAGGCCAGCCAGCCGCCCGCGGAGTCGAGGTTGGCGTAGTTGGCGCCGCCGTACGGGTGGGGGACCACGGCGCCCGAGTCGTCCAGGACCGTCTTGGCCGTGTACTTCGAGTGGTAGGGCAGGCCCTCCTCGACGCTCCTGCTCAGCCGCATCCTGGTGATGCCGACAGGGGCGAGCACCTTCTGCTTGACGTACGACTCGTAGCTCTGGCCCGAGGCCTTCTCGATGATCCGGCCCAGCAGCAGGAAGTTGTAGTTGTTGTACGACATGCGGGTGCCGGGGGCGAAGTCGAGCGGCCGCTGGGTGGCGTACTTGAGGATGTGCGCGTGCGTGATGGGCAGCGGCACGTCCAGGGTCGCCGAGATGGCGTGGTCGGAGAACAGGTAGTCGCGCTTGGACACCTCCTTGTCCCAGCCGCCGAGGTTCTGCATCAGGCGCAGGACGGTCACCTTGGCCAGGCGCGCGTCGGCCGCGGCCGACAGGCCGAGCAGAGTGGTCACGGAGGCGCCGAGCGACAGCTTGCCGTCCTGGACGAGTCGCATGATCGCGGCGCTGGTGATGTGTTTGCTCAGGCTGGCGATCCGGAACAGCGAGGTCGGCTGCACCAGCGCGAGGCCGGCCTTGTTCCCCCGCCAGATGAGGGGCCCTGCGGTGGGGGAGGCGCTGGGGCTGGGGCTCACGCTGGGGCTCGGGGTCGCGGTGGGGGTCGGCGTCGGTGTCGGAGACGGGCTGGGCGAGGGAGCACGGGTGAAGGAGTAGTGCCCGTAGCCGCGGGCCAGCAGGATCTTGCCGTTCCTCGAGACCGCGAGCTGGGCGCAGCTGATCGAGCGCGCCTGGACGAAGGTCTTCAGCATGGTGTCGAGGCGGGCGAGCTGGGCGGGGACGATGCCCGTGGTGGTCAGCTCGCTTTCGGCCGCGGCTGGACGCAGGCCAAGGGCGAGAGCGGGTACGGCTCCCGCGCTCGCTGCGAGGAGGTTCCTGCGGCTGATAGTCGTCACTGCTGACTCCCTAGTCCCAGATATGTCAGGCAGCACCGTATATTACGGACATACCGCAGGTAGGGTTTGTGGCCAATTGCGAGGCCCCGAAGGGGTCGACCGGCTGCACGCGATCTCCTCCTGACGACCGAGTATCAGTGCACCTCCTTGCGGACCACGCGCAGGACGCCCGCGGCCATCGGCGCGACGATCCAGAGGAGCACGGACACGGCCAGCCGAATCGCGTCGCCACCGGTCAGTGCGCCGTCCATCAGGGGACCGGTGGTGGCGCCCAGGTCGAACCACTCGGCCAGGAAACTGCCGGTGGGACCGGATCGTCCGACGGCGCTCCACAACATCGGCGCCGCCAGGCAGATCACGATCGCGGCCGGCGCGTTGAGGAGCAGCATGCCCATGGCCAGCCCCTGCGCGACCACGAGCACACCCGTGACGGCCCATCCCAGCAGGGCCAGGGGGTCGGCATCCCAGACGGCGGGGACGTCCTGCACGTCGGCGACGACGGCCGTCACGGGCACCGCGACCAGCATCGCGAACAGGCTCGCCACCACTGCCGTGATCAACGGGGGCAGGCACTTGGCCACCAGCACCCGACGGCGTCGGGGTTCGAGCGCGAACGTGGTCAGGACGGTGCGATGACTCCATTCACCCGTCACGGAGAGGATGCCGAGCACGGGGAGCAACGTTCCGTAACCGATCCCCGCGGTGGTGGCCAGGACGTCCAGCCGCGGACCCGAGGAGAGGCCGCGACCGACGATGGAGGCGAGGGTCAGCGCGATCAGGACGGCGGTCATGATCTTGCCGCTGCGGGTGTCGAAGAGCTTGCGGGTCTCGGCCCACAGCAGCCGGCGGAACGGGGTCGGGACCGTGGTGTGGGTCATGTCGTGCTCCGTCCGGAATTCGCGGTGAGGTCGAGGAAGGCCTGTTCGAGACCGCGGCTCCCGCTGAGCTCGCCGACGGTGCCCTGCGCGAGGACGCGTCCGCGGCCGATCATCACGATGCGGTCGGCGACCTGCTCCACCTCGTGCAACAGGTGTGAGCTGAGCAGCACCGAGCAACCCGAGCCCGCGAGGTCGCGCAGCAGCCCGCGCATCCACTGGATGCCGTGGGGGTCGAGTCCGTTGGCGGGCTCGTCCAGGATGAGCGCCTCGGGCCGGCCGAGGAGGGCGTGACCGATGCCGAGCCGCTGCCTCATGCCGAGCGAGTAGCCGCCGACGGTCTGCCGTCCCTGCCTGGCGGTGAGCCCGACCAGGTCGAGGATGTCGTCGACGCGTGACCTCGGCAGGCCGAGGACGATCGCGCCGAGGGTCAGGATCTCCCGTCCTGTGCGGCCCGGATGCTGGGCGCCGGCGTCGAGCAGCGTGCCGACGCGGTAGGCGGGGCGGTCCAGCTGCCCGTACGGCCGGCCGAGCACGGTGGCCGAGCCCGAGGTGGGACGGGACAGGCCGGCCAGGATGCGCATGGCCGTCGACTTGCCCGCGCCGTTGGGGCCGAGGAAACCGGTGACGGATCCCGGCTCGACGGTGAAGGACACGTCGTCGAGCGCCTTCACCTCTTTGTAGACCTTGCTGACGTTGTTGAACTCGATCACGCATCAAGTCCAGCGGGCGCGCGGCCGAGCATCATCGCCCCCAGGTAGCGCGCTGCCGCCCTCGATGTGGACCTGCGGCCAGGCAGGTGTCGACCTGGGTCGCTGAGCGCGGCCGCCCACGGTACCTAGGCTGAGGGCGTGCACGATCCCACGGAGTACCAGCCGCCCCTGGACCGGCTCGGCATGGCGCTGCGCTACCTGTTCGCCGCGCTGCCACTGCTGTTCTACGGCATCCTCCTGGCCTCGATGACCGACCGCGCCCCCTCCGCCCAGGACGTGCTGAGGTCGCTGCTGCTCGACATGGGGCTCGGCGCGATCGGGCTGGTCCTGATGCGATGGCGGCGCCGGTGGCCATGGCAGGTCGCCCTGGCGACGGCCCTGCTGACCGTCATCTCCTCCACCGCGACCGCTCCCGCGTGCGTCGCGTACGTGTCCCTGTGCACGCATCGCCGGTGGCGGCAGCTGGTACCGGTCGCGGTCGTGTTCTGGCTGTGCCTGGTGGCGTCCACCAGGTGGCAGGGCACCGACCAGCTGACCGTCTTCTACGGCGTCGTCGGGGCCCTCGCGCTCGGAGGGCTGACCGTCCTCGGCCTCTACCTGCGCGGACGCCGTGACCTTGCCGCCTCGCAGCGAGCGGCGGAGCGGACCGCACAGCTCCAGCGGGTGGAGCAGGCGCAGATGGCCGAGCGGCTCGCGATCGCGCAGGAGATGCACGACGTCCTCGCGCACCGGATCTCTCTGCTGTCGATGCTCGCCGGCGGCCTGGCGTACAGGAAGGACCTCACCGCCGAGCAGACCCGCGAGGTGGCGTCGGCGATCCAGGAGAACGCGCACCAGTCGCTGAACGAACTGCGCGCCGTCCTCGGCACGCTCAGGCGCGAAAGCCTCGTGGAGGCCCCGCAGCCGACCCTGGCCCACCTGGACGCCCTGTTCGACGAGGTGCGCGCGGCCGGACAGCAGGTCGAGGTGGACGACGCGATCCACGACAGGAACCTGCTGCCGGCACAGACCGCGCGGCACACGTACCGGATCGTGCAGGAGGCCCTGACCAACGCCCGCAAGCACGCGCCGGGCAGCAGGGTGACGGCCGAGCTGCGCGGGCGGCCGGGTGACGGCCTGCGGATCACGGTGAGCAACCCCGTGCCCGCGGGGACGCCCGCGGGTCCCGGCGGCAAGCTGGGGCTGGTCGGCCTGGCCGAACGCGCCAGGATGGCCGGCGGCACCATGAGCCATGCCGTCAGGAACGGACGCTTCGTCCTCGACGCCCGGCTGCCGTGGAAGGCTTGACACCGTGACTCGACTGGTGATCGTGGATGACGACCCGATGGTGCGGACAGGGCTGCGCCTGATCCTCGGCGGCGACCCCGGCCTCGAGATCGTCGGCGAAGCGGGCGACGGCCTGCGGGCCATGGCGGTGGTGCGCGACCTCAGGCCCGACGTCGTGCTGATGGACATCAGGATGCCCGTCCAGGACGGGCTGACCACCACGGAGCTGATGCTGGCCAGGCCGCATCCGCCCAGGATCGTCGTCCTCACCACCTTCGACGCCGACGACATGGTGCTGCGCGCCCTCCAGCTCGGCGCGAGCGGCTTCCTGCTCAAGGACACCCCGCCGCCGAAGATGATCGAGGCGGTCCACGCCGTGGCGAACGGCGAGCCGGTGCTGTCCCCCAGCGTCGTCCACCAGGTGATCGCCGCGGCCACCGGCAGGCACGAGCCGCGGCGCCCCGAAGCGCGGCGGGAGCTGTCCAGGCTCACCGAACGCGAGCGCGAGGTCGCGATCGAGGTGGCCAGGGGCAGCTCGAACGCCGAGATCGCCGAACGTCTGCACATGAGCGTCGCGACCGTGAAGGCGAACGTGACGCGGATCTTCGCCAAGCTGGGGACCGACAACCGCGTCCACGTCGCCATGAGGGTGCGCGACGCGGGCCTGCTGTGAACCAGGTCCCGGTACCGGCGGCGAGGCGGCAGGTCAGGCGGGGGGCAGGACGTCGGCGAAGGACGGCGCCCCCGGTTCGGGTGAGAGGCGCGTCGCCGTCGCGGTGAAGCTGATCGCGTGGTACCAGCCGCAGAGCAGGAGCAGGTCCAGGAGCTGACGGTCGTCCATGGCCCCGGCCAGCGCCGCCCATAGTTCGTCGCCGATGTCGGCGGTGTCGTGCAGGGCGTCCACGGCCCTGATCAGCAGCCGGTCACGCTCCGAGGTCCAGCACGCGTCCCGTGCCGTGCCGTGCGTCAGGGAGGTGACCTGCGCGGGGGTCAGGCCCACCCGCTCGGCGAACATCATCACGTGCACGCCCCACTCGTACTCGCAGCCGCAGCGCGCGCACGTCCTCGCGATCACGATCTCCCTGTCACGCATGCCGAGCGTCAGGTCGCGGCCGAGCTCGTAGCGGCCCCATCCGTGCATGGCGACGGTCATGGGCAGGTTGCGGACGAAGGTCCTGAACAGGGCGATGGGCGGCACCCCCACCGGCATCATCGCCGCGAGCTGGGCTTCGGCCTGTTCGGAGTAGGGCGGGTCGAGCGGGGCGATTCTGGGCAACGGGACTCCTCGCGTTTCGGAATCAGAAACACCCGCCGATGCTAATGTTGCTGAAAACGAAACGCAAGGAGAGTCATGGCTCCGCGTCCCGGCACCCCTGTGCGCGGTTCGACCACCGGCCGGCCGATCATGGCCGCGATGGATCTCCTGGGGCGGCGCTGGGCGCTGCGGATCATCTGGGAGCTGCGCGACGGTCCCGTGGGGCCGCGGACCCTGCTGTCCCGCTGCCAGGGGCTCTCCTCCAGCGTCCTCTACCAGCGGCTCGGCGAACTGGCCTCCGCGCAGGTCGTCGCCTCCTCGAGCGACGGGTACGAGCTGACCCCCCTCGGCGCGTCGCTCGGCCACGCGCTGGCGCCTCTCGACTCCTGGGCCACCACGTGGGCCGAGGTCCTCTCGCCGCCGCCGGGCGTGACGGCGGCCTCGCAGCCGCCGCCCGCGAGCGGAGGCGGCGGCTGACGCGGAGGTCAGGGTCGATGCCGGGTGGCCGAGGTCGCATGCGCCCCGCGGCCCAGCACGGGGACGAGCACGGCCGCGACCGCCAGATGCATGAGGGACAGCATGACCTTGGCCCCCGCCGTGGCCCCGACGCCGAGGATCGGCACGAAGGACAGCACCAGGACCGCGACGGCCAGCACGGTCCAGACGAGCCCGGCGCGACGCGGCGCGCGGCGTTCCAGTACGGCGAGCACCCCCCAGCCGAGCAACGACAGCATCAGCGTGAAGCCGGCCACCATCGGCAGGCCGACGACCATGGGCGGCCGGCCGTCGCGCTGATCGACCGTGAGGTCGATGCCCAGGATCAGGGCGAGGAGCCAGAGCAGGCTGGTGGCCAGGACGGCGCCCGCGACCGCGACGGGTCGTGACCGGCGGCTTCCGGGGCGGGCGCTGCCGGTGATGGTGGCCATGTCGGCCATGAGGTCCTCCTTCGGGGCGGATAACTGATCCTCAAATGTAGGAGGGGGTTGGAAGATGCTGAATGCTCCACAGTCGCGGATTTATACGTGGTCGTCTTCTGCTAGCGTCGCCGCATGGATGTGCTCAGCGATGTGATCGCCATCATGCGCTCCGGGAGGCCCCGCTCGGCAAGGGTCGCCTGGCACGGTCCGTGGGGGCAGCGCTTCCCCTCGGTGCCGGGATCGGCCGGATTCCAGGTCATCCTGCAGGGATCCTGCTGGCTCATCCCGCCGACCGGCGACCCTGTCGCGCTCGGCGTGGGCGACGTGGTGTTCTTCCCTCACGGCCACGGGTACGGCCTGGCCGACAGCCCGGCGGCGTCGCTGGCCGAGCCCGCCTGCGACCCGATGGAGGACACCGAGCTGTTCGTCTCCGACTTCGTCGGGCAGAACGGGCCCGTCACGGTGACACTGTGCGGCGGCTACCAGCTCGACCCCGCCAGGGCCCACCCGCTCCTGCGCGACCTGCCCGAGGTCATCCACCTGCCCGCCAGGGTCGGCCAGCACCCCGAGCTGCGTGCGGCGGTCGACCTGCTCGGCGCCGAGGTCGACCATCCAGGCCTGGGCGCCGACACCCTCGTGCTCGCCCTGCTGGACATGCTGCTGGTGTACATCCTGCGCGCCTGGTTCGCCGGCCGGCCCGCGCAGAGCCAGGCCGCCGGCTGGTCGGCCGCCCTGGCCGACCCGGCGGTCAACGCCGCCCTGCACGCCATCCACCAGGACCCCGCCCGGCCCTGGACGGTCCAGACCCTCGCCGATCGGGCGCGCCTGTCGCGGGCCGCCTTCTCCAAGCGCTTCACCGCCCTGGCAGGCCAGCCGCCCCTCACCTACCTGACCTGGTGGCGCCTGGCCGTCGCGGCGCGGATGCTGCGAGAGTCCGACGCCCAGCTCGGCGAGGTCGCCACGCGCGTCGGCTACACCTCCGAGTTCGCCTTCGCCAACGCCTTCAAACGTGAGTACGGTCTCGCGCCGGGCCGATACCGCCGCCAGGGCGGAGAGGCGGTCTCCGCCTCCGCCGCCGCGACGTAAGCCGATCGCTCGTTCAGCGGCCGCCGCAGGTGGCGGCCTCGGTGTGAGCGGCGGGGCTCCACCGGGGCCTGAGCGTCAGGCCGTGGGTGGCCATGGCGAGAGCCCGCTTCGTGGAGATCGCCAGGGATCTCCACGCGGGCGGGGCTAGATCGACGAGCGGTTGACCGAGCGCGGCAGCAGTGCGAGCAGGACGACCAGCGCGGCGGCCACGGGGACCCCCCAGAAGAGCACCTCGGGGACGGCGGCGGCCGTCGCCTCGGCGGTCTGGGCGCCGCCGCCCTGCAGCTGCCTGGTCAGCAGGCTGCCGAAGCTCGCGACCCCGAGCGACATGCCGAGGCCGCGCACCGACAGTGTGGCGGAGGTGACGGCCGCGAGATCGGCGGGCGAGGCGGCGTTCTGCGCGACGACCACCAGGTTCTGCATCAGGAGCCCGAACCCGACGCCCAGCACGCCGAGTTCGAGGGCGAGCACGGCGTAGGCGGTGCCCGGTCCGATCTGGCTGACCAGCGCGAAGCCCAGCACCACGACGAGCGAGCCGGCGACCAGCGAGGACTTGTACCTGCCGCTCCTGCCGACGCGGGCGCCGGCGAGGAACGACACCGCCATGAAGGTGACGACGTACGGGTTGAGCGCGAGGCCCGCCTGCGTGGCGCCCATGCCGTACGCGCCCTGCAGATAGGTGGGCAGGTAGACGATCGAGCCGCCGAGCAGCGCACCGAGGAGCGTGGTGGCCGGCAGGGCGACCCGCAGCGTGGGGTCGGCGAACAGCTTCGGCGGGAGCAGCGGGTTGACCGCGCGCCGCTCCCACCACACGAAAGCCGTCAGGAGCACGGCGAAGGCGCCGATCAGCCCGAGGATCACGGGGGAGGCCCACGCGTGGGCGTGACCGCCCCACTCGGCCACCAGCAGCAGGCTCACCGTCGCCCCGACGAGCAGCACGGACCCCGCGACGTCGATCCTGCCGCCCCCTCCTGTCCTCGGCAGCCGCAGCGCGAACGCGACCATGGCGATGCTGAGCAGGCCGAGCGGCAGGTTGATGTAGAAGATCCAGCGCCAGCCCACGGCGTCGGTGATCGCTCCGCCGGCCAGCGGCCCGCCCACGCTGGCGACGGCGAAGACACCGCCGGTGAGACCCTGCACCCTGCCGCGCAGGCGCTGCGGGTAGAGCTCGGACAGCGCGATCGTGGGCAGGACGAACAGCGCGCCCGCGCCGATGCCCTGCAGCGTCCTGGCGGCGATCAGCTGGGGTGTCGACTGCGCCACGCCGCACAGCACGGAGCCCGCGATGAAGACGGTGACCGCGGTGACGAAGACGGCGCGCCGTCCGAATCGGTCGCTGAAGCGGCCGTAGAGCGCGCCGGTGGTGGTCGAGGCCAGCACGTAGGAGGTCACGATCCAGCCGATGGCGTCCATGCCGCCCAGGTCGGCGGCGATGTCGGGCAGCGCGATGGCCACCACCGTCTGGTCGAGGACCGACAGCAGCATGCCGATCAGGAGCCCGGCCGTGGCCAGCGGAACCCGGCTCGCTCTGGCCGGGGCGTCGGATGCGGTCTGGATGGACTGCGACATGACGCTCAACCCCCGGCCCTGGCGAACGGGTGGGGCAGGGCGAAGTCGGCGCTGAGCAGGTCCTGGTCGATGACCGCCGCGGCGACGGTGCCGCTCGCCGCGGCGGCGACGACGGCGGCCAGCGGCATCGGCACGGTCGCCCTTCGCGCCATGTCGCCTGCCGCGTAGACGCCCGGCACGGTGGTCTGGCCGAACTCGTTCACCTCCACGCAGCCGTCGGAGAAGGCCCTGCAGCCCAGCAGGGCGGCCAGGCCTGAGCGCTGGCGTGGCGCGTTGACGACGAAGAGCGCCTCCCTGTCCAGCGGCGGGCCGCTCTCGAACACGATCTGCTCGAGGCGATCGCCCGTCGCCTCCAGACGGGCGACGGGCTCGCATCGCACGGTGACGCCGTTCGATTCGAGCGTCGCGCGCGAGGCCGGATCGAGCGCTCCGCCGTCCGTGCAGAGCGCGACGTCGGAGGCGAAGCGGCTCAGCTGCAGCGCCAGCCGGACACGGGGTGGCTCGGAGCCCATCACCGCGACGGCCTTGCCGGTGCACTCGTAGCCGTGGCAGTAGGGGCAGTGGAAGGCGGAGCGGCCCCACAGCGGGCCGGTTCCGCGCGGGCCTGGCAGCTCGTCGGCCAGTCCGGTGGCGAGCAGGAGCCGCCGCGCGCCTGCCGTGTCGCCGCCGGACAGAGACAGGCGGAAGGCGCCCCGATCGGTGCAGCTCACGGCGGTGACGGCTTCGTCGCGCACCCGGACGCCCGGGTAGGCCGCCAGCTCGGCGCGGCCGAGTTCGCGCAGCTCGGCGGGCGGGGTCCCGTCGCGGGTGAGGAAGTTGTGGACCGCCGAGGCGGGGGCGTTGCGGCCCTCTCCCGCGTCGATCAGAAGTGTCGTGCGGTGGGCCCTGCCCAGGGTCAGCGCCGCGGACATCCCCGCGGGGCCCGCGCCGACGATGACGACATCGAACAGGCATTCGTTGCTTGACATGAGAGAGAGTCTGCAAGTTAATGTCAACATGAAGTCAAGTGGTTCCATGCGCATCGGGGAGCTGGCCGAGCGGTTCGGCCTCGCGCCGCACGTGCTGCGCCACTGGGAGTCCATGGGCCTGCTCGCCCCCGCCACCAGGGTGAGCGGTCGCCGCCAGTACACCAGCGACCACTTCGTCAGGGTCATGACGATCCTGCGCGCAAAGTCGGCAGGGATGAGCCTGGAGCAGATCAGGGAGGTCCTCGGCGTCCCCGGGCAGAAAGAGCGGCGCGAGATCCTCGAGCGGCACCACGCCGAGCTGGAGCGGAGGCTTCACGAGATCGCGGCGTCCAAGGCGCTGATCGAGCACATCATGCAGTGCCAGGCCGACGACTTCACCCAGTGCCCCGGCTACCGGCGGCTGGCCGAGAGCGAGGCCGGTGGCTGGAACCTCCACGAGAACGTGTGCCTGGTGGAGGACCGGCCTGTCTGACGTGAATCGCCGCGACACGATGGCATGATCCTTGAGGTGGCACAGCGGCGGAAGTTCACGGTCGTGCTGGAGCACGCGGCGCTCGTGACCGGGTTGATCGTGCTCTACTACCTGATCCCGATCGGCGAGGGGTCCGACGTTCCGAGGGTCGGCCTGGGAGCGGCTCTCTTCCTCCTGGGCGTGGCCGTCCTCGTCTGGGTGTTCGCCCGCCACACCCTCGCTGTGGCGCGCAGGGACAGGCAGGCTCGGGTGGGGATACTCCTGTACCTGCTGTACGCCGCGACCTCCTTCTTCGCCTTGAGCTACTACGCGGTCGCCAGGATCGACGGCGACCAGTTCGCGGACCTGCACACCCGCACCGACGCGCTGTACTTCACGGTCGCGACCATCGCCACGGTCGGGTTCGGGGACGTGCACGCCGTCGGCCAGCTGGCCCGCGCCCTCGTCACCGTGCAGATGGCCTTCGACCTGGTCATCATCGCGGCGCTGGTGAGCGCCTACCGGCTGACGTTCGCCCACAGGAGCGAGCGCTGAGGGCCCGCCACCACGCGGTGTGTACGGTTCTCGCATGCGGTTCGGGGTGCTCGGTCCACTGACGGTGTGGGACGCCGAGGGGAATGCGGTCAGGATCTCCGAGGTGAAGGTCAGGGCGCTCCTCGCGGACCTGCTGGTGCACGAGGGGCGGCCGGTCTCCGCCGACCGGCTCATCGACGACCTGTGGGGACAGGAGCCGCCGGGCAACCCCGCCAACGCCCTCCAGGCCAAGGTCTCCCAGCTGCGCCGGGCTCTCGGCCGCGACAGGGTCGTCTACCAGGCGCCCGGCTACCGGCTGCGCCTCGACGAGCAGGGCGACGAGGTGGACGCGCGCCTGTTCCAGAGCCTGGCGAGCAGGGCCCGCCTGGCCGGCGACCCCAGGGCGAGGGTCGCGCTCCTCACCGAGGCGCTCGAGCTGTGGCGCGGGCCGGCGTTCGCCGAGTTCGCCGACGAGGAGTTCGCGCGGACGGCCGCGCAGCGCCTGGCCGACCAGCGACTGGCCGTCCTGGAGGAGCAGGCCGAGGCCCGGCTGGAGTCGGGCGACCGTACCCTGCTCGTGGGGGAGCTCGCGGACCTGGTGGCGCGCCATCCGCTGAGGGAGCGGCTGCGCGCCGTCCAGATCCGCGCCCTCTACCTGGCAGGTCGCCAGAGCGAGGCGCTGGCCTCGTACGCGGAGCTGCGGGAGCGCCTGGCCGAGGACCTGGGCCTCGATCCGAGTCCTGAGCTGGCCGCGCTCCACCAGGCGATCCTGCGCCAGGACGTGACACCGCCCGCCTTCACCGGAGGGCAGGCGGACGCCGGCCCGTCGCAGCGGCCCCGGTCGAATCTCCCCGCCCCGCTCACCGCGCTGGTCGGCCGCGACCAGTCCATGGACGAGATCGGCCGGCTCCTCGGCGCCGCGCGCCTGGTCACCCTCACGGGCTCGGGCGGGGTCGGCAAGACACGGCTCGCCGTGGAGAGCGCCGCCAGGCTCGCCGCCGACGTGCCCGACGGGGTGTGGCTGGTCGAACTGGCGGGGCAGGGCGGCGGCCTGGCGGACCTGGTGCAGCTGGTCGCCGCCGTGCTCGGTGTCAGGGACGACGTGCCCTCGGGCCCGCAGCGGCTCGGAGTCGCTCCCGCGCCCGCCGAACGGCTCACCGCCGCCCTGCGCGACCGCAGGATCCTGCTCGTTCTCGACAACTGCGAACACGTCGTCGAACCCGCCGCCGAACTCGCGGAGCTGCTGTTGCGCGCCGCCCCAGGACTGCGCGTCCTGGTTACCAGCCAGGAGCCGCTGGGCCTGGCGGGCGAGGCGGTCTTCCTGGTGGAGCCGCTCGAGCCGGCCGACGCCGTACGGCTGTTCGCCCAGCGCGCCGCCGCGGCGGCCCCGGGCTTCTCGCTCGACGGCGCCACCCGCGAGACCCTGGATGCGGTGGCGGAGATCTGCCGCCGCCTCGACGGCATTCCGCTCGCCCTCGAACTGGCGGCGACCAGGGTGCGCGCCCTGGGGGTGCGGGAGCTGGCGGCCCGCCTCGACAACCGGTTCAGGCTGCTGACCTCGGGACAGCGCGGAGCGCCCGCGCGGCAGCAGACGTTGCGCGCGATGATCGACTGGAGCTGGGAGCTGCTCGGCGAGCGGGAACGCTTCGTGCTTCGCCGCCTGGCCGTGCACAGCGACGGCTGCGCCCTGGACGCCGCGGAAGCGGTGTGCGCGGGTGACGGCGTGGCCCCCGAGGAGGTGCTCGACCTGGTCACCCGCCTGGTCGACCGCTCCCTCGTCGTCGTGGTCGACGGGCCCGCCGGTCCCCGTTACCGGCTGCTCGAGTCCGTGGCCGCGTACGCGATGGAGCGCCTGCACGAGGCGGAGGACGTCGGCGACGTCAGGGAGCGGCACCTACGCCACTACCTGGATCTCGCGGAGCGGGCGGAACCCCACCTTCGCGGCGCCCTGCAACGGGAATGGCTCGGCAGGCTCGACGCCGAGGCCGCCAACCTGCGCTCGGCGCTCGACGAGGCGACCCGGCGCGCCGCCGAGGCGGGCGCGCCCGCGCCCGAGGCGGTACGGCTCGCCACCGCCCTCGCCTGGTGGTGGCTGCTGCGCGGACGGCTGAACGAGGCGGGTCGCGCCCTGTCGAGCGTGCTCGCCGTCGCTCCGGGTGCCGCCGAGCTCCACGTGCTCCGCAACGCCTTCGCCCTGCTGACAGGCGACAGGTCCAGCACGGGGGAGTGCCCGGAATCGAAGATCGAGGACCCGGGGCGGCGCGGCCTGGCCGTGTGGATCTATGCGTACGGTCTGTTCAACGCCGGTGATCTCGACGCCGGCGAGGAGGCCAACGCCCGCGCCCTCGACCTCTTCGCCGTCGCGGGCGACCGATGGGGCAGCGCCGCCGCTCTGGGGCTGCGCGCCATGCAGGCGCTGATGCGCGGCGACCTCGACGGCATCGCCGGCGACGGCCTGCGCAGCGCGCGGCTCTTCCGCGAGCTCGGCGACCGCTGGGGAGAGCTGCAGACCGTCTCGCCGCTCGCCGCGCTCGCCGAGATCAAGGGCGACTACGAGGAGGCCACGCGCCTGCAGAGCGAGGGGCTGCGCATCGCGCAGGAGCTGGGGCTCGAGACGGAGGTGTCGGCGCGCTACTCGGGGCTCGGCAGGCTCGCGCTGCTCGCCCACGAGTGGGACAGGGCCCGTGAGCTGCATGAGCGGGCGCGGCGGCTGGCCGTCGAGCAGGGCTACAAGTACGGCGAGGTCCACTCGGAGATGGGGCTCGCGCTGGGGGCGCGCCGCTCGGGCGACCTCGACGAGGCCGAGGCACGGCTGCTGCGCCTGCGCGACGCGGCGGTGTCCTCGCGGGTGGGCGAGCATCTGCTGCTCGCGGAGCTCGGCTTCGTCGCCGAACAGCGGGGGGGACAGGGCGGGAGCGACGGCTCACCATCTCCTCGGCCTGCGGATCGCCCGCTCCGTCGAGGAGCCGCGCGCCATGGCCCTCTCCCTCGAGGGCCTGGCGGGGGCGGCGGCGCTCACAGGGGACGCCGACGGTGGCGGGTGCGCGGCCCTGCTGCTCGGCGCTGCGCAGGCCGCGCGCCTGAGCGTGGGCGCCCCGCTGCCGCGCGCCGAGCGCGGTGACGTCGACAGGATCACGGAGGCGGCGAAGGCCGCCCTGGGACAGACGGCCTTCGCCGAGGCCTTCCAGCGGGGCGCGACCCTGTCACCTGAGGAGGCCGCGCTCACCGCCACGAAGGTGCTGCCGCCCGCGCCCTCCTTGGCGGAGGGCGTCTGACGGGCGCGACCGGTCACGCGGCGGCCGGGGCGAGCGTCTCGGCCCTGGCGACAGCGTCCAGCGTGGGGTAGTCGGTGTATCCGCTCTCCCCGCCGACGTACATCAGGCCCGTGTCACGCACCGGGTTGAGCGGCGCGCCCGTCCGCAGCCGCTCGACCAGGTCGGGATTCGCCAGGAACGCGCGGCCGAGCGAGATCAGGTCGGCTCCCGCGGCCAGGAGCCGCTCGCCCTCCCGCCTGCCGCCGTCGGCGGGCAGGGGCCCTGGCCACGGCAGCATCGGGTTGGCGATCAGCGTGCCCTGCCAGCGCCTGCGCAGGTCGTGGAAGAGCGGCTGGCCGGGGTCGGCGAAGACGACGTGCAGGTAGGCCAGGCCGACGTCCGCCAGCGCGTCGAGCAGCGCCCGGTAGATGTCGCCGGTGTCGCCCTCCTCGATGCCGTTGACGGTGAGTCCGGGAGCGATGCGCAGTCCGACCCGCTCGGGGCCGACCGCGTCGGCGACGGCCTTGACCACCTCCACCGCGAACCGGATGCGGCCTGCCACCGAGCCGCCGTAGGCGTCGGTGCGGTGGTTGGTGCCCCCCGCGAGGAACTGGTGGATGAGGTAGCCGTTGGCGCCGTGCACCTCCACCCCGGCGAAGCCCGCGTCGACGGCGTTGCGGGCGGCGGCGGCGAAGTCGGCCACGGTGGCGTGGATCTCGTCGATGGTCATCTCCCTCGGCACGACGGCCGGCTGGTGCCCGCTCGGGGTGAAGATCGTGTCGGGGAGCGGGACCGGTGAGGGCGCGACCGGCGCCAGTCCGCTGTTGTCGGGGTGGCCGACCCGCCCGCCGTGCTGCAGCTGCAGGAACATCCGGCCACCGGCGGCGCGCACCGCGTCGGTCACCTGCCGCCACCCGGCCACGTGCGCCCGGTCGTGGATCGCGGTGATGTTGGGATAGGTCTGTCCCACGGCGTTCGGGGTGGACGCCTCGGCGATGATCAACCCGGCCGAGGCTCGCTGGGCGTAGTAGGTGGCCATGATCGGCTGCGGGACGCCGTCGGCTGCGGCGCGGTTGCGGGTCATCGGCGCCATCACCAGGCGGTTGGGCAGGCGGAGGTCGCCGAGGCTTGCGGGTTCGAACAGGCGCGACATCACCGGTGCGTTCGCGGTGGTGGCCTCGTCGGCGTACGTCGTCATGATCTGCTCCCTGCTGCGTGTTTTCGCTGACAGGGACGACTGTGCTCTCAGGCGCTTCGGAGGCGCTGACGGTCGGCTGACGCGCGTCACGAGGCGGGCGTCAGGCCCTTGCGCATCGGGCTGACGCACGACACGAAGCGGGCGTCAGCCCTTGCGCACCGGCAGGCGAGCCGGGCGGATGATGATGCTGCCCGACGTCCACCGCACGTCCTCGGCCGCTCCCGCCAGCGTGAGACCGGGCAGCCGCCGGACGAGGACGCCGAGGATCTCCTGCAGCTCCATGCGCGCCAGGTTCGCGCCCAGGCAGTAGTGCGGGCCGCGGCCGAAGGCGAGGTGCTGGGCCGTCTCACGTCGCAGGTCCATGGTGTGCGGGTCGGGGAAGACCGAGGGGTCGAAGTTGGCCCCCGCGAAGGAGGCGATCACTCCCTCGCCCTTCCGCACCGTGCCCGAAGGCAGCTCGATGTCCTCGGTGGCCACCCTGAGCAGCGGGCTGTCGCCGGGCTGCTCCATCCTGAGCAGCTCCTCCACCGCGTCGGGCACCAGCTCGGGCCGGGCGGCCAGCCGGGCGTAGCCGTCGCGGGGGTCGAGCAGCCTGAGCACCGCCCTGCCCAGCACCGATCCGGTCGTCTCGTGCCCCGCGAGGAACAGTCCCAGCGCGTTGCGCACGAGCTCGTCCTCGTTCAGCCGGTCCTCGCCGTCGCGGGCGTGGATCATCGCGGCCAGCAGGCCGTCCCCCGGATCCTCCCGATGCCCGGCGATCACCTCGGCCATGTAGGCGTAGAACTCCATGGCCGCGGTGAGCTTGTCCTCCTCCGACAGGCTGGAGGTGGACAGCATCGCGTCCGACCAGGCCCGAACCCGGACGGAGTCGATCCCGGGCACGCCCATGACGTCGCAGATGACCTGGATGGGCAGGGGGAAGGCGAAGTCGTGCAGGAACTCGAACTCCTCCTGAAGCCCCTCGATGAGCTCGGCGGTGAGCTCGCGCAGCCTGGGCCGCCAGCCGTTGACCACGCGCGGCGTGAACACCCCCGACAGCAGCCTGCGCAGCCTGGTGTGGTCGGGCGGGTCCATGCTGGTGAGGGTCCCTGGGGAGTCGGCGATGGTGAACCCGGGAAACATCCTGGGCGCGCCAGGGCGGCTGAGGTCGCGGCTGAACCGCGGGTCGCTCAACACGGCCACGGCGTCCTCGTGGGTCGTGGTGAGGTACGCCGTGTCCCCGCTGGGCAACAGGACCTTGCCGAGGGGCTCCTTGGCCCGCCGCTCGGCGTACGTCTGCGCAGGGACTCCCCGTGGACCGGGTACGAACGGGTAGCGCTCAAAGTCGGCCATGAACCGGACGCTATCCACTGATCCACCGACTGGACAGGCCTGAGCCGCGGCTAGATCTCCCTGAGCGCGGGAAGCAGCGAGCCCTTCGCCCAGTCGAAGAACGGCTGCTGCTGGTCTGCTCCGATCTGCACCAGCGCCACATGCGTGTACCCGGCGTCGGCGAACTTCCGCACCGCCTGGACGACGGCGTCCACGGCGTCCCCGCAGGGCACGCTCTCTGCCACGTCCTCGGGCCGTACCGTGCTCGCCGCGGCCGCGAAGTTCACCGGGCCTGGCAGCTCCGCCATGACCTTCCACCCGCCCACGCCCGACCAGCGCCACAGCCGGTGGGCGCGCTCCTTGGCGGCCTCGGCGTCGGTGTCGTAGGCGATGGGCAGCTGGCCGTAGACCGGCTTGCCCGTACCGCCCGCGGCGTTGAACTGCTGGACCACCTCGGGCATCGGGTCGTTGACCACCAGCAGGTCGCCGAGTTCGGCGGCGATCGCGGCCGAGCGCCCGCCGGAGGCCGCGATGCCGATCGGGACCCGCTCGTCGGGCCGGTCGTAGAGCTTGGCGGAGTCGACGTTGAAGTACTCGCCGTGGTAGGTGACGTAGTCCCCGCCGAACAGCTCCTTGATGATCTCGATCGCCTCGCGGAACATCTCGTGCCGCGTGTCGGCGGGCGGCCAGCCCTCACCGATCACGTGCTCGTTCAGGTTCTCCCCCGCGCCCAGGCCGAGCGTGAAGCGGCCGCCGCTCAGCGCCCCCATCGTGGCGGCCTTCTGCGCGACCACGGCAGGGTGGTAACGCATGATCGGGCAGGTGACGTACGTCATGAGCGGTATCCGCTGCGTCGCGTGCGCGACCGCGCCGAGCACCGACCACGCGTAGGGCGAGTGCCCCATCTCCTCGATCCAGGGGAAGTAGTGGTCGGAGATCACCGCGAAGTCGAAGCCGAGTTGCTCGGCGGTGACGGCGTAGTCCACGAGCTGCCGGGCGGGAGTCTGCTCGGACATCAGGGTGTATCCAATGTGCACCATGAAGTCGTGGTTTCCGGGCTTCGGCAAGGATAAGTACCGAACACCGAAGATCAATGATGATCGGTGCAGGCCGTGCGCTCTCCGCTCGGTGTGATGCAGGGTGGGGACATGTCGGTCGCGGACTTTCGCAGGTGGGTGAGCCGTCCATGGGCGGGGGACGCCGCGCTCGCCGTGGTGGTGCTGGCGGCCGAGCTCGGCTCGGTCTCATCAGGTCTCAGTGTCAGGGTCGTGCTGATCGCGGTGGGCGGGGCGGGGCTGATGCTCCTGCGCCGCCACTGCCCGGTCGTCGTGGCCGTGCTGGTCGGCGTGCTCTACGTGGTGGGCGCCCAGCCGCCCCTGTACGACGCGCCGGTCAGCGCCATGATGATCGCGCTCTACAGCGCGGGCCGTCACACCCCGGCGCTCACCTCGGTCGCCGTGGCGGCGGCGGCCGTGGTGGTCAGCCTGGCGCTCAACGGGGTGGTCATGGGGGCGCCTCTGTCGATGACGCTGCCCCTGGCGCTGTCGCCGGCGATGCCCGTGGCGGCCGGGCACCTCGTCCGGCTGCGCAAGGAGCTGACCCTGCGAAGGGAGCAGCAGGCGGCCGAGCACGCGGTACGCGAGGAGCGCCGCCGCATCGCGCGCGAATTGCACGACGTGATCGCCCACCACGTCAGCGTGGTCGGCCTCTACATGGGCGTGGCCAGGAGGACGATCCCGATCGACGGGGAACGCGCCCAGCGGGCCCTGCTCACAGGGGAGGAGACGGCTCGCAGGGCGATGACCGAGATGCGTCACCTGCTCGACGTGCTGCGCACCGACGGCGAGTCGGTGGAGAACCAGGCGGGTGTCGGGGTGGCGAGGCTGCCGGCGCTGGTCGAGGAGTCGGGCAACGCGGCGCTGGAGGTCACGGGCGAGGCGGTCGAGCTGCCGACGACCGTGGACCACGCCGTCTACCGGATCGTCCAGGAGGCGCTCACCAACACGCGCAAGCACGCGGTGGGCGCCAGGTCCCGCGTACGGCTGGCCTACCTGCCCGGCCTGGTCGAAGTGGAGGTCGCCGACGACGGTCAGGCGCGCCAGAGTGGCGGCGTGGGGCTCGGTCTCGCGGGGATGGCCGAACGGGTGTCGCTGTGCGGAGGCCGGTTGCGCGCGGGCCCCTCGCCCGCGGGAGGCTTCGTGGTGCACGCCCGCATCCCCCTGCAGGAGAAGACGTGATCAAGGTACTGCTCGCGGACGACCACGCGCTGGTCCGAGCGGGGCTGCGCCTGCTGCTCGAGACCGAGGACGGACTGACCGCCGTGGGGGAGGCCGCCGACGGGCTCGACGCGGTACGGCAGAGCCACGCCCTGCGCCCCGACGTGGTGCTGATGGACCTCCACCTGCCCGGCATGGACGGCGTGGCGGCCACGGAGCGGATCGTCGCCGAGCTGCCACAGGTCAGGGTGCTGGCGCTGAGCACGTTCGACCTGGAGGAACACGTGGTGGCGGCGCTGAGGGCCGGCGCGTCTGGCTTCCTGCCCAAGGACGCCTCGCCCGAGGAGCTGATCGAGGGCATCAGGATCGTGCACAGGGGTGAGGCGACGGTGGCGCCCCGGCTGCTGCTCGGCCTGATCGGCACCTTCGTGCGCCCCACGCGCCCCCGTGCGGTCGAGGTCCCCGCCGAGCTGTCCGGGCTGAGTGAGCGCGAGAGGCAGGTGCTCGAACTCATCGCGCGCGGCCTGTCCAACGGGCAGATCGCCGAGGAGGTCGGTCTCTCGGTGTCGACGGTGAAGAACCGCGTGAGCGAGGTCTTCGCCAAGCTCGGAGTCCGTGACAGGGCTCAGGCGGTGATCGCCGCCTACGAGGCCGGGCTGGTCACCCCTGGCGAGCGGGGCCGCTGACCCTCGACGACGTCCATCACACGCCCGTCGCTGTCTCCACCGCCGTGGTGGAGGGCGGCGGAGCGGACGAAGAGCCCACCCGGGGGCGAGGCGTGGGCTCTTGTCGTGCCGGCCGCCCGGTCACCGGCCAGGCACGTCACGCCTGGCCGGTTGTGGCGCGGGGGCCGGAGAATCCCGGCTCCTACTTGCAGCTGTGGAAGCCGGAGTTGTAGCCGTCGCGGAACCCGTTCCACCACGCGCCGCTTCCTTGGACGTTCAGGTCGTGGGGCTTCTTGGCCTTGCAGTCGGTTCTTCCGTCGGAGAATCCCGCGTTGTAGCCCTTGTTGTACTGCTTCTTCTTCTTTGGCTTCGGTGGCAGGGCCGTCGTGACGGTCGTGGTCTCCGATCCGGCCTGAGCGATGGCCGTGGTGCCGAAGCCCGCCGCGCCCTGGGCCACCGTGCTCGCCTGCACGGCCGCGACCGGTCCGAAGGCGAGAGCGGTGAGGAGTGCTGAGCCGACTAGCAGACGTCGAGTGCCAGGCATTCCCTTCTCCTTTCTCTTCTGCCGGGGCGGCCCGTGGCGATGGTCCGCCGGCGAGCTCGCGCTCCGACGTTCCCTGCCATCATGGGCAACGGCCTGTCACGCGGCCGCCATGATCGCGTGACGCCGGCGTGACCGGCGTCTTCACCCGCCGGCGGGCTGGAGCTGCGCCACCAGCTCGCGCAGCCGTGGCGTCGGCCGCAGCCCGAGCTCGCACTGGAGGCGCTGTGCGTAGCGTGTGAAGTGGCGAAGCGCCTCGACCTGGTTGCCTTCGGCGAGGTGCGCCTGGATGAGCGCGGCGCAGGCGCTCTCGCGCAGCGGCTCGGCGTGCAGGGCCGCGCTCGCGGCCGCGACGGCGTCGGCGTGGCGGCGGGCCCTGACGAAGTCGGCGGCCAGCGCCTCCAGGGCGTGCAGGCGTTGCTGGTGCCACTCCTCCGCCGTGGCGAGGACCCAGTCGTCGTACCAGCCCGGCAGCAGGCCAGACGACAGCACGGAGACGGCCGAGGGGCTCAGGTCCTCGTCAGGGGTCGGCGCGGTGCGATCGAGGATCCGCAGCGCCAGGGAGCGGGCGTGATCGATGTCCACGTCGGTGTCGGGCGAGAGCCGGATCTCGGTCACACCGATGTCGAGCATGCGCCGCCCCGCCCCGTTCAGGCGGGCCAGCGCCGATCGCAGGCTCGCGTACGCGCGCCGCTCCGACGCCTCGGGCCAGAGGGTTCCCGCGATGAGGTTCCTGGGCACGCTCTGGCGGCACAGGGCGACGAACGCCAGGAGGCGTTCCGAACCACTTGGCAGGGTGACCTGGTCGTCCCCTGCCTGAAGCCGGAAACCGCCCAGGAGATCGACACGCAGAGGAGACCGGTAGCTGCTCTCCATAATCCTCCCGTCCCCGCACTATCCGGGAACAGCGTCACGCGGTGGGCAGCCCTTCCAACCATCCCTATTGTCCGTTATGTACCCTCCGAATGTCGAGGGAGGCGCTGGAAGGCCCGGCCGTGGCGGCTCAGCCGCGCGCGTCCAGGAGGGCGTTGAGCTCCGGGTAGGGGATGGCGCCGTCCAGCGCGGTGTAGGTGCCCGAGCGGAGGAGTTCCTCGGTCGCGCGCCTGGCGACGCCGTAGGCGGCCTCGGCGACGGCGGAGCCGAGGCTGATCCTGGCCACCCCCTGGGCGGCGAGCGCCGCCACGTCAGGCGCGCCGAACCCGGCGAGCACGTTGAGGGGCGCGCCGACCTTGCCCGCCAGGGTCGCGAGGGCGGGGAGATCGAGCAGGCCCGGCACGAACACGCCGTCCGCTCCGGCCTCGACGTAGGCGGTCGCGCGCTCCAGCGTCTCGCCGAGGTCGGCGCTCCCGCCGAGGTAGGTGTCGACGCGGGCGTTGAGGAACATCGGGATCCCGGCCTCGTCGGCGGCGGCGCGGGCGGCGGCCAGCCGCGCGGTCTGCTCCTCGATCGTGCGCAGCGGGGCGGCGCCGGTGCGGTCGGCGTCCTCCAGGTTGACGCCCACGGCGCCGGCGGCCAGCACCTCCCGCACGGTCCGCCCGACCCCCTCGGCGTCCTGCGCGTAACCGCCCTCGATGTCGGCGCTGACCGGCACGCTGACGCCCGCGGCGACCCTGGCGACCAGGTCGCGGGCGGCGGCGGCTCCCAGGCGGTCGCCGTCGGGGGAGCCGAGGCTCCAGGCGACGCCCGCGCTGGTCGTGGCGACGGCGGACGCGCCGGCGGCGGCGACGACCATGGCGCTGGCCGCGTCCCATGCGTTGGCGAGCAGCAGCGGCCGCCCGGGGACGTGCAGCGAACGGAACAGCAGTGCTCGGTCACGTTGTGTGCTCATGAGGAGAGACTTCATCAGCCTGCGACGCTCCGGCCAAACGTTTTAGGCAGGGCTGAAACGTGGCAGGGGCGCGGTGGGTGGTCGTGATCGCCCGCATCGCTCGCGCCATTCGTGATTCCCGCCTTTTGGAGAAGAATCACTCGACGGGGCATGACTGAGGAATGTCGAGATGAATTCGGTAAGGAGTCATGGTTGTTTTCGCGCATGGATTTCGGTCCGCAGTGGAAAGTGGTCCTACCGTGCGGAAAGAGACCGAAACGATCTGCCTGACCCGCGGCGGCGCTTCCTTGACAGCGGGTGATTCCCCGGAGTCGATGTCGCAGCCGGACGAAGGGGCCAGGATGACGATCTTGGGTGCGTCCATTTCGCCTCCGCAGGCGAGAGGGGGGAATTCCCCTTGTTTCCCTGCACGGAGGGGCTGCGAATCAGCCTGTCCGAATCTCTGGTTTGGTCCCGACGCATACTCGGGCGCACTATCACTCTGGAGAGGTTCTGTGAAGCCCCTGAGTCGGACGTGTCAGCCGAGTTGCGGACTGCGGTAATGACCGTTGACGCCGCCCGTAAGGACTGGATATAAGAGGTCTGACCGCAAACCGCCAATACTTGGGCAAGACGTACTAAGTCGTACGGGATTCAATTCAAAGAGTTCTCTGCAGCTTTTGCCGAGGAGCCCCCGCACCATGGCGATGAAGCATCTCTGTCTTGCGCGACCTACGCCCTGTACGTCCTTTCTGACCGCGGACGGCACCCGCCCAGGCCAGGGAGGTGCGCAGCCATCACGGGTCAGCTGACCGCGGCTCCGCGCGACCCCCACCCGGTCTCCGCGCGCCGCACCCGCACCCTGTTCTGCCTCCCCTTCGCCGGCGGGGGCGCAAGCGCCTACACCCCGCTGCAGCGCGACCTCGCGAGCCTGGAGGTGGTGCCGCTGCAACTGCCCGGCAGGGAGAACCGCCTGTCCGAGCCGCCCGCGTTCACCGTCCACGAGGTCGCCGACGAGATCGCCCCCGCCACGGGCGCCCCCTACGCCCTGTACGGCCACAGCATGGGCGCGCGCCTGGCCTTCGAGGTGGTCAGGGAGCTGCGCCGCCGCGGACTGCCGCAGCCCACGCGCCTGTACGTGGGAGGCGCGCACCCGCCGCACCTCAGGGTGCCGCTGGCCGCCACCGCCGACCTGCCCGACGATGCCTTCATCGACCAGCTGGTACGGCGAGCAGGCGCCATGGCCGAGCTGAGGGAGGAGCCCGAGCTCCGCGAGCTCATGTTGCCCCTGCTCCGGTCGGACCTCGCCTGGATCAAGCGCTACCGCTACACGCCCGAGCTCCCGCTGGACACCTCCATCGTGGCCTTCGCGGGCGTCGACGACGGGGAGGTGGGCCCTTCCGACATGCTGGGCTGGGCCCGGCACACCGCCCATGGCTTCGGGCTGAGAACCGTGCGCGGCGGCCACCTGTTCGTCAAGGACACGCACGAGGAGCTGGCCCGCCTGATCACCGCCGACCTGGCTGGCGAGGTCGGCGCGCCCGAGCAGGACGAGGTCCACCTCTGGCTGAGTGAGAGCGCGGCGGGCGTGGACGAGGTGCTGCGCCGCTACGGCGGCGGCGACGTGCGGGCGAGCGCCTGCGACGCCGACGGGCTGGCCCTGGTCGCCGTGACCGCTTCACAGGCGGCGGGCGTGGCCGTGGGCCTGGCCGCCGCGACGCCCGAGGCCGTCGACCTGTCCGCGCTCGACGTCACCGAGCGTGACCAGATCGAGGACGCGGCGGAGGAGGACAGGCACTGGCTGGCGCAGCGCGCCGTGACCGCCAGGCGCGCCTTGATCGCGGGCGCGGGCCATGGCGCCGCGATCGAGCCCTTCCCCGACCTCGGCGACCCCGGCCCCTGGCAGGTCCAGGGCTGGCAGGTGCTCCACCTGCCCCTGCACACCTCGCGGGGCGAGGCTCGGGGAGCCGTGGCCGTGCCGTACGGCAGCGCGAGGCTCGCGCTCTTCACACTGAAGGACCGGACCAGGTGATCGAAATGAAGGCGAGTCCGCTCCTGCATGACCTGGTCACCGCCCAGGCCCGCCGTACCCCCGACGCCGTCGCGATCAGGCAGTGGAACGAGCGCCTGACCTACCGCGAGCTGACCGGCGCCGCCAACGCGCTGGCCCACCGCCTGCGCGAGGAGGGGGTGGGGCCCGAGGTGCGCGTCGGCGTCTGCACCAGGCGCACACCCGGCCTGCTGGTGTCGGTGCTCGGCGTGCTGCTGGCCGGCGGCGCGTACGTGCCGCTCGACCCGTCGCACCCCACGGCGCGGCTCCTCACGATCATCGAGGACGCCGGGATCGACGTGGTCGTCGCCGACGAGAGCGGCGAGAAGAAGCTGGCGGCCGCGCCCGTCAGGCTCCTGCTGCCGGACGGACGCGAGGGGCCCGAACCGCCCGCGCGCCACACCCATCAGGCCGGCGCGGCGTACGTGCTCTACACCTCCGGCTCGACGGGCAGGCCCAAGGGCGTCGTGGTGAGCCACGCGTCGGTGGTCGCGTTCGTCACGATGGCGGGAGGGCGGTTCGACCTCGGCGCGGGATGCCGCTCCATCGGCTTCGCCGCCCTCGGGTTCGACGTGTCCGTGCTCGACATCTTCGCCCCACTGGCGGAGGGCGGGTCGGTCATGCTGGTCCCCGACGAGGACAGGGTGGACCCCGCCCGCCTCCAGCGCTTCCTCGAAGGCCACGAGGTCACCTGGGGCACCATCCCGCCCGCGCTGCTGCCGCTCCTGGACCCCGGCAGGCTGCCCTCCCTCACCGACCTGCTCACCGCGGGCGAGCCGGCGGGACCCGAGCAGGTGGCCCGCTGGTCCAGGCCGGGCCTGCGCCGCTTCCACAACTGGTACGGCCCGACCGAGACGACCGTGTGCGTGGTCGGCACGGAGCTCGAGGGCGAGTGGGACAGGCCGCTGCCGATCGGCCACGCCCTTCCCGGCTGCACCGCGCACGTCCTCGACGACGAGCTCGAGCCCTGCCCTCCCGGCGTTCCGGGCGAGCTCTACATCGGCGGCCCCCAACTGGCCCGCGGCTACCTGGACAGGCCCGCCCTGTCGGCCGAGCGCTTCGTCCCCGACCCCTACGGAGCGCCCGGCGCCCGCCTGTACAGGACGGGGGACAGGGTCGTGCTCGGCGACGACGGCGCGATCGGCTTCCTCGGCAGGGTGGACCGCCAGGTCAAGGTCCAGGGACAGCGCGTGGAGATCGGCGAGATCGAGTCCGTGCTGCGCGCGCACCAGGCGATCCGCCACGCCGTCGTCGACCTGGACACCGGCGCGGGCGGGCTGAAGGAGCTGACCGCCTACCTGGCGCCCGAGGACGCCCCCGATGTGGCGGACCTGCGCGCCTACTGCCTCCAGACGCTTCCCTCCTACATGGTCCCCACCAGGGTGGTCCGCCTGCCGGTGCTGCCGATCACGGTGAGCGGGAAGATCGACATGGCGGCGCTGCGCGCGCACGAGGCGTCCCCCGCGCAGGCGGCGGGCAGACGGCCGGAGAGCGTGGAGGAGAGGGCCGTCGCGGCGGTGTGGGCCACGACGTTCGAGACGGGGGAGCCGGGCGCCGACGACGACTTCTTCGCCGCGGGCGGCCACTCCCTGCTGGCCATGCGTCTCACTGCGGGGCTGCGGGAGCGGCTGCGCAGGGAGATCTCCGTCGAGGACGTCCTGTCGGGCCGCACGGTGGCGGGCATCGCCGTCCGCGCCGCGGCCGCCGCGCCGCTGCTCGACCCGCCCGCCGTGGCGCCCGCCGCGTTGTCGGCGCTCCAGCGGCGGATGTGGTTCGTCGAACGGCTGGCCCAGGGCACACCCGTCCACAACATCGCGATGGCGCAGCGGCTGTCGGGCAGGCTCGACGTCGACGCGCTGCGCGCCGCCCTCGCCGCGGTCGCCCGCCGCCACGAGGTGCTGCGCTGGCGCGTGCCCCAGTCGGGCGGGGTCCCCGCCGTCGCCGTGGACCCGCCGGGCGAGGTGCCGCTTCCCGTGGAGCAGGTCACCGAGGAGCGGTTACGCGAGAGGCTGCAGGCCGAGGCGGCCTCCCCGTTCGACCTGGCGAAGGGGCCGCTCTGGCGGGCGCTCCTGCTGCGCGTCGCCGACGACGAGCACGTGCTGGCCCTCACCGCCCACCACCTCGTCTTCGACGGCTGGTCGCAGTCGGTGCTCTACGACGACCTCGGGCGCGCCTACCGGGGCGAGCCGCTCGCCGCGCTGCCCGCCTCCTTCGGCGGCTACGTCGCATGGCTCGCCGAGAAGGAGGCCGCCGCCGACCTCGACTGGTGGAGCGCGCGGCTCGACGGCGCCCCCACCGTGCTCGACCTGCCGAGGGACCATCCGCGCCCCGCCGTGCAGACCTTCGAGGGCGCGGTCGTCACGGCCGAGGCGGACGTCTCGACCAGCGCCGCCGTCAGGGCGCTCGCCGCGGGCCTGGGGGCCACGCCGTACGCGGTCATGCTCGCGGCCTTCGGGCAGGAGTTACGGAGGCTGACAGGCCGGCACGACCTGATCGTCGGCACCCCCGTCGCCGACCGCCGCGACCCCGTGCTGGAGCCGATGGCCGGGTGCCTGGTGCAGATGCTGCCGGTGCGGCTGCGGATCGAGGACGACGAGGCGTTCGCCGCGCACGTCGCGAGCTGCCAGTCGACGCTGTCCGAGGCGCTCGCCCACCTGGACGTGCGCCTCGAACGGCTGGTCGACAGGCTCGGGCCTGGACGCGACCTGTCGCGCAACCCGCTGATCCAGGTGCTGTTCAACATGTACGACTTCACCGAGCCGCGCCTGAACCTGCCGGGGGTGAGCGCCACCCCGCTGCCGCCCGGTCTGCCGGGGGCGCTGTTCGACCTCACCCTGTACGTCGGAGAGCGGCAGGGCAGGCACGTCCTGCAGGCCGTCTACAACCCCAGGCTGTTCGCCGCCGAACGGATCGAGGCGCTGCTGGAGGGCTACCTCACCCTCCTCGGCGACCTGGTCGCCGCCCCCGAGCGCCCGGTACGGCACGCCGCCCTCCGCCCCGCGGGCACCGCCCTGCCCGAAGGGAGGGCGCCGCTTCCCGGCTGGGACGGCCCCGGCCTCGTCGAGACCGTCCTGGAGCGGGCGGACGCCCATCCGGAACGCGTGGCGGTGAGCGGCGAAGGAGGCGAGCTGTCCTACGCCGACCTGGCCGAGATCGTCAGGGCGACGGCCGCGACCGTGCGGCAGGGGCAGACGGTCGCGGTCCTGGCCACCAGGCGCTGCGAGCTGCCCGCGCTGCTGCTGGGGGTGCTGGCAGGCGGGGCCCGCTGGGCCGTGCTCGACGCCGCCCATCCCGCCGCGAGGCTGGCCGCGCAGGCGCGGTCGGCCGGCGCCCAGGCCCTCATCGCCTGTCCCGGAGTCACCGTTCCGCAGGAACTGTCCTGGCTCCCTCGCCCAGGCGGCGAGGGCCACGACGGCGCGGCGGTGCCGTACGAGCGGCAGGGGTATCTGTCCTTCACCTCGGGATCCACGGGGGAGCCCAAGCCGGTCCGCGCGGGAGAGCGGCCGCTGGCCCGCTTCCTCGCCTGGTATCCCACCGCGCTCGGCCTGACGGAGGACGACACCTTCGCCCTGCTGGCAGGCCTGGCCCACGACCCGCTGCTGCGTGACGCCTTCACCCCGCTCGTCCTCGGCGCCCGCCTGTGCGTGCCAGGCCACGACCTCGTCCGCGACCCGGCCAAGCTCGCGGCGTGGCTGCGCGACCACGCCGTCACCGTCGTCCACCTGACCCCGCAGCTGGCCACGCTCATCGCCGCCGCCGGGGTGGCCTTACCCGACCTGCGACTGGTCGTCTTCGGCGGGGACAGGCTGACCTGGGCCGACGTCGCCAGGTTCGCGAGAGTCGCGCCAGGGGCCAGGATGGTCAACTCCTACGGCACCACCGAGACGCCGCAGACCCAGGCGTTGCACCTCGTCGGCCAGCCCAAGGGCGACAGCGGCGACCCCGTGCCCGTCGGCCACGGCGTCGACGGCGCCGAGCTGCTCGTGCTCGGGGCGGACGGCGCCCCCGCCGCGGTCGGCGAGCTGGGGGAGGTCGTGATCAGGAGCCGCAGGCTGGCCGAGGGGTACCTCGACGAGCGGCTCACCGAGGAGCGCTTCGCCGTGGAGGCCGACGGCGTCACCGGCCGCTACCGGACGGGAGACCTCGGCAGGTACGAGCCCGACGGCGGCGTGGTGCTCGCGGGCAGGAGCGACGGCCAGGTCAAGATCCGCGGCTACCGGGTCGAGCTGGGCGAGATCGAGCACGCGCTGCTGGCCCATCCCGGCGTGCGGGCCGCCGTCGCCGTGGCCGTCGACCAGCAGGCGGGGCCCGCGCTTCGGGCGTACGCGGTACCGGAGAGCGCGGCCACGCACGCGGGCGAGTTACAGCGGCATCTGAGAGGCAGTTTGCCCGACTACGCGCTCCCCGCCGACCTGATCCTGCTGCCCGCGCTCCCCCTGACCCCCAACGGGAAAATCGACAGGGCCGCGCTGCCCGCCCCCGCTGCGCGGCCCGCTGCCCGCAGGGGAGAGGAGCCCGCCACCGGCACCGAGCGGCTGATCGCGGGCGTCTGGAGGGAGGTCCTCGGCCTGCCGAGGGTCTCCGCCGACGAGAACTTCTTCGAGATCGGCGGGCACTCGCTCGCCACCGCCCAGGTCCAGGCCCGTCTCACCGCCTCACTCGGCAGGGACGTTCCCATCGTCGATCTGTTCCGCTTCCCGACCGTCCGCGCGCTCGCCGCCCACCTCGATGGCGAGCGCCGTACGGCCGGACCGGAGCGTGCCGCCCGACGCATCGCGGCGCGCCAGACACGACCGTCATCTCGCAGGCCTTACCAGGCCAGACAGGAGAACAAGGAATGACCGGTCCGGCGTACCACGAACCAGAGCAGGCCGTCGAGCCGATCGCGGTCATCGGGATCGCTTGCCGCCTCCCAGGCGCCGAGGACGTGCCCGCGTTCTGGCGCAACCTGGTCGACGGAGTGGAGTCCGTCAAGTTCTACACCCGTGAGGAGCAGGAGGCGCTCGGCGTCCCCGACTACCTGCTCGACGACCCGACCTTCGTGCGGGCGGCCTCGGTGGCCGAGGACTACGGCGCGCTCGACGCCGCCTTCTTCGGGATGTCGCCGCGAGAGGCCGAGCTGCGCGATCCGCAGCAGCGGATGTTCCTCGAGCTGTCCAACACCGCTCTGGAGGACGCGGGCTACGACCCCTCGCGTTACCAGGGCGAGGTCGGGGTCTACGGCACCATCGGCTCGGACGAGTACCAATGGATGTACATCAGGCCGAACCGCAAGGTGTTCGCCTCTGTGGGCAGCCTGGCGGTCTTCACCGGCAACCACCCCGACTACCTGGCGACCCTGGTCTCCTACAAGCTCGATCTGCGCGGGCCCAGCGTGACGATGCACACGGCCTGCTCCTCCTCCCTGGTCGCCATCCACGTGGCGTGCGAGGCGCTGCGCGCGGGTGAGTGCGACATGGCGCTGACCGGCGGCGTCTCGCTGGAGATGCCCGCCGAGTGGGGCTACCAGTACCACCAGGACGGCATCTACGCCGCCGACGGGCACTGCAGGGCCTTCGACGCCGGAGCGGCGGGGACGATCTGGGGCGGAGGCGGCGGCGTGGCCGTGCTCAAGCGGCTGTCCGACGCCATCGCCGACGGCGACCACATCCGCGCCGTCGTCGCGGGCAACGCGATCAACAACGACGGCGCGACCAAGGTGGGCTTCTCGGCGCCCAGCGCCGAGGGTCAGGCCGCCGCGGTCTCGCTCGCGCTCGGCGTCGCCCAGGTCGACCCGCGCACCGTCACCTACGTGGAGGCCCACGGCACCGGCACCTCCCTCGGCGACCCGATCGAGGTGGCCGCCCTGTCCAACGTGTTCGGCAGCGGCACCGACGAGGCCGGCTGGTGCGGCATCGGCTCGGTGAAGACCAACATCGGCCACCTCGGCCCCGCCGCGGGCATCGCGGGCTTCATCAAGACCGTCCTGGCGCTCGAACACGGCATGATCCCGCCGACGATCAACTTCGAGAAGCCCAACCCGCGCATCGACTTCGGCACCAACCCCTTCTACGTCGCCTCCTCACTCACCAAGTGGGAGACCGACGGCTTCCCCCGGCGCGCGGGCGTCAGCTCCTTCGGCATCGGCGGCACCAACGCCCACGTCGTGATGGAGCAGGCGCCGCCCGCCCCCGTGCCCACGACGCAGCCGCGCTCCGCCCACCTGCTGCAGGTGTCGGCCCGCACCTCCAGCGCGCTGGAGGCCGCCGTGCGGAGACTGGCCGACCGCCTCGACGGGGCCGGGATCGACCTGGCGGACGTGGCGTTCACGCTGCGCAAGGGGCGGCGCGAGATGACCCATCGCGCCGCGGTGGTCGCCACCGACGCCGCCGACGCGGTCGCCGCGCTGACCGACCCGCGCCGCCTGGTCAAGGGCAAGGCGGGCAAGCCGCGCGTGGCGTGGCTGTTCTCGGGCCAGGGCGCGCAGTACGCGGGCATGGGCGCGCAGCTGTACCGCACCGAGCCAGTCTTCACGGCCGCCGTCGACGAGTGCGCCGAGATCCTGCGCGACGAGCTGGATCTGGACATCAGGACCCTGCTGTTCCCCGAGGACGGCGAGCGCGAGCGGGCCGACGAGCGGCTGCGTCAGACCTCGCTCACCCAGCCCGCGCTGTTCACCGTCGAATGGGCGCTGGCGAGCCTGTGGCGTTCGTGGGGCGTGGAACCGGCCGCGATGGTCGGCCACAGCATCGGCGAGTACGTCGCCGCCACCTTCGCGGGCGTCTTCGACCTGTCCGACGCCCTGCGCCTGGTCGCGGCCAGGGGCAGGCTGATGCAGAGCATGCCGGAAGGCTCCATGCTCGCCGTCAGGATGGAGGAGGACGAGGTGCGCGGGCAGCTGCCCGACGGCCTGTCCATCGCCACCGTCAACGGGCCTGGCAGCTGCGTGGTGGCCGGACCGACCACGCTGGTCGAGGAGTTCTCCGCCCGTCTCGAGGAGGCGGGCGTCGGGCGCACCATGCTGCGCACCTCCCACGCCTTCCACTCGCCGATGATGGACCCCATTCTCGGCGAGTTCCACGACGTCGTCGCCAGGGCGGCGCGTCACGCGCCGAGCAGGCCGTTCCTGTCCAACGTCTCCGGCACCTGGATCACCGCGGAGGAGGCGGTCGACCCCGCCTACTGGACGCGCCACCTGAGGGAGGCCGTCAGGTTCGGCGACTGCGTGGCGACGCTCGCCGCCGAAGGGGAGTGGCGGCTGGTCGAGTGCGGCCCCGGCAGGCAGCTGGCCGGTCTCGCCAGGACCCAGCTGCCGCGCACCGGGCCCGCGCCGCTGGCCAGCCTGCCCGGCCCCGCCGACCCGAAGCAGGACCTCGAGGTGCTCTACGCCGCGGCGGGCGCGCTGTGGACCTCGGGCGTCCAGCTCGACGCCGACGCTCTCGGTGAGCCCGCCCGCAGGGTGCCGCTGCCCGGCTACCCCTACGAGCGCACCCACCACTGGGTCCAGACGACCATCGACCCCGAGCTGGTCTACCCGCGTTCACCGCGCGCCGGCGCGCTCGCTCCCGAGGAGTGGTACTCGGTCCCCGCGTGGCGGCAGGCCCCCGTCGCCCTCACCGCGACCACCACCGAGACCACGGCCGCGTGGAGCGGACGCTGCCTCGTCTTCGCCGGCCCCGCCGCCGAGCCGATGGTGGCCGCGCTGCGGTCGGCGGGCGCCGACGTGGTGCCCGTGGTCAGGGGCGAGACCTACGGCGTGGCCGCCGACGGCACGATCACGATCAGGCCGGGACGACGCGAGGACTACGAGGCGCTGCTGGCCGAGACAGGGGTCCCCGCACGGGTGGTCCACGCCTGGGCCCTCGACGGCGAGCCCGCCGACGGCGTACGGCAGACGCTGGCCGCCCAGGACGCGGGCTTCCACAGCCTGCTCGACCTGGTCCAGGCCCTCGCCCAGGTCGAACGCGAGCACGACGTCCACCTCGACGTCGTCACCGCGGGCACGCAGAGCGTCACGGGCCACGACCTCCACAGGCCCGAGCACGCCACGGTGGCCGGCATCGCCAAGGTCGTCCCCCTGGAGGCGCGCTGGCTGTCGGTGCGCCACATCGACCTCGAGGACGCCGTCTACGACTCCACCCCCCTGCTGGCCGAGCTGACCGCCGTTCCGGAGGAGCCCGAGGAGGGCGTGCCGCCGTCCCCCGTGGCCCTGCGGGCGGGCCGCCGCTGGGTGCGCGGCTACCAGCAGGTGCCCGTGGCCCCGCTCGACGGCGAGCCGGCGGGCCTGCGCGAGGAGGGCGTCTACGTCATCACCGGAGGGCTCGGCGGCATCGGCCTGACCCTGGCCGAGGACCTGGCCGCCAAGGTCAGGGCCAGGCTCGTGCTGATCAGCAGGTCGGGGCTGCCGCCGCGCGACGGATGGGACGCGCTCGAAGGCGCCGACGACCGCACGGGCCGCGCCGTCCGCGCCGTCCGCAGGATGGAGTCGGCAGGCGCCGAGGTGCTCGTCATGGCCGCCGACGTCACCGACCCCGCGAGCCTGCGCGAGGTCAGGACGGCGGCCCTCGGCAGGTTCGGCCGCGTCGACGGCATCGTGCACGCCGCGGGGCTGCCGGGCGGCGGCATGGCCGAGGTGAAGGAGCGCGAGGCCGCCGACCTCGTCATGGCGCCCAAGCTGGCGGGCACGCTCGCGCTGCGCGAGGTCTTCGGCGACCTCGACCTGGACTTCGTGCTGCTGTGCTCGTCGGTGACGGCCGTCGCGGGCGGCTTCGGCCAGGTGGACTACTGCGCCGCCAACAACTTCATGGACGCCTACGCCCACACCTGGCCTGGCAGGGTGCTGTCGGTGAACTGGGGCGCCTGGCTGGAGGTCGGCATGGCGGCCGAGGTCGCCGCCCCCGTCGCCTTCCGCGCGCTGCAGCGAGGCGACCGGGTCACCCCGTTCGACCACCCCGTCCTGTCCCACAGGCACGAGACCCCTGGCCGCACCCCCTGGTACGGCGGGACCGTCGCCCCCGACACCCACTGGATGCTGGACGAGCACCGCATGGCGCAGGTGCCCGTCATGCCGGGCACCGTCTACCTGGACAGCGCCCGCGCCGCCTTCCAGGACGCCGTGCCGAGCCCCGGCCCCGGCTACGAGGTCGAGCTGCGCGACGTGGCCTTCGTCGCGCCCATGCCCGTGGCCGACGGCGGCGCCGCCGAGCTGCGCGTGCAGCTGACGCCCAGCGGCGACGGCATGGACTTCGAGGTGGTCAGCGTCGTCGGCGGGCGATCGCGCCAGCACGCCAGAGGAGCGGCGAGCTGGATCCGCGGTGGCCAGGAGCACGCCGCCGAGCTGGCAGAGGTGCGCGCCCGCTGCTCACACGCCAGCAGCGACGACATCGCCCACGTGTTCTCCTCCGCCTCGGGCCTGCTGTCCTTCGGCCCCAGGTGGACCAGCCTGCGCTCGGTCTACCTCGGGCAGAACGAGGCACTGGCCAGGCTGGAGGCGGGCCCCGAGGTGGCGGCCGAGATCGACGGGTTCGTCTTCCACCCAGCGCTGCTGGACGAGGCGACCGCGTTCCTGGGCGCCACGAACGACCACAGCTTCCTGCCGATCGGCTACGGCAGGATCGTGGTGCACGCCCCCGTCCCTGGACGGGTGTGGAGCCACGCCATCCAGCGCGACACGGGCAGCGCCGAGATCGTCGCCGTCGACTTCACCCTCTACGACGACGACGGCGGCAAGATCCTGACGATCTCCGACTTCGTGCTCCGCAGGATCGACAGGGAGTCGGTCACCCAGACGGTCGGCGAGGGAGCGAAGGAGAGCGTCGAGGACCGCGCCGTCGCCGAGGAGTCCGCGGCCGCCGGCGTGGCGGTGGACCTGGACGGGGCCAAGGCGGGCATCTCGCCCGCAGACGGCGCCGACGCCTTCCGCAGGCTGCTGGCCGTCGGGCTCGGCACCCAGGTGGTGGTCAACGCCACCCCGCTGCCCGAGTTCGTCGCCGGGGTGCGCGAGCTGACCCAGGACACCGTCGCCGAGGAGCTGGACGGCGCGGCGGCCGCCAACGGCGCCCACGCGCTGGACGAGGACCACGTCGCGCCGCGCAACGAGCTGGAGAGCACGCTGGCGGGCCTGTGGGGCGAGGTGCTCGGCGCCAGGCAGGTCAGCGTCGAGCAGGACTTCTTCGAGCTGGGCGGCAACTCCCTCGTCGCGGTCCAGCTCATCGCGCTCATCAGGAAGAAGATCGGCGTCAGGCTGCCCATGCGCAGCCTCTTCCAGGTGCCGACGGTGGCGGGCATGGCCTCGCTGGTGGAGGAGCTGCGCGGCCAGCAACCGGTCAAGCAGGTGGCCCTGACCAGGCTGCCCAGGCAGGAAAGGGCGTGACATGCGCGACGGTGAGTACAAGGTCGTGGTCAACGACGAGGAGCAGTACTCCATCTGGTTCGCGGGCAGACCGGTGCCCGACGGCTGGCGGGAGGCCGGCTTCGCCGGCGGCAAGCAGCAGTGCCTGGACCACATCGAGCAGGTCTGGACCGACATGCGGCCGCGCAGCCTGCGTGAGGCCATGGGGCGGTAGGAGGAACGACAGGTGAGCGGCTCATACGTCTTTCCCGCCTCCTACGCGCAGGAACGCCTGTGGTTCCTGTCCAGGTTCGACCCCGACGTGCCTGTGCACCACGTCAACATCGTGATCGACCTGCCCGACGGCGCCGATCACGACAGGTGCGCCAGGGCGCTGGGGGAGATGGTCAGGCGGCACGAGACGCTGCGCACGGCCCTGGCCGTCGAGGACGGGAGCCTCGTCCAGGTGGTCATGGCCGAGCTGCCGGTCACCCTCGCCCACACCGACCTCAGCGGCCTGCCGTCCGAGCAGGCCGAGAGGGAGTTCGACGCGCTGGCGGGCGCGGACGCCAGGCTGCCCTTCCAGCTGGACCAGGCGCCGCTGTGGCGGGCGCGCATGGTCCGGCTGGCCGAGGGCGACCAGCGGCTGGTGTTCGTCGTCCACCACGCGGTCTTCGACGCCAGCTCGGGGCCGACCTTCGTCAACGAGCTACTGGAGATCGAGGCCGCGCTGGCGCAGGGGCGGCCCCACGAGCTGCCCGACCTGGCCATCCAGTACGCCGACTACGCGGTGTGGCAGCGCGAGCACCTGGCCCAGGGCGTGCTGGCCGAGCAGATCGGTTACTGGCGAGAGAGGCTGGCGGGGCTGCCACGGGATCTGGGCCTGCCCACGGACAGACCCCGGCCCGCCGTCCGCGGCCACGAGGGAGCCGAATACCACCTGAGCCTGCCCGCCGAGCTGGTCGACGATCTGGAGGCGCTGGCCAGGCGGCGCGGCGCGACGCTGTTCATGGTGCTGCTCGCGGGGTTCAAGGCGCTGCTGGCCCGTCACGCCGACCAGTACGACGTCGCGGTGGGCTCGCCGGTGGTGGGCAGGGACCTTCCCGAGGTCGAGCCGCTGATCGGCATGTTCATCAACACGCTGGTGCTGCGGACCGATCTCGGCGGCGACCCCTCCTTCGGCGAGCTGCTCGAGCGGGTGAGGACGACCGTGCTCGAGGCGCTCGACCACGCGGAGGCGCCCTTCGACCGGCTGGTCGAGGCGCTCCAGCCGGAACGCGACCCCAGCCGCACCCCCCTCTTCCAGGTGGGCTTCAACCTGTTGCCGCTGGAGGTCAGGGGGCGCTTCCCCAACGGCACCGCCCAGCTCGACCTGAGCATGGACGTCGTCAGGTCGAGTGAGGGCGCAGGGCTCTGGCTCGAGTACAGCACCGAGCTGTTCGACGAGGAGAGCGTCGCCCGCCTGGCCGGCGCCTACAGGCTCCTGCTCGCCGCCGTGGCCGCCGATCCCGGGCTGCGGCTGTCGGAGCTGCCGCTCATGTCGGACGAGCAGCGCGGGCGGATGCTCGACGACTGGACGGCGACCGCCGCGCCGTACCCGGGGCTGCCGCTGCACGACCTGGTCGCCGAGCAGGCCAAGCGCACGCCCGACGCGATCGCCGTGAAGACCATGGAGGGCGAGGAGCTCACCTACGCCGAGCTGGTCACCCGGGCGGAGGCCCTCGCCAGGCTGCTGGCCGCGCGTGGCGTGGGCGTCGAGTCGTGCGTCGCGCTGTGCCTGCCGCGTGACGCCGACCTCATCGTCGCGCTGCTGGCCGTGCTGCGGGCGGGCGCGCACTACCTGCCTCTCGACCCCGCCTATCCCGCGGAACGGCTCGCCTACCTCCTGTCCGACTCGGGCGCGGCCCTGCTGCTGACCCACTCGTCCCTCCTCGACCGCCTGCCCGGCACGCGGCCTGAGGAGCTCCTGCTCGACCGGCGCCCGCCCGCGCCCGAGGGGCCGCTGCCCACCGTCACCCAGGACCACCTGGCCTACCTGATCTACACCTCAGGCTCGACGGGCCGTCCCAAGGGTGTGCAGGTGCCGCATCGCGGCGTGGTCAACCTGGTCACCGACGTCGTCCGCACCCTCGGGGGCGGCAGCGCGCTGCTGATGACCTCGCTGTCGTTCGACATCGCCGCGCTGGAGATCTTCACTCCGCTGCTGTCCGGCGGCACGCTGGTGATCGCGCCAGAGGACGCCGCGCGCACACCGAAGCAGGTCAGGGCCGCGGCGGCCGAGGTGGACCTGGTCCAGCTGACCCCCTCGGTGGCGGGGCTGGCGCTGCCCGAGCTGCCGTCCGGTCTGCCGCGCGTCATCTGCGGAGGCGAACCGCTGCCCGCCGACCTGGCCGCAGACCTCCTGCGGGTCGCGGGGGAGCTGTGGAACTTCTACGGCCCCACCGAGACCACGATCTGGTCGACCGCCTACCGGGTGCCGCACGACGCGACCACCATGCTCATCGGAGGGCCGGTGGCCAACACGACCGCCTACGTGGTCGACGGCCACCTGCGCCCCGTGCCCGTGGGCGTGCCGGGCGAGCTGCTGCTCGGCGGCGCGGGCGTGACGCGCGGCTACCACGGCCGCCCCGGGCTGACCGCCGAGCGGTTCGTGCCCGACCCGTTCGGCACGGCGGGCGGCCGCCTCTACCGCACGGGCGACCTCGTCAGATGGCGGCCCGAAGGAACGCTGGAGTACCTGGGCCGCCTGGACGACCAGGTGAAGGTCCGCGGCGTGCGGATCGAGCCCGACGAGATCGCCGCCGTGCTCGCCGAGCACCCCTCGGTACGGCGCGCGGTGGTGACGGTGCGCGACGACGCCCCCGGCGGTCGCGGCCTGGTCGGCTACCTCGACTGGGCAGGACAGGAGGGGCCCGCAGGCATGACCGGCGAGCTGCGCGCGCACCTGCGCTCCAGGCTGCCGGAGGCGATGATCCCCGCCGCCTTCGTGGCGGTGGACGCCTTCCCCGTGATGCCCAGCGGCAAGCTCGACAGGGCGGCCCTCCCGCCGCCGCGGGCCGTCGAGAGCGCCGAGCGGGTCGAGCCGCGCACCCCTGCGGAGAAGCGTCTGTGCGCGATCTGGGCCGAGCTGCTCGGCAGGGACCACGTGGGCGTGCGCGACGACTTCTTCGCCTCGGGCGGGCACTCGCTGCTGGCCGTCCGCCTGGTCAGCCGCGTCTTCGAGGAGTTCGGCGTGGATCTGCCGCTGCGCCGCTGCTTCGAGGCGACCACCGTCGAGGCGCAGGCCCTGGCCGTGCTCGAGCTGGGGCCAGGCGAGGCCGAACCGCTCGAGCCGCCGTCCATCCCGCGCAGGCCCGACCCGTCGGCGCCCGCGCCCCTGTCGGACGCCCAGCGCCGCCTGTGGATCATCGACAGCCTCGACCCCGGCAATCCCGCCTACACGCTCTCGTGGGCGTACGGGATCGGGGGGGCCGCTCGACCCCGCCGCCATGGCCGCGGCCTTCGACGCCCTGGTGGACAGGCACCCCGTCCTCGGCCACGTCGTCACGGTCCTGGACGGCGAGCCCTGGCAGCACCCCGGCCCCTCACGGCCCAGGCTGACCGTCACGGAGCTGACCGAGCGGGAGGCGGACGCGGTCGAGCTCGCGGAGGCGGCCTTCCGCTTCGACCTGACCACGGGACCGCTGGTCCGCGCCCTGCTCATCAGGGTGGCGGAGGACGAGCACCGGCTGGTGCTGACCCTCCACCACCTCCTCGCCGACCGCTGGTCGGTGGCCATCCTGCTCAACGAGCTGCTGGAGCTGTACGCGGGGCAGCGCCCGCCCGAGCCCATGGTCGGCTACGCCGACTACGTCGAGTGGCGGCGCGAGCAGCCCGCGGGCGACGACCTCGCCTACTGGCGCGAGGCGCTCGCCGACCTGCCCGACGTGCTCGACCTGCCCGCCGACAGGCCGAGGCCGCCGCTGCGGACCCACGAGGGGGCGCGGCTGCTGTTCGAGCTGGACCGCGACCTCGCCGACGGCCTGCGCGCGCTGGCCGCCGAGCAGCGGGCCACCCCGTTCATGGCGCTCGTGGCGGGGCTGCAGGCCCTGCTGTCCCGCTACACGGGACGGCAGGACATCCCGCTCGGCACGCCCATGTCGGTCAGGCCGCACCCCTCCCTCGACGGGACGGTCGGCCTGTTCCTCAACACACTCGTCCTGCGCGGCGACCTGTCGGGCGAGCCGAGCTTCACCGAGCTGCTGCGCCGCACCCGCGACACGGTCCTCGGCGCCTTCGAGCACGCGGGACTGCCCTTCGAGGTGCTGGTGGACGAGCTGGACGTCAGGCGGGACCTGTCGCGCAACCCCCTGTTCCAGGTCATGCTCGCCTACCAGAACACCCCCGACCTGCCGGGCGACGGCCACGGCCTGACGCTGGAGCGCCGCGACGTCCGCCCCGGCACTGCCATGTTCGACCTCGGGTTCGTCGTCGAGGAGCGGGCGGACGGATCGCTGCTGTGCGTCCTCGACTACGCCACCGACCTGTTCGACGACGACAGGATGCGGCGCCTGGCCGACCACTTCCGCGCGCTGCTGGCGGCCGCGGTCGCCGACCCGGCGGCCCCCGTCGCCGACGCCGCTCTGCTCACCCCAGGCGAGCTGGCCATCATCGAGCGGGCCAACCACACGGCCGCCGAGCAGCCCCGCGCCGCACTGCACGAGCTCGTGGCCGCCCAGGTCGCGCGCGCCCCGCACGCGCCCGCGCTGAGCTTCGACGGGGCCGGGTGGATCACCTACGAGGAGTTCGCCGCCAGGGTGAACCGGCTGGCCAGGAGGTTGCGCGCGCTCGGGGCCGGGTGCGACCAGGTGGTCGGCGTGTGCCTGGAGCGCGGGACCGACCTGGTGGTCGCCGTCCACGCCGTCCTCGCGGCGGGCGCGGCCTACCTGCCGCTCGAGCCCGACCATCCCCGCGACCGGCTGGCCTTCATGACGGCCGACGCCGGCGCGCGGCTGGTGATCTCGACAGGCCGGTCGTCGGGCTCGCTGCCCGACGACGTCGTCCACGTGCTGCTCGACCGCGACGGCGACGCCATCGGCACCGAGGACCCCGCCCCGCCGGGCGTCACCGTCCCCGCCGACGCCCTCGCCTACGTGATCTACACCTCGGGCTCGACGGGCAGGCCGAAGGGCGTCGGCGTCTCCCACCGCGCGATCGTCAACCGGCTGCTCTGGATGCAGGACACCTTCGGGCTGACCGGGGCCGACCGCGTGCTGCACAAGACGCCCTTCTCCTTCGACGTGTCGGTGTGGGAGCTGTTCTGGCCCTTCATGACCGGCGCGGGCCTGGCCGTCGCCAGGCCCGGCGGGCACGCGGACCCCGCCTACCTGGCGGGTCTGATCGAGGCCGAGGGTGTCACCACCGCGCACTTCGTGCCGTCCATGCTGGACGCCTTCCTGGAGGAGCCGCGGCTGCCAGGGACGCTGCGCAGGGTCGTCTGCTCGGGAGAGGCGCTGACCGCCGAGCTGGCGGACCGCTTCCACGACCGCCTGTCCTCCGCCGAGCTGCACAACCTGTACGGCCCGACCGAGGCGGCGGTGGACGTCTCCTGGCACGCCTGCGGGCCTGGCGAGCGCGTGGTTCCCATCGGGCGGCCCATCGCCAACACCCGCCTGGAGATCCTCGACGACCGGCTGAACCGCGTGCCTGTCGGCGTGCCTGGCACCCTGTGGATCGGCGGTGTCCAGCTCGCCCGAGGCTACGCGGGCAGGCCGGGGCTGACCGCCGAGCGGTTCGTCCCCGACCCCTACGGCCAGGAGGGCGCCCGCCTGTACGACACGGGCGACCTGGCCAGGTGGCGGCCCGACGGCGAGATCGAGTATCTCGGCAGGTCCGACTTCCAGGTCAAGATCCGCGGTATGCGGGTGGAGCTGGGCGAGATCGAGGCGGCCATGGCGGGGCTGCCGGGCGTGCGCGCGGCGGCGGCCCACGCGGTCGAGGACGGCGCAGGCCTGCGCCTCGTCGGCTACGTGGTGCGGGAAGCGGCCGGCCAGGCAGCACCTGAGGGCGGCCACGTGGTGCCGGAGGGCGGTCACGTGGTGCCGGAGGGCGAAGCGGACCCGTACGGCTGGCGTGAGCGGCTGGCGCGCCTGCTGCCCGACCACATGATCCCCACCAGCTGGGTGTTGATGGACGTGCTGCCCCTCACCCGCAGCGGCAAGCTCGACAGGAAGGCGCTGCCCCGCCCGCTGAGCCAGGCGGCGGCCGCGCACGCCGAACCCGAGGGGCCCGCCGAGCTCGCCGTCGCCGCCGCATGGCGTGAGGTGCTCGGGCTCGAGCAGGTCTCGGCACATGACAACTTCTTCGCCGTCGGCGGCGACTCCATCCGCAGCCTGAAGGTGGTCGCCCGGCTGCGGTCGGCGGGCTATGCCGTACGGCTGGAGCAGCTGTTCCTCCACCAGACGCTCGGCGAGCTGGCCGCGCGCCTGACCGTGGCGGAGGCGGCGCCGCCGCCGGAGACGCAGGTCGCGGCCTTCGGGCTGCTCAACCCCGAGGACTTGGCGCTGATGCTGGAAGGTGAGGCGGAATGACGGTCACGACGGGGGCGGCAAGCGGCCTGGAGGACGCCTACCCTCTGGCCACGTTGCAGGCTGGAATGCTCTATCACAGCGCCTACGAACCCGGCGCGCTCACCTACCACGACCTGACCACCGTCACGCTGCGCGGACACTTCGACAGGGAGTCGTTCGAGGCCGCGCTCGCCGAGCTGGCGGCCAGGCATCCGGTGCTGCGCACCTCGATGGATCTCACCAGGTTCAGCGAGCCTGTGCAGCTGGTGCACCGCTCGGCGGTCATCCCGCTGGAGGTCACCGATCTGTCCTGCGACCCCGAGGCGGGCGAGCGGGTCAAGGAGTGGTCGGAGGGGGAGAAGCGACGCCCGTTCGACTGGTCGGCGCCGCCCCTGGCCAGGTGCCATGTGCACCTGCTCGCCGACGGGCACTTCGCCTTCAGCCTCAGCTTCCACCACGCGATCCTCGACGGGTGGAGTGTGGCGGCGCTGATCACCGAGCTGTTCCGCCGCTACCACGCTCACCTCTCCCACGACCCGCTCCCCGTGACGGCGCCCTCGGCCGGCTTCAGGGAGCTGGTCGCGGCCGAGCGCGCGGCCCTCGCCTCGGAGGCGTCGCAGGCGTTCTGGCGCGAGCGGGTGGCCGACGCGCCGGAGACCCGCATCCCGCGCCTGCGTGGCCACGGGGTGGAGGGCGAGAGCCTCGTCGAGGTGCTGCGCGAGCCGGTGCCCCCCGCGCTGCTGGCCGAGCTGGAGCAGGCGGCCAGGTCCCTGCGGGTGCCGCTGCGCACCGTGCTGCTGGCCGTCCACCTGCGCGTGCTGGCGCTGGTGACCGGCGCGCCCGAGGTGATGACGGGGCTGGTCACCCACGGCCGTCCGGAGAGCGAGGCCGGCGAGGAGGTGCTCGGGCTGTTCCTGAACACCGTGCCGCTGCGGATCGACGTCACGGCGCCCAGCTGGGCGGCGCTGGTGCGCAGGGTGTTCGACGCCGAGGTGGCGCTGATGCCGCACCGGCGCTACCCGCTGTTCGAGATTCAGCGCGCCTCGGGCCGCGCGCCGCTGCTCGACGTGCTGTTCGACTTCCGCGACTTCCACGTCTACCGGGGGATGCCCGGCATCGAGGTGGTGGACCAGGAGTTCTTCGAGCAGACCGACCTGCCGTTCGCGACGAGCTTCACCCGCGCGAGGGAGCACGGGGGGTTCGAGCTGGCGATCGCCTACGACAGGAACCAGTTCGACGCCGAGCAGGTCGCCGCGATCAGGGACCACTACCTGACCGCGCTGCGCCAGGCCGTCGACACCGGTGCCGATCCCCGGCCCTCCGGCCTTTACCTGGAGCGGGACGCGGCCTCGATCGAGCGGTGGAACGACACCGCCCTGCCGTACGACGCCGCGTCGCTGCACGAGATCGTCGCCGCGCAGGCGCTGCGCACGCCCACCGCGCCCGCCGTCTGCTACGACGGCGTCTGGCTCACCTACCGGCAGCTGGCGGCGCGCGCCCGCGCCGTCTCCGACCTGCTGGTCGCGGCGGGGACGGTCCAGGGCGACGTGGTCGGCGTGTGCATGGACCGCGGCCCCGACCTGCTGCCCGCGCTGCTGGGCGTGCTCGGCGCGGGCGCGGCCTACCTGCCGCTGGAGCCCTCGCTGCCCGCCGACCGGCTCGCCTACATGATCGAGGAGGCGGGCGCGCGGACGGTGCTCGCGGACGCCGGCACCGCGGCCCTGCTGCCCGACGGCGTCGCGCTGCGCGTGGACGGCCCCGCCGCCGACCCCGCGGGCCCGCTGCCCGAGGTCCATCCCGACGCCCTCGCCTACGTCATCTTCACCTCGGGCTCGACAGGACGGCCGAAGGGCGTCGGGGTCTCGCACAGGGCGATCGTCAACCGCCTGCGCTGGATGCAGCAGACCTTCCCGCTCACCCACGCCGACAGGGTCGTCCAGAAGACGCCCATCGGCTTCGACGTGTCGGTGTGGGAGCTGTTCTGGCCGCTGATGGTCGGCGCGGGCCTGGTCGTGGCGCGGCCCGACGGGCACAAGGACAGCGCCTACCTGGCCTCGCTGATCACCTCGCAGCGGATCACCACCCTGCACTTCGTCCCCTCGATGCTGGCAGTCTTCCTGGACGAGCCCCAGCTGCCCGAGACGATGCGGCGGGTGATCTGCTCGGGCGAGGCGCTCGGCGCCGACCTGGCCGGACGCTTCCTCGAGCGCCTCCCCCAGACCGAGCTGCACAACCTGTACGGCCCGACCGAGGCGGCGGTGGACGTCTCCTGGCACGCCTGCGCGCCGGGCGAGCCGTCCGTGCCCATCGGCGGGCCGATCGCCAACACCCGCATGGAGGTCCTCGACGCGCGCGGCGAGCGCGTGCCGGTCGGCACGCCAGGTGAGCTGTGCCTGGGCGGTGTCCAGCTGGCCCGCGGCTACGTCAACAGGCCCGCCCTGACGGCCGAGCGGTTCGTGCCCGACCCCTACGGCCCGCCTGGCTCGCGCCTGTACCGCACGGGCGACGTGGCCAGATGGCTGCCGGGCGGCGAGGTGGAGTACCTCGGCAGATCCGACTTCCAGGTCAAGATCCGCGGCCAGCGTGTCGAGCTGGGCGAGATCGAGGCCGTCCTCGCCGCGCAGCCGGAGGTCCGCGCGGCGGTGGTGACGCTGAGGCAGGAGCGGCTGGTCGGCTACGTGGTCCTCGACCCCGACTCGGAGATCGACGGGGCCGCGCTCGCCGTACGGCTGCGCGGGCGGCTGCCCGAGCACATGGTGCCCGGCGCATGGGTGGCGCTGGAGAGCCTGCCCGTCACGGCCAACGGCAAGCTCGACAGGGCCGCCCTGCCCGCCCCTGGGGAGCAGGAAAGGGAGCGGTACGTTCCGCCGCGCGATCCCTTCGAGGCGCGCCTGGCCGTGCTGTGGGAGGAGACGCTGGGGGTGCGCGCCGTCAGCGTCCACGACGACTTCTTCGCCCTCGGCGGCCACTCCCTGCTGGCGCTCCGCCTGACGATGCGGCTGCGCAAGGAGCTGGGCAGGGACGTGGCGCTGTCGAGCGTGCTCACCGCGCCCACCGTCGCGCTGCTGGCCGCCGAGCTGCGCCGTCCGCAGGACAACGACGGCGCTCCCGAGCGGATCGTGCCGCTGAGGCCCGCCGGTGACCGTACGCCGATCTTCCTGTTCCACGCCCTCGGCGGGCAGGTCTTCCGCTACCTGCCGCTCACCCGGCACCTGGGCGCCGACCAGCCCGTCTACGCCATCCAGGCCGCGGGGCTCGCCTCGGGCGAGGAGCCGCACGCCACGCTGGAGGAGATGGTCGACGACTACGTCGCGCACCTGCTCAAGATCCGGCCCCACGGCCCCTACGTGCTCGGCGGGTTCTGCATCGGCGGCAACATCGCCCTGGAGAGCGCCAGGCGGCTGCGGGCCATGGGCGAGCAGGTGCCGCTGGTCGTGCTCTTCTACTCCGACGCCGACGAGCCCGTCCTGCGCGCCTCCCTGGAGGACGACGCGGTCCTGCTCATGCACGCCCTGGCCGGCGGGCCCGTGCAGGTCGAGCTGGAGGACCTGCACAGGATGGACCCCGAGGAGCGTCTCCTCACCGTCATCGACGCCGCGGCCCGCGCCGACACGCTGCAGCCCGACACCGCGGACCTGAACCAGGCCCGTCGCTTCGTGAAGGTCTTCCGCGCCAACGCCCACGCCGTGGGCCACTACCGGCACGACCCCTACGACGGCGACGTGCTGCTGTTCTCGCCGGCCGAGAACGGCGCCGCTCCCGGCGACATGGGCTGGAGCTCGGTGATCATCGGCAGGCTGCGCGTCTCGCCGATCCTCGGCGACCGCTTCACCGTTCTGTACGAGCCCCTGGTCGCCGACGCGGCCGCCGAACTGAGGAGCAGCATCGACCATGGCCTCACCGACGGCTGAGCCCGCCACCCTGTGGCGCAACCCCGACTTCATGAAGCTGTGGGCGGGGGAGAGCTTCTCGCTGATCGGCACCCAGGTGACCGTGCTGGCGATGCCCATCGTGGCCTTCCTGCTGCTGAACGCCTCCGTCGCGGAGATGGGCGTGCTCGGCGCGCTGGCCAGGCTGCCGATGGTGCTGTTCTTCGTCGTCGGCGTCTGGGTCGACAGGATGCGCCGCCGTCCCGTGCTGATCTGGAGCGACGCCGCGCGCGCGCTCATGCTCGCCACCGTGCCGCTGCTGTTCCTGATGGACCTGCTGACGCTGTGGTGGCTGTACGTCGTGGTCTTCGTCATGGGCGTCCTCGGCGTGCTGTTCGAGATCGCCTACCGCTCCTACCTGCCGGTGCTGGTGCCGCCCGAGCACCTCGGCGAGGGCAACAGCAAGCTGCAGCTCAGCGACTCCCTCTCCAAGGCGATCGGGCCGAGCCTCGCGGGCGTGCTGGTCGCGGCCCGCTCGGCGCCGCTGGTCATCCTCATCGACGTGGCCAGCTACGTCGCCTCCGCCCTGTGCCTGCTGTCGATCAAGAAGAAGGAGGAGGCGCCGCAGGCCGACGGCGGCGGCTCCATGCTCGGCGCCATCCGGCAGGGATTCAGCTGGGTGATGACCCAGCCCCAGGTCAGGCCGCTGGCCATCGCCACCGCCGTCTACTCCTTCTTCGACATCGGCATCCTGCAGACGCTCTACTTCCCCTACGTCGTCGACGGCGTCGGCGTGCCCGCGGCGTGGGTGGGAGGGGTGCTGGCCGTCGGCGGCATCGGGGCGCTCATCGGGGCGTGGCTGTCTGTCAGGCTGATGAAGGGCATCGGCCCAGGGCCGACCATGCTGTGGTCCACCGTGGTGGGCAACAGCGCGCTGCTCCTGGTGCCGCTGGCCGGAGGGCCGCTGTGGCTGGCGCTGACGATGCTGGGTGTGGCGCAGTTGCTGGTCGGGCTGTGCGCGCAGGTGTTCATGGTCAACAACATCACGGTGCTGCAGACCTCGACGCCGAGGGAGCTGACCGGCAGGGTCATCGCGACGATCTGGGCGATGGGGCTGGTGCCCGCGCCCCTGGGCGCCCTGGTGGCGGGGCTGCTCGGTCAGGCGGTGGGGATGCGGCCGGTCGTGCTGGTCGCGGCGCTGATCGGCGCGCTGGTGCCGATGGCCGTCCTGGCGCTGTCGCCGATCCCCAAGATGCGCACGCTGCCCGAGGCGCCCGTCAGCGCCTGAGCCCTGTCAGGAGTCGAACCCTGTCAGGAGTCGAACCCTGTCAGGAGTTGAGCTCGGCCAGCCAGCCGAGCTGCTCGATCCGATCGTCCATCGTCGGGGCGTTGAGCCCGACGATCAGCCTGGTGGCGCCCGCCTTGCGGTAGGCGCCCATCAGCTCCCTCACCCGGTCGGGCGTGCCGCACAGGGTCAGCGCGTCGATCAGGTCGTCGGGCAGCTCCTCCACGGCCTCGCCCATGTCGCCTTCAAGATAGGCGTCCTGCACCCTGGCGGCGGCCGAGCCGAAGCCGAGGCGGTGCGCGAGCCTGTTGTAGAAGTTGACGCCCTTGGTTCCCATGCCGCCGAGGTAGAGCGCCACCATCGGCCTGACCATGTCGCGGGCGTAGTCGGCGTCGTCGTCGACCATGGCCATGACCATCGGCGACACCTCCACCCGCGCCGCGTCGCGGCCCGCGCGTGCCGCCCCCGCGCGCAGGTGCGCGAGCGTGTCGGCGAGGTGCTCGGGAGGGAAGTGGATGGGCAGCCAGCCGTCGGCGACCTCGCCCGCCAGCTCCACCGCCTTCGGGCCCATCGCGGCCAGGTGGACGGGCAGCGGCTGCCTGACGGGCCCGATGGTCATCGTCAGCGCCTTGCCCCTGCTGTCGGGTAACGGCAGCACGATGCTGGGGCCGTCGTGCTCGACGGGCCGCTGCTCGAGCGCGGTCCGCACGACGGCCACGTAGTCGCGCAGGTGGGCCAGCGGGCGCTCGTAGCGCTGACCGTGCCAGCCCTCCGACACCTGCGGGCCGGAGGCGCCGAGGCCGAGCAGGAACCTGCCGCCGGAGACCCTGTCGACGGTGGCCGCGGCCATCGCGGTGGCGACCGCCGTACGGCTGGACATCTGGATCACGCCGGTGCCCAGCGCGATGCGCTCGGTGCCCGCCGCCAGCCAGGCCAGGGTCGTGGCGGGATCCACGCCGTAGCCCTCGGAGGCCCATGCCGAGTCGTAGCCGAGTCTCTCGGCCTCCTGCACCAGCATGAGCTGGGCGTTCGGGTCGGCCGCCGCCGAGCCGAGAGTGCCGATGCTCAATCCCAGACGCACAGCCGCCTCCTGTCACCAGATGCCGTGATCACATCATCGTCGAGGAGCCCGCGGGAGACCAGATCAACGAGCCACCGGATCAGCGCATGCCCTGCTCCACCGAGCGCCGCGCCGCCTCCCTGCTGTCGCCGTAGCCGACGAACAGCCGTGTCGACATGTCGGCGAAGTGCAGAGGAACGTGCTCAAGGGGCAGCAGGCCCGCGATGGCGAGACTCACCAGCCCGTGTCTCATCGTCCACAGCTGGACCGACCAGCCCAGCAGGCCCATCGGGTCGACCGGGTCGAACCTGCCCGCGTCCATGCACCGGCGCACCGCCTCCACCAGCCGCTGGAAGGCCGCCTCTCCCTCCGGCGCGGCGGCGTCGTCGATCGGTTTCTCGAGGAACATCGCCCGGTACAGGTGGGGGTTGGCCAGGCCGTTGGACAGGTAGGCCCGGCCGGCCGCGACGAGATCCGCCACGGGGTCGTCCGAGGTGGGCGTGGCGTCGAGGTCGGCGGCGAGCCTGGCGAAGCCCTCTTTCCTGACCGCCCCGCGCACCTCCTCCATGCCGCCGAAGTAGGTGTAGACGGCCATCGTCGAGGTGCCCGCCTCTCCGGCGAGGCGCCTGGCGGTCAGCGCGTGCGGGCCCTCGCCCGCCAGGATCCGCGCCGCCGCCTCGACGAGGCGCCCCCGTACGGCCGGGTCTGCGGGCCTTGGACTCACGGTTGACATTGAACCATAACTGAGTTACACAACAGTGTTATAGAATAGACGTGTCCCCACGTTCCCGCCGCGCCGGGGCCGGGCGAGGGCGAGGACCACCGCCGTCCGTTCCCGCCCCAAGGGAGGAGCCGTCATGTCACGTCGCGACGATCCACAGGGCGACCGCTTCTTCGCCCTGCGCACGTTCAGGCGGGACGGCTCGGCCGTGTCCACGCCGGTCTGGCTGGCCGAGGCCGGCGACCACTGGTACGGCTACACGCCCAGCCGCTCCTGGAAGGCGCTCCGCCTGCGCCGCGATCCCCGCGTGGAGGTCGCGCCCAGCGACTTCGACGGCGAGCCGCGCGGCCCGTGGCGGCGCGGCCACGCCCGCATCCTGCCCGCCTCCGAACCGCGCGTGGCCAGGCGGGCGCTGCGCGAGAAGTACGGCGCGCGCTTCCACCTGTTCGCGCTGGTGACACTGGCCGGGCGACCTCGGCCTCGGGGCGGCGGGGCCGTCGGGATCGAGATCACCCTCGAAGCGGCCGACGCGCCGTGAAGGGCGACCTGCTCCTGTCGTCGCTTCCCGTGGCCGTGTTCGTGATGGTGGAAGCGGCGGCGGGGCTGACGGCGGGCATCTGCTGCGCCCTGGGCGCCGCCCTCGCCCTCACCGTGGCCCGCGCGGTACGGCGGCAGCCGCTCAGGCCCGCGATCGGCGCCTTCATCGGCGTCGCCATCGCCTCCTTCATCGCCTACCGCACCGGCGGGGCCGGCGGATACTTCCTCGTCGGCATCTGGTGGAGCCTGGCCTGCTGCTGCGTCCTGCTGCTGTCGATCGTGGTCCGCCGGCCGCTGGTGGGAGTGGTCTGGAGCGTGATGAACCGCGCGCCGCTGACCTGGCGTGCGGACCGGCCGTCGGTGATCGGCCACGACCTGGCCACGGGCGCGCTGGCTGCCGTCTTCGCCGCCAGGTTCGTGGTCCAGCGGTGGCTCTGCGCGGAGGACCAGACCGGCTGGCTGGCCGTCGCCAAGGTGGCCATGGGATATCCGCTGGGGGCGCTCGCGCTGGCAGTGGCCTTCTGGGCGGTCCGCCGTTCGGAGCGCCGCCTGGCGGTGACGCGTCGCCGCGTCACCGCCAGGACGAGCGGATCAACCCTTGAGACCTGAGCGGGAGATGCCCTCGATGACCCAGCGCTGGGCGACCAGGTAGAGCACGATCACCGGAAGGCTGGCGATCACTGCTCCGGCCATGAGCAGGTCGTAGCGGATGTTGTTGGCGCCCTGGAAGTTGCCCAAACCCGCGGGAAGGGTCAGGGCCTCGGGGCTCAGCAGCACGTAGATCGGCCACAGGAAGTCGTTCCAGTTGGTGAGGAAGGACAGCAGGAACAGCGTCACCAGCGCGGGCCTGGCCAGCGGGAGCGCGATCGAGGTGAAGATCTGCCACCGGTTGCATCCGTCGAGCTCGGCCGCCTCCTCCAGCTCGCCCGGCAGGGTGAGGAAGAACTGCCGCAGGAAGAACACCCCGAAGGCGCCCGCCGCGGCGGGGACGATGACGGCGGGCAGGCTGTCCACCCACGCCAGCTCGTTGACGATCAGGAAGTTGGGGATCAGCAGCACCACCGGCGGCACGAACAGCGTCGCCACGATCACGGTGAAGATGGTGTTGCGGAAGCGGAAGCGCAGCCTGGCCAGCGCGTAGGCGGCAGGGGCGGCGGTGGCCAGCACGAGCGCCGCGTGCCCCGTCGCGGCGATCAGGCTGTTGGCGAACCAGGTCATGATCGGGCTGTCCGCGCTGCCCAGGATCTCCCTGTAGGCGTCGGTCGTCGCAGGGTCGGGGATCCACTGAGGCGTCGTGGACCCTGCCATCTCGCGGGTCTTGAACGAGGTCGACAGCATGTAGACCAACGGGCTCAGGTAGAGCGCGGCCATCACCGCGAGCACGAGGTGGAGCAGGGCCCGCCGTACTCGCCGCAGGTCGGTTCTCATGGCGTCCGCCTGTCTCTGAAGGCGCCGAACACCAGGGCGCTGGCCAGCATGAGGAACGCGGCCAGGACGAAGCTCATCGCCGAGGCGGTTCCCATGTCGAACTGGCGCAGGCCGGTCTCGGCGATCAGGTAGATCGCGGTCTTGGTCTGGTCGGCGGGCGCGCCCGCTGTGATCAGGTAGGACTGACCGAACATGTTGGCCGAGGCCAGGATGGTCGCGTTGACCACGAACACCGTGACGGGCCGCAGCCCCGGCAGGGTGACAGCCGTGAAGCGGTGCCAGGCGCTCGCGCCGTCGACCATCGCGGCCTCGTGCAGTTCGCGGGGGATGTCCTGGAGCCCGGCCAGGAAGATGACCGCGTTCAGCCCGAGGGTCCACCAGACGGTGACGCCGACCAGCGCGATCCATACGGGCGGCACGTCCGTGGTCCACTGCACGTCCAGGCCGAGATAGTGGTTGACCAGGCCGATGTTGCCGTCGAGCAGGTACCTCCAGACGAACCCCACGACGGCCACGCCCAGCACGTACGGCGCGAAGTAGACCGCGCGGTAGACGTTGCGCCCCCTGAACCTGCCGTTCATCAGCAGCGCGACCGCCAGGGGCAGCACGATGAGGATGGGCACGGAGGCCACCGTGAAGATGCCGGTGGCCCGCATCGCCGTCCAGAAGCGCGAGCCGTCCACGCTGCCCGGATCGAACAGGTCCGCGTAGTTGCCCAGCCCCACGAAGGGCTTGGCGGGCAGGTTGATGTCCCACTCGTGCAGGCTGGTCCAGAAGCCGAAGCCGATCGGCACCACCATGAAGACCGCGAACAGCGCCAGGTAAGGAGCGAGGAACACGTAGGGCGTCCACCAGCGCATCCGGCCGACGGACGGCGCCGGTACGGCGCGCCGTACCGGCCCCTCGGTCCTTGTCAGCAGGCTCACCTGGTGTACTTCCGCTTGTTCTCGGCCAGCAGCTTGTCCGCGGTCGCCACACCGTCCTTCAGCGCCTCGGCCGGGCCGGCCTCCTTCAGCACCGCCTTGGCCACGGCCAGCTCCAGCGCCTTCGACTGGACGTCGCCGACGCCGGGCAGCGCGGGCAGGAAGTGGAAGGCGTCCAGGTCGGCCGCCAGTCTGATCTGCGGGAGGTCGGCGATCGCGGCGTCCTGGCGGGCGGAGTTACGGGCCGGGATCATGCCGGCCTTGGCCCACTCGGTGGACTGGCGGCTCATGTGGTCGACGAAGAACTTGGCCGCCTGCACCTTGTTCGGGTCCTTGCCCGCCTGGGAGGTCAGCACGAAGTTGTGCGAGGCGCTCCACACGGCCGCGCTCTCGCCGATGGTGGGCACGGGGGACAGGCCCCACTTCAGGTTGGGCGCGTTGGTCTTGAGGTCGTTGATCTGCCAGATGCCGTCCCAGGTGAAGCTGACCTTGTCGTTCTTGAACGCGGCGTACTGGGTGTCGATCGCCACCTTGGCGGGGCTGTACCCCCTGTCGATCTGCTCGACCATCCACGTCAGCGCCTCGGCCCCCTGCTCGGAGCCCCACAGCGCCTTCGCGCCGTCCTCGCTGTAGAGCTCGCCGCCGTGCTGCCAGAGCAGGCTCACGAACATCAGGTGCGCCGGCCACTTGCTGGGCATCCAGAACGGGTTGGCGACCCCCGCCTTCTTCAGCTCGGCCAGCGCGGCCTCGTAGGAGCTCCTGTCGGAGGGGGCCTCCTTGAGCCCGATCTTGTCCAGGTGCCCGGCGTTCCAGTAGTCGCCCAGACTGTGCACGTCCAGCGGGATGCCGTAACGCTTGTCGCCGTAGACCCCCGCGCCCCACACGGCCGGGATGAAGTCGCTCTCGCTCAGCTCCAGCGCGCCGACCACGTCGTCGAGCGCGATCAGCACCTGCCTGGCGGCGAACGTGCCGATCCAGTCGTTGTGGATGACCGCGACGTCGGGCCCCTTGCCCGCGGCGATGGCGGTGGGCATCGCCGGATAGAGGTCCTCCCAGCGGCGGGTGATGTTGCGCACCTCGATCCGTCCGGCGAACTCCTTGTTGAAGGCCGCCAGCATCGTGCGCATGTGCGGGCCGTCGCCGCCGGTGAAGCCGTTCCAGTAGTCCAGTGTCACCTTCGGGCCGCTGTACTCGCCGCCGGAGAACGTCGGCGCGGGCGCCGCGGGAGCGGGGGAGCCGGAGCCGAGCTTGGTGCCGCCGCCGCACGCGGACGCCGCGACCGTGAGGCCGGCCAGGCCGAGGAACGAGCGTCGGGACAGGGGAGTGGTCATGTCTTACTCCTGGGGGGCGAAGCGGATCATGGTCCATGAGACGGGCGGAAGGGTGAGGGTGGCGTCACGGCCGTCCATCCGCAGCCCGGTGCCGGGGCGGGGGGCGACCCTGCCGGGGTCGGCGGCGGAGTTGACGGCCGACAGGTCGTCGTCGGCCAGCTCGAGGTGTTCCGCGGGCAGCAGCCCCTGCGGCAGGGCGACGCGCAGCTCGCACGGGCCCCGCCTGTCGCGGTTGACCACGAACAGCGTGATCTCGCCCGCGTCGCCGAGCGTGGCGGTGGCCCAGATCGCGGGGGCCTCGCCGTACTTGTCGGTGGAGACGGAGGCGCACTCGGGCTCCACGCGCAGCACCTGCCCTCGGGCGTGCCTGGCGGTCAGCGCGAACGGGTGGAAGATGCTCTGCCGCCAGGCGGGGCCGCCGGGCTCCGTCATGATCGGGGCGATCACGTTGGCCAGCTGGGCCTGGCAGGCGACGCCCACCCTGTCGGCGTTGCGGAGCAGCGTGATGAGCAGGCTGCCGACCACGACGGCGTCGGTCACGTCGTAGACGTTCTCGATCAGCCGCGGGTGCTCGGCCCACTCCAGGGACGCCTCACCTCCGAAGCGGCTCTGGTACCAGACGTTCCACTCGTCGAAGGAGAGCTTGATCTTCCTGCGGCTGCGCAGTTTCGCGCCCACGTGGTCGGCGGTGGCGGCGATCGAGCGGATCATGTGCTCCATGTCGGCGCCGCTGGCCAGGAAGGAGTCGACGTCACCGTCGGCGGGGTCGTAGTAGGCGTGCAGCGAGATGTAGTCGACCAGGTCGTAGGCCGACTCCAGGACCTCCGCCTCCCACTGGCCGAACGTCGGCATACCGCTGTTGGAGCTGCCGCAGGCCACCAGCGACACCCCCGGATCGAGGCGGCGCAGCGCCCTGGCGGTCTCGGCGGCGAGCCTGCCGTACTCGCGGGCGGTCTTGTGGCCCATCTGCCAGGGGCCGTCGAGCTCGTTGCCGAGGCACCACAGGCGGATGTCGTGGGGCTTGTCGACGCCGTGGGCGCGGCGCAGGTCCGACAGCCGGGTGCCGCCCGGATAGTTGGCGTACTCCACCAGTTCCAGCGCCTCGGCCACGCCTCGGGTGCCGAGGTTGAGCGCCATCATGGGCTCGATCCCCGCCCGCGCGGCCCATGCCAGGAACTCGTTCAGCCCGAAACTGTTGTCCTCCAGGCTGCGCCAGGCCAGGTCGAGGCGGGCAGGTCGCTCCTCGACAGGGCCGACGCCGTCCTCCCAGCGGTAGTTCGAGACGAAGTTGCCCCCGGGATAGCGGACCAGGGTCACGCCCAGCTCGCGGGTGAGCTCCAGCACGTCGGTGCGGAAGCCGTCGGCGTCGGCCAGCGGATGCCCTGGCTCGAAGATCCCCGTGTACACGCAGCGCCCCATGTGTTCGACGAACGAGCCGAACAGCCGGGGCTCGACCGGGCCGATCAGGAAGGCGGGATCCAGCGTGAGACGAGCGGTCGAAGTCAAGAGCCGGCCTCTCCGTTGCGGGAACGATTCGTGGTAGGGCATTTTCTACAACGTTGTTTCAACGTTGTAAACAGGTGCGGCTGGATTACGATGCGAGCCGTACAGCAGAAGGGGGACACGGGTGGGAACGAGCCTGCGTGACGTCGCGCGCCTGGCGGGGGTGTCGGTGAAGACCGTCTCCAACGTGGTCAACGGGTACGCGCACGTGTCGCCCGCGACCCGCGCGAAAGTGGAGGGGGCGCTCTCCCAACTCGACTACCGGCCCAACCTGTCGGCCCGCAACCTGCGGCAGGGCCGCACGGGGATGATCGCCCTCGCCCTGCCCGAGCTCGACGCGCCCTACTTCGCGGAGCTTTCCAGGTGCGTGATCGACGCGGCCGCCGAGCACCGGTGGCTGGTGATCATCGAGCAGACCGGCGGGGCGCTGGAAAGGGAGCGGCGCATCCTCGACGGCGTGCGCGACCACCATGTCGACGGGCTGATCCTCAGCCCTGTGGCGGTGGGGGCCGAGGAACTGGCCGCCCGTACCGACGACACCGCGCTGGTGCTGCTCGGCGAGCGCATCTACGACGGGCCAGCCGACCACGTCGCGATCGACAACGTCAGGGCCGCCCACGACGTCACCGAGCACCTGATCGGGCTGGGCCGGCGGCGCATCGCCGCCCTGGGCGCCCAGGACGACACCGCCAGCGGTACGGCGCCGCTGCGGCTGGCCGGCTACCGCGAGGCGCTGGCCGCGCACGGCCTGCCGGAGACCGTCGTCAAGGTCGACCGCTACCAGCGGGCCGAGGGCGCGGCGGCGATGGCTAGGCTTCTGGCCTCACCCGAGCCGCCCGACGCGGTGTTCTGCTTCAACGACCTGCTCGCGCTCGGCGCCATGCGCACGGCGCTGGCGGCGGGGCTGCGCGTGCCCGAGGACGTGGCACTGGCGGGGCTGGACGACATCGAGGACGGCCGTTACAGCACTCCCACCCTGACCACGATCGCCCCCGACAAGAACCAGCTCGCCCGCATCGCGGTCGACCTGCTCAAGCAGCGGATCGACGGGCACACCGCCCGCCCGCCGCAGGAGTTCATGGCCGGCTATGACCTGATCGTCAGGGAGAGCACCATGGGAGGCGGCCTCTCGCGCGGGGCCGGGTGACCTTCGGGTGGCAGGCGCAGGACGGCAGATCGGTGTCCGCCCTGCGCCGGGAGTGCTACTAGTTGCCGGTGATGGCGTCCTTGGCGTTCTTCGCGGCGTCCTTGACCTTCTCGCCGGCCTGCTTGGCCTTGCTCTTGCTCTGGTCGGCCTGTCCTTCGGCCTCGAGCCGCTCGTCGTCGGTGACCTTGCCGACCCCCTCCTTGACCTTGCCACCCATCTCCTGAGCCTTGTTGCCGAACTTGTCGCCTGTGCTCACGATGTCTCTCCTCCAGCCTTCACGACATCCGGACGAGGCACCTCTGTCCTGGAATGGCCTGGGTAAACCGCCTGCGTAGAGGGCCCGCGTGACCGAGAGTTCTCCATCGGAATCTATTTGTTATGTGATTCCCGTCGGCTTACGGGCACACGGTTGTCGGTCACATCAAACGCAGACACCTGAGCAGGGAGCTGAACATGACAGTCACGGGCATCATCACCGCCATCATCATCGGCGCCATCATCGGCGCTCTGGGCCGTCTGGTCGTTCCCGGACGGCAGAACATCCCGATCTGGCTGACCATCGTGGTCGGCATCGTGGCCGCCTTCATCGGCACGGCCATCGCCGGCGCCTTCGGCGTCGCGGCGACCGGTGGCATCGACTGGATCGAACTGCTCCTCCAGGTGGCCGTCGCCGCCGTCGGCGTCATCGTCACCGTGAGCCTGTACGGCAGGCGCGGCGTCCGCTGACCGGCCCGTTCGACGCCTGATCGCTCCTCTTCAGATCCGAAGGTCACAGGCCCCACCCGGGAACACCCCAGGTGGGGCCTGTCCTTGCGTGAGCCGCCGTCTCACCTGCGGCGCGAGCGCCTGCGCACAGGCCTGCTCCGCTGACCCTCCTGCTGCACACGACGCCTGCGCCTTCGGCCCAGGAACCAGCCGAGCGCCAGCACGGCCAGGCCGATCGGCGTGCGCGCCAGCCAGCGCGCCATCACGAACTTGAAGAACCTTCTCATGGCCATGCCTCTGCCCTGGGGGCAGCGCCGCACGCGCGCGGGAGCGGGCCCGCGGGCGCCGTCCGGCCGGGGCACGCGCGCGTATCAGGACGGCAGCGGGGAAGGGGTCAATGTGGAAAGAGGGTGATCACAAGTGGAGGATGCCGAACAGAGTTTCACCTTGCAGGTCAGTATTTCCGATCACGGTTACTACACCACGGTCAGCGCCAGGGGGGCGCTGGACCGCGTCAGCGCTCCGGTTTTCACCGCGCACGTCGATGCCGCCTGGGAGTGGAGCGACGGTCCCCAGTTGGTCCTGGACCTCAGTGGGGTGACGTTCTGTGATTTCGACGGGGTGGCCGCGCTGGCGAGCATCGCCAGGAGGCTGCGCGACCGCGACCGCGGCAGGGTCATCCTGACCGGCGTGGACGGTCAGCTCCAGCGGATGCTGCGCAGGACCGGTCTGATCACGCGCTTCGAGCGGCGCGACAGCGTCGAGCAGGCGGGCGAAGATCTGCTCGACCGATCGCGCTCCAGGGGCCAGATGGCCATGCCGGGGCGGTCGGGCAGCCCGCCACCGCCATCCGGTTTGGATCGTTCCTGACGGTACGGCCCGGTCGGCACCCCGCTCTCCGGCCCTGGCCGGGCCTCTCTTCCCCCGGACGCCGTGCTTCGTGGGTTTCGCCGCACAGTGGTAGCGGGGCCGCGCAGGGGTAGTGCCCCGCCATGTGGCTGAGCAGATGGGTGGCGCGGGCGCCGGGCGCATGGCAGGGAGCACGTCGCAGGCACGGCTGGCTGGACCACCTCGTGCGCGCGGTGGTGCGCTACGACAGGGTCGACGGCGGCCGGCTGTCGGCGGCGTTGACCTACTACGCCTTCTTCGCCACCTTCGCTCTGGTCCTTCTCGGCTTCTCGTTGCTCGGGCACGTGCTGGACGACCCCACGGTGCTGGCCACGGTCCAGCGCTACCTCAACGACAACTTCCCCCGCCTCGACGTCATGGCGTTACGGCAGGCCAGGGAGACGGTCGGGATCATCGCGCTGGTCGGATTCCCCCTCGCGGGGCTGTTCTGGATGGACGCGCTGCGCTCGGCCAGCAGGGCCATCTGGCAGCTGGAGGAGTACCCCGGCCCCTTCTGGCAGCGCCAGCTCATCGACCTGGCCGTCCTGACAGGGCTCGGTCTCCTGCTGGCGATCAGCCTGACCGTCGCCTTCGCCACCGAGTCCCTGCTGACCTGGGTGGTGGACCACACCGTGGGCGCCGACGCCGCTCCAGCCCGCTGGCTGCTGACCGCGGCCACGTTCACCCTCGGCCTGCTGGTGAACCTGCTGCTGGCCCTCGCCCTGCTCAGCGCGCCGCCCAGGCTGCGCCTCACGCTGCGCAGGATGCTCGGCCCCGCCGTGCTCATCACCATCGGCCTGCAGATTCTCAACAGCCTCGGCCAGGTCTACCTCCGGATCACCGAGGACAACCCCGCCTACCAGCTGGTGGCCACCGCCGCGGTCATGCTCGTCTTCCTCAAGGCCGCCAACCAGCTGATCCTCCTGGCCACCGCCCTGGCCGCCACCAGTACCAGAGGGGCCGTCACCGACCTCGCCGCCGAGCCGCCGCCGGCCCCGCCCGAGCCTTCACGCCGGCGGCGACACCTGCGCGCTCGCCGGGGGCCGCACGGCCCTCCCAGGAATCCGAACGGGCTCGGTGTCAAGTGGTCCCGCTGGGGCAGATGAGGCGTCGTACCGAGCCAGGAGGACTTCATGAGCGACACACTGCGGCTGGACACGGCGCTGGAGCAGGGCGCGTTCATCCTCCGGCCCAGCGGTGAGCTCACCTGGCAGACCGCGAGCACCCTGCGAACCTGGCTGGAGGGCTACGCGCCCGCCCCCGCCCCGATCACGGTGATCGACCTGTCGGCGATCACCTTCCTCGACTCGACCGGCATCGCCGCCCTGCTGGGAATCCACACCCTGCTCGGCAGCGCCGGAGCCGGTCTCGCGTACGCCGAGCCTCCTCCGATGTGCGCCAGGCTGCTGCACATCACCGGCCTCGCCAGATACCTGCCGGTGTACGACACCGTCCAGTCCGCCCGCCTGGCGACCGGGACGAGAGCGCCGTTCGCCGGCGAGCACCCCGCGTAGAACGGGCGAGCGCCGCCCCCTTCACAGACCGAGTCATGGAGCTTCGCGTGCCGATCCTAGGTCGTCGTCCCCGCCCGTCCACGGAGCCCGAGGAGGAGCCCGGCCGCGTTCCGCGAGCGGGCACGGTGCTCAAGCGGGTCGTGGTGGCGCTGCTCGCACTGGCCGGCCTGGCGGTGTTCGGGGCGGTGCTGGTGAAGCTCACGCTGACCCCCGTGCCCGAGGCCGCGGGCGATGCCACCGGCAACGTCGAGCCAGGGGCGAGCCTGCGGTTCTACCTGGACCGGCCCAGTGTCAAGGCGGCGCTGGTCCAGGTCGGCGGCAACCTGGCGTTGATGATGCCGCTGGGTGTGATCTTGCCGGTGCTGTCGAGACGCCTGCGCGGCCCCATCCGCCTCGCTCTGGTCGTGGGCCTGTTCTCGCTGTCGATCGAGGTGGCCCAGGGCGCGTTCGTGGTCGGCAGGGCCTTCGACGCCGACGACGTCCTTCTCAACGCCGCCGGTGCGGTGCTGGCCTACCTGCTCGTCGGGCGCAGGCTGGCCCGGTGGCTGCGGCCTGCGGCTCAGCCGTCCGCCGCGTGAGGCTCTCCTGCGGGAAGGCGGATGCCGAGCAGGAGCGTGTCGTCGGCGTGCAGGATGACGCTGTGCAGGTCGGCCACGATCGCCGCGATCAGTTCGGGCAGCGGGAGATGGGCGTGACGCTGCGCCGAGCTCATCAGCAGCCGCTCGCCCTCGTCGAGGTCGCGCCGGCTCTCGGTCAGCCCGTCGGTGTAGAGGAGCAGCAGGTCGCCGGGGGCGAGCCGGTCATGGAGGACGGCGTCGCTGCCGGGGAAGGGGAAGCCGACGCCGCTGCCCCAGGCCTCCAGGTAGCGGGCTGTGCCGTCGGCGCGCACCAGCAGCGGAAAGGGGTGGCCCCCGTTGGCCAGCCGCAGCTCTCCTGTGCGGGTGTCGAGGCGGGCCAGCTGGAGGGTGGCCATCAGCCCGCGGAAGGTGGGCACGAGCGTGTCGGCCGTGCGCGCCACGATCGACTCCAGCGGGTGGCGCTCCAGAACCAGCGTCCGTACGGCATGCGTGACGTTGAGCGCGCTGCGGGTGCTCTCCACGCCGTGGCCGATGGCGTCCACCACCGTGATCTGCAGCGTGTCGTCGGGCAGGGTGAACCAGTCGTAGAGGTCGCCGCCCGTGGGAGCGTGGTCGCCCGCGGGGACGTAGTGCACCGCCAGCTCGACCCCCTCCACGAGCGGGGGCGGCGGGCGCAGCGCGGCCTCCAGCTCGCGGAAGATCAGGCTGTGCGCGAGGCGGAGCCGCTCGTCGCGCTCCTCCAGCTCCACGTACAGGGCGACGAGGCCGCGATCGGTCTCGGCGAGCTCGCTCCTCATCTCGTCCTGCTGGGTGCTCAGCGCGTCGACCCGGGAGAGAGCGAGCGCGAGCTCCTCCTCCACGGCCTCCTCGGCGCCGACGGTGTCGGAGGGGTCGGCGAGCGGGAGTGGCGAAGGCAGCCCGATGCGCCACACGACGCCGGCCTCCCTCCCTGGCTCGCACGGCAGGGGCAGCGTGGCGCCGGGCCACGGGGCGGACAGCTCGACGGCGAGGAAGCGGGGGTGGGCGCCGCCGTACTCGATGCCGGCGCGAACGTTCAGGGGCCGCCCCGCGGCCAGCCGCGGGCGGGCGACCTCGACGGCCGAGAGCACCAGGCGGGCTCGGGTCTCCACCGGCAGGCCGTACCGGAAGGCGAGCCTTCGCAGGTCGCGGCGGAGGATGGTCAGCGAGGTGACCGTGGTGATCACGCCTGGATCCAGTGGATGACCGTGGCGGTGCTGCCCTCGCCGGGGACGGCGGTGAACTCGAAGTCGTCCACGAGTCTTCGGACGCCGCCCAGTTCGTGACCTGGGCCCGGCTCTTCGCTCATGAGGGCGTCGGCGGCGGAGGTTCCAGGACCCTGGCCCGCGACGCTGATGCGCAGCCCTTTGCCGCCAGGCCTGCGGACCTCCTGGATGGTGACGGTTCCGCCGCCGTCGTGGATGTAGGCGTTGCGCGCCAGTTCGGTCGCGGCGGTGACGATCCTGGTCTGGTCGCTGAGAGGAAAGCCGCTGGCCATGGAGGCCGATCGGACGGCGTGCCGTGCGGCCATCAGGTCCTCTTCGCCGCTCACGGCGATGGTCACCGACCCCTGCAGCTCTGGTGCGCCCGCTGTCATGCGCGCCCCCCTCGCGCTGTGGCCGTCGAGACCGTGCGCAAATGTTGTCGTGTGACAACTATAGGCCTGGATCATCGTCCGAGGCCACCGATCCGGCCGCATCAGCTCGAACAAACACCTCTGACCTGCGACGGCGCTCCGATTATTGCCCTATGGCAAGGTTTCAGGCGGTGCGGGCGACGGACTCGGAGGGGCCCTCGCGCCCGGCGGCTGCCTGGAAGGCCGTCAGCCCGGTCATCAGCGCGGCGCGGTGGGCGGGGGACATCGTGGCGAGGACGGCCGCCAGCTCCCGTTCGCGCTGCTCGCGCTGCCTCTCGAGGAAGACCCTGCCGTGCTCGGTGAGGTGGAGCTCCACCTCGCGGCGGCGTTCGGGATTGACCCTGCGCTGCAGGAAGCCGACGGCCTGCAGCCGGTCGCACAGGCGGCTCACCGAGGGAGGTGAGGAGTCGAGCACCTCGGCCAGTGAGCGCTGGTTGATGCCCTGGGTGCCCTCGACGGCGAGCAGGACCCGCAGCTGGGAGGGCGAGATCGGGCCGGTCGACAGGTCGCGGCCGAAGCCCCACAGCACCTCGAGCAGCTCGACGATCCCGGAGGCGCGCAGGGCGGCCTCGGGCGGCGAGGGCGAGGCGGGGCGGAGGTCCACGCCTCCACTGTGCCATCTCGGCGGAGCTGTTGTCAGCTCGGGATCGTTCCGACGCCAGGTGTCCGTATCCTCTTGTCGGGAACGCGCAGCGGTGCGTCCTCGCAGATGAAGGACGTGACCAGGTGTCAGAAGGACTGTTGGCGGTGGAGCGCTCTCTGAGGGAGGCGGCTCCGCACGCCGTGGTCGAGGCGGCACGGGCCTCGCTCATGGAGCACTACGCGGCGGCTTCGGTGGAGCTGCTCATGGCCGACTACGGCCTCAGCGTGCTGCAACCGGTTCTCGCCGTGCCGTACACCGCGGTGTCCGTCGGGGTGCACACAGGGACGGCGGGGCGGGCCTTCGGCTCGCAGGAGACGGTCTCCGAATCCGTCGGCGGCGGGCTGACGTGCGTGTACCTGCCCGTGAGCGTGCGCGGCGACCGGCTCGGCGTGCTCACCGTGACCTTCCCCGACGAGCGCTGCACGCCTCAGGTCGTGGAGGAGCTGGCCGAGGTCGCCACCGTGCTGGGCCGCGAGCTGGTGGTCGCCGAGCGCGACACCGACGTCTACCTTCAGGCGCGCCGTACCGAGCGGCTCACCCTCGCCGCCGAGATGCAGTGGCAGCTGCTGCCCGGGCGCTCCTGCAGCCGTCCCGAATTCGACCTGGGCGCTCAGCTGGAGCCCGCCTACGCGATCTACGGTGACAACTTCGACTGGTGCACCGACGCGAGATCGCTGACGCTGGCCCTGACCAACGGCATGGGCGAAGGCATCGACGCCGCGCTGCTCACCAACCTGACGGTCAACGCGCTGCGCAACGCCCGCAGGGCGGGGATCTCGCTGCCCAACCAGGCCGCTCTCGCCGACCAGGCGATCTACTCCCAGCACAAGGGACGGCTCCACGTCGAGACGGTGCTGCTGAACGTCGACCTCGACACCGGCCGCGGCCAGGTCATCGACGCGGGCTCGCCTCGGCTGCTGCGGGTGCGCGACAAGCACATCGAGAGCATCGACTTCGTACAGCAGCTCCCGCTGGGCATGTTCGACCAGACCGAGTACTTCACCGAGGAGATCACACTCCTGCCGGGCGATCGCCTGATCTTCGTCAGCGACGGCGTGCACGCCGTGCTCGCTCCGGACGGCGAGCTCTACGGCCGGCAGGCCCTCCACAGGGCGATCAGCGCCACCCGGATGCTTCCCGCGGCGGAGGTGCCGCCCGCGATCCTGCGGGAGATCTCCGAATGGGGCCGCACCACCATCGCGGACGACGCGCTGGTCATGTGCCTCGACTGGCGGGGCCGCTGATCGCGGGCGGCTGTCCGCTCTGACCCGCGCGTGTCGTCTGGGGTGCTCGGGGTAGGGCAGGCGCCGTGGGCGATGTGGTGCATGAGACGGACAAGGCCGACGACGGCGGGCTGTTTGCCGCCGGTCGGTTGGGCAAGGCGGTGGTGGCCTCGAGCGAGCTGCTCAAGGATCTTTCGCAGCTGCGGGTGATCGACGACGACGATGACGACCCCGTCCTGGTCGATCGGGTCGGCAACGCCGTCGACACCTGGCGAGAGCACTACCCCTACGACAGCCGCATGGACCGCGACGAGTACGCGCGGATCAAGCGGCAGCTGCAGATCGAGCTGGTGAAGCTGCAGTACTGGATCAAGGACAACGGCGTCAGGCTGGTGATCCTGTTCGAGGGTCGCGACGCCGCGGGCAAGGGCGGCACGATCAAGCGCTTCCAGGAGCATCTCAACCCGCGCGGCGCCTCGGTGGTCGCGCTGGACAAGCCGGGCTCGCGCGAGAGCGCCCAGTGGTACTTCCAGCGCTACGTCGCCCACCTGCCCGCGCAGGGAGAGATGGTCTTCTTCGACCGCTCCTGGTACAACCGCGCGGGCGTCGAGAGGGTGATGGGGTTCTGCACCGCAGCCCAGTATCTGCAGTTCCTGCGGCAGGCGCCGATGCTGGAGCAGATGCTCGTCGAGGACGGCATCCACCTGATCAAGTTCTGGTTCTCCGTCTCCCGCGGCGAACAGCTGACCCGCTTCATCATCCGCGGCATCGACCCGGTCAGGCGCTGGAAGCTGTCCCCCATGGACCTGGCCTCCCGCCAGAAGTGGGACGAGTACACCGAGGCCAAGGAGGACATGTTCCTCCACACCGACACCGACCACGCCCCGTGGGTGGTCATCAAGAGCAACGACAAGAAGCGTGCGCGTATCGAAGCGATCCGCCACGTTCTGAGCCGCTTCGACTACGAGGGCAAGAACCACGAGGTGGTCGGCGTGCCGGACCCGCTCATCATCCGCACGGCCGCCGACGTCCTGGAGGAGGACCGGAGCCCGGACTCCCGTGGTGAAGAAAATCTATAGTGGCTGAAGTAGACATTGGCTCGTCGTCGCGATAGTGTTTTTGCATCGCAAGGAACGGTTCCACGAGGGCAGGCACGACACAGCAGGACGACGACGCCTGCCCGGACGAGCGTGGACATGCCGCGCCGGACGTGCAAGGGGCAAGGCAGTGGTAAGGGCCCCTGACGCGTGGACGCGGGCCGTCGTACGGATCGAAGAGAAGAACAGAAGGGAGAGTTGAACGCCATCGGGATCGCCCGTCGCAGGCGAAGTAAGGCCGCACGGGTACCGGAGTTCCACAGTAAGGACGGTGGTCTACGGTCACACATTCGCGATCCCCGCATCACGCCCGCGCTCCGCGCGGTTGATGCGGAAGAAGAAAACTCGGCCAACCGGCCGACAGATGGTGTTGAACCTCAATCGGGCCCCGGCGCATGGCGCCGGGGCCCCCGTCGGCGTGTGGGAAGGTTTTATGGATCAAGCGGTCATGGCATCGGGCGCCAGGCCCGACGACAGGTTCGATGACGAGGACTACCCCGCCTACAGCATGGGCACGGCCGCCGAGATGGTGGGTGTCACCCCTGCTTTCCTGCGTGCGCTTGGCGCCGCCAAACTGATCGAGCCGCGACGTTCCGAAGGCGGCCATCGTCGCTACTCGCGCTACCAGCTGCGCCTGGCGGCCAGGGCGCGCGAGCTGGTCGACCAGGGCACGGGCCTGGAGGCCGCGTGCCGCATCATCATTCTTGAGGACCAGCTGGCCGAGGCGTTGCGCATCAACGCCGAACTCCGCCGGTCCAGAGCGCTTCACGGCGACCGGCAGGGTCGCTGAACAGCTCACCCACGTCGACCAGGCTGACGATCTCGGCCGGCCGCGGGATCGTCGCGGGTCACGACGTGCGCGGCCCCGGCAGGGGCGGGGCGACAGGGGCCATGGGATATCGGTTTGCGGCGCCGGGGCCGAAGTGGTGGAATGCGGCGCTGTGACCGCGCTGAGCAACCTCGTCCGTCCCGACGTCTACCCCCGCTCCTCCCTGTACGACCCCGCGTGGCTGGTGGGCCTGGACATGGGCCCGAACCCGCTGTGGCTGCTGGAGGACCTGTCAGCAGACCTCGAACTGAAGCCGGGCATGCGGGTGCTCGACCTCGGCTCGGGCATGGGGGCGACCTCGGTGTTCCTGGCCCGTGAGTTCGGCGTGGAGGTCGTGGCGGCCGACCTGTGGATCGCGGCCGACACCGCCGCGGCCGTCTTCGCCGAGGCGGGGGTCGCCGATCGCGTTCAGGCGGTCAACGCCGAGGCCCACGCGCTGCCCTTCGAGCCTGAGTCCTTCGACGCGATCATCAGCATCGACTCCTACGAGTACTTCGGCACCGCCGACGGCTACCTCGCCTACATCACGCGCTTCCTGAAGCCGGGCGGCCAGCTGGGGATCGCCACTCCCGGTATGACCCGCGAGATCCGCGATCTCGGCGCCATCCCGCCGCACATCAGGGCGCTCGTGGGCTGGGAGGCGATCGCCTGGCACACCGCGCAGTGGTGGCGCTTCCAGTGGGAGATCACCGAGCTGGTCACCGTGACGTCGGCGCGTCTGCAGCGCGACGGCTGGAACGACTGGCTGCTGTGGGCCCGCGCCTGCCTGGAGCACCGCCCCGACGGCAGGGAGGCCGCCGAGCAGACCATCGCCATGCTCGAGGCCGACCAGGGCGAGTTCCTCTCCTTCGCCCTGGTGACCGCCAGAAAGTAGCCGGGGGCCGCCCGAGAGCAGCCGGGGGGCGGCGCGGAAGTAGCCGAAGCACCGCCAAAGTAGCCGGGGCCGCCCGGAAGTAGCCGGGGGACCGCTCGCACGCAGGGGAACCGTCAGGCGAGGAACCGTCCCGCGATGATGGTCCAGTTGTCGTCGGAGCGATCGCTCCTCTGCGCGGTGACCTGGTCCGCGGCCGCGGTGAAGGCCCGCAGACCGCGCAGCAGGGCCTTGCGGGCCTCGGGCGGCATCTCGTCCACGACGCGGGCGAGGTCGTCGCGGCGCCGGGCGCGCAACTCCTCCAGGAGGGCCTTCCCCGACGGGGTGAGGCCGATGGTCAGCTCGCGCCGGTCGTCGGGGGAGACCGAGCGGCGCACCCATCCGGTGGCCTCCAGCCGGTCGCACAGGCGGCTGGTGGAGGAGGGCAGCGCGCCCAGAGCCTCGCCGAGCCTGGCGAGGTTGACCTCCCGGTGGCGTTCGATGGTCAGGAGCGCCTGCATCTGGATGGAGGAGACCTTGGTGGCCGCGGTCTGCCGGGAGGAGGCCCAGACAGCGACCAGAGCGGCGGCGGCGTTCTCGACGGCGGCGCCGGTCGCGGGATCGAGGTGACCGAGCTCACGGTGGTCGTTCATACGGCGATTCCAGTTCGGGCAGGGTGCGGGGGCACCTCAGACAGCATCTCCCCTCGCGGGGGGAAGGGCTTCGACGGTCTGGTCGGCGGTCCAGTCGAGGCACACCACGACGGCGTCGTCGAAGACGTCGACGCCTTCCCTGAACGTCAGCATGCCACGAATCATTGTCCTGACGGCCTCGTCGGCGGGTTGCAGCCGGGTGGATCTGACGACGGACTCGAGGAGTGACTCGCCGAACTGCTCCTCGGCCGAGGAGCGCGCCCCGTAGACCCCGTCGCTGATGACGACCACCCTGTCGCCGGGCTGGAGCGACACGGACTGCTCGACGTAGGTGGTGTTGCCGAACATGCCGAGGGGCAGTTGCTGGTCGAGCTTGATGGTCTCGACGTCGAGCCCGCGCAGGCGGATCAGCCTGGGCGATCCCGCGTCGACGGCGAACAACTGGCCGGTGGCGGCCTCGAAGCGCAGCAGGAGGGTCGAGACGTACTCGCGCCCGCCGTACTGCGCGTAGATGGCCTCGTCGGCGAGGCCGGCCTGCTCTTCCAGGCCCGCCCCCGACCTGCGGGCGTTGCGCAGGGCGGTGACGGCGAGCGTGGTCAGCAGCGCCGCCCGCATGCCCTCGCCCATGCCGTTGGTGATCGAGAGCCCGAGCGAGTCGGGGTCGCAGCTCCAGTCGAAGTTGTCGCCGTAGACGGCGTAGGCCGGTTCGAGCTGGCCGGCGAGGCGGTAGCCCTCGCCGGTGTGGCCGTAGCCGGGCAGCAGCCCCCACTGCATCTCGGCGGCCAGCGTCATCCTGGCCATGCGGCGGGCCCGCTGGTAGCGGTCGGTGAGACGGTCCGCGCCGCGCAGGCCGTGGCCGAGGGCCTCGGCCACCTCCAGGAACTCGCCGACATCGCCGAGCTCGGGCGCGAGGGGCAGGCGGACGCTGAGCACGCCGAAACGCTCGCCGCACGCCGTGACCGGCAGGTGGAGCGTGCTGTGAGATTCCTCCCACTGCGCCTGCTGGGAGGCGAAGGCGCGGCCCGCGTCGCTGGAGTCGATACGGATCTCGTCGTCGCCGAGGACGGGAGTGTCGAGCACGGGCCTCAGCGCGACCAGCGCGTAGTCGGCCAGCAGCAGCTCCGCGCTCTGCGCGGACGTATGAGCGACGAGCGCGTCGCGGACCACCTCCGCCAGCGCGTACGGCGCGGCCGAGTGGAGAGCCTCATAGACGGCGCTCAGGCCATTGCGGATAGCCACGTTCTTCCTCGTCACATGGGAGGTTGTTGCCTCTAGCAAATACCGTCGCGGGAGCGAATTGTCCAATAGGGATCACCTGGGCTAATCTCCTGGCCGTATATTTGCCCTATGGCAAGGATAGCGAGGGGATGGGCGACAGGGTGAGTGGAAGCCGGTCGGGAACTCGGCAGGTCGGCGACGCCGGAGAGCTCGAACTCCGACAGTTGCTTGCAGGACTGACCGCGGTCAGGGACGGCGACTTCGGCACGCGCCTGCCCGGCGACGCCGATGGACTGCTCGGCGAGATCGCGCAGGTCTTCAACGGCATGGTCGACCAGCTGTCGCTGTTCACCTCCGAGGTGACCCGCGTGGCCCGCGAGGTCGGCACCGAGGGAAGGCTCGGCGGCCAGGCCGACGTGCCAGGCGTGTCGGGGACGTGGAAGGACCTCACCGAGTCCGTCAACGCCATGGCGGGCAACCTCACCGACCAGGTGCGCAGCATCGCCGAGGTCACCACGGCGGTGGCCAAGGGCGACCTGTCGCAGAAGATCACGGTCGACGCGCGCGGCGAGATCCTCGAGCTGAAGAACACCGTCAACACGATGGTCGACCAGCTGTCCTCCTTCGCCGACGAGGTCACCAGGGTCGCCCGCGAGGTGGGCACCGAGGGTCAGCTCGGCGGCCAGGCCGACGTCAAGGGCGTGGCAGGCACCTGGCGCGACCTCACCGACTCCGTCAACTACATGGCGGGCAACCTCACCGCCCAGGTCCGCAACATCTCGCAGGTGGCCACCGCGGTGGCGCGGGGCGACCTGTCGCAGAAGATCACCGTCTCGGCCCGCGGCGAGATCCTCGAGCTGAAGAACACCCTGAACACGATGGTTGACCAGCTGTCGTCGTTCGCCGACGAGGTCACCAGGGTCGCCCGCGAGGTGGGCACCGAGGGAAGGCTGGGGGGCCAGGCCGACGTCAAGGGCGTCTCCGGCACCTGGAAGGCGCTGACCGAATCGGTCAACGTCATGGCCGACAACCTCACCGCCCAGGTGCGCAGCATCGCCGAGGTCACCACCGCCGTCGCCAAGGGCGACCTGTCGCAGAAGATCAGGGTCGACGCCCGCGGCGAGATCCTCGAGCTGAAGGAGACCATCAACACGATGGTCGACCAGCTCTCGGCCTTCGCCGACGAGGTGACCCGCGTGGCCCGCGAGGTCGGCACCGAGGGCCAGCTCGGCGGCCAGGCCACCGTGCGCGGCGTCTCCGGCACCTGGAAGGACCTCACCGACAACGTCAACTTCATGGCCTCCAACCTGACCAACCAGGTGCGCAGCATCGCCCAGGTGGCGACCGCGGTGGCCAAGGGCGACCTGTCGCAGAAGATCATCGTCGAGGCCAAGGGTGAGGTGGCGGCCCTCGCACAGACCATCAACACGATGGTCGACACCCTCAGCGCCTTCGCCGACGAGGTGACCCGCGTGGCCCGCGAGGTCGGCACCGAGGGACAGCTCGGCGGCCAGGCCCGCGTGCCCAACGTCGCGGGGACCTGGAAGGACCTCACCGACAACGTCAACTCCATGGCCGACAACCTGACCAACCAGGTGCGCAGCATCGCCCAGGTCACGACCGCCGTGGCCAGGGGCGACCTCACCAGGAAGATCGACGTGGACGCCCGCGGCGAGATCCTGGAGCTCAAGACCACCATCAACACCATGGTCGACCAGCTGTCGTCCTTCGCCGCGGAGGTCACCAGGGTGGCCCGCGAGGTCGGCAGCGAGGGAAGGCTGGGCGGCCAGGCCGAGGTCGAGGGCGTGTCCGGCACCTGGAAGCGGCTGACGGAGAACGTCAACGAGCTCGCGGGCAACCTCACCCGCCAGGTGCGCGCCATCGCCGAGGTGACCAGCGCCGTCACCTCGGGAGACCTGACCCGCTCCATCACCGTCGACGCCTCGGGCGAGGTGGCCGAGCTCAAGGACAACATCAACTCGATGGTGAAGTCGCTGCGCGACACCACCAAGGCCAACGAGGACCAGGACTGGCTCAAGTCCAACCTGGCCCGCATGTCGGGGCTCATGCAGGGCCACCGCGACCTGGCCACGGTGGCGGAGCTGGTGATGAACGAGCTGGCGCCGCTCGTGTCGGCCCAGTTCGGCGCCTTCTTCCTGGCGGAGGAGACGACCGCGGGCACCGAGCTGCAGCTCATCAGCGCCTACGGCTTCCCCGCGGGCGAGAGCGCCACCAGGTTCAGGATGGGCGAGTCGCTGGTCGGCCAGGCCGCCCGCACCCGCCGTACGATCACCATGGACCAGATCCCGCGCGACTACGTCACGGTCTCCTCCGGCCTCGGCGAGACGGTGCCCACCTCGCTGATCCTGCTGCCGATCGTGGTGGAGGAGCAGGTGCTCGGCGTCATCGAGCTGGCCTCGCTCTACTCCTTCACGCCCGTGCACCGCGCCTTCCTCGACCAGCTGATGGAGACGATCGGTGTCAACGTCAACACCATCGTCGCCAACGCCCGCACCGACGAGTTGCTGGTGGAGTCGCAGCGGCTGACGGCGGAGCTGCAGACCCGCTCCGAGGAACTGCAGAACCAGCAGGAGGAGCTGCGGCGCTCCAACGCCGAGCTCGAGGAGAAGGCGGCGCTGCTCGCCTCGCAGAACCAGGACATCGAGACCAAGAACCTGGAGATCGAACAGGCCAGGCAGGAGCTCGAGGACCGCGCGCAGCAGCTGTCGCTCGCCTCGAAGTACAAGAGCGAGTTCCTGGCCAACATGAGCCACGAGCTGCGCACGCCGCTCAACTCGCTGCTCATCCTCGCCCAGCTGCTGGCTCAGAACCCCACGCGCAACCTGACCGCCAAGCAGGTCGAGTACGCCAGCGTCATCCACTCGGCGGGCGCGGACCTGCTCCAGCTGATCAACGACATCCTCGACCTGTCGAAGGTCGAGGCGGGCAAGATGGACATCAGCCCCGAGCGGGTCTCGCTGCGCCAGCTGCACGACTACGTCGAGGCCACCTTCAGGCCGATGACGACGGACAAGAGCCTCGAGTTCCGCATCACGACGGCGCCAGGCGTGCCCGACAGCCTGATCACCGACGACTCCAGGCTCCGCCAGGTGCTGCGCAACCTGCTGTCCAACGCGGTGAAGTTCACTGAGACGGGCAGCGTAGAACTGCGCATCGAACCCGCGCCGAAGTCGCAACTGCCCTCCAGCGTCAGGCCGCACGGCCCCGCGATCGCCTTCAGGGTCATCGACACCGGCATCGGCATCGGCGAGCAGCAGCTGGAGGTGATCTTCGGCGCCTTCCAGCAGGCCGACGGCACCACCAGCCGCAAGTACGGCGGCACGGGCCTCGGCCTGTCCATCAGCCGCGAGATCGCCTACCTGCTCGGCGGCGCGATCACCGCGCAGAGCGCGCCGGGCCAGGGCAGCACCTTCACGCTGTTCCTGCCGGTCGCCAGGCCCGACTTCACCGAGCAGCCCGCCGACCCGGCGCCGTTCATGGCGCACAGCGAGGCCGAGGAGCGCGCCGGGCAGGAGTGGCCCGCCGTCGTCCAGCCGCCCTCGCAGCAGCGCAGGCTGCTCGTGGTCGAGGGACGGCCGCGCGGCCTGCTGTCGCTGGTGGCGGAGAGCGTCCTGACGGACCTGGCCAACCGCGACGTCGGCAACTCCCACGGACCCGTGGAGATCGTGAGCGCGGCGGGCGCGCAGGAGGCGGCCGCCACGCTGGCCGCCGACCCCTGCCACTGCATCGTCCTCGACCTCGACATGCCGGACAGGGCGGCCTTCGGCCTGCTCGAGGCCATCGACGGCGACGCTGCCCTGCAGGGCGTGCCGGTCCTGGCCTACAACAACTGGCGGATGGATCCCGCGCAGGAGCAGTCGCTGCAGTCGCGCGCCGACTCCCAGCCGCTGGAGTTGCTGTCCAGCCTGGACGAACTGCGCGAGCGCATCGCCCTGCATCTGACGGCGGAGCAGCCGGGTGACGTGCTGCCGCTGGTGCGCTCGGAGAAGGAGGGCGGCGAGCCCGCCGGCCGCGAGGAGGACGGCACGCTGGCCGGCCGTACCGTGCTGGTCGTCGACGACGACACCCGCAACCTGTTCGCGCTGACCAGCATCCTGGAGATCCACGGCATGCGGGTGCTGCACGCCGAGGACGGCCGCAAGGGCATCGACACGCTGGTCGCCCATCCTGAGATCGACATCGTGCTGATGGATGTGATGATGCCGGAGATGGACGGCTACGCCGCGACCTCGGCGATCAGGGCGATGCCGCAGTACAAGGATCTGCCGATCATCGCCGTGACCGCCAAGGCCATGCCTGGCGACCAGGAGAAGAGCCTGGCCTCGGGGTCGAGTGACTACGTCACCAAGCCCGTCGAGACCGACCATCTCCTGCGCCTCATCCGGCGATGGATCAGCGCCTGAGCCGCCCCGACCACCACAGGAGTCAGAGATTGCAGCCCTCGTCCATGCCGGAAGGCGAGCATGCCGGAATCGGCAGGCTCGCGGCCACGATCGAGCGCCTGCGCCGTGAGGTGCAGGAGGCCCAGCAGGCCGCGGACGGTCGCGCGCTGATCGAGCTCGCCAGGGGCATCCTGATCGAACGGCTGCAGTGCGGCCCGACGCAGGCGGCCCAGCAACTCGCCACGCTGGCGGAGGAGGCCGGCGTCTCGCCCCTCGAACTGGCCGCCGACCTCATCAACCAGGCCGCACGCGACCGGCTGGCCGCTGTGGCGAGCGAGTTCCTGGTCGAGGCCCCGCCGGGGGAGACCCGCAGCTCCGCGGTACGGCTGCGCGCCGCCGAGACCGGGATCGTGCACGCGCCCGACACCCAGGCGGTGGCCGTCTCGCTCCTCGAGCACGCGCTGGGACCGCTCGGCGCCACGGCCGTCGCCGTGTGGGCCGCCGGGCCTGACGCCTCACTCAGCCTGGCCGGCTACGCGGGCTTCAGTAGCGAGGAGGCCAGGCGGTGGCACTACGTGCCGCCGGGCGTCACCACGGCGGCGCGCAAGGCGCTGACCGATCGCAGCACGGTCTGGTTCGACTCGCTGAGGCATGCGGGGCTGCCCACGATCGGGCACCGGCACCTGTCGGGAGGGCGCGTCACCGTGCCCGCGGGCACGGGGGGCCGGCTGCTGGGCGTGCTCGAGATCGCCTGGCCGCATGACCTCGAACCGCCGTCGCCGCAGATCCGCAAGCAGGTGGAGGCGCTGGCCGAGCTGGTCGCCCACACCCTCGAAGCGCCATCCGGCGAGCTGCCCGTCCCCGCCGGCGACGCCTACTCCGAGCTGGTGGACCTGGCCGACGGCCTGCACGATCCCGCCCTGGTGCTGACACCCCACCTCGACGGCCAGGGTCACCTGGTCGACTTCCACATCAGCCACGCCAACGGCCCCTTCCTCGACCCTGCGGGCCGCCCGAGGGGCGAGGTCGTCGGCACGATGCTGCTGGAGACCTATCCGCTGCTGGCGGGCGACGGCGGCATCTACGAGAAGGTCCAGCACGTCTACGCCACGGGCGAGCCGTTCCGCGCCGACCGGATGGCGCTCACCACGCTCGTCGACCAGGTGCCGCTGAGCGTCGTCATGCGCCTGAGCCTCAGCCGCCAGGGCGGCGGCGTGCTGGTGGTCTGGGCGATACTCGACGAGACGACCCGGCTGGCCAGGCTGCTCCAGCACGCCCAGCGCCTCGGCCGCATCGGCGGCTTCGAGGAGGACGCCGTCCTCGGTGAGATCACCTGGAACGAGCAGCTGTTCGAGCTCTACGGCCTCGAGCGGTCGGCCGCGCCCATCCCGATCGACAGGCTGGCCGAGCACGCCCACCCCGACGACGTCCCCGAGGTCGGGCGCTTCCTGCGCGCGCTGCTGCACCACCGGCGCCCCGCCTCGCTCACCTTCAGGCTCCAGCGGGCCGACGGCATCAGCCGTCACATCCGCGTCATCGCCGAGCCGGTCTTCGACGACCGTGCCACGCTCCTGGCCATCCGAGGCGCCTTCCAGGACATCTCCGCACAGCACTGGACCGAGGTGGCGCTGGCCGCCACGCAGGACCAGCTCGTCCAGACCGAGCAGCAGGCCGCCGAGCAGAACCGCCTGGCGCTCCAGCTGCAGCAGGCGATCATGCCGCCCACCCGAGGGCCCATGGACGCCTTCGACCTGCAGATCGCCGTCCGCTACCGCCCCGCGGAGAAGGAGCACCTGGTCGGCGGCGACTGGTACGACGCCATCGTCCTGCCGTCCAAGCAGATCCTGCTGTCGGTGGGCGACGTGGCCGGGCACGGCATCGAGGCGGCCACCGGCATGGTCATCCTGCGCAACGCCCTGCGGGGGCTGGCCGTCACCGGAGCGGGGCCGGCCCAGCTGATGTCCTGGCTGAACCTCGTCACGCACCAGATGATCGACAACATCACGGCTACCGCGGTCTGCGCGCTCTACAACCCCGAGACCAGGGTGCTGCGCTGGGCCAGAGCCGGACATCTGCCGCCCATCCTGATCCGCGAGGACAGGGCCGCCGAACTGCCCATGATCGGCGGGATCCTGCTGGGCGCGGTGAGCGAGGCCGACTTCGAGGAGGGCCGCATCGAGCTGCAGCGCGAAGACACGCTGCTGATGTACACCGACGGCCTGATCGAGCGGACGGACACGACGCTGGAGGACGCCCAGCGCCATCTCCTCGTCTCGGCCAGCCGGCGCGCCCCCAGCCTGGAGGAGCGGCTGGACCACCTGCTCGCGAACAACCGCTCCGACACCGACGACGACACCTGCCTCATCGGCGTCGGCCTGCGCTGACCCTCCGCCGACCACGGGCGGCCGTTCCCGTGGGATGACGTCGTCGGCGGGCGGCGGAAGACGATTCGCTCGTTCGGCGAAGTGTGGGTGACAGTCGATCCTTCACCCGGAGGCACCCGCACATGACCGAGACAGCGACGTGACCGCCGACGTGGGCGAACAGGTGACGGACGCCGAGCTCGCGGCCGGGTTCGCGCGCGACCCCGAGCTGTTCACCGTCGTGCACGACAGGCACTTTCGCGACATCTATCTCTACGTGGCCGGACGGCTGGACGCGCAGGCGGCCGAGGACATCGCCGCCGAGACGTTCCTGACCGCCTTCAGCAGGCGCGGTAGTTTCGATCCAGGACGCGGCAGCCTGCGGCCCTGGCTGTTCGGCATCGCCACCAACCTGGTGGCGCGCCACCAGCGCAAGGAGGCCCGCCACTACCGGGCGCTGTCCCGTCTGGGCCCCGAACCGGCGGCCGAGGGGCACGAGAACCGGGTCGTCACCTCGGTGGCCGCCCAGCGCATGCAGCCGCAGCTGGCCAAGGCGCTCGCCGCGCTGCCCAGGGGCGAGCGCGATGTCGTGCTGCTGGTCGCCCTTGGCCAGCTCAGCTACGACGAGGTGGCCGAGGCGCTCGGCATCTCTTCAGGCACCGTGGGCTCCAGGCTCAGCCGCGCCCGCGCGAAGCTCCACGACGTCATCGACCAGGAGGCAGTCCATGGATGACCTGCAGACACTCGCCACCGTGCTGGCCAGGCCCGAGCCGTCCGCCGAGGTGGTCGAGCGCAGCAGGCGGCGGCTCCAGCGCAGGATCCGAGGACCGGTCCGCGCGTACAGGCGGCCGAGCCTGCTGATCAGCGGCCTCGGGCTGACGGCCGCGGCGGCCGCGGCGGCGGTGGTGATCGTCTCGGGGACGACGGCGCCCACGGCCACCCCGAACAGCCCGCCCGCCGCCGCCCAGCTGTCCGCCCGCGACGTCCTGCTCGCGGCCGCCGCCACGGCGGAGCGGGTCCCCGAGGGCACGGGCGCCTACTGGCACGTCAGGACGGACACGAGAGAGGGCTCCCCCTTCGAGAGCTGGACCAGCCGCGACGGCAGGGCCTGGTTCAGGGGGGCGAAGACGGAGGGCAAGGTGGTCGAGATCCACCGGCCCGTCCCGTTCAGGCTGGGCGGGCCCGAGGTGACCTTCGAGCAGCTCGAGGGGCTGCCGACCGAGCCCGACGCGCTGAAGGCGTGGATCGCCGGCAACCTGGAGCGCAGTGACGTCGTGACCAGCGCGGGCCGGCCGGACGCCGCCATGCGGGAGCAGTTCGTCTTCGACGGGCTGATCTCCCTGGTGTGCCAGCTGCCCGCCCCGCCGGAGGTGCGCGCCGCCGCCTTCCGCGCGATCGCCTCCTACCCGAACGTCGAGAGCCTCGGCGCGGTCGAGGGCGGGCAGGGCCTGCTCATCTCCTTGCCGGAAGGGAGCCAGGTGAGGCAGGCGCGGCTGGTCGTCGATCCCGAGAGCTCGCAGGTCCGCGACGCCAACTTCTTCGTCACCACGGACGGCGGGGTGGCCTGGGTGCCGGACGGCAGCGCGAAGCTCCTCGCCGGGTGGACGGACGAGCTGCCCGAGTAGGCCGTTCGGCGGACGGCAGGGCGACGAGGGCGGTGGCCCCGTCGCCCTGGCGAACGCGGATCACCGCCCCTGGTGATACCTGAACAGCGTGGGGCCCTCGGCGAAGTACACGTCTCCTGACCCGTGCACCGCGAGCTGGTGCACGGGTCCCTCCTTCAGGACGGCGTGCCGCCCGGTCAACGGGTCGAGGGAGAAGACCGAGCGTCCCGCGTGCGCGCCGTACAGCCGGCGATCACGGGGGTTGAACGCGAGCTGCCCGCTGGAGCTCTTGCTGTCGGACAGCGTGATCCGCTTGACCACCTTGCGCAGGTGGGTGTTGACGGCGAAGACCTCGCCGCCCGCGATGCCCCACAGCCTGCCCAGGGAGTCGAAGGCCAGAGCCGGGACGGCGGGCTTGCCAGGAGCGGGGGTGATCTCCCACAGCATCCTGTTCTCCGCCACCGACCAGGCGAAGAGCCTGGCCTCCTTCTGGGTGGGCGGGGTGGCCGACTGGCCGCTGTAGATGGAGGTGCCGCCGTAGACGACGCCGTCGCGGTAGGCGAGCGAGACGATCGACTGGTCGGTGACCACGTTGCGCTGGGAGTGCCTGAGCCTGCCCTCGACCGGGTCCCAGATGGCCAGCACGCCGCCGAGGTGGCCGAGGTCCGGCATGGTGCCGACGGCCAGATACCGTCCCGCGGACACCATGGCCCTCGGCCTGATCTGCTTGTCGGCCGCGAGGTCGAACAGTCTGGCCGGGTTGGGCGCGGGGCCAGGCTCGGGGCTCGGGGAGTACTCGGTGCTGTTCCACGGCAGCTTCGGGTCGTAGGAGTAGACCCTGGCCTCGGGGTAGGCGCCGACGTAGAGCCTGCCGTCGTGGCTGACCATGTCCTCGCTCTGCGAGAAGGTGTGGAACTCCTCGGCCTTGCCCGTCTCGGCGTTCATCGCGGCGAAGCCGCCGTTGAGGAAGCCTCCCGCGTACATGCGCCCGTCGGGGCCCTGTGACAGCGCCGTCACGTCGATCGGCTCGCCCCTGATGCCGGACTGGACGAACGACTTGGCGCCGGTCTGCGGGTTGTAGCGGAACATCATGCCCCGCCACAGCAGGCCCACGAGGCTCCTGCCGGGGTAGTCGGGCAGGCCGAGCTCGGCCCAGCCGATGCCCCGGGTGTTGGCGACCCTGCCGGTGACCGGCACGCCCGTCGGTGTGGTGGCCTTGGTCGCGGGGTCGTAGCGGACCAGCTCGCCCGCCTTGACGAAATAGACGCGCCCCTGCTCGTCGGGGGGGCGACACGTCCAGGCCGTGCGCGGGGTCCACCTTGTCGATCCACGTGCCGGAGGCGAGGTCCCACACGTGCAGCGGGCCGGGGAAGGCGCCGCCGAACCGCACGTAGAGATGGCCCGCCGCCACGTTCACGTCGTAGGCCCACTTGCCCGCGGGGTCGAGGCCGGGAGGCAGGGGCAGCTGCCTGACGGCGCCGCCGGCCGCGTCGATCTCGAAGAGCGCGGCGGGGGCCTCCGTGCCCGCGTAGATCTTGCCGTCGGCGTAGGAGACGCTGCGGACGTAGGCGTGCGAGGGGGAGAGTCTGCCGTAGTCGCGCACGCCGGTCGCCGGGTCGTAGCCGAACAGCCTGCCGCCCGGCGACGTGCCGCCGTAGACGGTCGCGCCCTCGCCCGCCGCCAGCGTCCAGACGAAGGTCTCGCCCGGCAGGGGGTTGCCGAGGTCCTTGACGCCGTCCTTCTCCGTCCAGCGGAACAAGTGGCTGTTGCCGTACGTGCCGGCGTAGACGCTGCCGTCGGGGGCGGCGTCGACCGCCCACGCCCCGCCCGCGTCCGGCAGGTCGAACCTGGCCACCTCGGCCCCTGTGGCGGGGTCGACGGCGTTCAGGTGGGCGGGGACTCCCGAGGAGGCGCTCCAGATCACGGTCCTGCCGCCGGGGCCAGGCGCGACGACGCCGCCGAGGAGGAGCACGTCCTGCAGGGGAACGCCGAGGTCCTCGATGACGGGAGGCGCGGCATAGGCGGGGGACGCGGTGAACACGGCGGTGGCCGCCATCCCGGCCGCGATCAGCCTGCGAATTAAGGTCATGACCGGAAACCTAAGAACTGGTCTTGATGCCGTCAAGACCTGGATTCCGGTTCAGACCGAATATGGAGGAAGCCGGTCTGCTCCGTCAGGCGTCGCCGGGTGCCTTGAGCTTGTGGGCCTCGGCGATCAGTTCGTAGGAGCGGATGCGGTTGGCGCCGCCGTACACACCGGTGGTGATCATCAGCTCGTCGGCCTGCGTGCGCTCGCGCAGGGCGGCCAACCCGGCGCGGACCTCCGCGCCCGTGCCCTTGACGACGTTGCGGAGGTAGCCGTCGACGAAGGTCAGCTCGACGTCGGAGTACGGGTAGGCCTCCGCCTCCTCGGGCGAGGGAATGGGCGAGGGCCGCCCGCGGCGCAGGCGGAGCATGGCGAGGGCGAGCGTGCGCGACAGGCGGAGCGCCTGCTCGGAGCTGTCGGCGGCGACGGCGCTCACGCCGATCATCGCGTACGGCCTGTCGAGCCACCGCGAAGGGCGGAACGTCGAGCGGTAGAGGTCGAGCGCCGGCTCGGTGTTCTCCGCGCTGAAGTGGTGGGCGAAGGCGAAGGGCAGGCCGAGCAGCCCCGCCAGCTGGGCGCTGAAGCCGCTGGAGCCCAGCAGCCAGATGGGCGGGCGGTCGGCGTTGAGCGGGTAGGACTGCAGGCCGCCGGGCGCCTCGCCGTCGAGGAAGGCGGCCAGCGCGGCGACCTCCTCGGGGAAGGCGTCGGCGTCGCCCCTGCGCATCGCGCTCGCGGTGGCGGGATCGGTGCCGGGGGCGCGGCCGAGTCCGAGGTCGATGCGGCCGGGATGCAGGGCGTGCAGGGTGGCGAACTGCTCGGCCACGATGAGCGGCGGGTGGTTGGGCAGCATGACGCCGCCGGAACCGAGGCGGATGCTCTCGGAGTGGGCCGCGAGGTGCGCGATCAGGACCGCGGGGGAGGAGCTGGCCACGCTCGGCATGCCGTGGTGCTCGGCCACCCAGTAGCGGTGGTAACCCCATCGCTCGGCGTGCCGTACGAGCTCAGTGCTGGTGCGCAGGGCGTCGGTGGCGGTGCCGCCCTCGCTGACGGTGGCCAGGTCGAGGATGGACAGGGGGACGTCGGCCTCGCCTCGCGCGAGGCCCCTGATCTGATCGGTCATTCCTCGGGCAACCAGCGAAAGCGGAGGGTTATTCCATTTCCTGCTCCGCCTGTCGCCTCCGCCGGACAGCAGGCGGCGGCCGCCCCCTGGGGGACGGCCGCCGGCTGGAGGGGCTTACGGGCGGTTCACTCCGAGGGTGTAGGAGCCTGAGCCGCTGTAGGCGTGCACGCGGTAGCGGTAGTAGCCCGCCGAGCCGTTGTAGCTGATCGACTCGTCAGGGTTGGGGCTGTCGCTCGTGGCGACCGTGGCCCACGTGGAGCCGTTCCACTTCTGCAGGTAGAGGTCGAAGTCGACGCCGCTGGGGCCGTCCAGGCAGCCGGCGTGGGTGCCGGACACGGTCGACTGGTAGTAGGAGTTGTTCGGCTGGTACTGGTTGGCGCCACTGGCCAGCGACCCGTTGTAGGTCTCGCGGTAGTTCTGGCAGCCGGTGGGCGGGTTGCCGCCGCCGGTGACCAGGGTGAGCCCGTACGCCGAGAGGATCTCGTTGACCGGCTGGAAGTAGGTGGTGCCGCCCGAGCTGCAGTTGCCCGAGCCGCCCGAGGTGACGCCCTGGGCCTGGTTGCCGGAGATGTAGGAGCCGCCGGAGTCGCCTGGCTCGGCGCACACGCTGGTCCTGGTCACCTCGTTGACGGTGCCCTGGGGGTAGGTGACGCTGGTGTTGAGCTGCTGCACGGTGCCGCAGTGCCAGCCGGTGGTCGATCCGGCCCTGCAGATGGAGGAGCCGACGGGCGCGACGGTGGAGCCGTTGACCGGGATGATGCCCGCGCTGTAGCCGTTCACGACGCCGACGGGGGTCCAGCTGGTGTTGACCTCGACCCAGGCGTAGTCGTTGCCGGGGAAGGAGGAGCCGCGGAAGGTGCCCTGGGCCTGCTGGTTGGCGCCCCGGGTGGTGGCGCCGACGCTCCCGCAGTGCCCTGCGGTGACGAAGCCGCCGTTGGTGCCGGACTTGGTGACGGAGAAGCCGACCGAGCAGCGCGAGCCGCTGCCGATGTAGTAGGCGTCGCCGCCGCGGATGTCGGCGTAGGGCACGGGCTGCTCGTTCGACTGCTCCACCCTGATGAGCGCCTTGTCGGCGCCGCTGGCCGCGATGAACGCCTCGGCGTCGGCGGGCACGGAGGAGAGGATCACGACGCTGTTGGTGGGCACGTCGACGTACCAGACCGGCGCGGTCTTGGGGGCCTTGTCCGCCGCCTTGTCGAGGGCCTCCTTGACGGCGTCGAGCTTGGCCATGGAGTGGGCGACGACCCTGAGCTCGGCTCCGGAGACGCGGCGCTGCGACGGGTTGGTGGTGGCGACGACGAGCGTGCTCTCGGGGCCCTCGACCCAGGCGCCCGCGTAGTCGGCGCCCAGGCGCTTGGCGAGCCCCGGTGCGGTACGGCCGGCCTTCTGCTCGTTGACCAGACGCTTCTTCGCCTGCTCCTCAGTGAGGTTCAGGTCGCGCTGCATGGCCTTGACCAGTCCGTCGGGCGGGTTGCCCGCCGGGGCCGAGGCGACCGCGGGGGTGGCGGTCAGCGCTAACGCGCCGATCGCGATGGCGATCAGCGTGCGGGTGCGAAGCATGGGGGGTCTCCTTCGCTTGCTGGGGGTGCCGTCAACGTAACGGCCGTCCAGTCGGCGGAGGAGCTACCACTTCACCCCTATCGCGGTGTTATGGGGAGGTGCCCCAGCCGGGGTTGCGCACCAGCCAGTCGTGGTAAACGGGGCTGCGCCGTACGGCGTCGGCGTGGGCGGCCTTGGCGTGCTCGGCCACCCACGACGCGCAGGGAGAGGCCGGATGGTGGCCGAGGACCTGACGCCACCGCAGCGGAGCGCCGGCGAGCGGCACCATCACCAGGCCCTGGGCGAAGGGGTGGGTGGCCTGGCACAGCACCACCGCCCTGCCCACCTGGGCCAGGTGGACGCAGGTGGCCACGTCGGTCTCGTACATGGTGGAGGGGGTGAACCCCGCACGTGTGCAGGCGGCGGCGAAGCAGTCGCCGAAGCAGCCGTCGCCAGGGGTGACGGCCCACTGCTCGTCCGCCAGGTCGGATAAGGCCAGCTCCTTCGCGCCGGCCAGCCGGTGGTCCTCGGCGAGCAGGACGAAGACGGGGTCGATCCCGATGGTGACCCAGGTGATGTCTCCTGCGGGCGGTCCCTCGCCGCACGCGCCCGCCAGGACGTAGTCGAGCCTGCCCTGGGCGATCATCGAGGCCAGCTCGCGCGCCGACCACGAGGTGTAGGTGCTGACGGGACCGGCCGCGGCCAGCCGGTCCACCAGGCCGCCGAGGACGGGCCCGTTGGTCGCGCCGATGCGGTAGCCGCCCTCCGTGGCGTTGGCGAAGCGCAGCGCCTCGTCCTGGAGTTCCTGCGCGGCGGGAAGCAGCACGCGGGCGCGCGAGAGCACGAGCTCGCCGAGCGGCGTCGGCCTCGCGCCATAGCGGTCGCGCTCGAAGAGCGTGCCACCGAGCGCGCGCTCGATGCGTTTGAGCTGGGCGGTCAGCGCCGGCTGGGCCACCCCGAGCCGGGTCGCCGCCTTGCTGACGCTGCCCGACTCCGCGACCGCTCGGACGATCTTGAGGTGCCGGAGCTCGAGGTCCATACCGGGAACGTAAAACCGCCACAACGTCCCCGCAATCCCCATATGTCAGGAAAATTGACGGATGTTGTGGGGAGGGTTCTCCGGGTAGGTGAAGGGGCATGGGAATCGATCCAAAGGACCTTTCGGAAGACGACCTGATGCGCGAGCTGGCACACCTCTACCAGACGAGGATGGAGGCGCTCATGCACGGGCCTGACGACGCGCTGGCCCGGCACACCTCGCGCACCAACGAGCTGGAGAGCGAGTACCTGCGCCGCCACCCCGTCCGCGACATCGACCCCGGACGGTTGAGGGAGGGGGCGAGAGCCAGGTGAGCAGGCCCCATGACGTCCAGTCCCTGTCCGGCACCGACCTGACCGTCTACGAGGCCGTCGCGGCCATCGCGGTCGGCGGCGAGGCGGCGTCGCTGCCGGGCGTGGCCGGGATGACAGGGCTGACCGAGGAGCAGACGCGGGCCAGCCTGGCCACCCTCGTGGAGAGAGGCCAGGTGGTGCCCAGCGGCGACGGGTTCACGCTGGGCCGCCACGACTTCGAGGTCGACTACTGACCGAGGGCCCTCAGCACCGCGGCCTGCTCGGCGGTGACCCCTCGGGCCCGCTGGGCCGCGGCCTCGACAGGGTCCAGGCCCGCCGCGCACCAGGCGGCGACCTCCTCGACGGGCACCGCCCCCCACCATGAGGTGACGAGCGTGACCGCGTCGACGCCCGCGCGCGCGGCCTCCGCCGCGGTGAAGCCCAGGGCGGCGAACAGCCGCGCGTCACCGGGGTCGATCCTGCGCCCGGCCCACTCCTCGGCCTCCTGCCCCTCCCATCCGGCGTCGGCGTACCCGCGCGCGACGTCGGCGGGGATCCCCGCGCGCAGCAGGTCCCTGATCGGGCCCGCGGGCACGGCGGGGGCCTTGGAGAACCACGACACCCTCCTCGGCCGCTCGCCGCACAGGTGCCTCCTGGCCGCGTCGTGCGGAGCCACGCCCAGCTCGTGCCAGCGCACCGCCTCGGCGGGCGTCATCCCCGCCCGCTGCCAGGTGATGACGGTCTCGGGCGTGGCCCCCGCCGTGCGCCAGAGCCTGGCGTCGCCGGGATCCTCCACACCGGCCTCCCTCCACGCGGAGGCGTGCGCGGGCTCGAAGCCCGCGTGCCGCCAGCGCCGCATCTCACCCTGCGTGAACCCCTCCCACTCGCTCTCCCTCATGCCGCCACCCGCACCACGCGCGCCCACGGGGGAGCGGGCCGCTCCCCCAGCAGGCAGACGAGCACCTGCGCAGGCGGACGGCGTTCGGGCCACGGGGTGTCGCCGTCGGTGAGGGCGATCAGCACGTCCGGCCTCAGAGCGCGAGCCGCCTCGAACCCGGCCCGCAGATCGGTGCCCCCGCCTCCCACCAGCTCGACGTCGGCGGCCCTGGTGACCCGCTGGACCGGATGGGCCGCCGCGTCGCAGCAGATGACCTCGACCTGCCCCGTTCCGCAGGCGCGCAGGATGCCGTCGATCTCGCCGAGCACCCGCCGCAGCGCGGGCTCGGTGACGCTGCCCGAGGTGTCGACCAGGACGACGACGCGCGGCAGGGGCCGTACCAGCGAGGGCAGCACGACGCCCTGGACGTTGCGCCTGGAGGGGCGCCGGTAGCTGTAGTCGACCCTGCCGGAGGCCTGGGCGAGGCCGCGCCGTACGAGCGCGGACAGCACGGCCCGCCAGTCCGCCTGCGGGCGCAGGATCGACTCGGCCCAGCGCCGCCAGCCGTACGGCGCCTCGCCTCTGATCCGGGAGGCGACCGCCCTGGCCAGCAGGTCGCGCTCCAGCGCGGACATGCCGGCAGGGCCGGTGAACGGCGCGCCCGCGCAGGCCTCCAGCTCGGGCGGCGCTTCGATGAGGTCGAGCAGCCGGTGGTACTCGGCGGCCATCAGGGCGCTCGGCAGGCCCAGCCTGTCGGGGGTGACCGCCGTGGCGGGCGCGCCGTCGAGGTCGTCGTTGATCTCCGCGTCGTGCGCCATGTTCCAGCCGGGGCCGTCCTCTCCCGCTCCGAGGTGCCCGCGCAGGAGGTGTCCGACCTGGTGCAGCAGCGACCAGGCCAGCTCCTCCACGGGCACAGGTCCCGGGCCGAGGTGCAGGTTCCAGTTGGCGTCGGCGCACGCGCCCTCGGCGTCCTCGTGGACCAGGGGGGTCAGCGCGAACAGCGCGGAGGCCAGGTAGGGCGCGCGGGTCGCCGCCAGCAGTCGCGCCGCCGCGAAGCGCTCCATCACGCTCGTGCCCCGCTCATCGCAGCAGTCCCGCCGCGCGCAGGATCGGGGCCAGCTCCAGCATCGCGGAGGGCAGCTGCGCGCCGTACGGGCGGGCGGCCGCCAGCGACCGCGCCGCCCCCGCCGCCACGTCAGGCGTACGGCGGGCGACCCTCGCGATCAGCGGCCAGGCCCGCTGCCAGGTCTCCGCTCCGCCGTCGGCGGCCACGTAGGCCACCACCGAGCCGAGGACCGCGTGCACCCTGTCGAGCCGCTCGGGCAGCGGCGCGCCGGGATCGGACAGCAGCGTCTCGGGGTCGGGCAGGTCGAGGTCGCGCAGCCACGACAGGAGTTCGAAGCCCGCCGCGTCGCCCACCGCGCCCCGCACCAGCTCGGCCGCGACCTCACCGTGCGCGCAGGCCACCGCGGTCGCGGCCAGCTCCCAGGTGCGCGGGCTCGGCCACGCCCTCGCAGGCCCCTCGGGCACGGCGAGCACGAGTTCGGGCCGCACCCGCAGGAACGCACCTACCAGCGCCTTCGCCCGGCCCACCGCCGCGAGCGAAGGCGCGGGCCATGCTCCCACTTCCGGTACGGCGAAGCCGCCGGTGAAGCCCTCGGCCACCGAGACCGCGCTCACCCGCCAGTCGAGGTGGATCAGCCGGTTGGCCAGCGGGGCGGACAGCTCCCACCCGTCGGCGGCCTGCTCGGGCGGGTTGGCCGCGGCGACGATCCGCACCTCTCCCGGCAGGGCCAGGTCGCCCACGGTCCTCTCGAGCACCACTCTGAGCATCGCGGCCTGGACGGCGGGCGGCGCGGTGGTCAGCTCGTCGAGGAACAGGATGCCGCGCCCCGCCCTGGCCAGCCGCTCGGCCCAGCGGGGCGGCGCGAGCCAGGTGCCGCCCTCCCTGATCACGGGAAGGCCCGCGAAGTCGCTGGGCTCCCTGATGGAGCCGACGACCACCTCGACGGGCAGCCCGAGGCTCGCTCCCAGCGCCAGGACCGAGGAGGTCTTCCCCGTTCCCGGCGCTCCCCACAGGATGACAGGGAGGTTGGCGGTGACGGCTACGGCCAGCGCGTCCATGGTGGTTCCACCTCTGTGCGTCAACTGATGTTGACGTCAACTCTGGTTGACGCACAGCGGTTTTGTCAACGTGGTCAGATGGGCCGGATGCGGGACCAGAGGAGGAAGACGCCGCCCACGACGGCCATGGAGATGCCCGTCCAGAGGTTGACGGGGGTGCCGAACACCCCCGCCACGATCAGGATCACCCCGTAGACCAGGAAGAGCCCGCCGATCACCAGCCTGATGTCCTTCACAGGATCACTCCGTACATCGCGATGGCCAGGACGACCGCGCCCGCGCCGAGCAGGACGGGGGGAGCGGTACCACTTCGCGTCTCCCGCGAGCGCGTCGTCCTCGAGGTCGACCGTGAGCCCGTAGACCAGCCCGCGCAGCTCCGACTCCGGCTTCGCCGTGGTGACCAGGGTGACGACCACCGACACGAGCACGTCGACGCCGAAGGCGATGCCCGCGCCCCAGAAGCTGGCGTTGAGCTCGGTGCCGAACGCGACCACGCCGGACTTGTAGAGGATGTAGGACGTGAAGGCGGCCAGCGTCCCCGCCAGCAGGCCCCAGAAGCCCGCCCACGGCGTCATCCGCTTCCAGAACAGCCCGACGATGAACGTCGCGAACAGCGGCGCGTTGAAGAAGGAGAACAGCGCCTGCAGGTAGTTCATGATGTTGCTGTAACCGGCGGCGATGAACGCCGTCCCGACGCCCATGACCACGCCGACGACGGTGGCGATCCTGCCGACCCGCAGGTAGTAGCCGTCGGGGCGGTCCTTGACGAGGTGCGCCTGCCAGATGTCGTTGGTGAAGACCGTGTTGAACCCGCTGATGTTGGCCGCCATGCCCGCCATGAAGGAGGCCAGCAGCCCGGTGACCGCCACGCCCAGCACGCCGTTGGGCAGCAGGTCGCCCATCAGCAGCGGGATCGCGTCGTTGTAGGCCCTGCCCTGCCCGAGATCGCCGAAGAGCACCAGCGCGATCAGGCCGGGCAGCACCGTCACCAGCGGGATGAAGATCTTCGGGTACGCGGCGATGATCGGGGTGAGCCTGGCCGCGTTGGTGTTGCGCGCCGACAGGGCCCGCTGCACCTCGGCGAAGTTCGTGGTCCAGTAGCCGAAGGACAGCACGAAGCCGAGTCCGAAGACGATGCCGATCCAGTGGGCGTGCATGGGGTTGTCGCCTGCGGTGCCCGCCCAGGTGTGCAGGCCGCCCTCACCGAGCGGGCTCTGCCGTACCTTCTCGAACAGGCCCGACACGCCGCCGACCTTGATCAGGCCGAGGACGGTCAGCGGGATCAGTCCCGCCAGGATCACGAAGAACTGCAGCACCTCGTTGTAGATCGCCGAGGACAGGCCGCCGAGCGTGATGTACGACAGCACGATCACCGCGGAGACGACCACGGAGACCGGCAGCGGCCAGCCCAGCAGGGCCTCCATGACCAGCGCGAGCGCGTAGAGGTTCACGCCCGCGATGAGGATCTGCGCCACCGCGAAGGTGATCGCGTTGAGCAGCTGGGTGGCGCCGTTGAAGCGCCTGCGCAGGAACTCGGGGACGCTCCTGACCTTGGAGCGGTAGTAGAAGGGCATCATCACGATGCCGAGGAAGACCATCGCGGGGATCGCGCCGATCCAGTAGAAGTGCACGGTCATCGCGCCGTACTGGGCGCCGTTGGCCGCCATGCCGAGGATCTCGATCGCGCCCAGGTTCGCCGAGACGAAGGCGAGCCCGGTGATCCACGCGGGTAACCCACGTCCTGCGAGGAAGAAGTCGAGGCTGGTGGTGATCCGGCGGCGGGCGGCGAACCCGATGGCCAGCACGGTGGCGAAGTAGATCGCGATGAGGGCGTAGTCCAGCAGGTTGACGTCGAGTCGCACCGCGGCCCGCTACCCCGGAAAATCACCGCATCACCTGGCAAAAATGTGACAAGTTCGCACACCTCTGCGAAAGGGGAGGGTACCGCCACTCCTGACACGGCGATTCAGGGGGCGCGCGGTGAAAGCACAGGTCATCGGCGGTGTGCTGGCCATTGTGGGGCTGCTGGCCGGCTGCGGCACGGCGGGACAGTCCGGCCAGACAGGCGGCGCCAGGGGCGGCACCGCCAGCCCGAACGCCATCGGCTCGATCGACGAGGGCTTCAAGATCGGCCTGTTGCTGCCCGAGTCGAAGACGGCCAGGTACGAGAAGTTCGACAGGCCGTACATCACCGCCGACATCAAGGCCCAGTGCCCCAAGTGCGAGGTCGTCTACAACAACGCCAACCAGGATCCCAACCAGCAGCAGCAACAGGTCGACTCGATGCTGACCAACGGGGTGAAGATCCTCATCCTCGACGCGGTGGACGCCAAGGCCATCGCCTCCTCGGTCGCCAAGGCCAAGAGCCAGGGCGCGAAGGTGGTCGCCTACGACCGGCTGGCGGGCGGTCCCGTGGACGCCTACACCTCCTTCGACAACCTGCAGGTCGGCAAGGCGCAGGGACAGGCGCTGCTGGACGCGATCAAGGCGGGGGGCGACCCCAAGCGCGGCCCCGTCGTCATGGTCAACGGCTCGCCCACCGACCCGAACGCCGCCGACTTCAAGAAGGGCGCCCACTCGGTGCTCGACGGCCAGGTCACGATCGGCAAGGAGTACGACACCCCTGACTGGAGCCCCGACCAGGCCAACACCGAGGCCGCGGGCGCCTTCACCGCGCTGGGGGCCGACAAGGTCGTCGGTGTGTACGCGGCCAACGACGGCATGGCGGGCGGCATCGCCAGGGCCATGCAGAACGCGGGCGTCAAGAAGGGCACCCCCCTGACCGGCCAGGACGCCGAGCTCGCCGCGATCCAGCGGATCCTGCTCGGCACCCAGACGATGACGATCTACAAGCCGATCAGGCCCGAGGCCAAGAACGCCGCCCAACTGGCGATCAGCCTCGCCACGGGGCAGGGCGTCACCGGCACCACCACCGTGGACAACGGCGCCAACTCCGCGATCCCCGCGCAGATCATCGCGCCGATCGTGGTCACCAAGGAGAACATCAAGGACACCGTGATCAAGGACGGGTTCTGGAAGGTCGAGGAGATCTGCACCGCGGCAGTGAAGCCGGCCTGCGTAGCGGCTGGGATCTCCTGAGATGGCTCCGGTCCTCGCCCTCGAGCGCATCTCCAAGCGGTTCGGCGCCGTCCAGGCGCTGACGGACGTCGAGCTCGAGGTCGACGCGGGTGAGGTCGTGGCGCTGGTCGGCGACAACGGCGCGGGCAAGTCCACGCTGATCAAGGTGATCGCCGGGGTGGGCCCTCCCGACGAGGGCCGCATCATGTGGGAGGGCAGGCAGGCCACGATCGCCACCCCCTCCGACGCCCAGGCGCTGGGCATCGCGACCGTCTACCAGGACCTCGCGCTCTGCGACAACCTCGACGTGGTCGGCAACCTCTACCTCGGCAACGAGGTGGCGACGATGGGCGTCCTCGACGAGGTCGCGATGGAGAAGCGCTCGCGCGACCTGCTGGAGACGCTGTCGATCAAGATCCCCAGCGTGCGGATCCCCGTGGCGTCGCTGTCGGGAGGCCAGCGGCAGACGGTGGCCATCTCCCGCTCACTGCTGGGCGACCCCAAGATCGTGCTGCTGGACGAGCCGACCGCCGCGCTCGGCGTCGAGCAGACCGCGCAGGTCCTCGACCTGGTCGAACGGCTGCGCGGCCAGGGGCACGGCGTCATCCTGATCAGCCACAACATGGTCGACGTGAAGGCCGTGGCCGACCGCATCGCGGTGCTCAGGCTCGGCCGTAACAACGGGGTCTTCGACGCGAAGACCACCACCCAGGAAGAGATCATCTCGGCGATCACCGGCGCCACCGACAACGCCGCGTCCCGCAGGAGCAGGAGGCTCAGTGAGTGAATCCCCGGTCGACCCGCGGCTGGTGGTCAGCGAACAGGGTCTCACTGGATATCTGGGCGAGTTCAGGCGGAAGGTGAAGGGCGGCGAGCTCGGCCCGCTGCCGGTCGTCATCGGCCTGATCGTCATCTGGCTCGTCTTCCAGAGCCTGAACAGCCAGTTCCTTTCCGCGCAGAACCTGTCCAACCTCAGCGTCGACATCGTCCCGACCGGGTTGATCTCGGTGGGCATCGTGTTCGTGCTGCTGCTGGGGGAGATCGACCTGGCGGCGGGCGCGGTCAGCGGCGCCTGCGCGGCGGTCCTGGCCGTGCTCAACGTCAACATGGGCATGAGCCCGGGCCTGGCCATCCTGCTCGCCGTCGCCGTCGGCGCCGTGCTCGGCCTGATCCACGGCTTCTTCTTCGCCAAGATCGGGGTGCCCTCCTTCGTGGTCACGCTGGCGGGCTTTCTCGCCTGGACCGGCTTCCAGCTGTGGGTCCTCGGGCCCAACGGCACCATCAACCTGCCGAGCGACGGCTTCGTCGCCGGCCTGACCAGCACCTACTTCATCTACGTGATCGCCGCCTACGGCCTGGCGGCGCTGGGCGTGGCGGGCTTCCTCGCCGTGTCGCTCATCGGCAACAACAGGCGCCGCGCGGCGGGGATCCCGTACAGGACGACGGGCGACATCGTCTTCCGCACAGTCGTGCTCGCGGTGGTGGCCTTCGGCGCGGCCTACATCCTCAACCTCTACCAGGGGCTCCCGCTCGCGCTGCTGATCTTCCTGGTGGTCGTCGTCGGCACGGACTTCGTCCTGCGCCGTACCAGGTACGGGCGCAGCATCTTCGCGGTCGGCGGCAACATCGAGGCCGCAAGGCGGGCCGGCATCAACGTGCCGTTCATCAGGATCTCGGTCTTCGTCATCTCGGGCTCGTTCGCGGCGGTCGGCGGCATCTTCGCCGCCTCCCGCATCTCCAGCGCCAGCCAGGCGACGGGGCAGAGCAACGTGCTGCTGATGGCGATCGCGGCGGCGGTGATCGGCGGTACCTCGCTGTTCGGCGGGCGCGGCACCACGTACTCGGCGCTGCTGGGCATGCTCGTCATCCAGTCGATCGCCTCAGGGATGGCGCTGCAGGGTGTCAGCAACTCCATCCAGTTCATGGTCACAGGCGCGGTGCTGCTGGCCGCGGTGGTCATCGACTCGATCTCGCGCAGGAGCCAGAAGGCGGCAGGCCGGGCGTAACGTGGGGTCATGGCAGACCCCCGGAGTGCCTTGACCCCCGACCAGGCCAGGCGCCGCTTCAGGGCGGGGGAGCGCAGGCCGACAGCGGGGTGGTGCGACGGCTGGACCCAGGCCAACCTGATCGCGGTCCCCGAGAGCCTGGCAGGCGACCTCAAGCTGTTCGCCGAGCGCAACCCGCAGGCCTGTCCCGTGCTCGATGCCGGCGAGCCGGGAGCCACCAGCACCGCGATCTTCAACGGCGACCTGCGCACCGACCTGCCCGGCTACCGCGTCTACCGCGAGGGCAGACCGGTCGCCGACCTCGACGAGGTCGTCGAGCACTGGCGCGCCGACCTCGTCCCCTTCCTGATCGGCTGCAGCTTCACCTTCGAGGCGGCGCTCGCGAGGGCGGGCGTCCCCGTGCGCCACGTCGAGCTGGGCGTCAACGTGCCGATGTACCGCACCAGCGTGGCCTGCGCTCCCGCGGGGGTGCTCCACGGCCCGCTCGTGGTCTCGATGCGGCCGGTGCCCGAGGCGCTGGTGGCCACCGCGATCGAGGTCAGCGGCCGCTACCCCCGGGTGCACGGCGCGCCCGTGCACGTGGGCGATCCCGCCGCGATCGGCATCGGCGACCTGTCGCGTCCCGACTTCGGCGACCCCATCCCCGTACGGCCAGGCGAGGTGCCCCTGTTCTGGGCCTGCGGCGTCACCCCGCAGCAGGCCGTGATGGCCTCCGGCGTCGAGTACGCCATCGGCCACCTGCCGGGCCACATGGCGATCACCGACCTTCGAGAGACCTAGCCAGGTGCTTGGCGGTGTGCGTGGAGGCGTGGACCAGCTGCGCGGGCGTGCCCTCGAAGACCACCTCGCCGCCGTGCCTGCCCGCCTCGGGCCCCATGTCGATCACCCAGTCGGCGCGCTTGACCACCTCGAGCTCGTGCTCCACCACGATGACGGTGTTGCCCGTGTCGACGAGGCGGTCGAGCAGCGCCAGCATCGTGTCGACGTCGGCCATGTGCAGTCCTGTCGTCGGCTCGTCGAAGACGTAGACGTTGCCGCTCTCGCGCAGCCGGTGGGCCAGCTTCAGCCGCTGCCGCTCACCGCCCGACAGCGTGGTGAGCGGCTGGCCCAGCGTCAGGTAGCCGAGGCCGAGCTCGCCGAGCGTCGCCAGCCCCTCGAGCCCGAACAGCTCGTGCGCCTCGTCGGCGGTCATGGCCAGCACGTCGGCGATCGTCCGCCCCTCGTAGCGGTGCGAGAGCGCCTCGGAGCTGTAGCGGCGGCCCTCGCAGGTGTCGCAGACGGTGGTCACCGGGTCCATGAACGCCAGATCCATCGTGATCGTGCCCCGCCCTCCGCACGCGGGGCAGGCGCCGGCCGCGTTGAAGCTGAACAGGCTCGCGTCCACGCCGTTCGCCTGGGCGAAGAGCCGGCGGATCCTGTCCATGAGGTCGAGGTAGGTGGCGGGGGTGGAGCGGATCGAGCCGCCGATCGCCGACTGGTCGATCGCGATGCCCTCGGCGTACGTCATGAGCGTGCTCTTGCCCGAGCCCGCCACCCCCGTCACCGCCGTGAGCACGCCGAGCGGCACCCTGACGCTCACCTTCTTGAGGTTGTGCAGCGACGCCCCCTCGATGGGCAGCCAGCCCTTCGGCTCGCGGGGCTCGGGCTTCAGGCCCGTGACACGCCTGAGCATGCGGCCGGTGAGCGTCCGCGACCTGCTCAGCCGTGCCACCGTGCCCTCGAAGACCACCTCGCCTCCGCTCGCGCCCGCCCCTGGGCCCATGTCGACGACGTGGTCGGCCATGGCGATGATGTCGCGGTCGTGCTCGACGACGATCACCGTGTTGCCCGCGTCGCGCAGTTCGAGCAGCAGCTCGCCGAGCATGTGCACGTCGCGGGGGTGCAGGCCGGCGCTCGGCTCGTCGAAGATGTAGGTCAGCCCCGACAGCGACGAGCCCAGCTGCCGCACGGTCTTCAGCCGCTGCGCCTCGCCGCCCGACAGCGAGCTGGTCGCCCTGTCGAGGCTGAGATAGCCGAGCCCGATCGCCTCGATCCTGTTCAGCGCCTCGATCGCGGGCTCGGCGACGGCGTTGCCGAGCCCCCTGAGGGTCTCGGCCAGGTCGCTGATCTCCATGGCGGAGTGGTCGGCGAGGTTGAGCCCATCGATCCGCGAGGCGAGCGCCGCGGCGTTGAGCCGCCCGCCTGCGCAGGCGGGGCAGGGGCCCTCGGTGATCATTCGCCTGGTCGCCTCGGTGTCGCGCTTGAGGTGCAGGCGGTTGAAGCGGTCCACCACGCCTTCGTAGGTGCCGCGCTCCAGCTTGAACTTCTCGCCGTGCAGGAGCAGGCGCCACTCCCGCTCGGTGAACTCGCCGACCGGCTTGTCCAGGTCGAACAGGCCAGAGTCCGCGTACAGGCGCCAGGCGTAGGAGCCGACGGGGAAGACCCTGATCGCGCCCTCGTTGATCGAGAGCGTCCTGTCGATCGCCAGGTCGAGGTCGAGGCGTACGGCCCTGCCCAGGCCGTGGCACTCGGGGCACATGCCCTGGGGGTCGTTGAAGGAGTAGGCGGTCGCGGGGCCCGCCGACGGCGTGCCGTACCTGGAGAACAGCACGCGCAGGATGGGATGGATCTCGGTCATGGTGCCGACGGTCGAGCGGGCGCCGCCGCCCACCCGCTTCTGGTCGATGACGACCGCGGGGGTCAGGTGGGCCAGCCGTTCGGCGAGCGGGCGCTCGAACTTGGGCAGCCTGTTCCTGATGAAGGCGCCGTAGGTGGCGTTCAACTGCCGCTGAGACTCGGTGGCGACGGTGCCGAAGACGACCGACGACTTGCCCGAGCCCGACACGCCGGTGAAGACGGTCAGCCGCTCCTTGGGCAGGCGGAGGGAGATGTTCTTGAGGTTGTTCTGTCGAAGTCCGGCGAGAACGATGTCCATTGAGCCACTCCCAATAGCTTTGGCTACTAGTATTAGCTTATGTCAGATCGCAGGGCTCGTCGAAGGGCCGAGACGCAGGAGGAGATCCTCGGCATCGCGCTGGAGGTCATGGCGGCCGACGGGGTCGCGGCGCTGAACATGGCGACCGTGGCCAGGCGGCTCGGCATCCAGCCGCCTTCGCTGTACAAGTACTTCCCTTCGAGGGCGGCCGTCTACGACGAGCTGTTCAGGATCGGCCAGGAGGGCTACCTCGACGCCGTACGGCAGGCCGCGCGCGGACACGAGGGCCTGGCCGCGATGGGCGCCTCCCTGGAGGCGGGCGCGCGGTGGATCATGGACCACCAGGTGCTGGCCCAGCTGCTGTTCTGGCGGCCCGTCCCCGGCTTCACACCCTCGCGGGAGGCCTACGCCCCCGCTCTGGAGATCCACCGGCACTTCGCCACGCTGATCCGCGCCGCAGTGGAGCGCGGCGAGGTGCATCCCGACGCGGCGGGCGAGGAGGGCCTCGCGCTGGCCGCGAGCCTGATCGCGGGCGTGATCTCGCAGCAGCTGGCCAACGAGCCTGGCGCCACCTACGAGTCGGGCGCCTTCACCCGGCTGGTTCCGCGCCTTCCCGCCGTGTTCGCGGCGGCATACCCGCCGCCCTGAGCTGCGACTCCAGGTCGGGCGCCCCCCTGCGGTTGTCGATCTCCAGATGAGGTACGGCCGGCGGCTCGTCCACCCTGATCGCCTTCAGGTAGGCGTCGAAAGCCGCCAGCTTGCCGTCGTCCCTGGCCAGGCCCCTGGCTGTCAGGCGCTCGCGCAGCGTGGGCCCGTCGGAGCGGATCCACACCAGGTGGACGGGCGGCCCTCCGAGCTGCTCGACCCACCTCTCCCACAGCGTCGCGGAGTGCACCTGGGAGGTGAAGGGGCCGTCGAGCATGACGGGGCAGCCGTGCCCCCTGATCGTCCTGGCCAGCCTGGTCAGGCCGTCGTACTCGTGCCGCTTCACGTGCTCATCGTACCAGGGGCCCTCGCGCTCGCCCTGGTGCCTGCCGTACGCGCTCAGCACCTCGGTGACGAAGTCGCCGTAGACGGTGTCCTTGTCGAGCAGCGCGGGGACCGGGTCGAGTCGCCCGAGCAGCGCGGCGGCGACGGTCGACTTGCCCGCGCCCGGCGGGCCGCTGATCACCCAGACAGGAACCACAGGGTCAGAGCGTACGCGGATCTGCGTACGCCGGTGCCGCGTACGGGCGGACGCCCTGCCGCCCGTTCGTGGCCAGACTCGGCGCATGCTCACCATGGTCGTGCGTGCCTTCGGCATCCCGGAACTGCGCAAGAAACTGCTCTTCACGCTGGGCGTCATCGTGCTGTTCAGGTTCGGGCAGATCCTGCCGTCCCCCGGGGTGGACACGGCGGCGGTCCGGCAGTGCCTCGGCGGCGCGCGCGGCGGGCTGGTCGACATGGTGCAGCTGTTCAGCGGCGGAGCCATGCTGAAGCTGTCGGTGTTCGCGCTGGGGGTCATGCCGTACATCACGGCCAGCATCATCATGCAGCTGATGGCGGTGCTCATCCCGCGCCTCGAAGCGCTGCGCAAGGAGGGGCAGAACGGCCAGGCGAAGATCACGCAGTACACCCGCTACCTCACCGTGGCCCTGGCCGTGCTCAACGCCACCACGGTGGTCGCGCTGGCGCGGGGAGGCATGCTGTTCCCCGGCTGTTCGCAGCAGGTGCTGTACGACACGAGCCTGTTCGGGGTGAGCGTGCTGGTGGCCGTGCTGGTGGCGGGGACCTGCACGGTGATGTGGCTGGGCGAGAAGATCACCGAGAAGGGGATCGGCACCGGCATGTCCATCCTGATGTTCACCCAGGTCGTCGCCGTCTTCCCCTCCTACATGTCCAACCTCTTCGTGATGAGCCCCTTCACGGCGGTGGTGATCCTCGTCTCCGGCCTGTTCCTGGTGGCGGCCGTGGTCTTCATGGAGCAGGCCCAGCGGCGCGTGCCCGTGCAGTACGCCAAGCGGATGGTCGGGCGCCGCATGTACGGAGGGACCAACACCTACATCCCGCTCAAGGTCAACCAGGCGGGCATCGTCCCGGTGATCTTCACCTCGTCGCTGCTCTACATCCCCACGCTGGTCGGCGGCCAGGTGCCGTGGATCAACCAGTACCTCGCCGGCGACCACCCGCTCTACATGCTCGTCTTCTTCCTGCTGATCGTCGGGTTCGCCTACTTCTACGTCTCGATCACCTTCAACCCCATGGAGGTGGCCGACAACATGAAGCGCTACGGCGGCTTCGTGCCGGGGATCAGGCCCGGACGGCCGACCGCGGAGTACCTGGGCTTCGTCCTGTCGCGGCTGACCGCGCCTGGGGCCCTCTACCTGGGTGTGCTGGCCCTGGTGCCGCTGGTGGCCTTCGCGCTGCTGCGCGACCCCTCCACGCAGCAGAACTTCCCCTTCGGGGGGACGAGCGTGCTGATCATGGTGGGGGTGGGCCTGGAGACGGTGAAGCAGATCGAGGCCCAGCTCCAGCAGCGCGCCTACGAGGGCCTGCTCAGGTAGGCCGGCTTCGGTCAGGAGGGCAGGACCAGGCCCGCGCGCATGGCGAAGACCACGAGCTGGGCCCTGTCGCGGGCGTGCAGCTTCACCATGGCCCTGCTGACGTGCGTGCGGACGGTGTCGCGGCTGATCACCAGCTCCTTGGCGATCTCCTCGTTCGACCGGCCGGTCGCCACCCACGCCACCAGCTCCCTCTCGCGAGGGGTCAGGGTGTCGACGCCGTCCACGGGCTCCGCGCCGCCGTGCCTGCCGAACAGCCCGATGACCTTGCGGGTGATCGCGGGGGAGAGCAGCGCCTCGCCCGCGGCCACCACCCTGATGGCGCTCACCAGCTCGTCGGGGGCGCTGTCCTTGAGCAGGAAGCCGCTCGCCCCGGCCTGCAGGGCGGCGAAGACGTACTCGTCCACGGCGAACGTCGTCACCACCACGATCCTGGTGCCGTGGAGGGAGGGGTCGGCCGCGATGGCGCGCAGGACCTGCAGGCCGTCCATGCCGGGCATCCTGATGTCGAGCAGCAGGACGTCGGGGCGCTGCCTGCGCACCAGCGCCACCGCCTGCCCGCCGTCGGCCGCCTCACCGACCAGCTCGAGGTCGGCCTCCCTGGCGATGAGCGCGCTGAGCCCCATCCGCACGACCGCCTGGTCGTCGGCCACCCCGACCCTGATCACACGTCCGCCTCCCACGCCCGCACCCTCCCGCCCGGGGGTCATGCGGTCGTCCCTGAGGTCACGCGGTCGCCCGCGGGAAGCGGGCGATCACCTGGAAGCCGCCGCCGTCCCTCGGGCCCGCGGTGAACTGGCCACCCGCGTTCCGCACCCGCTCGCGCATCCCCGCCAGCCCCCTGCCCTCGCCTGCCTCCGTGACGCCGATGCCGCGGTCGGCCACCTCCAGCACGAACTCGCAGGGGTCGTTGGCCACCCTGACGAGCGCCCTGGTCGGCCCCGCGTGCCTGATCACGTTCGTCAGCGACTCGCGCACCACCCGGTAGACGGTGCCGCGCAGGTGTGAGGGGACGGCGAGATCGCCGGGCTCCATGTCGACGGGCAGCCCCGCCGCCCGCACGCCGTCGATCAGGGCCGGCAGGTCGTCGCGGCTCGCGACCGACTCGCCTGGGTCGATGAGATCGAGAGCGGCCCGCAGCTGGGCCAGCGCGCCGAGGCTGGTCTCGCGGATCGCCCGCAGCGACTCGCGCGCCTGCTCGGGGCTCTCCTCCAGCACGAGCAGGGCGAGTCCCGCCTGCATCGCGATGGTCGAGAAGCCGTGTCCCGCCGCGTCGTGGACCTCGCCGGCGATCCTGGCCCGCTCCCGCGCCAGCTCCCGTGCCACCGCCGCGCCGTCAGCGCGGGATGCCTCGCCGGCACCGGGCGAACCCCAGGCCGGGCCCGGGATCTGCGATCCGGAGCCGCCCGCTGCGTGGGGAGGCGGGGCGGAGATCCCGCCGGTGGCGTGGGCGGCGAGGCAGGGGAAGCCGCCGTCTCCCGCGTAGGCCGCGGGCTGGGGGCCTGGCCAGGCGTCGGATGCTGTGGCGCCGCGGGTGAACCCGGCCCAGCCCCGTCCGGGCTTCGGCGGGGCGGTGAACGTCCGGGTCTCCGCGCGATGGCCCACTGCCGTCTCCGCGGCTCCCTGCGGGCTCTCGTGTCCCGCCGCGATCGCCGCTCGGGCCTGGGCCAGACCGCTGAGCGACAACGGGACGGCCAGCCAGCCCGCCCACACCAGCACGAGCACGGCGGGCATGTCGCCCAGGCGGGCAGCACGGGACACCGCCGCGGACATGGACTCCCACAGGCGGCGGACAGGGCGTCGTTCCCGTGTCACCATTCCGCCCCGATCCTAGCCAGTTTCAGGGGGAGCGGTTCGCCGACATCCCCTGCCCGCCGCACGACGATGATCTCCGTACGCGGTCGCCGCCGGCGCTCGGGAGGATCGGGAGGAGGGCGGACGAGCCGCTACCCGGCCCGCGGACAGTGGCCGGGGTGCCGCCTCCGGCAGGGCGCGCTCAGTGCAGGACGGCGCGGTCGACGGTTCCGGGGGCCAGGACGTGCTCGATCACCATCACGGCCGCCCCCACGACGCCCGCCCTGTCGCCCAGCTCGCTGGTCCTGATGCTCAGGTGCTGGGTGGCCAGCGGGAGCGACCTGCTGTAGATGACCTCGCGGACCCCCGCCAGCACGTGCTCGCCCGCCTCGGCGATGTCGCCGCCGATCACTATCACCGCGGGGTTGAAGAAGTTCACGATGGAGGCCAGCACGTCGCCGACCTCGCGCCCCGCCTGCCTGATGAGCTGGACGGCCTGGGTGTTGCCCTGCCGTACGAGGTTGACCACGTCGCGGCTGTTGGACGCGGGCACCCCGGCCGCGGCCAGCTTGGCGGCCACGGAGGCGCCGCCCGCGACCGCCTCCAGGCAGCCGGTGTTGCCGCACCTGCACACCACGTCGGCCGCCGAGGAGACCCGCACGTGGCCGATGTCCCCCGCCGCGCCCTGCGCGCCCCTGTGCAGGCGGCGGTCGGAGATGATGCCGCACCCTATGCCGGTGCCGATCTTTACGAACACCAGCTGGTCGGCCTCGGGCCTGGCGGCCCAGTGCTCGCCGAGGGCCATGATGTTCACATCGTTGTCCACCAGGACGGCGGCGCCGAGCCGTTCTCCGAGCCACTCGGGGACGGGGAAGCCGTCCCAGCCGGGCATTATCGGCGGGTTGATCGGCCGTCCTGAGGCGTGCTCGACGGGCCCTGGAAGGCCCACGCCCACGCCGCACACCTGCTCGACGGTGTGTCCGGTCTCGTCAAGGAGCTCGAGGAAGGTGTCGAGGAGCCATTGCAGCGTCGGCTCGGGACCCTTGTCGATGGCCAGGTCGGAGGTGCGTTCGGCGAGGACGGTGGTGGCCAGGTCGGTCACCGCGACCCTCGCGTGGGTGGCGCCGAGGTCGGCGGACAGGACGACGCGGGCGGAGCTGTTGAACGCGAACGCCACGGCGGGCCTGCCGCCGGAGGAGATGGCGTCCTCGGTGGGCACGATCCACTGGTGGGTGAGCAGGGCGTCGAGGCGCTGCGAGACCGTGGACCTGGCCAGACCGGTGAGCTGGACGAGCTCGGCCCTCGTGCGGGCCTGGCCGTCCCTCAGGATCGCGAGCAGCGCGCCTGCTCCGGCGACCGTGCCGACCGGTTCGTTCAGCATGTCCGGAGACAACGCCGCTCCTTCCGCCGCCTGAAACATGATATGTCGAATTGAATCACACTTCTGCTTGACCATCGGCGGAAGAATCATGTCCTCCTTTAGTGTGCCGCCTGGTCCGAGCTGGCGTGTTCTTGGGGCGAGGAGGGGTCTCGAGGGGGCGGGGGGTGTGCAGGGAAGGGGTGGTCCCGGCAGGCGGGGGAGCCCTGCGAAAGGGGGTGCGCCGGGAAGGGTGGTCCGGCGGGCGGGGGTGTCGGTGGGGGCGCGTCAGCCGTTGGTCAGCCAGCGGATCGGGTTCACCCGGGTGATCGCCTGGATCGTCTCCTCCTCCACGCCGCCCTCGCGCAGCAGGGGGAGCAGCGTGCGGAAGACGTGGGAGTAGCCCGCGCCGCCGTACCTCTGGAGCTGGGCGACGCGGGAGACGCCGCTGCCGAGCAGCAGGCGGTCGCCGTGCCCCTCGGAGATCAGCTCCATCGCCACCCTGGCCGCCTGCGGGGCGCCGAGGCCCACGGAGGAGAGGCTGACGTACGCCCCGGCTTCGGCGATCTTGCGGGCGACGGCGACGTCGTTGCCGGTGAAGGAGACGCTGACCCGCGAGCCGGGCAGACCCTCGCCCAGCAGGATCTCCAGCAGCGCGGGCCCGTTCTGGCCGTGGGTGGCGACGGGCAGGCGGCTGGACAGGGAGGCGCGGGCGGCGGCGACCAGGCAGCGCTCCTCCACCGGCGACGGCTCCTGACCCCAGGCGCCGACCTCGCCGATGACGCCTGGCAGCACGCCCGTGCCGTCCAGGCCCGAGGTGATCTCGTCCATCAGCCGCGCGGTGAGGGTGTCGACGTCGTCCTCGCGGACCTGGGTGAACGGCTCGGCGAACAGCCCCGTCGAGGCGATGACGGGCACCCTGCTGCCCGCGGCGACGCGGGCGAGGGAGGTGGCGTCCCTGCCCATGCCGATGCAGGACAGCTCGACGGTGAGACCGAGATCGTCGGACTGGCGCAGCTCGCGGAGCTCGTGGGTGACGGTGCGCTCCTCGTCGAGCCAGCGGTGCGGGTCGGAGTCGATACCGACCGCCCAGCGCAGGTCGCAGCGCAGGTGCTCATGGGGGAGGACGGCGCCGGTGATCGCGTCGGCGCGGATCTGACCGGTGACGGTCCGTAGAAGGGCCTCAGGCATGGACGACATTAACCCGTATTTGCCGCTAAACGCCTCATGTCTGCCGAAAGCTTTACCTGATGAATGTTTCAGCGCTGACCTGCGAAGAGTCCGGCCGTGTTTGACGGCTTGACGGCGCGCGAGTGACTCTCCACGCGACATGCGCGCCGCGGTCGACGGTCAGGGTCTCCGGGCGACTCCTGGACGAAGGGACACGCCGTACATGATTCGGTGGATACTCGCAGCGCTGTTGACGATCTCGGCGGTGGCGGCGGTGGTCTCCGCGCCCGCGCCGCAGGAGGCCGCGGCACTCTCCGCCCCCGCGCAGCAGGAGACCTACGAGTGGAAGAACGTGAGGATCGACGGAGGCGGCTTCGTCCCCGCGATCGTCTTCAACCAGAGCGAGAAGAACCTGATCTACGCCAGGACCGACATCGGCGGCGCCTACCGATGGGAGCAGGCCACCAGGACGTGGACCCCGCTGCTCGACTGGGTGGGCTGGGACAGGTGGGGCTACAACGGCGTGGACAGCCTGGCCACCGACCCGGTGCAGCCGGACAGGGTGTACGCGGCGGTCGGGATGTACACCAACAGCTGGGACCCGAACAACGGCGCGATCCTGCGCTCGGCCGACAAGGGCGCGACCTGGCAGGTCTCGCCGCTGCCGTTCAAGCTGGGCGGCAACATGCCGGGCAGGGGCATGGGTGAGCGGCTGGCCGTCGACCCCAGGGACAACAGGATCCTCTATCTCGGCGCGCCCAACGGCAACGGCCTCTGGAAGAGCTCCGACTACGGCGCGACCTGGGCGAAGGTGTCCTCTTTTCCCAACCCTGGCGACTACGCGCCCGACCCGAGCGACCCCAACGGCTACTCCAGCCACAGGCCGGGCGTGGTCTGGGTGACGATCGATCCGGTGACCAGGGCGATCTACGCGGGCGTCGCCGACAAGGAGAACATCCTCTACCGCTCCGCCGACAACGGCGCGACCTGGCAGCGCGTGCCGGGCCAGCCGACCGGCCATCTGCCGCACAAGGGCGTGCTCGACCACGTCAACGGCCTGCTCTACCTGGCCACCAGCGACACGGCCGGCCCCTACGACGGGGCCAAGGGCGACGTGTGGCGCCTCGACACCCGCACAGGCGAGTGGACCAGGATCAGCCCGATCCCCTCCACCAGCGAGGACGACTACTTCGGCTACAGCGGCCTGACCATCGACAGGCAGGACCCGCAGACCCTCATGGTCGCCACCCAGATCTCCTGGTGGCCCGACGTGATCTTCTTCAGGTCCACCGACTCGGGCGCGACCTGGACGAGGGTGTGGGACTGGGCCTCCTATCCCAACAGGTCCTTCCGCTACACGATGGACGTCTCGTCCGCTCCGTGGCTGACGTTCGGCGGCAACCCGCAGCCGCCCGAGGTCACGCCGAAGCTGGGCTGGATGACCGAGTCGCTGGAGATCGACCCCTTCGACTCCAACAGGATGATGTACGGCACCGGCGCCACCATCTACGGCACAGAAGACTTGCTCAAGTGGGACACAGGGGGCCAGTTCACGATCAGGCCGATGGTGAGGGGGCTGGAGGAGACCGCCGTGCTCGACCTGGTCAGCCCGCCCACGGGAGCCCCGCTCGTCAGCGGTCTCGGTGACATCGGCGGGTTCAGGCACGCCTCGCTAGACGCGGTGCCGCCGATGATGTTCACCTCGCCCGGCTTCACCTCGACCACCAGCCTCGACTACGCCGAGAAGAACCCCGCCGTGATGGCCCGCTCCGGCAACGCCGACGGCAGCAACGTGGCCTTCTCCACCGACGGCGGCGCGAACTGGTTCCAGGGCTCGGAGCCTTCGGGCGTGACGGGAGGCGGCACGATCGCGGCGGCGGCCGACGGCTCGCGCTTCGTGTGGTCTCCGCAGGGCGCCGCGCCGCACTACTCGGTCGGCTTCAGCACCTCGTGGACCGCCTCGGCCGGCCTGCCCTCCGGCGCGGTCGTCGAGTCGGACCGGGTGAACCCGTCGACGTTCTACGCCGTGGCGGGCGGCACGTTCTACCGCTCCACCGACGGCGGCGCCACCTTCACCGAGACCGCCGCTCCTGGCGCGGGCAAGTTCAAGGCGGTCCCCGGCCGTGAGGGCCACCTCTGGCTGGCCGGCGAGGGCGGGCTGTTCCGCTCCGCCGACTCCGGCGCCACCTTCACCAAGGTGCCGGGGGTCACCGGCGCGGTCAACATCGGGTACGGCAAGGCCGCCCCTGGCGCTTCCTACCCCGCGCTGTACGCGGTCGCCACGATCGACGGCGTGACGGGCGTCCACAGATCCGACGACACGGCCGCCACCTGGACCCGCATCAACGACGACAGGCACCAGTACGGGAACATGGGCGAGGCGATCACCGGCGACCCCCGCGTGTACGGGCGGGTCTACCTGGGCACCAACGGCCGCGGCATCCTGTACGCCGAGCGCTCGGGCTCCGACCCGACCCCCACCCCGACGCCGACCCCGACCCCGACGCCCACGCCCACTCCCACCCCGGGGACCGGCGGGTGCTCGGCCGCCTACAAGGTGACCAACTCGTGGCAGGGCGGATTCCAGGGCGAGGTCACGGTCAAGGCCGACAAGGCGATCAAGGGGTGGACCGTGTCGTGGGCCTTCCCAGCAGGCCAGCGGATCACCCAGCTCTGGAACGGCGCGCACACCCAGGAGGGCGCCGACGTGACGGTCAGGCACGTGGCGTGGAACGGCTCGCTGGCCCAGGGCGCGACGGCGACGTTCGGCTTCACCGGATCGTGGACAGGGTCGAACGGCGCGCCTTCACCGATCGGCTGCGCCGCTTCGTGACGGCGGGGACCGGAGTCCCGCTGGAGCACGCGTGATGGACGGACGGTCACCGGTGACCCCGGTGGCCGTGCGGGGGCTTGCCGTACAGGAGGGAGAATGAGGGGCATCGGACGGTACATGGATGCCCATTTCCGCCCCTTGGTCATGGCTTGGGCGCGGCGATCTGCCGAGCAGCTCTATTCGGGCTATTAGGCTGGATGGGTGGCAATCGACTCCGAAACCGGTGACGCCGACAAGCTGAAGGACGAAGCGGCGCGCCGCTCCGGCATTCACGGCTGGCTCGACGGCATCCGGTCCACTCGGACCGGTGCCCTCACACTCAAGATCGTCATCGGTGTGATCGGCACCGTGATGGTCGTGGGCGGCCTGATCATGGTGCCCTTCCCCGGGCCGGGCTGGCTGGTCGTCTTCGCGGGGCTGGCGGTGCTGGCCACCGAGTTCCAGTGGGCGCACAAGGTGCTGGAGTTCGGCAAGAGCGTCCTGCACGCCTGGACCGAGTGGTACAAGCAGCGCGGCTGGACGGTGCGCATCATCGTCCTGCTCGTCACGCTGGCCGTCATGGGTGTGATCATCTGGGCGGCGCTGAAGTTCAGCCTCGGCATCGACCTGGTCACCGAGGGGCGCAAGCTGCTCGGCGTCTAGCCTCCATACCGGTTCGGTCTGCGCGGAAGCGGACGAGGTGAGCGCTCCCTAAGCTGCCGCCGTGCTCTCCGTCCTCGTAGCGCTCGCCCTCATTCCCCTGCCCGGCGCCTCCGTGGTGCTCCACGAGAGACAGGCCGACCCCGTACGGCTGACCGCGTACGGCCTGGGCACCCAGCACGCCTATCTGCGAGGCCCGGCCGCCTTCGTCAGGCAGCGCGGCGCCTCCGAGATGGTCGTCTCGCCCGACGGGCGCAGGGCCGCCGCCGTACCCGCCGCCTACCTGGGCGGCCACGACACGCTCGTCGTCACCGACAGGGCAACGGGCAGGTCCAGGCGCATCCGCACCGTCGCCAGGCCGCTGATGGCCTCCTACGCCTCGTGGTCGCGCGACGGCAGGAAGGTCCTGCTGACGCTGGAGAAGAAGGTCTCGGGCAAGTGGCGCTCGATCGGCTACGTCACGGTCGACGTCGCCGCGGGCACCTCCCACACGACCGTCGTGGCGGGCGCCGACCCCGCCGCCACCTTCTGGTGGACCCCTGACGGAGCGGTGATCGCCCAGCGCAGGGGCGACGTGGTGGTCCACAGGGCGGGCGCCAAGCCGAAGGTGCTCAAGGGCGTCGGCACGCTCACGGGACCCGACCTGTTCTCGCCCTCGGGCAGGCGCATGACGACCTGGTGCCCCTCCAGGCTGGCCGAGCACGTCTGCCTGGTGAATCCGGCCACAGGGGCGATCGTCTCCCGCTCGAAGCTCAGGCCCGAGGCGGTGGTCGGCTGGTGGAACGACAGCTCGCTGATCGCCGTCGTGCCGTACAGGAACGACTACCGGCTCGTGGTCGCCGACACCGCGGGCGCCGTCGAACGGGTGCTCGCCGAGATCCCCGCCCGCACCTGGCGCGCGGAACTCTGGCTGAGCTTCACCCGTAAGTGAGAGGGTGCCTCCGTGAGTCCAAGCACGCTCCTTCTCGCCGCGGCGCTCGTCTTATCCGGCGCCGACGTCAAACTGCCAGGTCTCGGCGTCACCCTGCACGAGCAGCCCGGCGACCCCAAAAGGGTCAGCGCCTACACGACAGGAAACTCGTCCTACCTCAGGGCGGGCGGCTACTTCGCGGGGCAGCGCTCCTACAACGACCTCGCCGTCTCGCCGGGCGGCGCTTTCGTGGCCGCGATCCCGAGGAAGTTCGCCAAGGGCTACGACAGGGTCGCGATCGTCAACAGGGCGACCGGCAGGGTCTCCAAGATCCGCACGGTGAAGGCGCCCATGGTGGCGGGCACGCCGTACTGGTCGCCCGACGGGCGCAAGGTGGTGCTGACGGTCTCCAAGAGCGACGGCCGAGGCGGCGGCTGGCGCAGCGTCGGCTTCGTCGTCGTGGACGTCGCCGCCAAGCGCGCCAGGCTGGTCAAGGTCTCGGGCGCCTACCATGACGCGCTCTTCCAGTGGTCGCCCGACGGCAGGCGGGTCGTCTCCGACTACTGGGACGGCGTGCGCTTCTACCTGACCGACGGGCGGGTGGCCTGGACCCTCTGGCGTACGGGCGGGCTGGTCGGCGGCGAGAGCGCCTTCTCACCCGACGGCAGGCGCATGGCGACGTGGTGCCCCAAGAAGCACAAGGCGACGCTGTGCACCTGGAACCCCTACAACGGCAAGCTCGACAAGAAGGTGAAGGTTCCCGCGGTCGCCTCGTACGGCTGGTGGGACCGCGAGCACCTGATCGCGGTCGGACACCACGGCAAGGGCTACGCGAGCGTCGTGATCGACCTCGACGGCAAGCCCGTACGCCCCCTGGCCACCATCAGCCGCACCGCCTGGCGCGACTACGACCTCTACCTGAGCTACACCCGCCGCTGAGCGGGTGCCGCCGGCTAGAGGTAGAGGCCGGTGCCGTGGTCGGTTTCCTGGGTGGCGACGGCGTGCAGGTCGCGCTCTCTCATCACCAGGTAGACCTGGGTGTGCAGCTCGACTTCGTACTGGTCCTCGGGGTTGAGGAGCACCTTGTCGCCGACCTTCACCGAGCGCACGTTGGAGCCGACGCCGCAGACCTCTCCCCAAGCCAGCCGGTTGGCCATCTTGACGGTCGCGGGGATCACGATGCCTGCGCCGCTGCGCCGCTCCTCGCCGTCCTTCTCCAGCCGGATCATCACCCGGTCGTGGAGCATCTGGATCTCGAACTTGGGGTCTGCCACGAACGTCAGTGTACGCGGCGCCTGACCGGCCGATTTCCCCGACGGGCGGCCTGGCCGTGGGCTATAACGTTCCGGTAAACACCGGCGACTTTCCCTGAGGCGGCACGCGTGATCCTGTCCGGCGGGCCCGTCAGAAAGGGGCCGCGGCCCGAGCCGCCGGCCGGGGCGCGGGCGGGGGCGCTGGTGCCCGCCTACTTCCCTCCCGACGCCGCCCAGGGGGCGTGGCGGCGGCTGCTGGCCGCTCCTCCGCGCCTGGTCGTCGTCTCCGTCGACCACGGCCCTGGCGCCGCCAGGCAGGCGGCCTACGTGCCGTGCGTGGCGGCCCTGCTGGCGGCCGGCTGCGAGGTGCTCGGCTACGTCGACACCGACTTCGGCCTGCGCCCATCCGAGGAGGTCCGCGCCGACCTGCGCCGTTACCGGGATTGGTACGGGCTGCGCGGCGTCTTCCTCGACCAGGTCGCGGCCTCGGAGGAGCGCCTGCCGCACTACGCCGACCTGGTCGACGGCGTGCGCGGGACGATCGTCCTCAACCCCGGCGTCTACCCCGACTCCGGCTACGCGGCGCTCGCCGACCTCCTGGTCACCTTCGAGGGCCCGCTGTCGGCCTACCGCTCCATGCGCGAGCCCGCCTGGGCCCGCGCCTTCGCCAGGGGCCGCTTCTGTCACCTGGTCCACGACGTGCCCCACAGGCAGGTGGAGCCGACCCTGCGCAGAGCCGTACGGCACGCCGCCGTCGTGCACGTGACGGACAGGACGGGCGCCGCTCCATGGCGGGATCTTCCAACATATTTCGGGTGAGCATGGCAGGATGACCGCCATGATCATGGCCTTTGGCTCCTCCGACTGGCAATGGATCAACCCTCCCCGCGAGTGGACCGCCGACGACGGGCTCAGTCTGGTCTGCGATCCCGGCACGGACATGTGGCGGAAGACCCATTACGGCTACACCTACGACACCGCGCACCTGTTCGGGAGGATCGTCTCGGGGGACTTCCGGCTGACGCTGACGTTCTCGGGCGACTACGCCGAGCAGTACGACCAGGCGGGCGCGGTTCTGCGGGTCGACGAGGCCACCTGGATCAAGGCCGGGGTCGAGTACGTCGACGGCGCCTTCCACCTCAGCACCGTCGTGACCCGCGAGGTGTCCGATTGGTCGGTCCTGCCGCTCGGGCGCGCCACCGGCAGTGTCACCTTCGACCTGGAGCGCAGAGGCGACGCGGTGACCGTCCGCTACGGCCTGGACGGAGCCGAGCCCGAGGAGGTGCTCAGGCTCGCCGCCTTCCCTGAGGGGGTGCCCGCGCTCGCCGGCGCGATGGCGGCGGCCCCCGTCGGCAAGGGCTTCGCCGCCCGCTTCGACGACGTGCGCGTCACCGCCCTCTGACCGGCGGGTCCAGGGCTCACGGCAGCGTGAGTTCGGCGAACACCGGCCGGTGGTCGGTGTCACTGAGTTCGTGCACGCTGAACGCGCGCACTCCCATCCGCCTGTCGGCGAGCACGTGGTCGATCGTCACCCCCGGCAGCGGCCGCCATCCCTGCTGCGGCCAGGTCGCGGTGAAGCCCTGCCCCGTGACGTCGGCCGCGTCCTTGTAGCCCGAGTCGAGCAGCGCCCGCACCGGCCAGTGGTCGAGGGTGGCGTTGAAGTCGCCCGCCAGCACCGTCAGCCGCTCGCCCGCCCTGGGCAGCGCGGCCAGTCCCGAGCGCCAGCACGCCATCTTCTCGGCATGGCTGGGCGCGCACGGATGCACCGACACCACCTCGATCTCGGGTCCATTCGGAGGCTTGATCACCGCTCTGGCCTGGCGGAACCTGCCCAGCGCGATCAGCGGCCGCTCGGTCAGCGGGTGCAGGGAGTAGATGCCGGACCCCCAGACCCCGCCCTGGGACCTGTCCACGACGTGCGGCATCCGCTTGCGCAGGCCGAGCGCGTCGAGCCGCTTCCTGGCGTCAGGGGTGAGCTCCTGGATGGCGAGAACGTCTGGTTTGAGCCGTTCGACCAGCTTCACCAGCTCCGTGGTGTCTCCCGCCCCTACCGCCAGGTTCGCCGCCAGCACTTTGAACGTGGCGCCGTTCGCGGGCGGCTCCGCGTCGGTGAAGTACCGGGGCAGGACGGCCAGCGCCAGCGCTCCAGCCGTCACCACGGCCACCGCCATGGGGACCCACCGCCTCAGCAGGCCGGCCAGCAGCACCGGCACCACCGAGGCGGCGGCCACGTAGGGGGTGAAGGCGACCAGTTGGATCCACCGGTCGGCGAGGTCGGCCCCCGTCACTCTCAGCACCGCCCACACGGCGAACGGCACGACCACCAGCCAGGCGAGGAGAGTGCGGATCATGGAGCGGAACCTACCGGGTCAATGTGCAGAAACCGTGAAGAAGGTCAGACGGTCACCGAGGACTCGACGGGCAGGCCCGCCTCGACCCAGTCCTGGATGCCCTCGCGATAGGTGCGGACGTCGGTGTAGCCCAGCGCGGTCAGGCGGTTGGCCACGGCCTTGCTGTTGGGGCAGGACGGGTTGGAGCAGTAGGTGACGATCGCCGCGTCCCTGTCGGGCAGCAGCGCGGCGGCGCGCTCGGCCACCTCGCTCTCGACCAGGGCGATGGCGCCGGGCAGGTGCTGCTGCGCGTAGTAGTCGCCGCCGAGGGCGTCGACGACGGTGACGGCGCCTGCCTCGATCGCTGCCTTGAGATCGTCGCGGGAGATGTGCACGGTCATTGCGACCTCCGAGATAAATGGACTACAGTCCGTTTCGTGGATGCCACTGAAATTAGCGGACCGCAGTCCGGTTCGTCAAGCGAGGTACTGGAGATCCTGCGCACCCGCCCGCCCCAGGAGCGGGCCGACGCGGCCCGCAACCGTGAGAAGGTGCTGGCCGCCGCGGCCGCGCTGTTCGCGGACAAGGGCGTCGAGGCGGTCTCCATGGACGCGATCGCCGCGGCGGCGGGCGTGGGGAAGGGGACACTGTTCCGCAGGTTCGGCGACAAGTCGGGGCTGGCCGTGGCGCTGCTCGATGCCCGCGAGCGCGACCTGCAGGAGCGGATCCTGTCGGGTCCGCCGCCGCTGGGCCCGTCATCTGAGGCCGGACGGCCCGTCGCTACGCCGGCCGAACGGCTGGCGGCCTTCGTCCAGGCCTATCTCGACTACCTGTTCGCCCACCTCGACCTGGTGCGGATGTCGGAGACCGCCAGCCCGGGGGCGCGCTACCGCATCGGCGCGTACGGCTTCTGGCACAGGCACGTGGCGATCCTGCTGGGCGAGGCGCTGCCGGGCGAGGACGCCGAGGTGCTGTCCCACGCCGTCCTCGCCGTCCTGGCCGGGGAGAGCGCCGCCGCGCTCAAGGACAGGTACGGCGAGGAGCGCGCCAAGGGCGCCCTCGCCACGACCGCCCTGGCGCTCTGCCCCGCGACGTGACGGCCATCAGGACGGTTCCCTGCTCAGGACCGGTGCCAGCCCTCGGGCACCTTGTCGCCGTATTCGACGTCGGTGGCGCCGACGAGCGCCGCCAGATCGGCGATCTGCTCGGTGACCGCCTCGCGCAGCGCGGCCGTCGGCCGGACGTCTGCCTCCAGGTACAGACCCTCGATCACCAGGACCGCCCGGCTCCGGTCGAAGCGAGGTGAGAGCCGGCCTGTCAGGCGGTCGCCGTGCAGGATCGGCAGCAGGTAGTAGCCGTACTCCCGTTTGGCCTTCGGCACGTACATCTCGTTGCGGAAGGCGAAGCCCCACAGCCGTTCGGTGAGGCGCCGGTCGTTGATCAGATTGTCGAACGGCGACAGCAGCGCGGTCCGTCCCTGCCAGTGGCCCGCGCGGATCGCCTCCAGCTCGTCCAGCGCCTCGACGTGCACGTACCACGTTTCGGACGGAGGGCCGCCGTCGACCCGTACAGGCACGACGCGGCCCTGCTCCTTCAGGGTGCGCAGGATTTCGGGCAGGCCGGTGTACTGCCCACGGATGAAGTACTGCCTGACGTCCAGCGGGCGGGCCACCCCGAGGGCGCGCAGGGTGTGCTCCGTGGCCGCGGTGACCATCTCCAACGGTGACACCGCCTGCCTGTCGGCGTCCGGCGGCAGGCAGGCGTCGGGTAGCCCCCACAGCCGCTGCCCCGCGGCGCGGCCGGCCACCATGATCCTGCCCTGCAGCCACAGGAAGGTCAGCATCCGCTCGACGTTGCGGCCCGCAGTCCAGCCGCTGGAGGGCCAGTCCACCACCGAGCAGTCCTCGAAGGCGTCGGTGGGCAGGGGAGCGCCTTCGCCGAGCCGGCGCAGCACGTGCAGGCGAAGCGCGTCGTTCGCCTGCATCCAGCCTCTGGCGTACGACCGGTTCGCGGGGGGATAGGAGTCCATCGTCACCCGGTGGAGCGGGTAGTCCTCGGTGAGCACGAGGGCCGCGGCGTGGGCCCAGTACTCGAACAGCCACCGCTCGTGCCACCACAGTCCGGGCAGGTGGGAGCCTGCCTGCGGGCCGAGGCGGCTCCACAGGACGAGATCGTGGCTCGGGGCCACGACGCTGACGGGATCGAGCTGCAGGTAGCGCAGCGACCGGAGGACCGTGCGCAGGCTCTCCGCCCGTGCGGGCAGGCGGGGGCCGCCAGGTGCTGCCGCGTGAGGGCCAGCCGGCGCGCGTCCGCCTGGCTGATCGTCAGAGGTCGCTGGGATGGGGGCATCGCGGGGTTCCTCGCTCCGTCACCTGGGCCCGTGGGCGTGCGGTCCGGTGGCATACCCTACGGTGCCCCGCGCCTCTAGTGCGCGACAGGGGTGCGCGCCCTCCTCCTGGCCTCGGGGACGATCAGCGGGGTGCCCGACTGCGGATCGGCGATGATCTCGCACCGCAGGTCGAAGACCTGCTCGACCAGGTCGGACGTCATCACCGAGGCGGGCTCGCCCTCGGCCACCAGCACGCCGTCACGCATCACGAGCAGATGCGTGGCGTACCTGCAGGCCTGGTTGAGGTCGTGCAGCACCGCCACCATGGTCCGTCCCTGCTCGTGCAGGTCGGCGCAGAGGTCCAGCACCTCGATCTGGTGGGAGATGTCCAGGTAGGTGGTCGGCTCGTCCAGCAGCAGGATGGGCGTCTCCTGTGCCAGCGCCATGGCCAGCCACACCCGCTGTCGCTGCCCGCCTGACAGCTCGTCCACGATGCGTTCCGACAGCGAGGTGACGTCGGTGGCCGCCATCGCCGAGGCCACGGCCACCTCGTCGGCCTTGGACCACTGCCTCATCAGCCGCTGGTGCGGATAGCGCCCCCTGGCCACCAGGTCCGCCACGGTGATGCCGTCGGGCACGATGGAGGTCTGGGGGAGCAGCCCGAGCCTGCGCGCCACCTCCTTTGAGGGCAGCGAGGTGATCACGCTTCCGTCGAGGTGGACCGCGCCCGTCCTGGGCTTGAGCATGCGGGCCAGCGCTCGCAGCAACGTGGACTTCCCGCACGCGTTCGGGCCGATGATCACCGTGAAGGATCCGTCGGGGATCTCCACGTTCAACGACGACGCCACCACCCGCTGCTCGTAGGCGAGGGTGAGGTCGGAGCCGGTCAGACGAGCCATCAGCGGCGGTCCTTTCTCAGTAGCAGAGCCAGGTAGGTGCCGCCGATGGCGGCCGTCAGCACTCCGACGGGCAGCTGGGTGGGGGCGAGCAGCCGCTGGGCGGCCAGGTCGGCCGCGGTCAGCAGCACCGCGCCGGTGAGGGCGGAGGCGATGAGTGTCACGCCGGGGGAGCGGGTCAGACGCCTGGCCAGCTGAGGCGCGACCATGGCGACGAACATCACGGGCCCCGCGGCGGCCGTGGCCACGCCGCACAGCAGCACGCCCGCCACGATCGCCGCCGCCCGCACGGGCTCGACCCTGATGCCGACCGCCCGCGCGGCGTCGTCGCCCATCTCCATCATCCGCAGCGGCCTGGAGACCGCGCAGCACACGGGGACCAGCGCGGCCAGCGCGATCGCGACGGGAAGGGCGTGATCCCAGCCGCGGCCGCTGAGGCTGCCGTTGAGCCAGGCGCCCGCGTTGGCCGCGTCGTTGATGTTGGCCTTGGTCAGCAGGTAGTTGTCGGCGGCCAGCAGGACGGCGTTGACGCCGATGCCGACCAGGACGAGCCGGTAGCCCTGCACGCCCCTGCGGAAGGCGAGCGCGTAGACCAGGACCGCCGAGATCACGCAGCCGAGCATCGAGCCCGCGGCGATCTGCACCGCCGTACCGCCCATCACCACGGCGAGCACGCCGCCGGTGGCCGCGCCCGCGGTGAACCCGATGAAGTCGGGGCTGCCCAGCGGGTTGCGGGTGAGGCTCTGGAAGATGGCCCCGCTCAGCCCGAAGGCGGCGCCCACGGCGAGCCCGGTGACCACGCGGGGGGCGCGCAGCTCGCTCACGATCAGCTCGGCCACCGGCGTGCCCTGCCCGAACAGGGCGGTGACGATGTCGGCGACCGGCACGGTGAACTCGCCCGTGGAGACCGCCACCAGCGCCAGCGCGACCGCGGCCGCCACCAGCGCGAGGCTCACCACGAGAGCACGGGGGGCGGGCCGCATGGAGTAGGGCCCGACCCTGACAGGAGTCGTCATAGCGCGGCCAACCTCCTGCGCCTGGCCAGCAGGATGAAGACGGGCGCGCCGACCACCGCGCACATGATGCCCACCTGCACCTCTCCGGGGGTCGCGATGACGCGCCCCACGATGTCCGCGCCGAGCAGCAGCACCGGCGCCAGCACCGCCGCGTACGGCAGCAGCCACCGCTGGTCGGGCCCCACGACCGCCCTGACCGCGTGCGGCACCGCCAGCCCGACGAACCACAGCGGCCCAGCCCCCGCGGTGGCCGCGCCGCACAGCAGCGTCACGGCGACGGCGGTCAGCACCCTGGTGCGTCCGACGGCCACGCCGAGCGCCCTGCCCGCCTCCTCGCCCAGAGCCAGGGCGTTGAGCGGCTTGGCGAGCAGCAGGCCGAGCGCGATGCCTGCCGCCATGAAGGGCACCAGGCGCATGATCACGTCGGAGGTCTGCGCGGCGAGCGAGCCGGTGAGCCAGAACCGCATCCGGTCGAAGGCCTGGGAGTCCATGCGCAGGATCGCCGAGGAGACGGCGGTGAAGACCATGCCGAGCGCCACGCCTGCCAGTGCCAGCCGTACGGGGGAGGCGCCCGAACGCGCGGCCGAGCCGAGCGCGTAGGCCAGCGCGGAGGCCAGCGCGGCGCCCGCGAAGGCGAACCACACGTAGACGGCGGGGTTGGTGAGACCGAGCAGCCCGATCGCGATCGTCGCGCCGAGCGCCGCGCCCTGGTTGATGCCGAGCAGCCCTGGATCGGCCAGCGGGTTGCGCGTCAGGCTCTGCATGAGCGCGCCCGCGAGACCGAGCGCGGCTCCGACGCCGAGGCCGAGGATGGTGCGCGGCACCCGCAGCTCGCGGATCACGGTGTGGTCGCTGGAGCCGTCGGGCGCGGTGAAGGCGGTGAGAACCGTCGACAGCGGCACCGAGCGCGCGCCGAGTGCGACGCTCAGCAACGCGACCAGTACGAGCAGGCCGAGCGCGGCGAGCAGCCCCGCCGCGAGTACGGCGGAGCGGCCCCGTTCGGCGGCGGAGGGCTCCGTCTTCGCGGTGTCCGCCAGGGGAGGCGCGGTCATGGTCCCTCTCGTCGTAAAGGGTTAGGCAAGGCTAATCTAACAAGTCATGAATGAGGTAAGCCTAGCCTTAGGAGCCGATATGTCTGTATCCAGGAGGGGGTTCCTGGGCCTCGTGCTCGCGGCCACGGCCTGTGGATCCGAGTCGCGCACGACCCCGACCGCCGCCGCACGTAACGCGTGGTCCTTCACCGACGACCGCGGCAGGAAGATCGATCTGCCGGCGCGGCCGACCCGGGTGGTCGCCCAGGTCAGCGCCGCCGCCACGCTGTGGGACTTCGGTGTGCGCCCGATGGCGGTCTTCGGCCCGCACCGCCTGGAGAGCGGAGCCAAGGACCCGGAGGCGGGCGACATCGACATCGCCAAGGTCCAGGCGATCGGCAACGCGTGGGACGAGTTCAACGTCGAGCGGTACATCGCGCTCAGGCCCGAGGTGCTCATCGCGGGGATGTATCTGAAGAACGAGCTGTGGTACGTGCCCGCCAAGTCCAGCGCCGCGATCGAACAGGTGGCCCCGACCATCGGCATCCAGCAGGAGAACAAGGCGGGCGACGAGCTCATCAGGCGCTACGAGCAGCTGGCCGTCGCGCTCGGCGGCGCGGCGCAGGAGCAGGCAAGGGCGAGATTCGTGGCGGCGGAGAAGGCGCTCGTGAAGGCGGTGGGGCCGAAGGTGCTGTTCTGTGCCGCCTCGCCCGACCAGTTCTGGGTGTGTGACCCGCGGAAGTTCCCCGACCTGCAGTACCTGCTGTCCAAGGGGCTCGACATCGTCGTACCCGACCGGCCCGACGGCTACTACGAGACCCTCAGCTGGGAGAACGTCGACAAGTACGACGCCGATGCGATCTTCCTCGACGCTCGCGCCCAGTCGATGAAGGCCTCGGAGGTGATCGCGAAGCCGACCTGGCCGAAGGGCGCTCAGGTGTACCCGTGGCGGGCCGAGATGCGCTTCAGCCACCAGGGCTATGCGGTGCTGCTGGAGGAGCTGGCGGCGAACCTGGCAAAGGTAAGGCTAAGCTAACCGTTCAGCCCGTTTTAGGTAAGGCTCACCTTAGGAGTTCCAAATGTCGGTATCCCGTAGGGGATTCGTCGCGGCGGCCACCGGCCTGGGCGCCCTCCTTGCCCTCGCCGCCTGCGGCGGGGAGCCGGCGTCCGCGCCCGCCGCCTCCGCCGCGAACGCCGCGCAGACGAGCGCCGCCGTCACCCCCTTCTCCTACACCGACGACCGCGGCAAGAAGATCGACCTGCCGAAGACGCCCACGAGGATCGTCGCGCAGGTCGGCTCGGCCGCCGCGCTCTGGGACTTCGGCGTGCGCCCCATCGCCGTCTTCGGCCCCCACAAGCTCGAGAACGGCAAGACCGACCCCCAGGTCGGCAACGTGGACATCACCAAGGTCCAGGGCCTGGGCAACGTGTGGGACGAGTTCAACGTCGAGCAGTACATCGGCCTGCAGCCCGAGCTCCTGGTCAGCAGCATGTACCTGAAGGACGACCTCTGGTACGTGCCCGCCAAGTCCAAGGACACGATCGAGAAGGTCGCCCCCACCGCGGGCGTCATGCTCACCGGCAGGAACGCCACCGAGGTCATCACCAAGTACGGCGAGCTCGCCGCCAAGCTCGGCGCGAACCTCGAAGCCCCCGAGATCACCCAGGCCAAGACCCGCTACGAGGCGGCGCTGGCCGAGCTCGAGAAGCTCGCGGCGAAGGGCCTGAAGATCGAGCTGGTCTCCGGCAGCCCCGACGCGATGTACGTCTCGACGCCCGAGATGGTCCCCGACTTCAAGCTGCTGAGCGACGCGGGGCTCGACATCGTCAAGCCCAAGGTCGACGCCCAGGGCTACTTCGAGCCGCTGAGCTGGGAGAACGCCGACAAGTACGAGGCGGACGTCGTCCTGTTCGACAGCAGGACCCAGGCGCTCGGCCTGGAGGAGATGAGGAAGAAGCCGACCTTCGCCAAGCTTCCCGCGGTCGCCAAGGGCCAGGTCTACCCGATGTGGGTGGAGACTCCCTACAGCTACCAGAAGTGGGCCGACCAGCTCGAAGAGCTCGTCGCCAACCTGCAGAAGGCTAGTAAGCTCCCCTGACCTCGACGATCTCGGCCAGCGGGAACTCGAGGTAGTCTCCCGCCTCCTCGCACCAGGCGTCGAGCGTGCCGCCGCGCAGCTCGCCGTGGCTTATCGTCGCGGTCAGCCCGTCGGTCAGCGTGATGCCCGCCCGCACCCCGCGGTCGACGACGAAGCCGAGCAGCGACTGCTGGGCGGTCGGCAGCCTGGTGGCGTTCCTGCCGATGATGGCCCAGGTGCGGCCGTTCTGCTCGGCGCCCTCCTGCGACTCCAGCAGGCGGCGGGCGTGCTCGTGCGGGTCGGGCAGCGGCTCGGCCAGGGCGTGGGCCCCGTGGTGGAGCTGGGAGTCGAGCTCGGCCACCTGGCCGCCGGGCAGCAGGATCAGCTTGCCGTTCTGCGCGTCGTCTGAGCCCGCGCTTCTGGAGCGCCTGATGGTGATCTCCCCCGTGTCGGCGATCGGCACGGGGGCGTAGCCGTTCTCGCGCAGCGCGGCCAGTGTGCGCTCGGCGGGTGTGGAGCTGACCAGCACGGTGGGGGCCAGCAGCCGCAGCCCCAGCCTGGACAGGCGGCGATGCGCGGCGATCTCGGCCAGCAGCGCGGGGTCGGAGGCCTGCACGATGCAGGCCACCGTCGTCACCGTCACCTCACCGTGCCTGCGCGCGACGTCGCGCACGAGGTACTCCAGCGGCTGGGGGATCTGGCCGACCTCGCTCAGCTCGGCGAGCAGCTCGTCGGCGTCGTAGCCCACGTCGAGCGCGCCGCGGACGCTCTCGGTGGTGAAGCGCCACACCGAGGCGGCCCCCCCGCGACTCGCGCTCGGCCACCCTGTCGAGCAGTTCGGCCAGCTCGGTGGAGGGCGGGCCCGTGACCACCGCGGTCAGGTCGGGGCCGAACAGCGCGCTCCTGCGCACGCTGGCCAGCGCCCTGGTCGAGGCCTCCACCAGCACGGGGTCGTGCTCGACGAGCGGGACGGTGTCGTCGTTCTCGTCGCCCGCGTGGGCGCCCAGCCCCGCCAGCGCCCTTCCGAGGTCGGTGAGCGCGTCGTTGGCCAGCACGCCGAGCAGCCTGGCCTCCTCGAGCGCCGCCGCCGCGCAGTCGGTCAGCAGGGCCTGGTCGAGCAGCGGCGCGTGCCAGTGGGCGTTGCGGACCAGGCTGCCCCTGTCGGCGAAGGCGGTGCCCGAGGGCAGGTGAGACAGCACCCCCAGCACGGCCCTGCGGACCCTGGCGACGGCCGCGCCGCTCTGGTCGTCGCCGAGGACGGTGGGGTACTTGCCCTCGACCTTGCGCAGCGACGAGCGCTCCATGCGCCACCAGGCCGACAGCAGCACCCGCAGCCTGGCCGAGCCCTCATCGAGCCGCCACCTGTCGAAGCGTTCGGTGGGGACCATGCCGCCCGACTTCTCGTCGAAGGCCAGCAGCCTGGAGACCGCGCAGATCTCCAGCAGCAGCCTGGTCTCGTCCTCGTCGCAGCCGGTCTCCTTGGCGACCCTGCGCACCTCGCGCACGCCCACCCCGCCGGTCTTCAGCAGCGGCAGCGGGGTCTTGGCGGTGTTGTCGAGCAGCGCCGCGCACCGCTCGACGACGTGCGGGGCGGCCAGTGTCATCAGGTGGTCGACCTCTTCGGGGTCGACGGGGATCGTCGCGATCTCGGGGGGCTCGGGGGAGAAGGGCGGGTGATAGCCGGGCCCGCGCACCGACAGCGCGACCTCGCGCGGCATCTCGGCGACCTCCCATCGAGGGCGGTAGAGCAGGCCGTGGTCGGCGGCCCACTTCTCCGGCGTGCCCAGCATCACGAACCTGCCGCCGTCGACGTCGCGGACGGGGCCGTCCCACGCGAAGTCGGCCAGCAGCCGCTCGGTGCCCTCGGGGGCGTTGCGCAGCAGGGCCGCCAGCCGTACGCCGTCGGAGAGCACCTCGGTCACCCTGGCGATCGTGCGCCGCTTGTTGCCGTGGGGCGGAAGGCCGAGGTTGCGGGCCAGCGCGCGCAGGGTGTCGTTGCTGACGGTCCAGGAGTTGAGGTAGTGGTCGAGCGGCTCGCCGAGGCCGAGAGGCGCCGCCCACCAGCGGGAGACCGCCTCGGCCAGGTGGACGCGGCCCTCGTCGTCGGGCCAGGCCAGTGCGTGGTCGTAGAGGACGTCGAGCCAGGGGGCGACCGTGGCGACGGGCGCGTCGAGGAAGGCGGCCAGGCGCTCGGGCGGAGTGCGGTCGCCGAGCACCAGGCAGGCCTGCGCGATTTCCAGACACGGCAGCGGGAGCGCCCGCATGGCCTCCATGACGGCGAAGCCGTTGCCCAGGCGCTGGGCGAGCGTGTCGAGCCGCCGCGGCCACGGTGCCGCTATGGCATCAGGTCGGTTGGAGAGGACGCGCGCGAGCCTCGCTTCGTCCAGTGTTCGCAGCCAGCCGAGCAGGTGATCATCCATCTGTCAGCACTCTCAGTGGGTCGCGCGCGGGGACTCGCCTTGAGCCTTGACCATCCACGTGGCCCTCACTACCAATGAGAAACGTGCGTCCCAGACTCGGAGGCTGGCGCACGTTTTCTCATGTGATGCGAGGCAGAACTCAGCATACGCGCTCGTTGCCCGGGTGTCCGGGCTTCGCACTCAGGAGAGAACGGCCCAGACGATCTTCCCGTACGGCGAGAGCGCCGACCAGCCCCAGCGCAGGCTCAGCGACTCCACGATGTGCAGTCCGAGCCCTCCGACGTCGAGCGGGCCCGGGTAGCGCAGCACGGGCACGGAGGCGGCGGGGTCGGTGAACGCGCAGGTGACGAGCGCGCCTCTGCGCACCAGCGACATGCGCACCGGCTCGTGGTGCCTGGCCTCGGCCAGGGTGAGGCCGTGGCGCAGCGCGTTGGTGGCCAGCTCGGAGACCACGAGCTCCATGTTGTCGGAGAGCTCGCCGAGCCCCCAGCCCGAGAGCGTGCCGAGGGTGAAGCTGCGGGCGGAGTGGACGGAGGCGGCCGAGGGCGGCAGGACGAAGGTGGCGCTCGCGCCGATCGCCGTGCCGGGAACGACGAGGTCGCGCGCCGCCTCAGGCCACCAGCCGACCGGGGGCCACCAGTCGAGGGTGGTCCACAGGCCGAGGGGTTTGGTGGACTGCACATTGATCATTCTGGGGCAGAGTCTCGTGCAGGTGCAAGAGCGAATGCACGTGCAGAAGTAAGGGCCAGCCGCTACGGTTTGCCAGGTATCGGTAAATCGGGTGGCAAAGGGGGATCTTGTCGCGACCCATGATCTTTGGGGCGCGAGGTGACAGACTGTCTGGTACGGAAACGACCAAGGAGCAGCACGTGTCCATGGATCCGCCGGGTTCTGGCTCAACCGTTCGGCGCATCATGCTCGGCGCCAGCCTGCGTCGCCTGCGCGAGGAGCGCGGACTCACCCGTGATGTGGCCGGATTCCACATCAGGGCCTCCGAGTCCAAGATCAGCCGCATGGAGCTCGGCCGCGTCGGCTTCAAGACACGTGATGTGGAAGACCTTCTCACGCTGTACGGCGTCAGCGACGACGCCGAGCGGCGGGCCCTGCTGGAAATGGTCCGCGAAGCCAACACCCCCGGGTGGTGGCACAAGTACTCTGCCGTCCTTCCCCAGTGGTTCTCCACCTATGTGGGCCTGGAGGAGGCCGCGAGCCTGATCCGCACCTACGAGGTGCAGTTCGTGCCCGGCCTGCTGCAGACGGCGAACTACGCCAGGGCGGTCTACCAGCTCGGCAACCCCGACGCCACTCCCGAGGACATCGATCAGCGCGTGCATCTGCGCATGCAGCGGCAGGAGCGCTTCACCCGCAAGGACGGCCCCCGTCTGTGGGCGGTCATTGACGAGGCGACCCTGCGGAGGACGATCGGCGGCGGAGAGGTCATGTCCGAACAGCTTCAGCATCTGCTGCACGTGGCGACCTTCCCCAACATCACCATTCAGGTGATGCCCTTCAGGTACGGCATGCACGCCGCCGAAGGGGGCGCCTTCAGCATCATGCGGTTTCCCGAGTCCGACCTGTCGGACGTCGTCTACGTCGAACAGCTCTGGGGTGCCCTGTACCTGGACAAGCGTGAGGACATCGACCCGTACCTCACCGCCATGGAGCAGCTGTGCGTGGAGAGCACCACGCCGGGCGGCACCGTGGAGCTCATCGACGGTCTTCTCAGAAAGATGTAGATGGAGCACACCTACAACGGCATGCCCGCCACCGACCTCACCGAGGTCGCCTGGCGCAAGAGCCGCTACAGCAACTCGCAGGGCAACTGCGTGGAGCTCGCGGAGCTTCCAGACGGCGGGATCGCGGTCCGCAACTCGCGCTTCCCCGAGGGCCCCGCGCTGATCTACACCCGTGACGAGATCCGGGCCCTGGTGCTCGGGGTGAAGGACGGGGAGTTCGACGGCCTGCTGGTTTAACACGGTGTTCACCTCCGGCGCACCCGCTTAACGGGGTGCGCCGGAAGGCGTAATAGTCCGGTCTCGAGGCTCCTGCAGGATTCACTCATGATCGACCAGATGACGCTCTACCCGATCGCCGACGACGTGCTCATCGCGCCAGGCGGCAAGGTCGTGATCCGCACCTACGGCGTGGGCGCCGCCGTCCCCGACGGGACGGTCTCCTACCGCACCTGGGTGACGGGGGTGCGTGACCAGCCCCGCTACTGGCACTGGGGCCACTTCGAGGACGCCGCCTCGGGGCACCGCAGGGTGCTCGAGTGGCTCACGGGGCGCGGGCCCCAGCCGGTGCCTGCCGTGGCCTGATCAACAGGAACGTGCCGGTTCGGCCGATCGCCGACCATGGAGAGAGTTGCGCACGTCGCTCGTTGAGATACGCTCGAACCCGAGCAATCGCTTGGTTCGATCTCGGGAGGCCCGTGTGCGACGAGGGATCCACCTGCTCGAGGAGGTCGACTTCCGGCCGATGAACTCCCGCAGGCCGCTGGAGTACCTCACCTGGCTGACGCGCTACAAGCAGGAGGACGCCGGGCGCGCCGCGCCCGAACTGACCGAGGGGATGTCCATCCGCTCCCGCGAGATCGACCTCGTGGGCGCCTTCTACGCCGTCGGCATCACCGGCCACCAGCAGTTCAAGGCCGTCACGTTGTGGGACTGCCACGGCGGGTGGGAGGGCGGCTGGCGGCAGATGATGGAGATCTACTCGGGCGTCGACTCGCGCCTGTTCCTGTCCGACATCGACGACCTGCGCTTCTCTGCCTTCTCCAGGCCGCTCGGCGCCGTCCACGGCAGTCCCGCGCTGTCCTCGGCGCGGCCCGCTCCGCTGTTCGTCTTCGAGAGCGCCTCCGTACGGCCGGGCGCCGCCCTCGACTATCTCGAGGCCGTCCGCTCCGAACGCCTGCCCATCCTGGCCGACCACGGCCACACGCTGGTCGGCCTGTACGAGGTGCTGTTCTGTGACAGTGAGGTCGTCACGGTCTGGGGCACCACCCTCGACGCGCACCTGGCCACGCAGCGGGCCAGGGACGCCGCCCTCGGGCTCGACGACGAGGCCGTTCCCGACGAGCGGCTGCTCACCTGGGGCAAGCGGGCCCGCGACTACCTGTCGGGGCCCTGGAGGGAGACGCTTCTGGTGCCGTTCCCCGGTAGCAGGCTCTCGCCTACACCGGCGCGTTCCAGTTGAGGATCACCGGTTCGGCGTGCTCGAAGCCCAGCCGGGAGTAGGTCCCGGTGTCGAGCCTGAAGAACCTGCCGTTCTGCGGCGGCAGGCCCAGCCATCTGGCGGTGAGCACGCGCAGGAAGTGACCGTGCGCGACCAGCGCCACCTGGCCCTCGGCCCCCTTCGCCCGCGCGATCACCCGGTCGGCCCTGGCCGCCACCTGCTCGGCGCTCTCGCCGGGATGGTCGTGGTCGCCGGGGACGACGCCGTCCCTCCACAGGTACCAGCCAGGACGGCTCTCGCGGATCGTCGGCGTGGTGATGCCCTCGTAGCCGCCGTAGTCCCACTCCCACAGGTCCTGGTCGACCTCGTAGTCAGTCAGTCCTGCCAGGTCGGCGGTACGGCGCGCCCTGGCCGCGGGGCTCACCAGCACCAGGTCGAAGGAGCGCGCCTTCACCAGCGGGGCCAGCGCCCTCGCCTGGTCCTCGCCGTGGGGGGTCAGCGGCAGGTCGGTGCGGCCGGTGTGGCGGCCCGCCCTGCTCCACTCGGTCTCGCCGTGTCTCAAGAGCATCATCTCGTCCATATCAGGACCATCATCTCCGACCGCGCCCGCCCGCCTGCCCCCCGGGTTGACCTCAACTCGGCTTGAGGTTGCATCGTGGGTGGCGAGCACCACGAATGGAGAAGCTGATGCACGCCGTCGTCCTGCACGCCTTCGGCCCCGCCGAGAACCTTTCCTACGAGAGCGTCGAGGACCCTGTGCCCGGCGAGGGGGAGGTGCGCATCGCGGTGAAGGCCGCGGGCGTGCACCTCATCGAGACGCTGCTGCGCACCGGGGTGACGATCGGCCCGCCGGTGCCCGAGCTGCCTGCCGTCTTCGGCGGTGAGGTGGCGGGCGTGGTGGACGCCGTCGGGCCCGGCGTCGACGGGTCGTGGATCGGCCGCAGGGTCGTGACCGGCAGGAGCAGGCCCGGAGGGTACGCCGAGCTGAGTGTGGCCTCGGTCGAGTCGCTGCACGCCGTGCCGGGCGAGCTCGGGTTCGAGGAGGCGGCGGCCATGATCGTGACGGGCACCACCACCATGGCGCTGATCGACCTGGCCGCGCCCACCGCCGACGACGTCATCCTGGTCAACTCGGCCGCCGGTGGCATCGGCCGCCTGCTCGTTCAGCACGCGCGCAACCTCGGCGCCAGGGTCGTGGGGGCGGCGGGAGGGCCGGCGAAGGTGGCGAAGGTGCAGGGGCCCGCCGTCGACTACGACGTGCCGGGCTGGAGCGCGCAGGTCGGAGAGGTGAGCCTGGTCTTCGACGGGGTGGGCGGCAGCAGGGGCCGCGAGGCGTTCTCGCTGCTGGCCCCCGGTGGCAGGCACATCGTGTACGGCAACGCCTCGCGCGAGGAGGCCGAAGGGCCCACGCCCGAGGAGGTGAAGGCCAGGGACATCACCTCGATCTACGCCATCGAGCGGATCCTCGGCTGGCCCGGCGGGCTGCGCGGCCTGGAGGAGCGCGCCCTCGAGGCCGCCGCCGCCGGCCGGCTGTCGCCGGAGATCCACGCCTTCCCGCTGGCCGAGGCCGCGGCCGCGCACGCCGCGCTGGAGAGCCGCGCCACGACGGGCAAGGTCGTCCTGATCCCCTGACCCTCAGCGGCCGGACAGCTCCTCGACGATCGGGGCGAAGGCGTCCAGGTCGCGCTCGTGGTGGAGGACGAAGTAAGACAGGTCGTAGCCGTCCCTCCAGTGGCGGAGCCTGTCGACCATGTCGCGATGCGTTCCGAGCAGCACCTGCGGAGTCTCGCCCTGTCCCGAGGGGTCGGCCGCGCTCCACGACTCCACCGGGCCGGCCGTGCCCACCTGCTGGATGCTGGTCCCGAGCTCCAGCCGGTCGTAGCGCTCCCCTGCGGCCTCGCGAACCAGGGAGAGCTTGGAGAGGAACGCCGCGAGCCCCGCGTCCGCGCCGTCGGGGCCCGTGCCGTCGGCGCGCACCCGCATCCCGAGATTGACCACGTCGGCCTCGCGGGCGGCCAGGGTGAGCATGCGGGGGCCGCCGCCGCCCAGCAGGAGCCGGGGGGTGCGGGCGCTGGACGGGCTTGGGCTGCTGGTCCAGCGCCTCGATCCGGTAGTGCGCGCCGGAGAAGGAGAAGGGGCCTTCGCCCCACAGCCCCTTGAGCACGGTCACCGCCTCGGCCAGCCTGGCCACCCGCACGCCGGGAGGGGCGAGCGGCAGCCCCGCCGCGCTGTAGTCGGCCGCCATCCAACCGGTGCCGATCCCGAGCTCCAGGCGGCCGTCGGACAGCAGGTCGAGGGTGGCGCTCTCCTTGGCCAGCACGGCGGGGTGCCTGAAGTCGTTGGCGGCCACCAGCGTGCCGACCCTCAGTCTGGAGGTCGCGCAGGCGGCCGCCGTCATGGCCGCGAAAGGCGCCAGGCGGGGGCCGACGAGGTGGTCGGGTACGAGGAGCACGTCGAAGCCCGTGGCCTCAAGGCGCCTGGCCCTGTCCGCCCATGCCTTGCCCGACTCGGCCTGCCGTACGACCGCCGCGAACCTGAACCGCCGCATCCCGTCTCCCTAGCAAGCGTTTGGTAGACAGGCTAGGCGGAGGAGGGCGGGCCGTACAGGGTTCCCCTCCTGTCCTGTACGGCCCGCCGTGGAGGTCACCGCTCGTTCAGCAGGCCGAGCGCGACGCCGCCCATCCCGATCGCCATCAGCAGCCAGGCGCCGCCCGCCGCGAGGTCGCCCAGCCCTGCGAACCAGGGGACGGGCACCAGCACGGGAGCGACGATCAACGTGATCGCCGCCCATCGGGGGGCGGTCCCGCCGAGCAGGGCCGCGACGCCGAGCAGGAGGAAGCCGAGCAGACCGAGGAAGAAGGACATGCCGAAGATCGAGGTGGGCAGGCTCTCCCCGTAGGCGGTGTAGATCTTGGTGAGGGTGGCGGGATCCACTCCCGCCTGGACGCCCGCGTACAGGACGTCGTCGGAGTTGCCCCCCACCGGCACGATCATGACGAAGGCGAGGATCATGGCGACCAGGCCGAGAGCCGGCCTGCCCGCCCGGGCGACCCTCGCGACCGCCAGGGCGCCGGGGATGATGGTGATCGCGCTGAGGGCCGAGAGCCAGGCCGCGGTCGGGTAGGAGCCCGCCTCGGCGACGAAGCCTCCGACGTAGGCCGCGCCCTCGGCGGTGATGTCGCCGGGGGCGAGCAGGAGGGTGAGTCCGAGCGTCAGGGGTGCGACGACCGCCGAGGCGATCATGGCGTAGCGGGCGAAGGTGTCGGCTCCCGACCGGGGAGTCGTGTCGAGGCTGGTCATGCTCAGAGACTCCGCCCGGCGCCGATCCGGCGCATGAGTAGGTCCCTACTCAATCTTGTTTTACCAAGCGCTTGCTCAGACACTGTGGGGATGGACGTGCGCCCCGCGACCGACGACGAGGTCGCCTTCTTCCACACCGACGGCTGGGTACGGCTGCCGCGCCTGCTCGACCCCGCAGGCGTGTCCGTCCTGCGCGAACGCGCTCTGGCCAGGATCGGCGAGAGGTCCAGGGTCCACGCGACGCTGGTCGACCAGGCCTTCGGACAGTCCCGCGACGTCGCGGCGGACGACCCGCTGTTCGGCGAGCTGAGCGCCGCTCTGGCGCCCAACGCCGTGCGGCTGCTGCACGGTGTCGCCTCCGTCCGGCTGCAGGTGACCAACCTGCTGGTGAAGGAGCCGGGCGAGCACGGCGCCACCGAGTTCCACCAGGACTTCCCCTGGATGCCCATGGACCGCTCGGCCATGCTGACCATCTGGCTCGCGCTGGTCGACGTGCCCGCCGACATGGGTTCGCTGCGCTTCTACAGCGGCTCGCACCGCCACGGCCTGCTCGGCAGGAGCTTCACCAGGGCGGGCGACGACCAGCTCACCCAGCATCCGTGGCTCAAGGAGCTGGAGACCTCACCGCCGCTCGACCTCAGGGCGGGCGACGCGACCGTGCACCACGCCCTGACCGTGCACGGCGCGCCGGCCAACCGGCGCGACAGCCCGAGGCTGTCGTTCACCGCCACCTACTTCGACGCCGACGCGCTCTACACCGGCATGCCGTACGGCCAGACCGACGGGCTGGGGCTCGCGGTGAACCAGCCCTTCGACCACCCGAGGTTCCCATGCCTGTGACGGTGAAGGGCGAGGTCGGCGACCTCGGCGCCACGCTCATGCACGAGCACGTCTTCGGCCTGAGCCCTGAGATCCTCTGGAACTGGCCCGACATCCCCGAGGGGTGGGACCTGGAGGTCAGGGCGCGCGAGGCCGCCGCCAAGCTCGACGCGGTGAAGGCGGCGGGCATCGACACCATCGTGGACCTCACCGTGGTCGGCCTCGGCCGCTACGTGCCCGCCGTCCAGCGGGTCGCCGAGCTGACCGAGGTCAACATCGTGGTGGCCACCGGGCTCTACACCTACGACGCGCTGCCGCCCTACTTCGGCAACCGCGGCCCGGGGAGCCTGTTCGGCGGCGCCGACCGGCTGGCGGAGTTCTTCGTCAGGGACCTCACCGAGGGCATCGGGAGGACGGGCGTGCGGGCGGCGATGCTCAAGTGCGCCTCCGACCACCTCGGCATGACGCGGGGCTGCGAGCGGGTCTTCAGGGCGGTGGCCGAGGCGCACGTGGCCACCGGCGCGCCCATCACCACCCACAGCGCCCAGCCGGGAGGGCTGGAGCAGCAGCGCGTCCTGGCCAAGGCGGGCGTGGACCTCACCAGGGTGGTCATCGGCCACGCCGGCGACTCCACCGACCTCGCCTACCTGGAGGAGCTCATCGCCAACGGCTCCTTCCTCGGCATGGACCGCTTCGGCATCGAGACGATCAGCTCCTTCGCCGACAGGTGCTCGGTGGTCGCCGCCCTGTGCGAGCGCGGCCACGCGGGCAGGCTCGTGCTGTCCCACGACTCCTACTGCTTCAACGACAGGTTCGACCCCGACGTCGTACGGCGTCGCCACCCCAACTACCACCTGCTCCACATTCCCGCCGACGTCCTGCCCGAGCTGCGAAGGCGTGGCGTGACCGAGGAACAGATCCACCAGATGCTCGTCGACAACCCGCGGAGGATCCTCGGATGGACTTCGACGTCACCCAGGACTGGCACGTCGCCTCGCCGTACGACTTCCTGAGAACGCTGCGGCACGAGCAGCCGGTCTTCCGCAGCCCACACCTGGGCGCCTACGTCCTGACCAGGTACGCCGACGTGCGCGCGGCCTACGGCGACCCGCGCGTCTTCTCCTCGAAGGGCTCGCTCACGATCTCGCGCAGCCTCACCCAGGAGACCAGGAGCAAGCTCGGCGAGCACGGCTCGTTCCTGTCCAGCTTCGTGGCCAACGTGGACCCGCCCGACCACACCCGGTTGCGCCGCTCGGTCTCGCGCGCCTTCACCCCGCGCGCGGTGGCCGCCATGGAGCGCCGCTTCCGCGAGCTCAACGAGGACCTGCTCGACCGGCTGGCCGGGCGCCGCGAGGCCGACTTCGTCCAGGAGATCGCGCACGAGCCCTCGGTCAAGCTCACCGCCGCCTTCATCGGCGTGCCGGAGTCCGACGAGAGCTTCGTCCAGCACAGGGTCAAGGACTGGTTCCAGCTGTTCCTCTCGCCCCAGCCGCCGGACAGGCAGCTGGAGCTGGCCGACAGCTTCCTCACCTACCTCGACTACGTCGACAGGCTGGTCGCGGCCAGGGCCAAGGAGCCGCGCGACGACTTCACCTCGCTGATGACCTCCCTCATCGGCAAGGAGCTCACCCACCGCGAGGTGGTCGAGCTGATCTCCACGATCCTGCTCGGCGGCAACGACACCGTGCCCAACCAGCTCGGCAACAGCGTGCTGCGCCTGCTGCGCGAGGGCCTCTGGCCGGTGCCGCCCGAGCGGATCCCGAACGCGGTCGAGGAGTGCATGCGGATCGACGGCGCCTCTCTCGGCTCCTTCCGCCACACCACCGCCGAGGTCGAACTGCACGCCGTGCGCATCCCGGCCGGGGAGCTGGTGCTGCTGTCGACCGACTCCGCCGCCCACGACGAGACCGTCTTCCCCGATCCCGAGACCTTCGTGATCGACAGGGCCAATGCCGACGCGCACATGGTCTTCGGCTACGGCATCCACTTCTGCGTCGGCGCCGCGCTCGGCAGGCTGCAGCTGCGCACCGCACTGGAGGTGCTCGGCCGCCGCCTGCCCGAGCTCAAGTTGGTCCCCGGCACGCCCGTCGCCTACCGCAGGTCGATCGTCGGGCGCGGACTGCCGTCCCTGCTGGTGGAGTGGTGAGCCGCTTCGACGGCAAGGTGGCGCTGGTCACGGGGGCGGGCTCGGGCATCGGCGCCGCCTGCGCGGCCAGGCTCGCCGCCGAGGGCGCCTGCGTCGGCGTGGCCGACCTGCGCTCGGCAGCCGCCAAGAGCACCGCGGCGGCGATCAGGGCGAGGGGCGGCACCGCCATGGCCATCGCCTGCGACGTCTCCGAAGAGGTGCAGGTCGCGGCGGCGGTGGCCGATCTGGTGGGCAGCTTCGGCCGCCTGGACGTGCTGCACTCCAACGCCGCCTGCCTCGACCCCGACGTCTACGGCCGCGACGGCGACCTGGCCGACCTCGACGTCCGGGTGTGGGACAGGACGATGGCGGTCAACCTGCGCGGCGCGATGCTCATGGTCAAGCACGCCGTCCCCGCCATGGGCAGCGGCTCGGCCATCGTGATCACCTCCTCCCTCTCCGGCTACCTCGGCGACGTCGACCACGCCGCCTACGGCACCTCCAAGGCGGCGCTCACCGGTTTCGTCCGCTATGTGGCGACCATGTACGGCTCCCGCGGCGTCCGCTGCAACGCCGTCGCCCCCGCCCTCGTCATGACCGAGGCCGCCAGGCTCGCGCTCGGCCCCTCCCGCCTGGCCGACAAGGCCGCGGAGCGCCTGCTGCCGTGGCCGTGCGAGGTGGAGGACGTGGCCGCGCTGGTCGCCTTCCTCGCCTCCGACGAGGCGCGCTGCGTCACGGGACAGAGCCTGGTCATCGATTCGGGCACCTCCGCGCACCGGCCCGAGCACGCCATCCACACATGGCAGGGCCTAGAGTGAAGATCATGGAGCCTGTCGCGGTAGGACTGATCGGCGCTGGACCCTGGGCGGAGATGGCGCACGCGCCCATGCTGGCCAAGGGGCCTCACACCAGGCTCGCCGGCGTGTGGGCGCGCCGTCCCGAGGCCGCGGCCAGGCTGGGCGCCCCCGTCCACGAGCGGATCGAGGAGCTGTTCGACGCGGTGGAGGCGGTGGCCTTCTGCGTGCCGCCCGCCGTCCAGGCCGAGCTGGCCGTGAAGGCCGCGAAGGCGGGCAAGGCGCTGCTGCTGGAGAAGCCCCTCGCGGCCGATCTCGACGGCGCGCGCAGGCTGGCCGACGCGGTGGCCGAGGCGGGCGTCGCCTCCCAGATGCTGCTCACGCTCCGCTACGCCCCACAGACCAAGGACTTCCTGGCCAGGTGCGCCCAGATCGAGGCGTTCGGCGGCCACGCGGCCAACATCTCGGGCGCGCTGACCAGCGGCGGCCCCTTCGCCACGCCCTGGCGGCTCGAGCGCGGCGCGCTCCTCGACGTCGGCCCGCACGTCATCGACCTGCTCGACGCCGCGCTCGGCAGGGTGGTCGGCGTCCGCGCGCACGGCCACCCGCTCAGGTGGGTCGGCCTGCTGCTGGAGCACGAGGGCGGCGCGGTCAGCGAGGTGTCGCTGTCCATGGCCGCGGCCGGCGACCTGCCGCCGCAGCGCGTCGAGGTCTACGGCACGCTCGGCAGCGCCCGCCTGCCCCACTTCGACGACGACCCGCTCTCCGTCGTGGCCGAGGAGTTCGCCATGACCGTACGCCGGGGCGGCGGCCACCCGCTCGACGCGGCGCGCGGTCTCCACCTGCAGGAAGTCATCGCGGAGGCGGAGGCCCAGCTCAACACCCCTTGACTTCGGGCCCACGGGGAGAATTGATAACGTTTGTCCGACGCGTAGTGCCGCAGCGAAGTCCGGTGTGATTCCGGCGCTGTCCCGCAACTGTCAAAGCCAGGTCGCCTGCCGCTGCGCTGACGTCATCAACCCTCGTGGAAAAGGGTGATCCGTCGCGTTTTCGCGGGTCTCTCGGTTCCGACAGAAAGGACTCCTCGTGAGGCCCGTACGCACGGCCTTCGCGGGCGCGCTGCTGGGAACGGTCATGCTGGCAGGCTGCGGCCAGACCAGCGCGACCCCGTCCGGCGCTCCCTCGTCCAACGCCCCCTCCTCCGCCCCCTCCGCCTCGCAGGGCGCCGCCTTCCCCGCCAAGGTGCAGGCGGCCAACGGCGAGATCACGATCGCCAAGCGGCCCGAGCGCATCGTCTCGATCTCGCCGACCGCGACCGAATCCCTCTTCGCGATCGGCGCGGGCCCGCAGGTCGTCGCGGTGGACGCGCTGTCCAACCACCCGGCCGAGGCGCCCAAGACCGACCTGTCGGGCTTCAAGCCGAACGTCGAGGCGATCATCGCCCACAAGCCCGACCTGGTCATCGCCTCCGACGACACGATCGCCGCCGAGCTGGCCAAGGTCAACGTGCCCGTCCTCGTCGAGCCGGCCGCCACCAAGATCGACGACGCCTACGACGAGATCGCCGACCTCGGCCTCGCCACGGGCAACAAGGACAAGGCCGACAAGGTCGTCGCGGACATGAAGTCGGCGATGGAGAAGCTGGCCGCCCAGGCGACGGACGGCAAGAAGCTCACCTACTACCACGAGCTCGACACCACGCCCTACGCCGCGACCTCCAACACCTTCATCGGCCAGATCTACTCGATGTTCGGTCTGGTCAACGTGGCCGACAAGGCCCCCGACGCGGCGGGCGGCTATCCCAAGCTGTCGGCCGAGTTCGTCGCACAGGCCGACCCCGACCTGATCTTCCTGGCCGACGTGAAGTGCTGCAAGCAGAGCAGGCAGACGCTGTCCGAGCGGCCGGGCTGGAAGGAGCTCAAGGCGATCAAGAACGACAGCGTCGTCCAGCTCGACGACGACATCGCCTCCCGCTGGGGTCCGCGCATCGTCGATCTGGCCACGACCATCGGCCAGGCCGTGCAGAAGGCCAACGGCCGCTAGTGGTCGCGCACGCGCCCGCCAGGGCCAGGCCCCTCTGGATCGTGGCCGCCCTCGTGGTCCTCGCGCTCTCCATGATCGCCGGGATGCTGGGCGGCGCGGCGGGCATCTCGCCCTGGCAGGTCGTGCTGCAGGTGCTCGACTGGCTGCCCGGCGTCGAGATCGACGCGGGGCTGGCCCCCATCGAGCAGGGCCTGTTGTGGCAGATCAGGCTGCCGCGTGTGCTGGTCGCCGCCACGGTCGGCGGGCTGCTCGCCATCGCGGGCGGCGGCTACCAGGGCGTGTTCCGCAACCCGCTGGCCGACCCCTATCTGCTCGGCGCCGCCGCGGGCGCCGGGCTCACGGTCACGATGGTCATCGTGCTCGTCCCCGGCGGCGGGGCCGCCATCCCTCCCGCCGCGTTCGCGGGCGCGGTCGGGGGCGTCCTGCTCGCCTACGCCCTCGGCAACACCGCGGGACGGTCCGGTGGCACCGTCACCCTGGTCCTGGCGGGCGTGGCCGTCACCTCCTTCCTCACCGCCATCCAGACGTTCATCCAGCAGCTCAAGGTCGAGGAGCTCAAGCGCATCTACTCCTGGATCCTCGGTGACGTGCACGGCGGGTGGGACCAGATCGCGCTCATCGCCCCCTACGCGCTGGTCTCGACCGCCGTGCTCCTGCTGCACGGGCGGATGCTGGACGTGCTGTCGGTCGGTGACGACGAGGCGACCGCGCTCGGCGTCAGGGCCGCGAGGGTCAGGCTCGTCGTGCTCGTAGCCGCCTGCCTGGCGACCGCGGCGGCCGTCGCGGTCAGCGGGCTCATCGCCTTCGTCGGCATCGTCGTCCCGCACGTCGTGCGCCGCCTCGCGGGCGGCTCCTACCGGGTCGTCCTGCCGCTCTCACTGATCGGCGGCGGCGCCTTCCTGGTGCTGGCCGACCTCGCCGCGCGCACCGTCATCGCCCCCGCCGAGCTGCCCATCGGCGTCGTCACGGCCTTCATCGGCGCCCCCTTCTTCGTCGGCGTCCTGCGCATGACCAGGAAGGCGGAAATGTGATCGAGGTCGAGGGGCTGTCGGTCGCGCTGGGAGGGCGGCCTGTCCTCTCCGACGTCGCCCTGACGGTGCGGCGGGGCGAGTGGCTGGCCGTCATCGGCCCCAACGGCGCGGGCAAGTCGACGCTGCTGCGGGCGATCATGGGGCTGATCCCCTGCGAGGGCTCGGTCCTGTTCGACTCGGTGCCGCTGGGCCGTCCGAGGGAGCGGGCCAGGACGGTCGCCTTCGCCCCGCAGACGCCCGGACTGCCGTCGGACATGACGGTCTTCGACTACGCGCTGCTGGGACGCACGCCGTACATCCCCTACCTCGGGCGCGAGAGCCGCAGGGACAGGGAGGTGACCGCCTCGGTGCTCGACAGGCTCGATCTGACGGCGCTGGCGGGGCGGCGGGTGGAGAACCTGTCGGGCGGCGAGCGGCAGAGGGTCGTGCTGGCGAGGGCGCTGGCCCAGGAGGCGCCCGTCCTGCTGCTCGACGAGCCCACCACCGCCCTCGACCTCGGCCACCAGCAGCAGGTGCTCGAACTCGTCGACCACCTCAGGCTCGCCGACGGGCTCACCGTCGTCACCACCCTGCACGACCTCAGCCTCGCGGGGCAGTACGCCGACAGGCTCCTGCTCCTGGCCGACGGTCGCGCGATAGCCTCTGGCAGGCCGTCCCAGGTGCTGACCGAGGCGCTGGTGGGCAAGCACTTCGACGCGCACGTCAAGATCGAGCCGGGCCCCGACGGGCGGCCCGTCGTCCACCTGGTGAGGGGCCGTTGAACCTGTCGTACCGCATCGAGGAGGGCGAGCGCCTCGGCGCGCTGCTGTGGGAGTTCGGCCCGGGCTGGCGGATGATCTCCTCCGCGATGCTCGGAGGGGGCATCGGAGCCCGCTCCTGGGTGCTGAACGCCCAGGTCGCGGCGGGATACTCACGCATGGACCCGGTGGAGCACCTGGTCTCGCTCGGCCCCGCGGGTGAGGGGGTGGGCATGATGACCGCCGCCTCGGTGGACCGCTACGCGACGGGCTCGGACGGCGGCGTCGAGGCCGTCGCCACGGTCGGGCTGCGCGTGCCCACCTGGGCCGCCGCCCCCGAGGGACACGTCGATGCCGAGCTGGCGCCCATGCGGGTGGGCACGATCAACATCATGGTGACCGTGCCTGTCGCGATGACCGACGCGGCGCTGGTCAACGTGGTGATGACCGCCACGGAGGCCAAGACGCAGGCGCTGGTCGAGGCGGGCTATCCGTGTACGGGAACCGCTTCGGACGCCGTCTGCGTGGCCGTCCCTTCCTCGGGGCCCGAGGAGATCTTCGGCGGGCCCCGCTCGCCGTACGGCGCCCGCGTCGCCCGCGCCGTCCACGCGGCGGTACGGCAGGGCGCGCTTTCGTGGCGGCCTCGTGACGGAAAGTAGCCGAATCGGGGGAAGTAGCATGTGTGACAGGGCGAGACTGGGTGGGTGACCGCGATGGCGACGACCGAACCGACCACGAGGCGCACGGTTCTTCCAGGAGAGCCGCCGTTCACCGTCGACGACCTGCTCAAGTTCCCTGACGACGGGAACCGTTACGAGCTCTTCAACGGGAACCTACTCGTGAGCCCTGCCCCCACCTCCTTCCACCAATTGGCGATCATCCGTCTCGGACGGATTCTGGAGGACGCCGCTCCACCTGAGATGTAGCCGCTGCCCACAGTCAACCTCCGGGTGAGCGACAAGGATTTCTACATCCCCGACCTCGTCGTCGTCTCTGCTGAGTCCATGGAGGACGACAAGCTGATGTTCGTTCCGGACGACCTGTTGCTGGCCGTCGAGGTCGTCAGCCCCAGCACCCAGGCGCGCGACCGGGGGTTCAAGACCGAGGCCTACGCGGCCGCCGGCATCCCCGTCTACTGGCGGATCGAGCTGTCCGAGGGGCCCGCGCTCTACGTCTACCGGCTCGACGGCCACGCCTACGAGCCGCCCGTCGTCCACAAGGCGGGCGAGCTCGCCACCCTGTCCACGCCGTTCGAGGTCAGCTTCGACCCGGGCGAGCTGGTGAAGCGGCGGGGATGACCAGTCCGTAGTCGCGCCCGGCGCCCTGCTCGGTGATCAGGCCCGCCCTGAGGTCGGCCTCGACGAGGGCGCGTTCCCTCGACAGCGGGGGTCCGAGACCGCCTCCCCCCGTCGTCTCGACGACGAACGCCTCGCCCTCCTCGAACCGCACGTTGTTGGCCTTCGACGGCAGCCGTTCCAGCGTGCCGTCCAGGTGCCGTTTGTAGAAGCCGCCCAGCCTGCCGGGCAGCCCGCCCTCGCGGCCCTGCGGGGCCAGGCTCAGCCGGTCGCCGCGGGTGGTGACGTGGCAGGGGGCCAGGAACCTCAGCACCGTACGGGAGCCGAGCCCGCCCCTGAACGTGCCTGGCCCTCCGGAGTCGGGGATGGTCTCGACCGATTCCACGATCATCGGGCAGCGCGTCTCCACCGGCTCGGCCTGGGGCACGGAGTTGCGGCCGATGCCGAAGTGCACGCCCGTGGCGTCGGGCCCGTCCAGGCCGCGGCGGGCGCCGACCCCGCCGAAGTCGTAGGACAGGTGGATCCAGTACGGCGCCCCGACGGCGGCGATGGAGAAGGGCTGCAGGATGCCGCTGGCGGCGATGGCCCGCTCGGGCACCGCCTCGGAGAGGGCCTGGAAGACGGCCTCCATGGCGGCGTAGATCGGCACGAAGCGACCGCCGCAGGGGTGCGGGGGCGTGGCGTTGAGCAGCGAGCCGACGGGCAGGCGCACGTCGATGGCGCGCAGGCAGCCGTCGTTCATGGGGATCGTGGGATCGAGGAAGCAGCGCACGGCGAAGACGGCGGCCGCCATCGACTGGGAGGCGGAGGAGTTGATGGCGGCGGGCACCTGAGGGCCGGTCCCCTCGAAGTCCACCACCACGGGAGCGCCCGCCGAAGCCCCGCCCTCGCCCCCGCTCTCTCCGCCCCCGCTCTCTCCGCGTTCGGTCTCTCCGCGTTCCGCCGTCCCCCGAGCTCGCGACTGCCCGGTGTCCGGTTGCGGAGCCTCCGTGCCATGGGTGGGGAGGGTGACGGTGACACGGACGGTGTGCGGGCGGCCGGGGTGGATGCCGTCGTCGTCGATCGGGTACGACGCGGTGAAACGGCCTCTGGGCAGCTCGGCGAGCGCGGCGCGGGTGCGGGCCTCGGTGTAGTCGAGGTAGGCGTCGATCCCCTCGGCCAGCCCGGCGGCGCCGTACTCCGAGACCAGGCAGGAGAGGCGGGCCGCGGCGACGGCGGTGCCGGCCAGGAGCGCGCGGACGTCGCCCATCACCTTGTCGGGCGTGCGTGAGTTGGCGCGCAGGATCGCCTCGACGGCGGGCACGATCCCCTCGGCGGTGGCCAGCCGCACAGGGGGCAGCTGGAGGCCCTCGAGGAAGATGTCGGTGGCGAGAGGGGCCATGCCGCCCGCCGACAGGCCGCCGAGGTCCGAGACGTGGATCATGGTGGCGGTGAGGTAGGCGGGCTCGCCCTCCACGAAGACGGGGCGGTAGACGAGCAGGTCGTTGGTGTGGACCCCGCCCCTGTAGGCGTCGTTCATGACGTAGGCGTCGCCGGGCGCCATGGTGCCCGGCGGGTGGTCGGCCAGCAGGAAGGGGAGGGCGACCTTGAGCGCCATGCTGTTCATGAGCGTGGTCGCCATGGACTGGGCGATCAGGCGTCCTCGGACGTCGAGGACGGCGGCGCTGGCGTCGGAGCCCTCGACGATGAAGGTGGAGTAGGCGGACCTGACGACGACGACGCTCGCCTCCTCGGCCGTCACGACGAGGGCGTTGCGCAGGACCTCGGCGGTCAGGGCGTCGTTCACGCGCCGCCCTCCCCTCTGAGCGTGACGGAGCCGTCGGGCGACAGGGCGGCGCTCCAGCCCGGCGGGACGACGATGGTGGACTCGGGGTCCTCGATGATCGCGGGCCCCCGGAGGGCTCCCACGGCGGCGCGGGTGAGCACAGGGACGTCGACGTAGCCGCCGCACTCGGCGAAGTAGGCGAGGCGGCTGCGGGGCGGTTGGCCGGTGGGCCCCTCTCGGGTGCCGGGGTCGCCCGCCGTCCGCCGCCCGGCCGGGATGGTGAGCCGCAGGCGGTAGCTGACGACCTCGATCTCGCCTTCCTGGGCGATGCCGTACACCTGGTGGTACTTCAGGAAGAACGCGGAGTCCACGGACGGGCCCCATGGCACGGTGAGCTCGTGCGCCTGCCCACGGAAGCGCACGTCGACCGAGCGCTCGACCCGCAGGCCCGCCGCGCCTGCCGCGACCCCGAGGTCGGCCAGGGCGGCGGCCTCCAGACCGGCGAAGACCGCGCCGGGATCGGGGACGGACAGGGCCGACAGGACCCGCTCGGTGGACAGCTCACCGGCCAGCAGCCCCGCCGCCGATGCGACCCCGCACAGGGCGGGCACGACGACGGTGCCGATGCCGAACCTCCCTGCCACCCTGGCGGCGTGCATCGGGCCCGCGCCGCCGAAGGCCACCAGGACGAACCCCCGAGGGTCGATCCCGCGCTGCACGGTCACCACGTGCACCGCCGAGCCCATCGCCGCCCCGACGATCTCGTGCACGGCATGCGCCGCCGCCTCCCTCGCCACCCCGAGCACGCCCGCCACCCTGTCCACGGCCTTCTCCGCGAGCTCGGCGGAGAGCGGGAAGGCGGCGAACGAGCGAGGAGAGAGGTAGCCGAGGATCAGGTTGGCGTCCGTGACGGTGGGGGAGGAGCCGCCCAGCCCGTAACAGGCGGGCCCGGGGGAGGAGCCCGCCGAGCGGGGGCCCACGCGCAGCGCGCCCGCGGCGTCCACCCAGGCGATGCTGCCGCCGCCCGCGCCCACCTCGGCCAGGTCGATGGCAGGGGTCTTCACCGGGACGCCGGTTCCCGCGCGACGGCCGCCGAAGCTGCCCTTGCCGCCGACGTGGAACTCGTGGGTGATCTCGGGCCGGCCGTTCCTGATCACGCACGTCTTGGCGGTCGTGCCGCCCATGTCGAAGGAGATCACGTCGGGGTGCCCGGTGAGCGTAGCGGCCAGCACGCCAGCCGCGGGCCCCGACTCGATCGTGGCCACCGCCCTGCGCGCCGCCTGGGCGGCCGACATGACGCCGCCGCCCGACTCCATGACGTGCACGGGGGCGGTGATGCCGAAGGAGCGCAGTTCGTCCTGGAACCTGGTCAGGTACGACGCCATGAGCGGCCCGACATATCCGGACATGATGGTGGTGGTGGCTCGTTCATACTCCCTGAGCTCCGGCCACACCTCCGAGGAGATCACCACGCTGGGCACGAACTCCCGCAGCAGCTCGGCCACCTGGCGCTCGTGCGAGGAGTCGGCATAGGAGTGCAGCAGGCACACGGCGGCCGAGGTGATCCCGCGAGCGGCGATCTCGCGGCCCGCCCGCCGTACCGACTCCGGACACAGGGGAGCCAGTACCGAGCCGTCCGCGCCCACGCGCTCCTCCACCTCGAAGCAGTCCTCGGCGGCCACGGGCGGGACGGGCGGGGTGAAGCGCAGGTCGTAGCGGTCCTCCTCGACCCGTGCGTAGCGGCCGAGCAGTATCAGGGAGCGGAAGCCTTTCGTCGTCACGAACGCCACCCTCGCGCCCGTGCGCTCCAGCACCGCGTTCGTGGCCAGCGTGGTGGCGTGCACGACCCTGGTGATCAGTGAGGGAGTAACGTCGCCGAGCGCCTGAGCGATACCGCTCATGATGCCCAAGAGAGGGTCGTCGGGCGTGCTGAGGCACTTGACGGCCGAGACCTCGCCATGAGGAGCGCGCAGCACGACGTCGGTGAAGGTGCCGCCGACATCGACACCCAACTGGTATCCCACGCCGATAACGTAGGACTCAAGCAAGCGCTTGTCACGATTGACTTTCGGCGGACCGCAGGCAGTCTGGTCTTGTCGCACGTAGGGAGCTCACGATGAGACGTCTCACAGTGCCTGCGATGGCGGTGGCCGTCGTCCTGGTGAGCGCGCCCCTGGCCATGGCGCACGAACACCCCAGCGGCATCACCGACCTCGTCACGCCCGCGGTGGTGCGCGTCGAGGCCACGGCAAAGATCGACATCACCCTGCTCGACCACGTGGGCGAGCTGCTCCACGTCGAGCGCACCTACGAGGTGCCGATCGGGACGGGCACCGGCATCGTCGTCAACCCCGAGGGCGGCGTGGTCACGCTCACCCGGGTGGTCAGCACCGACAAGGACCTGGCCGTCTACGCGGCCAACAGGGTCTTCGCCGAACACCACAAGGCGAAGATCCCCGCCGACTTCGCCAGGCACGAGGTCTCCGACGACACGCTCAACCACCACCTGGAGCTCTGCTACGACCTCAAGAGCAAGATGTCGACCTGCATCATCGACATCAAGCCCGACATCACGATCTTCCCGAACATCGCGCCCGCCGACGGGCGCGGGTTCAAGGCCGAGGTCGTGAAGCTGGGCGACAAGCCCGACAGCCCCGTCGTGCTCAAGCCCACCTCCCGCGCCGACGGCGGCGTGGGCCTGCCCACCGCCCCGCTGGCCGACAAGGTGCCCGACAAGCCAGGCTCGCCCACCTCGGTCGCCGGATTCCTGGCCAGGCCCGCCGCCGACAAACCGGTCAAGCTCGACATCGCCCACCTCGGCCAGGGCGGCGCGGGCGAGGGCGGACGGCCCTTCGCCGACCCGGAGAAGAAGGTCGACGAGCCGGCCAAGCTCGGCAAGCTCGTCGACCAGGGCATGCTCGGCGCCCCCGTGATCGGCGACAAGGACGGCCACGTCATCGGGCTGCTCATCGGCGGCGGCAAGGACGCCAAGATGATCGGCGTCCGCGAGATCACCTCCGCGCTGACGGCGGCGAAGACCCCGCCGCGCAGGGGGCCGCTCGACGCCGCCTTCGAGGCCGCCCTCACCCGCTTCCACACCAAGAACTACACCGACGCGGGCCCCGCCTTCCAGCGCGTGCTCGACCTCTACCCCGGTCAGCCCGTGGCCGCCGCGCACCTGAAGGAGTCGCTGGCCAAGAAGGGCAGCGCCGCCGACACGGGGGTGCGCAAGGCCGCGCAGCCGAGGGGCACCACGATCCCGCTGTGGCCGTTCATCGTCGCGGCCGCCGTCGTGCTGGTCATCGCCCTGGGCGGCGGGTTCCTGCTGTGGCGGCGAAGGGCCGCGACCGAGGAGACGCCGCCGCGCATCGAGATCCCGTCGCCTCCTCCCGACGACGGCGCCAACCCGACCGTGATGGTCAGACGTTCCCAGGCCTTCCCTGTCGTCCCCCCGCACCAACCGCAGCCGCAACCTGTGCTGACCGCACAGCAACAGGTGAAGTTCTGTACGGCCTGCGGCATGAAACTGGGCCCCGCGCACCGGTTCTGTGGCTACTGCGGCCACCCGATCGAAACGTGATGCACTTGAACGAGAGATCCCTGATCGGCCAGGAGGTCGCCGGGTACTACATCGAGGACGTCATCGGCAAGGGCGGCATGGCGGTGGTCTACCTGGCCCTCGACCCCAGGCTGAGCCGCAGGGTGGCGTTGAAGATTCTCAACCCCATCCTCAGCGTCGACGACCGCTTCCGCCAGCGTTTCATCCTGGAGTCGAGGACCGCCTCCAGCATCGAGCACCCCAACATCATCCCGATCTACGAGGCCAACTCCGACGACCACGGCGTGCTCTACATCGCCATGCGCTACGTGGACGGGCTCGACCTGCGCCGCCTCATCTACGACAGGGGCCCGATGCCCGTCGGCCAGGTCAACAGCATCGCCGCCCAGGTGGCCGCCGCGCTCGACGCCGCCCATGCCCACGACCTGATCCACCGCGACGTGAAACCCGCCAACATCCTGCTCGCGGGCGACGACGCCAGCCAGCACGTCTACCTGACCGACTTCGGCATCACCAAGCACCGCACCTCGATCTCCGGGCTCACCCAGACCGACCAGTTCATCGGCACGCCGAGATACATGTCGCCCGAGCAGATCAACAAGGAGCACATCGACGGCAGGGCCGACCAGTACGCGCTGGCCTGCGTCGTCTACGAGGCGCTGGCCGGGCGGATGCCCTTCGAGAGGGACAACGACGTCGCGCTGTTGTGGGCCCATCTGGCCGAGTCGCCCGCCCCGCTCTCGCACCTGCGCCCCGAGCTGCCGCTCGAGGTGGACGGCGTGATGATGAAGGCGCTGGCCAAGTCGCCCGAGCAGCGCTACCCGTCCTGCACGGCCTTCGTCGGCGCGCTGCGCGACGCCATCAGCGGCGAGGTGGCGCCGACCAGGCCCCAGCAGCCGATGCACAGGCCGAGCAGGGCGCCGAAGCCGGCCACGACGGGCAGGCGCAGGCTGCCCGCCGTCCTGATCGGGGTCACGGCCGCCGTCGCCGCGATCACGCTGGCGGTGCTGCTCGTGCTGGCCAACAGGGGCGAGGGCGTGCTGACCTACCGGCCGACCTCCGCCGTGCCGATGACGTTCACCTATCCCGAGGGCTGGACCGCGACGACCCACGTGGACCTGTTCGCGCTCGCCTCACCCAGCGCCGCGCAGTTCGAGTCGCTGTTCGTCGCCGCGGCCAACGCCGACTGGAGCGAGGTCAACGCGCTCGACCCCACCGACGCCACCGGCCTCTACGTGCAGCTCGCCGACACCTTCGACCCCAAGGCCGACCTGCAGAGCATGCAGGAGACGCTCAACACCATGCTGCCCGGCAAGGTCACCTTCACCAACGAGCCCGCCGCCGACCTGATCGCGGGCCGTACGGCCACCAGGTTCGAGGGCTACCTGCGCAGCGCGACGGGCACGGGCCAGCTCAGGGTGACCGGCTACCTCGTCGAGACGCCGACCAGGCCCGCGCTCGTCCTCTACTTCTGCGCGGAGAGCGCCTGCGACCCCGCGCTGCTGGCGAAGATCAGGGAGAGCGTCGCGCTGACTTGAGCCTGACTTGGAGGCCGCTGTACCCCCATGGGCAAGCGCGGCTGAAACGTCTACTCTCCGCGTGTGGGCATTCGAATCGTCATCGCGGACGACCAGGCCATGGTCAGGGTGGGCCTTCGCATGGTCGTCGACAGCGAAGAGGGCATGGACGTCGTCGGCGAGGCAGCCGACGGCCTGGAGGCGCTGGCCGTGGTCAGGCGGACCCGCCCCGACATCGTGCTGATGGACATCTCCATGCCGCGCATGGACGGCCTGGCCGCGGCGCAGCAGATCCTCGAGGATCCGGCGCCGCCCAAGGTCGTGATGCTGACGACCTTCGACACCGACGAGAACCTCTACGCGGCGCTGCGGGCGGGCACCAGCGGCTTCCTGCTCAAGGTCTCGCCCCCCGAGCAGCTCGTGGAGGCGATCAGGGTGGTGCACTCCGGCGACGCCCTGCTCGACCCCGCGGTGACCAGCCGCGTCATCGCCTCCTTCGCGGGCAGGCACGACCCCTCGCCGCCGCCGCAACTGGCCGAGCTGACCCCTCGTGAGCTCGAGGTGCTGCGCCTGCTCGCCAGGGGCCTCACCAACGCCGAGATCGCCCGCGAGCTGTTCGTCGGCGAGGCCACGGTCAAGACGCACGTGGCCCGCGTGCTGATGAAGCTGGGCCTGCGCGACCGCGCTCAGGCGGTCGTGTTCGCGTACGAGTCGGGCGTCGTGCGGCCCGGCGCCGCCATCGCGTAGTACGAGGCCCACGCCTCGTCGCCCATCCTGAGGATCTTCACGCCCACCCAGCCGAGGGCCACCACGGGCGCGTACCAGAAAGGCAGGGTCAGCGGCCCGTACGGCACCGCGAACGACCCCAGGTATCCGGCCGCCACCACCAGCGGCGCCCACCAGCCGACGAACCCCGTCCGCCACACCGCGGCGACCAGCAGCGGCAGCCCGACGAAGCCGAGGAAGATCCACGGCATCTGGAACGCGCCGACCGTGATCGGCAGGTCCAGCATCTCGTCCATGATCTGCTGCGCCCGCTCGGGCGAATAGTGCCTGCCGAGCCACCACTCGACCGGGTCGATGATCAGCATGCCCGACAGCGAGCTGTAGCCCAGGACCGTCAGGGCGCCGGAGACGTGCCCCAGCCTGGTGTTGCGCTGCCGGGTGAGGTGGACGAGGCCGAGGACGGCCACCGCCATGAGCAGCCAGCTCCAGTGGTAGAGCGCCGACTGCACCTGGGCGAGCGTCGGGTTGGCGCCGAAGCTGACCGCCTCCCTGTCGTCTCCCCACGTGCCCGGATCGACGGTGACGGCGAGCGCCTGGAGCAGCGGTGCGACGACGAGGAGCGCGCCTGACACGACTCTGCGGAAGGTGACGTGGTTGTTGAGCATGCCCGGCACGCTAGGCATCCGCGGCGCCGAAGTCGTCCGTCTCCTGGCCGACCCGCTCTCACTCTGGAGGGGGACGGCTGTCTCGCGATTCGGGAGGGTATGGCGGTGCATGCCTCATCTGTGTGTATATTTTCCGTTATAAGGCGTCTAATCCAGGAGATTTTCATGCGAGCGTTCCCCAGGGTGCTGTTCGACGAGGGGCACAGCGAGTCGTGGACGATCAGGCGTGAGACCGCCGAGGCCATGAACCCCGCCCATCCCGACGACAACAGCTACGCCCGCGCGGCCGAGCTGCTGCGCCGGCTGGGACATCAGGTGACCTCTGGCGGCCTGGAGTCGCTGGGTGAGCAGGATGTCCTGGTGATCGCCCACCCGTCGCAGCAGCGCTGGGAGCGCACCACGGGCCAGGGCAGCCCGGTGTTCAGCTCCGAGGAACTGGACGCGATCGAGTCCTTCGTGGCCGGCGGCGGCGGGTTGGTCGTGCTGGCCGAGGAGGAGCAGGACAAGTACGGCAACAACCTGGCCGACCTGCTCGCCCGCTTCGGCATCGGCGTGACCCACACCACCGTGCGCGACCCCGGTAACTCCCACCGCGGCGTGGCCACCTGGGTCCTCGGCACCCCGGCCGGTGGAGGCCTCCTCGCGGGCGTCGGCACCGCGTGCTTCTACCGCTCGGGCGTCCTCACCGCAGGTGAAGACGCCACCGTGCTGTTCACCACCTCCGCCACCGCCGACCCGGCGGGCGCGCCGCTGGCCGTCGCCGTCGAGCACGGCAAGGGCAAGGTCGTGGCGTTCGCCGACTCCGACCTGTTCGGCGACGACTCCATCGACGACTACGACCACCGCACGCTGTGGAGCAACGTCGTGACCTGGGCGGCCAGGGTGCCCGCCCCCGTCCGCGCGTCCGGCTCGCAGGACGGCGCGAAGGCCGAGCTGTTCGCCGGCCTCAAGGCCGTCGTGGAGGAGCTGCGCCCGCTGCAGGTCAAGGACGGCTCCGTCCCCGACGACAAGCCGGCCGCCGCCGCGCTGGTCGCCCGCGTCTCCCAGCTGGTCGGCGAGCTCGCGGGGTACTTCCCCCATGACGCCGCCTACCTGCGGGCCGTCCAGGCCGACCTCGCCAAGTGGGTCGAGCAGGACCTCGGCGTGCCGGACTTCCTGGACTCCCTCGACCTCTTCCACCCCGACACCCAGCGTGTCGACGGCCTGGAGCACCTGGTGGTGTTCCCCATGTACACCCAGAACGGCAACCCCAACCGCAACCTCGAAGCGGTCTGGATCCGCACCATCTGGCCGTCGTGGCTGGCCGAGCTCGAGGCGAACGGCTACGACAACCCGCTGTTCGTGCCCATCGCCTTCGAGGACTTCACCTCCGGCTACGACACCTTCTCCGCCGTGCTGTTCCCCGAGACGGTCGCGGTCAGGAAGGCGCCCGAGCGCTTCACCTGGGGCGGCATCTTCGCTGACAGGGAGGCCGCCCGCTTCCGCAGGGTGAGCAGCGCCGCCGCCACCACGCTCAAGCTGGACCTGCCGCCCGACGCGGCCAGGCTGCTGGAGTCGCAGGAGCTGGCCCAGGACACCTTCGTCATGTGGGACCTCATCCACGACCGCACGCACAGCCACGGCGACCTGCCGTTCGACCCCTTCATGATCAAGCAGCGCATGCCGTACTGGCTGTACTCGCTCGAGGAGCTGCGCTGCGACCTCACCGCCTTCGGCGAGGCGGTGAAGCTCGAGGCCGCGGGGGTGCCGCACGCCCGCTACGTGCAGGTCGCGATCCTGTTCGACAGGCTCTTCCGCTTCCCGATCACCGGCGAGCGGGTGCGCAACTACGACGGGCTCGGCGGGCAGCTGCTCTTCGCCTACCTGCACCGCAACGACATCATCAGGTGGACCGACAACAGGCTGTCGATCGACTGGAACCGCGTCGCGGGGGGGCGTGGCCGACCTGCGCGCCGAGGTGGAGAAGCTCTACCGCGACAGCATCGACCGCGCCAAGCTGGCCCACTGGATCGCCGCCTACGAGCTGGTCACCGCGTACGTCGAGCCGCACCCGCGCTCGGCGTGGAAGCGAGGCGAGCTGCCCGAGGAGCAGAAGGCGATGGTCGACGCGGTGCTGCCCGACGAGTTCCCCCTGAGCATGTTCTACGAGGCGCTGCGCCGTAAGCTCGGTGACGTCGTAGAGTCCACGAAGGGGATCACTGGAGCATGATCATTCTTGTTACGGGTGCGGCGGGCCCGACAGGCCAGGCCATCACTGGATACTTCCAGCGGAATGGTCACACCGTGATCGGGGTGGACAAGGACGACGTCGACCTGCTCGACCGCGCGGCCGTACAGGACCTCGCCGCGCGGATCGAGGGTGAGCACGGACGCGTCGACGGCGTGGTGCACCTGGTCGGCGGCTGGCGCGGCGGCAAGACCTTCGCCGACACCGACCTCGACGACTGGACCGTCCTGCACGACCTGCTGGTCCGCACCCTCCAGCACGTCTCGCTGGCCTTCGAGCCGCTGCTCAGGAAGTCGGACAACGGCCGGTTCGTGATCGTGTCGGCCAAGGCGGCGCAGCAGCCGACTGCGGGAGGCGCCTGCTACGCCGCCGCCAAGGCCGCCTCGGAGGCCTGGACGCTGTCGCTGGCCGACGCGCTGAAGGACACCGGCTCGGCGGCGACCATCCTGGTGGTCAAGGCCCTGCTGAACGACGCCATGAAGGCGGCCAAGCCGGAGGCGGCGTTCGCCGGCTACACCCACGTCGACGCCCTCGCAGAGGCGGTCGCGGGGCTCTACGAGCGCCCCGCCCACGAGATCAACGGCACGCGATTGGACCTCACCCAGTGATTCCCCGTCACGACCCCGCCCTCAAGGCGTTCGCCAGCGACAACTACGCGGGCGTGCATCCGGAGATCCTCCAGGCCATCGCCGTGGCCAACGAGGGACACCAGATCTCCTACGGCGAGGACGTCTACACCGAGGCGCTCCAGGGCGTCTTCAAGCGCCACTTCGGCGACACGGCCCAGGTCTTCCCCGTCTTCAACGGCACCGCGGCCAACGTCGTGTCGCTGCGCTCCATGACGAGGCAGTGGGAGGCCGTCGTCTGCGCCGACACCGCGCACATCCACACCGACGAGGGTGGCGCACCCGAGGTCGCCGGCGGCATCAAGCTGCTCACCGTGTCGACGCCGGACGGCAAGCTCACCCCTGAGCTGATCGACACGCAGGCGTGGGGCTTCGGCGACGTCCACAGGGCCCAGCCCAAGGTCGTCTCGATCTCCAACACCACCGAGCTCGGCACGCTCTACACCCCTGACGAGATCGCGGCCGTCTGCGAGCACGCCCACGCGCTCGGCATGACCGTCCACCTCGACGGCTCCAGGCTGACCAACGCCGCCGCGGCGCTCGACGTGCCGCTGCGCGCGCTGACCACCGACGCGGGCGTGGACGTCCTCTCCTTCGGCGGCACCAAGATCGGCCTGCTGTACGGCGAGGCCATCGTGGTGCTCAACCCCGAGGCGGCCAGCGGCATCGACTACCTGCGCAAGACGTTCATGCAGCTGTCGTCGAAGATGCGCTTCGTCTCCGCGCAGTTCGAGGCGCTGCTCTCGGGCGACCTCTGGCTGCGCAACGCCAGGCAGGCCAACGCCATGGGCAGGCGCCTGGCCGAGGCCGTCAAGGACATCCCGGGGCTGGAGGTGCCGCGCCCCGTGGAGGCCAACGCGGTCTTCGCCCGGCTGCCCAAGGACGCCATCGCGCGCCTGCAGAAGCGCTTCCGCTTCTACACCTGGAACGAGGCGATCGGGGAGGTGCGCTGGATGTGCGCCTTCGACACCACGGAGGCCGACGTCGACGCCTTCGCCGCCGCGATCGCCGAGGAGCTTCACGGCGAGCCGCCGGTCTCCTTCTCGTAGGCCGACAGCTGCTGTTCCAGGGCCTTCATCAGCTCGAAGACCTGGCTCGGCGGAATTCTCACGCGGCTGACGATCCTGGTCGGGACATGCACCACGGCCTGTCCCGACCCCGGCTCCTCGGTCAGCTGCGGGGGGCGGGTGATCACCGCGAAGTCGAGCACGAACCCGTCGCGGGTGTGCCACACCGAGGCGAAGTTGGCGTAGTGCCCCGCCTCGACCTCAGGTGTGATGCTGACCTCCAGGCGGCTTTCGGGCTCTTCCATGCGGCCATCGTCCCTTACTGGAGAATCGAGGGCAGCGCCACCGCGCCGCGTTTGGCCAGCAGGTCGCCCATCAGCTTGATCTCGCTGGTCTGGCTGTTGACGATCTGCTGCGCCATGCCCTTCACCTCGGCCCTGTCGGTCAGCTCCAGCAGCCCTTTCGACATGTCGACGCCGCCCTCGTGGTGGCGGGTCATCAGCTGCAGGTAGTAGACCTCGGCCTGCGCGCCCCGCAGGCTCCTGAGCTTGGCCATCTCCTCGTCGCTCGCCACGCCGGGCATCGGCTCGGGCTTGTCCTGCGTGCCGCCGTGGCCCGCGTGGCCGACCATCCACGCCATCTCGGGACGCTCGCTCGACTGGCTGAGGCCCCACTGCTGCAGCCATCCCATGAACATGCCTCGCTGGGCCGTCTGGGTGACGATGATGTCCTCGCTCAGGTTCCTGATGTCGGGCGAGGTGCTCCTGTCGCGCACGATGAACGACATCTCGGCCGCCTGCGCGTGGTGCTTGCCCATGTCGCGGGCGAAACCCGCCTCAGGCGAGGAGTCGGTGGGCGTGCCGCTCCTGCCGAGGACGAAGAAGAGGACAGCGGCGACGGCGAGCACGGCGAACGCCGCCAGCTGGAAAGGCTTTCTGGTCATCGTTTTTCCAGACTACTCATGGCACAGTCCTTATTCGCTACATACGCCCGCAGGGCATAAGGTGACCCGCAGTTGGTCACCCATGTGGAGGAACGATGACGAAGGAGAAGGCGCAGGCCCGGCGCGAGCATCTCAACAAGATGCGCGCCGAACAGAAGGCCAAGGAGCGCCGTACCGCGATGCTGATGTGGGGCGTCGGTGGACTCGTCATCCTCCTGCTCATCGGCGGGGTCGGCTTCTACGTGGTGAAGGACCGCCAGGCGACCTCGCTCGACGCCGTCTCCAGCGTCTCCTACGCCGGTGGCGAGCACGTCTGGAACGCGGTGAAGTACAAGGAGAACCCGCCGGTCGGCGGCCAGCACAACAACTACTGGCAGCAGTGCGACATCTACGACAAGCCAATCCACAACGAGCACGCGGTCCACTCGCTCGAGCACGGCGCGATCTGGATCACCTACCGTCCCGACCTGCCCAAGGCTCAGATCGACAAGATCAAGAGCATCGCCGGGTCCACGGGCGACGCCAACTACATGCTCGTCAGCCCCTACCCGAACCTGCCTGCGCCCATCGTGGCCAGCTCATGGGGCCACCAGCTGACCTTCCAGAACGCCGACGACCCGAAGCTGCCGAAGTTCATCACCAAGTACCAGAACGGGCCCGGCACCCCCGAGCTCGGCGCCACCTGCGGCGGTGAGTACGCGATCACCGCGACCGCCGACCAGCAGCCGCTGCCGCCGGAGCCCAAGGGCGAGGCCACGCCGCTGCCGAGCGAGTCGCTCGCGCCCTCGACCTCTCCCTCACCCGCGCAGTCCTGACCCGAGCGTCCTGAGCCAGGCGGTCTGAGTCAGGCGGTTCTGAACTCGGTTCAGGGCCGCGCGGTCCTGGATCTCGCGGTCCTTGCCCTGATGGCTAGGCGAGCACCTCCTCCAGGGGCGTCGACGCGAGCCCGTGCGCCTCGGCCACGGGCTCGCTGATCAGGCGCCCCTCATATGTGCTCAGACCACGGGCGAGGGCGCGGTCGCGTCTGAGCGCGCCCAGCCACCCCTGCTCGGCGATGGCCAGCGCGTAGGGCAGGGTGACGTTGGTGAGCGCGTAGGTCGAGGTGTACGGCACAGCCCCCGGCATGTTCGCCACGCAGTAGAAGATCGAGTTGTGCACCGGGTAGGTGGGCTCGGCGTGCGTGGTCGGCCGGGAGTCCTCGAAGCAGCCACCCTGGTCGATGGAGATGTCCACCAGCACCGAGCCGGGCTTCATCCTGCTGACCAGCTCGTTGCTGATGAGCGTCGGAGCCTTGGCCCCTGGCACCAGCACGGCGCCGATCACCAGGTCGGCCTCGAGCGCGGCCTGCTCGATCTCCAGCGTGTTGGAGGCGATCGTCTGGCAGTGCCCCTGGTAGATGACGTCGGCCTGGCGCAGCTTGTCGATGTTGCGGTCGAGCAGCAGCACCTCGGCCTGCATGCCGAGTGCGATCGCGGCGGCGTTCATCCCCGACACTCCCGCGCCGATGACCACGACGTTGGCCGCCCGCACCCCCGAGACGCCGCCCATCAGCACGCCTCTGCCGCCCTCGGGGCGCATCAGGTGGTAGGCGCCGACCTGCGGCGCCAGCCGTCCCGCGACCTCCGACATGGGCGCGAGCAGCGGCAGCGCGCCGTTGTCCGCCTGGACGGTCTCGTAGGCGATGCCGGTGACGCCCGCGTCGAGCATCGCCGCCGTGCACGGCCGTGAGGCGGCCAGGTGGAGGTAGGTGAACAGCACCTGCCCCTTGCGCATCCGGTGGTACTCCTCGGCGATGGGCTCCTTCACCTTCAGGATGAGGTCGCCCGTGGTCCACACCTCGTCGGCGTTGTCGAGGACGACGGCGCCCACCGAGATGAAATCCTCGTCGGGAATGGCCGAACCGCGGCCCGCGTCGCGCTCGACGAAGACGTCGTGTCCATGCCTGATCAGTTCATGTGCGCCCGCCGGTGTCAGGGCCACGCGATACTCGTGGTTCTTCACCTCGCGGGGGACTCCGACTCTCATACGATCCATCTTCCCTCCACCCGGCCCGACATTCTGTATGGACCGTGCCAATCTTCTTTGCACTCTGTCGAGGATTACCCGCTTTTTGCCGTCCTCGCTAGGCTCTGCGAGAGCAACAGTCAGGATGGGGTTCACCGATGGAGAAACCGTCGCCGCCGGAGGAGTCGTCCGGGGCGCCGCCCACCGCGTCACCCGCGTCACCCCCGCCACCGGCGGGCCCCGCGGGACCCAGGGCGAGCAGGCTCACCACCATCGTCCTCATCGTCTCCCTGGTCCTGGTCGTGCTCACGGCCGGCGTGCTGGGCACCGTCGCGGTGCTCATGACCAGGAACCCCGACTCTCCGCTGTTCGGCGGCAAGCCCCTCACCAGGCTCGGGCAGCCGATCTACTTCGCCCCCGTCGAGGACCAGAAGGCCGCCCCCTGTCCTGGGGAGAAGGTGGCGCTGTCCCTCGACAGGACGGTCTGCTACTTCCTGTCCGACGCGGTGGCGGTCTCGGCGGTCCAGGCGATCGAGACGGTGAAGGAGAAGGACGGCTACGGCGTCAGGATCGCCGTGGCGCCCGCCTTCCGCGACGCGCTGGCCGCGCTGCTCAAGGAGCGGGTGGACCAGCAGATCGCCATCATGGTGGGTCAGAACGAGAGCGCCACCGTGCTGGCCGCGCCGACCGTCGCCCAGACCATGAGCGGCGACAGCCTGAGCATCGCGGGCTTCACCAAGGAGAAGGCCGACGAGCTGGTGCGGGCGATGCTGGGCGCCTCCGGCCCCTCCTCGCCGACGCCCTCCTCGCCGGCCACCGAGCCGGGCACCGGCACCACACAGCCGGGCACCGGCACCACACAGCCGGGCACCGGCACCACACAGCCCGGCACCGGCACCACCCCGGGTAGCGGCGCCACGCCACCGGGCACGGGCGCCACGCCGCCAGGCACGGGGACGGGAACGACGGGGACGGGAACGGGCGCGGAGAGGGGCAGCGGCGCCCCCACCGGCGGCACGCAGTCCACCGGCTCCTCCCTCAGCGCGGGAGGCGAGAGGAAGTACGCCGACTGCGCGCAGGCCAAGGCGGCCGGCTACGGAGGGCCGTACCAGAAGGGCAGGCACCCGCAGTATCACTGGTACGCCGACAAGGACCGCGACGGCTTCGCCTGCGACCCCCAGGACGGCTAGAACAGCCCGTCGATCGCGAAATAGACCAGGAAGATCAGCGAGACCACCCACAGCAGCCAGGGGATCTCGTCCCACTTGCCGCGAGCCGCCTTGATGAGCGTGTAGGCGATCACGCCCGCGCCGACGCCGTTGGTGATGCTGTAGGTGAACGGCATCAGCGCGATCGTCAGGAACGCGGGCACGGCCAGCTCGAGGTCGTCCCACGGCACCTTGCGGCTCTGCGTCATCATCAGCGCGCCCACCAGCACCAGCGCGGGCGCGGCCGCCGCGGCGGGCACGACCTCCGCCAGCGGGGTGAAGAGCATCGTCAGCCCCAGCAGCGCTCCGGTCACCACGCTGGCCAGGCCGGTGCGCGCCCCCTCGCCCACGCCGGCCGCCGACTCCACGAAGACGGTGTTGGCCGAGGCGCTCACCGAGCCGCCGACCATGCCGGCGACGCCGTCAACGGTCAGGATCCTGCCCAGGCGCGGCACCCTGCCCCTGGTGTCGACCAGGCCCGCCTCGTCGGCCACGCCGATGATCGTGCCCATCGCGTCGAAGAAGCCCGACAGCACCAGCGTGAACAGCACGATCGTGGCCGTGAGCGCGCCCGCCGTCACGAAGCCGCCGAACAGGTCGAACTGCCCGACCAGCCCGAAGTCGGGTGTCGAGACGATCGAGTCGGGCACCCTCGGCACGACGACGCCCCAGGTCTTCGGGTCGATCACGGCCAGTGAGTTCACCACGATCGCCAGGATCGTGGTGATCACGATGCTGAGCAGGATGGCGCCGGGCGTCTTGCGGATGAACAGCACGATCATCAGCAGCAGTCCGAAGCAGAAGACCGTCACGGGCCAGCCCGTGAGGTGCCCGGCCGTCCCCAGTTGCAGGGGGGTGCCGCCGGTGCCCGAGACGAAGCCCGCGTCGACCAGGCCGATCAGCGTGATGAACATGCCGATGCCCACGCTGATGGCGTGTTTCAGCGCCAGAGGGATCGAGTCCATGATCAGCCTGCGGACGCCCGAGACCGCCAGGATGATGATCACCAGGCCTTCGAGCACCACCAGGCCCATCGCCTGCGGCCACGTCATGAAGGGGGCCGCCTGGTAGGCCACCACCGCGTTCAGCCCGAGCCCCGCCGCCAGGCCGAAGGGCGCGTTGCCCACGAACGCCATCAGCAGCGTGCTCACCGCTCCGGCCAGCGCGGTCGCCGTGGTCAGCTGCCCGATGCTGAGCTGGGCCCCCGTGACGTCCTTCGCCCCTGCCAGGATGATCGGGTTGAGCAGGATGATGTAGGCCATGGCCATGAAGGTCGTGATGCCACCACGCACCTCGCGGCCGACCGTCGCGCCACGCGCGGTCAGCTCGAAGAGCCTCTCGAGCACGATCATCCCCCTTAGCCTTCAGGGGGATGATCGCGTTCTTACCCGCTTTGCCGTGCGGCTACCGCTGCTCGTGCTTGCCGCCGCCGACCAGGGCGACGAACTCGTCCAGCGTGATGCCGCCGTCACCGTCACGGTCGGCGGAGGCGACGAACGCCTCGATCTCCTCGTCGGTGACACCGTGGCCGCCGAGGGCCTGGTTCACCTGCCTGATCTCGCCCGCCGTGAGCACGCCGTCGTGGTCGGTGTCGAACTTCTCGAACTCGGCCTTGGCCGCCTCGCGCGCATCTGACATGGGGGCTGCTTCCTCCGGTGATAGTCGACCCTTACGGACCGCTCACCCTACAAGGTGTTCAGGACGTACCGGCACTCTGGTCAGGGCGACGCCCGTGGCGTCCCTGACCGCCGCCACGATGGCGGGGGTGGACGACAGCGTGGGCGGCTCGCCCGCGCCCCTCAGCCCGTACGGCGCGGCGGGGTCGGGGTTCTCCAGAATGGAAAGGCGCATGGGCGGCATGTCGAGAATGGTGGGGATCAGGTAGTCGGTGAAGGACGGGTTCAGCACCTTCCCCTCGCGCACCTGGATCTCCTCCATCAGTGCGAGGCCGAGCCCCTGCGCCGAGCCGCCGTGGATCTGCCCCTCGAGGGCGAGCGGGTTGAGGATCTTGCCGACGTCCTGCACGGCCGCCAGCTCCACCACCTTCACCAGGCCCAGCTCCACGTCCACGTCCACGACCGCCCTGTGCACGCACAGCGCCAGCTGGGTGTGGGAGTCGGCCTGCCCCGTGACCGGGTCCATGGGGTAGGTGGGCCGGTGCCTGTACTCCCTCGTCTCCTCGATGGGGCCGAACTTCTCCAGCGCCTGCGCGGCGGGCAGCCCGTCGAACCGCGCGCGCACGGCCTCGCAGGCCGCCTTCACCGCCCCGCCCGTGACGTAGGACTGGCGGGAGGCGGACGAGGAGCCCGCCGAGCCGACCTGCGTGTCGGCCGTGGCGACGGTGACCCTCTCGATGCCCAGCTCGGTGCGCGCGATCTGGGCCTGGATCGTCACCAGGCCCTGACCGACCTCGGCGGCGGCGGTGTGCACGGTGACGTGGGGCTCGCCGCCGATGAGCTCGGCCCGCACCCTGGCGGTGGAGTAGTCGTCGAAGCCCTCGGAGAAGCAGATGTTCTTGATGCCCACGCCGTAGCCGACGCCTCGCCGTACGCCTTCGCCGTGGGTGGTCTGGGAGACACCTCCCGGCAGGTCAAGCAGGTCGGAGGTGGCGGCGGGCGGCATCGGCATGGCCGCCAGCTCGCGCAGCATGTCGGCGAGCGGGGCGGGGGAGTCGATGATCTGGCCGGTGGCCAGCGCGGAGCCCTGGGAGACGGCGTTGCGGATCCGGATGTCGACGGGCGACAGGCCGCAGGCGGCGGCCAGCTTGTCCATCTGCGACTCGTAGGCGTAGCAGGCCTGCACCGCGCCGAAGCCGCGCATGGCGCCGCAGGGCGGGTTGTTGGTGTAGACGCCCGTGGCCACGATGTCGACGTTCGGGACCTCGTAGGGACCCACGCCGAGTGAGGCGGCGTTCCCGACGACGGCGGGGGAGGAGGAGCAGTAGGCGCCGCCGTCGAGCAGGATCTCGGCCTTGACGTAGACGAGCTCGCCCTCGCGGGTCGCGCCGTGCTCGTAGCGCATCCAGGCGGGGTGGCGGTGCACGTGGCCGAAGAACGACTCCTCCCGGCCGTAGACGATCTTGACGGGCCGGTCCAGGCGCAGCGCCAGCATGCAGGCGTGCACCTGCATCGACAGGTCCTCGCGGGCGCCGAAGGCGCCGCCCACCCCTGCCAGCGACAGCCGTACCTTCTCGGGCGGCAGCCCCAGGCACGGCGCCAGCTGGTCGCGGTCCACGTGCAGCCACTGGGTGGCTATGTAGAGGTCGACGCCGCCGTCCTCGGCGGGCACGGCGAGGCCCGACTCGGGGCCGAGGAAGGCCTGGTCCTGCATGCCGACCTCGTACTCGCCTGTGACCACGACCTCCGCCTCGAAGGTGTCGCCGACCCTGACGGGCTGCCTCCTGACGTACTCCGTGGCCAGGCGTGGGTCGGTCACGGCCTCGCGGACCTCGTAGTCCACCACGATGGCCGCGGCGGCCCTGCGCGCGGTCTCCGGGTGCTCGGCGGCCACGAGGGCCACCGGCTCGCCCTGGTAACGGACCTGGTCGATGGCCAGCACCGGCTGGTCCTTGTGCTCCAGGCCGTAGAACTTCTCGCCCGGCACGTCCTCGTGGGTGAGGACGGCGAGCACGCCCTGGATCGCCAGCGCCGGCCCGATGTCGATCGAGCGGATCCACGCCGAGGCGTGCGGGCTGCGCAGCGTCACGCCCCACACCATGCCCTCGAGCCACAGGTCGGAGGAGTAGGCGAACTCGCCCGTCACCTTCAGCGTGGCGTCGGGGCGGCCGGCGCTCTCGCCCACCCCCTGCTGGACCCTGCCGACCGTCTCCGGGCCGGCCGTCCCTGTGCTGGCCGTCTGCGTCATGCTCCGAGTACAGCACCCACGGCCTGGGCGTCCTATGCGCGCGATGTGAAATCGCGGTAAGCCGCGCTTTGACCGGACTTGTATATTCCTCCAAGTGCGCATCAGTGACCTGCTCGCCGCCTCTGAACTCGGCCTCACCCTGCTCGTGGGGGACGAGGACACCGAGTTCACCGCCGTGCACGTCACCGACCTGCCCGACCCCGGCCGCTACCTGACGGGTGGGGAGCTGGTGCTCAGCGGGCTGATGTGGCGGCACGAACCCGCCGACTCTGCCCGCTTCGTCGCCGCGCTGCGCTCCTCGGGCGTGGCGGCGCTCGGCGCGGGACAGGCGTGGCTCGGTCACGTCCCTGACGACCTGGTGGAGGCGTGCGCGGAGGCGGGCCTGCCGCTGCTGGAGATCCCGACCGCCGTCTCCTTCCGCGTGGTCGGCGAGGTGGCGGCTCCCCGGCTGTCCGGCGACGTCAGGGCCGCGCTCGGGCGTCAGCGCAGGATCGTCGACGCGGTGGCCGAGGGCGCCGACCTCGCCGACCTGTTCGCGCTCACCGCCGCCGAGCTCGGCGTCAGCGGCGCCGTCCTTTCCACCACGGGGGAGCTGGTCGTCGGCTCGGTGACCGATCCCGCGCCGGAGCAGGCGCCCGCCCTTCCGCTCCGCCTGGCCCGCGCGTTCCTGTCGGCTCCCAGGCTGCCCTGCGTCGCCGAGGGCCACACCCTGTTCGCCGTCGGAAGGGGACACCGCGCGGCAGGCTGGGCGCTGGCCTGCGAGGGCGACCTGCTCGGCCGCGCCGACCTCGGCTTCGAGCTGGCCGCCTGCGTCGCGCTCGAACGCACCAGGATGGAGGAGGGCAGAAGGGTCGAGCGCCGCCTGGTCGAGCAGCTCGTGAGCGCGGCCTTCGCGGCCGAGGCCGACCCCGCCGAGCTCAGCGCCAGGCTGCGGATGTGCGGGCTCGGGGCGGCCGAGCCGTACTCGGTGGTGACGGCGACGGCCGCGCGCCCTGGGGCCACCCGCGGGCCCGACCCCGCCACGCTGGGCGGCCAGGTCCTGGAGGAGCTGCTGGCCCGCAGCGTCGTGGCCGCCGCGGGCGCGGACGGCGCGGTCGCCCTCGTCGCGCTGCAGGGCCCGGTCTCCGTGCTGGCAGACCGCCTGCGCTCAGGTCTCGAGGTGCTGTCGGCCCTCAGGGACACCAGGGTCTCCATCGGCGTGAGCGGCGCCCTCACCGGCGCGGCGGCGATCAGGGGCGGCGTCGAGGAGGCCGGCCACGCCCGCAGGCTGGCCGAGGCCCGCTCGGGCGGGGTGGTCACCAGCGACGAGATCTACACCCACGCGCTCCTGCTGGCCACCGTGCCGGGCGACGTGCGCCGCTCGTTCGCCCACCGGCTGCTCGCGCCGCTGTTCGACTACGACGCGGGGCACCAGTCGGAGCTGGTGCGCACCCTCGGCACCTTCCTGGACACGGCGGGGTCGTGGAACGCCTGCGCCGAGCGGATGCACGTCCACGTGAACACCGTCAGGTACCGGATCAGGCGGATCGAGGAGCTGACCGGAAGGGACCTGTCGACGATGGCCGACAGGGTGGACTTCTTCCTGGCCCTGCGGTCAGGCTGACAGCCGTAAGCCCCCGAAATATGAGCATTCGGGGGCTTGTGGGGAGCGGCATGTTCGAGTGAACATGGCCGCACTAGCAGCAGAGGTAGTCGAAGCTCGAACGAGCAGGAGACACTTCGGCACCTGCGGTCGTAACATTGCCTCCAACTGTGGCAATTGCCGCGATGAAGACAGCGAGTGCGGACATGACAAGACGCTTGCGCATGGGGGGGTTCTCCCTCGCTCAGGTGGTGCTTGGCTTCATCATCCCAGGGAGACATTGCTGTGACCACATCTGACCTGGTCGGGCTGCGCATCAAGACAGTCCGCCGCCAGCGGGGGCTCTCACAGGCCCAGCTCGCTCACCCTGAGTTGTCTGACAGTTATGTTTCTCTGATCGAGAGCGGCAAGCGTACTCCAACACCTGCGGTGCTCGAGCTCCTGGCCCAGAAGCTGGACTGCTCGCTCAGCTACCTCGTCAACGGCGTCACCGCCGAGCAGATGAACGACATCGAGCTCGGCCTTGGCTACGCGCGGCTCGCCCTGGAGAACGGCGAGGTCCACGAGGCCCGGACCAGGTTCGCCGAGCTCCTTGCGGACAACAACCTGGCGGGTTTGACCGCTCTTCGTCAAGAGGCCGAGTACGGCCTGGCCCTGGCGACGGAGGCGACAGGCGACCTCAGCCAGGCCATCGAGATCCTCAGGCGGCTCGACGGCGAGGAGCTCAGCGCCGACCGTCACGTCGAGATCGCGCTGGCCCTGTGCCGCTGCCACCGCGACAAGGGCGACCTGGTCGCGGCCGTGGAGGTCGGGGAGCGGATCCTGTCCGGCGCCGTCCGTCCCGCGTGGACTGACGGCCTGGTCGAGCTCGGTGCCACCCTGCTCGCGGCCTACTGGGTGCGCGGCGACCTGCTGCGCGCCCGTCAGTTCTCCGCCGAGCTGCTGGCCGCGGCCGAGCTCCTCGGCACGCCCCGCGCGACCGTGGCGGCCAGCTGGAACGCCGCGAGGGTCGCCGAGTCCGTGGGCAGGGGCGAGGAGGCGCTGGCTCTGGTGGAGCGCGCCTACGCCATCCACTCCGAGACCGGCGCCCCCCGCAACCTGGCCAGACTGCGCGGTGCCGTGGCGGGCCACCACGCCAGGCTCAACCCGCAGAACACCGACAAGCTCAGGGAGCTGTTCGGCCAGACGCTCAGAGACGTGGCGGAGAGCTCGGCCGGCGTGACCGACCAGGCCATCGCGGAGCTCGAGCTGGCCAAGGTCGAGCTGACGGCAGGCCACCTCGAGCTTGCCATCGAGCACGCCAAGGCGGCCGACGGGCTCCTGGCCGCCGAGACCCCCGAGCTCGACGCCCAGGGACGGATGATCCTCGCCAGGGCGCAGGGCGCGCTGGGCGACAGGGAGCAGGGGCTGGCCAGCGCCCGCGAGGCGCTGCGGTTCATGCAGCAGTCGCCCGCCTCGCGCCAGGCCGCGGGCAAGTGGTACGCCCTCGCCGAGACCATCGACGAACTCGGCGACGAGGAGCGTGCCGTCGAGGCGTACCAGCAGGCGCTTGCCTGCGTCGGGCTGTAGCGAAGTCGGCACCGGGCGGGGCGGTGGGTAGCCTTGGGGTTGCCATGAAGAGATCCCCACGCGCGGCCCTCACCGCCCTGCTCGCCGCCCTGGTCGCCGCCGTCGTCCTGGCGCCGCCCGCACTGGCCCACGACGCCCTGAAGAGCAGCAACCCGAAGAAGGACGCCACCGTCAAGAAGGTGGAACAGGTCGAGCTGGAGTTCACCGCGGCTCCGAAGCTGCCCTTCGTGATCGTGCGCGCCGCCGACGGCACCGAGCAGCAGCTGGGCAAGCCCGAGATCGACGGCCCCGTCGTGACACAGAAGCTCAAGGGCACGCTGTCCGACGGCGCCTACACGATCGCCTACAGGGTCGTCTCCTCCGACGGGCACCCCATCGAGGGTGAGATCCCGTTCAAGGTCAAGGGCGCGCCGCAGGCGACCCCGACCGAGGAGCCCACGCCCACGGCCGCCGCCAGTGAGAGCGCCCAGCCCAGCGCGACGGCCTCAGCCGCTCCCGTCGCCCAGCCGAGCGAACAGGCGGCCGAGCAGGACAGCGCGCCCGGCTTCCCGATCTGGCTCATCATCGTGATCGGCGCCCTCGTCGGCGTCGGCATCGGCTTCCTGCTGAGCGCGAGGAAGAAGAAGCCGTGACCAGGACCGCCCGTCTCGCACTGGCGTTGACGGCCGCGGCGCTCGCCGCGCTGGTCGCCGCCATGATCGCTGGAGGCGCGGCGTTCCCGCGCATCATCCCTGGCCTGCCCGACGAGGGCACGCTGACCAGGTGGGCGTTGCCCGTCTCGAAGCTGGCGATGGACGTCGCGGGCCTGCTCACCGTGGGCCTCCTGCTGGCCGCCACCGCCTTCCTGCCCAACGACAAGGGGCTGCTCGGCAAGTCCGCCCTGGGCTATGTCAAGGCCGCCTCGTGGACGGCGCTGGTCTGGGCGGGGGCGGGCGCGCTCACGATGGTGTTCACGCTGTCGGAGACGCTCGGGCTGCCGGTGGCCGACGTGCTCGGCGGCAACGAGCTGACCAGCTTCGCCAGCCAGGTGGGCCAGGGCATCGCGCTGACCCTGGTGGTCCTGTTCGGCGTGTCCATCGCGCTGTTCTCGCGGGGGGCGATCACGGCCGGCGCGTCGGCGGGGCTGCTGGCGCTCGCCCTGGTCACGCTGCTGCCGCCCGCCCTGACCAGTCACGCCTCCTCCTCGCCCAACCACGACCTGGCCACCACGGGCGTCGCGGTCCACCTGATCTCGCTGGCGTTGTGGGTCGGCGGCCTGACCGTGCTCGTGACCCACGGGATGCGCAAGCAGCCGCAGCTGGACGTGGCGGCGGCCCGCTTCTCCAGGATGGCCGTGTGGTGCTACGTCGGCGTCGGCCTGTCGGGCGTCTTCAGCGTGCTGGCCAGGCTGACCGCGATCAGCGACCTCTGGACCTCCCCCTACGGCGTGCTCCTCGTCGTCAAGACCGTCGCCTTCGTCCTGCTCGGCTACGTCGGCTGGTGGCACCGCCAGCGCACGATGGGCGAGCTGGCCAAGGGCAAGCCCGGCGCGTTCACCCGGCTGGCGGTCGGCGAACTCGTCCTGATGTTCGCGACCATGGGCCTGGCCGTCGCGCTGGCCCGCACCCAGCCGCCCGCGGTGACCCTGCCCGCCGACCGCGCCTTCGAGCTGCTCGGCTTCCCGATGCCGCCGCCGATCACGCTCGGCAACCTGGCCTCGTTGTGGTGGCTCGACCTGTTCTTCGCGCTGGTCGCCGCCGCGCTGGCCGGCCTGTACGCCGGAGGCGTCATCAGGCTGCGCCGACGTGGCGACGCCTGGCCGGCGGGCCGTACCGCCGCCTGGTTCGTCGGCGTGGTGATCCTGGTGATAGCCACGCAGAGCGGCATGGCCCGCTACGCCCAGGTGCTGTTCAGCGTGCACATGATCGAGCACATGACGCTGGCGATGCTCGTGCCGATCTTCCTGGTCCTCGGCGCCCCCGTCACGCTGGCGCTGCGCGCGCTCAAGCCCGCCGCCCGGCGCGGCGACAGGGGGCCGCGCGAGTGGCTGAACGTCGTGCTGCACAGCGCCTTCGTCCGGGTGCTCACCCACCCGGCGGTCGCCACGACGATCTTCATCGTCTCGACCTACGCGCTCTACTTCACGCCGCTGTTCGGCGCGGCGATGGAGGAGCATCTCGGGCACATCGTGATGACGCTGCACTTCCTGCTGAGCGGCTCGCTGTTCTTCTGGGTGATCATCGGCGTGGACCCGGCCCCGCACAAGCTGCCGCACGTGGGCCGCCTGCTGACGCTCTTCGTCACGATGCCCTTCCACGCCTTCTTCGGCATCGCACTGATGATGATGGGCACCGTGATCGCCTCGGACTGGTACGAGCAGCTCGGCCGCACGTGGGGTGTCTCGCCGCTGCTCGACCAGCAGGACGGCGGCGCCATCGCCTGGGGCTTCGGCGAGATCCCGACCTTGATCGTGCTGCTGGCACTGGCCTTCCAGTGGTATCGCGACGACGACAGGAGGGCGCGCACGGCCGACAGGAGGGCCGACGCGGTCGCCGCGCGCACCGGCGGCACGGGCGACGCGGAGCTCGATTCCTACAACGACTACCTGGCCAAACTGAACAGACGCGACCAGGTCGAGTAGCCGCGAGGCCATGGCCTTCTGTCTTCACCCCACGCGTCTCCGAACCGCCCGGTAACCTTGCGAGCGGGGGTGACGGGCATCACCTTTGTACGGCCGTCAGCCAGCGCCATCGTGGGGAGGCGCCCAGGGACACGGCCGCGGTGATCGCCCGGTGTGTGCTCAGGAAGGCGAGTGCCAAGTTGGTGGATGAGACGCGCATGCGTGGGGGGGCAGAGCCTCGCCGAGGCTCTGGACAGCCATCTCGCGGAGTGGTCGCAGCGCACAGGGATCGCGGTCGAGGTCTGGGCGCTTCCCCGGAGCGACGTGCCCCCGACGATCGCGAGCAGCGTCATGGCCGTGGTCGAGGAGGCGCTGCTCAACGTCGAGCGGCACAGCAGGGCGGGCACGGTGTCCATCGCCGTCACCGTGGGCGCCAGTGGGCTGCGGCTGACGGTGAGCGACGACGGCGGCGGGTTCGGCGTGCCGCACGAGCGCAGGGGCATCGCCAGGATGCGCGCGAGGATGGCCGAGGTCGGCGGCACCCTGTCCGTCAACAGCGTTCAGGGGGAGGGCACGACGGTCTCGGCGGCGGTCCCGCGCCGGCCACGCTGAGGGCGGAGCGAGTACGGCGAGCCAGGCCCGGCGTGGGCCTGGCTCGCCGCGCCGGATCAGGGGAGGGTGAGGATCTCCGACCCCGTGTCGGTGACGAGGATGGTGTGCTCGAACTGGGCGGTGCGCTTGCGGTCCTTGGTGACGGCGGTCCACTTGTCCGGCCAGATCTCGTAGTCGATCGTGCCGAGCGTCAGCATCGGCTCGATCGTGAACGTCATGCCGGGCACCAGCTCCACCTGCAGCGTGGGGTCGTCGTAGTGCGGCACCATCAGGCCGGAGTGGAACGTCGTGCCGATGCCGTGCCCGGTGAAGTCGCGCACCACGCCGTAGCCGAAGCGCTTGGCGTAGGCCTCGATGACCCTGCCGACGACGTTGAGCTGGCGTCCTGGCGCGACGGCCTTGATGGCGCGCATCGTCGCCGCGCGGGTGCGCTCCACCAGCAGCCGCGACTCCTCGTCGACCTCGCCGACCAGGTAGGTGGCGTCGGTGTCGCCGTGGACCCCGCCGATGTAGGCGGTGATGTCGATGTTGACGATGTCGCCGTCGCGCAGCACGGTGTCGTCGGGGATGCCGTGGCAGATGACCTCGTTGATCGAGGTGCACAGCGACTTGGGGTAGCCGCGGTAACCCAGCGTGCTGGGATAGGCGTCGTGGTCGAGAAGGAACTCGTGGCCGATCCTGTCGAGCTCGTCGGTCGTCACTCCTGGAGCGACGTGCTTGCCGACCTCTTCGAGGGCCTGCGCGGCGATCCTGCCCGCGACGCGCATCCGCTCGATGAGCTCGGGGGTCTTGACGTCGGCCTCTCCGGTCCTGGGCTGCTTCTTGCCGACGTACTCCGGCCGCTGGATGTGGGCGGGAACCTTGCGCATGGGCGAGATCCGCCCTGGCTGGAGCAGTGTGGTCATGAAAACGAGTTTACGGGGCACAATTCACCCCGTGAGCGAAGGTCAATGGTGGTTCTGTCTCAAGCACATGCGCGTCGAGCCCGAGCAGGGCTGCCCGAACAAGGACCGCATGGGCCCCTACGCGACCGAGCAGGAAGCGGCCGGGGCGCTGCAGCGCGCCGCCGACCGCAACAAGGCCTGGGACGAACAGGACCAGGACGACGATGACTGACCGGATGATCGACCTGATGACCGGCAGGGCGACCGGCTAGGCCGCCCGCACCACCGCGTAGGCGCGCACGGGGAAGGTGCCGAGACCGGCGATCATGGGTGGCGCCGCGTGGAAGCGGAACCCGCTGACGGGCAGCCGCGCCAGTCCTGTCAGATGCTCGACCAGCGGGATCCCCGCCGCCAGCAGCAGCGTGTGCGCGGGGCGCTCGCCCTTGGGCGGGGTCGCGTCGATGTTCAGCGAGTCGATGCCGACCAGCGCCGCGCCCTGCTCGGCCAGCCAGGCCGCGGCCTCGGGCTCGAGGTAGGGGTGGTCGCGTAGGTAGGCGTCGGTGCCGAAGTGCCTGTCCCAGCCGGTGTGCAGGAGCACGGCCCTGCCGCGGACGTCCAGCTCTCGCAGCAGGTCGAGGCCCACGCTCGGCCTGCCCTCCGCGCGCACCACGAGCCCCGGCAGGTCGGCCATCCGCTCGATCGGCAGCTGCGAGAGGTCGGGCCCTTCGGCGTAGCGGTGATACGGGGTGTCCAGGTACGTCCCCGTGTTGGCGGTCAGCGTGATGGTGCCGATGTGGAACTCGGTGCCCTCCGCGTAGACCTCGCGGGAGTCCTCCCTGCTCAGGTGCGTGCCGAGCACGGGCCCCGGGATGCCGGGGTAGGTGGTCATGCCTTCGGTGATCCGGTGACTCAGCTCGATGATCATCGAACGGCCTCTTTCAGTCTGACGATAGAGACGACGCCGATCGCCGCCCACACCACGTTGAGGATCGCCGAGGGCCAGGCCGCGTTGTAGGCCGTGTTGACCATGAGGGCGAGGGATCCCGCCAGGTTGATCAGCTGGTACGGCAGGCCATCCCCCGCCATCACCCCGGCCGAGACCCTGGCGTAGCCGTAGAGCATCAGGCCCGCGCCGATCCAGCCGACGGCGGCCACAAGGAGATCCATACGGACATTGTGATGAGCCCGCTTCCTCAAGCACAAATAATGAAATCTACACTTTGACGTAAGCTGAGCTAATGGAGATCGACCCCCGTCGCCTGCGGGTGCTGCACGAGGTGGCCCGCCGCGGCGGGGTCATGCGCGCGGCCGAGGCGATGCACCTCACGGCCTCGGCCGTCTCCCAGCAGCTGGCGCAGCTCGAACGCGAGGTCGGCCTCGCCCTCATCGACCGCTCCCAGCGCAGGGTCTCCCTCACCCCCGCGGGCCGCGTGCTGGCCGGATACGCCGAGCGGGTGGAGGAGGAGCTGGCCGAGGCCAAGCGCGAGCTCACCCACTTCTCCGAACGGCTCGCGGGGCCCGTGACGATCGCCGCCTTCTCCACCGTGATCACGCATCTGCTCGTGCCCGCCCTGCGGTCGCTGGCCGTCAGGCATCCGCAGATCACCCCCGTCATCCAGGAGACGTACGGCGCTCCCGCCCTGCGTGAGCTGCGTCTCGGCGGGGTGGACGTGCTGATCACCGAGCGCGACGCCGGCCTGCCCGCGCCCGCCAGGCCCTCGCTGACGTCGAGGACGCTGCACATCGACGAGTACAGGATCGTGGTGCCGCCGGACTGGCCCGCCATGCCCCGCACCGTCGCCGACCTGGCAGGGGCCGCGTGGGTGGCGGGCCTGCCCGAGCAGGCCTGCGGTCAGGCGCTCGAACGGCTGGCCGCGCTGCACGGCTTCGAGCCGAGGCGGGTGCACGTCATCGAGGAGTTCCCTCCCACGCTCGCCCTGGTGGCCGCGGGACACGGCGTGGCCATCGTGCCCGAGCTGGCCCTGCTCGACGTGCCGGAGGGGTTCGTGAGGGTGAGCGAGATCGGGGAGATCGGCGCGCGGGGGCTCGACGCCGTCACCCGCGTCAGCCGTACGCGCTCGGGGGAGCCCGACCCCGTGCAGGCCGTGGTCATCGCGGCGATCGAGGAGGCGCTAGTCAACCACCTGCGGGCCGCTGACCCGCTCGAGGAGCCTGGCGAGCCTGTCGCGTAGCCCCGGGCGCTGGGGCAGCTCGGCCGCCGCGGCGCTCACCAGGTGCTGGGCGCCGTCGAAGCTGACGGGCCCGTCGGAGGGGATCGCCAGCGCGTCGTGGGCCAGCCCGGCCAGCTCGGGATCGCCGCTCTCCAGCGCCAGGATCGTCGCGCCGGTGCGCCTGGCGTCGTCGACGCGTTCGAGCAGCGGCACGGGCGCCTGCCGCTCGGCCACCACGAACAGGGTCTCGCCCCTGCCGGCGCGCTCGATGCGGTCGAGGCCGACCCTCAGGTGGGCGGGGGCCTGCGCGGGCGGGCTCCACCGCACCAGCGTCGGCGCCAGCTGGGGCAGCCCCGTCAGCCGGGCCTCGTCGCCCAGGTGGGCGGTGAGATGCCACGGCTCGCCGCCGGGTGTGCCGACCAGGAGCAGGCCGCCGGGGGAGCGGGTGGCCCTCAGCGCCGTTCCCAGCTCCCTGGTGCGCTCCAGCCAGCCGGTTTCGGCCAGAACCTCGCGAAGGAAAGCCACCGACCCTGCGTCCATTCGTCCATGGTGCCTGACCTGTGCCTGCTCTGCTGCCCGTTTGCCGCGTTGGCCGATCACCGCCCGCCCGGCGGGGCTGGGTTCGGCCCGTGAACTCCGCCCTGGCATGATTCGCCGTATGACTGACCTTCCCGAAGTGAGCGGCTTGACCATCGGCATCCTGGGCGGGACCGGCGACCAGGGCAAGGGGCTGGCCCGGCGCTTCGCCCTGGCGGGACACCCCGTGCTCATCGGCTCCCGTGACGCAGGGCGCGCTCAGGAGGCCGCCGACTCGATCGGCAACGGCGCGAGGGGCGCGGAGAACGCCGCGGTCGCCGCCGAGGCCGACATCGTGATCGTCGCCGTGCCGTGGGACGGCCACAAGGCCACCCTCTCCGCGCTGCGCGAACCGCTGGCCGGCAAGATCGTGGTCGACTGCGTCAACCCGCTGGGCTTCGACAAGCAGGGCGCCTACGCGCTGCCGGTCGAGGAGGGCTCGGCCGCCCAGCAGGCCGCGGCGGTGCTGACCGACAGCCGCGTGGTGGCCGCCTTCCACCACGTCTCCGCGGTGTTGCTGCTCGACCCCGCGGTGGACAAGGTGGACCTGGACGTGCTCGTCCTGGGCGACGACCGTGAGGCGACCGGCACCGTCCAGGCCCTCGCCTCGGTGATCCCCGGGGTCCGCGGGGTGTACGGCGGGCGCCTGCGCAACGCCCACCAGGTCGAGGCGCTGACGGCCAACCTCATCTCGATCAACCGCCGCTACAAGGCGCACGCGGGAATCCGCCTCACCGACATCTGATCGCGGAGCCCTCCCCGCGCCGGCTCAGAGCCAGCCCGCGTCCTGGGCGATGCGGATGGCGTCGATCTTGTTCTTGGCGCCCGTCTTGGTGATCGCGCCGGTCAGGTAGTTGCGCACGGTCCCGGCCGACAGATGCAGCCGCGCGGCGATCTCCTCGGCCGTCGCGCCCCTCGCCGCCTCGTCCAGGACCGTGCGCTCGCGCTGGGTGAGGGGGCTCTCGCCGTACTCCATGGCCGAGGTCACCAGGTCGGCGTCGAGCACCCTCAGCCCGGCGGCGGTGCGCCTGATGGCGTCGGCCAGGCGGTCGCCCGGCGCGTCCTTCACCAGAAACGCCTCGATGCCCGCCGACAGGGCCCGCCGCACCTGGCCCGGCTGGCCCATCGCGGTCAGCACCAGGATCCGGCAGGACGGCAGGCGGGTACGCAGTTCGGCGGCGGCGGTGATGCCGTCCACGACGGGCAGGTCGATGTCCACGATCGCCACGTCCGGCCTGACCTCCATCGCGGTGGGGACGATCTCGTCGCCCCTGGTCACCTGGGCGACCACGTCGATGTCGGGCTCCAGGCGCAGCAGCGCCGTCAGGGCCGCCCTGATCATGTGCATGTCCTCGGCCAGCAGCACCCTGATCACGCGGGGACCTCCATGGTGAGCCGGAAGCCGCCCGCGGCGGTCGTCTCGGCGGTGACGGTGCCGCCGGCCTGGGAGGCGCGCTCGCCGAGCCCGGTCAGGCCGTTGCCCGGCGTCACCGGGGCTTCCCCGCCCGACCGGGGCGTCGCCGGGTCCGCGAGGTCCGCGGTGGTGCGGTCGTTGACGACCTCGAGGCGCGCCGCGCCCGCCCGCACCGAGGTGGTGATGGAGCAGGTGGTGGCGCGGCTGTGCCGCAGGACGTTCGTCACGCCCTCGCGCACGCCCCAGGCCAGCGCCTCCTCCGACGAGCGGGGCAGCGCCGCCGCCGTGAGGTTGACCTGGCAGTCGACCCCTGACGCCTCCAGAAGCGCCACGGCCCTGTCCGTCTCGCCCTTCAGCGACATCTCCCGGTAGCCGCGCGCCACGTGCCGTACGTCCTGGACCGCCTCGCGGGCGACCTGCACGAGCTCGGTGACCTCGGTCCTGGCCGAGGCGGGGTCGCGCTCGACCAGCCTGGCCGCCAGGTCGCCCTTCAGCGCGATCGCGGTGAGGCTGCGGCCCAGGCCGTCGTGCAGGTCGCGGGAGATCCGCAGGCGTTCCCTGAGCACCGCGGCCTCCGCCAGCTCCGCCCTGGCCTGGTCCAGCTCGCCCGCCATGCGGCTGCTCCTGACCAACGCGTAGATCATCGCGCCGGTGGTGAGAACCGTGACGGCGTAGAAGATCGGGATCGGATTGAAGCCGCCCGTCGCGTCCATGATGGCCACGCCCTGGTAGAGGATGACGAGCCCGGCCAGTGGGCCGCTGAGCCAGAGCGGCAGCAGGACCAGTAGCGACCCGGCGAACAGTGGCGCGACGTTGCCCGACCAGCCGTAGGGGAGCAGGAAGTCGGGCAGGTAGGTGGCGATGGCCTGTACCGAGAGGGTCAGCGGTAGGTAGCGTGGTCGGGTACCGCGCAGTCCCGCCCTGACGTGGAGGAAGTGCGGCACGGTGGTGCCCGCGGTCACCACCAGGGCGCCCGCTGTGACCGCGAGATCGGCCGCCGCGAGGTAGAGCCCGAAGCCGATCATCGTGTAGCAGACGGAGACCGCGGTGATCACGATGACGGCGAAGCGTCGGAGAGCTGCGGAGGTCATAGTGGGGTCAATTATGACTTCCTGGGCTCCCACCTGAACCGGTAGCGGAGGACGATCAGCCCGATAGCGGTCCAAACCGCCAGGTTGAGCAGGGCGAGCAGGACGTTGCCCTCGCCTGTGTAGGCGAAGCGGGCTCCCTCGACGATGCCACCGGTGGGCAGCAGGTTCAGAACCGTGCCGACCCACGAGGGCAGGAGCTGGGTGATCGGCCCGAACCCGCCCGCGCCGAGCCCCGCCAGCATGAACCACGGCATCGTGACGGCCGCCGCCAGCTCCGCCCGCGAGATCGCCACCGTCCACGCCGCGCCGAGCAGCGACAGCACGCCCGCGCCCGCCACCACGAACGCGACCAGCACCAGCGGGTTGCCCGGAGTCGGCATCCCCGCCGCGACGTACAGCACGACCGTCACGACCAGCGCGAGCAGCACGGCCTGCGCGGCGATGTTGGCCAGCTCGCCGCCGATGATCTCCCGGTCGTTCAGCCCCGTGGCCCGCATCCTCTTGAGAATCAGCTGATCCCTGCGCGCGCTCAGGTTGACCGCGGCCTGCAGGAGCGCCGCGATCGTCATGATCATGGCGAGCAGGCCGAGGTGCATGTCGAGCAGCAGGCCGGAGTCGCCGGGCCGCAGCTTCGCCATCAGGAACGGCATGCCGATGCCGAGCCCCAGCGAGAGCGCCACCGAGGTGGACAGAGCCACCTTGTCGCGCCAGTAGAGCCTGCCGCCGAACCTCGCCACCGCCATGAAGTCACGCATTGCCGATCCCTTCGAGAAACAGGTCTTCGAGTGAGGCCGTCCGCACCTCGAGCCCGCGCAGCCGCAGGCCCTTCTCCGCCGCCCAGCTCAGCAGCCGCTGCGCGGCCAGGTCGGGGTCCTCGGCCCTGCAGGTGGCGACCGCGCCCGCCATGGTCACCGGCAGCGGGAGCTCCTGCGGCGAGATCCCCTCGGGCAGTTCGAAGGAGACCCTGCCCGCCTGCGCGGCCAGCGTCTCGGCCATGCCGCCGCTGGCCACGATCTCGCCGCGGTCCATGATCGCCATCCGGGTGGCCAGCCGCTGGGCCTCGTCCAGGTAGTGCGTGGTCAGCAGGATCGTGGTGCCCTCGGCGGCGAGAGCGCGGACGACCTCCCAGGTGTTCCTGCGCGCCTCCGGGTCCATGCCGGTGGTCGGCTCGTCGAGGAAGAGCACGTCGGGATGGCCCAGCAGGGCCAGTGCCAGGTCGAGCCTGCGCTTCTCGCCCCCGGACAGCTGCCTGACCTTCGTCGCCGCCCTGTCCAGCAGCCCCGCGAGCTCGAGCGCCTCGTGCGCGGGCCTGGCCGCGGGGGTGAAGGCGCGCCACGACTCGACCGTCTGGACGACGGTCAGGTCGGGGAAGAACCCGGCCTCCTGCAGCATGATGCCGGTGCGCCGCCGTACCTGCCTGCGGTCCTTCGTCGGGTCGAGGCCGAGCACGCGCGCCTGGCCCGCGTCGGCAGGCTGGAAGCCGGCGAGCACCTCGATGGTGGTGGTCTTGCCCGCGCCGTTCCTGCCCAGGAGCGCGAAGACCTCGCCGGGAAGGGCCTCGAACGAGATGCCCTTCACCGCCTGGAAGTCCCCGTAGCTCTTGGTGAGTCCGTCTACCTGGATCATGTCTGTGATTGTTCTGGCTCGCCTCCCGCGTGGGCAGTGAAGAATTCATGACCTGCGACGCTTTCAGGATCGATGAGCTGGTGCAGGTGCAGACCGGGCAGGCGCGTCACCGGCCAGCCTCGCCGCGCCGCCTCCTCGGCCACCGTGTCGTACGGCGGGCCGTACCACAGGAAGGCGCACGGCACGCCGTCCCAGCCCGGGGGCACGGGCACCCGCTGCTCGAAGTAGGCGAGCGGCAGGCGCGGCTGCTCGGCGCTCACGCGCTCCCTGGTGACGGGGTCGGGGAACATGGGCGCGACCTGCTCCTCCGGCCACCAGTCGGTCCACCGGGGCAGGAGGCCGTCGGCGTCGGCCAGCTCGCGCAGGAACGGCAGGAACGCGGGCTGGACCACGGGCGCGACCCCCGCCGCGGGCGGCAGGTGGGCATCCACGAACAGGCAGGCGACGACCTCGACCGCCTGGCTGATGATCGGCACGAACAGGCCGGCGTTGCTGTGGGCCACCAGGACGAGCGGGCCCTCGGGTGTCTGGTCGCGGACGGCTTCGGCGATCTGCTCCGGGTAGGGCGGGCCGCCCGCGACGGCCTGGCGCAGGTCGGGGACGCAGGCGCGGGGAAGAAGCTCGGCCACGGGGGTCCAGGTGGACGGGCCGACGGACGGGCTGTGGATGAGAACGGGCATCGCTTCCATCCCGTCAGCATCTCCTGTTCCCCCGCCAAGGGGAGCGTCCCCCCGCCGCGAGAGTGTCCCCCCGCCGCGAGAGTGTCCTCCCGCCCGCGAGAGCGTCCTCCCGCCCGCGAGAGCGTCCCTTCGCCCAGGAGAGCGTTCTCCCGCCCGGAGAGGAAAGCGTTCAGACGATCAGGGTGTGGCGGGAGGCGGGGTGGCGGGCGCCGTCGTAGGCGGCCCACGCCTGAGCCAGCGCGTCGATCGCCGCCGTCAACTCCTCGGGAGGGAAGAGGAAGTGCAGCCTCAGGTGGTCGGCGTGCCCGCCCTGCGGATCGAACGAGCGCCCAGGCGGGATGGCCACCCCGTGCCTGAGCGCCACCTGCGCGAAGGTGTCGGCGTCGCCGCGCGGGAGCCGGGCCCACACGGTCTGGCCGCCGAGCGCGGGGGAGACCTCCCACGAGGGGAGCCTGGCCCGCAGCCGCGACAGCAGGTGGTCGTGCCGGTGACGGAGAGCCTCGACGCGCGCCTGCCGGACCTCTGGCAGGAGCGACAGCACCGAGGCGGCGGCCAGCTGGGACAGCACGTCACCGCCGAGATCGTGGACGGCGCGCAGCCTGGCCAGCCTGGAGACCAGCGGGGTAGCGGCGCGGATCCAGCCCACGCGCAGCCCGCCCCACACGAGCTTGCTGAGCGAGGCGATCGTGATGATCTGCTCGCCCGAGGTGAAGGAGGCCAGCGGAGGCGGCGCCGAGCCCGAGAAGCACAGCTCCGCGCAGACCTCGTCGTCGATGAGCGGCACGTCGTGCTCGGTGGCCGCGGCGGCCAGCCGCCTGCGCGTGGCGGTGTCCATGATCGTGCCCGCCGGGTTGCTGGCCGTGGGGATGGCGTACATCAGGGCGGGGCGCTCGGCGGGGTCGAGGCGCGGACGGATCACGGCGGCGGCGTGGCGGAAGACCTCCAGCGCGCCAGGATAGGTGGGCGACTCGGTCTGCACCACGTCGCCCGGGTTGACCAGCAGGTCGGTGAGCAGCGTGATGGCCTGCTGGGCGCCGGTGGTCACCATGATCTGCGAAGGGTCCGTGGGCAGGTCGCGGTCGGTGTAGTAGGCGGCGACGGCCGCGCGGAGGGCGGGATGGCCGGCGGGGTGGTAGCCGAGGTCGCGCTCGGGCAGCAACGACACCGCCTGCCGGAAGGCCTCGGCCAGCAGCGGCGGCGGCTCGTCCGGTGCGGCGCAGGTGAGCAGCGTGACGCCGTCCGGCGGATGCAGGATGTGCGACAGCAGCGGGTTGCTGGCGACCTCGTTGGCCGCGCGGGTGGCCGGCAGGTCGGCGGCGGCCACGCGGGTGCCGCTGCCTCTGCGCCTGACCACGCGCGCCTCCTGCTGGAGCAGGTCGTAGGCGGCGACGACGGTGCCCCTCGCCACGGCCAGCCGTCTGGCGAGGACGCGGTCGGGCGGCAGCGCGGTGTCGGGCGGCAGCAGGCCGTCGTCGATCAGGTCGCGCAGCCGGGCGGCGAGCAGGAGGTAGAGCGGGCCCCTCCCGGTCGCCCACCGGCCGAGCAGCTCAATGAGCTCCGCACTATTGGCCTCATTCATGGACCAATTATCGGCGATTGGATCTGACAATCAACATGAAACCAGGACATCCTTATCGGTATGAGCGAACTACGCCCTGAGACCCGAGCCGTCCACCTGCCCCGACCCGTGATCAAGGGAAGCGTCCCGATCTCGGTGCCGATCTACCAGACCTCCGGGTTCGTCTTCGACGATCCCGAGGTCTTCGCCGACGGGATGAGCAGGCCCGACGGGGCCTTCGTGTACGGCAGGCTCTCCAACCCCACGGTCCGCTCGCTCGAGGAGGCCGTGGCCGGACTGGAGGGCGGCGTGGCCGCCGTGGCCACCGCCTCGGGGATGGGCGCGATCAACTCCGTGCTTCTCGGCCTGCTCAAGCCGGGTGACCACCTGATCGCGCAGAAGGCGTTGTACGGCGGGACGGCCGCCATGATCAACGACCTGGCGTCCAGGTTCGGCATCGCCGTCACCCACGTCCCTGAGGACGACCCCGCGGCGCTGAGGGCGGCGGTGCGCCCCGAGACCAGGCTCGTCTACCTGGAGACCATCGCCAACCCCGTCTGCCAGGTCGCCGACCTGCCCGCGATGTGCGCGGCGGCCAAGGAGTTCGGCCTGGTCTCCGTGGTGGACAACACCTTCGCCTCGCCCATCCTGTGCCGTCCGCTGGAGCACGGCGCGGACATCGTGGTCCACTCGACCACGAAGTACCTGTCCGGCCACACGGACGTGCTCGGCGGGATCGCCGTCTTCGCCGCCGACGAGCTCTACCGCAAGGTGTGGCACTACGCGATCGAGCTCGGCTCGACGCCCGACCCCTTCGCCGCGTGGCTGACCCTGCGCGGCATGCAGACCCTGCCCCTGCGGATGGAGCGGCACTGCGCGAACACCCGCGTGCTCGCCACCCGCCTGGCCGGGCATCCCGCGGTCAGCGCCGTCCACTGGCCCGGGTTTCCGACGCACGCCTCGCACGAGGTGGCGGTCAAGCTGATGCCCGAGTTCGGCGGGGTGTTCTCCTTCGACCTGGCGGGAGGGCGCGCCGCGGGCGAGCGCTTCATGAGCGCGCTGAAGCTGGCGCTGCTGGCCCCCTCGCTCGGCGGGGTGGAGACGCTGGTGCTGCACCCCGCGACGACCTCGCACAGGTCGCTGAGCGCGGAGGAGCTGGCGCGGCACGGCATCTCCGAGGGCACGGTGCGCGTGGCGGTGGGCATCGAGCACGCCGAGGACCTCTGGGCGGACTTCGCCCAGGCACTGGCCTGACAGCCTGAACCGACAGAGCGGATCGACAGAGGGCCGCGGGGAAGCGGCGGTCAGTCCACTTTCGTCACCAGCCTGTCGAAGAGGCGGTCGGGCAGGATCCTGTTGAGCGTCAGAAGGGTCCTGGCCATGTGCCCGACGGGACGGCGCGGCCTCGGCCGCGCCCCTTCGACGAGCTTCCTGACGGCCGCGGCCACCACGAGGGGGTCCGACGCCCTCGCCGCCGCCGGTGACTCGGCCCTGCGCGCCATCGACTCGGCGAGAGCGGCGTAGGCCCCGCCCCCCGACAGCTCGCGAAGCTCCCGGGCGGCCCCCTGCTCGAACTCGGTCCTGATCAGGCCGGGCTGGATGACCACGACGTCGATCCCGAACGGCCGGGTCTCCTGGCGCAGTGAGTCGGAGAACGTCTCGAGCGCGTGCTTGGAGGCGTGGTACCAGGCGACGAGCGGCAGGGAGATCTCACCCGCGATCGACGACACGTTCACGATCAGGCCGGAGCCCCGCTGACGCATCTGCGGCAGCACGAGCTGGGTCAGCCTGGCCACGGCGAAGAGGTTGACGTCGAACAGCCGGCGCGCCCGCTCGACGGGGACGTCCTCGATCGCGCCGTGCAGTCCCGCCCCCGCGTTGTTCACCAGCACGTCGATCCTGCCGTGCTCGTCGAGGATCGCGCGCACGGCGCGTTCGACGTGGGGCTCGTCCGTGACGTCCATCGCCACGGGACGGCCGCCGGCGTCGCGCAGGGCCGCCATCCTGTCGAGGCGGCGCGCGGCGCCGTACACGATGTGGCCCGCGCGCAGGAGCTCCAGCGCGGTGGCGTGGCCGATACCCGAGGAGGCGCCGGTGACAAGGCATACCTTGGCTGTCATGCTATTTACAATACAGTACTGTTCTGTATTGAAATAGGAGGGACGCTGCCATGGGCGCCTACGTGCTCGGATTCCACGAGATCGACAAGACCCTGCTCGCCACGGTCGGAGGGAAGGGGGCCAACCTCGGAGAGCTGTCCGCGATCGACGGCGTCCGCGTGCCCGAGGGGTTCTGCGTCACGACCGAGGCCTACCGGGCGGTCGTGGAGCGCGACCCCGCCGTCGGCCTGCTGATCGACGGCCTCTCGGGGCTCCGGGCCGACGACAGGGAGGCGATCGCCGAGGCGTGCGCCCGCCTGCGCGCCGCCGTCGAGGACCTGCCCGTGCCGGAGGAGATAGAACGCGACATCGTCGGCCGCCTCGCCGCGCTCGGCGGCGACGTGGCCTGCGCGGTGCGCTCCAGCGCCACCGCTGAGGACCTGCCGTCGAGCTCCTTCGCGGGCCAGCAGGACACCTACCTCAACGTCAGGGGCGCGGAGGCGGTGGTGCGCGCCGTCAGGCGGTGCTGGGCCTCACTGTTCACCGACCGCGCCGTGGCCTACCGCGTCAGGAGCGGCTTCGACCATCGCGCCGTGCGGGTGTCGGTGGTCGTCCAGCGCATGATCTTCCCGGAGGCGGCCGGCATCATGTTCACCGCCGACCCTGTCACCTGCAACCGCAGGGTCGTCTCCATCGACGCCGGCTTCGGCCTGGGCGAGGCGCTGGTCTCCGGCCTGGTCAACGCCGACACCTACCGGGTGAAGGCGGGCCGCGTCGTCGAGCGGAACGTCAGCGTCCAGACCAGGGAGCTGTACGCCGCGCCCGACGGCGGCACGCGCGAGCGGCCCGTCGAGGCGGCGCGCCAGAGCGCGCAGACCCTGACCGACGAGCAGATCCTCCGGTTGGAGCGCCTGGGCCGCAGGATCGAGGCCCACTTCGGCCGCCCCCAGGACATCGAGTGGGGCCTGTGCGACGGGGACTTCCACGTGCTCCAGAGCCGTCCGATCACCACGCTCTACCCGGTCCCCGCCGTGTCCGACGGCGAGAACCGCGTCTTCATGTCCTACGGTCACCGCCAGATGATGACCGACGCCTTCACCCCGCTCGGCCTGTCGTTCTTCATGCTGCTGGACGAGGCGCTCGGCCGCCCTCCGATGAGCGTGGCGGGCGGACGCTTCTACAAGGACATGTCCCACGAGCTGTCCTCGTGGTGGGCCAGGCCCGTCACGCTCAAGAGCCTCGGCCAGGTCGACGTCCTGATGGCCAACGCCCTCACCGCGGTGGCGGCCAGGAAGGACTTCCCTCTCGCGCGGGGCAGGGCGGCGGTGATGAACTTCGGGGAAGGCGGCCCGCTGCCGATGGCCCGCCAGTACCTCAAGCTCACCAGGCAGGACGATCCGGGTGTCGTGCCCTCGCTCATCGCGCGGAACGAGCGGTCGGTGCAGGAGCTCGGACGGGCCATCGCCGCCAGGTCGGGCGACGAGCTGTTCGCCTTCATCCTGGAGGACCACCGCGAGCTGACGGTGATCATGTTCGAGCCGAGAAGCGTGGCCGCGGCGTTCGCCGGCATCCAGGCGGCGAACTGGGTCAACAAGCACATGGAGGCCTGGCTGGGCGAGAAGAACGCCGCCGACGTCATCGCCCAGTCCGCCGACCACAACGTCGTGGCCGCCATGGGGCTGGACCTCATGGACGTCGCCGACGTGGCGAGGCGCCACCCCGCCGTCGTGGCCTACCTGGAGCGCGCCGAGCGGGAGACGTTCCGCGCGGGTCTGGCCAGGGCGGAGGGCGGTGACGTCGTCGGCCGCGCCATCGACGACTACCTCCTGAAGTACGGCATGCACTGCTCGGGCGACATCGACATCACCAGGACGCGGTGGAGCGAGGACCCCACGCTGCTCGTCCCGATCATCCTGGGCAATATCGAGAACTTCCCTCCTGGAGCGCGACGGGCCCGCGAGGAGCGCGGGCGTCTCGAGGCCGAGAACAAGATCGCCGAACTCCTGGGCCGTCTGAGCGGGCGCAGGGCCAGGAAGGCGGCCAGGAAGATGAACGTGCTGCGCCACTTCATCGGCTACAGGGAGTACTCCAAGCACGCCTGCCTGCAGCGGTACTGGCTGTACAAGGAGGCGCTGCTCGGCGAGGCGAGGAAGCTGGTCGCCAAGGGAGTGATCGCCGGGCCCGAGGACGTGTACTTCCTGGACTTCGAGGAGTTCAGGCAGGCCGTGCGCACGGGGAAGCTGGACTACGCCGTCATCGAGAGGCGCCGCGACGAGTTCGAGGAGTACGGCAAGCTGACCCCGCCGAGGGTGATCACCTCGGAGGGCGAGGTGATCGGCGGCGCGTACGACACAGGGGCCCTGCCGGAGGGGGCGCTGGCGGGCGTCGCGGTGTCGTCGGGCGTCGTGGAGGGCACGGCCAGGGTCGTGCTCAGCCTGGAGGAGGCCGACGTGCGCGAGGGCGACATCCTCGTCACCGTCTTCTCCGACCCCAGCTGGTCGCCGCTGTTCGTCTCGGTGAAGGGCGTGGTCATGGAGGTCGGCGGCGTGATGACGCACGGCGCGGTGATCGCGCGCGAGTACGGCCTGCCCGCGGTCGTCGGCGTGGAGGGCGCCACCAGGCGCATCAGGGACGGCCAGCGCATCCGCCTCAACGGCGGCGAGGGCTACGTCGAGCTCCTCTCGGATTGACAGGCGCCCGGGTAGTGAGGAAAGTGGCGAAGCTCATGCGGGGGGCGAGACCAGGATCGCCGGGCTGAACCGCGCGACCGAGTGGGGGTTGTGATGACGGTCATGTACGACGATGTGGTGGCGGCCGCCGGGCGGATCGAGGGACACGCGGTGCGCACCCCCGTCGTCGAGATCTCCGAAGGCCTGTTCCTCAAGCTGGAGACGCTGCAGCACTCGGGCTCGTTCAAGGCCCGAGGGGCCTTCAACAGGATGCTGTCGGCGCACGTCCCCGGCGCCGGGGTGATCGCGGCCAGCGGTGGCAACCACGGGCTCGCGGTCGCCTACGCGGCCAGGGCGCTGGGGGTGCGGGCGGAGATCTTCGTGCCCGAGGTGTGCGCCCCGGTGAAGGTGGCGGGGCTGCGAACCCTCGGCGCGCACGTCACCAGGACGGGGGCCATCTACTCGGAGGCGGCCGAGGCCGCGGCCAAGCGGGCGGCGGAGACCGGCGCGCTGCAGGTGCACGCCTACGACCACCCCGACGTGGTGGCGGGTCAGGGCACGCTCGGCCTCGAGGTGGTCGAGCAGACGGGCGGCGTCGACACCATCCTGGTCGCCGTGGGCGGCGGCGGGCTCGTGGCGGGCGTCACCGTGGGCGTGAGGGGCGGACCGAGGGTGGTCGCCGTGGAACCCGAACTGATCCCCACACTCCACGAGGCGCTGAAGGCGGGCGGGCCCGTCCCGGTGGACGTGAGCGGTGTCGCCGCCGACGCGCTGGGCGCCAGCAGGCTGGGCGCGCTCGCCTACGACATCGTCTCGGCGGCGGGCGTCGAGAGCGTGCTGGTCACCGACGAGGCCATCGAGGCGGCGCGCCACGCGCTCTGGGCCGAGCACCGCGTGGCCGCCGAGCACGCGGGCGCCACCGCCTACGCCGCGCTGGCGCAGGGCGTCTACGCCCGCGAGCAGGGCGAGCGGGTCGCGGTGGTGGTGTGCGGCGCCAACACCGACCCCGCGACCCTGGTGTGACGGCTCAGCTGTAGGCGTGCTCCCGCGTGGGGAACGCGCCTGAGGAGACCTCCGAGGCGAAGGCGCGCACCGCCCTGTCCATCTCGGTGGCCAGATCGGAGTACTTCCGGACGAACTTCGCGGGGTTAGGGGTCAGGCCCATCAGGTCCTGCCACACGAGCACCTGCGCGTCGGTCCCCGCGCCCGCGCCGATGCCCACGGTGGGCACCGCCAGCGAGGTGGTCACCCGTTCGGCCAGCTCGGCGGGCACGCACTCCAGCACCACCGCGAAGGCGCCCGCCTGCTGCAGCGCCTTCGCGTCCGACAGGAGTTCGTCGCCGTCCTGGCCTCGTCCCTGTACCCGGTAGCCGCCGAAGGTGTTGACCGACTGCGGCGTCAGCCCGAGGTGCGCCATGACCGGGATTCCGGCCGCGACCAGCGCCTCGACCTGCGGCAGGACGCGCCGCCCTCCCTCAAGCTTGACCGCGTGGGCCCCCGCCTCCTTCATGAACCGCGCCGCCGACTCCAGCGCCTGCGCAGGGGAGGACTGGTAGGAGCCGAAGGGCAGGTCGGCGACCACCAGCGCGCGTGACGAACCGCGCACCACGGCTGCGGTCAGCGAGAGGAGTTCGTCGACGGTGACGGGCAGTGTCGAGTCGTAGCCGTAGACGACCATCGCGGCGGAGTCGCCGACGAGGAGCACGGGGACGCCCGCCTCGTCGAAGACCCTGGCCGTCATGGCGTCGTAGGCCGTCAGCATCGGCCATTTCTCGCCGCGTTCCTTGGCCGAGGCCAGGTCGCGGACGGTGACTCTGCGGCCCGAGGCGCCGCCGTACAGAGAAGAGGACATGAGTCCGACCTCCAGAACAGTCTCGAATCGCCCCTGTGGCGTATCCGGACATTCCTGATGATGGCATGCGATGAAGGTTCTGTCGGTGCCAGACGACACAATAGGCGCGGAGGTAAGTAATAACGATGGCTATTGAACCTTACCGGCGCCTGTTCAGGATCCCCGGTGTACGGACGCTGCTCCTGGTCGGCCTGGTGGCCAGGATCCCCGCCACGGCGACGGCGATGGCACTGACGCTGCACGTGGTGAACCTCCCGGGGATGGGGTTCACCCAGGCCGGGATGGTCGCCATGGCCAGCACGGTCGGCATGGCCGTCGGCTCCCCGCTGTCGGGAAGGTTCGTGGACAGGCACGGGCTGCGTCCCGTGCTGGCCGTCACGACGGTCGCGCAGGTGTTGTTCTGGTCGACGGCGTGGCTGCTGCCGTTCGCCGTGCTGGTGCCCGCCGCGGGCGTGGCGGGCCTGCTGGCGCTGCCGATCTTCAGCGTCATCAGGCAGTGCCTGGCCGCGATGGTCCCCCTCGAGCAGCGCAGGATGGGCTTCTCGCTCGACTCGATGATGGTCGAGCTGTCCTACATGACCGGCCCCGCGCTGGCCGTCGTGGGCATCACCTCGCTGGGGAGCACGTGGACGATGGCGACGATCGCCGTCGGGCTGGCGTGCGCGGGTGTGGCGCTGATCGTGCTCAACCCGCCCATCCGCTCGGCCGATGAGCTGAAGGCGCCCGCGGGCAAGGTCTCGCGCCGCACGTGGCTGACCCCTTCGCTCATCGCGCTGCTCGGCACGGTCACCGCCGCCACCTTCATCCTCACCGCCACCGAGCTGTCGCTGGTGGCCACGATCGAGCACGCGGGTCAGACCGCGTGGATCGGGCTGGCCGTGGCCATCTGGTGCGTCTACTCCCTCGTCGGCGGCTTCGTGTACGGCGGGCTGCCGCGCGGCTTCTCCGTCCTGGTGCTGACCGGACTCATGGGCGCGCTCACCATCCCCGTCGGCCTGGTCGGCGGCGACTGGCGATGGCTGCTCGTGGCGCTGCTGCCCGCCGGGGTGCTCTGCGCCCCCGCGCTCTCCTCCTCCGTCGACACGCTCAGCAGATGGACCCCCGCCGCGGCGCGCGGCGAGGCCATGGGCCTGCACGGCACCGCCCTGCTGATCGGCGGCGCCGCGTCCGCGCCGATCGCGGGGGCCATCATCGACGCGCACGGGCCCGCATGGGCGTTCGCGGTCGCCGGCCTGGTGGGCGTGGTGATGGTGCTGGCCGCACTGCCGTTCTGGAAGGGCGCGGCCGAGCCCGAGGCCGTCCCCGAGCCCGTCAGCGTGGCCTCCTGAGAGACGACTTATGAAACGAGACCGTTGCGTATCGGAATGCCTTGCGCTACGGTAGCGTTGCGAAACTACGTCGTATCGAAATTGGAGCTTTCTGATGGAACCACAGACGGGCCACCCCCGCCGATGGGCGATCCTCGGCGTGCTCGTTTTCAGCCTCCTCGCGGTGGTCCTGGACAACACGATCCTGAACGTCGCCATGAAGACCATCGCCGACCCCGTACAAGGGCTCGGCGCGACACAGAGCGAGCTCGAGTGGGCGATCAACTCCTACACCCTCGTGTTCGCCGGCCTGTTGTTCACCTTCGGCGTGATCGGTGACCGCACAGGGCGCAAGCGCATGCTGTTCATCGGCATGGCGCTGTTCGGACTTGCCTCCCTGGCCAGCGCCTACTCGCAGGACCCCATGCAGCTGATCATGGCGAGGGCCGCGATGGGCATCGGCGGCGCGGCCATCATGCCGGCCACCTTGGCGATCATCTCCAACGTCTTCCCTCCGCAGGAGCGCGGCAAGGCCATCGGCGTCTGGGCCGGCGGCGTCGGCCTCGCGGTGGCGATCGGCCCGATCACCGGCGGCCTGCTGATCGAGCACTTCTGGTGGGGCTCGGTCTTCCTGATCAACGTGCCGATCGTGCTGATCAGCATGTTCCTCATCGGCACCGTGGTGCCGGAGTCGCGTGACCCCAAGCCGTCCAGGCTCGACCCCGTCGGCGTGATCCTGTCGATCATCGGTCTGGTCGCCGTCGTCTACGGCATCATCCGCGGCGGCGAGCTGGCCACGTTCGCCAGCGCCGAGGTCCTCGTCCCGACCCTGTTCGGCGTGGTGGTGCTGGCCGCGTTCGTCTGGTGGGAGCGGCGCGTCGACCACCCCGCCTTCGACGTGCGCAACTTCAGCAACGTCCGCTTCAGCTCCGCCATCGGCATGATGGGCATCGTCTTCTTCGCGATGATGGGCGGGATGTTCTTCCTGACCTTCTACCTGCAGATCGTGCTGGGCTTCAGCCCGATCCAGGCGGGGGCGCTGATGATCCCCTTCGCGGCGGCGCAGCTCATCTTCGCCCCGCTCAGCCAGCGGGTGAACGAGGTGCTCGGCGCCAAGACGGCCGCCACGGTCAGCATGCTCGTCGTGGCCCTCGCGCTGGCCGCCTACGCGCTGTTCGACCAGAACACCCCGATCTGGCTGATCGAGGTCGTCTTCTTCGTCCAGGGCGCGGCGATGGCCAACATCATGCCGCCCGCGACCACCGCGATCATGGAGGCGCTGCCCAGGGAGAAGGCGGGCGTCGGCTCGGCCATGAGCAACACCGTCCGCCAGGTGGCGGGCGCGCTCGGCGTGGCCGTGCTCGGCTCGGTGCTGTCCTCCTCCTACCGCGGCGAGATCGCCCCCGCTCTGGCCGGGCTCCCCGAGGACGTCCAGCACCGCGCGGGCGAGTCCATCATGGCCACCGTCGGGGTGGCCCAGGGCAACGAGGCGATCCTGCAGCCCGCCTACCGCGCCTTCGTCGACGGCATGCACACCACGGCCCTCATCTCGGCCGTCATCGCCCTGGTGGGCGTCGTGGTGGTGGCCGTCTGGATGCCCGGCAAGACAAGGGCCGTCCAGAAGGTCGAAGAGAAGGAACCAGCGGTAGTGTGAGCCGGCGATGACGACGACAGAGAGCGCCACGGCCCGCCCCGCGGGCCGTCCGCGCAGCGAGAAGGCCGAGAAGGCGATCATCGAGGCGACCCTCGATCTGATCGGCGAGGGGATGGGCGTCTCCGAGCTGTCCATCGAGGCGATCGCCTCTCGGGCAGGCGTCGGCAAGACGACCATCTACCGGCGCTGGTCCAACAAGGAGGACCTGGTCGCCGACGCGCTGGCCTCGCTCAAGGCGCCGGTTCCCACACTGGCGGGCGTCTCGGTGCGTGACGACCTGATCGCGCTGCTCGACACGATGATGCGCGAGGCCGGCCAGGACCGCACGCGCTGCGTGATGAACATCGCGATGAGCGAGTCCGATCGCTATCCCCGGCTGTTCGAGAAGTTCATGAAGCAGGCCGTCGAGCCGCGCACCGCGGCGATGGTCGCGGTCCTGGAGCGCGGCGTCGAGACCGGCGAGCTGCGGGCCGACCTCGACGTGCGGCTGTCGCTCGGCACGCTGGCGGGGGCGATGATGTGGCACATCAAGCGGGCGGGCGGCGACGACGACCTCGCCGACGACCTGCCCGGCCGCATCGTCGACAGCGTCCTGCGCGGCCTTGCGCCGTGAGAACCCCACCGAAAGCGGATTGATATCGGGGGCTCGTATCGTGCACTCATCCCGTCCTTGAGGGATGGCGGGAGGCGATGATGCGCAAGGAGAAGATCAGTTCCATGGACGTCGACTGGAACTGACCCGGTGAGCACGGTCGGTGGCTAAGGGGTTCGCCGCCGGCCGCTCTCGCCTCCCGCGTCGACGCGGTCCTGTCACATCCTCCGCCTGATCGCGGAGGGGGTGGCAGGCACCCGCTGCCTGAGCAGCTGACGCGCCTCCTCCGGCGTCATCAGCCGCAGCTCGCGCAGCAGCCCTGCCGAGGCCACCCAGTGCTCCCTCGCCGCAGGCTCGCCCAGCGCGTGCGCGGCCCGGCCGAGCCCCCACAGGCACAGCGCCTCGCCGTACCTGTCTCCCGCGGCGACGGCCAGCCGCCGGGCCTGCTCGAACTGCTCGCGTGCCATCGCGGGGTCGCCGTGCCGCAGGTGGGTCTCGGCCAGGTGACTGAGGGAGATGCCGACCTCCTGATCCTTGCCGAGCTCCCTGCGGATGGCCAGCCCTCTCTCGAGCGCCCGCAGGCAGTCGTCGAGCCGTCCGAGCGCCCGGTAGGTGAGCCCCAGGCTGTCCCAGTTCGCCGCCTCAGGTCCGCGCTGGCCGAGGCGCTGGAACAGCTCGATGGCGTGCAGGACGCACCTCATCGACTCCTCCAGCCGCCCCAGCCACCGGTAGGGGATCGACAGGTTGCTGAGCGCACTGGCCTCGCGGTCGTCCCTGCCGAGCTCCTTCCACAGCGACGCCGCCTTCTCGAAGTGCGTGGCGCCCGCCTCCGCGCGGCCGAGACCCTGGTTGGCGATGCCGAGGTGGTTGTGCGCGTCGGCCTGGCCCTCGCGGTCCTGCCCGGCGCGAGCCGCCTCGAGGAAGTGCTGGTGCAGGGCCAGCAGCTCGTGGATGCGCCCCCTGACGAACAGCGGCGTCGAGACGTTCACGCACAGCAGCGCGCCGAGGGCGTAGCCGTCCAGGGAGCCGAGGAGCTGGGGGATGACGGAGAGCAGGTTGTCGCCCTCCGCGTCCAGCCACGCCATCGCCTCGGCTCTGCCGGCCAGGGGCTGAGAGGGCCGCTCGACTCCGAAGCCCTCGGGCAGCGTGGCAGGCCCCGCCTTCATCACCTCCTTGGCCCTGAGCACGGTGGCCAGATAGCCGTGGGCCGTCCTGCCCAGCGCGGCTCGCGCGTCGGAGGGGGCCAGCTCCCTGGCGTACAGGCGCAGCAGGTCGTGCATGGCGTACCTGTGCGGGGCGACCCTGTCGATCAGCCTGGCGTCGGCCAGACGACTCAGTGCGGCGGCAGCCTCCGCCTCGTCGCAGTCGAGGAGCGCGGCGGCGACGCCGGGGGTGTAGGTGCGCGCGTCGAGGGCGCCGAGCAGGCCGAACAGCGGGGCGTCAGGCTCGTCGCGCAGGCCGACGGAGAAGCTCGTGCGGACCGCGAGGTCGGCGTACTCCAGCGAGTCGAGCCTGGTCCTGGCCTCGACCAGGGCGGTCCTGAGCTCGGTCAGCGGATGGCTCGGCCGGGCCGCCCCCCTGGCACCCACGATGCGGACGGCCAGCGGAAGCCCGCCGCACAGCCGTACGATCTCCCGCGCAGCCTCGGGGTCGGCCGCGGCACGGGAGTCGCCGAGCGCGCTCTCCAGCAGGCTGAGCGCCTCGTCGTCCGCCATGGCCTCCAGGTGCACGTGGGCGGTGCCGTCGAGGGTGGTGAGCGGGCGCCGCGAGGTGACCACGACCATGCACCTCGGCCCCGCGGGCAGCAGCGGCCGCACCTGCGCCACCCCTGTCGCGTTGTCGAGCAGCACCAGGATCCGCCGGTGCGCGGTCAGCGACCTGAACCTGGCCGCCGCCTCGTCGACCTCGGCGGGCACGTCGGGGCTGCCGAGCGAGCGGAGGAACCTGCCGAGGACCTCGGCGGGTCCGAGCGGGGCCAGGCCAGGCGTGGCGCCGTGCAGGTCGGCGTAGAGCTGGCCGTCGGTGAAGCGCTCGGTCAGCCGTCTGGCCGCCTCCACGGCCAGCGTCGACTTGCCCACCCCGCCGGGGCCGTTGATCGCGACGATCGGCAGGTCCTCGCCCGCCAGCTTGTGGATGTACCTGAGCTCCACCGCCCTGCCGACGAACCCCGCCGCCGCGGCGGCGGGCAGCTCGGCGGGGCGCGTGACGACGCCCGGATCGTCCTGGTCACCTGCGTCGCAGGCGTCGGGCGAGCAGGACGCGGCGGCGTGCTCATGGGGGGAGGAGCCCTGGGGGAGCGCGGGCTCGGCGGGGGAGCGGAAGAGCGCGGGCTCGTCGGTGAGGACGGCCCGCTGCGCGCGCCGCAGCTCGGGTCCGGGTTCCAGGCCGAGCGTTTCGGCGCCCAGCAGGTCGCGTGCCGCCTGGTAGGTCTCGAGCGCCTCCGCCCTGCGCCCGTTCAGGTAGAGGGCGCGCATCAGCTGGGCGCGGCCGCGCTCGCGAAGCGGGTGCTCGGCCACCAGGGCCGTCAGCTCGGCCACCAGCTCGCCGTGCCTGCCGAGGGCCAGCTCCAGCTCCACGCACTCGTCGGTGGCGGCGAGCCGCAGCTCCTCCCAGACGGCGGTGCCGGGGACCGCTCTGCCCAGGTTCGCCAGCGTGGGGCCGCGCCAGAGGGCCAGCGCCCGCCGCATGGCCGAGGCCGCCTCCGCCTGCCGTCCCGCGGCGGCCGCGGCGCGCGCATCGGCGATGCCGCGCTCCGCCTCGAGCGCGTCCAGCCGTACGGCGGGCGGCACCCGGTAGCCCGCCGCGACCGTCTCGATCACGCTGGGATCGGCGCCCGCCTCTCTCAGCGACCTGCGCAGCGTGGAGACCACGATGGCCACCTGGCCGCGGGCCGAGCTCGGAGGATCCTCCCCCCACAGCACGTCGACCAGCCGCTCGACGGAGACCGCTCTGCCGGGGCCGAGCAGCAGCAGGGCCAGCGCGGCCTGCGCTCTCGGGCCTCCGACGTGCACGGGCTCACCGCCGACGAGAACCTCCAGCGGGCCCAGGATCCCGAACTCAACCGTGGCGAAGGACATGGCACGCCACCGTAGCCAGCGGGCGTTGGGTCGGCATTGGGTCATCTGAGCAGGCGTTTCAGCCAGGCTCTAGGCAGAACGTGAGCAATGTTCTAGTCTCGCCGCCATGCCCCTCATCGCGCGCCGGACCTTATCCCTCCTGGGCCTGGTCCTCGTCCTCCTGCTCCCGGCCTCAGCGGCCCTCGCCCACGAAGAGCGGGAGGTGAAGCTGCCGGACGGCACGGGCAGTGTTCCCGTGTACCGGCAGGGCGAGCCCGACCTGCTGGTCTGCAAGACGGACAAGTCAGATTTCCAACGGCGAATCGCGAAATTCCCGGATGAGCTGCGTCAGCGCAACCTCAGGCTCTTCGCCAGGTGCCAGAAAGAGGGGTTCAGGCACCTGCAGGAAGCGGTGGACAGGGTCGATGGACCCGGGATGAACATCGCCATCCTGCCCGGCCTCTACCTGGAGGAGCCCGGTCAGCCCGCGCCCACAGGGGAGTGCGCCGACCTCAAGGCCCGCTGGTCGAGCTGGGGCTACCAGATCCTCTCCTACGAGCAGCAGGTCCAGTGCCCGCACAACCAGAACCTGGTCGCCATCCTCGGCAAGAAGGACCTGCAGATCGAGGGCACGGGCGCGGGCCCGCTCGACGTGATCATCGACGCGCAGTACCGCAAGCTCAACGCCATCCGCGCCGACATGACCGACGGCGTCTACTTCAGGAACTTCACCGCCCAGCGCACGACCTTCAACTCGCTCTACATCCTCGCCACCGACGGCTTCGTCATCGACCGCATGCTGACCAGGTGGAACGACGAGTACGGCTTCCTCACCTTCGCCAGCGACCACGGCCTCTACACCGACTGCGAGTCGTACGGCAACGGTGACTCGGGCATCTACCCCGGCAGCGCCTCCAACATCAACGACGGCCTCGGCTACGAGGTGCCGCGCTACGCCATCGAGATCAGGCGCTGCAAGAGCCATCACAACATGGTCGGCTACTCGGGCACGGCGGGCGACTCGGTCTGGGTGCACGACAGCGAGTTCTGGGGCAACCTCGCGGGCGCCACCATGGACAGCGCCTTTCCCGGACACCCCGGCCTGCCGCAGAACCACGCCAAGTTCGAGAACAACAAGATCTACGACAACAACGCCGCCTACTACGAGCACGTCAGGGACGGCACCTGCGCCAAGCCTCCCGCCGAGCGCGGCTACGAGAAGGGCGTGGTCTGCCCGCAGATCGGCCTGCCACCCGGCAGCGGCATCATCACCGCGGGCGGCAACTGGAACGTCTTCAGGAACAACCAGATCTGGGGCCACGACAACGCCGCCTTCAACCTGATGGCGGTACCCGCCTTCATCAGGGGCGAGGAGGCGTGGGACAAGCAGTTCGACACCTCCCACCACAACCTCTACACGGGCAACCTGCTGAAGGACAACGGCGCCGACGTCTACTGGGACGGCCAGGGCAGCGCCAACTGCTGGGAGGGCGTGCGGGTCGCCAGCCCCGCCGCTCTGCCGGGCTGCGGCGCCACGGGACCCGCCAGGGTCGTGGCCGAGCCGGTCAAGCTCGTGCAGATGTACCTGTGCAACGACTACAGCATCGGCGAGCGCCGGCTGCCCGGTGGCTGCTGGTGGTTCGGCTCCAGCGGTCTGGCCAGGGTGGAGGTGCAGCTCGCGCTGGGCGGCTCTCTCGTGCTCGCCCTGATGGCGGTGCTGTTGTGGCGGCGCCGTCTGCGTTCGCGCTGGGCGCTGCCGCTGACCGTGGTGGGTCTGGCGGGGCTGGCCCTCGACGTGCTCGGCGCGCTCGACGGCTACTCCGTGCTGCCCGCCGCCGCGCTGGCGCTGACCGGGCTCTGGCTGCTCGGCGCGGGCTGGATCATGCGCGGCGCGTTCGGCTGGTTCACCGTCGTGCTCGGGTTGCTGCACCTGGTCGACGCCTTCGACAGGGCGGTGTGGATGCTGCCGCTGATCCCGATCGGGCCCGGCTGGGTCCGCGGGCTGCTCACAGGCGTCTGGGTGCTGTGCGCGGTGGTCGTGGTGGCGCCCAGGCGCAGGGCCGAGCGGGAAGAGGCGGCGGCGTGAGGCGCGCGGTGGTCCTGCTGGCGTGCGTGCTGGTGGCGGGGTGCGGGCCGATCTCGGAGACCCATCACAAGCCGGGCACCGGGCACGAGGTGGCCACGGGCGCGCCGCGGCCCGGCGAGCCGAGCGCGGAGATCACCATCGCCGGGGGGCGGGTGACGCCGCCGCCGGGCTGGCTGGAGGTCAGGCGGGGCCAGACCGTCAGCCTGACCGTGACCAGCGACGTCGCCGACGAGCTGCACGTGCACGGCTTCGACATCAGGCAGACACTCCAGCCAGGGAAACCCACAAATATCAGGTTCAAGGCTGATATGTCGGGTGTCTTCGAGGTGGAGACCCACGGCGGCAAGCTCGTCCTCATCCAGCTGGCAGTGAAATGACGGGCCGGCGGAAATGACAGGAGTGCTGGCGCACGGGATCGGCAACCGCAGCGACCTGCCGATCCCGCTCTTCTACGCCTACGCGGGGGCCTTCGCGGCGCTGGTCGTGTCGTTCCTCGCGCTGGGCCTGCTGTGGGCGGACTCCCGCTTCAGCGGCGACAGGGCGGGGCGGGTGCTGTCGTGGCGTCCTCCCGCCAGGGCGATCCGCGTGGTCTCCGCGGTCCTCGCGCTCTACACCCTCGGCTGGCTGCTCCTCGGTCCCGCCGAGGACAACGCCGCGCCGTACCTGGTCTACGTGATCTTCTGGGTGGGGCTGGTACCCGCCTCACTGCTGTTCGGACCCGTGTGGCGGCTGGCAGGCCCGTTCAGGCTGCTGCCGGACAGGCCGCGCCGTCCGCTGCCCGCCCGCCTCGGGTACTGGCCCGCCGCGGCGGGGCTGCTCGCCTTCACCTGGATGGAGCTGGTCTCGCCCGAACCCGCCGCCTCCGCGACGCTGCTGATCTTCCTGCTGGCGTACGGCGCCGCGCAGGTGGCGGGGACCGTCGTCTACGGCCACGCCTGGCTCGAGCGAGGCGACCCGTTCGAGGTCTACTCCACGCTCGTCGGTCACCTGTCGCCCCTCGGCCGCAGGGCCGACGGCACGCTCGTGCTGCGCAGCCCCTTCAACGGGCTCGACGCCATCGCCCAGGCCCCCGGGCTGGTGGCGACCGTGTGCGTGCTGCTCGGCAGCACGGGCTACGACGGTTTCGCCGGAGCCCCCTTCTGGGTGAACGCGCTGCAGACCGGCCCGCTGGGCCGGACGGGCCTCGGCACGCTCGGCCTGCTGGTGGCGATCGGGGGAGTGGCCGCCCTCTACACCGCATGCCTCTGGGCGGCGGGCCTGATCGGCGGCGCGCGCGGGCTGACGCCCAGGTTCGCCCACTCACTGGTGCCGATCGCGATCGGCTACCTGGTCGCCCACTACTTCTCGCTGTTCGTCATCGAGGGGCAGCGGGCGGTGATCCTCGCGCTGGGCCTGGACGCGCAGGTGGACCAGGACGTCGTCAGCGCGGGCGGCATCGCCACCGTCCAGGTGCTGGCCATCGTGGCAGGGCACGTGATCGGCGTGGTGGCCGCGCACGACAGGTCGGTGCGCCTGCTCGAACCGGCCAAGGCCGTCGCGGGTCAGATCCCGCTGTTCGTGCTCATGGTCTGCTACACCCTCGGCGGTCTGACCCTACTGTTTGCCGCATGAGACGCACTCCGCTCCAGCGGCGCAGCGCCGAGAGGGTCGACCGGATGCTCGACGCGGCGGCCGCGCTGCTGGACGAAGGCGGCTACGACGCGCTGAGCACGCGCACCGTGGCCACCCGCACCGGCATGCCGATCGGCTCGATCTACCGCTTCTTCAGCGACAAACGCTCGCTGGCGGCGGCGCTGACCAGGCGCAACCTGGAGCAGTTCCTGGCCAGGCTCGAGCCGAAGCTGGCCGGGGCCTCGGGGTGGGACCCCGTCATCGACACCGTCGTGGACGAGTACCTCGACATGAAGGCCACGGTGCCCGGCTTCGCCGTCCTCGACTTCGGCGACAACGCCGAGGTGGCGGGCGCGCTGGCCGAACTGCTCGGGCTGCGCGAGGGCGCGGGGGCGATGCTGGTGGCGGTGGAGGCCGCCGACGCGCTGCTCAGGGCGCACCACGACGAGCCCGAACTGGTGGAGGAGACCAAACTGCTGCTGCGCTCCTACCTAGGAGGGCGTCTCCCTCCACCTGTTGGTGATCGGTAGCCTGCGGTCCCTGCCGAAGTTCTTCGGGGTGATCTTCGGGCCTGGCGGGTACTGCCGCCGCTTGTACTCCGCCAGGTCGACCAGCCGGATGATCCGCGCCACCAGCGCAGGGTCGTGGCCCGCCGCGATCAGCTCCGCCGAGCCCATGTCCTTCTCGACGTAGTCGTCCAGCAGCCGGTCGAGCACCTCGTACGGCGGCAGCGAGTCGGTGTCGCGCTGGTCCGGCCGCAGCTCGGCGCTGGGCTCCTTGGTGATGGAGTTGTCCGGGATCGGCCGCTCGGCGCTCATCAGGAACGAGGGGTCGGTGTGCTCGTTGCGCCACCTGGCCAGCGCCCACACCATCGTCTTCGGCACGTCCTTGATCGGCGCGAACCCGCCGGCCGAGTCGCCGTACAGCGTGGAGTAGCCGGTGGCCAGCTCGCTCTTGTTGCCCGTGGTCAGCACCAGGTGGCCGTGCTCGTTCGACAGGCCCATGAGGATCATCCCGCGCACCCTGGCCTGGAGGTTCTCCGCGGCCAGGCCCGACAGGGCGATCTCCTTCTCGAAGCCGTCGACGATGTCGGAGATCGGCACGATCCTCGCGTTGATGCCCTGCCTGCGCACCAGCTCCTCGGCGTCGCCGAGCGAGTGCTCGGAGGAGTAGCGCGAGGGCATCATGACGACGTGCACGCGCTCGGGCCCGATGGCGTCGGAGGCGATGGCGGCCGTGAGCGCGGAGTCGATACCGCCCGACAGGCCGAGGATCACCGAGCCGAACCCGTTCTTGGCCACGTAGTCGCGCACGGCCAGCACCAGGGCGTGGTAGACCTCGCCGGTGTCGTCCAGCCTGGGCTCCACCTCGGGCGTCACCGGCTCGTACGGCGCGACGGGCTCGGCCGACAGCACCACCCGCTCCACCGTGATCGTCGTGCCGTCGCCCGCGTCGAAGGGGAACAGGCCGGGCTCGGCGTCGGAGACGGGCAGGTCGAGGTCCACGACCAGCAGCTCCTCGCGGAACTGCCCCGCCCTGGCCACGAGCGCGCCCGAACCGTCGACGACCAGCGAGTCGCCGTCGAAGACCAGCTCGTCCTGTCCGCCGACCTGGTTGGCGTAGACGAGCGCGCAGCCCGCCTCGCGCGCCCTGCGCGCGACCAGCTCCAGGCGGACGTCGTCCTTCTCTCTCTCGTACGGCGAGGCGTTGGGCACCACGAGCAGGCCCGCTCCCGCCTCGCCCACGACGGCGACGGGACCGCCCTCCTGCCACAGGTCCTCGCAGACCGCGATCGCCACGTCGACGCCGTGCAGGCGGAAGATCGGCAGCCGGTCGCCGCGGACGAAGTAGCGGTACTCGTCGAAGACGCCGTAGTTGGGCAGGTGGTGCTTGGCCGTCCTGGTGACGATCCTGCCCCTGTGGAGCAGGGCGGCGGCGTCGAGCGGCGCGCCCTTGGGCTGGCCGACGCGCGGCGCGAGCCCGGCCCTGTCGACGTAGCCCACCACGACGGGCAGCTCGCCGAGGCCCTCGTCGGCCAGCCGCGCCGCGACCTGCTCGAGCGCCCTGATGCTGGCGTCCACGAAGGACGTGCGCAGCACGAGGTCCTCGACCGGATAGCCGGTCAGGAACATCTCCGTGAAGAGGGCGAGGTGCGCGCCGCGGTCGGCGGCGTCGCGTGTCCACCTCACAAGCGAGTCGGCGTTGGCGGTCAGGTCGCCGACGATCGGATTGGTCTGAGCCAGGGCAATGCGCAGGAGTGCCACATCACCCACCCTAATACTCTGCCCTTTTTATCCTCAAAGCGACGATAAGTCACCCATTGTCTCCGGGAGTCACCAGACCCGTCTCGTAGGCGGCCACCACCAGCTGCGCCCTGTCGAACAGGCCCAGGTGGTCGAGCAGCCCCGCCACGGCCTCGGCCACCTCGTCGTCGGGGACGGCGAGCGTCCGTGCGATCTGCCGGTTGGTCAGCCCGCGCGCGATCAGCCTGAGCACGTCGAGCCTGGTGTCGGCCAGCCCGGCGAGGGCCGGGGGAGCGGAGGGGTCGGGCCTGCCGGCGAAGGCGGAGATGATGCGCGTCGTGAGCGCGGGGTCGATGAGCGCGTCCCCGGCCGCCGCCGCGCGCATCGCGGCCACGAGCTGCTCGGGGGCCGAGGTCTTGAGCACGAACCCGCTGACCCCTGCCCGCAGCGCGGCGTAGAGGTTCTCGTCGGTGCCGAAGGTGGTCATCATGATGACCTTGGGAGGGTCCTGGTCGGCCAGGATCCTGCGGGCCGCGGTCAGGCCGTCGAGCCTCGGCATCTGGATGTCGAGCAGGACCAGATCGGGCCTGGTGTCGCGGACGACGACGATGGCCTGCTCGCCGTCACAGGCCTCGCCGGCCAGCTCGAGCCCCTCCTCGGTGTCGATCACGACCCGAAGCCCTGTTCTGACCAGCGCCTGGTCGTCGGCCACCACGACGCGCAGCGTCCGCTCCGCCGGACCCCGCTGCGCGACCTGCTGACGTGACACGGCCACGGTGCCCTCGCCGGCCGGGAGGTCGAGGTGGGGGGCCTGGCTGAGCATGTCGGCTTCCAGCCGCTGCAGGACGCCCGAGGGGTCGAGCCCCAGCTCCTCACGCCAGATCGTCCTGGCCCTGCGCAGCGCGCCCAGCGCGTCGCCCTGCCGTCCGCTCCTGTAGAGGGAGGTGGCCAGCAGCCGCCAGCCCTCCTCGCGCAGCGGGTGGGCCGCGGCGTGCGCCTCCAGGTCGGGCACGAGCGAGGCCGACTGCCCGAGCCGCAGCCCCGCCTCCGCCCGCCGTTCGACGGCCACCAGGCGCAGCTCCTCCAGCCGGCCCGCCTCGGTCGAGGCCCACCCCAGCTCGGCGAACTCGGCCAGCGCGGGGCCCCGCCACAGCCCGAGCGCGGCCTCCGTGGCATCCCAGATCTCAGCGGCCGTCCCGTCGGCCCTGGCCAGCCGCTCGAATCGCCAGCAGTCCACCTGGTCGGTCGCGGCGCGCAGCGCGTAGCCCGGCGGAGCCGACACCAGGACCGCCGCCTCCGAGCGCGGCGCCCTGTCGGGCTCGAGAGCGCGCCGCAGGCGGGAGACGTATCCCTGGATGGTCGACAGGGCCTGCGCGGGTGGGTCACCTGGCCAGAGCTCGTCGATGAGCGTGGTTACGGGCACCGCCCTGCCCCTGGCCACCAGCAGCCTGGCCAGTACGGCCATCTGGCGCTGGCCGCCGAGATCGAGGGGGATTGCGTCGAGACAGACCTGGAACGGTCCCAATGCGCTGAAGGTCACCATGGCAGGCGTAAGCGTAGAGCGACATGCGGGTGTGGCATATGGCGACATGCCCCAAAGCTCCCTTCAAAGTGGGAGCGCGGGGCGCCGACGTGCCGCCGACGGCCGATCAGCCCTCGTTCAGCGCCGCCCTGCGCCTGATCGCCGGGCCCAGCGCCACCCCTGCCCCCGCCGTCACCAGGCCGATGACCCCGACCGTGAGCCACAGCGCGAGACTGCTGATCTCCAGCAGCGGCGTCATCAGCGGGGCCGCCATGCCCGCCACCGCCCACGCGAACCCGAACAGCCCCGCGTACCTGCCGCGCAGGTGCGGAGGGGCCAGCGAGGCGACGATCGCGCCCGCGATGCCCGCGGTGACGATCTCGCCGATCGTCCAGACCACGATGGTGGCCACCAGGGTGATCGTCGAGCTGACGAAGGCGGTCAGCGCGAAGCCGACCCCCATGATGCCGATGCCGAGCGCGAAGGTCCTGCTGGGATCCCTGCGGCCCAGCCAGTCGGACACCAGCGGCTGCACCACCACGATGAGCACGCCGTTGGCCGCCATCGCCACGCCGAACTGGGCGGTGCTCAGGCCCGCCAGCTTCATCGCCACCGGCAGCGTGGTGAAGGTCTGGCTGTAGACCAGCGCGTCACCGAGCACGATGACGGTGAAACCGAGCATCAGCCTGTCGCGCAGGACCTGGCGCATCCCACCGCCCGTGGTGGTCTCCGAGGACGCGGGCCTCGTCTCGGGCACCGCCCTCCACACCAGGACGGCGAAGACCACGCTGCTGATCGCGTCGAACCAGAACAGCCACATGAAACCCGACTGCGCGAGCCAGCCGCCCGCCGTCATGCCGACCGCGTAGCCCAGATTGATCGCCCAGAACAGCAGGCCGTACGCCCTGGGCCGCTCGGCCGGGGCGATCAGGTCGGCCACCAGGGCGCTGGAGGCGGGCCGGTAGGCGTCGATCACCAGGCCGAGCACGAACATCGAGGCCAGGATCGCCGGCAGCGTCGTGCTGTAGCCCAGCGCCAGCATCGCCACCGCGGTGGCCAGCATGCCGCCCGCCAGCGTCGCCCTGCGCCCGATGCGGTCGGCCAGCGTGCCCGCGATCAGCTGGGAGACCAGCGAGCCCGCGCCGAACACCGCCATCACCATGCCCGCGGCCGTCAGCGACAGGCCACGCGACTGGGTCAGGTACACCCCGGTGAACGGCATCACCATCGTGCCGAGCCTGTTCACCAGCGTGCCGCTCCACAGCGCCCAGAAGGGGCGCGGCAGGCCGCCGATCTTCGACTGCAGGAAAGAGGGCTTCTCAGCGAGTGCGGTAGTCACAGGTGAGACCTTGATGGGTTTCTGTCCGACCCGCGAACGATTTAGTGCACACTAAAAGGTATGGCCATCGAGTGGACCCTGAGGTCAGAGGACGTCGCCCGCATCAGGTTCGCCTTCTCGCCGATGTGGGAGCTCGTCGCGAGCCTGCGCACCCTGCGCGACCCGGCCCGCCAGGTCGTCCACCTGCCGTGGATCAGGGCGGTGCGCCCCAGGCTACCCGCTCTCGACCTGGTCGAGCTGCTGGCCCTGGTGCCGCCGAGCGGCTACCTCGCCGACTTCCTCACCCCTCCGCCCGACACCCCGCTGCCCGACTTCGCCGCCGAGCTCGACAGAGTACGCCGGACGCCTCCCGAGCGCGCGGCCGAGGAGGCGGCGCTCCTGGCGGGCACCGAGCGCTTCCGTGCCGACCCGGCGGCGGGCGTGGCCAGGGTGGCCGACGCGCTCGAGGCCTACTGGGAGTCGTGCTTCGCGGAGTACTGGCCCCGCGTGTACGGCCTGCTGGAGCGCGACGTGCTGCGCCGCTCCCGCGAGCTGGCGACCGGAGGGGCGCGGCAGCTGTTCGCGGGTCTCGACCAGGCCATCGTGTGGAACGGCGAGCAGCTGATCATCGACAGGCCGTGGTGCGTGGACTCCGCCCACCTGTACGGCGACGGCCTGGTCCTGGTGCCCTCGGCGTTCTACTGGCCGAGCGTGGCGGTCATGTCGGCGCCCTACCAGTCGATGGTCGTCTACCCGGTTCAGGGGGTCGGCACGCTGTGGGAGCAGGGCCCGCCGCCCGCGCCCGACGCCCTGGCCGCCCTCATCGGGCGCAGCAGGGCCCAGATCCTCACCGCGCTCGCCGAGCCGACCACCACCTCCTCGCTCGCCCGGCGGATGTCGCTCAGCGCCGGCGCGGTCAGCCAGCACCTGGGCGTTCTGTCCGCGGGCGGCCTGGCGGTCGGCAGGCGCCTGGGCAAGGAGGTCGTCTACCGGCGCACGCCCACGGGCGACGCGCTGGCTAGCACCGCCGCCTGACCCCTGCGGCCGACAGCGGCAAGGGGGTCGGCGCGGGCGGCGACGCCGTGACCGGTTCGGCGGCCTTCGCCCCTTCGTAGAGCCTGACGGTGGTCCGCTGGATCCGGCCAGGCGCCAGACTCACGCCCCTGACGGTCGCGCGCTGGCCGTGGACGTCGCTCACCCGCAGCTGGAAGGGGCCGCTGCCGGCCCCGCGCGGGGCCACCCAGTAGCCGTCGGAGCCGCGGTCGAGGGCGCGCCACTCGCCGTCGCGGCGGAGCTCCACCCCGCTCAGCGGGTTGCCGTGGTCGATCACCTGCAGCGCCAGCCAGCCCGCCGTCGAGCCCTGGCGCACCCTGAAGGCCAGGCCCCTGGTCAGCTCCGGGTTGCGAACCGTGCGGTAGACGACCTCGGTCACGCCCGCGCCCGGGTCGGCGATCCTGGTGAAGGCCGCCCTGCTGAGGTCCACCTCGCCCGAGCGGCAGGACGGGCAGCTGTCGACCACCTGCACGCGGACCGTGCCGCGGGGGCCCGTGACGTCGAGGTAGCCGCCGCACAGCCTGGAGCCCGCGTACTCTCCCGACGACACCGAGGCGTACAGCTCGCCGCCGGTGATCGAGCAGTGGCCCGCCGTGCCCTGGTAGTACATCGCCCTGCCGGTCACGGCCGGGTCCGTCCCGGCGGCCGCGCAGCCGTCGTGCCGCAGGAAGCTCACCACCCACAAGGTGACGGCCAGGGCGGCGAGCACCGTCGTGCCCGCCATGCCCCTGCGCCGCCAGGTCGTCCGCTTCGCATGTCGTCCCCCCATGCTGAATACATAGGGAAATTGGCTGGTGACGTTACGTGTATCTCTCCGTCTCGTTGATCCAGTCGAGGTGGGCGCGCGGCGCGGTCAGGTAGGCGCAGGCCACCTTGCTCACGTCCCTGGCGACCTTCACCGGCAGCGTGTCCAGGGGCAGCCGCCGCGCCGCCGCCCGCATGTCGGCGCACCGCCCCGCGATCCTGTCGAGCACCCAGTCCAGGGCCTCGGGCTCGCTCAGACCGAGCTCACGCGCGGCGATCACCACGAAGTTGTGCGCGTCACCGCGCTCCTTGGCCAGCGAGGCCACATCGTTGCACCAGGCCGAGACGTCGGCGCAGGACTCCACGAGCGCCTGCCACGGCTCGCCCTCGTGAAGCTCGGGCGGCACCTCCACGCCGAGGCAGGGCTCGACCAGGTCGTACAGGTAGGGCCCCGCCGTCCCCCTGCGCAGCCCCGGGTACTCCTCGATCGTGGGCACCCGCGCGGACGCCCTGTTGTCGGCCTCCGTACGGCACGCGTCCGCCTGCCGCTGGAGGTTGGTCGCGAAGCGCAGCCGCCAGTCGTCGCTCATCGACACGCTGGTGATCTTCCACAGGTCGGCGAAGGCGGCCTCGAGCGGATGCTCGCCGTTGCCGTCGAACAGCCTCGGGTACGGCTGGCGCTCCTCGTCCATCTGGTCGTCCAGGTGGAACAGCCAGGTCAGCCACTGCGCGAACAGCGCGGCGGAGCCCGCGTCGAACTCGGCGAAAGCGCGGGCGGCCAGGCGATGACAGCTCGACCTGCGGTCGACCCGCAGGCCCGTCCTCCTGGTCCAGTCGATGACCGCGGCCTCGATCGCGTAGACCGAGCGGTGCATCCTGCACGGCGCCGCCAGAGCGGGGACGCGTTCGATGAGCGGTGTGAGCACGCTCGCTGAGGTCATGGTGAGCACGGCCGATCCCCCTAGATCGGGCCGAACAGCCAGTTGCCCGCGGCCTGCGGGTCGTCGCCGGCGTAGAACTGCCTGGCCGCCTCGACCAGCTCGTCCACGGCCAGCGTGCCGTCACGGTCGTGGTCGAGCCGGTCGAAGGCGTCGTCCACGTCGTCGTAGGCGGTGCCGAAGGCGCTCAGCAGCATGCGGAACTCACCCGCCCGCACCCTGCCGTCCCCGTCGCCGTCGCACAGCTCGGCGACCGCGCGGGCGGCGGGCCTGAAGACGGAGTCGAACCCGTCGCCCTCGATGAAGGCGGCGGTCATCCCCGCGTGGAACTCCTTGCTGGAGATGGAGTCGTCGCCGTCCTTGTCGAGCTGGGACGACAACGCCGTCCAGATGCGGTCGAAGCTCTGCACGAGCCGGTCGCCCCTGACCGAGGTGGGCGACTCCCCGAACCCGACCAGCAGGCGCGCGCCGAGCCCCAGCAGGTCGTCGCGCTCGATCGCCCCCGCGCCGTTGACGTCGATGTGCCTGAAAGCCTTGTCGAGCTTGCGTTTGCGCAGCTCAGCGCTCATGTGGTGCCTCCCCCGAGACAGCGGTGCTTGATCACCCTAGGAGGCGCGAAGGGCGTTGTCAGTGAGGCACGCGCTCTTCACTTGGGCGCGAGGGAGGAGAAGACCTCACCGGCCACGCCGTGATGTGTCCCCGTAACGTGCGCGAAACACGCGACGGGCAGACTGTAGGGGACCAGACATGTCTTTTCAGTCAAGGGGATGCCTTGGACCGTCAGCAGGAGTTCGTTCTCCGCACACTCGAGGAGCGCGACATCCGGTTCATCCGGCTGTGGTTCACTGACGTGCTCGGCTTCCTCAAGTCCGTCGCCATCGCGCCCGCCGAGCTCGAAGGCGCCTTCGCCGAGGGCATCGGCTTCGACGGCTCGGCGATCGAGGGCTTCGCGCGTGTCTACGAGAGCGACATGCTCGCCAAGCCCGACCCCGCCACCTTCCAGATCCTGCCCTGGCGCAGCGAGGTGCCCGGCGCGGCCCGCATCTTCTGCGACATCCTGATGCCGGACGGCTCGCCCTCCCACGCCGACCCGCGCTGGGTGCTCAAGCGGGCCCTGGCCAAGTGCGCCGACATGGGCTTCACCTTCTACACCCACCCCGAGATCGAGTTCTTCCTGCTGAAGAACCGGCCCGAGGTGGGCGGGGAGAGGCCCGAGCCGATCGACTCCGGCGGCTACTTCGACCACACCCCGCACAGCGCGGGCCACGACTTCCGCCGCCAGGCGATCATGATGCTCGAGTCGATGGGCATCTCGGTGGAGTTCAGCCACCACGAGGGCGCGCCGGGCCAGCAGGAGATCGACCTGCGCTACGCCGACGCCCTCACCACCGCCGACAACATCATGACCTTCCGCCTGGTCATGAAGGAGGTCGCGCTGGAGCAGGGCATCTGGGCCTCCTTCATGCCCAAGCCGTTCACCGAGCACCCTGGCTCCGGCATGCACACCCACATGTCGCTGTTCGAGGGCGACCGCAACGCCTTCTACGAGGCGGGCGCCGACTACCAGCTGTCCAAGATCGGCCGCTCGTTCATCGCGGGGCTGCTTAGGCACGCCGCCGAGATCACCGCGGTCACCAACCAGTGGGTCAACTCCTACAAGCGGCTGTGGGGCGGGGCCGAGGCCATCGCGGGACAAGGCGGCGAGGCGCCCTCCTACATCTGCTGGGGCCACAACAACCGCTCGGCCCTGGTGCGCGTGCCGATGTACAAGCCGCACAAGGGCGGCTCCACCCGCATCGAGTTCCGCTCACTCGACTCGGCCTGCAACCCCTACCTGGCCTTCGCGCTGGTGCTGGCCGCGGGGCTCAAGGGCATCGAGGAGGGCTACGAGCTGCCCGCCCCCGCCGAGGACAACGTCTGGGCCCTGACCAGCGCAGAACGGCGAGCCCTCGGCATCCAGCCGCTGCCCGGCTCCCTCGACGAGGCCATCGCCGTGATGGAGCGAAGCGAACTGGTCGCCGAGACGCTGGGCGAGCACGTCTTCGACTACTTCCTGCGCAACAAGCGGACGGAGTGGCGCGAATACCGCCGCCACGTCACCGAGTTCGAACTCGGCCGCTACCTGCCCGTCCTCTGACCAGGAGGTACGCCCTGCCGTCGAGCGGTCCCGCATGTTTGAGGGTCGCTCGGCAGCAGGGCGTGTTTCGATCCTGATCATGCTCAGGGCACATCCAGGGCACTCAAGCCGCCGCTGAAGAAGGTGTCCATGGCCCGCCTCGCGCGCTCGGTCGCACTGGGCATGAGGTGTGTGCAGGTCCCGCAGAGTGAACGCCGGGTCACTGTGCCCGAGGTACTCGGCCACGGTCACGATGTCGACGCCGACGGCGAGCCAGGCCGACGCGGCGGTGTGGCGGAGCTTGTGGCATCTGTGCTCCCGGTACGGCGTGCGCCGGGTTCCTGGGGGAGTGGGCGGCACGATCCCCGCCGTTTCGATCGCCCCGCGCCAGGTGTGGTTTAACGAGCCCTTGCGCACCGCGTGGCCGCTGTCCCGTACGTAAGTCTGGGCTCCCCGTCAGGTACCCGCCATGGCAGGGTGACGCTCACCGGGGGAAACTTGTCGATCTGCTCCATCAGTCGTTCGGCCACCGATGCGGGCATGGGCACTGATCGGGTCTTGTTCCGCTTGGGCAACGAGAAGACCAGCCGGCTGCGGATGATCCGTCCCTGACGGTTCACACGGACCATCTTCCAGGAGCGGGAACCGCCCCATGCCCTATGGTGCTGGCTCATGACACGGGGTGCTTGGGGATGCTTAGCGGCGATCTGTGTGCCGCTTGCCGTACTGCTCGTCTTGATCATGATCCCTGTCCGGCGGGACAACGCACGGCTCGACGCCCTCTACGACCGGGCACTCAACTACCCGCTTCCACCGAACACGCGCAACGAGTTCTGGGGCGACGGTGACGCGACCATTCAGAAGAACATGAGCGGCGGAAGCGGCGACTACTGCGATTACCGGGTCAGGATCACCCTGCACACCTCGCTCTCGGAAGCCGAGATCCGCCGCTACTACAGCAAGGCGAAGATCGCAGGAGCCGAGCACCCAGCCCAGATCACTCTGTGGTTCGCGGAACCCGACGAGTGGTACGGGCGCGGGTACATCCTGGAGGTCTACGACTCCCACGACAGCGACTGGGACTGGCGTTGCGCCCTATGAGACCGGATAGGCGTCTTCCAGCTCGTGACGGTCGGCCGGGAGAAGAACCTCCACCACCACGAGGGGCAGGCCGGACGCATCCCGGACCGCCCCGAAGACCGCCAGCAGCGGCGTGTTCTTCGGCATGGCGAGCTTCCTGGCCTCATCCGCCGACGGCATGCGCGCGGTGATCTTCGCCACGACGTGATCGAAGCGGACGTCCTTGCGCGCCTTCAGATGCTCGCGCAACCCCTGTGTCAGTGGCTCCCCGCTGGTCAGGTCGGTCCCCTCGGACAGCTCAAGAGGCAGCCACACCGATCTCACTCTCGGACAACCGCTGCCGAGCCAGCTTCCACGGCTGCATCTCGCTGTCCTCGTCGGCGGCTTCCTCGTACCAGCCTGTTCCCGCCAGCCAGCGCTCCAGCCAGCCGGCCAGACTCTCGGAGTCGACGTACCAGGCGCGGTGCCAGTCGTCCTCGATCCCGTTGGGTTCGAAGACCAACACGGTGCCTTCGGGGCTCCTGCAGTCCACAGCGGCGTACATGCCGCATCCCCAGTCCAGGATCGGCAGGACTTCCGCCGGCCAGTGGGGCTCACCGTCCGACCCCGTCACCGAACGTTCCTCACGGTAGACGGTCACGGCGGTACGCCCCGCTCCCAGGAGGGAGAAGAGCTGGTAGTCGGGGCCGAAGCCCCCGTTGGCCACCTCACGGTAGAGCCGTACGAGCACGGGAGGAAACCCGAACCCCAAGAGGCTCTCCGCTCGTGCCACCTCCTTCGCCGTTGCCGGGGGAGGCAGTCGTTCCGCGGTCGCAGTCGCCTTCGCCAGGACCCGCCGGAGCAGATCGTCGATGTCCGTCATGGCGATGATCCTTTCGGAAGGCCCACATGTCGGCCATGGAATCTCAGTGTCCTGGGTCCGGTCGGTCGACGACGAGGTCTTCAGGCCGGGGGAGCGAGGCAGGTTCGTCTTCGACGGAGTAGACCTCAAGGCAGGAAAGACGACCGTCCCCGGTGAAGAGCAGGACGCCGTCATTCCGCCCGCGTACGGTGGCGGAGATCAGCATGCCGTCCTGTACTGGAGCGGCGAGCGCATGAGGGTCCTCCCTCACACGAAGGTCCACCGTCGCGCATCCACAGCCGCAGCCTCCCGTCACGGTCGCGAAAGGGACCTGCGCGCGAAGCCCGCCCGCGCCGGGGAGGTCCTGCGCGAGGAGCGCCATGATCACGGCGCGTTCCTCAGCTGACAGGGGGCGTTCGCCGGTCGGCACATCGACAAGGTACCCGATCAGCTGGAGGTGGCCATGTCCGCCGTGTCCCATGCTCCAGCGGATCGGCCTCGGGCGACAGGTCATGGCGGGCCCCCGTACGCCACGTCTGAGGTAACCGGGACCTCATGCGGGATCTGGCCGCCGTCTCGTCGTCAGCAGCAAGGCGATGCCGCCGACCACCACCCAGCCGACCACGCCGAACACGCCGCCGAGGACGGGGTCGGCGGGGTGGCGGGCGTCCGAGGCCACGAGGTAGAGCGCGGGCATCGTGCCGTTGAGCGCGGCGTGCCCGATCACGGAGGGCCAGACGCTGGCCGTACGGAGGCGAAGCCAGCCCAGCACGGATCCGATGGCCACGCAGGCGACGGTGAACAGCGGCACCCCCCACCAGCCGAGGCCGGGGTAGTGGTGGCCGGTCACGGTGAGCGGGGCGTGCCACACGCCCCAGATCACGCCCGACAGCAGCAGCGCCTTGCCCTGGCCGAGCGGCATCAGCCGGGGGAGGAGCCAGCCGCGCCAGCCCCACTCCTCGCCGAACGCGCCGATCGCGAAGAGGAGCGGATGGACGACGAGCGCGATGGCCAGCCCGGTGGCGGCGAAGCCGTGCGTGCTCTGGGGGAAGACCTGGCGGTAGCCGGACAGGGTCGCCAGGTCCGTGGGGAAGACGCCGACCAGCGCGCTGATCGCGATCGTGGCCGCCACGACCAGGGGGACGGCGACCCAGGTGAGGGCCGTGACGCCGAGCGCGCGCCCTGGCCTGCCGCCGAACGTCAGGCCGGTGTCGCGGGCCCACACCCGGGCGTTGTCCCTGCGCAGCAGCCAGACGGCCAGCACCGCGAGTGTGGGGGAGAGCTGCATGCCCGCCAGCGTGATCTGGAGAGCCGAGCCCGGAGCGTCCGGGGGTGCGGTCCAGAGGGGGATGGCGGCCAGCCACGCGCAGCCGAACGCCACGGCGAGGAACACGAGGAGATCGGCGGGACGGGCCCGGATGACCTGGCGGGGCGCCGGGCTCTTGAGGTGCGTCATGTCCTCGATCTTCGGAGGCCGGCGAATCCACAGCCAGTGAAGAATTCACGACCCATGGCACTGTCGCGTCATTCCCGTCGGCCACCGAATGGCCGGGCATGAGCGCGCCGGTTTGTTCGTCACCGCAAGGGTCGTGACCAGCGAGGCCGTCGGCGTGCCGTCCGGCGGCGTCCTACATCGCCGCCGGAGGGCGGGCTGGGTGTGGAACCGGTCGCCGAGCGGTGAGCCCGGCGGCCGGCGGGATCAGAGGTACTTGGGGTAGAGGTCGGTGGTCGGCCAGGACGTCACGGTGTCGTGGGCCTGCCACATCAACCGGTCGATCACGTCGAAGTCGGGGGAGCCCGACTCCTCGCGCCGGTTGAACTGCACGCACCAGCTCACCCCCGCGGCGTTCCTCACCAGCAGCGTGAAGGTGCCGGGCATCGAGCCCGTGTGCCAGGTGTTGAGCCCGCTGCCCCAGGTCCGCACGTACCAGCCGCAGCCGTACCACCAGCCGTCGCCGCTGACGCCGATCTCCGGCTTGGCGAAGGCGCGGGAGAGGGAGGTGGCGTTGAGCACGGGCCCCGCCGCGTCGAAGACGCTGCCCCACTTGACCATGTCCACGGCGGAGGCGACCCAGCCGCCGTTGGCGTCCTGGTTGGGCATGTTGAACCCGCCGTACGGGTACGGCACGACCTTGCCCGAGTCGTCCACCACGCTCTTGTTGGTGTACGCGGAGCTGTAGCCGACCTCGCTCGGCGACATCTCCGAGCGCAGGCTCTCGCCGAGGCTCATCCTGGAGATCCCCAGCGGCGACAGCAGCTTGGACTGGACGTACGACTCGTAGCTCTGCCCGGAGACCTTCTCGATGATCCGGCCCAGCAGCATGTACCCGTAGTTGCTGTAGGCCATCTTGCTGCCGGGGTCGAAGTCGAGCGGCTTGGCGGTGACGTACCTGACGATGTCGGCGTGGCTGATCGGCAGCGGGGTGTCGAGGGAGGCGGAGATCGTCGCGTCGAGCCAGAGAGGGTCCTTGCTGACGTTCCTGTCCCAGCCGCCCGTGTGCTGCATCAGCCGCCAGAGCGTGACCTTCTCGAGGCGGGGGTCGGCGGCGGCCGACAGGCCGAGGAGCGTCGTGACGGGGGAGGTGAGGCTGACCTTGCCGTCCTGGGCCAGGCGCAGGATCGCCGCGGAGGTGATGCTCTTGCTCAGGCTGGCGATGCGGAACAGCGAGGTCGGCTGCACGCGGGCGAGGCGGACCATCGGGTTGGTGGAGTTCGGCCGGTAGGTCCCGTAACCGCGAGCGGCCAGCAGCTTGCCCTTCCTGGCCACCGCCAGCTGGCCGCAGGTGATGTTCCGCTCGGTCATGTACTTCTGCAGGGTCTTGTCGAAGGCGGCCAGCTGCGCCGGCACGGTCCCGCTGGGTAGCAGGTCGGCCTCGGCCCTGCCCGGCTGCAGGCCCAGCGTCAGCGCGGGTACGGCGGCGGCGCCCGCCTTCAGCAGGTTCCGACGGCTCAGCACAGTCACTTCTGGCCCCCACATCACATCCGTGTCAGGAAGTCAGCATCCTAGAGGACATGTCCGAACATCAGGTGATGTGCGGTCAACCTGACGTGCGAAGCGAGGAAGAGTGACAAGGATCACTGTCGCGCGCGGGAAGCCCTGCGGGCGCGAGGATGTTGGCCGGTCATGACCGCCCCTGGTTCGCTTGACAAAGCGGCGCTCAGCTAAAATCGGCCCGCTTCAAACGATATTTCCGGACATATAGGAGGGTGTGGCATGACGACGGCTGCCCTGCAGACCGTGCTGACCGTTCCCCGGCGCTTCCGCGGACCCGAGGGGATGGCCAACGGCGGCTGGATCTCCGGCACCGTGGCCGACGCGCTGAACGGTCTCGAATCGGCCGTCGAGGTCACCCTCCATGCTCCCACCCCGCTGGAGACCGAGCTCAGGCTCGAACACGTCGCCAACTCCGCGACCCTCTCCCACGAGGGCACGCTGCTGGTCGAGGCCATCCCCGTCGCCGAGCACCTGAGCGGCCCCGGCTTCGTGCCGTTCAACGAGGCCGCCCGTGCCGAGGCCGGCTTCCCCGGCTGGCGGGGCCACGCCTTCCCCGAGTGCTTCGCGTGCGGCCTGCGCGAGCCGGGTGACGGCCTGCGCGTCTTCCCCGGCCCCGTCGAGGGCGCCGACGTCGTCGCCGCGGGCTGGCGCGTCCCGTTCACGGTGGCCGACGCCGACGGCGTCGTGCCCGCCTCCGTCGTGGGCGCGGTGCTCGACTGCGTCACCGGATGGGCGCACTTCCAGCCCGGTGAGTCCGCTCTCCTCGGCCGCCTGACCCTCCAGGTCAACCGCCGGGTCTACCCCGGCGGCACGTACTCCGTCGTGGCCAAGGCCACCGGGCGTGAGGGCCGCAAGCTCTTCGGCGAGAGCGCCATCTACGAGGTGGACGGGACGATCGTGGCCGCGGCCAAGGCGACCTGGATCGCTCCGCGTTAGGCGGGCGCGGGCCGTCTCAGCTCGTGAGGCGGCCCGCCACCAGCGACGCGCACCGGTCGTCGAACATGATCGTGTAGTGGTTGCAGTCGGGCACCGCCTCGTCGCGAAGCAGCGCGACCCTGGAGGTCCACGCCTTCGCCAGTTCGTCGGGCAACATGCCGACGCTCTGGTCGAGCAGCCCGCGAGGGGCCCTCAGCAGCTCGATGGGCGCCTCGACGGCGGCGAGCGCGGCGCCGATCTGCTCGCCGTTGAGCCTCATCCACCTGCCGTCCTCGCGGACGGCCTCGCCCACGGCCCGTGAGCGCAGCGCCCCCGGGGGCCCGAACAGGTCGTACCTGACGTACTCCTCCGCCTCGGGGGTCCAGTTCCCCGCGAAGGCCGGATGCGACTGGAAGAAGCCGACGTAGTCGTCGGCCGTGGCGAAGGTCTGGCTCAGCCTGGCTATCGCGGGGCCGAGGGTCGCCTCGATCTCCGCGTCCACGTCGGCGCCCGGCGCCAGTGCGGGGAGTGGCAGCCCGCCGTCCACCAGCACCACCTTCCCGAAGCGCCGTCGCGCGCCGGCGAGCACGGCGACGTACGCGCCCATCGAATGGCCTGCCAGCACCGAGTCGGAGCCCGCCCCGACGTGCTCGGCCACGCGCAGCACGTCCTCGGCGTGCCTGGCCAGGCCGTAGGGGCCCGGCAGGTCGCGGCTGTGGCCGCGCCCCCTGAGATCCATCGCCACCAGCGACCACCCCTGCGGCAGCCGTCGCGCCACCGCGTTCCACGCCATGAGCGAGGCGGTGATGCCGTGCACCGCGACGATCCGCCTCGGGCCGGACCCGAAGGTGGCGACGCGCAGGCCGTCGACGTCGTCGAGCTTCATGGGCACACCCTAGTCCGGCGGCCGATCCGGGCATCGCCCCCGAGGCCGGATAATTGCGCTTATGCGCATCACCGTGATCGAGCACGAGGCCGGAGCCGGTCTGGGCTTCTTCGAAGACTGGCTCGGCGTGCCCTGCGAGGTCGTCAGGCCGTACCTGGGCGAGAGCGTGCCCGCGCACGCGCCCGACGGGCTGATCGTCCTGGGCGGCGAGGCCTCGGCATGGGACGACGAGGGCTATCCCTGGCTGCCCGCCACCCGCGACCTGCTGCGGACCAGCGTCGCGAACGGCACGCCCACGCTCGGGATCTGCCTGGGCGCCCAGCTCATGACCCTGGCCTGCGGTGGCGCGGTGGAGCGCGGCGGCGAAGGGCTCGAGGTCGGCGCCCGCGAGGTCGTGGCGCTGCCCGAGGCGGCGGCCGACCCGCTGTTCGGCGCGCTCGGCAGGGCGGTGGCCGTGCAGTACCACCAGGACGCCATGACCGCCCTGCCCGAGGGCGCCGTACGGCTGGCCGCCGGCGAGCAGTACCCCAACCAGGCCTACCGCCTCGGCGAGCGGGCATGGGCCGTGCAGTTCCACCCCGAGGCCACGCCCGAGATCTTCGCCGGCTGGGGCGCGGACGAGGGGCTCGTCGTCGAGGTGAAGCGGGCCGAGGAGGACCTGGTCGAGGCGTGGAGGCCGATGGCCGAGGCGTTCGGCAGGCAGGTCGTGGACCAGGCGGTCAGAAGTGGCGGTCACGCGGCTTCGTGAGCACGTGGGCGGCGGCGTGGACGCCGCCCAGCGCGAGGGGGAGCAGCAGCCAGCTCCACGCGGGCAGCCGCCTGTCCTCCAGCCTCCGCCAGGCCCACACCGAGTAGGGGATCACCACGAGCGGCGCGGTGACGGCGCCCGGCGTGTAGCCGCGCATGGCCGCGGCCTGGGCCAGGTGGATCACCCCGTGCACGCCGAAGGAGGCCACGGCCGCCCGGTAGAGGCCGCTCTTCGGGCCGCTCGCGGCGGCGGAGGCCACCAGCGCGCCCATGAGGCCGATGGCGACGGTCACGTGCCGCTGGTCGAGCTCCCATACGCGCTCGGGGATCCAGGGGAAGCGTTCGGTGAGCTCGGCCCTGTGCTCATGCGCCCAGCTCGCCATCGTGGCCAGCTCCTCGGCGTCGTGCAGCGTCCACGCGGCCAGCAAACCCCAGGCAGCCATGATCTCTCCCTTCTCAACACAACGCGACGTTGCGTTGCATTTTTCACTATACGCCGACCTGAGAGGATGGGGGCGTGCCCAGGATCGAGTCCACCGCCGCCCGCCTGGCCAAGCTCGGCTTCGCCGATCCGGCCCGTGCCGAGCGCCTGGTCCAGGAGGCCGGCGCCGAATGGCTGCTCGACGACTTCGCCGCCGTCGCCGATCCCGACCTCGCCCTGCTGTCGCTGACCCGGGTGGCCGAGCGGGAGCCCGCCCTGCTCGACGCGCTGCGCTCCGACGAGGAGCTGCGCTCACGGCTGCTCGGCGTCCTGGGGGTGAGCGCCGCGCTCGGCGAACACCTGGTCACCCATGAGGGCCACTGGCGCTCCCTGGCGAGCGAGCAGGCCGTCCTGCGCCCCGGCGAGGGCGAGCTGAGGGCCGCCCTCCTGCGCGCGGTCGGGGCCGAGCCCGCCGACAGGCAGCCACGGGCGAGCGTGGCCTCTCCAGGACGCGAGCTCAGGAGCGCCTACCGCGAACGGCTGCTGCGCCTGGCCGCCCGCGACGTCACCGGCGCCGCCTCCTTCACCGAGGTCACCGCTGAGCTGTCCGACCTGGCGGGCGCCGCGCTGGAGGCAGGTCTCGCGGTCGCGAGGGCCGAGGCCGGCCCCGACGGCGGGCTCGCGGCCGAAGAGCTCTCGACGGTACGGCTGGCCGTGATCGGCATGGGCAAGTGCGGCGCGCGCGAGCTCAACTACATCAGCGACGTCGACGTGATCTTCGTCGCCGAACCCGCCGAGGGCGCGGACGAGACCAAGGCGCTGCGCGTGGCCACCCGGCTGGCGCAGGGCATGATGCGCGCCTGCGCCGAGCTGTGGGAGGTCGACGCGGGGCTGCGCCCTGAGGGCCGGGCGGGCCCCCTGGTCCGCACCCTCACCAGCCACCTGGCCTACTACCGGCGCTGGGCCAAGACCTGGGAGTTCCAGGCGCTGCTCAAGGCCAGGCCGGTCGCGGGCGACGCCGAGCTGGGCGCGGCCTACGTCTCTGCCGTCGACGAGCTGGTCTGGCACGCCGCCTCCCGCGACAACTTCGTGGAGGACGTCCAGTCGATGCGCCGCCGCGTCGAGGCGCACGTGCGCGAGGACGGCGAGCGGCAGCTCAAGCTCGGCCCAGGAGGGCTGCGCGACATCGAGTTCGCCGTCCAGCTGCTCCAGCTCGTGCACGGAAGGCTCGATCCGCTGCTGCGCCGCAGGGCCACGCTGCCCGCCCTCGCCGCGCTGTCCAGGGGCGGCTACGTCGGCAGGGAGGACGCCAGGGGCCTGGCCGAGGCCTACACCTTCCTGCGCCAGGTCGAGCACCTGCTGCAGCTGCACAGGCTGCGCCGTACGCACATCGTGCCCTCGGCCCCCGGCGACCTGCGCAGGCTCGGCAGAGGGCTGAGGCTCGGCCCCGATCCCGAGGCGGAGTTCGTCAGGCAGTGGAAGAAGCACGCCAGGGAGGCGCGGCGGCTGCACGAGAAGCTCTTCTACCGGCCGCTGCTGCAGGCCGTGGCGAGGCTGCCCGACTCCGAGACACGCCTGTCCACCGCCGCGGCCACCGCCCGGCTGAAGGCGCTCGGCTTCGGCGACCCCTCGGGCGCGCTGCGCCACATCGCCGCGCTCACCACGGGCGTGTCCAGGCGCGCGGCCATCCAGCGCACGCTGCTGCCGGTCATGCTCGGCTGGTTCGCCGACACCCCCGATCCCGACGCGGGGCTGCTGGGCTTCCGCCAGGTCAGCGACCAGCTCGGCACGACGCCCTGGTACCTGCGGCTGCTGCGTGACGAGACCGCCGTCGCCGCCCGGATGGCGCGCGTCCTCGGCACCAGCCGCTACGCCACCGACCTGCTCACCCGCGCGCCCGAGGCCGTCGCCATGCTCGGCTCCGACGCCGACCTGGCGGCCAGGCCGTTCGCGGCGCTGAGGGCCGAGGCTGCCGCCGCCGTCTCCAGGCACGACGACGCCGAGACCGCCGTCGCCTCCGTCAGGGCGCTGCGACGCAGGGAGCTGTTCCGTACGGCCGTAGCCGATCTGTCGGGCCTGACCGACATCGAGCAGGTCGGGGTGGCGCTGTCGGAGCTGAACGACGTGACGATCCAGGCGGCGCTCGACGCGGCGATCGCCAAGGTGCGGCTCGAGAGCAGGGGCGAGTCACCTGGCAGGTTCGCGGTCATCGCGATGGGCAGGCTCGGCGGCATGGAGTGCTCCTACGCCAGCGACGCCGACGTGATGTTCGTCTGCGACCGGATGGAGAGCGCCTTCGCCGTGGCCAACGAACTCAGGCGGCTGCTGGCGCTGCCCGCGCCCGATCCGCCGCTGCTGATCGACCCCGACCTGCGGCCCGAGGGCAGGCAGGGGCCGCTGGTGCGCACGCTGGCCTCCTACCGGGCCTACTACGGCAGGTGGTCGTCGCCGTGGGAGTCGCAGGCGCTGCTGCGCGCCCGCTTCAGCGCCGGCGACCCCGAACTCGGCGAGGCGTTCGTCTCCATGGTCGACGAGCTGCGCTACCCGCCGGGCGGGCTGCCCCTCGAGTCGGTGAGGGAGATCCGCAGGCTGAAGGCGCGCATGGAGGCCGAACGGCTGCCGCGCGGCGCCGATCCCGCCCTGCACACCAAGCTCGGCAGGGGCGGGCTGTCCGACGTCGAGTGGGTGGCCCAGCTGCTGCAGCTCCAGCACGCGGGCTCGTTGAGCTCGTTGCGCACCACCAGGACCCTCGAGGCGCTGCGCGCGGCCGTACACGAGGAACTGCTCGAAGCGGACGAGGCGCGGGTGCTGGCCGACAGCTGGCGCTTCGCCTCCCGCATCCGCGACACGATCATGCTCGTGAAGGGCAGGGCGGGCGACATGGTGCCCACCGACGTCAACGAGCGGCGGCTGATCGCCGGGACTCTCGGCTATCCGCCCGACGGCTCGGAGGACTTCGTCGACGACTACCGCAGGGTGACCCGCCGCGCCCGCAAGGTCGTGGAGAGAGTCTTCTACGGGGATTGATTGCGGGGCCACGCGCGGGGGTGTATCAAGAGCGCGGGGTGATCGGTTTGCTGTCTGTTTACGTGGATCTGGCGCTCGGCCTCGTGACGTCGTTCCTGCTGCTGTCGCTGCTGGTCAGCGGGCTCAACGAGGGCTTCGTCAGGCTGCTGTCGATCCGCAGCAAGTTCCTGTGGGCCTACCTTCGCGACACCATGGACGGCGCGGCGCCCTCGGGCCATTCGTGGCTGCCCAGCAGGGTCTCCGACGTCTTCGCCAAGCTGCCCTTCTCCGAGGATCCGCGCCCCGCGCACAACGAGCAGCCCTCTCCATCCGAGGTCGCCCCCGTGCCCGAGCGCGAAGGCGCCCTGACCGGCCTGTTCTACCAGCGGGTCCGCGAGATCGACTACGCCAAGCGGGGCAGGACCACCATCTCTGACATCCCGCCCGAGCGGTTCTCGGTGGCGATGATGGAGATGGCCTCCGCGGAGAAGGACGGCGTCGAGGGACTGCTGGCCAAGCTGCAGGCGGTCGGCAGCCCGCTGCACGGCCATCTGCAGGGTCTGTGGGAGGGCTCGCAGCGCGACCTCAACCGCTTCAGGCAGGGCGTCGAGAGCTGGTTCGACGCCGAGATGCAGCGCCTGTCCATGCTCTACAGGCGCTACGTCAAGTGGGTCGTGGCGGTGCTCGGCTTCGTGGTCATGCTGCTGTTCAGCATGGACGGCCTCGAGTACGCCAAGACGCTGCTGCGCGACAACGCCTACCGCTCAGCCGTCTCGGCGATCGCGGGAGGCGACACCGAGCGGCTCGAACCGCTGCGCGAGGAGTGCGCCACGCCGGGCAACCCGTACCGCTGCGTGACCGAGACGCTGAGCTCGCCCGCGCTGGTCAAGATCTTCGACCACGCGATCGTCAGCGTCGTGATCCCGGAGGAGGGCGACCCGTCCCTCTCGTGGAACGGCGGCGTGTGGTGGGAGCGCCTCACCACGCTCAGCCACTGGCCCGGCTTCCTGGTCACCTACCTGGCGCTGCTGTTCGGCGCGCCCTTCTGGTGGGACGTCCTGCGCCGCATCACCGGTCTGCGCTCCACCAAGTAAGATCACCTCACTCCCCCCATGGTTTCAGTGGGAGGAGTTCACATGTGGATGATCGCCGGGATCGTACTGGCCTCGACCGTCGTGGCGCCGGTGCCCGACGTCGCGGGCCAGGGCTTGGTGATGGCGGTGCAGTCGCTCAGGGACGCGGGCTACGAGCGCATCAAAACCACCGACGTCAGCGGGCGGGGGCGCATCGTGGTCGTGCGGCGTGACTGGAAGGTGTGCCGCCAGCAGCCTGGCGCGGGAGCGGCGCGAGCGGAGACGCAGAGGCAGGCGCAGGTCGAGCTCTCGGTGGTGAAGGTGGGGGAGAGCTGTCCCACGCGCGTGGAGGCGCCGGTCAGGCCGGGCTTCATGCCCGCGCTCAGAGGCAAGAGCGTCCGGGTCGCCCGGCAGTCGCTGCCGCGCCGTACGACCATCAGGATCACCGACGCCACCGGGCAGAACCGCCTCGTCTTCTGGGACACGGCCTGGCGCATCTGCACCCAGACTCCCGCCGCCGGTCAGCCGCTCACCGGCGGCCCGGTGCTCCTCAGCACGGTGAAGTACGGCGAGGCCTGCCCCGCGCGCTGACCCAGGCGCTCGGCAGGCGAGGCTCGGCGGCGATGCACGGCATGGCCGCCGAGCCCCGCCAGGACCGGCCCACTCTGCGGGCGCGTGCCGTACCGGCTGGTCAGAGCCACACGCGTCTCCGGAAAAGGGCAGGGCGCTACCCCTGGTGGCATTCGGGCTTGCCCGAGGGCATCGACACGGGCTTCGCCGCACCGAAGGAGTCAGCGACGCCCTGCAACAGGACTGCCGTGGCATCTCGGGGCCGAGGCACCTGAGAGGCGAGCCCGCTCTTCCCGACCCGCTTCCTGGTCTGGATCTCTACCAACGTGATCACGTTGTCGTCGACGCGCATGAGCCCACGCAGGAGCAGTGCCTGAGGATTGGCTGCGGTCAGGCGGACGTCGTAGCCCGAATCCGCGTCGGAGATATCGCAACGGCTCCCATCCCACTGCCACTCCGGCTCCTCCAGGTGGCCCGCGAAACTGGATTGCACTTCGAGGCCGTACACCACCGTCCGCACGCTGATGTGGTCGCCGTCCCTGGTCTGGGTGGCGCGCCATTCGCAGACGATCGACTTGCCGGTGCCCTCGTCGGGGCGCACCTCCGAACTCCAGAAGCTGCGCCCTCCTTGGACGGCTCTCCACGGCGGCTCTTCTCCCACGATGGCCCTGGTGGCGGGCTCTTGCCACAGGGCCTTGCAGACGTCGGGCATGGCGCTGTGGTCGGGCCACTCGGTGAGGGCTCCGCAGCCGGTCGCGCTCAGTGTGCCCACCAACGCGAGCGCCGCGAGGCCCCGCGACCGCGGCGTCGTCACAGGTCCGCCGTGGTGAAATAGCAGCCGGAAACGTCCGCCTGGTCCGCGAAGTGCACGCTGTGCGGGTCGGGCTCGCAGATGAGTCTGGCCAGACCCACGGCGGCCTGGCCGGCGTCGGCGCCGATGAGGAAGAAGCCGTTGCCGAACCACATCTGGTGGCTCGCCCTCTTCCACAGATCGGGATCGTCCAGAAACGCCTTTTTGTAGATCTTCTGGAACCCGGTCGAGGCTCTTGACCGGATGATGCCGAGAATCGGGCCCCCGCTGTCCTCGCACACCACCGCGTGGGCGAGCAGGGCCGCCGCGCCGTCCGGCAGGTAGGCGGCGATCTCCCGCCCGCCGACTTCGCGGGGGTACGCGCAGGGGGCGATGTGGGCGTTGGCGAAGGCGACCAGCTTGTCGGGCGAGGTGATCGCACGGCCCAGCCTGCGCATGCCATCGGCTGTCGTTCGCGTCTCCAGCGCCGGTATCGAGGCCGTGGAAGGGCGGGGCGAGGCGACTTTCAGGTAGTCGGGGGGCGCAGGCGTCTCGACGCCCGAGGCGCATGCCTTGAGGATGAGAACCAGCACCACGATGCCGATGAGGACCGACCCGCCTGAGGACGCCGGCGTGATCAGCCATTTGTCACTATCGATGCGCTCGGCGATGTAACTCATCACTTTTGATCATATCGCCCGGGAAGCGAGGTCAATAGGTCTCAATGACGCCTCCGCCCTCTTGCCGGAGCGCACCAAGGACATGGAGGAATCGGTGAGCGTGACTCACGCAGGGTCTGGCAGGTGCATGGAGGCGAGCCTGGCGGGATCAGCCACGATCGCGATGGCGGCAATCCGGCCGTCGGCGACCGTGAACGAGATGATCGAGAGCGGGGTTCCGTCCTCGCGCCACGAGACGTACCCGGGAAGGCCGTTGACGAGCACCGCTCGATGTCGTGCGACAGCGCCGGAGACCATCCGCGCACCGGAGGCGACTGCGGTGGCGCCGAGGGTGACGACCACTCCGTTCGGAGTGTCGACCGTCAGCCTCACGTCCGGGTCGAGCACGCGCAGCAGCGCCTCGAAATCGCCGCCCGTCGTGGCCGCGCGGAAGGCTTTGATGACCTGTCGTTGTTCTCGTCCGACGATCGTCGGCCGCTCGGTCGCCCGTACCTTCCTGCGAGCGCGGCTGGCGATCATCTTGGTGGCGTCGGCGGACTTGCCGAGGATCTGGCCGATCTCGGCGAACGGCACCCCGAACAGGTCGTGCAGCACGAACGTCAGCCGCTCGCTGGGCCCGAGCGCGTCCAGGACGACGAGCAGCGCGAGCCCCACCGAGTCGGCGAGCGACACGGTTTCCTCGGGCTCTGCGCTGTCGTCGACCGTTATCACGAGCTCGGACAACCCGTCTCCGTAGGACGCCTCTGGGCGGGTCTGGCGGGACCGCAGGACATCCAGGCTGATCCGGCCGACCACCGTGGTCAGCCAGCCCGCCAGGTTCGCGATGGTCGTCGCGTCCTGGCGGGCGAGCCGCATCCAGGCCTCCTGGACCACGTCCTCAGCGTCGGCGTGCGATCCGAGCACGCGGTAGGCGACCGCGCTCAACCGGTCGCGCTGGGCCTCGAACGCTTCGGCCAGCAGGTCCGTCCGGTTGGTGTCAGTCATCCTGTGGTCTTCCTCGGATCTGCTTGCTCATGGGTGATGACGGGCCTGGATCGTCGCATGGTCTACGGCCGGTCAGCCATCGGCACGGTTGCGGCGGCGCTGCTGGCGGAGCGAGATCCGGTTGCCGTCCGGATCCACCGCCTCGATGCGAACGCCGAACGGGTAGTCCTCCGGTTCGGGCTGCTCGAATGTTACGCCTCGCTGGCGAAACACCTCGAAATCCTTCCTCAGGTCATCCGACTCAAGGATGAGCGGACCGGAGGCGGCACCCGGCCGCTGCTCGACCGGCTGTCCCGCGGCCGGCGCATGCGACCAGAGGAGGATCTGGACCGGACTGTCGGCGACGCCCACGGTGAGGAAGCGTCCTTCCGGCCCCGGGTAGTCGACGCGCTTCTCCAGGCCGAGCCCTTCGGAGTAGAACTTCAGCGCGCGGTCCTGATCGGTGACGTGGACCGTCACATACATAAGGTTCGTCAGCACCCTGGTCTCCCATCTCGTCGTTGGTCCGACGACCGTGGGCTTACACGGCCGTCGCTCCTATGACGGGCGCGGGCGCCAGAAGGTAACGAACGGACCGAGCCCTGCGCAGCAGGGCGTCACGGGTATCCGCGCGGATCCGGTGGAGAAGGGACCGCCATCGCGTGCACCAAGATCTTTCAGGCGGGCGCCGTTGGGCGGACTCGACCAGTTCGAAGGCCATGGCCAGGCCGGCGGCTCTCGGTGGTGAAGGTGGGGGGAGAGCTGCTCCGCGCGCTGACCGAGGCGCCCGGCCGGCGAGGCTCGGTGCCTCAGGTACCGACCGCAGCTGACAAGGCCGTCGGCCGCGCCCGGGGCGGGCACGGCCGACGGCCTACTCACATGACGCGCTCACACGTCGTAGTACATCTCGAACTCGTGCGGGTGCGGGCGCAGGCGGATCGGGTCGACCTCGTTGGTGCGCTTGTAGTCGATCCACGTCTCGATCAGGTCGGGCGTGAACACGCCGCCCTCGAGCAGGTAGTCGTGGTCGGCCTCGAGCGCGTCGAGGACCTCCGACAGCGAGCCGGGCACCTGCGGGACGAGACGGGCCTCCTCCGGAGGCAGCTCGTACAGGTCCTTGTCGACGGGCTCCGGCGGCTCGATCTTGTTGCGGATGCCGTCGATGCCCGCCATCAGCATCGCCGCGAAGGCGAAGTACGGGTTGCAGGAGGGGTCGGGCACCCTGAACTCGATGCGCTTGGCCTTCGGGTTGGACCCCGTGATCGGGATGCGCACGCAGGCCGAGCGGTTGCGCTGGGAGTAGACCAGGTTGACGGGCGCCTCGTACCCCGGCACCAGGCGGTGGTAGGAGTTCACCGTCGGGTTGGTGAAGGCCAGCAGCGAGGGCGCGTGCTTCAGCAGGCCGCCGATGTAGTAGCGGGCGGTGTCGGACAGGCCCGCGTAGCCGACCTCGTCGTAGAAGAGCGGCGAGCCGTCCTTCCACAGCGACTGGTGGCAGTGCATGCCCGAGCCGTTGTCACCGAAGATCGGCTTCGGCATGAAGGTGACCGTGTGGCCGTACTCGAGGGCCGTGCTCTTGATGACGTACTTGTAGAGCATGAGGTTGTCGGCCGTCTTGAGCAGCGTGCCGAACTTGAAGTCGATCTCCGCCTGACCCGCGGTGCCGACCTCGTGGTGCTGCATCTCGACCTCGATGCCGCTCTCGATGAGGTTGCGGACCATCTCGGAGCGCAGGTCGGTGAAGTGGTCCATCGGCGGGACGGGGAAGTAGCCGCCCTTGTAGCGCGGCTTGTAGCCCAGGTTGCCGCCCTCGGCCGCCTTGCCGGTGTTCCAGGCGCCCTCGATGGAGTCGACGTAGTAGTAGCTCGAGTGCTGGTTGGTCTCGAAGCGCACGTCGTCGAAGATGTAGAACTCGGCCTCGGGGCCGAAGTAGACCGTGTCGGCGATGCCGGTGCCCTTGAGGTACTCCTCCGCCTTGCGGGCGACGTTGCGCGGGTCGCGGCTGTAGGCCTCGCCGGTCAGCGGGTCGTGCACGAAGAAGTTGATGTTGAGCGTCTTGTGCTGGCGGAACGGGTCGAGCACGGCGCTGGAGGGGTCGGGCAGCAGGAGCATGTCCGACTCGTGGATGGCCTGGAAACCGCGGATCGACGAGCCGTCGAACATGAGGCCGTCGGAGAAGACGTTCGCGCCGAAGTTCTCGACCGGGAAGGTGAAGTGGTGCGTCGTCCCCGGCAGGTCGGTGAACCTGACATCGACGAACTGCACCCCTTCGTCCCTAATGAACTTCAGGACGTCGTCGGCGGAGTTAAACACTCTCGAACCTCCCAGGGGCATGGGCTATCAGGCCGACCGTAGGGGTCGGCCGTTTCCAGCCCGTGTCCCGATTGTTTCGCATGTGTTAAGCCCGTCACGTCTCGGAGGAGATCGTGCACTCCTCGTTGTCCTCGGGAGTGAGGTCGTAGGGGTCGCCGGCGTGCTCGGTGGCCCGCTCGGCGACCTTGTCGCGCGGCGAGTCGGGATAGAAAGGGTGGACGAAGGAGTCGTCGACGTCGCACCTGGCGGGGGTCACGCCGCCGGTGTTCCAGGTGTAGACCCAGACGACCAACTCGCCGTCCTCGCGGTAGACGTGCGCCTCGCCGACGTGGTGGGAGACCACCCGGTGCCGGGTCCACGGCTGGCCCGGGCGCTGGACGGCGTAGACGAAGACGTAGCTCATCGAGATCTTCACGCCGGTGCGGCCGTCGTCGCTGTAGCGGCCCAGCGTGGTCTTGCCCTTCACCTTGACGACAGGGGTGGCCAGCTCGGCGGTCTTCGGCGCGAAGCTGTGCACCCACGCCCTGGTGTTGAAGTCGTCCTTCGCCGCGAACCCGCGGGTCCTGTCGAGGTTCTTCCTGAACCAGGCGCGCTCCTCCGGGGGCAGCAGGTCGGCGAAGGCCTTGGGCCTGCCTCCCATGAGGGTCGGCACGTCCAGGTGCGAGGCGGCCATGAGGGCCTTGACCCGCTTGAGGGCGGTGGCCACGTCCTTCTTCGACAGGCCGTGCATGGCCTTGGCGGGAGGCATGACCAGGCCCGCCGCACCGTTGGGGTAGCTTTCGGCCTTGGAGCCTTCGAAGGGCCCCACCTCCTCGGGCGAGCCGGCCACCGGCTCGGTCTCCTCGGGTACGGGTCCGAGAGTCGGCAGCGCGGCCTCGACGGCCGCGAGCAGGTCAGGCAGCCTGCCCGCCACCGTGCCTCCCGCCGCGATCAGCACGGCGACGACGGCGACCGCCGCGACGGCGACGGCGGCCACGGTGATCCGGCGGCGGGACGGGCGGGCGGTGGTCTTCGGGCGTCGCTGCTCGGTTTCCACCTGGGAGACGAGCGCGTTGAAGCGGTCGTCGAGATCGTCGGGGGACATGGATGGCTCGTGCCTTTCGGGGGGTGTCGAGGCATGATACGGACCGGCACCCCGGGCGGATACCGTTGGGGTATGAGCGGCAAGCAGGAGCAGCCCCGGTGGACCCAGACCTGGCTGGGAGGGGTGAGGTCGGCGGGGGTCGATCTCGGGTACCCGGGAGAGCGGCTGGGCGTGCCCGAGGAGGGCAGCGGCTCGATGGCCAGGTTCGGGCGCAGGTTCGGCGCCCTGGTCATCGACTGGCTGATCTGCACGTGGGCCATCGCCCAGGCGCTGCTTCGGATCAACCCGGCCGAGTCGCCGTGGGTGCCGGTGGCGATCTTCGCGGTGCAGTACCTGTTGCTGGTCGGCTTCCTCGGCCAGACCTTCGGCCACCGGCTGATGGGCATCAGGGTCGCGGCGATGGACGGCGGGCGGCCCAGGTGGCTTCCCGTGCTGGTGCGCACCATCCTGCTCTGCCTGGCCGTCCCCGCGGTGATCTTCGACCGCGACCAGCGCGGCGTGCACGACAGGGTGTCGAACACCATGGTCGTGCGCATGTAGGGCAGGCGCCCCAAATTCTGAACCCGGTTCATCTGTGAACCTGGTATGGTTTCGGTATGGCTGGTCTGCGCGAGCGTAAAAAGGAACAGACGCGCTGCCGCATCGAGCAGGTGGCGATGCGGCTGTTCGCCGAGCGGGGCTTCGACGACGTCACGGTCAACGAGATCGCCGAGGCGGCCGAGGTGGCGAAGGTGACGCTGTTCAAGTACTTCCCCTCCAAGGAGTCGCTGGTCCTCGACGGCGTCAAGGAGGACTTCGCGGAAATCGTCGCCGCCCGCCAGGACGGCCGGTCGGTCGTCGACGCGGTGCGCGACCACTGCGCCCTGATGGTCCGGGCAGACGCCCCCGAGGTGGCGACCCTGGTCAGGATCATCTCCGGCAGCCCCGCGCTGCTCGTGGGGTTGCAGGCGGTCCAGGCGGGACAGCGGGCGGAGTTGGCGGCCGTGCTGGCCGCCGAGCGGGACGAGATCACCGCCCGCCTGATGGCGGCGCAGCTCATGTCCACCGTGACGGCCCTGCAGGAGCTGTTCTTCGAGGGGCGCCTCACGGACGACGCGGTGAAACTCGCCTTCGACCTGCTCGAGAACGGAATGAGGGGACACTGACGTGCGCGCCAGGGGCATCAACTACGACACGGGCTTCCTGCCCGATCTCTCCAGGAAGACCTTCGACCCCGCCGACGTGGCCAGGGAGATGAAGGTGATCGCCGAGGAGCTGCGCTGCACCGCCGTACGGGTGTCGGGGGTGGTGCCCGAGCGGCTGTCGGTGGCCGCCGAGCAGGCGGCCGCGGCCGGCCTTGAGGTGTGGTTCGCGCCCTTCCCCGTGGACCTGACGCCCGAGGAGATGACCGGGCTCTACGCCGACTGCGCCGACCGGGCCGAAGCGGTGCGCAGGGCAGGCGCCGAGGTGGTGTTCGTCACGGGATGCGAGACCAGCGCCTTCGGCCGGGGATTCATGTCGGGTGAAACCTACATGGAGCGCATGGAGGCCATGGCCATGGCGGACATGGAGTGGTGGGGCAGGCTCGGACCCGTGCTCGAGCGCCTGAGCCTCTTCCTCGCCGACATCGTGGAGGCGGCGGTCAGGCCGCGCTTCGGCGGGCGCGTCACCTACGCCTCTGGCCCGTGGGAGTTCATCGACTGGACCCCCTTCGACCTGGTCGGCGTGGACGCCTACCGGGCCGCCTACAACGCAGGCAGCTTCGCCGAGGAGATCCGCGGCCACTTCGAGCACGGCAAGCCGGTCGCCGTCACGGAGTTCGGCACCTGCGCCTACACGGGGGCGGGACAGCTCGGCGGCATGGCCTGGCGCCCGCCCGCCGGCGCGGTGCGCGACGAGGGCGAGCAGGCCCGCTACTTCAGCGAGCTCATGGACGTCTTCGAGGCCGAGGGCGTCGACAGCGCCTTCTGGTTCACCTTCGCCGGGTACAGCCACGAGGGCGAGGACGACCTGGCCTCCTACGGCGTCGTCAGGATGCCCGGAGGGGAGCCCAAGGAGGTCTTCCACGCCATGGCTAAGCGCTACAGGTGAAGATGGCCGTGCCCGGCAGGTGGTGGCCTCTGAGCGGGCTCCATCCGCCCCACACGCGGTCGTGGCCGCGCGGCCACTCGGGCTCCAGCAGGCCTCTGACGGTCAGACCTGAGGCGACCACCAGGGAGACCCAGTCGCCCATCGTGCGGTGGTGCTCGACGTAGGTGGGCGTGCCCTCGTCGTCCCTCTCCTCGTACGGCGTGCGGTCGAAGTAGGACCGGTCGGAGGTGAGCCCCCGCTCGCCCGGGTCGTCGGGAAAGGCCCACCTGATCGGATGGCTCACCGAGAACACGAACAGCCCGCCGGGCCGCAGCACCCTGCGGACCTCGAGCAGGACCCGCAGCGGCTCGGCCACGAACGGCAGCGCGCCGAAGGCCGAGCACGCCAGGTCGAAGCTGGCAGGGGCGAAGGGCAGGCTCTCGGCGTCGGCCTGCACGACGGGAACGCGCAGCCCCGTGTCGAGGTCGAGGCGCTGGGAGTGGCGCAGCTGGCGGTGGGAGATGTCGAAGGCCGCCACTCTCGCGCCCTGCCCCGACAGCCATCGCGCGCACTGGGCGGCGCCGCAGCCGATCTCCAGCACGTCCTTGCCCGCGACGTCGCCGAGCAGGTGCGCCTCGGCCTCGTCGACCCCCTCGGGACACCAGATGAAGCCGGAGTCGCGAAGGAAGTCTCCGTGCTCCACCTGGTACTCGTCCGCGTTGCCGTCCCACCAGAAGCGGTTGGCCCGCGACGACGCCGACAGCACTAGCGCATCTTCGGGCCGCGCGGCATGCGGGCGCCCTTGGGCATCGGGCCCTTGGGCATCGGCAGGTTCTTCGGCAGCGAGCGCAGCCGGTCCTTGACCTGGTTGACGGCCGGCTTCTTGAGGTTGCGCGGCAGCTTCATCAGGTGGCGCTGCAGCTTGCCGAGCGGCACCTGGCCCTCGCCGTCGCCGCACTGGATGTCGTAGACGGGCACGTCCATGACCACGCGCTGCAGCCGCTTCTTCTCACCGACCAGCATCTTCTGCACGCGGTTGCCCGGCCCCTCGGAGACCAGCACGATGCCGGGGAAGCCCACCACCAGGTGCACGAGGTCCTGGTCGCGGTTGGCGGCGATCGCGGGGGTCACCTCCCAGTTGCCCCGCATGCCCTGCAGTACCGCGGCGGCCGCGCCGGTCTGGCCGTCGAGCATGGAGTACTGGGCGCGCTGGGCCAGCTGGCCGAACACGATCAGGCCCACGGTGAACGCGAGCATGATGCCGATGAAGATCGAATACCAGATCCAGCCCGTGACCAGGCCGATCACGATGACCACCGCCAGCGTGGCGACCGCCGACAGAAAGACGATCGGCATCCCCTTGGGGTTGGCCTGCTGGATGATCTTCGCGATCATGCGGAGCTGCTTGATGCGCCCCGGCTTCTCTGGGTCTACGGGCTTAGCCATGTTGTGAAGGATACAAACACCACCCGCCGGAGATGAAAACGTGACCCGTCCTTGCGCGGCTCATCGTGGGCGGCCCCTCAGGGGATGGGCTTCACCTCGGGGAAGCGGCTGCTCCGCCCGTCGAACAGCGTGGTCTGCCTGCCCTTCAGATGCAGGTCGAAGAAGGCGCTGACGTAGGCGCGCTGGGCGGTCACGGCGCGGCGGGGATCCATCGTCCCGATGATGTCGCTCGCCGGCACGCCGAGCTCCCCCGCGAGCTGGGGCACCATCGCCTCGGCGTCGGAGAAGCTGTAGTGCGCCGTCCCCGTGAAGCGCAGCTCGCGCTTCCAGCCCGTGGACCTGTCCCAGAACGACTTCCACGACGGATCGCTCGCCCTGGTGTGGTTCTCCGCGGCGATCTGGAGGAACGGCTTGGCGACGCCGGTGGTCGCGACCGACCCGCGGAAGCCGCCGTCGAGGTTGACGCCCGCGTCGACGCGCCGGTCGCCGTGCGTGAGCTGAGCGGCCGTGGCTCCGCCCATGGAGTGGCCGAGCGCGCCGACCCTCGTCAGGTCCAGGCCGCCGCGCAGGCCGGCAGGCAGCCCGCGCCGCTCGGCGTCGGGGTTGTCGCCGCGCCCGAGCCGCGCGAGCTGGTCGAGCACGAACCTCATGTCCTCCTCGCGGACCCGCTGCGCCTTGGCCATGTCCTCCTGCGTCGGCCGCTGAGGGAAGGCGGTGCGTTCGAGCCTGCCGCCGGGGAACTCGACCTGGGCCGCCTCGTAGGTGTGGTCGACGGTGACGACGGCGTAGCCCCTGGAGGCCAGCTCCTCGACGAGCGTGGCGCCGATCGTGCGCGGCGCGCCCGCGCCCGCGCGTCATCCTGAGGATGACCGGGAGGGGCTCACGACGAGCGCCCCCGCGAGCGGCGTGGCTCGCGGGGGCGCTCGTGATGACGGCTCAGATCTTGGTGGTCGCGCCGAGTCTCCTGTCGGCGACGCTGCGGCCCGCCTCGACCGTGTACTCGCCTGGCACGGTCGTCCAGCCCTCGTCCGTCCAGACCTGGAAGGCGCGCTCGGGCAGGAACACCGTCGTCAGCACCGTCTCGCCGGGAGCGGCCTCCACCACGTCGAAGCCGGCCAGCCACCTGGCGGGCCTGCCGTCGGGCGTCGGGGCCGAGAGGTAGACCTGCACGACCTCCCGTCCCTCGCGCGGGCCCGTGTTCGTGACCGCGACCGTCACGGTCGAGCCCTCGGCGGCGATCGAGTCGTAGGACCAGCTCGTGTAGCCCAGGCCGTGCCCGAACCAGAAGGCGGGCGTGCGCTCCAGCTTCTCCCAGCCCCTGTAGCCGATGAAGACGCCCTCCTCGTAGGGGACCTGTCCCTCCACGGGCGTGACGTCGACGACGGGGCTGTCGGCCAGCCGTACCGGCCAGGTGGTGGGGAGGCGGCCGCCCGGCTCGGCGTCGCCGTACAGGACGTCGGCGAGGGCCTGCCCCGCCTCCTGTCCCGGGAACCAGGTGAGCAGCACCGCCGCCGCGTCGGCGATCCACGGCATCTCGACGGGAGAGCCCGCGTTGACGACCACGATCGTGCGGGGGTTGGCGGCGGCGACGGCGGCGATGAGCTCGTTCTGACGGCCGGGCAGCCGCAGGTTCTCGCGGTCGAAGCCCTCGCTCTCCACCTCGAGCGTCGTGGAGGCCACCACCACCGCCACCTCGCACGACCGCGCCGCCTCCACCGCCTGGGCGATGAGGACGTCGTCGCCGGGGGAGGGGTTGGCGTGGCCGAGGGTGTAGGCGACGAACGCCATGCCGCCGAACGCGCCCGCAGGGTGGGTCACCTCCAGCTCGTAGGCCCTGCCCTCGGTCAGCTCGACGGCGACGCGCCGCTCGGGCGGCGACAGGAACGCCGCGGCGGGGTCGTCGCCCTCCAGCTCGATGGTCGCGTCGAAGACGGTCTCGCCGTCGACGCGCACGGTGAAGGGGCCCACGCCCGCGACGGACAGCTCGTGCGCGCCGGTGAGGTCGGGGGTGTAGGCGGCGCGCAGCCGTACCGCGCTGAGCCGCTCGCCGTCCACGTCGGGCGGCAGCTGGCCGACCCACCTGGCCTCCGTCGTCGCCAGCGGGTGCTCGGCGAGCACCCGCCCCTCCGCGTCGAGGAACTGCGCGGTCGTCGGTGCGGCCAGCGGGGACAGCCGCACCCTCGGGTCGGTGCCGAGGGCGTAGCGCACCTCGCCGCGGGCGCGCAGCCCTTCCAGCGGGGAGATCGTGCGGTCGGGGAAGACCTGCGCGCTTCCCCCTCCCATGATCCGCGCCTCGTCGGCGGCCGAGCCGATGAGCGCCAGGCTCGTCACGTCTTCGAGGGGCAGCAGGTCGCCGTCGTTCTTGAGCAGCGTGAACGAGCGCGCCGCCACCTCCCGCGCGAGCGCCACCCCGTCGATCGCGGCGTGCTCGGCCCGCTCGGCCGGGGCGCCGGACGGCGGCCGCAGCGCGCCGACCCTGTGGGCCAGGCGGAGGATGCGGCGGACCTTGTCGTCGACGACAGACTCGGGCACCCGGCCCTCGCGCACGGCCTCCTCGAGCTTGTCGCCCCACGGCCCGAACGGCCCGGGCATCGCCACGTCGGTGCCGCCCAGCGCCGCCGCCTCGGTGGAGCGCACGGCGGTCCAGTCGGACACCACGTAGCCGTCGAAGCCCCACTCCTGCTTCAGCACGCCGTTGACCAGCTCGGAGTGCTCGGTCATCGTGGTGCCGTTGACGGAGTTGTAGGCGGTCATCAGGCCCCAGGCGCCCGCGCGCACCACCCGCTCGAACGGCGCCAGGTACGCCTCGCGCAGCACCTTGTCGCTCACCCTGACGTCGACGGTGAAGCGGTCGGTCTCGAAGTCGTTGGCCACGAAGTGCTTGGGCGTGGTGGCGACCCCGCCCTCCTGCACGCCTTCGACGTAGGCGGCGCCCAGCTCGCCGGTGAGGTAGGGGTCCTCGGAGAAGCACTCGAAGTGCCGTCCGCCGAGGGGGGAGCGGTGCAGGTTGATCGTCGGCGCCAGCAGCACGTGCACGCCCTTGCGCCTGGCCTCCTGGGCCAGCAGGCGGCCCACCTGGCGGACCAGGCCGGTGTCCCAGGTGGCGGCCAGCGCCGTGGGGCTCGGCAGGGCGATCGAGGGGTCGGCGGAGGTCCACTGCTCGCCGCGCACGCCGATGGGGCCGTCGCTCATCACGAGCCGGTCGAGCCCGATCTCGGGGACGGCGGGCAGCGACCACATGTCCGCGCCGGTGAGCAGGCGGATCTTGGTGGAGAGGTCCAGCTGGTTGATCAGTTCGTCGAAGTCCACGCAGTCAGTGTTAACCAGAAAACCTACTAATCGATAGGTTTGTGACCATTGCGTTACATCGAGAATGCGAGAAGGACCGCGCCCCTGGTGGGACGCGGTCCTTTCACATGATCGGTCAGACGATCTGGCGAGCCTCGATGGCCTGCTGGTAGAGGCGCCCCGCCCGGTAGGAGGAGCGGACCAGCGGCCCGGACAGCACCCCGGCGAAGCCGATCGCCTCGGCCTCGGCCTGCAGCTCGACGAACTCCTCCGGCTTCACCCACCGCTCCACCGGGTGGTGGCGCGGCGTGGGGCGCAGGTACTGGGTGACCGTCAGCAGGTCGCAGCCCGCCTCGTGCAGGTCGCGCATGGCCTGGACGACCTCCTCGCGCTCCTCGCCCATGCCCAGGATCAGGTTGGACTTGGTGACCAGCCCCGCCTCGCGGGCCTTGGTGATCACACCGAGGGAACGCTCGTAGCGGAAGGCGGGACGGATGCGCTTGAAGATCCGCGGCACGGTCTCGATGTTGTGCGCGAAGACCTCGGGCTTGCTGGAGAAGACCTCCTCCAGCTGGGCCTGGTCGCCGTTGAAGTCGGGGACCAGCAGCTCGACGCCGCAGCCTGGCAGCAGCGCGTGGATCTGGCGGGCGGTCTCGGCGTAGAGCCAGGCGCCGCCGTCGGGCAGGTCGTCACGGGCGACGCCGGTCACGGTGGCGTACCTCAGGCCCATCTGCTGCACGGACTCGGCGACCCTGCGCGGCTCGTCCTTGTCGTACTCCTTGGGCTTGCCCGTGTCGATCTGGCAGAAGTCGCAGCGGCGGGTGCACTGGTCGCCGCCGATGAGGAAGGTCGCCTCGCGATCTTCCCAGCACTCGTAGATGTTCGGACAGCCGGCCTCTTCGCAGACCGTGTGCAGGCCCTCCCTGCGCACCAGCGATTTCAGCTCGGTGTACTCGGGACCGGTCTTGAGCTTGGTCTTGATCCACGGGGGCTTGCGCTCAATAGGGGTTTCGGCGTTTCGCACCTCCAGGCGGAGGAGCTTACGGCCTTCAGGAGCAACGGTCACCGTTCAAGCTTACGTCTCTCAGGTAATGAGGCCGAACCCGCGTGCCGCCCTGGTGTAGTGCCTGCTCAGCTCGGTGTCGATGACCGCCGAGGCGGCCGCGTCGAGCAGCGGGGAGCCGGGGGCCGACGTGAGCACGCCGTCGGGGGCGAGCCTGGCCCTCGTCAGCGCCGACTCCCTGATCGCCTCGACGCTCTCGCCGCGCAGCACGGCCGCCTGCATCGGCGCCAGGTAGCTGCCGTTGGCGATCAGCTCCTCCAGGTCGGCGAGGTCCTCCTCCGTCGTCGCCCGCAGCGCGAGCGCCCGCCACCGGCCTGCCGACTGCGCGCCGCCCGCCTCGGCCAGCCTGGTCAGGACGTGCTCGACGATCAGCACGGGCCAGCCGAAGGCCCTGCCGACGAGCCTGCCGAGCAGGCCGACGGCGTTGTAGGAGGAGTTCGGCGCCCAGGCGCCGAGCGACATCGCCATGGCGACGTCGGCCTCCCTGCGGGCGCTCAGCGGTTCGGCGCCCAGGAGCGAGTGCCGCCACTCGCCGAGCGTGGACAGCGCGCCCTCCACGAGGAGGCCGTCGTCGGTGACGGCCGTGGCGTAGGAGCCCGCCAGCAGCGCCACCCGCTGCCTCGGCGAGACGGCCAGCCACAGCGGAAGCCCCACCAGCAGGACGGGGGCCCTGCGCACGCCGAGCCTCAGGTAGACCGCGGCGGTGGACAGGTCGAGCACGGCGACCTGCGCGGGGCGCGGCACGCCCACCTCGTGCGCCACGCGCGCGGCCAGGCCGTACAGCTCGGGGGCGGCGGAGGGGGCGAGCACCTCGGCGTCGTCGGGCAGGCGGCCTAGGCGCGGACGCAGCAGCACCCCGATCGCGACGAGGAGGGCGCCGAGCATCCAGGACAGGAACAGGGAGGGGGAGCCGACGACGATGAGCACACCGAGCACGACGAAGCCGAGTGTCAGCGCGTGGACGGCGAGGGACACGGCGAGCGCGGCGATCCTGCGCATGCCGCCGATCCTAGAGGCGGCTCAGGACGATGTCAGCGCTGTCTGGCCACCGCCTGGAGAAGGTCCTCCTCGTGCATCTCGTACGGCTCGGCCTCCAGCGCCTCGGCCAGCCGCTTCTCCGCGTACGGCATGACCTCGTCGACCACGATGCGCCGCCCCGCCTCCTGCGACAGCGAGGTGACGGCCGCGTCGGCAAGGCCGCAGGGCACGATCCTGTTGAACCACCTGAGGTCGTTGGCGCAGTTGAGCGCGAAGCCGTGCATCGTGACGCCGCCCGCGATCCTGATGCCGATCGCGCCCAGCGCCCTGTCGGGGCCGCCCTCGCCGGGCACCCAGACACCGCTGCGCCCCTCGATCCTGCGCACGGCCACGCCGAAGTCGGCACAGATCTGGATCATGGCGTCCTCGAGCGCGTGGACGTAGGCTCCGATGTCGCCGACCCGCATGATCGGATAGCCGACGAGCTGGCCTGGCCCGTGCCAGGTGACGCGCCCGCCCCTGTCGACGTCGACGACGGGGGTGTCGTCAGCCGGCCGTTCGTGCGCCGCCGTGCGCTTGCCCGCGGTGTAGACCGGGGCGTGCTCCAGCAGCAGCGCGGTGTCCCCGAGCGATCCCGCGACCCTGTGGGAGTGAACGCGTCTTTGGAGAGCCCAGGCCTGCTCGTAGGGCACGTCCACGCCAAGACGGACAATCGTCAGCTTCGCCACAGAACAAGGTTACTCACAAGAAACGCGCCCGTGGGACTTCCTTTGCCCCAGCTCAGCCGTCATGCCGTGAGAAGCCTCGGCTCGATCCTGAACTCCTTGACGCCGCCGGCGCCGTCGTGCTCGACCTTGTAGGCGTAGCCCGCGGGGTCGACGGTGACGGCCTGGATGAACTCGGTGCCCACGTAGTGCAGGCCGACGCCCTCGTCGGCGGCGTAGCCGTCGGGCAGCTCGCCCGAGGCGACCGACGCCTGCAACAGCTGGCGGCGCTGGGGGTCGGAGTTGTAGTGGACGCCGCAGGAATAGGGGAGCATGGCCAGGCCGTCGGCCCAGGTCCGCAGCGTGGGGCCGAAGGAGTCGGTGTTGCCGCCGACGTGCCAGCACAGCGCGCCCGCGCTCTGCCCCGCCAGCACCACGCCGGACTTCCAGGCCTCCTCGAAGGCCTCGTCGAGGCCGTGCAGCCGCCACAGCGCCGCCAGGTTGGCCACGCTGCCGCCACTGACGTAGATCATGTCCTGTTCGAGCATCCACGCCTTGGGGTCCTCGACATTGGGCATCGGGAAGACCGTCAGGTGGCTCACCTCGACGTCCCAGCCCGCGAACGCGCCGTACATCTTCAGCAGCCAGTCGGAGTCGTCACCCGTCGCGGTGGCCAGCAGGCCGAGCTTCGGCCGGTCCTGGCCCGTGAGGTCAAGGGCGTAGCGCAGCAGGGGGCTGGCCTCGATGAAACCGTATCGGGCGGTCTGCCTGAAGGAGCCGCCGCCGATGGCGAGGATGTGCGACTGTCCTGACCTGCTCATTGTGTAACCCCCACGGGTGAGTCGGACGAATGGCTCACTAGAGTACGGCGGTCAGCGCGTCGTCGAGGGTCGGATGCAGGAACCTGAAGCCTGTGTCAAGCAGTTTCGCCGGGACGGCTCGCTGTCCGATCAGCAACCCTTCGTCCGCGAAGCCGCCGAGCGCGGTGTGCAGCGCGAAGCCAGGCACGGCGACCGGCATCGTCGCCCTCTTCACCGCCCTGCCCAGGGCTTTCGTGAACTCCTTGTTGGTCACCGGCTCGGGGGAGGTCAGGTTGACCGGCCCCACCACATCACGATTTTTCAGGACATGGAGAGCTGCGCGGACCCAGTCGTCCAGCGAGATCCAGGCCCACCACTGCCGCCCCGACCCCAGCGGCGCGCCGAGTCCCATCCTGAACACCGGCAGCATCTGCTTGAGCGCCCCGCCCCTGCCGCTCAGCGTGATGGCCGTGCGCAGCCGTACGGTCCTGACGCCGGCCTGCTCGGCGGCGGCCGCCTCCTCCTCCCAGCGCTCGCAGAGCTCGGCGAGGAAGCCTTCACCGCGCGGCCCGCTCTCGTCGGTCACCCGGTCGCCCGTATCGCCGTAGAAGCCCGCTCCAGAGGCCGACAGCAGCACCTCAGGCGGCCGCTCCAGCCCCCTCAGCGCGGTGACCAGTGTCCTGGTGCCCTCGACGCGGCTGGCGACGATCTCCCTCTTGTACGCCTCGCTCCAGCGGTGCTCACCGAGCCCCGCGCCCGCCAGGTGCACCACGGCGTGGGCGCCTTCGAGCGACGACCTGTCCACGAGGCCCCGCTCGGGATCCCATCGCGACTCCTCGGTGCCGCGCGGCGCCGTGCGCACCAGCCGTACGACCTGGTGGCCCTCGGCCTTCAGCGCGGTGACCAGCGCGGTCCCCAGCAGCCCCGACGCGCCCGTCACGATGATCGCCATTCATCCACCCTACGCCCGGGGCCGCCGCGTCCGCCGTACCGGCGGTGGAAAGGGGCCGGGCGCCCGCGGAGAGCTCCGCGGGCGCCCGGTGTGATCACCTCGGGTGTTACGCCAGACCCAGCTGGGCCTCGAAGCGGCCCTCCTCCAGGCGGCGCTTGATCGTGGTGAGGAAGCGCGCCGCGTCGGCGCCGTCGACCAGGCGGTGGTCGTAGGTCAGCGCGAGGTAGACCATCGAGCGGACCGCGATGACCTCGCCCTCGGGGGTGTCGAGCACGACGGGACGCTTGACGACCGCACCGGTGCCGAGCATGCCGACCTGCGGCTGGTTCAGGATCGGCGTGTCGAACAGCGCGCCGCGGCTGCCGGTGTTGGTCAGCGTGAACGTGCCGCCGGTGAGCTCGTCGGGCGTCACCTTGTTGTCGCGGGTGCGCTCGGCCACGTCGGTGATCTTCCTGGCCAGGCCGGCCAGGTTGAGGTCGCCGGCGTTCTTGACGACCGCCGCGAGCAGGCCACGGTCGGTGTCGACCGCGACGCCGAGGTTCTCGACGTCGAAGTAGGTCACCTCGTTGGTCTCGTTGTTGATCGTGGCGTTCAGCTTCGGGTGCTGCTTGAGCGCCTCGACGGCGGCCATCGCGAAGAACGGCGTGAAGGTCAGCTTGACGCCCTCACGGCGGAAGAACTCGTCCTTGGCGCTGTTGCGCAGCCGGGCGATCTTCGTGACGTCCACCTCGACGACCGAGGTGAGCTGGGCGGCGGTCTGCAGGGACTCGACCATGCGCTTGGCGATGGTCTGGCGCAGCCGCGTCATCTTCTCGGTACGGCCACGCAGCGTGGTGTCGACCTGGACAGGCTCGGGCGCGGCCGCGGGAGCCTGGGCGGCTGCCGCGGGAGCGGCGGGCGCCTGGGCGGCGGGAGCGGCGGGCGCCGCGGCCGGAGCGGCGGCCTGAGCCGGAGCGGCCTGGTCGCGCTGCGACTTGGCGGCCTCGAGCACGTCCTGCTTGCGGATGCGGCCACCGACGCCGGTGCCGTTCAGCGAGTCGAGGTCGACGCCGTGCTCGTTGGCCAGCTTGCGCACCAGCGGCGTGACGTAGGGGCTGTCGCCACCAGACGGCAGCGGGGTGGCGGCCTGAGCCTGGGCGGGCGCCTGAGCCTGGGCGGGCTCGGGAGCGGGCGCCTGCGGGGCCTGGGCCTGCGGAGCCTGGGCCTGGGCGGGCTCGGGAGCACGAGCGGGCGCGGGAGCCTGCTGGGCGGGCGCGGCCTGCGGCGCGGCGGGCGCGGGCTGCGGGATCGAGGAGGCGGGCGCGGGAGCCGGCTCGGGCTCCGGCTCCGGCTCGGGCGCGGCCTCGGGAGCCGGGGCGGCGGCGCCCTCCGTGCCGTTCTCGTCAATGATCGCAAGCTCGGCGCCGACCTCGACGGTCTCGTCCTCGGCGACGACAATCTTGGTAAGGACACCCGCCGACGGCGACGGGATCTCGGTGTCGACCTTGTCGGTGGACACCTCGAGGAGCGGCTCGTCGGCCTCGACGCGCTCGCCCTCCTTCTTCAGCCAACGGGTTACCGTGCCCTCGGTCACGCTCTCGCCGAGCTGGGGCATCTGTACGGAGACCGGCATGGGTATGACTTCCTCGAGTTCTTAGTTGTGGACGTGCAGGGGCTTGCCGGCCAGCGCCAGCATGGCCTCGCCCATGGCTTCGGACTGGGTCGGGTGAGCGTGGATCAGCTGGGCGACCTCCGTGGGGAGCGCCTCCCAGTTGTAGATCAGCTGGCCCTCGGTGACGAGCTCGCCGATGCGGCGGCCGACCATGTGGACGCCGACGACGGGACCGTCCTTCTGGGCGAGGACCTTGACGGCCCCCGAGGTTCCGAGAATCTGGCTCTTGGGGTTGCCGGCCAGGTCGTAGACCTGCTCGACGATCTCGATGCCCCGCTCGGCCGCCTGCTTGGAGGTGATGCCCACCGAGGCGACCTCAGGGTCGGAGTAGGTGATGCGCGGCACGCCGTCGTAGTCGATGGGCGGCGGGTTGAGGCCCGCGATGTGCTCGGCCACCATGATGCCCTCGGCGAAGCCGGCGTGCGCCAGCTGCAGGGTGGGGATCAGGTCGCCGATCGCGTAGACGCCGGGCACGCTGGTCTGGCAGTGCTCGTCGACGACCACGGCGCCGCGCTCGATCGTGACGCCCTGCTCCTCGAAGCCCATGCCCGCGCTGACCGCGCCGCGGCCCACGGCCACCAGCAGCAGCTCGGCGTCGAGGGTCTTGCCGTTGGCCAGCGTGACGACCACACCGGTGTCGGTGGTCTTGACGCTGTCGAAGAAGACGCCCAGCTCGTACTTGATGCCCCTGCGGCGGAAGGCCCGCTCCAGCAGCTTGGAGCTCGACTCCTCCTCCAGCGGCAGCAGGTGGGGCAGCGCCTCGACGATCGTGACCTCGGCTCCGAAAGAGCGGTAGACGCTGGCCAGCTCCACGCCGATGACGCCGCCGCCCAGCACGATGACCGAGGTGGGGACGCGATCCATCTTCAGCGTGTGCTCGCTGGTGATGACGCGCTCGCCGTCGATCTCGAGGCCTGGCAGCGACTTGGGGGCGCTGCCGGTGGCCAGCACGATGCTGCCGCCCTCGTAGACCTCCGCGCCCACCTGGACGCGGTTGGGGCCGACGAGTCGGCCCTCGCCCTCGACGATCGTGACGCCCGCGGACTTCAGCAGGCCCTGAACGCCCTTCCACGCCCGGGTGACGATCTTGTCCTTGAAAGCGTGGACGCCGGGCACGTCGATGCCGTCGAAACGGGCCTTGACGCCGTAGGCCTCGCTCTCGCGGGTCTCGTCGGCGATCTCTGCCGAGTGCAGCAGGGCCTTGGTGGGGATGCAGCCGCGGTGGAGGCAGGTGCCGCCGATCTTGTCCTTCTCGATCAGCGCGACCGTCTTGCCCAGCTCTGCCGCCCGCAGTGCGCAGGCGTAGCCGCCGCTACCGCCACCTAGGACGACGATGTCGTAGGCCACAGGAAAGCTCCTTGTCGGATGGTGATGCCGTCATCTTTTCACTTGTTAAGGCCCGTTGCGGCCCTCTCGGCCAGTCCGATGAGGGTGCGGGTGATGGCGCCCGTGCCGCCCTTCGGGGTGTAGCCGTGCGGCTCGCCCTTGTTGAAGGCGGGACCGGCCATGTCGATGTGCGCCCAGCGCCTGCCCTCGGGGACGAACTCCTTCAGGAAGATGCCGGCGGCCAGCATGCTGCCCCAGCGCTCGGGCTGGAGGTTGGCGATGTCGGCGATGGGGGAGTCGAGGCCCTTGCGCAGCTCCTCGGGCAGCGGCATGCCCCACGCGCCCTCGCCCACGGAGTTGGCGACCTCGACGACGTGCTCGCGAACGGCGTCGTCGTTGGACATGACGCCCGCCGTACGCCAGCCGAGGGCGACGATCTGCGCGCCGGTCAGGGTGGCGACGTCGACGATCAGGTCGGGGTCGTCCTCCGCGGCGCGGGCGATGCCGTCCATGAGGACCAGGCGGCCCTCGGCGTCGGTGTCGAGCACCTCGACGGTCTTGCCGCTGTAGCTGGTCAGCACGTCGGAGGGGCGCGTGGCGGTGCCGCTGGGCAGGTTCTCCGCCAGGCAGAGGTAGCCGACGGCGTTCACCTTGAGCCCGAGGCGGGCGATGGCGACGAGGGCGCCGAAGACCGCGCCGGCTCCGCCCATGTCGGACTTCATCCAGTCCATGGCGGAGGACGGCTTGAGCGAGAGGCCGCCCGAGTCGAAGGTGATGCCCTTGCCGACGAAGGCCAGCGTCTTGGCCGCCTCGGGGTGGGTGTAGGACAGGCGGACCAGGCGCGGCGGGTTGGCCGAGCCCTGGCCGACGCCGACGATGCCGCCGTAGCCGCCCTCCTTGAGCTGCTTCTCGTCGAGCACCTCGACGCTGAGACCGGCCTTGCCGCCCTCCTGCTCGGCGATCTCGGCGAACTTGGCGGGCCACAGGTCGGAGGGCGGGGTGTTGACCAGGTCGCGGACCAGTGCGACGGAGTCGGCGACGATCGAGGCGCGCTCGGCGGAGCCTCCGGCCGAGGTCAGCACGTCGAGCTCGGCGACGGGAGCCCTACGCTCGCCGTTGGTGCGGTACCGGCTGTAGTCGTAGGCGCCGAGCAGGCCGCCCAGCGTGACCGCCTCGGCCTCCTCGGCCGAGGTCGCGGGCAGCGCGAGCGCGGCGCGCGCGGTGCCGGCCAGTGAGCGGACGGCCGCGCCCGCCGCGCGGCGCAGGCCCTCCTGGTCGGCGGAGTCGCCGAGACCGACGGCGACCAGCAGCGGCGCGGTGATGGCGCCGAACGTGGGGATCTTGGCCAGTTCGCCGGCCTTGCCGGTGAAGGCGACGGTGGCGAGCGCCGTCTCGAAGGCGCCGTCGACCGCCTCGATCGAGGAGCGGGGGCCCTGCGGGCCGGACACGAATCCGACGACCAACGCGTCGGTGTCGAACGAGACGGGATCTGCTGAGTTCAGCCGCACAGTGGTCACGTAGACCGATGCTATCCACGGTTGGCGGCTTATTCATAAACAGGGGTTCATCCTACCAATACTCTCCCAAGAAATGGTGCTAGTGTTGATAGCACCATGTTGCTCACGCTCGATCTCAACGACCCCCGCCCCCTGCACGAGCAGGTCGCCGGGGCGATCAGGCGCGCCATCGGCGACGGCTCCTATGCGGCGGGGGATCGCCTCCCTCCTGCAAGGGACCTCGCCGACGCGCTCGGCATCAACGCCAACACCGTTCTCCGCGCCCTGCGCGACCTGCGCGACGAAGGGCTCCTGGAGTTCAGGAGAGGGCGGGGAGTGAGCGTGGCCGGTGTCCCGACGGGACGCGCGCTCATCGTCCAGCGGGCACGTGACCTGCTGGAAGAGGCGAAGAAGTACGGCTACAGCCGCGACGACCTCATCGACGTACTGAAGGAGCTGCCATGAACAGGGCATTGACAGCGGCGGGGATCTGGGGGCTGATCGTCACCGCCGTCCTCGTGGGCGTCCCCCTGGCCCTCCGTGACAGGCTTCCCGACCCTCTGGCCACTCACTGGAGCGGCGCGGGTCCCGACAACCACATGTCCTTCACCCAGAACCTGCTGTTCACCGTCGCCATGGCGCTCGTGGCACTCGCGATCATGATCGGTGTCGCCCTGCACGGAAAGGCCTTCGAGCGGCGGCTGAGCCGCGCCTACTGGTGGGGCTTCCTGGTCGGCTGGGGCCTGTTCGTGATCGGCATGGAGCTGTCGATCGTCTACTCCAACCTCGACGTCTCCGACTGGACGCGGGCCAGGCCCCTCGGGTGGGGCGTCGCCGTCACCATGGCGGTGGCCGCCGCGGCCGGTGTCCTGGCGGGCTACCTCCTCAAAGGCGCTCCCGACCAGGCCCCCGAGCCGGGAGAGGCCCCGCCCGGGCTGCGGCTGAAGGCGGGACAGCGCTCGGTGTGGGTCAGCCGCGTCTCCAACGCCTGGCTGGCCGCGCTGGCGGTGGCCTCGGGCGTCGTGGCGCTGGTGCTGGGCGCGTCCACGGCGCTGGGGTTGATGGAGGGCGCGGCCTTCGGCCTGCTCGGTGTCTCGGTGATCCTGCTGGTGGCAGGGCTGCTCACCTCCTCCGCCACCGTGCGGATCACCCAGGACGGCGTGGCCATCGGCTTCGGCCCCCTCGGCTGGCCGGTGCGCAGGATCAGGCTCTCCAAGATCGAGAGCGCGTGGTCCGAGGTGCGCCACCCGAGCCAGGTCGGCGGCTGGGGGCTGCGCGGCGTGCCGGGCATGGCGGCGATCATGCTGCGCGGCGGCGACTGCCTGGTGCTGCGCTACCACTCGGGCGGCCAGCTGGTCGTCAGCGTCGACGACGCCGCCCGCGGCGCGGCCCTGCTCAACGCCCTGCTCGCGGAGCGCGTCGGACGATGACCAACCGCCACGAGCCCTTCCTGCCCGCCGACCCCCACCGCTCGCGGCAGTGAGCCTCCCCCCGTTCCCCTCTGCCCGGAGACGCTCGTGATCCTGCTCTTCCTGCTCGTGGCGTACGGCCTGGCCTGGCTGTCCGCACTCCCTCTCTGGCTCGGCGGCGGCCTGGCCGACCCCTCCTTCGGCCCTCTCGTCGGCCTCATGATGTTCACCCCTGCGCTCGGCGTGCTGGCCGTGTGGGCGGTCAGGCGCACCCCGTTCCGCGCGTGGGCGCGCGAGACGGGCCTGACCCTCGGCGAGCGAAGAGGCCGCACCATCGGGCTGTTCTTCGCGACCTGGGCGGCCGTCCCGCTGGTCGTGTACGGCACGCTCGCCATGACCGCGGCGCTCGGGCTCGTCTCGCTCGACCTCGGACGCCTCAGCCTGTTCACCGCCACGATGCGCGCCACGGGCATGCCCCTGCCCGGCGACCCGCACGCCGCGCTGCTCGTCCAGCTGGCGGTCTCGACCCTGCTCCTGCCCGTGCTCAACCTCGTGCCCATGCTGGGCGAGGAGTGGGGCTGGCGCGGCTGGCTGCTGCCCAAGCTGGTGGCCTCACGAGGGGTGTTCGCGGGGCTGGTGCTGTCCGGGGTCATCTGGGGCCTCTGGCACGCTCCGGCCACCGCCCTCGGCTACAACTACCCGAGCCTCGGCCCGTGGGCGGCGCTGCTGTTCGTCGGGTTCTGCGTGCTGGCCGGCATGCTGTTCGGCTGGCTGCGGCTGAGGACGGGCAGCGTGTGGCCCGCCGTGATCGGCCACGCGGCGCTCAACCCCGCCGCCTCGCTCGCGCTCATGCTCGGCGACGCGGCGGCCCCGCCGGACACCGTGGTCGCGGGCATCACGGGCCTGGCCGGCTGGGCGGTGCTGGCCGTCCTCACCGCGCTGGTGTTCAGGCGCTGGCCCGTCCGGCAGGAGCAGCCGGCCGGCTGACCAGAGCTCGGCCGATCACCGCCGGTTGAGCGCGGCTCGGCCGATCACATCGGCCGGTTGACCAGGGATCGGCCGATCACATGGGCCGGTTGAGCACGGCTCGGCTGATCACATCGGCTGACCGGAACGGCCGGCTTGATGCGGCCGGTTGAGCATGGGGTCAGCCGGTCGCGGCGCACACCACGAGCACGGCGGTGGTCGCGGTCTCGACGAGCGCTCCGAGAACGTCACCCGTGACCCCGCCCAGCCTGCGCCTGGCGTGGTGGAGCAGCGCCATGGCCGCCCCCAGCCCTGCCACGACCGCGATCGGGAGCGCCAACCGGGACAGCGCCACGCCCGCGACCCCCGCGACGGCCACCACGGCGAGGGTGACCAGGAGGGCCGTGCGGCGGCGTACGGTGCCGGCCACCATGTCGCCCAGACCACCCGGCCTGGCGGAGGGGACGCCGTCGGCACAGGCCCAGGTGAGCGCCAGCCGTCCTGTCACACACGCCGTCACCAGCGCCGCGGGGCCCGCCTGCGCGAGCGCCGCGCACTGCACGAGCAGCGTGAACACCAGCGTGACGACCCCGAACGGCCCGATGTCCGACTTTTTCATGATGTCGAGCGCCTGGGCGGCGGGTTTCCCGCTGCCCAGGCCGTCGGCGAGGTCGGCCAGGCCGTCCAGGTGCAGCCCCCTGGTCAGCACCGCGAGGAGCCCGAGCGCCAGCGCCGCTTCGAGCAGTCCCGAGCCAGGCAGCAGAAGCGGGAGGCAGCTCACCACCCCGAGCGCGAGGCCGACCACCGGCGCCAGGACCATCGCGTGACCGGCCACCTCGCGATCCACCCGGTCCACCCTGACGGGGAAGACGCTCAGCGTCCCCACCGCGAACCGCAGCCCCGCCGACCCGACCATGACCGCCGATCCTAAGCTCCCACCCACCCCACCCCTCGGGCACCCCCGCTCGCCTCGGGCACCCCCGCTCGTCTCGGGCACCCCTGGTTGCCTCGGACATCCCTCGTTGCGTCGGACACCCCCCGTACCCCTTGATGGCGGCCCTGTATCTCGAACCCTCGGGCCGATCGGTGGAGCGGCGGTGGCTAGGGTGGCCGGATGCATGCCGTGGAACTCGAAGGTGTCAGTGTCAAGGTGGTCGGCAGGGCGCTGCTGGCGGGGATCGACTGGCGGGTCGCCTACGGCCAGCACTGGGTGATCCTCGGTCCCAACGGCGCGGGGAAGACCACGCTGCTGTCGCTGGCGGCGGCCGTACGGCATCCGACCGAAGGCGCGGCCACCGTCCTCGGCCGCCGTCTGGGCAGGGTCGACCTCAGGGAGCTGCGCAGCGACATCGGCCTCGTCGCCGCCAGCCAGCGCCTGGTGGACGAGAGCCTGCTGGAGGAGGAGGGCGCGACCGCGCACACCGTCGTGCTCACCGGGCACACCGGCACCAGTGCCCCGCTCTGGGACCGCTACGGGCAGGCCGAGCACGACAGGGCGCACGCGCTGCTGGCCGACATGGGCTGCAAGGACCTGGCCGACCGGCTGTTCATGGTGTGTTCGCAGGGGGAGAGGGCCAGGATCAGGGTGGCGAGGGCGCTCATGGCCCAGCCGGCGATGCTGCTGCTCGACGAGCCCTTCGCCGGCCTCGACCTCCCCGCGCGCGAGGACCTCATCACCGCCGTCGAGGACCTGGCGGAGCGCGAAGGGCTGACCACGGTGACGGTGACGCACCACCTGGAGGAGGTGCCGGCCACGACCACGCACGCGCTGCTCATGCGCGACACCCGCATCCTGGCGGCCGGTCCCGTGGAGGAGACGCTGACCGCGCCGGCGCTTTCGGAGTGCTTCGGGCGCGAGCTGCGCGTGGACCGCCTGGAAGGGCGCTGGTCGGCCCGCGCGGTCCGCAGCCCCCGCCCCTGAAGCAGCGCGCCCACCTAGACAGGAGGAGATCCACACCGTCCGCCGCTCCCCTGAGGCGGCGCGTGCCTCCGGAGGTCGGAGGAGGCCCGCGCCGTCCGCTGCTCTCCCTTGAAGCGGCGCGCCTGCCGAGGCCGGTCCGCCGCGCCGCTGGAAGCGGTGTGCCTACAAGGGCAGGAGACGGCCGGCGACGACGAGTGCGACATCCTCGGACTCGGCCGCCATACGCTGGTTGAGCCGGCCGAGCGCGTCGCGGAAGGCGCGCCCGCTGGAGGTGGAGGGGACGACGCCGAGTCCGACCTCGTCCGACACCGCGACGACGCGCTGGGGGGTCGAGCGCCACGCCTCGACGAGCTCGTCGCAGCGCCGTACGACCTCGTCGCGGCGGGAGGGCTCCTCCCACGCGCCCGCCTCGTCGAACATCGCCGCCAGCCACGTGCCGAGCCCGTCCACCAGCAGCGGCGTCGTGGCCCGCGCGATCGCCTCGGCCAGCGCGGTCGTCTCCTCGCCTGCCCAGTGCGCGGGGCGCCTGGCCCGGTGGGCGGCCACCCGCGCGGCCCATTCAGGATCGCCGTGACCCGAGGGCCCCGTGGCGAGGTAGGTGACGTGCGGCTCGCCGGCCAGCCGTAGCTCGGCCTCCGCGGACTTGCCCGAGCGTGAGCCGCCGAGCAGCAGCGTGCGCCGCGCGGGAGGCGGCATGGGCGAGGGGGTGTGGGAGGTGTCCAGGACGCCGCCGTCGGGTACGGCTCTCGCCCCCCACAGGGCCAGCCGCCTGGCCAGCTCCTCGGGCCTGACGCGGTGGTCGAGCCCGACGGCGACCACATGGGTCGAGGAGGTGACGACGCCGCGCCCGCGCAGGTCGCCGAGGACGAAGGGGTCGCGGATCAGATCGAGCAGCACGACGTCGCAGGCCGCCTCCCGAGGGGAGGCCCAGGCGGATGGTGCGGGGAAGGGAGGGAAGAGGAGCCGGGAGCCGTCAGGGGCGACGAGGACGGGACCGTCGAGGCGGTAGCCGGGCGCGAGCCCCTCACCGGGCAGCCTGAGCGCCTCGTCGACCACCACCTCCAGCGGTGACCGCGATCCTGATGGGAGCGACGCGCACGAGACGCACGAGCAGCCGGGTGAGGGCCAGCCTTCGCGCCCCGCCGTACCGATGAACCTGACAAGCACGCCTCACAGCGTGGCACGCCCGCGGGAGCGTCGCGCCACGAGGACCCCTCCCGCCAGGAGCACCGCGGCGCCCGCGCCTCCCGCGATCCACAGAACGGGAAGGCCGCCCTCGGCAGGCTCCGAGGGCGCGGCGGCGACCTCTGAGCCGCCCTTCGCCCTCGCGGGGTAGTCGTTGACCGCGAGGACCGCGCCCGCGCCCTCGGCGCGCACCCTGCCGGCGAGCGAGAGGAGGTCCACGCCCGTGGCCCCCTCGGCCCCGCTGACGCACCTGGTGAGCGCGGCGGGCGGCTGCTCGCCTGGGTAGGCGTCGGTCTCGGCGTCGCCGAAGTCGACCACGACCGCGACTCGCGATACGCTGTCTGAGGCG